>CAVVFG010000018.1:0-238697 GCA_963747405.1 uncultured Actinomycetota bacterium
CAGGCCCCGACTGCCCCCAATTGCGGGTCATCGGCGGCTCCGAGTGCCACGATGGGGCGCGTGAGCATCGACGTCGACGCACCGGTCCCGTTCCCGTCCGACATCGAGATCGCCGAGGCGGCCGACATCACCCCGGTCGCCGACCTCGCGCGAGACGACCTCGGCATCCCCGCCGAGGCCCTCGTCCCGTACGGCCACACCAAGGCCAAGGTCTCGCTGCCCTACCTGCGCACCCTCGAGGGCCGGCCAGACGGGCACCTGGTGCTCGTCACGGCGATGTCCCCCACCCCCGCCGGCGAGGGCAAGACGACCACCTCGGTCGGTCTTGCCGACGCCCTGCGCCGCCTGGGCGAGAAGAGCATCGTCGCCCTGCGCGAGCCGTCGATGGGCCCGGTGTTCGGCATCAAGGGCGGCGCGGCCGGCGGCGGCTACAGCCAGGTGGTGCCGATGGTCGACATCAACCTGGCGTTCACCGGCGACTTCGCCGCCATCGGCGCGGCCAACAACCTGCTCGCCGCGATGCTCGACAACCACCTGCACCAGGGCAACTCGCTCGACATCGACCCGCGCACGGTCACCTGGAAGCGCGTCGTCGACCTCAACGACCGTGCCCTGCGCGACATCGTCGTGGGCCTGGGCGGCGTCACCAACGGGGTACCCCGTGAAGACGGTTTCGACATCGTCGTCGCCTCCGAGGTGATGGCGATCCTCTGCCTGGCCGACTCGCTGCCCGACCTCAAGCGCCGGCTCGGCGACATCGTGGTGGGGTACACCCGCGGCAAGGAGCAGGTGACCGCCCGCGACCTGCGGGCCGACGGCGCGATGACCGTGCTGCTGCGCGACGCCCTCGCCCCCAACCTCGTCCAGACGCTCGAGCACACGCCGGCCTTCATCCACGGCGGCCCGTTCGCCAACATCGCCCACGGCTGCAACTCGGTGATGGCCACCCGGGCCGCCCTCAAGCTCGGCGACTGGGTGATCACCGAGGCGGGGTTCGGCGCCGACCTCGGGGCCGAGAAGTTCGTCGACATCAAGTGCCGGGCCAGCGGCCTGCGCCCCGGGGCCGCGGTCGTCGTCGCCACCATCCGGGCCCTGAAGTTCCACGGTGGCGTGCCGGCGGCCGAGCTCGACCGCGAGGACCTCGCCGCCGTCGGCGCCGGCATGACGAACCTGCGGCGCCACCTCGACAACGTGCGCGGGGTCTTCGGGCTCACCCCGGTCGTCGCCGTCAACCGGTTCCCCACCGACACCGACGCCGAGGTCGACCTCGTCGTGCGGATGTGCTCGCACGAGGGGGTGCGCGCCTACGAGGCCACCCACGTGCGCGACGGTGGGGTGGGCGCCGAGGCGCTCGCGCACGGCGTCGTGGAGGCCGTGCGCGAGGGCAGGAGCGACCTGCGCTTCGTCTACGACGACCACCTCTCGCTCGAGAAGAAGGCCGAGGCCGTGGCGACCAAGGTCTACGGCGCGTCGCGGGTGGCCTTCGAGCCCAGGGCGCGGCGCCGCCTCGACCAGATCGAGGCCGCCGGCTACGGCCACCTGCCGATCTGCATGGCCAAGACCCAGTCGTCCTTCTCGACCGACGCCTCGCTGCGCGGCGCCCCCTCCGGGCACACCGTCACGGTGCGCGAGGTGCGGCTGGCCGCCGGCGCCGGGTTCGTCGTGCTCGTCACCGGAGAGATCATGACGATGCCGGGCCTGCCCAAGGTGCCGGCGGCGCACCGCATCGACGTCGACGACGAGGGCCGCGTCGTCGGCCTGAGCTGACCACCGTGGCTCCCTGATGACGCTGTGGGCCGCCTACCTGGCGGCTGCGCTCGTCGGGGGCTTCGTCGCTCGCCTGCTGCACCTGCCACCCCTGGTGGGCTTCGTGGTCGCCGGGTTCGCCCTGGCGGCCCTCGGCACCGAGGAGCACCCCGCCGTGGGGACGCTGGCCGAGCTGGGGGTGACCCTCCTGCTCTTCGCGGTCGGCCTCTCCTTCGACGTGCGCCGGCTGTGGCGCCGCGAGGTCTGGCTGACGGCCACGGTGCACACCATCGTCATGATCGCCCTGGGTGCCGCCCTCCTCGGCGCGCTCACCTTCACGAGCCTGGCGGCGTTCGCCGGGCTCGAGCCGTCGACGGTCCTCCTCCTGGCCTTCGCACTGTCCTTCTCGAGCACCGTCCTCGTCGTAAAGATGCTCGACGAGCGCAGCGAGTCGCGGTCCCGATACGGTCAGATCGCCATCGGCATCCTCGTGGTCCAGGACCTCGCCGTCGTCGCCTACGTGGCCCTGAGCCACGGCCGCCCTCCGGGCCCGTGGGCCCTGGCGCTGGTCCTGCTCGTCCCGGCCCGGTACCCCCTCGCAGCCGTCTGGGACCGGCTGGGCCACGGCGAGCTCCAGGTGCTCTTCGGTGTCTTCGTGGCCCTCGTGCCCGGCTACCTGCTCTTCGAGACCGTCGGTCTCGACGGGCAGCTGGGCGCCGTCGTGATGGGGCTGCTCCTCGCCTCGCACCGGCGCGCCGGCGACCTGGTCAAGTCGTTGTTCTCGGTCAAGGAGCTGCTGCTCGTCGCCTTCTTCCTCTCGATCGGCCTCCAGGGCGTGCCCAGCCCCAGCCAGCTCGGCACCGGGCTGCTGCTCCTGGTCCTCCTGCCGGTCCAGACGGCCTTGTACGTGCTGCTCCTGACGGTGTTCGGAGTGCGGCGGCGTACCTCCGCCCTGACCGGGCTCGCCCTGGCCAACAACTCCGAGTTCGCGCTCGTCGTGGCCGCCACCGCCGTCGCGACCGGAACACTCGAGGCCGGCTGGCTCACCACGGTGTCCGTGGCCGTCGCGGCCAGCTTCCTGGTCTCGACAGCGGTGAACCGGCGCGGCGAGCGATGGGCGGACGCCCTACAGGCCCGCTGGCCGGAGCACGACACCGAGCGCCTGGACCCGCTGGAGCGACCGATCCCGCTGCACGACGTCGACGTGCTCGTGCTCGGCCTGGGCCGCGTCGGGGCCGGCGCCTACACCCGCCTGGCCGATGAGGGGCTGCGCGTCCTCGGCATCGAGCACGACGAGCGACGGGTCGCCGACCTGCGTGCCCGGGGCCTCGAGGTGGTGGCGGGCGACGCCTCCGACAGCGCACTGTGGCAGCGGCTCGTGGCGGTGCGGTCGCTGCGCACCGTCGTGCTCGCGATGCCCTTCCACCACGCGAACCTGGGCGCCCTCACGGTGGTGCGCGCCCGCCACTTCACCGGGACCGTCGCGGCCGTGGCGCGCTACGACGACGAGGTCGAGGAGCTGCTCGAACACGGCGCCGACACGGTGCTGCACATCTACAGCGCCTCGGGGCTGGCGCTGGCCGAGGCGGCCCTGCGCGACCGGGCCTCGCTGCCGGCGACCGACGCCACCCGGGTCACGCCCGACCATCGGCCACCATCGACCGGCCGTCGAGCCGGCGAGCCATGACCACGCTGTCGCGGTCGTCGCCGGGCGCGCGCCTCGACCCGCGGTGCCCGCAGCACGGTCCACAACGCCGGGCCGGTCCCGGCATCCACCGCGCCGCCCGGCGACAGGCCCGCGGCGAGCGCCGTGCGCACCCACGCCGCCTCCGAGGCCAAGCCCCGGCCGTGCAGCTGGGAAGCCAGCCGGTGGTAGAGGTTGAGCACGTCCTCTCCCAGCGGCCGAGGCAGTCGGTGAACCACCGGTCGGCCTCGTCGCGGTCGGGCAACGCGAACATGGCGTGCTCGTAGGGCGCCGGGTCGCGGTGCAGCCCGACCCACAGCGCCCGGTCAGCAGGCCTGGGTGGCCGCAGAGTCAGCCGGTTCGTCGCGAGCTCACGAGGCGCCTCCTGCACGGTCGCGAGAGTACTGGCGGCGGTAGCCGGCCGGAGTCCTCGCGACCAGCGCGTTCACGACGTGAGCGGCCACGCCCGCGCGAGCCCCTCAGACGGCGTATGCCGTGAGGTCGCCGGCGAGGTCGGGCGTCACCCGGGCGGTGAGCCGGGTGCCGTCGGCGACGTGCTCGCTGGCGAGCACCTCACCCGTCTCGTGGATGCGGCTGACCAGGTCGCCGCGCTCGTAGGGCACGAGCACCTCGACGTCGATGTCGGGCTGGGGCAGCTCGTCGGCGATGAGGGCGCGCAGCTCGTCGAGCCCCGCGCCGGTGCGGGCGGAGACCACGATCGAGTGCTTCTCGTGCCGGCGCAGCCGGTCGATGACCTCTGGGTCGGCCAGGTCGGCCTTGTTGATGACGATGACCTCGCGCACGTCGGTGGCCTCGACGTCGGCGAGCACCAAGCGCACCGCGGAGATCTGGCCCTCGGGGTCGGGGTGCGAGCCGTCGACCACGTGCAGCAGCAGGTCGGCCTCGGCCACCTCCTCGAGCGTGGACCGGAAGGCCTCGACGAGCTGGTGCGGCAGCGCACGCACGAAACCGACGGTGTCGACGAGCGTGTAGAGGCGCCCGTCGGGGGTCTCGGACCGTCGCACGGTGGGGTCGAGGGTCGCGAACAGCTGGTTCTCGACGAGCACACCGGCACCGGTCAGCCGGTTGAGGATGGAGGACTTGCCCGCGTTGGTGTAGCCGGCGATGGCGACGCTCGGCACGGCGTTGGCCCGGCGGCTGCCGCGCTTGGTGTCGCGGACCGTCTTCATCTCCTTGATCTCACGGCGCAGCTTGGCGATGCGGGTGTTGATCCGGCGGCGGTCGAGCTCGATCTTGGTCTCACCCGGGCCGCGCGAGCCCATGCCCTGCCCACCGGCAGCTTGGCCACCGGCCTGGCGCGACATCGACTCGCCCCAGCCACGCAGCCGCGGCAGGAGGTACTGCAGCTGGGCCAGCTCGACCTGCGCCTTACCCTCGCGGCTCTTGGCGTGCTGGGCGAAGATGTCGAGGATCAGCGCGGTGCGGTCGATCACCTTGACCTTGACGACGTCCTCGAGCGCCCGGCGCTGGCTGGGCGCGAGCTCGGTGTCGCAGACGACGGTGTCGGCGCCCTCGGCGATGACGATGTCGCGCAGCTCGGCGGCCTTGCCCTTGCCGAGGTAGGTGGCCGGGTCGGGGTTCGACCGGCGCTGCACCACACCGGCGAGCACCTCGGAGCCGGCCGTCTCGGCGAGCGCGGCGAGCTCACGCATGGAGTTCTCGGCGTCGTCGGCGGTGCCCTCGCTCCACACGGCAGCCAGCACCACCCGCTCGAGCCGCAGCTGGCGGTACTCGACCTCGGTGACGTCCTCGAGCTCGGTGGACAGCCCGGCGACGCGGCGCAGCGAGGCGCGCTCCTCGCGGTCGAGCTGGTCGCCGTCGAAGGAGACGTCGTCGTCGAGCACGAAGCCCGCGTCGTCAAGCGTCGCAGTATCGAGGGTCGCGGTGTCGTAGACGGTGTCGTCGGCGAGCGCTTCGGCCCGCCCGGAAAGGATGTTCTTCGCAGTCATGTTCTCCCTAGGGTC
This sequence comes from uncultured Actinomycetota bacterium, assembly GCA_963747405.1. Taxonomy (GTDB): domain Bacteria; phylum Actinomycetota; class Actinomycetes; order Actinomycetales; family Dermatophilaceae; genus Fodinibacter. The sequence continues at coordinate 5,416 of CAVVFG010000018.1, forward strand.
TCATTGCGAAACGCCCCGCGGCCAACGGTTTCTTCCGCTGCTCGGTAGCGTGTGCTCGCGATGGAGACGCCCGACCACTACTTCACGGCCGCACCGGCGAGCGCCGACGAGCGACGGCGCACCACCGTCCGCCTGGCCGGGCGCGTGGTCGACGTGGAGGTGGCGCCGGGCGTCTTCTCCCCCGGCGGCCTGGACAAGGGCACGGCCGTGCTCCTCGACGAGGCGCCCGAGCCCCCGGCCACCGGCACCTTCCTCGACCTCGGCTGCGGCTGGGGCCCGATCGCCCTCAGCCTCGCCCTTGCGTCGCCGGCCGCCACGGTGTGGGCCCTCGACGTCAACGAGCGGGCCCTCGACCTGACCCGCCGCACCGCGGCCGCGCTGGGGCTCGACGGCGTGCGCGCGACGACCGCGGACGGCATCCCCGATGACGTGCGGTTCGACCTGATCCGGTCCAACCCCCCGATCCGGGTCGGCAAGGCGGTGCTGCACGAGCTGCTGCGCACCTGGCTGCCCCGGCTGGCACCGAGCGGCGTGGCCCACCTCGTCGTGCAGCGCAACCTGGGCTCGGACAGCCTGCAGCGGTGGATCACCACAGAGCTGGGGATGCCGTGCACCCGGCTGACCTCGAGCAAGGGCTTCCGGGTGCTCGAGGTGAGGCAGCCATGACCGAGACCACCGTCCCCGCCCTCGGCGTCGTGCTCGTGCCGACGCTCCCGCCCGAGGCGCTGCGCCCGCTCGCCGCGGCGGCCGACCGGCACCTCGACGAGCTGTGGCTGTGGGAGGACTGCTTCACGGAGTCCTCCATCGCCGCGGCGGGCGCGGCCCTGGCCTGGACCGAGCGAGTACGGGTGGGCATCGGCCTGGCGCCGGTGCCGTTGCGCAACGTGGCGCTGCTGGCGATGGAGCTGGCCACCCTGCACCGGCTCTTCCCCGGCCGCCTGCTGCCCGGCATCGGCCACGGCGTGCAGGAGTGGATGGGCCAGGTCGGCGCGCGCGCCGCCTCACCGCTCACCCTGCTGCGCGAGCACGCCGAGGCGCTGCGCCTGCTGCTCGACGGTGCCGAGGTCAGCGTCTCCGGGCGCTACGTCACGCTCGACCGGGTGCGCCTGGACTGGCCGCCCGAGGCGGGCACCCCGTTGCTCGTGGGTGGCACCGGCCCGCGCACACTCGAGCTGGCCGGCCGGGTGGGCGACGGCATCATCATCGGGTCGGTCACCTCGGATGCCGAGCTCGCCGACGCGGTGGCCGCGGCGCAGACCGGCTGGGTGGCAGGTCACGGCGCCGACGCGGGCCGGATGTCGGTCGTCACTCACCTGATGACCACGACCGGGCCGGGGGCTGAGGAGCGCCTCGCCGGCGAGCTGCGCCGGTGGGACCGTGCCGACGGCGCCCTCGGCCGGGGCGTGGCCGGCGACGCGGCGACCGTGGCGGATGCCGTGCGCCGGCTCGCGGCGATCGGCGTCACGAGCGTGGTGTTCCAGCCCACCGAGGACGAGCCGGACCTCGAGGGGTTCGTCGAGTTCGTCGGGCGGGACGTCAGGTCAGCGCTGGGACGCTGAGCGCCGCGTGCTCGAGGTCCGTCAGGGGTGACGCCCGTCGGGGCGCACGACCATCGCCGAGCCCCCTCCGCGCCGGGTCGGCTCGGCAGCTGCCGTGTACCTCCCGTGGCCCAGCACCTGGATTGCCGTCGCCGCACCGATCTCCGAGGTGGAGGTCAACGTGTGGCCGAGTCCCGTCAGCCCCGTCCCGACGGGCCCGGCGGCGATCGCCGGCTCGGCCTGCTCGCTCGACCCGTTGCGGCTGGAGAGCCTCGGCGCGGCCAGGGCGTCACCGATGGACAGGTCCCGCTCGTAGTGGCCGAGGAGGATCTGGGCCGTCGTCGTGATGATCGAGGCGCCACCCGGGCTGCCCGCGACGAGGTCGAGCCGGCCGTCATCGAGGACGATCGTGGGCGACATCGACGAGCGCGGCCGCTTCGAGGGGCCGGGAAGGTTCGGTCCGGCACACCGGGGCCAGCGGGACGAAGTCGAAGTCGGTCAGCTCGTTGTTGAGGATGAACCCCCAGCCCGGCACCGTGATCCCCGAGCCGCCGGTCTGCTCGATCGTCGAGGTGTAGGCGACGGCGTTGCCCCAGCGGTCGACGACCGACAGGTGGGTCGTCGACGTGCCGTCGTGCGGGAGGATGCCCGACGGCGCGCCCTCCGCGCAGTCGGAGTACCGGCCGTCGGGGCTGCCGAAGGGCACCGGCCGGGGCATCGCCGCGGTGGCGGAGAACAGGCACGCCCGCTCGTCGGCGAAGGGCTGCGACAGCAGCTCCTTGACCGGGACGCCGCGCACGTCGCCGACGTAGCGGTTGCGGTCGGCGAACGCGGTGGCGGAGGCCTCCGAGAAGCGGTGGAGGTACTGGACGTCGTCGACCCCGCTGGTCGGCGTGCCGGTGCGCTCGTCGTAGGCCTCGACGAGGTTGAGGATCTCGCCGACCGCGATGCCTCCGCTGCTGGGCACCGGCATCCCGTAGACGTCCTTGCCCTGGTAGCGCGAGCGGACCGGGTCCTTGTCGAGGACGCGGTAGCGGGCGAGGTCGCGGGTGGTCAGCGCGCCGGCGGGCACGCTCACGCCGGGCGCGGTCGTCGGGTGCTGCACCTGGGCGACGAGGTCGCGCCCGAGCCGCCCGCGGTACAGCGCGTCGACACCCTCGGTGCGCAGCAGCCGGAAGGCCCTGGCCATGTCGGGGTTGCGGAACACCGAGCCCGTGGCCGGGGCCACGCCGCCGGGGAGGAACACCTTCGCCGTCTCGGGGAACTGGGAGAAGCGCGCGACGTTGTCGAGCGTCTGCTGGTGGAAGGTCTGGTCGACCACGAAGCCGTCGCGGGCGATGCGCTCGGCCGGCCGGAGGAGGGTGCCGAGGCGTCGGCTGCCCCAGCGGTCGACCGCCCGCTCCAACGTGGCCGGTGTGCCCGGGACCCCCACCGACAGACCGGAGTTGACGGCCTTGGCGAACGGCAGCGGCTGGCCGGCGGCGTCGAGGAAGGCCGTCTCGTCGTGGGTCGAGGGCGCCGCCTCCCGCCCGTCGATGGTCTCGACGCGGTGCTTGCGCGCGTCGTAGTGGACGAAGAAGCCGCCGCCCCCGATGCCCGTCGAGTAGGGCTCGGTGACCCCGAGCGCGGCCCCGGAGCCGGTCATGACGGCGACCTTCGGCAGCTGGTGGCCGACCGGCGGTCGCCCGCCGTGACCGGGGCGGTCGTGGCCCTCCTGCGCCGCGGTGCTCGGTGACGCGACCGCGAGGGTGGCGGCGACGCCGAGGGCCAGCCCGGCGGCGAGTCAGCGGCGGGTGGGTCGCACGGGTGCGACGGCGCGTGGGGTCCCCATCACGGCACCGTAGCCCCGGCCTCGGGGCCTGTCGCGCCGGGCGGACGGCCGGGTGTCGGCCGGTCCGTCAGTCGGGCAGCAGGGCCGTCGCCACCGTGCCGTCGGCGACGAGCACGGCCGGGCCGGCCAGCTCGACGCCGTGGTCGGGCAGTAGGCGCACGGTGAGCCGGCCGCCCGGCACGTCGACCAGCCAGGTGGCGCCGGTGTCGAGGCTGCCGGCCCAGAAGCTGGTGGCGATGGCGGCCGCACAGGCCCCGGTGCCGCACGACCGGGTTTCTCCGACGCCGCGCTCGTGCACGCGCATCGCGATGTGTCCCGGCCCCATCGGGCGCACGAGCTCGACGTTGGTGCCGTGCGGGGGCTCGGGGCGCACCTGCGGGGCCCGGGTGAGGTCGAGGTTGTCGAGGTCGACGGCCTCGGGCAGCGCCACGACGGTGTGCGGGTTGCCGAGCTCGACGCGCAGCGCCGAGCACGGGTCGCCGTCGTCGTCGAGGTGCACCAAGGCGTCGAAGCCGTCGCGCTCGGCGGTCTGGGGGTCGGTCAGCCGCCACGGCCCCAGGTCGACGGCGAACCCGCCGCCGTCGGCGCGGACGTGCTTGACGCCTGCGCGGGTGGCAATGGCGAACTCGTCGGCCGTCTCCAGCCCCTCGCGGCGCAGGTAGGCCGCGAACACCCGGGTGCCGTTGCCGCACATCTCGGACAGGCTTCCGTCGGCGTTGCGGTAGTCCATGAACCACCGGGCGGCGCCGGCCTGGGCGCGCACGGCCGGGTCGTCGGCCAGGTCGGCCGGCACCACCCGGATCACGCCGTCACCGCCGATGCCGGCGCGCCGGTCGGCCAGCGCGGCCGCGTGGGCGGCGGTGAGGCCGAGGGCGCCGTCGAGGTCTGGCACCAGCACGAAGTCGTTCTGCGTGCCGTGTCCCTTGGTGAAGGTGAGCCGGTCAGCCATGCGCACCATTGTGTCGGTCGGGTCGCCGGTCCGACGACGCGGCCTCCTCGACCAGGTCCACCGCGCGGTCGACGAGGTCCTCCCACGCTCCGGCGAACCGGTCCAGCCAGGTGACCCTCGAGTCGGCACCGAACCACGACTCCTGGCGGCGCACCAGCCGCCGCGTGCGCAGCGCGGTGTCGGCGACGGCATCCGCCGTGCTCATCGTGCCGTCGAGCACCGCGAGCGCCTGCGCGTAGCCGACGGCCCGGCTGGCGGTGCGCCCCTCGCGCAGGCCGAGGTCGACCAGCCCCCGGGTCTCGTCCACCAGCCCGGCGTCGAACATCCGCCGGGCCCGGCGGTCGACCCGCACGTCGAGCACCTCCCGCTCGGCGCGCAGCCCGAGGAGCACGGTGGGCCGCACGAAGTCGCGGGTGGGCATGGTGGCGCTGAACGGGCGCCCGGTCAGGGCGATCACCTCGAGGGCCCGCACCACGCGCCGGGCGTTGTGGGGCTCGATCGCCTCGGCCGCGGCCGGGTCGGCCGCGCGCAGCTCGGTGAGCAGCACGGCCACCCCCTCCCGCTCCAGCCGCTCCTGAAGGGCGGACCGCACGGCGGGGTCGGTCGGCGGGATCTCGAGGCGGTCCAGGGCCGCCCGCACGTAGAGCCCCGACCCACCCGCGACGACGGGGACCCGACCCCGCGCGAGGACCGCCTCGATGTCGGCGCGAGCGTGCCGCTGGTAGGAGGCGACGCTGGCCTCCTGGGTGACGTCGAGCACGTCGAGCTGGTGGTGCGGCACGCCCCCGCGCTCCCCGAGCGGGACCTTCGCGGTGCCGATGTCCATCCCCCGGTAGAGCTGGGCGGCGTCGGCGCCGACCACCTCACCGCCCAGCCGCCGGGCCAGGGCGATCGCGAGGTCGGACTTCCCGGTGGCGGTCGGCCCGACCACGGCGACCACGAGTCGCTCCACGTCAGTCGCTGCGCTCGTCCTCGGGGGTCTCGTCGTCGTGGCCGAACGGGTCGCGGTCCTCCCCTGGCATCCAGGTGAGGCCCGGCACCCCCCAGCCGTGGCCCTTGACGGCCTTGCGTGCCCTGCGCAGCCACTTGCCGGTGAGCCGGTCGATGTACAAGAACCCGTTGAGGTGGTCGTACTCGTGCTGCAGCATCCGGGCGAACCAGCCGGTGGCCTCGTAGTGCAGCTCGGCGCCGTCGAGGTCCTGCCCGGTGAGGGAGGCCGCCTCCCCGCGGCGCAGGGGGTACGACTCGCCCGGTACGGACAGGCACCCCTCGACCTCCTCGTGCGGGTCGGGCTCGCCGACGATGGGCTTGGCCGAGGTGAGGTAGGGGTTGATCACGACGCCGCGCGGCGGGATGCCGTCGTCGTTGGTGAGCTGCCAGGTGAAGATCCGCAGGCCCACCCCCACCTGGGGCGCGGCCAGGCCGACACCGCGCGCGGCATCCATGGTGTCGAACATGTCGGCGACCAGCTCGCGGATGCCGTCGTCGATGACCTCGACGGCCTGGGCGCGCCGGTGCAGGACGGGTTCCCCGGTGATGACGACTGGTCGGATGGCCATGCGGGTGATTCTGACAGAGCCCGAACCTGCATCCGACGGCGACGTCGGGAGCCACACACTCCTACGATCGTGCGATGAACCCCGCCATCGTCCTCGTGGCCCCCGAGCACGCCGCCTTCCTCACCGACGAGTTCGGTCGCTACCGGCGTGACTACGACGTGCTGACGACCACCTCCGTGGAGCAGGCCGAGGAGGTGGCCAGCGCGGTGGTGGCCGACGGCGGCCAGGTCGCCATGTTCGTCTCCGAGTCGCAGCTGCCCGGCTACCACGTGCTCGAGGCGTTCGCGCTCTGGCGCACGGTGGTCCCCACCTCGCGCCGGCTGGTCGCCGCGCACTGGTCGCACTTCCTGGCCGACGCGCCGGCGCTGCGCGGCGGGCTCGCCAAGGGCAAGTACGACGCCTTCCTGCTGATGCCGCGGGGGGTTCGCGACGAGGAGTTCCACACCGCGGTGTGCGAGCTGCTGTCCGACTGGGGCTCGACGGTGGCGGCCCCCGAGGTCGACACGGTGCGGATCGTCACCCCGGCCCCCGACGCACTGACCCAGGCGATCCGCGACTTCCTCGACCGGATGGGGATGCCGAACCGCACCTACTCCCCCGACAGCGAGCAGGGCCGCGACGTGGTCGAGCGCGCCGGTGGCGCACCGGTCTTCCCGCTGGTCGAGGCGGTCGACCGCGAGATCTTCTCGCCGACCAGCGTGCGGGACGTCGCGCTGCGCGCCTTCGGCACCCCGACCGACATCGAGCTGGATGCCGTGGTCGACGTGGCCGTCGTCGGCGCCGGTCCCGCCGGGCTCGCCGCCGCGGTCTACGCGTCGTCGGAGGGACTGACCACGGTCGTGCTCGAGTCGGAGGCGGTGGGCGGCCAGGCCGGCACGTCGTCGATGATCCGCAACTACCTCGGCTTCCCACGGGGCATCTCGGGGATGCGGCTGGCACAGCGGGCCCGCAACCAGGCGATCCGGTTCGGCACGCGCTTCTTCACCGGGTGGTCGGTCACCGAGCTCGAGGTCGGCACCGACGGCGAGCCGTTCGTGCTGCACACCGACGGCGGTGACGTGCGGGCCCGCGCCGTCGTGGTGTCGGCCGGCGTCACGTACCGCAAACTGAGGGTGCCGTCGGTCGAGGCGCTCGTCGGCCTCGGCGTCTACTACGGCAGCGCAATGAGCGCGGCCCGCGAGCTGGAGGGCTACGACGTGGTCGTCGTGGGCGGCGGCAACTCCGCCGGGCAGGCCGCCATCCACCTGTCGAAGTTCGCCCGGTCGGTGACCATCGTGGTGCGGCGCGAGGGTCTCGAGGCGACCATGTCGTCGTACCTGGTCGGCGAGATCGCGTACAACCCGCGCATCAACGTGCTGCCCTGCTCCCAGGTCGTCGACGGCGGTGGAGAGGGGCGCCTGGAGTGGATCGGAGTGCGCGACACCACCACGGGCGAGGTGAGCCGACGCGAGTGCCGAGGGCTGTTCCTGCTGCTCGGCGCCGAGCCGCGCTGCGACTGGCTGCCGCCGGCGCTCGCGCGTGACGCGCGCGGCTTCGTCCTGACCGGGCGGGACATCCCCACGTCGCGGTGGGTGGCCGGGCTGCCGCCGGCGAACCTGGAGACGACCGTGCCCGGCGTGTTCGCCGCCGGCGACATCCGGGCGGGGTCGATGAAGCGGGTCGCCTCGGCCAGCGGGGAGGGCGCCTCCGTCGTGCCCCTCGTGCACGGCTGGCTCGACCCGACCAGCTGAGCGTGTCAAAGGGGTGGCGCGCACGCCGTTACTGGCGTCTACTGGAGGGACTCCCCACGGGGAGCCCTGTTCCCGAGCGAGAGGAGGCCGCGTGAGTTTCTCTGACAGCGCCAAGGAGAAGCTTTCCGGGCTGGCCGAAGACCACCCCGACCAGGTCGAGAAGTTCAGCGACCAGGCCATCGAGCGCGGCGGCGATGCCGTCGACAGCACGACTGGTGGCAAGTACGCCGAACAGGTCGACCAGGCACAGGCGAAGGCCGACGGGGCCATCGGCGAGCCCTGAGCACCTCCGACGACGCAACCGAGGCCCCCGACCACCGGTCGGGGGCCTCGGCCGTGGGTGGGGTCGGGTGGGGCCGGGTCGGGCGGGCCGGGGTCAGGTCGAGCAGGCGGTGGCCGAGTCGGCCGGGGCGCTCGGGCGGCCCACCGACGGCATGCCCAGCGACACCGCCGGCTTGCCGGGCACCGGGGCGTCCTGCAGCGCCGCCCAGGCGTCACCGCCACGAGTGCGGCGCACTGCATAGGCCCCGCCCTGCACGCCGCTGTCGGCGACCAGGTGGTGCGGGGCACCGTAGGTGACCGCGACCGTGACCACGTCGCCGGGGCGCGGGCGCTCAGAGCCCTCGGGCACCGCGAAGTGCACGAGCCGGTTGTCGCGGGCCCGGCCGGACAGCCGCGCGGTGGCACCGTCCTTGCGGCCCTCACCGGGCGAGACGAGCACTTCGACCTCGCTGCCCTCGACGGTGCGGTTCTCGGCCCAGGACACCCGTTCCTGCAGCTCGATGAGCCGGTCGAACCGCTCCTGCACCACGGCCTTGGGCACCTGGTCGGCCATCGTCGCGGCGGGCGTACCGGCCCGCACGGAGTACTGGAAGGTGAACGCGCTGGAGAACCGGCTGGCCTCGACCACCCTCAGGGTCTGCGCGAAGTCGTCCTCGGTCTCGCCCGGGAAGCCCACGATGAGGTCGGTGGTGATGGCGGCGTCGGGGATGGCGGCGCGCACCCTGTCGATGATGTCGAGGAACCTCTCGCTGCGGTAGGAGCGGCGCATCGCCTTGAGCACCCGGTCGGAGCCGGACTGCAGCGGCATGTGCAGGCTGGGCATCACGTTGGGCGTCTGCGCCATCGCGGCGATGACGTCGTCGGTGAACGCCGCCGGGTGTGGGCTGGTGAACCGCACCCGCTCGAGGCCCTCGACCTCTCCGCAGGCGCGCAGCAGCTTGCCGAAGGCCAGCCGGTCGCCGAACTCGACGCCGTAGGTGTTGACGTTCTGGCCGAGCAGGGTCACCTCGACGACGCCCTGGGCGACCAGCGCCTCCACCTCGCCGAGGATCTCGCCCGGGCGCCGGTCCTGCTCCTTGCCACGCAGGCTCGGCACGATGCAGAACGTGCAGGTGTTGTTGCAGCCCACCGAGATCGACACCCAGCCGGCGATGGCCGAGTCGCGGCGGGTGGGCAGCGTGGAGGGGAAGGTCTCGAGCGACTCGAGGATCTCGACCTCGGCGCGCTTGTTGTGCCGGGCCCGGTCGAGCAGCGCCGGCAGGCTGCCGATGTTGTGGGTGCCGAAGACGACGTCGACCCAGGGGGCGCGCTCGACGATGGTCGCGCGGTCCTTCTGGGCCAGGCACCCGCCGACCGCGATCTGCAGGTCGGGGTTCGCGGTCTTCGCCGGGCGCAGCTGGCCCAGGTTGCCGTAGAGCTTGTTGTCGGCGTTCTCGCGCACCGCGCAGGTGTTGAAGACCACGACGTCGGCGACGGCGGGACGGCGGTCGGCCGGCACGCTGGCGAGGTCGACGTAGCCGGCCGTCTCGAGCAGCCCGGCGAGGCGCTCGGAGTCGTGCACGTTCATCTGGCACCCGTGGGTGCGCACGTCGTAGGTCTTCGCGGTAGTCATGGCGCCACCAAGGGTACGAGCCGATGCCGTCACGCGCGGAATCCCGGCGGATAGCTTCCGCACCATCGCGCACCCGGTGCGCATCCGCGTGCTCGAGCTGTTGGCCGGGCTGGCCACCCAGCGCCGTGAGGGAGGGGAGGTGGTCTACTCCCTGGCCCTGCCTGCCGTGAAGGACCTGCTCACGAGCGCCCGCGCCATCCTCGAGACCCAGAACGCCGACCAGGGCGGCCTGGTCGACGACATCACGCCCGGCGATGCCGCACTCGCCCCGCGCCGACCTGGTCGCCGGCGTCACCGTGGGGGTCCTGGTGCCGATCGTCGCCGAGCACGGGGCCAGCGGTGTGGTCGTCGTGGGGCTGATGGCCGGGCTGCTCCCTCGTCGCCATGGGGCTGGCCGGCGCCGGCCGCTACGTGCGGTTCATCCCGCTGCCCGTCATCGAGGGGTCACCCTCGGCTTCGCCGCGCTGATCGCCCCGCAGCAGGTGCCCTCGGCGCTCGGCGCCCGACCTCGCCGCCCTGGCCCTGAGCGGCGGTGTCGCGGCCCTGATCCTGCTCGGCGCCCGGCTGCATCCCGCCGTGCCGGTGGCTCTGCTCGCGGTGGTCGCGGCGCCCTCGCGGCGCTCGAGAGCCTGCTGTCGGCGACCGTCGCCGACGCGATGAGCGTGTCGACGCGCCACGACCCCGACCGCGAGCTCTTCGGGCAGCGGCTGGCGGCCGTCGTGCACTCGCTCGTGCTCCTGCTCGTGGTGCTGGCCCTGGCGCCGGTGGTCGGGTGGCTCCCGCTCGCGGCGCTGGCGGGCGTGCTCGTCGCCACCGCGGTGCGGATGGTCGAGGTGTGGAGCCTGCGCGCCCTGGTGCGCGCGTTGCGCAGCGACGCCTTCGTGCTCGCCCTGACCTTCCTGGCCACGGCGGTGCTCGACCTCGCCACCGCGGTCGTGCCGGGCATCGTCACCGCGGGCGCCGGGCGCTGGAGTCCCGCGGCGTCACGGTACCGCTCTCCGGGATGCCGGCCCGATTCGTGCCGCGGCTGGAGGCCACCGGCATCTCCGAGCACCTCAGCGGGCTGCACCACGTCTTCGAGCACACGCCCGACGCCATCGCCCACGCCCGGCGACACGTGGCCCGCGACGGCCACCACGCGCCGGCGGTCAGGCCAGCCGGGTGATCGTGACGACGACCTCCAGCGAGGCCTTGGCCCGGCCCGAGTAGATGCCCTTGAACGGCGGCACGTCCTCGTAGTCACGCCCCCGGGCGACGACCACGTGGTCACGCCCGACCTCGGTGCCGTTGGTGGGGTCGAGCGCGATCCAGCCGGCATCCCAGAACTCGACCCAGGCGTGGCTCTCGCCCTTGCTGGTGTCGCCGACGGCGGAGTCCTTGCGCGGCACGAGGTAGCCCGAGACGTAGCGGGCCGGCACGCCGAGGCTGCGCAGCGCCCCGACGGTGATGTGGGCGAAGTCCTGGCAGACGCCCGACCGCTCGGCCCAGGCGTCCTCACCACGGCTGTGCACCCCGGTGGCGCCGGGCTGGTAGCGCAGCTCGGCGCGCACCAGGGCGCTCAGCTCCTCGGCGGCGGCGCGCGGCGTCGGTAGGCCGCGCACGGCATCCGCCAGGTCGGTGACACCCCGCCCGGGCTTGGTGCGGGCCGAGAGCATCAGCCACTCGTAGCTGCGGTCCTGCACGGCGGGGTCGCGCACGGCGTCCCAGCCGAGCGACGGCTCGTGCCGCTCGACCGGCGTGCGCTCGACCGTCGAGATCGCCTCGATGTCGAGCCGCTCGTGCTCGGCCAGGCTCTCCATCGCCATGACGTGGGTGCCCCAGTGGTCGCGGTAGACGTTGCTCCAGGTCATCGGCCGGATCCGGATCCGGTTCTCGAGGGTGGTCTGGCCCGGCTCGTTGAGCGGCGTCATCCGCAGCTCGTTGTGCGCGGCCCGCACCCGGCCGTCGTAGGCCAGGGACGTCGTGTGCACGATGCGCCACCGCCGCACCTCAGAACACCCCGTCCTTGGTCCAGGTCTGCAGCGGTCCGGACTGGAAGTAGCGCTGGGCGATGGCCTGCGAGCTGGCCGTGACGGCGCCCTGCACCCGCTGCATCTGGGCCGGCAGGTCGGCGATGACGTCGGACGTCGCCCGGTACTCCAGCGAGGTGCGGATCCGGCCCAGCTGCCGCCGCGCCTCGTCGGGCACCCCGATCCGCTCCTGCTGCGGCGCCAGGGCGTCCAGGCGGCGCTCGGCCTCGGACAGCGCGAACAGCACCGACCGGGGGAACTCCCGGTCGAGCACGAGGAAGGCGGCGGCCCGGTCGTCGCTGAGCAGGCCGCGCTGGCTGCGCATGAACGCCTGCTGCGCACCGCAGCTCGACAGCACGACCGACCACGGTGCTCCCGCGCGCGGCAGGCCACCGGTGGCGACCAGCCGGGCCGTCATGTCGGCCCGCTCGAGGCTGCGGCCGAGCACGAGGAAGTCCCAGGCCTCGTCGTGAGACATGGTGGAGTCGGCGATGCCGCTCACCAGGGCCGCCCGCTCACGCACCCACGACAGGTGCCGCTCGGTGGCGACGGTGCGGCCGAAGCCGTGCCAGCGGTGCCAGGTGGTGTTGATGCCCTCCCACAGCTCGGTCGAGAGGGTCTCGCGGGCGCGGCGCGCGTTCTCGCGGGCCGCGAACCAGGCCCCGGTGATCGAGCTCGCGTTCGAGCGGTCGAAGACCAGGGCGGCGCTCACGTCGGTGAACCCGACGTCGCCCTCGAACGGCATCCCCATGATCACCGAGAGCACCGTGCGCGCCGCACTGGACTCGTCGGCGCCGGGGTCCTCGAGCAGCTGCAGGCGCAGCACGTCGACGATGCGGGCGGTGCCGTCGGCGCGCTCGGTGTAGCGGCCGATCCAGAACAGCGACTCGGCGATCCGGCTCAGCATGCGCCGCTCCCCGGCCGTCGGGCGCCAGAGGTCTGCTGCTGCTGTTGCTGCTGCTCGCGCATGCTGTCCTCGTGGGATGCCGTGGGCGCGCTCATGACGACGACCTCGCGGTTGTCGGGCAGCCGGTTCGGCGCGTTACCGGCGGGGCGTCGGTCGGAGAGCACCCAGGTGTCCTTCGACCCCCCGCCCTGGCTGGAGTTGACGACGAGCTCGCCCTCGGGCAGGGCCACCCGGGTCAGGCCGCCGGGCAGCACCCGCACCCGCTCGCCGTCGTTGACCGCGAACGGGCGCAGGTCGACGTGGCGGGGGGCGAGCCGGCCGTCGATGAAGGTGGGCACGGTCGACAGCTGCACGACCGGCTGGGCGATCCAGCCGCGCGGGTCGGCGGCAAGCCGGCGGCGGAGGGTGTCGAGCGTCGGCCCGTCGGCCCGGTTGCACACCACCAGGCCCTTGCCGCCGGAGCCGTCGACCGGCTTGACGACCATCTCCTCGAGGTGGTCGAGCACGTGCTGCAGCGCGGCCGGCTGCTCGCACCGGAAGGTCTCGACGTTGCCCAGGATGGGGTCCTCGTCGAGGTAGAACCGAATCAGGTCAGGCAGGTACGAGTAGATGAGCTTGTCGTCGGCCACCCCGTTGCCCACCGCGTTGGCCACCGTCACCCGGCCGCTGCGCATCGCCGAGACCAGCCCGGCGACGCCGAGCACCGAGTCACCCCGGAAGTGCACCGGGTCGAGGAACTCGTCGTCGACCCGGCGGTAGATGACGTCGACCGGCCTGTCCCCGGTGGTGGTCCGCATCCGCACCTGGCCGCCGACGCAGACCAGGTCGCGGCCCTCCACGAGCTCCACGCCCATCATCCGGGCCAGCAGGGCGTGCTCGAAGTAGGCCGAGTTGAAGACGCCGGGCGTCAGCACGACGACGGTCGGGTCGCTGGCGCCGTCCGGCGCCGACGCCCGCAGGGCGGCCAGCAGCATCCGGGGGTAGTCGTGCACCGGGCGGATCCGCATCGTGGCGAATGCCTCCGGGAAGACGTTGGCCATCGCCCGGCGGTTGGCGATCACGTAGCTGACACCGGACGGCACGCGCACGTTGTCCTCGAGCACCCGGAAGGTGCCCTGCTCGTCGCGGATCAGGTCGACGCCGGCGACGTGCACCCGCACGCCGTTGGTCGGCCGGATCCCCATGACGGCGCGGTGGTAGTGCTTCGAGCTGGCGATCAGCCGCCACGGGATGACGCCCTCGTGCACCGCCCGCGGGATCTCGCCCTCGCGCGAGTAGATGTCGTCGAGGAACGACTCCAGGGCCGTGACCCGCTGCACCACGCCCGACTCCATGACCTGCCACTCGTGGGCCGAGATCACCCGCGGCACGGCATCGAGGGGGAACGGCCGCTCCTCACCCGCGTAGTCGAAGGTGACCCCCTGGTCGAGGTAGGACCGGGCCAGGGTGTCGGCGCGCTCCTTGAGGGTGCCGGCGTTCATCGCCCGCAGGGTGTGGAAGACGGGCTTGTAGGCCGTGCGGGGAGCGCCCGGTTCGGCCAGCATCTCGTCCCACGCGGCACCGAGCGTGTACGAGTCGAACAGGCTCCCCACGCCATCGGGGTCGGTCCGCTCGCTCACCCGAGCAACCTAGGGCCCTCGCGTGAACCCTCCGTTCCGCTCGTGTTCCCGGCAGGTTTCGGGACACCGGGCGATGCCCTGCCCGGGAGGCACCCGCGTCCGGTCGCGAACGCCCCGGTGGCACCATGGGCTACGCGACCCCGTAGCGAAAGAGGCCCCCGTGCGCACCCTGCTCAACATCATCTGGTTCGTCTTCGGCGGGCTCTGGCTCGCCCTGGGCTACGCGCTGGCGGGGGTGGTGTTCTGCATCCTCATCGTCACCATCCCGCTCGGCGTCGCGTCGCTGCGGATGGCGCGCTACGCCCTGTGGCCGTTCGGCCGGGCGGTGGTGCCCAAACCCGGCGCCGGCGCCGGGACGGCCGTGCTCAACGTGCTCTGGATCGTGCTCGCCGGGTGGTGGCTGGCGCTGCTGCACCTCACCACGGCGGTGGCCCAGGCGATCACCATCATCGGCATCCCGCTGGCCATCGCCAACCTCAAGCTCATCCCGGTCTCGCTGGTGCCCTACGGCAAGCAGATCGTGCGCACCGACGAGCTGCCTCCGGGCGAGCGGCCGCTGCACGCGCTGTAGCCGCCGGGCGCGGACCCGTTGCCGCCTCGCCGCGCCTCGCCGCGCCGGCCCGTGCCTCAGTCGCGCTGGTGCTCCGGCGCCTCCCGGACCGCCTCGCGCACCACGCGCATCGACACCTCGCTCGGGTAGCCCTTGCGGGCGAGCATCCCGGCCAGGCGACGGGTCTGCACGACCGGGTCGAGCCCGCTCATCGAGCGCAGCTTCTTGGCGACAAGCTCGCGGGCGCGGTCCTCCTCGTCGTGCGGGTCGACCTCGTCGAGCGCCGCCCGCGCGGTCTCGTCGTCGACCCCTTTCCGGCGCAGCTCCTGGGCCAGGGCGCGGCGGGCCAGCCCGCGGCCGGCCTGTTGCGAGCGCACGAGCATGCCCGCATAGGCGGTGTCATCGACCAGCCCGACCTCCTCCATCCGGTCGAGCACCGCCGCCGCGACGTGCTCGGGGCAGTTCTTGCGGCGCAGCACCGCCTGGAGCTGCGAGCGGCTGCGCGGCGCCGCCGTCAGCTGTCGCAGCACGATCTGCCGCGCCCAGTCGTACGGGTCGGGCTCGGTCCCCCGGTGTCGCGGGTCGGACTCCGGGTCCGGTGGCGGCGGCTCCTGCGCGTCGGGAACGTCGAACGGCTCCCGCGCGGGCGACCCCGCCGCCCACCTGGGCGGCGGGGTCGTCGAGTCGGCACAGGGCACGGGAACCAGCCGGGGGTGGCTCAGAACTCGACCGAGATCTCGGGCACGACGGCCACCTCGGGGCGAGGCACCCCGATGCCGAGCTTGTCCTTGATCTTCTTCTCGAGCTCGTCGGCGAGCTCGGGGTTGTCCTTGAGGAAGGCGCGGGCGTTCTCCTTGCCCTGGCCGAGCTGGTCGCCGTCCATCGTGTACCAGGCACCGGCCTTGCGCACGAAGCCCTGCTCGACCCCCATGTCGATCAGGCCACCCTCACGGGAGATGCCCTGGCCGTAGAGGATGTCGAACTCGGCCTGCTTGAACGGCGGGCTCACCTTGTTCTTGACCACCTTGCACCGGGTGCGGTTGCCGACCGCGTCGGTGCCGTCCTTGAGGGTCTCGATGCGCCGCACGTCGAGGCGGACCGAGGCGTAGAACTTCAGCGCCTTGCCACCGGTGGTGGTCTCCGGCGACCCGAACATCACGCCGATCTTCTCGCGCAGCTGGTTGATGAAGATGGCCGTGGTGCCGGTGGTGTTGAGTGCGCCGGTGATCTTGCGCAGCGCCTGCGACATCAGGCGGGCCTGCAGCCCCACGTGGCTGTCGCCCATCTCGCCCTCGATCTCGGCCCGGGGCACCAGGGCCGCCACCGAGTCGATGACGATGATGTCGAGCGCGCCCGAGCGGATCAGCATGTCGGCGATCTCGAGCGCCTGCTCGCCCGTGTCGGGCTGGGAGACCAGGAGCGCGTCGGTGTCGACCCCGAGGGCCTTGGCGTAGTCGGGGTCGAGCGCGTGCTCGGCGTCGATGAACGCCGCGATGCCGCCGGCCTTCTGGGCGTTGGCGACGGCGTGCAGGGCGACGGTGGTCTTGCCCGAGCTCTCCGGGCCGTAGATCTCGACGACCCGGCCGCGGGGCAGCCCGCCGATGCCGAGCGCGACGTCGAGGGCGATCGACCCGGTGGGGATGACCTCGATGGGGGGCCGCACGTCGTCACCGAGGCGCATGACGGCACCCTTGCCGTGCTGCTTCTCGATCTGGGCCATCACCGAGGACAGCGCCTTGTCCTTCTCGCTCCCCGGGGCCGCGGCCACCGGGTTGGGCATCACGCTTCCGCGAGCACTACCAGCCATGTCACACCTGTTCTTTCCCTGTCGTGCAGCGAGCGCGCCCACCGGCGACCAGCTCTCGCCGTCGGTCTCGTCGCGAGGTCTGGTCAGACGCTAGGCGACGGCACCGACAGCGGACACGAGCTGCCGTGGGCCTGTGGACGAGTGCGGTCGGAGGCGCCACCTGTGGACGACCCTAGCCGAACACCTGTTCGACGTGGCGGACCCGTGCGCGACACGCCGGGGCAGGCCTACGCCGCCGGTGCTGACACCCCCCACATCGCCGCGACGTGCCGCGCATCGGTGCCGCAGCAACCACCGACCACCCGCAGCGCCGGAAGCGTGGCCGCCAGCGCCGCCTGCTCACGACCTAGCACCTCCGGGTCGCCGTCGTCGAGCCCCGGCGCGGCCTCGAGCTCGGCGTGGCTGAGGGTGGAGGCGTTGACCCGCGTGCCGCCGATCCGCTCCCGCCACGGCCCGGCATCCGCCAGCGCGGCCAGCACGTGCGAGGGGTGCGCGCAGTTGACGACGAACCAGTCGGGGGGCGCGACGTCGTCGACCGCCTCGACGGCCGCCCGCAGCGCCGTGCCGTCGGGCAGCCGGCCGTCGGTCTCGACGGTGAAGCCGACCGTCACCGGCAGGCCGACCTCAGCGGCGGCCAGGGCCACCCCGACCGCCTCGTCCACGGTGGTCAGCGTCAGCGAGCTCAGCAGGTCCGCCCCGGCATCCGCGAACGCCCGGGCCTGGCCCAGGTGGTAGTCGCGGGCCTGCCACGGGTTCATCACCGCGTCGACGACGTAGCCGTCGCCACGCGGTCCGACCAGCCCCGCCACCAAAACCTGCGGCACCTCGCCGGAGTACCGCTCCGCCAGCTCGGCCAGCAGCCGCACGGCATCGGCGTTGACCCTGGCCAGCCCGTCGGCGCCCACTCCCAGCCGGGCGCCCCAGTCGCGGCTGGCCCGCCAGGTGGGTGTCTCGAGGAGCAGCCCGGCCCCGGCCGCCGCCGCGATCCGCGCGTAGTCCGAGTAGTAGTCGACGAGCAGCTCACGCCCCTTGGGGTCGCCCAGCAGCGGGAAGGCCGCGACGTGCGCCAGCTCGACACCGTGGTGGAAGACCAGGTCGGTCTCGAGCCCACCGTCGGTGACGTAGCCAGGCAGCGCCGGGTCGGGTTCCCAGGGGCGCGATCGGCTCTCGGTCATCCCGCCAGTCTGCGTCGGTGGCGCAGACCCGTCGAGTACCTGTCGAGGGTGGCCCCGGTCCCCCAGCGGCCTCAGGTGAGCAGCAGCGTGGCGATGCGCCGCGACGCCCCCACGACGCCGACCACCCCGAGCGCGACGAGGTAGGCCACGTTGCCGAGCAGCGGCCACCCGACCTCACCGAGCATCAGCCCGCGCTCGAGCGCCACCCCGTTGTACAGCGGGGTCAGGCGCACCACCCACTGCAGCGCCTCGGGGTAGGTCGACAGCGGGAAGAAGGTGGCGGAGAACAGGAACATCGGCTGGATGGCGAGGTTGACGTAGTCGAAGTGCTGCCAGCTGGTCATGAAGGTGGTGGCGAACATCCCGATCGCCCCGAACGCGAGACCGACGAGCACCGCGGCGGGTACGGCGAGCAGCGCCCACCACGACTGCACGAGACCGGCCCCCAGCGCCACGACGAGGAACATGGTGGAGTACAGGCTGCCGCGCATCAGCGACCAGGTGATCTCGCCGACGGCCACGTCGCGCGGGCCGAGCGGGGTCGCCAGCATCGCGTCGTAGAGGCGCTGGTACTTCAGCTTGAAGAACACGTTGTACGTGCTGTCGGCGATGGCGCCGTTCATGGCCGAGGAGGCGAGCAGCGCCGGGGCGACGAACACGGCGTACGGCACCGAGCTGCCGCCGGCGGTGGTGACGTCGCCGACCAGCGCCCCCAGCCCCACCCCGATCGAGAACAGGTAGAAGACCGGCTCGACGAAGCCGCTGAGCAGCAGCAGCCAGGCCCGGCGGAACGCGGTCATGTTGCGCTGCACGACGTAGCGGGCCAGGCCGATGCCGACCGGGAACGGCAGCACCCGGGAGGCCCGCGTCGCGGTCTGCACGGCGCTCACGAGACCAGCCTGCGGGTGAACGACGCCCGGGCCAGCACCCAGCCGACGCCGACGTAGGTGAGGAGCACGGCGACGTGCACCACCCCCAGCCAGCCCGGTGCGGTGCCAGTGGCGGCGTCGCGGGACAGCTCGACGCCGTGCCAGAGGGGCGTGGCCCAGGCGAGCGGCTGCATCCACACCGGTAGCTGGTCGATGGGGAAGAAGGTGCCGGAGAACAGCATCAGCGGGGTCACCACGAAGCGGAACAGGATGCTGAAGCCGTTGTCGTTCTCGAGCCGCGCCGACAGCGCGAACGTGGGCACGGCGAAGGCCAGCCCGGTGAGCACCGCGACGGGCACCGCGAGCACCACCCACCACGACGAGAAGGCGCCGAACGGTGCCGCGACGAGCACGAAGATCGCCGCGCCGGTGAGGAAGTGGATGGCGACGACCGCGAGGTGGCCGCCGAGCACCTCGACCACCCGCAGCGGCGTCGACAGCATCGCCGCGTACATCTGGTTCCACTTGATGTAGCCCATGACGGCGTACGTCGACTCGCCGAACGCCGTCATCATCGCCTGCATCGCGAGGATGCCGGGCACGACGTACTGCAGGTAGGGCACGCCGTCGACCCCGCCGGCGCTGCTGTCGACCAGCGCCCCCAGCCCCAGCCCCATCGAGAGCAGGAAGAACAGCGGCGACAGGAAGCGGCTGATGATCGAGCCGCGCCAGGTGCGCCGGTAGACCAGGAGGTGGTGGGTCATCACCGACGCGAGGCGCTCGCCGGCCGAGGTCGGGCGGCGGGCGCCGACACCGAGGCGGCCGCTCGGGGTGTGCGCCGAGACGCGCTCGGAGGTGGTCGTGGACATCAGTCGACCAGGCTACGGCCGGTGAGGTGGAGGAATACGTCCTCCAGCGTGGAGCGGCGCACCAGCGAGGACAGCGGCGTCACCCCGCGGGAGTGGACTGTGGCGAGCGCGGCGTCGCCGTCGTCGACGTAGACGAGCAGCCGGTCGGGCAGCACCTCGAGCCGCTCCCCCACCCCGGTGACGGCGTCGACGTGCTGCTCCTGCTCGTCGAGCTCGAAGCGCAGCTCGAGCACCTCACGCGTGGAGTGCTCGACGATGAGCGACCGGGGGCTACCCTCGGCGACGATCCGCCCGTGGTCCATGACGACCAGGCGGTCGCAGAGCTGCTCGGCCTCGTCCATGTAGTGGGTCGTGACGATGAGCGTCACGCCCTGACGCTTGAGCCGGAACAGCCTGTCCCACAACACGTGTCGCGCCTGCGGGTCGAGCCCGGTGGTCGGCTCGTCGAGCAGCAGCACCTCCGGGTCGTTCATCAGGCTGCGCGCGATGGTGAGGCGGCGCTTCATCCCGCCGCTGAGCGGCTCGACCCGGTCGCGGCGCCGCTCGGTGAGCTGGGCGAAATCGAGCAGGTCGTCGGCGCGCTTGCGCACCTCGTGCCGGCTGAGGCCGAAGAACCGGCCGTAGACCCAGAGGTTCTCCTCGACCGAGAGGTCCTCGTCGAGGATGTCGCGCTGCGGGCAGACCCCCAGCCGGGCCCGGATCGCCGGCCCGTCGGATGCCGGGTCCATGCCCAGGATGCTCAGCTCGCCCTCGGTGACCGGCGAGACGCAGCCCACCATCTTCATCGTCGAGGACTTGCCGGCGCCGTTGGGGCCGAGGAACCCGAACGCCTCGCCCCGGCGCACCTCGACGTCGATGCCGTCGACGGCCGTGAAGTCGCCGAACCGCTTGGTCAGCCCCCGAGCGCGGAGCAGGATGTCGTCGCCCACCGGAGGGACGTTAGCCGAGCGCGCCGACAGCCCGCCCCTCAGTTTCGGGACGGCTTGTCGAGGCCGAGCCGGCGGCTGGCGGGCACGTCCATCGCGTCGCAGAGTGCCTCCCAGACGTCGCGCGGCGGGACCCCGGCGTCGAGCGCCTCCTGCGCGGTGCGGCCGCCGAGGGCAGCAAGGTGCGTGGAGCCGGCGAGCGAGTGGGCGTAGGCGGCACCGAACTCGTCCTCGGCGAGGACCCAGAACCGGGACAGGCGCATGCGCGGATGGTATGCCGTGGCACCCACCTCCGGCGCCACCGGCATACTGGCCCGCATGCGCCTGATCACCGCCGCTGAGGTGCCCACCTCGCCCGCCCGCGTCCACGAGCCCACCTCGCCGCCCGTGCGGGTCGGCCTCGTCCAGCACGCCTGGGACGCCGATGCCGACCGGCTGCGCTCGACCCTGCTCGACGGCATCCGCACCGCTGCCGACGCCGGGGCGCGCATCGTGTTCCTCCCCGAGCTCACCCTGTCGCGCTACCCCGCCGACGCGCTGCCGCAGGGTCGCCCCGACGCGACCGCCGAGTCCCTCGACGACGGGCCCACGGTCACCTTCGCGCGCGAGGCGGCCGCGGCATCCGGGGTGCTGGTGCACGCGTCCCTCTTCGAGCGGGCCCCGGCACCCGACGGCACCGACGACGGTCTCGGCTTCAACACGGCGATCCTCGTGGCGCCCGGCGGTGACGTCGTGGCGCGCACCCGCAAGACGCACATCCCGGTGACGGCGGGCTACTACGAGGACAAGTACTTCCGGCAGGGCCCGCGCGAGGACGCCTACCCGGTCTACGACCTGGCCGACCCGGGCCTGCGCCTGGGGATGCCCACCTGCTGGGACGAGTGGTTCCCCGAGGTCGCGCGTGCCTACGGCCTGGCCGGCGCGCAGGTGCTGGTCTACCCGACCGCCATCGGCAGCGAGCCCGACCACCCCGACTTCGACACCCAGCCGCTGTGGCAGCACACGATCGTCGGTCACGCGATCGCCAACGGGCTGTTCGTCGTGGTGCCCAACCGCTACGGCACCGAGGGGCTGATCACGTTCTACGGGTCCTCGTTCATCGCCGACCCCTACGGCCGGGTGCTCGTGCAGGCGCCGCGCGACGAGGCTGCGGTGCTCGTGGCCGACCTCGACCTCGCCCAGGGTCGCGACTGGATCGAGCTGTTCCCGTTCCTGTCCACCCGCCGCCCCGACTCCTACGCGTCCCTCACCGTGCCCACCCGCCCCGAGCACCAGCGGGAGGGTTGAGCGGTGCCGTCACCGACGGGCTGGCGGATGCCGGCCGAGTGGACGCCGCACGAGCGCACCTGGATGGCGTGGCCGTCGGCCGGCTACACGCTGGGCGAGACCGAGGCGGATGCCGAGGAGGCGCGCAGCACCTGGGCCGCGGTGGCCCGGGCGGTGTCGCACTTCGAGCCGGTGACCGTGGTGGTCGACCCCACCGACGAGATGCTGGCGCGCGACGTGCTCGGCGACCACATCGACGTCGTGACCACGCCGCTGGACGACGCGTGGATGCGCGACATCGGGCCGACCTTCGTGCTCGGCCCCGACGGCTCGCTCGGTGCCGTCGACTGGGTGTTCAACGGCTGGGGGGCGCAGTCCTGGGCCACCTGGGACAACGACACCCGGGTGGCGTCCTTCGTCGCCGCCCGCGCCGGCGCCACCCGGGTGCTGTCCGACCTGGTCAACGAGGGCGGTGGCATCCACGTCGACGGCCTGGGCACCGTGCTGCTCACCGAGACCGTGCAGCTCGACCCGGGCCGCAACCCGGGCCTCGCCCGCGCCGACGTCGAGGCCGAGCTGTCCCGCACCATCGGGGCGACCACCTGCATCTGGCTGCCGCGCGGGCTGACTCGCGACTACGACGAGTTCGGAACCCGCGGGCACGTCGACATCGTGGCGACGTTCGCGTCGCCGGGCGTGGTGCTGCTGCACTGGCAGGACGACCCGGCCCACCCCGACCACGAGGTGTCGGTCGAGCTCGACGGGCTGCTGTCGTCGGCGCGTGACGCCCGGGGCGAGCCGCTCGAGGTGGTGCGGGTGCCGGCGCCGACAACCCTCGAGGACGACGAGGGGCCGGTCGACTGGTCCTACATCAACCACCTCGTCGTCAACGGCGGCGTCGTGGCCTGCACCTACGACGACCCGCAGGACGCCGGGTCCCTCGCGGTGCTCGAACGGGCGTACGCCGGGCGGCGGGTCGTCGGCGTCGACGCGCGCCCGCTGTTCACCCGTGGCGGCGGCATCCACTGCATCACCCAGCAGCAGCCGAAGGTCTGACCCGCCGTCGGGCTCAGGGCACGGGCCCCGGCGCCGGCGGTCGTGCTCAGCGGTGCTGCTTGGCGAGCGTGACCGGTGTGCCGTGCACAGTGGGCGCCGTCGCCCGGGCGTCGCCGGTGGCCCGCACCGAGGTGTCGGTGCGCAGGGCCGACAGCCCCTTGGCCCGCAGGGCCGCCGCCGTGCCGGGGTCGGCCACGGCCGGGTACTCCTCCATGGTGCCGGCGACGTCGACCACGAGGTTGGTCGTGCCGGACGCGTTGCGCACGTTGAAGTCGTAGTCGGCGCCGAGGTCGGTGATCGTCATGTTCGACACCAGCTGCCCGGCCGCCGGGTTGAGGTTGCTCACCGTGGGCCTGGGGATGTCGGCGTTCCACAGCGTCAGGACGGTGCTGCTCGTCGGCTTGTTGGCGGTGGTGTTGGTGACCAGCGCCATCGAGCTGTAGGTCGTCACCCCGGCCGTGTTGCCCACCGTGGCGGTCTGCCCGGGTTTGAGGGCGGCGGCGATGCCCTGGGCCGTCTTGGTGTTGACGATGCGCGTGGGGCTGGCCAGCGGCCGGAAGCGCCACATGCCGTCGAGCGTGTTGTCGTCGTAGACCCCGACGAGGTCGACGATGACGTCCGCGTCGCCGTTGGACCTGTTGCGCACCCCGATGATCGGGACGCTCTCGAAGCCGCGACCGCAGTCGGGGCCGCAGGCGGAGGTCGGCACGATCGCCATGTTCGGCACCGTCTTGCCCGCGGTGAAGTTCAGGGTGGAGGTGCTGGGGATGGCCGTGGAGATCCCGTTCCACGCCGTGAAGTAACCGGAGCCGGTGGTCCTGGTCGCGGTGATGTTGACAGCGAAACCCTTGATGTGGGGGTTGACGTCGGGCCCGAAGTCGCTGCCCGTCGTGTACCACTCGCCGGGCAGGAGCGGGGCGCCTGCGGGATCGCGGCTGTCCAGGATGCGGGTCGGCTCGACGCCGGAGTAGCCGCCGTAGCCGGCCTTCGCGGTGCTGGTTGCGCCGTGGTAGTACCCCATGACGTCGGCGACGACGTGCGTGCTGCCCGAGGCGTTGTAGAAGCGGACCTTGCCGCCGGTGCCGAGCGTGACGGTGACCAGGTTGGCGCCGGTGAAACCCTTGTTGAAGTTCACCGACGACGCGAGGGGGCGAGCGGCCCCGGTGGGGTACAGGGTGACGTAGCCCTGGCTCGTGGGGGTCACGACCGTGACGTTCAGCACGACGGCCGTCGCCGCGGTGGCGGAGACGCCACCTCGACCGGACACCTGCAGGTCGATGGTCCTGCCGGGCCCGACCGGCGTGGTCGTGGTGACGCCGACCTTCTTGCGGGTGTCGAGCACGCGGGCCGGCTTGAGCGGGGTGTACGCGCCGGCCGCGGTGTCGTAGCCGACGGTGGTGACCGGGATCGTGCGGCCGTCACCGCCGTCAGGAAGGGTGATGAGGTCCTGGGCCGGCCCGAAGAAGTCGGGTGTCCCCACGAGGGTCAGCGAGCACGTGGTGCCGGCGGCCAGCGTCTGGTTGCTGCAGGTGTCGGCGGTGATGTCGACCTTGGCGTCGGCGCCGTTGCCGATCGCCTGGCCGAACGTGGTCTGCGACGGGCCGACCTCGACGGTGACGGTCTCGGCCGTGGGGGTGCTGACCGGGGTGGAGAGCACGATGTAGGGCACGGTGGAGTTCCAGCGGATCTCCTGGGCGAAGACCGGCCGGCCGGTGCCGCAGGTGCCGCGTACCGAGCCGGCGAAGGCGGTCACCTCACCGGCGGACAGGGTGACCTCGTGCACCGTGAGGGTGCCGTCGACCGCGTCGTCGCACAGGCCGGGGCCGCCCGAGTTCACCTGCACCCGTGCCTGGGTGGCCGTCGCGAACTCGTTGACGTCGTAGCTGCCCACAGCCCAGGCCTGGCCGGTGGGGGGCGACAGGAAGGTGCGCGCGTACGAGCCGGCCGCGTTGTAGCCCTCGACGGCGAACAGCCCCGTGGCGTCGACCGCGTAGCCGTTCGCGGTGGCGGGCGTGACCTCGAAGCTGGTGCCCCAGCCCTGGTCCGGCAGCGGTGCCGTGAAGAGGCCGTACCGCGTGGCCGGCGGGCTCGGCAGCGTCGACGCGGCCTGCGCCGGGGTGGCGACGAGGCCGGCCACGACGGTGGCAGCGCAGAGCAGGACGACGGCGAGGCGGCGCATGGATCCCCCAGGAAGGACGTGGTGTGTGGCGGCAGCGTAGCGCCCTCCGGCGCGAGGTCCGGCACCGGTGCGACGTCTCGCAGCCGCGCGGCCCGGTGGCCGCGCCGTCAGGGCACTCGGCGGCGCATCACGCAGTTGCGCAGCCCCTTGCGCCGCACGTAGGCGAAGCCGGCGCGCTCGTAGACGGCCCGGGTCGCGTCGTAGAGCACCGACACCCTCCGCCCGTCACTCGTGTCGTGCGGATAGCCCTCCACCACACCGCCGCCCGATCGGGCGACGAGGTCGACCGCCCCACGGAGCGCGAGCTCGGTGACGCCGTGTCGGCGGTGCTTCTTGTCGACGAAGATGCAGGTGATGCGGTAGTCGGGTGGTGGGTCGCCCGCCGCGTCGTACTCCTTGCGGTGGTAGATGTTCGGCAGCTCCTCCGGCGTGCCGAACTGCGCCCAGGCCACCGCCTCGTCCCCGTCCATCACCAGGGCCGCATGCGCCCGGCCCTGCTGGACCAGCCGCTGCTTGAGCGCACGGTTGTCGTCGGCGTCATAGGTCTTCTCACCCGCCATGGTGTGGAAGTACGTGCACCAGCAGCCGCCGAACACCCCGTTGTGGCGCTCCATCATCCGCGCGTACGCGTTCCATGTGCGCGCGCTCAGCGCCTCGACCCGGTACTCCGCCATCGCGCCGTGCCCCTCACCGTCGAGCCTGCCCACCTGTCGACGCATCCTGCCACCGTCGTGTCGGTGGCGGGTGAGAGGCTGACCGGAACATGTCCGCCGACGTCCTCGACCGCTTCTCCCCCGCCACCGCCGCCTGGTTCCGGGGCAGCTTCAGCGAGCCCACCACCGCCCAGGCGGGCGCCTGGGAGGCGATCAGCAGCGGGCACCACGCCCTGGTCGTGGCGCCCACCGGCTCGGGCAAGACGCTCTCGGCCTTCCTCTGGGCCCTCGACCGGCTCGCGTCCCGGCCGCTGCCCGAGGAGCGCAAGGCCCGCTGCCGGGTGCTCTACGTGTCGCCGATGAAGGCGCTCGCCGTCGACGTCGAGCGCAACCTGCGCAGCCCGCTGGTCGGCATCCGGCACGCGGCCGCCCGGCTCGGGGTGCCCGAGCCCGACATCACCGTGGCGGTTCGCTCGGGCGACACCCCGGCCGACGAGCGGCGCGCCTTCGCGCGCACCCCCACCGACGTGCTCATCACCACACCCGAGTCGCTGTTCCTCATCCTCACCTCGGCCGCCCGTGAGGCGCTCGCCGGCGTCGAGACGGTCATCATCGACGAGGTGCACGCCCTCGCCGGCACCAAGCGAGGTGCCCACCTGGCCCTGTCTCTCGAGCGCCTCGACGCCCGCCTCGAGCGTCCGGCACAGCGCATCGGGTTGTCCGCCACCGTCCGACCCGTCGAGGAGGTCGCCCGCTACCTCGCCGGCGGCCGCCCCGTCGACGTCGTGCAACCGCCCTCCACCAAGCAGTGGGACCTCAGGGTCGTCGTGCCCGTGCCCGACATGGCCGAGCTCGGCCAGCCCACCGGCGACCTCAGCGGTGCGGCGGCCGGCCAGGAGCAGCGCGCCTCGATCTGGCCGCACGTCGAGGAGCGCATCGTCGACCTGGTGGCCGAGCACACCTCGACCCTGGTGTTCTCGAACAGCAGGCGGCTCGCCGAGCGGCTCACCACCCGGCTCAACGAGATCTGGCAGGAGCGGGTCGAGGAGGCCGACGGCGCCGACACCGTGCAGGCGCCGGATGCCGTGGCACGCACCGCCGCGCTCGCCCGCAGCCCCGCGCAGGTCATGGCCCAGTCGGGCGCGGCGCGCGGCGCACCTGCCGTGCTCGCCCGGGCCCACCACGGCTCGGTGAGCAAGGAGCAGCGCGCCACCATCGAGGAGGACCTGAAGTCGGGCCGCCTACCCGCCGTCGTCGCCACGAGCAGCCTCGAGCTCGGCATCGACATGGGCGCGGTCGACCTCGTCGTGCAGGTCGAGTCGCCGCCGTCGGTGGCGTCCGGGCTGCAGCGGGTGGGCCGCGCCGGTCACCAGGTGGGGGCGGTCAGCCGCGGGGTGCTCTTCCCGAAGTTCCGCGGCGACCTCGTGCAGACCGCCGTCGTCGTCGAGCGGATGCTCGCGGGGCAGATCGAGGCGCTGCACCTGCCCAGCACCCCGCTCGACGTCCTCGCCCAGCAGGTCGTGGCGATGTGCGCCCTCGACGAGTGGGACGTCGACGACGTGCTCGCCCTCGCCCGGCGCTCGGCGTCCTACTCCACGCTCACCCGGCCGGTGCTCGAGTCGGTGCTCGACATGCTCGCCGGGCGCTACCCCAGCGACGAGTTCGCCGAGCTGCGCGCGCGGATCACCTGGGACCGGCTGTCCGACACCCTCACCGGCCGCCGCGGCGCCCAGCGGCTCGCGGTCACCTCCGGCGGCACCATCCCCGATCGGGGGCTGTACGCCGTCTTCCTCGCCACCGGCGACGGTCCGGGGCGGCGGGTCGGCGAGCTCGACGAGGAGATGGTCTACGAGTCGCGGGTCGGCGACCTGTTCACGTTGGGCACCAGCACCTGGCGGATCGAGGACATCACCCACGACCGGGTGCTCGTCACGCCGGCGCCGGGGCTGCCCGGCCGGCTGCCGTTCTGGAAGGGCGACTCGCTGGGCCGCCCCGCCGAGCTCGGCCGCGCGGTCGGGGCGTTCGTCCGCGAGGTCGAGGCCCTGACGCCCGGTGCCGCGCGCGAGCGGGTGCTGGCGGCCGGGCTCGACGACTGGGCCGCCGACAATTTGCTGGGCTACCTGCGCGAGCAGCGCGAGGCCACCGGCCACGTGCCCGACGACCGGGCCGTCGTCGTCGAGCGGTTCCGCGACGAGCTCGGTGACTGGCGGGTCGCCATCCTCTCCCCGTTCGGTGCGCAGGTGCACGCACCGTGGGCGCTGGCCGTCAGTGCCCGGATGCGCGACAGGTTCGGCGTCGACGTGCAGGCGATGCACGGCGACGACGGCATCGTGCTGCGCCTGCCCGACCTCGAGCTCGACGAGGTCGACGGTGTGCGCGAGCGGGGGGTGGGCCGCGAGCTGCTCGACCTGGTGACCCTCGACCCCGACGACGTGCGCGCCCTGGTCACCGACGAGATCGGCGGGTCGGCGCTGTTCGCCGCCCGGTTCCGCGAGTGCGCGGCCCGGGCCCTGCTGCTGCCCCGCCGCCGCCCCGATCGGCGGCAGCCGCTGTGGCAGCAACGCCAGCGGGCCTCGCAGCTGCTCGAGGTCGCCAGCCAGTACCCCACCTTCCCGATCGTGCTCGAGGCGGTGCGCGAGTGCGTGCAGGACGTCTTCGACGTACCGGGGCTGGTCGACCTGATGCGCGACATCGGCTCGCGCAGGGTCAGCGTCGTCGACGTCGAGAGCAGCACCCCCTCGCCGTTCGCCAAGTCCCTCCTGTTCGGCTACGTGGCGCAGTTCCTCTACGAGGGCGACTCGCCGCTCGCCGAGCGCCGGGCCGCCGCGCTGGCCCTCGACCCCAGCCTGCTCGCCGAGCTGCTCGGCACCAGCGAAGGGCTCTCCCTGCGCGACCTGCTCGACGCCGAGCAGATCGCCCGCACCGAGGCCGAGCTGCAGCGGCTCACGCCCGAGCGGGCCGCCCGCGACGCCGACGACGTGCTCGACCTGCTGCGCTCGCTCGGGCCGCTGCCGGTCGACGGCATCCTGGCGCGGTGCCGCGAGGGCACCACCGGCGACGACGTCGAGCGGTGGCTGTCCGGGCTGCACGACGTGCGCCAGGTCATCCCTGTGCGGGTGGCCGGCGAAGACCGGTGGTCGGCCATCGACGACGCCTCCCGGTTGCGCGACGCCCTGGGCGTCTCGCTGCCCCCCGGGGTGCCCCAGGCCTTCCTCGAGCCGGTCGCCGACCCGCTCGGCGACCTCGTGGCCCGCTACGCCCGCACGCACGTCCCGTTCCACGCCGCCGAGGTGGCCCGCGTCTACGGGCTGGGCCCGGCGGTGGCCACCACCGCCCTGGCCCGTCTCGTGTCCGCGGGCCGGGTCGTCGAGGGCGAGCTGCTACCCACCGGCGGCGGTGGCACCGAGTTCTGCGACGCCGAGGTGCTACGGATGCTGCGCCGCCGCTCGCTCGCGGCCCTGCGCGCCGAGGTCGAGCCGGTCACCCCCGTCGAGCTCTCCCGGTTCCTGCAGTTGTGGCAGGGGGTCGGGGGCCGGCTGCGGGGGCCCGAGGGCCTGGTGCGCGTCATCGAGCAGCTGAGTGGGGCGGTCCTGCCGGCGAGCGCCGTCGAGTCCCTCGTGCTGCCCACCCGGGTCGCGGACTACTCCCCGGCCCTGCTCGACGAGCTGATGGCCACCGGGGAGGTGCTGTGGTGCGGGCACGGCTCGCTGCCCGGCGACGACGGCTGGGTGTCGCTGCACCTCGCCGACTCCGCGCACGTCACGCTGCCCGGGCCCGACCCCGACAAGGTCCCCTCCCCGCAGGGTCTGGCAGTGCTCGACGCCCTGGCCGGCGGCGGGGCCCACTTCTTCCGCACGCTGTCCGACCAGGTCGGCTCCAGCGACGACTCGGTGCTGGCCACCACGCTGTGGGACCTCGTCTGGTCGGGCCGGGTCACCGGCGACACGTTCGCACCGGTGCGGGCACTGCTCTCCGGCGGTCGCACCGCCCACCGGCGCACGCTGTCCGGGCCGCGGCGCACCCGGTACGCCGGCCGCCGTGGCCCGCTCGGCGGGCTCGGCGCCGGCCCGGCGCGGCCCACGCTGCCGGCGCGCAGCGGCCCGCCGCAGGTCACCGGCCGGTGGTCGCTGCTGCCCCCGGTCGACCTCGACCCCACCCTGCGGGCCTACGCCACCGCCGAGCTGCTGCTCGACCGGCACGGCATCCTCACCCGCGGAGCGACCGCGGCCGAGGACGTGCCCGGCGGCTTCGCCGCGATCTACCGGGTGCTCGGCCGGGCCGAGGAGGCCGGCCGGGTGCGCCGCGGCTACTTCGTCGAGGGGCTCGGCGCCTCGCAGTTCGGCACCACCGGGGCCGTCGACCGGCTGCGCGGCGGTCCCGGCTCACCGGGCCCTGGCGTCGGGTCCGGGCGCGGCGCGCCGGTCGCCGTGGTGCTCGCCGCCAGCGACCCGGCCAACCCGTACGGCGCTGCCCTGGGGTGGCCCGACCGCGCCGTCGACCCGGCCGCCGAGGCGTCCGCCGACGCGGCGGGCGGGGCCGCTGCCGGCGACGCAACGCCCGACCGGCGCCGCCGCCACCAGCCCGGTCGCAAGGCCGGGGCGGTGGTCGTGCTGGTCGACGGCGATCTCGTGCTCTACGTCGAGCGCGGTGGCAAGACGCTGCTCACCTACTCCGAGCAGCCCGACCTGCTGCGCGTCGCGGCCACCGCCCTCGCCGACGCCGTGCGCCGCGGCAGCCTGGGCCGCATCACCGTCGAGAAGGCCGACGGCGGCACGCTGCTCGGGTCGGACCACCCGGTGGTCGCCGCCCTCGAGGAGGCCGGTTTCCACCTCACGCCCCGTGGGCTGCGGATGCGCAGGTGATCCGCCGTGCCTGAGGGCGACACCGTGCACCGCACCGCTGACCGGCTCGACGCCGCCCTGCGCGACGCGGTGGTCGAGCGGGCCGAGCTGCGCTGGCCGTCCGTGCCCGACGTCGACCTGTCCGGGTCGCGCACCCTCGAGGTCGTCGCGCGGGGCAAGCACCTCCTGCACCGGTTCGACACCGGCACCACCTTGCACACCCACCTACGCATGGAGGGCCAGTGGCGGGTCGAGCACCCGGGCGAGCGCACGGCGCGGGTGCTGCGCCGGCAGGACCTGCGGGCGGCGGTGCTCACCCATACCTGGTCGGCGTTCGGGCTGCGCCTCGGCATGCTCGACCTCGTGCCGACCGCCCGGGAGCAGGACCTGGTCGGCCACCTCGGCCCCGACGTCCTCGGCCCCGACTGGGACGTCGCGGTCGCGGCGGCGCGCGTCACGGCATCCGGGCGGTTCGTCGGCGACACCCTGCTCGACCAGCGCGTGCTCTGCGGGGTGGGCACCTTCTGGGCCAGCGAGGTCCTGTTCATCATGCGGGTGCTGCCGTGGACCCCAACCGCTGACCTCGGGCCCGAGCTCGTGGCCACCATGCTCACCCGGCTGCATCGCCTGATGGACACCGCGCGCCGCACCGGCTGGCAGGCGAGCACCGGCGTCCAGCGGGCCGGTGAGGAGGCCTACGTGCACGCGCGGTCGGGCCGGCCCTGCCGGCGCTGCGGCGACACGGTGCGGGTGGCGACGACCGGGGCGCCGCCGCGCCAGCGCACGCTGTTCTCGTGCCCCACCTGCCAGGGGGGGCTGGCACCGACCGACGACGGCCGGCCGCAGCGCCCGCTGGGCAGCGGCCCGCGGCGCTACTGACGGGCGGAGCTCAGGCCGCGGACGCCGACACGGTGTCGGACAGGGCGTGCCCGACGGGCAGCGAGACCGGGGCGGAGAGGGTCTCGATGCGCTCGACGCGCTCGCGCACGAGCTCGAGCACCTCGGACAGGCTGAGCCCCAGACCGGTGCACACGGAGGCAAGCAGCTCGGAGGAGGCCTCCTTGGTGCCTCGTTCGAGCTCGCTGAGGTAACCGAGGGAGACGGCGGAGGACGAGGCGACGTCGCGCAGGGTGCGGCCCTGGTCCTGGCGGATCTCGCGAAGGACCTCGCCGAGCTCGTGCCGAAGCAGGATCACGGTGCCTCCTCTCCTTCGTGGGTGCGGACCACGCGTCGATCCGTCAGGTCAACCGTACCCCGAGGTTCCCACGCCGTCGCGGAGGTTCTCCAGAGCCTGTTCCAGGAGGGTGAGCACGGCCAGCACGCTGCCGGCCCGGATCTCCTCCCGGTCGCCGGTCAACGCCAGGCGCTCCACGAGGATTCCCCACGGCCCGCTGGCGCCCACGAACACGGTGCCGACCGGCTGGCCGTCGGCGGGGTCGGGGCCGGCCACCCCGGTCGTCGACAGCCCCACGGCGCAGCCCACGACGGCCCGGATGCCGGAGGCCAGCTGGGCCGCCACCGGCCCGCACACCGCGCCCTCCCGGGCCAGGAGGCCCCGGTCGACGCCCAGCACCCCGACCTTGACCTCGCTCGCGTAGGCGACGACGCCGCCCCGCACCACGGCCGACGCCCCGGGGACGCCGGTCAGCGCCGCGCAGACCAGGCCGCCGGTCAGCGACTCGGCGGTGCCGATGGTCAGGCCGCGTTGGACGAGCGCCGGCACGACGCGGGCGGCGAGCGGCCCGGCATCGGTCGGCACCGGGGCCGGCCTCACGGCGTGGGGGGCTGCGACCTGGCCGCCGCGGCCCGCTCGGCCCGCGCGGCACGCGCGGCGCGCTTGCGCACCGCGCGTTCGCTGGTGCGACGCAGCCGGATCGCCTGGTGCAGGTAGTCGACGCCGGTCACCACCGTGACGGCGACCGCCGCACCGAGCACGATCGAGGCGAGCCACTCCCACAGGCCGGGGGACGGCAGGGTCCAGCGCGGGATGACGAACAGCCCGATGCCCAGCGTCTGCAGCAGGGTCTTGACCTTGCCGCCGCGACCGGCGGCCATCACCCCGTGCCGGATGACCCAGAACCGCACCGCGGTGATCCCCCACTCGCGGACCAGCACCACGATGGTGACCCACCACCACACCTCGCCGATCATCGAGAGCCCGACCAGGGCCATCGTCACCAGGGCCTTGTCGGCGATGGGGTCGACGACCTTGCCGAAGTTGGTGACCAGCCCCCGGCTGCGGGCGAGGTCGCCGTCGATCCGGTCGGTGATCATGGCCACGGTGAAGACGGCGAAGGCACCCCAGCGGTAGGGGGCCGACAGGCCGTCGTCGACGAGCAGCAGCCAGCCGAACACCGGCACGAGGAGCAGCCTGAGCATGGTGAGGTAGTTCGCGATGTTCCACGCGCTCGGGCCGGTGGCGGCCACGACCGGGCTGGCGGGGTCGACCCCGACCCGGTAGGGGTCGGCGGCGCGTCCCTCGGCGAGGGGGCCGGGGCGCACCGGGCGCCGGGGTTTGTCGCTCATCGGCTGTCCACGACCAGGTCGACCCCGACGGCGTCGACGACCACGCCCTCGACGAACGAGCCCACGACCGGCAGCTCCGCCCCGGGCCCGGCCCGCAGCAGGCACACGCCGTCGACGTCGGGGCCCTGGTGCTCGGCCCGGCCCACAGCCACCGTGGGGTCCTCGTCGTCGTGCTCCTCGACGAGCACCACGACCCGCTCCCCCACCCGCTCGAGCGCCCGCTGGGTGGTCAGCTGCTCGACGAGTGAGGTCAGCCGCTCGACCCGCTGCGCGACGACGGCCTCGGGCAGGGTGCCGTCGAGGCCCTCGGCCTCGGTGCCGTCCTCGTCGGAGTAACCGAAGACGCCGACCACGTCTAGCCGGGCGGCCACGAGGAATCGCTCCAGCTCGTCGACGTCGGCCTCGGTCTCGCCCGGGAAGCCGACGATGACGTTGCTGCGCACCCCGGCCAGCGGCTCACGGGCCCGGACCCGCTCGATGAGCTCCAGGAACGGCTCGGTGCCACCGAAGCGGCGCATCCGGCGCAGCACGGTGGGCGAGGCGTGCTGGAAGGACAGGTCGTACCACGGCATCACGGCGGGCAGGGCCGCCATCGCCTCGAGCAGGCCCGGCCGCACCTCCGCCGGCTGCAGGTAGCTCACCCGCACCCGCTCGACGCCCTCCACGGCGGTCAGCTCGGGCAGCAGCTTCTCGAGCAGCGCGAGGTCGCCGAGGTCCTTGCCGTATGAGGTGGAGTTCTCCGAGACCAGGAACAGCTCGCGCGCGCCCTGCTCCCCCAGCCACCGCGCCTCGGCGACGACGTCGGTGGGCCGGCGCGACACGAACGACCCGCGGAACATGGGGATGGCGCAGAACGAGCACCGCCGGTCGCAGCCGCTGGCGATCTTCAGCGGCGCCCACGGGCGGGCGTCGAGCCGCGCGCGCACGAACTGCTCGGCGTCGCCGTGGCCCGGCAGCGCCACGCCGCCCGCGACGTCCGCGCGGTCGACCGGCGACAGCGGCAACAGCCTGCGCCGGTCGGACGGCACGTGGGATGCCGGCCGCGCACCGCCGAGGACGGCGGTCAGGTGGCTGGACATGTCGCGGTAGGAGTCGAAGCCGAGCACGGCGTCGGCGTCGGGCAGCTCGTCGGCCAGGGTCTGGCCGTAGCGCTCGGCGAGGCAGCCCACGGCGACGACGGCCCGGGTCCGCCCGGTCTGCTTGAGGTCCGCCGCCTCGAGGAGCGTGTCGATGGAGTCCTTCTTGGCCTGCTCGACGAACCCGCAGGTGTTGACCACCGCGACGTCGGCGTCGGCGGCGTCGTCGACGAGGGTCCACCCCTCGGCGGCGAGGCGGCCCGCGAGCTCCTCGGAGTCGACCTCGTTGCGGGTGCACCCGAGGGTGACCATCGCGACGCTGCCGCGGCTCGAGGAGGACGCCATACCGCCACTCTAGTTGCGTCCCGGCCCTGCCTCGCTCTGTCCGAGTAGGGTCACGCGCATGCCCACGGACACCCCCGCCCGGATCCGCGACCTCCTCGCTGCGCACCCCGTGGTCGACGGGCACAACGACCTCCCCTGGGAGGCGCGTGAGCGTGCCGGCTACGACTGGGACCGGCTCGACATCTCCCGGAGCGGGTGCCCCACCCACACCGACCTCCCCCGCCTGCGGAACGGTGGCGTGGGGGCCCAGTTCTGGTCGGTCTTCGTGCCCGCGACGCTGCAGGGGGACGCCGCGGTGACCGCCACCCTGGAGCAGGTCGACGCCGTGCACGCCATGGTGGCGCGGTATGCCGGCGAGCTCGCCCTGGCCACCACCCGCGGGGACGTCGAGCGCGCCTGGGCGCACGGCCGGATCGCCTCGCTGGTCGGGGCGGAGGGGGGCCACAGCATCGACTCCTCGCTCGGGGTGCTGCGGATGCTGCACGCCCTGGGCGTCCGCTACCTCACCCTCACGCACAACGACAACGTTCCCTGGGCCGACTCGGCCACCGACGAGCCGGTGCTCGGCGGGCTCTCGGCGTTCGGTGCCGAGGTGGTGCGCGAGATGAACCGGCTGGGGATGCTGGTCGACCTCTCGCACGTCTCGGCCGGCACGATGCACGACGCGCTCGAGGTCGCGCAGGCGCCCGTGCTGTTCTCGCACTCCTCGGCCCGGGCGGTGTGCGACCACCCCCGCAACGTGCCCGACGACGTGCTCGCCCGGCTCGCCGACAACGGCGGCGCCTGCCTGGTCACCTTCGTGCCGAAGTTCGTGTCACCCGCCGTGCGCGAGTGGGACCTGGAGACCAGGGATGCCGCCGCGCGGGCCGGGGTCGACCCGCGCGACGACGACGCGTACCAGGCGTTCGTCGACGAGCGGGCGACCAACCACCCGGCTCCGCGGGCGACGATCGACGACGTCGTCGCGCACTGCGAGCACGTGCGCGAGGTGGCCGGGCGCGAGCACGTCGGGCTCGGCGGTGACTACGACGGGGTCGACGCGCAGCCGCTCGGGCTCGAGGACGTCACCGGGTACCCGCGCTTGCTCGCCGCCCTGGCCGACCGCGGCTGGAGCGACGCCGACCTGGCCGCCCTGGCCGGCGGGAACGCCCTGCGGGTGCTCGGCGAGGCCGAACGACGCGCGGGCGAGATCGCGCGCACCCGCGGGCCGAGCCTGGCCCGGATCCAGGAGCTCGACGGGGTGACGGCGCTGTAGCCGTGGCGGGTCACTGCCGCGAGCGGATCACGGTGAGCGCGACGAGGCGGGAGATGACCATCGCGATGTACATGACTCCCCCGAACTGCTCGACCGTGCTGACCGCTCGGGCCTGCGGCAGGATCGGCCCGACGTCGCTCAGGCCCACGCTGGTGAGCACCGCGCCGGAGTAGTAGAGCAACTCGAGGAAGCTGCGCTGGCCCGGCCCGTCGAACGCCGTGAACGACCCGTTCCACACCTCCTGGATGGCGAGGTAGATGTAGGCGAAGGCGAAGACGAGCACCGTGAAGCACGCGGCCACGGCGAACAGCTCGTCCTTGGTGACCCAGGAGTCCTCGAACATGTACGAGATCAGCGCGTAGGCCGTGTAGAAGTAGAAGACCGCCAGCGCGGCGTGGGCCAGCACGAGGATGGTCGACCGCTCGTCGAACAGGCTCCAGATCTCGAAGACCGCCGCTGGCAGGGCCAGGGTGACCGAGAGCCAGGTCAGCGCGGGGGTGCTGCGCACCGTGAACACCGCCGTGATCAGCGCCGAGAGGCTGAGCAGCGAGATCACCGCCCGCCCCCAGTCGGAGGTCTCGAGGGCCGGAAGCAGCAGGATGACGAGGATCTGCACGGCGAGCAGGAACGCCGAGGGCTGCTTGCGCAGGGTGGCCCGCCAGCGTGCCGTGCGGGACGGGTCGTCCCGGAGGTCCTCCCACATGGTCGTCATGGCCACACTGTAGGGGCGGCGTGATGTGGACGTCGGTCTGCCGAGCGAGCGGAGACGGCCCGGTCACCGGCGGCCGGTGAGCTCCCAGGCGTCCTCGTCGGGCTCGTCGTCGCCGTACTCGATCGCCTGGGGGCGCGACGCCAGGTCGGCGGCGACGGCATCCCCGGAGTAGCCGGGAAGCGCCACCTCGGGGGTGTCGTCGGTGACCACGGGCGGGTCCGGGTCGGCGAACGGCTCGGGAACGTCCTCGCCGCGCAGCAGCGCGAGGGTGGTCGGCAGGTCGTCGGGCTTGACGAGCACGTCGCGGGCCTTGGAGCCCTCGGAGGGACCCACCACGCCGCGCGACTCGAGCAGGTCCATCAGCCGGCCGGCCTTGGCGAACCCGACCCGCAGCTTGCGCTGGAGCATCGAGGTCGAGCCGAACTGCGTGGTGACCACCAGCTCGGTCGCCTGCAGCAGCAGGTCGAGGTCGTCGCCGATGTCGTCCTCGACCACCTTCTTGGCGGCCACCACGGTGACGTCGTCGCGGTAGCGCGGCTTGAGCTGCTCGGTGACGTGCTTGACCACCGCGTGGATCTCGGACTCGGTGACCCACGCGCCCTGCACCCGCATCGGCTTGCTGGCACCACTGGGTAGGAAGAGCGCGTCGCCCTGCCCGATCAGCTTCTCGGCGCCGGGCTGGTCGAGCACCACGCGCGAGTCGGTGACGCTGGAGGTCGCGAACGCCATCCGGCTCGGGACGTTGGCCTTGATCAGGCCGGTGACCACGTCGACGCTGGGCCGCTGGGTCGCGAGCACGAGGTGGATGCCGGCCGCGCGGGCCAGCTGGGTGATCCGGACGATCGACTCCTCGACGTCGCGGGGGGCGACCATCATCAGGTCGGCGAGCTCGTCGACGACGATGAGCAGGTAGGGGTAGGGCGTGATGACCCGCTGCGAGCCCGGCGGCGGCTTGACCGTGCCGGCGCGCACCGCCTTGTTGAACTCGTCGACGTGCTTGAACCCGTAGTGGGCCAGGTCGTCGTACCGGGTGTCCATCTCGCGCACGACCCACTGCAGGGCCTCGGCGGCCTTCTTGGGGTTGGTGATGATCGGGGTGATGAGGTGCGGGATGCCCTCGTAGGCCGTGAGCTCGACCCGCTTGGGGTCGACGAGCACGAGCCGCACCTCGTCGGGGGTCGAGCGCATCAGGATCGAGGTGATCATCGAGTTGACGAAGCTCGACTTGCCCGCGCCGGTGGCGCCCGCCACGAGCAGGTGCGGCATCTTGGCGAGGTTGGCGATGACGTAGCCGCCCTCGACGTCCTTGCCCACGCCCATGACCATCGGGTGGTCGTTGGCGCGGGCCACCTGGCTTCGCAGCACGTCGCCGAGGCTGACCTTCTCGCGGTCGGTGTTGGGGATCTCTATGCCGATCGCGGACTTGCCGGGGATCGGGCTGAGGATGCGCACGTCGGCGGAGGCGACGGCGTACGCGATGTTCTTCGACAGTGCGGTGACCCGCTCGACCTTGATGCCGGGGCCGAGCTCGACCTCGTAGCGGGTGACGGTGGGGCCGCGGCTGAAGCCGGTGACCTGGGCGTCGATCTCGAACTGGTCGAGCACCGTCGTGAGCGACTCGACGACACGGTCGTTGGCGGCGCTGCGGGCGCGGTGCGGGCTGCCCGGCTCGAGGATGGCGGCATCGGGCAGCGTGTAGGTGACGTCACCGGCGAGCGAGAGCTGCTCGACGCGCTGCGGGATGGCGGCCGTCGGCGGCGCCTCGAGGGGTGCGCGGTCGGCGACCGGTCCGCGGGCGGCGGGGGCGGCCGCCGGGTCGGCGACGGGGGCCGGGCTCGGGCGCTTCTGCCCCGGGCGCAGCCGCCGGCCGGTGACCGGGTCGACCACGGCGGCCTGCTCGAACGCCTCGTCACCGACCCGGGGACCGTCGACGTCGGATGCCGCACCGCGCCGCCCGCGGCGGCGGGAGGTGGGCTCGCAGGTCGCCTCGGTGGGCTCCTCGACCGGGTGCCCGGTGAGCCGGTTGACGGTGGCGCGCAGCCGCTCGGGCACCTGGTGCAGCGGTGTCGCGGTGATGACCAGCAGCCCGAACAGTCCGAGCAGGAGCAGCAGCGGCACGGTGCCGTAGACCGAGACGGCCGCCTCGAGCGGGCTGGACGCGAGGAAGCCGATGATGCCGCCGGCGGCGCGCATGCCGTCGGCGCCTTCGGGCGGGGTCGGGATGGCGGCGGACACGTGGGCCAGGCCGCAGGCGGCGAACGCGAGGGCCGTGGTGCCCACGGCCGCGCGCGAGGTGGCGGGGTCCTCCTTCGGCGCACGCAGCATCCGGATACCGAAGGCGAGCAGCACCAGCGGCACGGCGTAGCCGATCTTGCCGAAGGTGCCGGCGACGACGGCGTGCACGACGGTTCCGACGGCGCCCGGCATCCCCCACCACTCGCGGGCGGCGACGACGACGGCGAGGGCGACGAGCAGCAGCCCGAGCCCGTCACGGCGGTGCTCGGGCTCGAGGTCGCGCCCGGTGTCGCCGACCTTGCGGGCGACGGCGCCGGTGGCATGGGCCAGGCCCATCCAGGTGCGCTGCACGGCCCGCAGCGGCAGCGGCAGCGCACGGGAGCGGGTGCGGGCCGGTCCGGTGCGCGGGCGCGCAGTGGGTCGCCGGTTCGCCGGCCGGGACCTGGAGCTCCGGCCGCGCGCCGAGGAGGACGTGCGAGTCGCCATGGTCGCAGGCTAGTCGACAGCCCCACCTGACTCAGGCGTCACACGCGGCACCGTGGTGACATTCGCCCACACCGGCCGGCGCGGCGGACCGCCCCGCAACGAGGTCCGCGCCCGGACGGGTGCCTGCGTGGGCACTCATCCGGGCGCGGACCCGGTCTTACCCGCCCCCCTGCAAGGCGGATATGACCGGCGACGCCTGACGATACTGCTGTCGGAGCGTCGGTGTCGCGAACTGTCGTGAAGAGCAGCTCTTGACGTTCATCTGACCGTGACTTTACCTTGCCTTTACCTTTGGCGCACGGGTTTGGCGGCTCCTGCACCGGCGTGTCGCGGCTGGGATCCGTCGATTTCGACGCCCGAACCTGCGGAACCAGCAGCACCGTGCGTACGAGCGTGACGGGTGTGACGGGGGTTGCCGCCTGGGGCCACCCGATCCGCCGATCCGGCGGCCCCGCACCCACCGGGCGACGGGATCCGAAGGCCGTGGCCGGGCCGGGGTCAGGCCTGGATGACAGTCGGGATGATCATCGGCCTGCGGCGGATCTTGCGGCCCACCCACCCGCCGACCGAGCGGCGGATGACCTGCTGCAGCTGGTACGCGTCGGTGACCCCACCGGCCGTGGCCTCGTCGAGGGCCGCCACCAGCTGCGGCATCACGTCGTCGAACACGACGTCGTCCTCGACGAAGCCGCGGGCGGTGATCTCGGGGCCGGCGACGACCTTGCCGGTCATCGAGTCGACCACGACGGTCACCGAGATGAAGCCCTCGTCGCGCAGGATCTGGCGGTCCTTGAGCAGCGTCTCGTCGGCCTCCCCCACGGACGCGCCGTCGACGTACACGTAGCCGCACGGCACGGCACCCGCGATCGCCGCTCTGCCGCCGACGAGGTCGACCACCACGCCGTCCTCGGCGACGACGACGCGGTTGCGGGGGACGCCGGTGGCGACCGCGAGCTCGGCGTTGGCGACGAGGTGGCGCCACTCGCCGTGCACGGGCATCACGTTGCGGGGCTGGACGATGTTGTAGCAGTAGAGCAGCTCGCCGGCGCTGGCGTGTCCCGAGACGTGCACCCTGGCGTTGCCCTTGTGCACCACGGTGGCGCCCAGGCGCATCAACCCGTTGATGACGCGGTAGACGGCGTTCTCGTTGCCGGGGATCAGCGAGCTCGCGAGCAGCACCGTGTCGCCCCGGCCGACATCGATGCGGTGGTCGCGGTTGGCCATCCGCGAGAGCGCGGCCATCGGCTCGCCCTGGCTGCCGGTGCAGATCAGCACGACCTGGTCGTCGGCGAGGTCGTCGAGCTTCTTGACGTCGACCAGCACGCCGTCGGGCACGTGCAGGTAGCCCAGGTCGGCGGCGATGCCCATGTTGCGCACCATCGAGCGCCCCACCATGGCGACCTTGCGACCGGCCTTCTGCGCGGCATCCAGCACCTGCTGCACCCGGTGCACGTGCGAGGAGAAGCAGGCCACGATGATCCGGCGCTCGGCGTGCCGGAACACCTTGTCGATCGCCGAGGAGATGTCGCGCTCCGGCGTGGTGAAGCCGGGCACCTCCGCGTTGGTGGAGTCGGTGAGGAAGAGGTCGACGCCCTCCTCACCCAGCCGCGCGAACGCCCGCAGGTCGGTGAGCCGGCCGTCGAGCGGCAGCTGGTCCATCTTGAAGTCGCCGGTGTGCAGCAGGGTGCCGCCGGAGGTGCGCACGGCGACGGCGAGTGCATCGGGGATCGAGTGGTTGACGGCCACGAACTCGCAGTCGAAGGCGCCGAGCCGCTCGCGGTCACCCTCGCGGACCGCGAGGGTGACCGGCTGGATGCGGTGCTCCGTGAGCTTGGCCTCGACCAGGGCGAGGGTGAGCGTCGAGCCGACCAGCGGGAGGTCGGGCTTGAGGCGCAGCAGGTAGGGCACGGCGCCGATGTGGTCCTCGTGCCCGTGGGTGAGGATGACCGCCTGCACGGCGTCGAGCCGGTCCTCGATGGACGAGAAGTCGGGGAGGATCAGGTCGATGCCGGGGTGGTGGTCGTCGGGGAAGAGCACGCCGCAGTCGATGACCAGCAACTGGCCGCGGTGCTCGACCACCGTCATGTTGCGGCCGATCTCGCCGAGGCCGCCCAGCGCGACGACGCGCACTGCGCCGTCGGCAAGGGGGCCGGGAGGCTCGAGCTCGGGGTGCGGGTGGCTCATCGGGTGGGGAGCGTCGCGAGGGCGGCCCGCAGCAGCTCGAGGTGCTCCGGCGGCGACTCGACCAGGGGCAGCCGCACGGTGGCCGACTCGATGACACCGAGCTCGACCAGGGCCGCCTTGGCCATGATCGCCCCCTGCGAGGTGGTCATGACGGCGTCGACGACCGGGATGAGCGAGGTGTGCACCGCCTGCGCCTGCGCCAGGTCGCCTCGGTCGACCGCGGCGACCATCGCGGCGTAGTGCGCTCCGGCGACGTGCCCCACGACGGAGACCACACCGGTGGCGCCGAGGGCGAGCAGCGGCAGGTTGAGGGCGTCCTCGCCGCTGAACCACAGCAGGTCGGTCGCGGCCATCACGTGGCTCGACGCCCACAGGTCACCCTTGGCGTCCTTGACGGCCACGATGTTCGGGTGCTCGGCGAGGGTGACCAGGGTGTCGGTGCCGAACGGGAGGCCGGTGCGCGCGGGGATGTCGTAGAGCATCACCGGAAGGTCGGTCGTGTCGGCAACCGCCCGGCAGTGCGCCACCAGGCCGGTCTGGGTGGGCTTGTTGTAGTAGGGCGACACGAGCAGGAGGGCGTCGGCGCCGGCCTGCGCGGCCAGACCGGCCATCTGCACGGCATGGCGGGTGTCGTTCGACCCGACCCCGGCGACGACCCTGGCCCGGTCGCCGGCGCGCTGCTTGACGCGGCGCACCATCTCGATGCTCTCGTCGACGCTGAGCGTGCTTGACTCGCCGGTGGTGCCGTTGACGACGATGCCGTCGTGCCCGGTGGCCAGGAGGTGGTCGACCAACGCGTCGGTGCCCTTGTCGTCGATCTCGCCGCCGGGCGACATCGGGGTCACCATCGCGGTGAGGACACGGCCGAAGGGAGAGCTGGTCATGCGGCAAGGGTAGTGCCGACGCAGCGCGCCCCGCCGCGACCGGCCGGTCAGGTCGTGCGCGAGTAGGCTCCGGACGTGCGCCAGTACCTCGACCTGCTCGACCACGTCATGACCACCGGTGTCGACAAGTCCGACCGCACCGGCACGGGCACCCGCAGCGTGTTCGGCTACCAGATGCGGTTCGACCTCACCGAGGGCTTCCCCGTCGTCACGACCAAGAAGCTGCACCTGCGCTCGATCATCGGCGAGCTGCTGTGGTTCCTGCGCGGCGACACCAACGTGCGCTGGCTGCAGGAGCGCGGCATCTCGATCTGGGACGAGTGGGCCGACGAGCTGGGCGACCTCGGGCCGGTCTACGGCCACCAGTGGCGCTCGTGGCCGACGCCCGACGGGCGTGAGGTCGACCAGGTCGCGCGGGTGATCGAGGCGATCCGCACCAACCCCGACTCACGGCGGCACATCGTCTCGGCGTGGAACGTCGCCGACGTCGACGCCATGGCCCTGCCGCCGTGCCACACGATGTTCCAGTTCTACGTGCGGCCGGCGGCCGACGGCGAGGCGGCCTTCCTCGACTGCCAGCTGTACCAACGCTCGGCCGACATCTTCCTCGGGGTGCCGTTCAACATCGCCTCGTACGCCCTGCTGACGATGATGGTCGCGCAGCTCACCGACCTGCGCCCGGGCCACTTCGTGCACACCCTCGGCGACGCACACCTCTACTCCAACCACCTGGAGCAGGCCACCCTGCAGCTCACCCGCGAGCCCTTCCCGCTGCCGGACATGCGCATCACCCCGCGGCCGGGCATCGACGACTACGACCTCGACGACTTCGAGCTGGTCGGCTACCGGTCGCACCCGGCGATCAAGGCGCCGATCGCGGTCTGAGGAGCACCCGGTGACCCGCATCAGCCTCATCGCCGCCGTGGCCAGCAACGGCGTCATCGGCGTCGACGGCGCGATGCCGTGGCACCTGCCCGACGAGCTGGCCCACTTCAAGGCCACCACCATGGGCCACGCCCTCGTCATGGGGCGCACGACGTTCGAGTCGATCGGGCGGGCGCTGCCGGGCCGGCGCACCATCGTCGTGACCCGCAACCCGCAGTGGCAGCACCCCGACGTCGAGACGGCGCACTCGTTCCCGGATGCCGTGTCGCTCGCCGGGCCGGCCGACGAGGTCTTCGTGGCCGGGGGCGCGCAGGTGTACGCCGAGGCCCTGCCCTACGCGCAGCGCCTGCTGATCACCGAGGTCGACGCCGAGCCCGAGGGAGACGTCCGGTTCCCGAGCTGGCCTCGCGAGGAGTGGCGCGAGGAGCTGCGCGAGCCGCACGACGGGTGGTCGCGGGTGGTCTACGAGCGCGTGCGCGGCTAGCTCGCCGGAACGTCGCCCACGGCGATCGCCGGCTGGACCAGGCTGCCGAGCCACACCCGGCCGCCGTGCTCGCGCACGCCGGTGGCGACGTGCCAGCGGGTCGCGTCGAAGTCGAGGTCGTGCACCAGGTCGCCGACGGAGTCGAAGGCCAGCACCCGCGCGGTCTCCTTGGGCTTCGGCTTGAGCCGCTCGGGCAGGCGGCGCACCAGGCCGCGCACCGCCCGCGGGCTCCGCTGCAGCAGGATGAGGGTCGTGTCGGTCGGCGAGGCCACCGTCACCCAGACCAGGCCGTCGCTGCCGAGCGCGATGTTGTCGGGGTGGCCGGGAAGGTCGTCGACCCACACGGTGCTGGCACCGGCACGCCCATCGGCGTGCAGGTGCACCCGTCGGATGGTGCGGGTGCCGGTCTCGGCCACCAGCACGGCATCCGCCTCGCTGGTGATGGCGACACCGTTGGCGAGGCAGAGCCCGTCGAGCACGGTGGCCACCCGCCCGTCGGGGGTCCGCCGGAAGAGCCGGCCGGTGCAGGTGTGCTCGAGGAGGTCGCTCTTCCACTCCTCGACCCGCCAGACCCGGCTGGAGTCGGTGAACCAGATCGTCCCGTCGGCGGTGACAGCGGCGTTGTTGCAGAACAGCAGGCGCTCGCCGTCGACCTCGGTGAGCAGGGTCTCGAGGTCACCCGTGGCCGGGTCGAGGGCGAGCAGGCCGCGGTGGGCGTCGCAGACCAGGATGCGGCCGTCGGGCAGGTTCTCGAGGCCGAGCGGTCGCCCGCCGGTGGCCGTGACGGTGGTGGTGGAACC
This sequence comes from uncultured Actinomycetota bacterium, assembly GCA_963747405.1. Lineage (GTDB taxonomy): Bacteria > Actinomycetota > Actinomycetes > Actinomycetales > Dermatophilaceae > Fodinibacter. Next base: position 49,515 of record CAVVFG010000018.1, read on the forward strand.
CGTGGACGGGTCGTGCACGTGGATCGCCCCGTCGGCGGTGCCGGTCCACACCCGGCCGTCCGGGGCGACGAGCACGTCCTCGGCTCCGGGTCCGGGAATCGGGATGACGGTCAGCGGCAGGGACATGGCCTCACCGTAGAGGTGGCGCGCCATCCTGCGGCGGCGGCTCACGACGGCGGGCGGCCCTGCGCGGCGGTCCGCGCCAGCTGCAGGAGCACCGAGCGGACCTCGGCCACCTCGGCGTCCTCCACCCGGCGGTCGAGGTGTCCCGCGGCCACGATGCCCACACAGCCGTCCGGGCCGGTGCACGGCTGGCTGGCCACGACGTCGCGCAGGCCCTCGAGCTCGGCCGCGAGCCGCAGCGTCTGGCGGTAGGCAGGGTGCCCCGCCTGCTGCTCGGGGGTCAGGGCCACCAGGTCGCGCACGAGATCGCCGGCCACGCTCGCCAGGACCTGGGCCACGGCCCGGGACGCCGCGCAGCCGTTCGGCGAGGCCTCGAGCTCACGAGGGATGTCGGTGCTGAGCTGGTGGACCCTGGCCAGTGCTGGGGTGGTGCGCACCATCGGGGCGGCGACCGGGGATCGGGGGCGACGGAACTGCACCTTGCGGGTGGTTGGTGGCGGCGGCGCGGTGGGCGCCTCGATCTGGAAGGTGCCGGCCCAGTCGTCGGACTTCACCAGCGAATGGAAGGCGCGCTCGGCGGAGGCGGTGAGCACCCGCTGGGCGTCGAGGTCCCGGAACTCGACGTAACGGGCCACCGGCTTGCGCCGGTCGACGGTGATGGCTTCGGTGGAGGGCTTCGCGGCCCCGTTGCTCTCGTCTGACATCTCGCTCCTCGACGACACCCCACGCCCAGCGTGGCCCACGGGTCCGCCGGCCCGGGGCGGGCTCGGCGGCAGGCACGCCGGGTGCGCGATCGCCGACCCCCAGCGTATCGACTTCGCCGGCTCCGCGCTCTGCGGTTCCGGCCGAGGGCGCCCCCGGCCGACCACCACCCGGCGGGTGGTGGGTCGGCTGATGGACCGCCGGAGGAAGCGGTGTGTGCTGTGCCGCACGACGTCAGAAGAGCCGGGGCGTCATGCCCGTTGCCGCTAGTCTGCGAGGTGAGGCGCTGAAGGATCGCGCCTCCTTGATGAGGTGGTCGAAGGTGTCGCAGGGCTCCACCGGCGTCGCTTACCTCGTGGTCGTGGGAATCTTCGTCTGGATCGCGGTCGTGACGTGGCAGCGACGAGCCCACAACCCGACGGTCGCGCTCTCGCTGTGCGTGGTGATGCTGGGCCTGGGGGTGTCGTCCCTCGCCGATGCCGTCGCGGTGTCGTCCACCACCGAGCGCGCCGCGGCGATCGCCACCTTGGCGATTTTGCCGGGAGCAGGTGTCGCGTGCGGCGCCTTCGCGTGCCTGGGGTGCGGCATCGCGCGGCCGCAGTGGGCGCCCTCGCGGCGGCTCGTGCTCCTCCTCCTCATCGAGCCGGTGCTGGTCACCGTGGCCGCCGTGACCAACCCGCTGCACCTGTGGCTCTACTCCGGGCCCGGAGCGGAAGGGCTCACCGGGTCGGCGCACTGGGAGCACGAGCCCGCGTTCTGGTGGCACACGGCGTACTGCTACCTGCTCCTCGCCGTCGGGGTCGGCTTCCTCGCCCGGGGCGTGTGGCGGCCACCGATGGGCTTCCGGCGACAGCGGCTCACCGTCCTGCTCGCCACCCTCATCGCCTGTGCCGCCAACGTGGCCTACCTCGGACGGGGGTTCGACGAGCTCGTCGACCCGACGCCGTTCGGCTTCGCGGCGATGGGCCTGGTGACCTTCTGGGCGATCTTCCGCCAGGATCTGATCACGGCCAGCCCGGTGGCTCGGGCGCTGGTCTTCGACCAGATCGGTGACGCGGTGGTGGTCGTCAGCCCGGCCGGCAAGGTGCTCGACCTCAACCCGGCGGCCCTGGACCTGTTGAGGAGCATGAACCCGGACGCGCCGGCACACCTGGTCGGGCAAGCAGCCGAGCCGCTGCTGGGGCAGCACCTCGACCCCACCGGCAGCGGCGAGAAGGAGATCGTGGTCGAGCTCGCCGCCGAACGGCTGGAGTTCCAGGTGCGGGCCACCCGGCTGATCGACCACTACGGCCGTGGCCTGGGCACGGTGCTGGTGGCCCGCGACGTGACCGAGGCGAACAACCAGGTCCGGCGCCTCGCCGCGGCGCACGCCCAGCTGGTCCGGCAGGTCGAGACCATCGACCTCCTTCGGGCCGACCTGGCCGAGCTGGCCAGTCACGACCACCTGACCGCGCTGCACAACCGGCGCCACCTGGTCGAGGGGGTCGCCGCCATGATCGCGGCCGCTGAGCACACCGGCGACACCTTCGCCGTCGTCCTCGTCGACATCGACAGGTTCAAGACCGTCAACGACGCCCACGGTCACCAGGCCGGGGACGCGGTACTGGTCGACCTCGCCCGGCTGATGAAGGAGTGCGCCCCGCCCGGAGCTCTGGTCGCCCGCTGGGGTGGGGAGGAGTTCTTCGCGGCCCTGCCCGGGTGCGACGTGCAGGCGGGGTTCGCGTTCGCGGACGCCCTGCGCCGCCGGTGCGAGCTGAACAGCATCCGCGTCAAGGGCCACCTGGTCACCTGCACGCTCAGCGCGGGGGTGGCGTCGTACCCGGCGTCCGGCACGACGATGGACGAGCTCTTCCACGCCGTGGACGTCTCGCTGTACCGGGCCAAGGACGCCGGCAGGAACCACGTGTGCGTGCACCAGCCCGCTCGCTCGCTGGTCCCCGACACCGGCGCAGCACCCCACGCGGGGACGACGCCGGACCGCCGTCCCTCAGGAGAGCGCGACGGTGCTCAGGTCACCTGGTCGCCCGAGCAGGTAGCCCTGTCCCCACGCGACCCCGAGGGCCTGTAGGGCGACGAGCTCCTCGGCCTGCTCGATACCCTCGGCGATGACCTGCGCACCCACCTCGTTGGCGAAGCCGATCAGGGCACGGGCCAGTGCCTTCTGCCCGGTGTTGTGGTTGATCCCGGCGACCATCGAGATGTCGAGCTTGATGATGTCGGGTCTCAGCTGGAGCAGGTGTCGGAACCCGGCGTAGCCGGACCCCAGGTCGTCGACGGCCAGCCGCGCGCCGCGCGAGCGCGCCAGTCGCAGCGCCCGGTGGAGGGAGGGGTAGTCCTCGACCGGGACGTGCTCGGTGAGCTCGATGACGATCCGTGGCCACAGGTCCGGGTGGCACAGCTGGTCCTCCGCGAGGCGCGGCACGGTGGCGGGAGACATGTTCACGGCCAGGAACAGCTCCGGTGGCGCGTGGTCCAGGTAGCTCAACGTGGAGATGGCCGCCCGCCACTCCAGCTCGACACCGAGCCCGACCGTGAAGGCGTCGGCGAACCACCGCTCCGGACCGCTCAGGGTGGGGTCCGGGAACCGGGACAGGGCCTCGTGTCCGACGGTGACACCGGTGGCCAGGTCCTTGACCGGTTGGAAGACCTGGCTGATCGACGTGTCGTCGTCGAGGACCGCCCGGACCCGGGCCGTGACCTCGGCGCGGTTGTCGCCCGGCCCGATCTCGGGAGGTGCCGAGCGGGCGGTGACCTGGCGAAGCGTTGCGTACAGCTGGCGGGTCTGCAGCAGGTTCGCGATCCGCAGGATCGCCTCGGTCACGTCGACCGGTTTGGTGAGGAAGTCCTGAGCGCCCTGGGCCAGCGCCTGGTCGCGCGAGGCCGTCGTGGTGTCGGCGGTGAGGACCATCACGGGCAGGTAGCTCCCGGCCGCGTACTCCTGCACCTGGGCCAGCACCTCGAACCCGTCGAGGTGCGGCATCCGCAGGTCGAGCAGCACGATGTCGGGCCTGTGCTCGGCCAGCCGCCGGGCCACCTGACGGGAGTCGACCTCGCTGTACACCCGGGACAGCCCCTGCTGAACGAGCAGCCGCCTCAGGAAGGCCACGTTCGCGGGGTTGTCGTCGACGAGCAGCACGCTCATTCCGGCAAAGCGCTCCAGCGGCCGACTCACCAGACCCCCCTGTCCGCCTGCCGGGTCATGGCACTGCGCTGCCGAGCGGCACCCACGGTGGTCGTCACGCCTGCCCGGGGAGGCACGCGGATGGGCGCGGCAGGCGCAACCGGCGTGGGCGGGCGCTACGTGCGCATCGGTGCCTCCGACGCGCCATACCATGCATCTCCTCACGCCTGGCCCGACACCGGGCCACCGGAAGCGAAACTAGCACCATCGCCGCTCAGCGGCGTGCGTCGGGCGCAGGCGCCGGAGCTGCGAGCCGGCGAGCCGATCGGTCAGCCGGCGACCGCGGCCTTGACCGAGTCGATCATGGCCTGCTCGCGCTCGCTGACCCGCACCGCGTGGAAGCCCAGGAAGCCGCCGTCCTTGGCGGCGTCGGCAGCAGCCTGGGCCGCGGCCACCAGCCAGGAGCCGAACGCGGCAGCCTCCTCGGGCGAGGCCTTGGCGGCCACGACCGCCGCGACGCCCCGCAGCTCCTCGAGCACCGCCTCGCCGGGGTTCGGCCCGGCGGGTGTGAACCCCTTGATCGGGTTCTCGCGTCGCTGTGCCATCTCCTGGATGTCGAGCGCCACCTCGGCGAGCAGCTGCTCACGCGACGGCGGGTTCGTGGCGTTCCTGAGCGTCGCCATCGACTCCTTGGTGGCCTCGATCGGCCCACCCGGGTCGGCGAGCGACACCGCGAGCCCGGCCACCAGCGGGGCCCGGCGCACGCGGTTCCATTCCTCCTCGGTGAAGTCCGACCTCGTCGTCACGAGGCGGCCTCGAACTGCACCTCGAGCGTGATCGGCACGGCGGAGAGCGCCTGGCTCACCGGGCAGCCGGTCTTGGCGGCCTGCGCGGCCTCCTGGAACTGCTCGGCGCTGATGCCGGGCACCGCGCCGACCACCGTGAGCGCGATGCCGGTGATGCCGGTGCCGGGCTGGAAGGTGACGTCGGCGGTGGTGTCGATCGTGGTCGGCGGGGTGCCGGCCTGGGCCAGCGCGTGCGAGAGCGCCATCGAGTAGCAGGTGGAGTGGGCGGCCGCGATGAGCTCCTCGGGGCTGGTCTTGCCGTTGGCCGCCTCGGCGCGCGCGGGCCAGGACACCTCGTAGGTGCCGACGCCGCTCGACTCGAGCGAGACCTGGCCGGCGCCCTCCATGAGGGAGCCCTCCCAGTGGGCGGAAGCGGAGCGGGTGGTCGCCATCAGTTGTTCTCCTCGTGTCAGGGTTCGTGCCGGGTGGGTGCCCGGTGGTGCCGAGTGTGCCGCCCAGCCTTGTCGTCGCGGGCGATCCTGACAACCCGATGCCGAAGGTCGGGCGCCGACGCCGCGGACCACACCCGGCATCCGGGGACGTGCTCGGTACTGTCGTGGGGTGCCCATCCACCTCGCGATGACCGACCGGGTCGCCACCGTCACCATCGACCGCCCCCACCGCCGCAACGCGCTGAACCTCGAGGGCCTCGAGGAGCTCCACCACGCCGTGGCCTCCGCGCTGGCCGACGGCGCCCGCGCCGTGGTGCTGACCGGCACCGACGGCCACTTCTGCGCCGGTGCCGACCTCACCGAGCTCGAGGACGTGTCGTTCGCCTCCCGGCTGGCCGAGGTGCTCGAGCACCTGGCCGCCGCCCCGGTGACCACGATCGCCGCGATCGACGGCTCCTGCATGGGCCTGGGCATGCAGCTGGCCCTCGCCTGCGACGTGCGCGTCGTCGCTGCGGCCGCCAGGTTCGCGGTGCCCGTCGCCAGGCTCGGCCTGATGGTCGACCACTGGACCCTCGACCGGGTGGCCCGCACCTGGGGTGAGGGGGCGGCGCGCCTGATGGTGCTGACCGCCACCGTGCTCGACGCTGACGATGCCTGGCGGCTGGGGTTCGCCCAGCAGCGTGGCGGCCTCGCCGACGCCCGGGCACTGGCTGCCCAGGCGGCCGCCCTGGCTCCGCTCACCCAGGCGGGGTCGAAGATCGGCTTCGACGCCCACCACGACAACTCCGCCGAGGTCGCCCGCTACGAGGCCGCCTTCGCCCGGGCCTGGGCCAGCGACGACCTCGTCGAGGGGCGCAGCGCCTTCGCCGAGCGCCGCGCCCCGGCCTTCCGGGGGCACTGACGTGACCGGTTCCCACGAGCACCCGCACGAGCACGAGCACCCCCCGGGGACCGCGGCCGGGCCGATCGCCGACGCCAGCGTGCGCCGCGCGCGGCCCAACGACGCCCCCGCGGTGGGGCTGGTCCAGGCCACCGTGTTCCGAGCCGCGTACGCCGGCCGCGTCCCCGACGAGGTCCTCGCCCTCTTCGAGCCCGACGCCTTCGCCCGGGGCTGGCGCGAGAGCCTCACGGCCCCGCCCGAGGGCGTGCACCGGCTGGTGGTGGCCTGCGCCGGCGAGCAGGTGGTCGGGCTCGCGGCGATCGGCCCGTCACAGGACCCGGATGCCGGGCCCGCCGCCGGCGAGGTGACGGTGCTCGCCGTGCACCCCGATGCCCGCCGCCAGGGCCACGGGTCGCGGCTGCTCAACGCCGGCGTCGACCTGCTGGCGCAGGCCGGTGCGGAGTCGGTCACGCTGTGGTTGCTCACCGACGACGAGAGCACCCGTGCGTTCCTCACCGCCTCCGGCTTCGCCCCCGACGGCGCTTTCCGCGACCGGGTGGTCTCCCCCGAGGGCGACACCCTGCGAGAGGTCCGCCTCACCGCCGAGATCGGGGAGGACCCGGCGGGGTGAGCGACGCAGCGAGCGCGACGGCGGGCGAGGGGGCGGTCGATCCGGCGCTGCCTGCCCACCGCCGCCGCGAGGTCGTCCGCCAGGCGTGGAGCGTCGGCATCGCCAGCGGCACCTACGGCATCAGCTTCGGTGCCCTGGCCGTCGCCGCCGGTCTCGACCTCTGGCAGGCGCAGCTGCTCTCGTTGCTGATGTTCACCGGCGGTTCCCAGTTCGCGTTCGTCAGCATCGTCGGCACCGGGGGCCTGGCCGCCGCACCGGCGGCGATCGCGACGGCATCCATGCTCGGCATCCGCAACGGCCTCTACGGCCTGCAGACCTCCCGCTTCCTCGGCGTCGTGGGGGCCGGTCGGGTGGCGGCCGCCCACCTCACCATCGACGAGTCGACCGCGGTCGGCATCGCCCAGCCCGAGCTGCGCGCCCAGCGGCTGGGGTTCTGGCAGACCGGTCTCGCGGTGTTCGTGCTCTGGAACCTGTCGACCCTGGCGGGCGCGCTGCTGGGAAACGCCTTCGGTGACCCCCGCACGCTCGGCCTGGATGCCGCCGCTGCCGCCGCCTTCGTGGCCCTGCTGTGGCCGCGGCTGCGCAGCCGCGACGCCACGGCCACCGCGGTGCTCGCCATGTTCATCGCGCTGCTCACGTCGCCGGTCCTGCCGGCGGGCGTGCCCGTCATCCTCGCCGCCGCGGCAGCACTCGTCGTGGGGCTGCGCCACCCCGGCCGGCACGAGCGCCCGCTCGAGGGCGATGACGGCACGCTACCCGGGTCGGACCCGACACCATGACGCTCTGGGTCGCCGTGGTCGTCGCCTCCGTGGCCTCGTTGCTCATCAAGCTGGCGGGCTACCTCGTGCCCGAGACCCTGCTCGCGGGCGAGCGCACCTCCCGCGTCACCACACTGCTGCCGGTCGCGCTGCTCGCGGCGCTCGTCGTCGTGCAGACCGTCGTGGGGCCGGGCGGGTCGCTCGTGCTCGACGCGCGCATCGTCGCGGTCGGCGTGGCAGTCGTGCTGCTGCTCCTGCGGGCGAACTTCCTGGTCATCGTGCTGGCCGCCGGGGCCACCGCCGCCCTGCTGCGGGCAGCCGGCTTGGGCTGAGCCGACCCCGGGGCCGCAGCGCGCCCCGGTAGCGGGCCAGCACGATCTCGACCAGCCGCGGGTCGGGCGCGATCGGCCCGGTGACCACGTCGGCCCCGGCCTCCTCGAGCCTGCGCTGGAAGAACCCCGGCGCCAGCAGGTACGACGCCACCGACACCGGCGCACGGGGCGCCGCTGCACGGGCCGCCTCCACCGCGTCGGACACCGTCGGCAGCCAGCCGGCGGCGAAGCCGAGCCGGACCGTTGTGCCCCACCGTCGTTCGAGCCGCGCGGCCATCTCCTCGCCGTCGGCCCGGGCTCTGGCGTCACTCGACCCGGCCGGTGCCAGCACGACCGTCCCGGCGCGGGGAGCGCCCGCCGCCACCAACCGCTCCTCGAGCACGTCGACGAGCAGGTCGTCCGGGCCGAGGGCCCCGGTGGCGGGCACGTCGGACCGCCCGGCCACGGCCGCCGCGATGTCGACGTGCACGTGGTAGCCGGCCGCCAGCAGCAGCGGCACCACCACGCCGGCAACGGCATCCCCGTCGTCGCGAGGCAACCCGGCGACGACCTCGGCCACCTCCGGCCCGTGCACGTCGACATAGGCCTCGAGCACCTCCACGTCGGGCAACCGCTCGGCCACGGCCGCCAGCACCGACCGCACGGTCGCGCGGCCGAGCGGGTCGCGGGTGCCGTGGGCGCACAGCACCAGGGCGGGGGGGCGAGGCTCAGGCATCGTCGGCTCCCGTGGCGCAGGCCGGGTCGTCGATGAACCCCGGCGCCGCCACCGCTCCGACCACCACGACCGCCGGGGACCGCACCCCGGCGGCGGCGGCCACCCGGGCAGCGGTCGACAGGGTCGCGTGGGTGACCCGTTCCCCGGGCGTCGAGCCCCGCTCGACGACGGCGACCGGCAGGTCGGGGTCGACGCCGGCCACGATGGCAGCCGCACAGATCTCGGCCAGTGACGCCACCGCCATCAGCAGCACCAGCGTGGCGCCGGCGGCGAGGGCGGCGAGCGCCGCCGGCTCCGGGCCGGCGTGGCCGGAGGCGACGTGCACCGACGACGCGACCCCGCGCTGGGTCAGCGGGATGCCGGCCAGCACCGGCACGGCGAGCGCCGAGCTGACCCCCGGCACGACCTCGACCTCGACCCCAGCGGCGCGGCAGGCGTGCACCTCCTCGCCGCCGCGCCCGTAGACGAACGGGTCGCCACCCTTGAGCCGCACCACGACCTGGCCGCGCCGGGCGCGCTCGACCAGCAGGGCGTTGATCTCGGCCTGGGGCACCGGTTGCCGCGTCGCGGTCTTGCCGACGTGCACGACCTCGACCTCGTCGGGGAGGCGCTCGAGCAGACCCGTGGTGCCGAGCCGGTCGGCGACGACGACGTCGGCGACGGCGAGCGCCTCGAGGCCGGCGGCGGTCACCAGGGCCGGGTCCCCGGGCCCCCCGCCGACCAGCACGACGCGGCCACGGTGCGCCCGCCGGTGACGCAGGTCGGCCTGTCCGGTCGACAGCGCCAGCGCCAGCGCGTCGCGCACGCCCGCCACCCGTCGAGGGTCGGGCTCGGCGGCCGACACCACGCCCACCACGAGGTCGTCGTGCCGGGTCGTCGCCACACCGCGCGCCGTGCCGGACGCTGCGCAGATGCACCAGGTGCGGCGCTCCCGGCACCAGCGGCCCACCACGGCATCGACGTCCGGGTCGGCGGTCGCGGCGACCACCAGCCAGGCGGTGTCCACGTCGGCCTCGGTCACCGCCCGCTCCACGAGCTCCACCCGCCCGGCGGGGGGTGCCTGCGCGAGCCCGCGGGCGGCCTCCGAGGGGACGGGGTCGACCAGCACGACGTGAGCGCCCTCGGCGGCGAACCGGCGCGCCCTACGGGTGCCGACGGGGCCTGCCCCGGCGACGACGACCCGCCGCCCGACGAGGTCGAGCCCGACCAGGGTCGTCACGGCGGGGTCAGTCGCCCAGGCCGAGGTAGTGCTCGAGCCCCACGGTGACGCCGGGGTGGTCGGCGACCGCGCGCACGCCGGCCAGCACACCGGGCATGAACGAGACCCGGTCGAAGGAGTCGTGCCGGATGGTGAGCATCTCTCCGGCGTTGCCGAGCAGCACCTCCTGGTGCGCCACGAGCCCGCGCAGCCGCACCGAGTGCACGGGGATGCCGTGCACGCGCGCCCCGCGCGCGCCGTCGGGGTCGGAGGTGGTGGCATCCGGCACCGGTGGGCGACCGGCATCCTCGCGGGCGGCGCCGACCAGGTCGGCGGTGCGGGCAGCCGTGCCCGAGGGGGCGTCGACCTTGTCGGGGTGGTGCAGCTCGACCACCTCGACCGACTCGTAGAAGCGGGCTGCCTGCGCGGCGAAGGCCATCATCAGCACGGCTCCGAGCGCGAAGTTGGGCGCGATGAGCACACCGACCTCGGGGTGACCGGCCGCCTGGTCGCGCAGCGTCGCCAGCCGCTGCGGTGACCAGCCGGTGGTGCCGACCACGACGTGCACGCCCCGCTCGACGCAGTGTGCGACGTTGGCCGGGGAGGCGTCGGGCACCGAGAACTCCACGACGACGTCGGCCCCGCCCAGGTCGCCAAGGTCGTCACCCTCGTCGAATCGCCCGACCAGCTCGAGGTCGTCGGCCTCCTCGACCGCCCGGCAGACGGTCGCCCCCATCCGCCCGGCAGCACCGATGACGGCCACAGTCGTCGCGCTCATGCAGGCACTGTAGCCACCGTGGACGCTCGGGCCGGGCGCGGGCGGCGCCGGCCCGGAACTGACTCCCGAGGCCGCCGGACGCGACATCCGTTCACCTTCCGTTCATCTTTGCGGCGCGGCCGGGGTATCCTTCGGTGAACAGAAGGTGAACGACACCGAGAGGAGGGGCCATGAAGAAGGCTGCCAAGGCCACCACCAGCAACGGCTTGAGCATGCGCTGGGTCCCCGTGACAAAGGACGACGGCCGGGTGCGCATGGAGATGCGCTGGACCGCCCCGCCCACCGTGCGCAGGCGCTCCGCCGCCTGACAGGGCTTCCCTTCCCCCGAAATCCCCTGGGCGCCGCTCGCGCAGGGCTGGGACGATGGCGTGGGTTGGGGGGCACCAAGGGGGGTAGCAATGACGCAGACGGCCGTTCTCCGCAGGCGAAGGGCTCCCATCGGTCCGCCCCTGCTCGTAGGACTGGTGACGGGAGTGATCGCGCTGCTGGGGAACCTGGCAGCGGCCAGGCTCACGGACTGGTCGGCAGAGTGGTCGTGGCTTGCGGTGCCGGCGCTCAGCGTCGGCGTCAGCATGCTCGCAGCCCTCGCCGAGAGCCGTGTCGAGCTGTCCCTCCCGGATGGGACGCCCGTCGAGATGGTGCAAGGTCACGCCATTCCGGTTGATCTCCCACGCAGGCGCCACGGGGTCCCCCTGACGGCTGCCTTGCTCGTGACGGCCCTCGTGCTGGGGCTGGGTGGCTACGCCGTGACGCGGGCCGTGCAGTACGTGTCGGGATGGGTGACAGGGCAGGAGGCCGGCGCCCAGCTGCTCGAGAGGCCACGGTCGACCACCAGCAAGCACGTGACTCTGCGCGTCGAGGGCATCGAGGAGACAGCACACTTCACCCGGGTGACGGCCGTCGTCAGCAACGGACTCGACAACGAGATCTCGTTGACCGCGGGGCACAACAGCACCTTGACCTCGGACGACGGCACTACCCTTCAGGCGGACGGGCTCAGAGGCGACTGGGCCGAGGGCTTCGGTCCCGGTGACACCCACCGCGGAACCATCATCTTTCCCGGGCGGCTCGGCCCAGCGGCGCAGACCGCGACGCTGGCGTTCGCCAGGGTCTGGGAGGCCGGCTTCACGGGCCCGAAGTCGATGAAGGTCGCGGGCCTGCAGCTCCACCATCCTTCGTGATGTGAACCGCACGCTGTGGGCGCCCGGCGGGTCACGGGGCCCGGGACGAGACGAGGGCCCGCACCCCCTGTGGGGTGCGGGCCCGTCGTCGGTCAGGCAGGCGTCGCTCAGGCGTCGCCGGGCGCGCCCTCGGACGGCGCACGGTCACCGCGGCCGCGGTTGCCGCCACGGCGGCGGTTGCGGGGGCGGCGCTCGCCGCGCTCCTCGCGCTCACCGTCAGCGGCGGGGGCGTCACCCGCGTCGGTGCCGGTGTCGGTGTCGGCGTCCGCGGCGACCGGAGCGGCTGCCGGGGCCGAGTCGGCCGCGGGGGCCTGCTCGTCACCGGTCTCGCCCTCGGCCGGCACGGCGGCGAGGCTCAGCTTGCCGCGCGGGTCGATCTCCTTGAGCTCGACCTGCACCTTCTGGCCCACGGACAGCACGTCGTCGACGTTGTCGATCCGCTTGCCACCGACGAGCTTGCGCACCTCGGAGATGTGCAGCAGGCCGTCCTTGCCCGGCAGGAGCGAGATGAACGCACCGAAGGTCGTCGTCTTCACGACGGTCCCCAGGAAGCGCTCGCCGATCTCCGGCATCTGCGGGTTGGCGATGGCGTTGACCATCGCGCGGGCCGCCTCGGCCGACGGGCCGTCGGTCGCACCGATGTAGACCGTGCCGTCGTCCTCGATCGAGATCTGGGCGCCGGTCTCGTCCTGGATCTGGTTGATCATCTTGCCCTTCGGGCCGATGACCTCACCGATCTTGTCGACGGGGACCTGCACCGAGATGACGCGAGGAGCGTAGGGGCTCATCTCGTCGGGCGCGTCGATGGCCTCGTTCATGACGTCGAGGATGTGCAGGCGCGCGTCGCGGGCTTGGGTCAGCGCGCCGGCCAGCACGTCGGCGGGGATGCCGTCGAGCTTGGTGTCGAGCTGGATGGCCGTGACGAACTCGCGGGTGCCGGCGACCTTGAAGTCCATGTCACCGAACGCGTCCTCGGCGCCGAGGATGTCGGTCAGCGCCGCGTACTGGGTCGTGCCGTCGACCTCGGCGGACACCAGGCCCATCGCGATGCCGGCGACCGGGGCGCGCAGCGGCACACCGGCGTTGAGCATCGACAGGGTGGACGCACAGACCGAGCCCATCGACGTCGAGCCGTTGGAGCCGAGAGCCTCGGACACCTGGCGGATCGCGTAGGGGAACTCCTCGCGGGTCGGGAGCACCGGCATCAGGGCACGCTCGGCGAGCGCACCGTGGCCGACCTCGCGACGCTTCGGCGAACCCACCCGGCCGGTCTCACCGGTCGAGTAGGGCGGGAAGTTGTAGTTGTGCATGTAGCGCTTGCGGGTGACCGGGCTCAGGGTGTCGAGCTGCTGCTCCATGCGGAGCATGTTCAGCGTCGTCACACCCATGATCTGGGTCTCGCCGCGCTCGAAGATCGCCGAGCCGTGCACCCGCGGGAGCACCTCGACCTCGGCCGAGAGCGCGCGGATGTCCGCGAGGCCACGACCGTCGATGCGCACCTTGTCCTTGAGGATGCGCTGGCGGATGAGCTTCTTCTGCACCGCGCGGTAGGCGGCCGACAGCTCCTTCTCGCGACCCTCGAACTGCCCGGCGAGCGACTCCTTCATCGAGTCCTTGAGCTCGTCGAGGCGCTCCTCACGCTCCTGCTTGCCCGCGATCTGCAGCGCGGCAGCCAGGTCGGACGCCGTCGCGGCCTCGACCGCGGCGTAGGCGTCGTCCTCGTAGTCGAGGAAGACCGGGAACTCCTGCACCGGCTTCGCGGCCGTGGCGGCGAGCTGGGACTGGGCCTCGCAGAGCACCTTGATGAACTTCTTGGCGGCCTCGAGGCCCTGGGCGACGATCTCCTCGGTGGGGGCCGTCTTGCCCTGGCTCTTGACGAGGTCCCAGGTCTGCTCGGTGGACTCGGCCTCGACCATCATGATCGCGACGTCGTCACCGGCGATGCGGCCCGCGACGACCATGTCGAACGTGGAGCGCTCGATGTCGCTGAAGTTGGGGAACGCGACCCACTGGTCGTCGATCAGGCTGACCCGCACGCCACCGATCGGGCCGGAGAACGGCAGGCCGGAGATCTGGGTGGAGACACTCGCGGCGTTGATGGCGAGCACGTCGTACTGGTGGTCGGGGTTGAGCGCGAGCACCGTGATGACGACCTGGACCTCGTTGCGCAGGCCCTTGGTGAAGGTCGGGCGCAGCGGGCGGTCGATGAGGCGGCAGGTGAGGATCGCGTCGGTGGAGGGGCGGCCCTCACGGCGGAAGAACGAGCCGGGGATCTTGCCCGCGGCGTACATCCGCTCCTCGACGTCGACGGTCAGGGGGAAGAAGTCGAACCCCTCGCGCGGGTGCTTCCCGGCGGTGGTGGTGGACAGGAGCATGGTGTCCTCGTCCAGGTAGGCCGCGACGGAGCCGCCGGCCTGCTTCGCGAGCCGGCCGGTCTCGAACCGGACGGTGCGGGTGCCGAAGCGGCCGTTGTCGATGACGGCTTCGGCGGAAGTGATCTCAGGACCCTCCATGGGTCCTCCTTTTCTCTTGTACGAAAGTCCGCGTGCATCGTCGTTGTGCACGGGCTTGTCCAACAGGCGAACAGTGCCGCGAACGGCATCCGCCTCTCACGCGAGAAGGGCGGCCCTCACGGTTGACGTGAGGACCGCCCCTCGCGGAAGTCCTTATCGGCGCAGGCCGAGCCGCTTGATCAGCGAGCGGTAGCGCTCGACGTCGACGGTCTCCAGGTAGCGCAGGAGGCGGCGGCGCTGGCCGACCAGCAGCAGCAGGCCACGCCGGCTGTGGTGGTCGTGCTTGTGCTGGCGGGAGTGCTCGGTGAGGTCCTTGATCCGCTGGGTGAGCAGCGCGACCTGCACCTCGGGCGAGCCGGTGTCGCCCTCGGTGGTGGCGTACTCGGCCATGATCTGCTTCTTGACGTCAGTGCTCAGAGGCATGGGGCGACGACTCTCTCTTCCTGTGGTTTCGCTGCGCGGCGCCCTCGGGCTGGTTCACCGGGGCTCTCTGGATCCGCGGCCGGTTCTCACGGCAGTGGACGATGTTACCAGCGCCCACACCCCACCCCTAATCGGATGCGGGCCTCCCATCAGGCCAACAGGGTGCGGCACCACAGGTCGAGCACCATCCTCACGTAGTCCTCGGGACCGCGCCCACCGGCGGTGGCGAGCAGGTAGAAGGCGGCACTGTTCGTCGTCCACAGCACGTGGGCTACCCGGTCGTCGGAGAGCTCGGCCCGCAGGTCGCCCGTCGATCGCAGCTCGGCGGCCAGGGCAAGCATGTTCGAGGCGCGGCGCTCGTCGACGGCGACGAGCACGGCCCGGCACTGCGGGTCCTGCTCGGCGGCTGCCCGCAGGGATTCGGCGAGCGGCACGACGGCAGGCAGTCGCTCCCCCAGCGCTGCGGCGTAGACCTCGAGCTTGGCGCGCCCACCGCTCGCGGCGCGGATGGCGGCCACGTAGTCGCGCTGGTCGCTCGGCACGGGTTCGGCCCCGCCGCCCAGCGCCATGTCGTGGACGGCGAGGAGCAGCTGCGGCTTCCGGCCGACGCTGGTGTAGACGGTGTCGACCGACACCCCGGCCCGTCGGGCGACCGCGGCGACGGTCGCCGTGGCGTACCCGCTGGTCGTGAAGACCTCGCGGGCCGCCGCCAGCACCGCCGCGCGGGTGGCGAGCGCCTGCTGCTCGCGCACCGACGAGCGGTAGGGACGGGCCTTGACCGGGTCGGGCACAGGTCCTACCGTAGCAATATTCGTCCGAAGGTTCTTCGGATCAATTTGTTCGGAGGCCACCCATGACCGGTCACGTCGTCGTCCACCACGCCGGTGAGGGCCCGGGCACCTGGGCGATGGGCTCGCTCTTCGAGCACCTCGTGGGAGCCGCCGAGACCGACGGCGCCTACGGCGTCTCCCTCGTCACGCAGCCTCCGGGCGTCGCCACCCCGCTACACCGGCACACGCGCGAGGCCGAGGCCTTCTTCGTCATCGAGGGACTGCTCGACTACCGGGCCGGGGACACCACCCACGAGCTGAGCGCCGGGAGCTACATCCACCTCCCCCGGGGGGTCCCCCACGCCTTCCGGATCCGTGGCGCCACGCCGGCCCGCATCCTCGCGCTCACCGCGCCCGGGGGCCTGATGGACCTCTACGACGAGGTGGGCGTGCCGGCCGGAGAGATGCGCGTGCCCGGTGAGGGCGAGGGCCTGTCGATGGCCGAGGAGATCGCCCGGTGGAACGAGGTCGGCCCGCGCTACGGGCTCGAGGTCGTCGGGCCGCCCATCCCTGTCGGCTGAGCACGCCGGCACGCACGGTGCCTGCGCTATCGGCTGCCGGTGCTCACCTGGGCGACGACATCGAGGTCGACCCCGTCAGCGACGGCGAGGTGCACCGGATGCCGAGCCTCTCCCGCCCGGAGTTCGACCGTTCCGTGGGGGGAGTCCCAGGCCCACGAGGAGAACGCCCGCCGAGCGTCATCGACCGTGGGGATGCCCCGCCCCGCGATGCCGGCCAGCAGGTGCACCCCGGAGTAGGTCGTCTCGGCCATCGTGCCCGGAGACGGAGCCACGGAGGTACCCAAGGGCTCCGCTCCGCAGACGAGGTCCCACGCGCCGCTGAACTTTCGAGCGAACTCCACCGCCGACGCCGTGCGCAGCGACGAGAACCAGCCGGCCGACACGAAGAGATTCTTGGCGGCCTGTGCCCCGGTGGCGAGGACGACGGTCTCGTCGATGAAGGGGCTGAACCGGACCATGGTGTCGTCCATGTCGGCCTCAGCGAAGGCCCGGTTGAACCGCACGGCGTCGGAGCCGACGAGGAGGGTGATGACGCCTTCGGCGCCGGTGTGGACGATCTCCTCGAGGACGGAGGCCCACACGGTGGGGCTCTCGGTGCCCAGCGGCACGAAACGGCACCCGAGCACCTCGATGTCGAGGTCCGTCAGCCCCTCGATGGTGCGCGCCGCCGTCTCGCGCGGCCAGACGTAGTCGTTGCCAACCAGGTACCACCGACGCAACCGGAGCTCGGTACGCAGCCAGCCCAACGAGGCCAGGATCTGGTCCCCCGGAACCTCACCGCTGCACAGGACGCCGTCACCGCTCTCACCGCCTTCGTAGGCCGCCGCATAGACGTACGGCGCACGACCCTGCACGACCCTGGCGATGGACTGCCGCAGGTTCGACAGGTGCCAGCCGGTGATCGCGTCGATCTCGCCGGCGGCCAGGAGGGCGCCGATGCGGCCGGCAACGACATCGGGGTCGCCGCCCGCATCGACGTGGACGTACCGGACGGAGCGGCCGGCCACACCCCCGGCGGCATCGATCTCGGCAGCGGCCAGCTCCGCCGCGGCGAGGCACTCGAGCCCGAAGATGCCGGCGGGGCCCTGGCGCGGCAGGACGAGGGCGACGCGGTAGTCCGAGGCAATCGGGCGAGGTCGGCCCCGTCCAGAAGCAGGCATTGCCATACTGGGCATGTGAGTCTGCGTCCTTCCCACACCGTGTCGAACCGCGAAGAGCACCTGCTCTCGGTTCTGCGCGTGGCGGCCGAGGCGCAGTCGCGGCTCGAGCGTGCCTTGAGACCGCTCGATCTTACGGTAGACGGCTGGCGTGCGCTCATGACGATTCGGGCGACGCCCGGTGCCTCGATGGCTGAGGTCATCGAGGCGCTGGTCATCCCGGCGACGTCGGCCACCCGCGTCGTGGATGCACTCGTGGACCTGGGCGCCGTGTTCCGGACGCCTGCACCCGAGGATCGTCGACGCGTCACCCTGAGGCTCTCGGCCGAGGGATTGCGCAGGCTCCGACGGGCGCGGGACGCGATCCGCGCGATCGAGCCGTCGGACGTCGGGTCACCACTGCCCGACTGACGCACCCGACGGGCTATGGACAGATCAGTCAAGGGCCCCTACTATCCCAATGTTCCCAATTGGGAATATTCCATATGGGATCGTGTTCCGGAGGTGGCCAATGGCGACGTACGAGTTCCTCTGTCGGCGCGACGGTGTGATCACGGTGCGCCTACCCGTCGGGCAGGCTCCTGCTTCGCTCACCTGTCCCGGGTGCCACGAGTCCGCGAGACGGCTGTTCAGCATTCCGCACGTGCGGATCGGCGACTCCCGCGCCCGCCGAACCATCGCCGCCACCGAGGCCACCGCCAGCGAGCCGACAGTGGTCGCAGCGCCGCACGGCCGGCTCCTTTCTCCCACCAGGAGGCCATCGGCCGACCCCCGAACGGCGATGTTGCCATCGCCCTGACTGTGCCGGCCGGCTCAGCCTCGATCTCTGCAAGGGAGAACCATGGGAAACGTCGGACTTCTGTACGTCGGCGCGATCCTGTTCATCAACGGCTGCGCACTCCTCGGCTGGGTGCGTGGCAATGGGGCTGTCCCGTTGAACATCTTCGTCGGGTTGCTCCAGGTCATCACTCCCACCTATCTCATCTTCACGGCCAACGGCGACACCGACGTCATCTTCGGTGCCTCGGGCCTGTACCTGTTCGGCTTCACGTACCTGTATGTCGCCATGAACGGGATCTGGGGTTTCGAGGGGACAGGACTCGGCTACTTCTCCCTCTTCGTCGTGATCGCGGCGGTCGGGTATGCCGTGGTCAACGTCGTCACCTACCAGGACTACGCGTTCGGCGTCATCTGGCTGCTCTGGGCCTACCTGTGGTGGCTCTTCTTCCAGCTGCTCGGTAGGGACCGGGAAGGGCTGACCGCCTGGACCGGTGCCGTTGCCGCCGTCGAGGGCTGGTTCACCGCAGCCATCCCTGCCTTCCTCCTCCTCACCGGGTGGTGGGACGCACTACCGAATGCGGCCTGGGCGGCCATCGTCGCCGTGCTCAACGTTGGCGGGCTCATCGTCGCCCGAGCGCGTCTCGGGTCCCGGGTCCCGGCCATGGTCTGACCCGCACCTCACTCCAACTCCGCGGCGCCCGCCGCCGCCCGAACCGCGAAGGAACGCTTCGATGCCAAACCTGATCTTCCCCCTCGACTCGACGAAGAAGTTCACAGAGCAGCAGTACCTCGGCCACAACCGGTGGCACCCCGAGGTGCCGCCCAACGTCCACGTCAAGCCGGGCGACTCGTTCCGGATGGACTGTCGTGAGTGGTTCGACGGCGAGATCGTCAACGACGACTCCGCCGACGACATCCTCAACGCCCCCCTGAACACCGTGCACGTCCTGTCCGGCCCGGTCGCGGTCGAGGGCGCCCAGCCCGGCGACCTTCTCGTCGTCGACATCCTCGACGTGGGGCCGATCCCCCAGGAAGACAGCGGACCCCTCGCGGGCCAGGGCTGGGGCTACACCGGCATCTTCGCCAAGGAGCACGGCGGTGGCTTCCTGACCGACCAGTTCCCCGACGCCTACAAGGTGATCTGGGACTTCACCGGCGGAGTCGCCACCTCACGCCACATCCCGGACGTCTCCTTCGTCGGCATCGTCCACCCCGGACTCATGGGCACCGCGCCCTCCGCCGAGCTCCTCGCCCGCTGGAACGCCCGCGAGGCCGCGCTGATCGCGACCGATCCGAACCGCGTGCCGCCCCTGGCGCTGCCGCCCGAGCCCGACTCCGCCCTCCTCGGCACGCTCCCCGACTCGGAGTACGCCCGCGTCGCCGCCGAGGCAGCACGCACCGCCCCACCGCGCGAGAACGGCGGCAACCAGGACATCAAGAACTTCACGAAGGGCTCCCGGGTCTTCTACCCGGTCTTCGTCGACGGTGCGAACCTCTCGATGGGGGACCTGCACTTCTCCCAGGGTGACGGCGAGATCACCTTCTGCGGCGCCATCGAGATGGGCGGGTTCATCGACCTGCGGGTCGACCTCATCAAGGGTGGGATGGACACCTACGGGGTCTCCGAGAACGCGATCTTCATGCCGGGCACGACAGACCCCCAGTTCAGTGAGTGGTTGGCCTTCTCCGGCACGTCGGTCACCCTGGACGGTGAGCAGCGCTATCTCGACTCGCACCTGTCCTACCAGCGGGCCTGCCTGCACGCGATCGACTACCTCACGAAGTTCGGCTACTCCCCCGAGCAGGCATACATGATCCTCGGGGCAGCACCCATCGAGGGTCGCCTGTCCGGTGTGGTCGACATCCCGAACTCGTGCTCGACGGTCTACATCCCCACGTCGATCTTCGACTTCGACGTTCGGCCGTCGGCCGCGGGCCCGCACCAGGTCGCCCCCGGCATGGGTGTTCCCAAGTCGTCCTTCTGAGTTCACGACCCGGGTTCCGCACCCCACCCTCTGGTGGCGTGCGGAACCCGGTCCCCCAGGGGCGGCGCGTAGAGTTGCGGCGCAGGTCACACTCAGCGCAGAGGAGTGAAACGAACGTGCGTCAGCGAGGCCCCGGCCCAGCGCCGGTACCCGCCCCGGCCGACCCCCAGCGGGCCGCGTCCGTGCGTGGCATCGCCGAGCAGCTGAGCGGCATCCGCGGGCCGTTGCTGCCGGTGCTGCACGAGGTGGTGGCCACCCACGGGTACGTCACCGACGACGACGTCATGGTCGTCGCCGAGGTGCTCAACCTGAGCCGCGCCGACGTGCACGGCGTCGTCACCTTCTACTCCGACCTGCGCCGCACGCCCCCACCCGCGCACCGGGTGGCCCTCTGCCGCGCCGAGGCCTGCCAGTCCCGGGGCGCCGAGGGCCTGTATGCCGCCACCACCGACCGCTGGGCGGGTGCGGCGGGCGTCGAGGTCGGCGAGGTGTTCTGCCTCGGCCTGTGCGCGGTCGGACCGTCGGGCACGGTCGACGGCGCGCTGCACGCGGCGCTCTCGCCCGAACGGCTCGACGCCCTCACCGAAGAGTGGCGGAGATGACGACCGCCTGGGTGCCGTGCGACGCCGCTGCCGTGGCCCTGGGGGCGGATGCGGTGGCCGAGGCCAGCGCCGCCGCCGGAGTCACCGTGCGCCGCAACGGGTCTCGCGGGATGCTGTGGCTCGAGCCGCTCGTCGAGGTCGAGACCGAGCACGGCCGGGTGGGGTACGCGAACATCACCGAGGCCGAGGTCGGACCACTGCTCGACGGGGCGCTCGACGGCACGCAGCGCTGCATCGGCGTGGTCGACGAGCACGAGTGGCTCGCCCGGCAGCACCGGGTGTCGTTCGCCCGGGTCGGGGTCATCGAGCCCACCGACCTCGCCGACTACCGCGAGCACGGTGGGCTGCGCGGGCTGCAACAGGCGCTCGCGCTCTCCCCCGAGCAGGTCGTCGCCGAGGTGACCGCCAGCGGGCTGCGCGGTCGCGGCGGCGCCGGCTTCCCGGCCGGCACCAAGTGGGAGACGGTGCGCACCGCCGCCGCCGACGTGAAGTTCGTCTGCTGCAACGCCGACGAGGGGGACAGCGGCACCTTCGCCGACCGCGTCCTGATCGAGGGCGACCCCTTCACGCTCATCGAGGGGATGGCGATCACGGGCCTCGCCGTGGGCGCCACCGAGGGCTATGTCTACCTGCGCAGCGAGTACCCGCACGCCGTGCGCACCCTGCGCCGGGCCATCGACATCGCCTACGCCCACGGGGTGCTCGGCGAGTCGGTGCTCGGCAGCGGGCGCCGCTTCGACCTCGACGTGCGGGTCGGTGCCGGCGCGTACATCTGCGGCGAGGAGACCTCGATGCTCGAGTCGCTCGAGGGCAAGCGGGGCGAGGTGCGGGCCAAGCCGCCGATCCCGGCACTCGAGGGGCTCTTCGGCCGCCCGACGGTGGTCAACAACGTCCTCACGCTCGCCGCGGTGCCGATGGTGCTCGCCGACGGCGCTGCGGTGTACGCCGCGCGCGGGATGGGGCGCTCGCGCGGCACCCAGGTGTTCCAGCTCGCCGGCAACGTGGCCCGGGGCGGCATCGTCGAGACCGACTTCGGCGTCTCCCTCGGCGAGCTCGTCGAGGGCTTCGGCGGGGGCACGGCATCCGGGCGTCCGGTGAAGGCGGTGCAGGTGGGTGGGCCGCTGGGTGCATACCTGCCGCCGTCGCAGTTCGACCTACCGATGGACTACGAGGCGTTCGCGGATGCCGGGGCGATGGTCGGCCACGGCGGCGTGGTCGTCTGGGACGACACGATGGACGCCGCGGCCCTGGCGCGCTTCGCGATGGAGTTCTGCGCCAAGGAGTCGTGCGGCAAGTGCACCCCGTGCCGCATCGGGTCGACCCGCGGGGTCGAGGTCATCGACCGCATCCGTGCGGCCTCCGACGACGGTGTTCGGCGCACCCAGCTCGTGCTGCTCGAGGACCTCTGCACCACGATGACCAAGGGCTCGCTGTGCGCGATGGGCGGGCTGACGCCGATGCCGGTGCGAAGCGCGCTCGAACACTTCCCCGAGGACTTCGGCGTGACGCGCGGCGACGGCCGCGAGGCTGCACACGGCATCCCCGAGTCGGCAACGGTGACGACGGACGGAGCGCGGCCATGACGATGATCGACGAACCCACTCTCGAGACCCCCGACCGCGGCACGCCGCCCGTCCTGGACCCCGCCACCGCGCACGTGACCATCGACGGCATTGCCGTGATGGTGCCGGCCGGCACCTCGGTGCTGCGGGCGGCATCCCTGGCCGGGGTCACCGTTCCCAAGCTGTGCGCCACCGACTCTCTCAAGGCGTTCGGGTCGTGCCGGCTGTGTCTGGTCGAGGTCGAGGGGATGAAGGGCACGCCGGCGTCGTGCACCACCCTGTGCAGCGACGGCATGGTGGTGTCGACCCGCACCGAGCAGGTGCAGCAGCTGCGCCGCGGCGTGATGGAGCTCTACCTCTCCGACCACCCGGGCGACTGTGCAGGGTGCGAGCGCGGGAACTGCGAGATGCAGCGACTGGCCCTCGACGTCGGGCTCGCCGAGGTGCGCTACGGCCTGGGCGGCGCGTCGCACCTGGCCGAGCCGGCCGACGAGTCGAACCCCTACTTCGCCTACGACCCGAAGGCCTGCATCGTCTGCTCGCGCTGCGTGCGGGCCTGCTCCGAGACCCAGGGCACCTTCGCGCTCACGGTGTCTGGGCGCGGCTTCGACTCGCGGATCACCCCCGGCGGCACGGACTTCCTCAGCTCGGAGTGCGTGTCGTGCGGCGCGTGCGTGCAGGCGTGCCCGACCGATGCCCTCACCGAGAAGTCGGTCGTCTCGCTGGGGATGCCGACCCGCTCGGTGGTCACGACGTGCGCCTACTGCGGGGTCGGCTGCTCGTTCAAGGCCGAGGTGCAGGGGGCTGGCGACGACACCCGGGTGGTGCGGATGGTGCCGTGGAAGAACGGCGGCGCCAACGAGGGGCACTCGTGCGTCAAGGGCCGGTTCGCCTACGGCTACGCCTCGCACCGCGACCGGCAGCTGTCGCCGATGGTGCGCGACTCGATCGACGACGAGTGGCGCGAGGTCTCGTGGCAGGAGGCCATCGAGCGGGTCGCGACCGGCTTCCTGGGGCTGCGCGAGAAGTACGGCGTCGGCGCGATCGGCGGCATCTCGTCGTCGCGCTGCACCAACGAGGAGGTCTACGTCGTCCAGAAGATGGTGCGGGCGGCGTTCGGCAACAACAACATCGACACCTGTGCCAGAGTCTGCCACTCCCCCACCGGCTACGGGCTGAACCACGCGTTCGGCACCTCGGCCGGCACCCAGGACTTCGCGTCGGTCGAGCACGCCGACGTGATGCTCGTGATCGGCGCCAACCCGACCGACGCGCACCCGGTGTTCGCGTCGCGGATGAAGCGCCGGATGCGGGCGGGTGTGCGCGTCATCGTGGCCGACCCGCGCCGCATCGACCTGGTGCGCTCGCCGCACGTCGAGGCGGCGTTCCACCTGCCGGTGCGGCCCGGCACCAACGTCGCGTTCGTCAACGCGATGTGCCACGTGGTCGTCACCGAGGGGCTCTGGGACCAGGAGTTCGTGCGCGCCCGCTGCGAGGGCGCCGACTCCTACCTCGAGTTCATCGCGCGCCCGGAACACTCGCCCGAGGCGACGGAGCACGAGACCGGCATCCCGGCACCTGAGCTGCGTTCTGCCGCACGGCTGTACGCCGCCGGGCCCAACTCGGCCATCTACTACGGCCTCGGGGTCACCGAGCACAGCCAGGGCTCGACGATGGTCATGGGCATGGCCAACCTCGCCATGCTCACCGGCAACCTCGGGCGCGAAGGTGTGGGGGTCAACCCGCTGCGGGGGCAGAACAACGTGCAGGGCTCGTGCGACATGGGCTCGTTCCCCCACGAGCTGCCCGGCTACCGGCACGTGTCGCGGCCGGAGGTTCGCGAGATCTACGAGTCGCTGTGGGGGGTGACGATCCAACCCGACCCCGGGCTGCGCATCCCCAACATGTTCGACGCCGCGATCGGCGGCTCCTTCAAGGGGCTCTACGTGCAGGGCGAGGACATCGCGCAGAGCGACCCCAACACCGCACACGTCGAGGCGGCGCTGCGCTCGATGGAGCTCGTCGTGGTGCACGACCTCTTCCTCAACGAGACCGCCCGCTTCGCGCACGTGTTCCTGCCGGGAGCCTCGTTCCTCGAGAAGGACGGCACGTTCACCAACGCCGAGCGCCGGATCAACCGGGTGCGGCCGGTCATGCCGTCGCGGGTGGGCAAGGACGAGTGGCAGGTCGTGTGCGAGATCGCGACGGCGATGGGCTACCCGATGTCGTACGACCACCCGTCGCAGATCATGGACGAGATCGCCGCCACGACTCCGACGTTCGCCGGCGTGTCGTTCGCCCGGCTCGACGCCGAGGGCTCGATGCAGTGGCCGGTCACCGACGCCGCTCCCCAGGGCACGCCCACCATGCACGTCGGGTCGTTCGTGCGCGGGCTCGGCCAGCTCACCACGACGGTCTACGTGCCCACCACCGAGCACGCCAACCGGCGCTACCCGCTGGTGCTCACCACAGGCCGCATCCTGTCGCAGTACAACGTGGGCGCCCAGACCCGGCGCACCCCCAACTCGACCTGGCACCCGCAGGACGTCCTCGAGATCCACCCCGCGGACGCCGAGCTGCGCGGCATCGCGTCGGGCGACGTCGTCGAGCTGTCGTCGCGGGTGGGCAGCACCCGGCTCACCGCGCTGGTGTCCGAGCGGATGCCGGCCGGCGTCGTCTACACGACCTTCCACCACCCGGTGACCGGAGCCAACGTCGTGACCACCGAGAACTCCGACTGGGCCACCAACTGCCCCGAGTACAAGGTGACCGCGGTGCAGGTCGAGGTGGTCACCGAGGCGGCCCGTGCGCAGGCGGGTGCCGCTGTGGCCGAGCCGGTTCCACGATGACCGCGACCGACGGGCACGGCGTGCCGCCGGTCGTCCGGCTCGGCCACGACCTGGTTCGCAACTTCGAGGTGCTGCCGGCCGACAAGGCCGCGGTCGAGATCGCCACCCACATCCGCAAGTTCTGGGAGCCGCGGATGCGCCACGAGCTGCTCGCACGGGTCCGCCGGGGTGACACCACCCTGCACCCGCTGCTCGTCGTCGCCGCCGGTGACCTCGTCGACGGCGACGTCGACCGCTCCGAGGTCAGGGAGCCCTCCGGCGGCTGACGACGGGCGAGGCATCCCTCACACGGTCGCGCCGGACACCCGCCATCGCGGTTGACTGGTGTCGGGCGCTGTCGCGCCGGGCGGCAGGCCGCGCATCGGAGGTACGAGCATGGCGGCCATCGAGGTCACCGGTCTGCGCAAGGTCTACGGAGGCGTCGCCGCGGTCGACGGGCTCGACCTGACGGTCGGCGACGGGGAGGTCGTCGCGCTGCTCGGGCCCAACGGCGCGGGCAAGACCACGACGGTCGAGATCCTCGAGGGCTACCGCACGCGCGACGCCGGCACGGTGTCGGTGCTGGGCCACGACCCGCAGACCGGCGGCCGCGGCTTCCGCGAGCGGATCGGCATCGTGCTCCAGGAAGCCGGCTTCGAGGACAACTTCACCCCGCGCGAGCTGATCCGGCTGCACGCCGGCTACTACCCGCACCCGAAGGCGGTGGCCGAGGTGCTCAGCCTCACCGGGCTCGACGACAAGGCCGACGCCCGGGTGAGGACGCTCTCCGGAGGCCAGCGGCGGCGACTCGACCTGGCCCTGGGCATCGTGGGCGACCCCGCCCTGCTCTTCCTCGACGAGCCGACCACCGGCTTCGACCCCTCCGCGCGACGGCGGGCCTGGGACGTCGTCTCGGACCTGCGTGACCTCGGGGCCTCGATCCTGCTCACCACCCACTACCTCGACGAGGCCGAGCACCTGGCCGACCGGGTGGTCGTCATCGACCACGGCCGCGTCGTCGCCTCCGGCACGCCCGAGGAGCTGGCCGCCACCGCGGGAGCGGCGACGGTGATCTCGTTCCGGATGCCGGCCGGCCTCGACGGCGCCGACCTGCCCGCCCTCGGGCTCGAGCGCCGCATCGCCGGCAGCGTCGTCGAGGTGCGCACCGAGACGCCGACGGTCGACGTCGCCACGATCGCGACGTGGGCCCTGCACCGTGGGGTGGAGCTCGAGGACCTGACGCTGGCCCGCCCGAGCCTCGAAGACGTCTACCTCGACCTGGTCGGCGAGCCCTCCGACACGGCGGTGGAGGTGCGATGACCACGGTCGTGGACACACGGCATCCGGCCGTGGCGTCGCGGGCCGACGAGGCACCGATGCTGTGGCGGCAGACCCGCCACGAGCTGGCCTCGCTGCGGCGCACGCCCATCACCCTGATCCTCAGCATCGGCCTGCCCCTGTTGTTCTTCGTGCTGCTCTCGGCGCTGATCGGCAACGAGGTCGTCGACGATCGGGTCGGGGTGCGGGCCGTGCAGTACCTCGCGCCGGGCATGGCCGCCTTCGGCGTCGTGATGGCGACGTTCACGTTCCTCGCCGTGGGGCTGGCCGAGGCGCGCGCGACCGGCGTGGTCAAGCGCCAGTCGGGTGCGCCGGTGCCCCGCTGGGTGCTGATCGGCGGCCGGGTGGGTGCCGCCCTGCTGCTGGGCCTGACCTCCACCGCCCTCGTGCTGGCGTCCGGCGTGGTCTTCTACGACCTGCAGGTGCCGAGCCGGTCGGTGCTCCCGATCGCCGTCGCGCTGGTGCTGGCCTCGGCGTGCTTCAGCGCCCTCGGGCTCGCGTTGGCGATGGCGCTGCCGACTATGCAGCTCACCGTCGCCGTGAGCAACGGCATCGTCATCCCGCTGGCGTTCGTCTCCGACATGTTCATGCTGACCGGGCAGATGCCGGGCTGGTTGGCGACGATCGGCTGGCTGTTTCCCCTCAAGCACCTGACGGCGGTCTTCTCCGCCGCCCTGAACCCGTACCTGACCGGGTCCGGCTTCGAGCTCGACCACCTCGCCGTCATCGCGGTGTGGGGGCTGGCCGGAGCGGTGGTGGCGACGGTGCAGCTGCGGCGCGACCGCGACCGGGACGCCTCCCGGCCGGCCGAGGCGAGCCCGAGCAGGCGGCGCACCCGCCGTGCGGTCGCCGACACGTCCCCGCGGCGTACCTCGCCACCCTCGGTGGCAACGCTGTGCGCGCAGCAGGTGCGGCACGCACAGGCAGTGCTCTGGCGCAACGCCTCGGCGGTGTTCTTCGCCGTGGCCTTCCCGGTGCTGCTCGTGGCGATCATCCCGGCCGTCAACGGCGGCGGCGGCCAGCTCATGAACGACGGCCAGACCCTCGGCGTCTTCTATGCCGGCACGATGGCGATCTACGGCGCCGCCGTGACGGCCTACGTCAACATGCCGCAGGGTGTCGCCGAGGCGCGCGACCGCGGGGTGCTCAAGCGCACCGGCGGCACGCCGCTGCCTGCCGGCGCCCTGGTGGTGGGCCGGGTCGTCGGGGCGCTGGCCGTCGCCCTGCTCACCGCAGCGGTCATCGTCGTGGTTGCCGCACTGGCCTTCCGCCCCGCCTGGCCGGTCGGATTGCCGACTGCCGCACTGGTGCTCACCATCGCCGCCGTCTGCTTCGCCGTCGTCGGCCTGGCGGTGATGACGTTCGTCGGCTCCGCACAGGCCCTCACCGGCGTGACGCTCGGCACCCTGCTGCCACTGGCCTTCATCTCCGACATCTTCGTCATCAACGCCAGCTTCCCACCGGTGCTCGACGCCGTGTCGTGGTTCTTCCCGCTGCGCCACGCCTCGGCGGCCATGAGCGAGGCCCTCGCGCCCGGGGCGGCAGCCGGCCTCCCACTGGGGCACCTGGCGGTCCTGCTGGCATGGACGCTCGCCGGGGCGGTCGTGCTCGCCCGGCGCTTCGGGTGGGAGCCCGCACAGCCCCGGGAGAGGAGGAGCTGACGCCCGAGGGTTGACAATCTACAACCATATGGTTGTAGATTGCTCGCATGACCGAGAGCACCGAGGACCGGGCCGACGCCCTGTTCCACGCCCTCTCCGACCGCACCCGGCGCGACATCCTGCGTCGCGTGCTGGCCGGCGAGCACTCGGTCAGCGCACTGGCGGCGGGCTACGACATGAGCTTCGCCGCCGTGCAGAAGCACGTCGCCGTGCTCGAGAGGGCCGGCCTGCTGACCAAGCGGCGTTCGGGCCGCGAGCAGCTGGCCAGCGGCGACGTGCAGGCGGTCCGGTCCGTCGCCTCGATGCTCGACGAGCTCGAGAGCGTGTGGCGGGGGCGGGTCGCCCGCATCGACGAGCTACTACAACCGAAGGAGAGCTGACATGCCCGTCACCGACATCACCAAGGACGCCGAGAACCGCACCATCGTCATCACCGCCCAGTTCGCAGCGCCCGTCGAGCGCGTCTGGGCCCTGTATGAGGACGCCCGCCAGCTGGAGCAGGTGTGGGGGCCCCCGGAGTACCCGGCGACGTTCGTCGACCACGAGCTGCGCCCCGGCACCCGCTCCACCTACTACATGACCTCTCCGGAGGGACAGAAGTTCGCGGGCTACTGGGACATCACCGCCGTGGAGGCACCGCAGCGGTTCACCTTCCTCGACGGCTTCGCCCACGAGGACCTCACCCCCAACGACGAGCTGCCGGTCGGCGAGAACACCTACGTCCTCGAGGCCGTCGACGGAGGCACCCGGGCGACCTACACGAGTGTGTACGCCACCGTCGAGGGCCTGCAGACCGTGCTCGACATGGGCGTCGAGGAGGGCGCCACGAGCGCCATCAACCAGATCGACGGCTTCCTCGCCAGCAACACCCAGAACGCCTGAGGGAGAGCACATGTCACACCCAGTCGTGCACTTCGAGATCATCGGCAGCAACCCTCAGGCGCTGCGAGCATTCTTCGGGGAGCTCTTCGACTGGGAGTTCGACACCCCCTCGCACCGGCATCCGGGGCGGCGTGGAGGGCGGCCCGGGGCGCACGCCAAAGGCGCTGTGCTACGTCGCGGCGACGATGTCGAGGCGGCGCTCCGGCAGGCCGAACAACTCGGCGGCAGCCGGGTCATGGGGCCGGCCACCTCGCCCTCGGGCCTGGTTGTCGGCCACTTCACCGACCCGGAGGGCAATCTCGTGGGAGTCGCCGGCAGCGCCTAGCCCGAAGCGTCAGCCACAACCGATCACGGCCGAGCTCGACCACCTGCCGGTGTACGCGCTAGGGAGGGCCGGCAGCACCGGGACCGACCCGGTCAGGCGCTGACGCATTTCCGCGAGTCGGTCACCCCCCGGTCGGGGGCCGGCTCGCGGCGCGGCTCCGCCTGGCGGCGCGGGGCCTGGAGCCGGCGGCGCGCGGGACGCTCGACGAAACGGTGCACGGCCCACGCGAAGCCGGCCAGCGTGCCCACGAACCCGGCGACGACCAGGGCGCTGGCCCACCAGGTCCCCTGCGCCCACACCCGCAGCGGGTGCACGAACGGCTGCACCAGCAGGTGCGTCATGTACAGGGCGTAGGACGCCTCCCCCGCGGCGACGACGACCGACCAGGACAGGGCGGTGGCCACCCAGCCGCTGGAGCCCGCCAGGGCGGCCACGCCGAGCCCGAGCGCCGGCGCCACCCAGTAGTGGCCGGCCGAGGCGGCGGGCACCAGCGCCAGCACGACCAGCGTGGCCGGCAGCACCGGCACGAAGCGGCCGAGGCGGGCGCCGCCGCGCACCCAGGCCAGGCAGAGCAGCATCCCGCCCACGAACTCGCCGAGGATGCGCACGTAGAACATGTGCTCGAGGTTGCCGTTGGGCAGGGCCATCGTCGCGAACACGGCGAGCATCGCGGCGTACGACGCCGCCGCAAGCGCGAGGGCGGGGCCGGCCCGCCGCACCCGCACTGCGGCCACGAAGAGCAGCGGCGCGAGCAGGTAGGCGAACCACTCCGAGCTGATCGACCAGGCCGGGGCGTTGAAGCTGGGCCGGTCGTTGAACCAGGTGTGCACCATGGCGAGGTTCTCGACGTACGCCTGCGGAGTGCGCCGGTGGCCGTCGGCCCCGACGCCGAGGGTGCCCACCAGGGCCGCAATGGCGAGGTCGAGGTTCAGGGTCAGCACGTGCAAGGGCCAGACCCGCGCGAACCGGTTGCGGACGAAGTCGCGGCTCCCCCGCCAGGAGAACGAGCCGAGCCGGTCGGCGTAGGTGTAGGCCAGCACGAACCCGCTGAGGGGGAAGAAGAGGTCGACCCCCAGGTAACCGGCCCGCATGAACGTGTCGAGCGGCGACAGTGCCGGCACCAGGGCGAGCAGGTCGTCGCGGTAGTGGAAGAGCACGACCCAGACCGCCGCCACGGCGCGCAGGCCGGTGAGCGCGGGCAGCGAGGGGCGCACGGCGGGGGTGGACGTGATCCGGTCCACGCTGCCAAAGCGCCTCGAGCGGACCCACATCCCCCAGCCGCGGTCGTCGCCACCGCGTGGACGCGGCGCAGGGCCACGTCGTCGCAGGTCATGGGGTGGATGCCGTTCCGTCACCCGGCCCACATTCCCCATCGACCGTGCGACAAACCTCACGAGCAGCGGCGACCCCGCCCCCGGGCGTCAGGCGCAGAACTCGTTTCCCTCCGGGTCGCGCATCACCGCCCAGTGCACGCCGAGCTCGGCGTGGTCCTCGACGAACGTGGCGCCCAGCGACTCGAGCCGGCTCACCTGCGCGGCCACCCGCTCACGCTGGTCGTCGAGTGGCACCGACGGCCCACCCCCGGCGAGGAGGTCGATGTGCACGCGGTTCTTGACCGCCTTGGCCTCGGGCACCTTCTGGAAGAAGATGCGCGGCTGGCCCTCGGCCTCGATGGCGGAGGCGTCGTTCCACCGGTCCTGGGGGATGCCGTTGGCCGCGAGGAAGGCCGGCCAGTCGGCGAAGCCTCCCGGCGGGCCGGGGACGGCGTAGCCGCGCTCGGCGAGCGCTGCCGCCCAGAACTCGGCGAGTGAGCCGGGCTCGGCGGCGTCGAAGACGACCTGGATGGGAGCTGTCGATCGGTCCATCCCGGAAGTGTGCCGCGGCCCACCGACAGCCGGTCCCGCGTTCTCACCCGATCTCGCTTTCGCCGACACCGCACCGCGCGCTACCATCGTCGGTTCGCCAGTATGGACATCACTCCCAGCCCGAGAGGCGGATCCGCCGTGCCCACGCCGACCGCCGAGACCTCCTCCACCGACCCCACCGCCGCGCCCGACGGCGTCCTCGCTCGCGAGCAGGCCCACCTCGACCACGCCCGCGCCGAGCTGCGGCGGATGCGCGAGAGCACCGACCGGCTCGACGCCGCCCGGGCCACCGACGCCTGGACGAGCGAGCTGCTCGGCCGGGTGCTGGCCCGCCGGGTCGCCGCCCTGCAGGACGACCCGCGCACCACCTTGTTCTTCGGCCGCATCGACACGCGCACGGGGCACGGCGCGGAGACCTTCCACATCGGGCGCCGGCACGTGTCGGACGGCCGCGGCGACCCGGTCGTCGTCGACTGGCGCGCCCCGATCTCGACCGCGTTCTACCGCGCCTCACCGGCCGACCCGATGGGGGTGGAGCTGCGCCGCCGCTTCGGCGTCGACCGCGGCCGTCTCACGGCGTACGAGGACGAGCGCCTCACGGCCGGCGACGCGACGGCACCCAGCGGCATCCTCGCCGCCGAGATAGAGCGACCACGCAGCGGCCCGATGCGCGACATCGTCTCGACCATCCAGCCCGAGCAGGACGAGATCGTGCGCAGCGACATCGGCACCAGCATCTGCGTGCAGGGAGCACCCGGCACCGGCAAGACCGCTGTCGGCCTGCACCGCGCCGCCTGGTTGCTCTACTCCTTCCGCGCCCAGCTCGACCGCTCGGGCGTGCTGGTGGTCGGCCCGAACCGCGCCTTCCTCGACCACATCGGCGCGGTGCTGCCCTCCCTGGGCGAGGCCCGGGTCGGCCACGCCACCATCGACACCCTGCTGGACCACGGCCGGGTGCGGGCCGAGGACCCCACCGGCGTGGCGATGCTCAAGGGCGATGCGCGCCTGGCGCAGGTTCTGCACCGGGCCGTGTGGGCACACGTCGGGCGGGCCGACGAGGCGATGGTGCTGCCTCGCGGGTCGCGGCGCTGGCGGGTGCCGGCCTACGAGATCCAGGACGAGCTCGACGCCCTCGTCGCCCGAGGGGTGCGCTACTCCGCCGGCCGCGACCTGCTCCCGCAGCGGCTCGCCCACCGCGTGCTGCTGCAGCTCGAGCGCTCGGGCGACGCCCCCGACGACCGGGTGCAGGACACCGTGGCCCGGTCCGCCCCGGTGGCGGCCCAGGTGCGCCGCCTGTGGCCGGCGCTCGACCCGGCTGCCGTCCTCTTCCGGCTGTTCTCGGATGCCGCCACGCTCACCGCCGCGGCGGACGGCATCCTCACCACCGAGGAACAGGGAATGCTGCTGTGGGAGAACCCCCCTCGCAGCAAGGGCGCAGCCCGCTGGTCACGGGCCGACCTGGCCCTGCTCGACGAGGTGGCCGACCTGCTCGACCGCACCCCCAGCCTGGGGCACGTGGTGCTCGACGAGGCGCAGGACCTCTCCCCGATGCAGCTGCGCGCCGTCGGCCGCCGGGCGTCGACCGGGTCGCTCACGGTGCTCGGAGACATCGCCCAGGGCACCACCTCGTGGGCCACGCGGTCGTGGGACGACGCGATGGGCCACCTCGGGCGGCCGGGGCACGAGCTCGTCGTGCTCGACCGCGGTTTCCGCGTGCCGGGGCTGGTCATCGACTTCGCCGCCCGGCTGCTGCCGCACATGGCGCCGGGCCTGGGGGCGCCGCGGTCGGTGCGCGACGACCCCGGCCGCCTCACCGTGGTGCCCACCGGGCGCGGCAGCCGCCCGGCCGCGGTGACCGAGGCGGTGCGAGACGCGCTCGGACGCCCGGGGTCCGTGGGCGTCATCGTCGCGGATGCCGGGATCGCCGCCGTGAGCACCGAGCTCACCGCCGCGGGGGTCGCCCACGGCCGGCTCGACGCAGAGCACGGCGACGACGAGGACCGGCAGGTCGAGCTGGTGCCGGCCAGCATCGCCAAGGGCCTGGAGTTCGACCGGGTGGTGGTCGTCGAGCCGGCGGCCATCGCCCGGGCGGAGCCCGACGAGCGCACCGGCCTGCGCCGGCTCTACGTCGTGCTCACCCGTGCGGTCAGCGAGCTGACCGTGGTGCACGCCGAGCCGCTGCCGAAGGCGCTGTCGGCCGGCTGAGGCCAGGGCGCGACACCAGGTGAGAGCGCAGGCCGGCGCGGTGTCGCGCGCCGGCTGGACCACACGGCCAGCGTCGGCAGCAGCACCGCGATCCGTCACGGCCCGGACAGCAGGGACCCGAGGTTGCCCGCGTCGCCGATCGGGACCACCGAGAAGAGGTCGAGGGCCCCCGCGACCAGGACGACGAAAAGGAGCCACCACCACAGCTCCGGCCGGCCGGCACGCCCCGTGAAGTCGGCGTACGTGGCCACGACGGCGCGGATGGCCTCACCCAACGACATCAGCCGGCAGCCTCGAGCGGTTCGGAGGGCGAGGCCGAGGCCGCCAGGCCGCGGACGAGGACGTCGACGAGGTGCGGCACCTCGGCCGAGTCGACCTGCATCGTGCCGACGCAGGTGCTCCCCCGCCAGATCGAGAGCACGACCAGCGCGTGGTCGGGATGCCAGGAGACCCGCATCGCGCGCGCTCCCCCGCGGGCGTCGAGTACCACCTCGCCACGCAGCGGGATCGGGGAAACGTCGAGCATGTCTCATCATGGCTCTGGCCGCCGTGGGGCACCAGACCTGGGGCCTGTCCGCTCGTGCGTGGAGCCGGATGACCCCGGCGCGAGCTGGCAGTCCGGCACGGTACGTGATGGCGAGCTTGTCGTAGCGGGTGACCAGGGCGCGCCACTGCGTGATGGCGGTGCAGGAGCCTTCGACGACGTTGCGGTCCAGGTACGCGCGCCGAGCTCTGCGGCAAGGTCCCGCGACGCGGCCCCGGTGCGGTGCTGATGGAGACACGCCTACCTGATGGCGCGTCGCCCGGTTGGTCCGACACTCTCGGCCGCGCACGGGCGGGGGGGCGCCGGGCGCAGCGACTCGGGCGCGAAGACCCACAGCTTCATCGCGAGGAACTTCATGGCCGTCGCGGCCGCCGTCGTCACCGCCACGACTAGCGATTCCACACTCGTGGGGGCCTCCGGCATCGCGGTTTGGAGCAGGGTCAGCCCGGCGGT
This sequence comes from uncultured Actinomycetota bacterium, assembly GCA_963747405.1. Lineage (GTDB taxonomy): Bacteria > Actinomycetota > Actinomycetes > Actinomycetales > Dermatophilaceae > Fodinibacter. The sequence goes on from CAVVFG010000018.1 coordinate 83,645, forward strand.
GGTCATGCCGAGGGTCGTCGCGAAGACGACCAGACCCTGCACCTGGTGGCGCGCCGCGCCTGACCGCCCGCGCACTGCGAAGGTCCATCGCCGGTTCGCCCAGGTGTTGGCCACGGCTGCGACGAGGAGGGCGACGGCATTGGCCGCCGGCGCCGACGCCACCACCTCGCGCAGAAGGCCGAACCCGCCGAGGTGGAGCACCGTGCTGAGCGCCCCGATCACAGCGAAGAACACGATCTCGGCGCGCATGGTCCGGGGACTTCGTGCCGGCCGGCGGCCGATGCGCTCGGCGACCTCGTTCACGCGCTCGGCCGCCACGTCGCGACGGATCGCCTTGAACCCGCACTGGGCGTCGGAGAACCCCACCCCGAGCGCGGCGTGCAACAGCAGGTTGTAGCACCGTGAGACGAGCTCGCGCCTCGGCGCGCGCACCACCTGCGCTGAGGGGTGGCGGCGGGTGCCGATCGCGACGTCCGAGTGCCCGGACGGCAGCGGCGCCACGAGCGGCTACAGCGCGTCGAGGCCGGTCGAGAGGTCGACGTCCATGTACGCGAGCACCGTGGCGTCCGAGCACGACCAGACTGCTTCAGAGCCCGGCCGCGGCCCTTCTCGGCGAGCCGCACCGCCACGACGTCGGGCAGGGTGGCCGCGAGCCGTCGGGCGACCAGCCACGTGCCGTCGCTGCTCGCATTGTCGGCGATCGCGATGCGGTACGGGTAGGGGAAGGTGCGCACGAGGTGGTCGTGGAGGCTGTGCACGGATGCCGAGAGGGTCACCTCCTCGTCGTGCACCGGGACCACGACTTCGAGGACGGTCGTCACCGGGACGCACCTCCCACCGGCTGGGTCAGGTCGTAGAACGTCTGGCCACCGATGGTCAGCTCCGTGTACGTCTGCTCGACCCAGCTCGCGATGTCGCTCGCGGCCGAGGAGCCGCCGTTCTGGCCGCCGAAACCGCTGCTCTGGAGGTAGTAGTGGATCCTTCCCTCGGTGACGTACTGCTTGAACTGGTCGAGCGTCGGGCTCGGGTCGCTGCCGTTGAACCCGCCGATCGCCATGACCGGCTGCTCGCTGGCGAGCTGCAGGCCCGCGGCGTTGTGCGACCCGACGGCCGCGGCGACCCAGGTGAACGCGTCGGCATTCGCCTTCAGGGCGCCCACGACGGCGGCATCCGGTGTCGTGGCGTCCAGCAGGCCAGCCATCCCGCCACCGGCTCCACGGGTACCGGCGGCCGGTCCTCCGGCGACGCCAGGCGCCGGTGGGGCGCCCGGCGGCATGCCGCCACCTCCCCCCGGCACCCGGCCGGTACCTCCGTCCGGGGCCCCGGCGGGGCCGCCACCCAACCCGCGCCCCGGCATCCCGCCCGCTCCGTTGCCGATGGACGGCCCTGCGGTGACGATCGACCCGGAGTGGGTCGTGGTGAGAGTCGTCGCGCTGTAGGCCGCCGGGGCGGCTAGGGCGGCCAGGACCGCCGCCGCAGCGACAGCGCCGGCCGCACGCCGAGGCAGGTGTGCGACGAGGAGCAGCAGCACGGCAGCGAGACAACCCACGACCAGTCCGCCGAACCGCAGCCAGTCGCCGTAGGCCGTGGTGCGCGACAGCAGCACGAACGCCCAGACGGCGCTGGTGGCGCTCGATGCAGCGAGCACGACGGCCCCACTCGCCCGGCCACGCCGCTCCCACGCCTCTCCCGCACCCATGCCGACGAGGGCGGCGATGGCGGGGGCCAGCGCGACGACGTAGTACTCATGGAAGATTCCCTGCATGAGGGAGAAGGTCAGGGCGGTGACGAGCAGCCAGACGCCCATGACGAGGTAGGCGGCGCGGCGCGCGTCGGTGCGCGGCGCGCGGCCGCGGAACCAGAGGCCGGCGCCGAACAACAGCAGCGCCGTCGGCAGCAGCCAGGAGATCTGGCCGCCGACCGACTCGGAGAACATCCGCCAGATCGTGCCGGTGCCGGAGTTGGGGCCGCTGTTGCCGACCGAACCGACCTCGGTGCCCTCGATGCGGCCCAGACCGTTGTAGGCGAAGGTCAGCTCCAGGAAGGAGTCGGTCTGGCTGCCGCCGACGTAGGGCCGCATGCTCGCGGGCACCAGCTCGACGACCGCCACCCACCACCCGCCCGACGTCGCGAGCGCCCCGACCGCGGCCAGGCCGCCGAGCAGGCGCCGGCGCAGGCTCGTGTCGGCGCAGAGCAGCCAGACCAGGCCCAGGGCGGGCAGGACGAGGAAGACCTGCAACGTCTTGGTGAGGAACCCGAAACCCGTGAACAGCCCGGCGAGCACCATCCACCGGATCGACCCTGAGTGGACCGCGCGCAGCGTCGCCCACACGGCCAGGGCCATGAGCAGGGTGAGCAGTGCGTCGGGGTTGTTGAAGCGGAACATCAGCACCGCCACCGGGGTGAGCGCCATGACCAGCCCCGCGAGGAGGGCGGCCCCGTGGCCGAACCACCGGCGCACCGTGGCATGGACGACAGCGACGGTGCCGACTCCCATCAGCACCTGCGGAAGGAGGATCGCGAACGAGCTGAGGCCGATCATCCGGATCGACAACGCCATCACCCACAGCCCCGCCGGCGGCTTGTCGACGGTGATGGCGTTGCCGGCGTCGAAGCTGCCCCAGAAGAAGGCGGACCAGGAGTCCGCCCCGGCCTGCCCCGCCGCAGAGTAGAAGGAGTTGGCCCACCCCGCTGAGGTGAGGTTCCACAGGTACCCGCCGAACGTGCCCAAGAGCAGCGCGAGGTAGGCAGGTCGCGCCCACCCTGGGTCCTGCTCCGGTCCACGAACGAGACGCTCGACGCGACCACCGGTGCGCCCCTCGGTCGAGGCGGTGGGCTCGGCAGCCGCGGGGAGGGTGGGTCCTGGGCTGGTGAGTGTCGCCGCGTCCATCTCTCGACACTGGCGGTTCCCGCTGTGGGCCGACTGTGGTGGCCCTGTTCGCCGAGGGTCAGCATTCTGCACGCCGCAGACCATCGGCAGCTCTTCCGGGAACACAACGAGTAGACACCCCGGTCGCCGCCCCGGTGACGACGTCGAGTCCCTACAGCGGGGGGTCAGACGTCGGGGTCTTGCATCGCCGCCCCACCCATGGGAACCTTGCTGGACCGTTCCAACAAGGAGCCGCCGGATGCCCTTCCTCGACCGCATCGCCTCAGCCCCCATCTCCTGGGGTATCTGTGAGGTCCCGGGCTGGGGGCAGATGCTGCCCACCGACCGAGTGCTCAGCGAGATGACCGGCCTGGGGATCACCGCCACGGAGTACGGCGCCCCCGGCTTCCTCCCCGCCGACCCCGAGGGCATCCGGGCGGTGCTCGGCGGCCACGGCATGTCGCTGCTCGGCGGCTTCACCCCGCTGGTGCTGCACGACCCTGCGCGCCGCGAGGACGCGCTGGCCCACACCCGGGCCGTCGCCGACCTGTTCAGCCGGGCGGGCGCGACCACCTTCGTCTCCTGCCCGGTCATGGACGACGACTGGTCCGTACCCCGGACCCTCGACCGTGACGAGCACCGGCACCTGGTCCGGATGCTCGGCGAGGTCGACGCCATCTGTGCCGACGCCGGGCTTCGGCAGGTGCTCCACCCCCACCTCCAGACGGTCGTCGAGACCTCGGCCGACGTCCACCGCGTCCTCGACGACTGCGACGTCGCCTGGTGCCTCGACACCGGCCACCTCGCCATCGGGGGGACCGACCCCGTCGAGTTCGCCCGCCAGGCCGCCGACCGGGTCGGCCACGTGCACCTCAAGGACGTCCGGATGGACCTCGCGCCGCGGATGCTCGACCGCTCCAGCTCGATCATGGAGGGCGTCCAGGCGGGCCTCTTCCCGCCCCTCGGCCAGGGCGACCTCGCCCTCGCCGACGTCGTCGTCACGCTCGAGCGCGCCGGTTACGAGGGCTGGTACGTCATCGAGCAGGACACCGCGATCACCACCGACCTCCCCGCCGAGGGGCAGGGGCCGGTGACCGACGTCAAGGACTCGATGCGCTACCTCCGCGACGTCGTCGCGCCCCTGGTGGAGCAGGGCACGTGACGACGGAGCCGCTCGACCTGCTGACCCTCGGGCGGGTCAGCGTCGACCTCTACGCGCAGGAGGCGGGCGCGTCCTTCCTCGAGCCCCAGACCTTCGTGAAGTCGATCGGTGGCAGCCCGACCAACGTCGCCGTCGCGGGTGCCCGGCTGGGCCTGCGGGCCGCGGTCGCCACCGCCGTCGGGGTGGACCCGCTCGGTGAGTACGTGGTCGCCCGCCTCGCCGCCCTCGGGGTACAGACGCGGTTCGTCAGGTGGGAGGCCGGCGGCCGCACCCCCGTGGTTCTCGTGGCGCTCGAGGACCCTGCCGAGCCGACCATCACGTTCCTGCGCGCGGCGGACGCCCCCGACACGGCGATTCCGCCGGACGCCGTCGACGAGCGCACCCTGGCCGCGGCCCGGGTGTTGTGGATGAGCGGCAGCGCGCTGGCGACCGGCGCCACTGCCAGCACGGCCGCACGCTGGATGGAGCAACGGGCGGGCCGGCCGCACACGGTCCTCGACCTCGACCACCGGCCGGACCTGTGGGCCGACCCGTCGGAGGCGACGGACGCCGCCCAGCGGGCGATCGCCCGCAGCAGCGTGGTGATCGGCAACCGTGCCGAGTGCGCGATGGCCGTCGGTACGACGGACCCGCACGATGCAGCCGACGCGCTGCTGGCTCGGGGGGTCTCGGTCGCCGTCGTCAAGATGGGTGCCGACGGGGTGCTCCTGGCCTCGGCCGAGGAGCGGGTCGTCGTCGAGCCGATCCGGGTGACAGTGCGCTGCGGCTCCGGGGCCGGCGATGCCTTCGGGGGCGCCCTCGCGACCGGCCTGGTGCGCGGCTGGTCGCTGTCGAGGATCGGGCAGCTCGCCAACGCCGCCGGGGCGCTCGTGACCTCGCGGCTCACCTGCGCCGACGCGATGCCGACCCTGCCCGAGCTCGAGGCCTTCGCGGCGAGCTCGGCGACCATCCGAGAGCGGGTTCCCGGCCATGGCTGAGCACGAGAAGGCGCTGAGCGACAAGGACTTCCACGCCCTGACCGAGGCGCGCGTCCGGGACCCCCACAGCCTGCCGCATGCCCTCGCGGGCCGTCCTCGACGCCCCCTCGTGGGCGCCGACGGCCAGATGCTCCTCCTCGCCGCCGACCACACCTCCCGCGGCAAGCTCGCGGTCGGCACGGACCCGATGGCCGCGGCCGACCGTCACTCCCTCCTCGACCGCCTCCTCACCGGCCTGGCCGACCCCCGGGTCGACGGTGTGCTCGGCAGCGCGGACGTCCTCGAGGAGCTCGCACTGCTCGGCGCGCTCGACGGCCGGCTCGCGGTCGGCACGATGAACCGCGGCGGCATCGCCGGCGCCCGCTGGGAGCTGGACGACCGGCTCACCGCCTACGACGCCGAGCACGTGCTCTCGCTCGGGCTCGACGGTGGCAAGACGCTGCTGCGAGTCGAGCCGACCGACCCGGGGGTGCCCCGCACGCTCGAGACGGTCGCCCGGCTCACGACGGCGCTCGCCGACGCCGGGGTGATGGCACTCGTCGAGCCACTCCCGTACCGCCGGCGGGACGACGGTGGGCTCGAGCTCGACCCGTCCGAGGACGCACTGGTCCGGATGGTCGCCATCGCCAGCGGCCTCGGGTCCTCCTCGGCGCACACCTGGCTCAAGATCCCGGCCACCGCCGACCCGACCCGCGTCGCCGCCGCCACGACCTGCCCCATCCTGCTGCTCGGCGGTGACGCCGGCCGCGAGCACGAGCTGGTCTTCGGCGGCTGGGAGAGGGCGCTGGCCGTTCCGAACATTCGCGGCCTGGTGCCCGGACGTGCCCTGCTCTACCCCGAGGTGCTCAGCGTTCGCGACGCCGTCGACCGCGCCGGTGCCCTTGTCCACCCTGCTGCCGCACCGTCCCCCGAGGAGACCCTCCCGTGAGCAACCACCACCGCACCGGCACCCTGGCCGGCACCGACACCCTCGTCACCGTCACGCCCGAACAGGCCGGCTGGGCCTACAGCGGGCTCGAAGTGTTCGACCTCGGAGCCGGCGTCATCGCCCGGGTGCTCGACGGCGTCGAGGGTGTCCTCGTCCCACTGTCGGCGACCGACGTGCGCGTCACTGTCGACGGCGAAGCCCACACCCTGCGCGGGCGCACCGGTGTCTTCGACGCCGTCTCGGACTGGATGTACCTCCCGCTGGGCTCCGAGGTCGAGATCGTGGCCGCGACCGGCGAGGTGGCGCTCTGCACGGCGCGGGCGACCGAGCGCTTCCCGGTGAGGGTGACCGCGGCCGGGGACGTGCCGGTGGAGGTCCGCGGCGGCGGCCGCGCCTCCCGCCAGGTCACCAACATCGCGACCCCCGGCTCCTTCGCCGGCGCCGACAAGATCAACGTCTGCGAGGTGCTCACGCCCGGCGGCAACGTGTCGTCGTGGCCGCCGCACCGCCACGACGGCATCGGCGACTGCGCGCCCACCAACGAGGAGATCTACTACTTCCGGATGGGCCGCCTCGACGCCCCGCACGGCCACCCGCACGGGCAGGGCCTGTTCCGCGTCTACACCGTCGACGGGTCCTTCGACGAGACGGTGACCGTGCTCGACGGCGACGTGTACCTCGTGCCCGAGGGCTACCACGGCCCCTCGACTGCCCAGCCGGAGTACCCGATGTACTTCCTCAACGTGCTCGCCGGCCCGGCCGACGACCGCACCATGGCGTTCTGCGACGACCCGGACCACCACTGGATCCGCGAGGCATGGGCCGAGCAGGGCCAGGACCCGCGGCTCCCGATGACCTCCGCCTCGGGGCGGGTGACCCGTTGAAGCCTCGCATCGGCATCGCCGTGCTCGGCCTCGGCTGGATGGGCCAGGCCCACTCCCGCTCCGCGCGCCGCATCCCCGGCCACTTCCCGCAGCGGTCCTTCGACCCGCACCTCGTCGTGTGCGCCGACCCAGTGGCCGACCGTCGCCGCCAGGCGGTCGAGGACTTCGGGTTCGAGCGGGCGGTGGAGGACTGGCGCGAGGCCGTCATGGCCCCCGACGTGGACGCGGTGTGGGTGACCGCACCGAACATGCTGCACCTGCCGATGATCGAGGCCGCGACGGCCGCCGGGAAGGCGGTCTTCAGCGAGAAGCCGATCGGCGGCCGGCCGGAGCACGCGGTGGCGGCCCTCGGCCATGCGCAGGCCGCTGGCGTCGTCACCGGCGTCGGCTACTGCTACCTCTGGTCACCGCTCGTCCTGCACGCCCGCGAGCTCATCGCCAGCGGTGCGATCGGCGAGGTCACTCACTACCGCGGGCGCTTCCTGTCGATGTACGGCAGTGACCCGCTGGGCCTGCTCACCTGGCGGTTCTTCCTCGACCAGGCGGGCTACGGGGTCACGAGCGACATCCTCAGCCACTCGGTCGCGATGGCGCAGTTCATCGTCGGGCCGATCACCGAGGTCGTCGGGATGGCCAACACGACGATCCCTCGTCGGCCGCTCCCGACCGGTGCCGCCAGCCACTACGGCACGGGGAGCCCGCAGGACCCGACGGGGGAGGTCGAGAACGAGGACTTCGCCTCGATGCTGTGCCGGTTCCAGGCCGGGGCCACCGGGACGTTCGAGGCCAGTCGCACGGTCGTCGGGCCGGAGAGCCAGAACGCCTTCGAGGTCTACGGGACCAAGGGCTCGCTCGCCTGGAACCACGAGCGGATCAACGAGCTGCAGTACTACGCGGTGACCGACTCCCCGGACTCCGGGTACACGACGATCTTCGGCGGTGAGCGCTTCCCGTTCCACGGCGCGTTCGTCCCAGGGCAGGCGAACAGCATCGGCTTCGAGGACCTCATCACCATCCAGGACTTCGCCTTCCTCGAGGCGCTGGCCACCGGCACGGCGTTCAGCCCGGGGTTCGCCGAGGCCGTCGACGTCGTCAGCGTGCAGCAGGCGCTCATCGACTCGTGGGAGTCGCGGGGCTGGCAGGGCGTGCAGGACCTCCAGGAGACCAGATGAGCACCATTCGCATCACCACCGCCGAGGCGCTGGTCCGCTATCTCGTCGCGCAACGCACCGAGGTCGACGGGCAGGAGGTCCCGCTCTACCCGGGCGTCTTCGCGATCTTCGGCCACGGCAACGTCACGAGCCTGGGCCACGCGCTCGAGCAGCACCGAGACGAGCTCCCGGTGTGGCGCGGGCAGACCGAGGAGGGCATGGGGCTCGCAGCGGTCGCGTTCGGCAAGGCCACCCGGCGCCGGCAGGTCATGGTCGCCACGAGCTCCATCGGCCCCGGTGCGACGAACATGGTCACCGCCGCCGGCGTCGCCATGTCCAACCGGATCCCCGCACTGTTCATCGCCGGCGACGCCTTCACCTCCCGGCTCCCCGACCCGGTCCTGCAGCAGGTCGAGCACTTCGGCGACCCGACGACGACGGTCAACGACGCCTTCCGCCCCGTCGTGCGCTACTGGGACCGGATCACCCACCCGGCGCAGCTGCTGAACTCGCTTCCGCAGGTGACCCGCACGCTGCTGGACCCGGCCGACTGCGGCCCTGCGTTCCTCGGCCTGCCGCAGGACGTGGCGGCTGCGGCCTACGACTACCCGGAGGCCTTCTTCGAGCCGGTGGTGCACACCGTGCCTCGGCCCCGTGCGGCGACCGCGGAGATCGCGCGCGCCGCGGAGGTCCTGGCGGGCGCCGAGCGGCCGGTCATCATCGCGGGGGGTGGCGTCCACTACTCCCTCGCGGAGGCAGAGCTCGCGCAGTTCGCGACTCGCCACCGCATCCCGGTCGTCGAGACGGTCGCCGGGAAGTCCAGCCTCGTCGGGGACCACCCCCGCTACACCGGCCCGCTCGGGGTGACCGGGGCGGACGAGGCGAACGAAGCCGCCGCCCGGGCCGACGTCGTGCTCGCCGTCGGCACCCGGCTGAACGACTTCAACACCGGCTCGTGGACGCTCTTCTCCGAGAGCACCACGCTGATCGGCCTCAACACGGCGCGGTTCGACGCGACCAAGCACCGTTCCGTCCCGGTCGTCGGTGACGCGCGCGAGAGCCTCGTCGAGCTGTCCGAGCTGCTGGGCGACTGGGTCGCACCGGAGGAGTGGACGAACGCCGGCGTGGCGCTGCGCGAGCGGCTCGGCCGCTTCATCGCCGGCCGGCTGGCCGACGACGGTGCCCTGCCGCTGAGCTACGCGCAGGTCATCGGGGCGCTGCACCGCTCGGCCACACCGCAGGACTACGTCATGACCGCCGCCGGGGGCCTGCCCGGCGAGCTCAACATCAACTGGCTCAGCAAGGCGGTCGCGACCTTCGACTGCGAGTACGGATTCTCCTGCATGGGCTACGAGATCGCCGGAGCCTGGGGTGCCGCCTTCGCGCGCACCGAGGGTGAGGTGCTCTGCCTCGTCGGCGACGGCTCCTACCTGATGCTCAACAGCGAGATCTACTCCTCGGTGCTGTCGGGCAAGAAGTTCATCCTCCTCGTCTGCGACAACGCGGGGTTCGCCGTCATCGAGCGACTCCAGCGGGGCCAGGGCGGCAACCCCTACAACAACATGCTGCGCGACGCGCGGGGCCCGAACAGCGACGTCCGCGTCGACTTCGTCGCACATGCGGCGTCGCTCGGCGCCCACGCGACGCGGGCGTCCTCCATCTCCGAGCTTGAGGCGGCGATCGAGCAGGCGCGGGCCCATGACCGCACCAGCGTCATCGTCATCCACGTGCGCGAGTCCGACTGGACCGAGGGAAACCTCTTCTGGCAGGTCGGCGTCCCCGAGGTCAGCGAGCTCGAGTCGGTGCGCCGGGCCCGGGCCGCGCACGAGGCCGGGCTGGCAACCCAGCGACGCGGTACGTGATGGCCCCGGAGAACGGGGACGCCGTGGCAGGTCCCGAACCTCACGGGCACCCGACGATCCGGGACGTGGCGGCACGGGCCGGGGTCTCGAAGTCCTTGGTGTCGCTCGCCCTGCAGAACGCGCCGCGGGTCGCACCGCGCACTCGCACGCTCATCCTCGCCGCGGCCGACGAGCTCGGGTACCGACGCAACGCCGCCGCCCACGCCCTCGGAGCCCGGCGCACCCGCACCATCGGGGTGTTCGTCCTCGACCTGCACAACCCGGTGACCGCCGATGTGCTCGACGCCGTGCAGACCGAGGCACGGCGGCGTGACTACCGCACTCTGGTCGTCGTCGGTGGTGAGGACGACCAGGCCGAGCGGGCCGAGCTCGAGAAGCTCCTGGAGTTCCGGGTCGAGGGGATCATCGCTCTCGGTCACCGTCTCCCGGCCGGGCTCGACCAGGCGCTCACGGCCGACTGCCCAGGGGTCGTCATCGGCAGTGCCCCCAAGGGGGTCGCGCACCTGGACTCGATCAGCAACGACGACGTGGTGGGCGCGGGCCTCGCGGTCGACCACCTCGTTGCCCTGGGCCACGAGCGGATCGTCCACGTCGACGGGGGCACCAGCGCGGTCGCCCGCGACCGGCGCCGGGGGTACCGCCAGGCGATGAGACGTCACGGCCTCCAGCACGCAGTCGCGGTGTTTCCCGGGTTGTTCACCGAGGAGGGGGGCTACCACGGCGCGGCCCGAGCCATGGAGGCCGAGCACCCCCCCACCGCCCTGTTCGTCGTCAACGACCTCGCGGCGATGGGTGCCCTGGCGGCGGTCGCTGATTTCGGAAGGTCGGTGCCGGAGGACGTCTCGGTCGTCGGCTACGACGGCACCCGGCTGGCCGGCATCCGCCCGGTGTCACTGACCACCGTGGCCCAGCCGCTCCACGACCTGGGGACTCTCGCGGTCGCGCGGCTGTGTGGTCGGCTCGACGGAGAGCCCTCCTCGCAGTCGCAGACCCACCTGCCCCCCGCCCTCGTCGAGCGGCGGACCACCGGTCCGCCCCACACGTGATCATCGCTGCGGCCCTGCCGAAGCGTCCCGGCACCAACCAAGGATGTGAGTCATGCCGTTGACGTCACTGCCCACCCCGCGAACCCCAGAGTCGGCGGACGCACCGCCGCTGCGCTGGGGCATCCTGGGCACGGGATGGATCGCACAGGCCTTCGTGACGTCCCTGCGGGGACACACCCGCCAGCGGGTGCAGGCCCTCGGGTCGCGCACCGCGCAGGCCGCGAGGCAGGCCGCCGGGGCCTGGAGCGTCCCGGTTGCCCACGGCTCCTACGAGGCGCTGGTCGCCGACCCATCCGTCGACGTGGTGTACGTCGCCACGCCGCACAACTACCACCTGCCGCACGCGCTGCTCGCCATCGGGGCCGGCAAGCACGTGCTCGTCGAGAAGCCCGTCGGCCTCGATGCGGCCGAGGCCCGCGCGATCGGGGCGGCCGCTGCTCGCGCCGGCGTCTTCTGCATGGAGGCGATGTGGAGCCTCTTCCTGCCGAAGTTCGACGTCGTTCGGCAGATCCTCGAGCAGGACGTGCTCGGGGAGGTCGTCGCGGCGCAGGCGGACATGGGCGAGCGCTTCGACGTGCCCCACCGCATCATGCGCGCCGAGCTCGCCGGGGGCCCCCTGCTTGACCTCGGCACCTACGCCGTGACCTTCGCGACCTGGACGTTGGGGCAGCCCGACGCGGTGACGGCGGTCGCGACGGCGGCCCCGAACGGGATCAACGGACAGCTCGCGATCGCCTTGGCCACCCCGGCCGGGGCCACGGCATCGCTGCACACCTCGATCCTCGCCGACAGCGCGACGACCGCCAGTGTCATCGGCACCGAGGGCCGGATGGACCTCGGGACCCGGTACTACCTGCCGGGACCGATGACCCTGCACCAGCGGGGTGGACGGCCCCTCGCGTGGGAGGAGCCGAAGGTGGAGCACGACGCCCTGCACTTCGAGGCCGCCGAGGTCGCTCGGCGGGTCCACGCGGGCGAGACCGGGTCGCCGCTGCGGCCGTGGGCGGACACCATCGCGACCCTCGAGGTGATGGACCGGATCCGGGCGGCAACCGGGCTGCACTTCAGCGAGGCGCTGGCCGCCCGTGAGGCCTGAGCGCCCCCAGCGCCGAGACCGGTCGTTGACGGCGCGGACGCGTTCCCACCGACGTGGACGAACGAGCGCTCGCCGGCCCGTGACGGGCAGGGCGTCCCCCGCGTTCCTGACGCCGGCCCGGGTTCGACTCGCCTGATCCACGTCGTCGGCAGCGGCAACGTGACCATCCCGAACGCGTCGTGGCCGTCTTCGCGCCGGGCCAGGCCCCGGTGCGGTACGGGTGGATGATCCCCTGCAGGACCTGCCGAAGGTCACGAAAAGGCCCGCCCCACTGGCCATCCGAGCACGGCATCCACTACGAGGCCGACCCCGCTGCCATCACCGGGCATCATCGCACGCGACCCACCCAGCACAGTGCCCCGCGACCGTGCTCACCTCATGGGAGACGCGCCCTGGGCCCGCACGACGTCCTGCACGACCTCGTTGCGCCGCAGGAACCACGGCATGTAGGGCGGGTCGAACCGCGCGAGCCGGGGCGCCCCGATGGCCACCAGACCGGCGGCGACGACGGCATCCCGCAGGTCGGCGAGGTGGCGTTCGTAGGAGCCCCGGGTCCAGCGGCCTGAGTAGCGCACCGCGGCGGCCAGCCGCTCGGGCACCTCGCGCACGCGCACCTGGGGGTCGGCTGGCACCGGCGCCGTCTCGAGCGTCATGGATGCCGGGAGCACGAACGCGACGACGTAGCCGCCCCCGGCGCTCTCCGCCTGCACCACCGGCGCCGTCATCGCGATCTTCTCCGACGCGGCCTCCTGCAGCACCGGCGCCGTCATCACCACCGACTGCTGGGAGGTGTTGTGGCCGGTGATGTAGCGGAACAAGGAACGGAAGGCGCGGTTGCCGGCGTCCTCGAAGGAGCCCTCCACCTCGACCTCCGCCAGCAGGTGGGCGGGGTAGCGGCGCACCTCGAAGCCGTCGTGCTGCTCGACGACGTCGTACGGCTGCTGCTCGGTCACCGCACCGACGCTACGCCGTGCACCGGCCGGCCCGCTGGCCGCCCGGTCAGAAGTTGATCATGTGGCCGACGATGCCCTCGACGGCCTCCTTGACCGCCTCGGACAGTGTGGGGTGGGCGAAGACGTTGCGCGCGACCTCGTCGGCGGTGAGGTCCCACTTCTGCGCGAGGGTGAGCACCGGGAGCAGCTCGGTGACGTCGGGGCCGATCAGGTGCGCGCCCAGGATCTCGTTGTGCGTCGCGTCGGCGACGAGCTTCACGAAGCCCACGGCATCGCCCAGACCCATCGCCTTGCCGTTGGCGGTGAACGGGAAGGTGGCGGTCTTGACGTCATAGCCCTTCTCCTTGGCCTGTGCCTCGGAGTACCCGAACGAGCCGATCTGGGGGTGGCAGTAAGTGGCGCGGGGGACGAAGTCATAGTCGACCGGCATCGTGTCGGCGCCGGCGAGGGTCTCGGCGGCGACGATGCCCTGGGCCTCGGCGACGTGCGCGAGCATCAGCTTGGCGGTGCAGTCGCCGATGGCGTAGACATTGGGCACGTTGGTGCGGCAGTACTCGTCGATGGCCACGGCGCCGCGGTCGGTGAGGGCGACGCCGGCGGCCTCGAGCCCGTAGCCCTCGGTGCGCGGGGCGAACCCGATGGCCGACATGAACTTGTCGGCCTCGAGCACCTGCTGGTCGCCCCCGGCCGCCGGCGAGACCGTGACCCGCACGCCCGAGCCGGTGTCCTCGACCCCCTCGACCTTGGTGCTCAGCAGCACCTTCACGCCCAGCTTCTTGTAGTGCTTCGCGAGCTCCTTGGAGATGTCGGCGTCCTCGGTGGGCACCATCCGGTCGAGGAACTCGACGATGGTGACGTCGACGCCGAAGTTCTTCATGACGTAGGCGAACTCGACGCCGATGGCGCCCGAGCCCGCGATGACGATCGAGCCCGGCAGGTTCTCGTCGAGGATCTGCTCCTCGTAGGTGACCACGTTCTGCGAGACCTCCACCCCGGGCAGCATCCGGGTGACGGCGCCGGCCGCGATGATGAGGTGGTCGAAGGTGAGCTGGCGGGTGGAGCCGTCGTTGAGGGCGACGTCCATCGAGGTGGCCGAGGTGAGGGTGCCCCAGCCGTCGATCTCCTGGATCTTGTTCTTCTTCATCAGGAAGTGCACGCCGCGCACGATGCCGTCGGACACCTGGCGGGAGCGCTTGAAGGTGGGCGCGTAGCCCATCGTGGCGTCGCCCTCGATGCCGTACTTCGCCTTCTCGTGCGTGAGCAGGTGCGAGATCTCGGCGCTCTTGATCAGGGCCTTGCTCGGGATGCAGCCGACGTTGAGGCAGACGCCGCCCCAGTACTTCTTCTCGACGACCGCAACCTTCTTGCCCAGCTGGGACGCGCGGATCGCCGCGACGTATCCACCGGGACCAGCACCGAGCACCACGACGTCGAAGTCAGCCATGGCGTCAGCCTATCCGGCGGCCGGGGTCCTCTCGCGCGCCAGGTCGACACTGTGGCGGGTGCGGGCCGCCGCGCGGCCGCCGCCGAGGCGACGGGCGTCGCGAACGGTCAGCAGGCCGGCCAGCACGGCGATCGGGGTGCCGTGGGCGAGGGCAGTGAGCGGCGGGATCCGGTCCCAGCCGTCGAACCAGGACAGCGCGGTGAGCGCCAACGCGGCGGCGGACACCCCGACCACGGTGGCGGCGAGGAGCGGGCGGGCTCCCCACAGCTGCAGCGCTCCCCCGGCCACGACGCCCAGCGCCAGGCCGAGTACCAGCACCAGGGGCAGCAGCAGCACCAGGTAGAGCACCGATCCGCCGAGGTAGCGGTCGATCCCGAACAGGGCCGCCGTCCTGCTGCCGTTCCCCATGATCACGGGCGGGACGAGCAGCGCCACGAAGAGCACCACGTGCGCCACCAGCGCCCGCAGCGGCCACCGCCACAGTGCTGCCATCGGCGACATCGGACCTCCCCTGCCACTGCTCCCACGAGAAGTCTGGCAGGCGGGCGGCCCGGGCGCACGCACCTGTGGGTCGCCGGGCGCGTCACCCCAGGGTGCGCAGGGTGTCGTGCACCGCCCGGGACACCGGCGCGGCGGTTCCCGCGCCGGAGCCGCCCTGGGCCACCACGACCGCCACGACCCAGCGCGGTGCGTCGGCCGGGGCGTACGACACGAACCACGAGGTGTCGCGCTTGCCCACCACCTCGGCGGTGCCGGTCTTGCCCGCCACCGGCCAGCGCGGCATGGTGCGGAACAGGTCGCGCACGCTGCCGGCCGCCACGGCATCGCGCAGGGCGTCGCGCAGGTAGGCGTCGACCTGCGGCGAGAGCGGTGCCCGGCGGCTCGGGCCGGCGGCCACCGGCTCCTGCTGGCCGCTTCCCGGGTCGACGACGGTGGTCCCCACGCGCGGCGTCAGCACCGTGCCGCCGTTGGCGATCGCGGCGTACATCACGGCGGCCTGAAGGGGTGTCACGGCGACGTCGCCCTGCCCGATCGAGAAGTTGGCGGCGTCACCGGGCCGCAGCAGGTAGCCGCTGCGGCAGTTCTCCACCGCGACCTGCTGCAGGTACGCGGCCTGCTTCCGGTCGGAGACGTCGGGGTAGCCGGTGCGGGCCCGCCGGCACGACTCGCCCTTGGTCGCCTCCCAGGCAGCCCTCTTCCACGCGCGGTCGGGGATGCGGCCGCTCGCCTCGCCGGGCAGGTCGATGCCGGTGCGGGCGCCGAGCCCCAGCCCCGTGGTGGTGGCGACGAACGGGTCGTCGGCGTCGTCCTCGGCGGCGAAGCCACCCTGAGCGCGCCACGAGTCGTAGGCCAGCGCGTAGAACACGGTGTCGCACGACACCTGGATGGCCATCCGGAAGCTGATCAGCCCGCGGTCGGAGGTCTCGTGGTTGTTGAAGACCCGGTTGCCGATGCGGTACTTCGCCGGGCAGTCGTAGGTGCCGTCGAGGGAGCTGCCGGCCCGGACCGCGGCGGCCACCGAAGCCGGCTTCAGCGTGCTCGCCGGGGCCAGCTCGACGCCGATGGCGCGCGACAGCAGCGGCGTGTTCGCGGATGCCGCCGTGAGCCTGCGGTAGTCGGCCTGCGAGATGCCCCCGGCCCAGATGTTCGGGTCGTAGACCGGGAGGCTGACCAGGGCGGCCACCGCACCGGTGCGCGGGTCGAGCACCACGACCGCGCCCGAGTCGGCCGGCCAGCCCCGGTGACGGGCCGCGGCCATCTGGGTCGCGAGCGCCCTCTCGGCAGCCGCCTGGACCCGGACGTCGAGCGAGGTGACGAGGTCGCGGCCGGGCACCGGCTCGGTGCGCGAGACCACCCCGGTGACCAGTCCCCGGGCGTCGACCGAGACCACCGTGCGCCCGGGTACCCCCCGCAGCACGGCGTCGTACTGCTGCTCCAGCCCGGAGCGGCCCACGAGGTCGTCGGCCACGAGGCCCCGACCGTCGCCGAGTTCGTCGGGGCGCACCTGACCCAGGTAGCCCAGCGCCTGGGCGGCCGAGACGCCCTGCGGCCGGGGGTAGTACCGCACCGGCCGCGACTCCACGGCCACGCCGGGGAAGCGGTCGGGCTGCTCGACGAGCGACAGCGCGCGGGTCGGATCGACGCCTTCGGCGAGCGGCACCGGCACCTGCGCCGAGCCGGCCCAGCAGGCGGGGGCCGCGGGGGCGCCCGGCTCGCCGCACAGCCAGGTGCGGCCGAGCAACGGCTCCGCCGGGAGGCCCAGCACGGAGGCGACGTCGCGCACCACCGAGGCGGCCCGGTCGCGGCGGTCGGCGAGCACCCGGCGCTCGATGGTCACCACCGTGCTGGCCCGGTTGTCGGCCAGCACCTGCCCCTGCGCGTCGAAGATGCGGCCGCGCAGGGCCGGGACAACGAGGGTGCGGGTGTCGAGGGCGGAGGCCACGGACCGGAAGTCGTCGTGCCCGACGAGCTGTACCTGCCCCAGCCGGCCGACGAGCGCCGCGAAGCCGAGGGCGACCAGCAGCACGACCGTGAGGAAGCGCCCCTGGTGCGAGCCGTTGCTCCGCCCCCCGCCGACCCGCGAGGCCCCCACCCGTGCGCGGCGCCTCATCCGAACCTCCGGCGGGCCAGGCCGCGCTCGGCCGCCACGACCAGCGGCACCACGACCGCGGCCACCGTGGCGGTGAGGACGCACCGCACCGCGACCGCCGCGAGGTCGACGGGAGCACCCACCGCCAGCGCGCCCAGCACGCCGACCCCCTCGACCACGGCCGCCGACACCAGCGCCACCAGGGCCACCCGGGGGGCGGTGACCGGCCCCTCGACGCGCAGCCGGCCCGCGACGGCACCGGCGGCGGCGTACGTGAGCGCCTGCACCCCGAGGTGCGCCGAGCCGGGAGGCACCAGGTCGAGCAGCCACCCCGCGGCCAGGCCCGCCCCCGCCCCGACCACCGGTCCGCGCAACAGCGCCCAGGCCACGACGAGCACCAGCACGAGGTCGGGCACGACCGGCACGTGGCGCACGCCCAGCGAGACCACCAGCAGCACCGCCGTGAGCACGGCCAGGCCCCGCAGCAGCAGGGCGAGCCGGGACGTCATCCGGTGCCCGTCGCTTCGGGGCGAGGGGCGCTGCGCCCGGCGGTCAGCACCACGGCGACGACATCGAGCGAGGTGCTGTCGACGGCGGGGGTGATCGTGCCGGTGGGCGCGAGCCGGCCGAGCGCGGTGCGCACGGTGCTCACCGTGCCGACCCGGATGCCGGGGACGAACGGCCGGTCGCCGACGCTGCCCAGGGTTGTGACGACATCCCCCTCGCCTGCCGTGCCGCGGCCGACCAGGGCCAGGGAGAGCGAGCCCGGAGCGGGCCGGGCGCCACCGGCCAGTGCGGAGCCGGACGCCTCGCCCAGCACCCCGCGCGGCCCCACCCGGACGCCGACGGTGAGGCCGGCGCTGCCGACGAGCAGCACGTCGCAGGTCCATGGGGCGACCGACACGACCCGGCCGACCAGGCCCTGCGCCGCCACGACCGTGCGGTCGACCTCGACCCCGTCGCGCGAGCCGGCGTCGATGGTGACCCGTTCGGGGCCTGCCGGGCCGGTGGCGCCGACGGCGACGACCCGGGCGGGCACGAGGCGGGCTCCGGCCAGGGCAGGCGTGCCGAGGATGCCGGCGCCGCCGCGCAGGGCCGCGACCTCGCGCTGCGCGGCCGCCAGCCGGGTGGCCAGCAGGGTCTGCTCGGCCCGGGCCGCGGACACGTCGTCGTCGCCGGGCCGCAGCAACCGCTCGAGCGGACCGAGCACCGTGGCGGCGCCGCCGCGCACCGGCTCGAGCACCGCGCCACCCGAGAGTCCGAGCCCCACCACGACGGCGGTGAGCACGAGGCCGACGGTGAGCAGGCGGCGTGAGCGGGAGGAGGCGCCACGGATCCCGCCGCCGGCGCGGCTGCTGCCGCCATCGCGGCCGGTGCCGCTCGTGCCGGGGGTGCGGCGGACGTGCATGGTCAAGGTCGCCGGTTGTCGACGAGCACGCGCTCGAGCGTGCTGAACTCCTCGACGCACCGCCCGGCCCCGCGGACCACCGCGTGCAGGGGGTCGTCGGCGGCGCGCACCGGTACGCCGAGCTCGTGACCGAGCCGCTCGTCGAGGCCGCGCAGCAGCGCCCCACCACCGGTGAGGGCGATCCCGCGGTCGACGACGTCGCCGGCCAGCTCGGGGGGCAGACGTCGAGCACGGTGCGCACCAGCTCGACGATCTGCACGACCGGGGCCTCGATGGCCCGGCGCACCTCCGCCGAGCCGATCGACACGGTCTTGGGCAGTCCGGTGACCAGGTCACGGCCACGCACCCGCCCGGCGAGCTCCTCGCGCAGGGGGAAGGCCGAGCCGGCACCGATCTTGAGGTCCTCCGCGCTGCGCTCCCCCAGCAGCAGGGAGTACTGGCTCTTCACGTGGGCCACCAGCGCGTCGTCGATCTCGTCACCGCCGATCCGCACCGTGCGAGAGGTGACGACACCACCCAGGCTGAGGATGGCGACGTCCGTCGTGCCGCCACCGACGTCGACGACCATCGACGCCCGGGTCTCCTCGACCGGCAGGCCGGCGCCGATCGCCGCCGCCATCGTCTCCTCGATGACGTAGACCCGCCGCGCGCCGGAGCGCAGCGTGGCGTCCTCCAGCGCCCGGCGCTCGACGCTGGTGATGTCGCTCGGCACGCAGACCACCACGCGCGGGCGGACCAGCCGCGAGGGCGACACCTGCTCCACGAACCAGCGGATCATCCGCTCGGTGACGTCGGCGTCGGAGATCACGCCGTCGCGCAGCGGGCGCACCGCCGTGACGGACTCCGGGGTGCGGCCGAGCATCTCCTTGGCGCGGTGGCCGGCAGCCACCAGCTGGCTCGAGCCGGTGCGCACGGCCACCACCGAGGGCTCGTCGAGCACCACCCCGCGGCCGCGCTCGTAGATGACCGTGTTGGCGGTGCCGAGGTCGATGGCGAGGTCCCGCCCGCGCACCCATCCCGACGCCCAGCCGCTCATGTCAGCAGGCTAGGTGGACGGGTGCGCGCGGTCCGGATGCCGCGCCGGACGCCGGCCGTTGCGGCTCGGCACCGCACGAGCAGGCCCGGGGTCAGAGCTCGGGGAACCAGATACCGATCTCGCGCGCGGCGGACTCCGGGGAGTCGGAGCCGTGCACGACGTTCTGCTGCACCGGGGTGCCCCAGTCGCGGCCGAGGTCGCCACGGATGGTGCCCGGCAGTGCCTTGCTCGGGTCGGTGGCACCGGCCAGCGCCCGGAAGCCCTCGACGCAGCGCTCGCCCTCGATGACGACGGCGGTGACCGGGCCGGAGGACATGAACTCGCACAGCGGCTCGAAGAACGACTTGCCGACGTGCTCCGAGTAGTGCGTGTGCAGCCGGTCGAGGTCGGGGGTGAGCACCGACAGGGCCACCAGGCGGTAGCCCTTGGCCTCGACGCGCCGCAGCACCTCCCCGGTGAGGCCGCGGGCGAAGCCGTCGGGCTTGACGAGGACGAGTGAGCGTTCGATGGTCACGGGGGCCAGCCTAGTTGGCGGGCGGCGCGGCGTCGGCGGCGGCCTGCGCCTCCTCCTCGGCCTCGCGCTGGGCGACGACGCGGTCGACGGTGCCGCCCTGGAACAGGAGCAGCACCCAGAGCGCGGTGAAGACCAGGGCGACCCCGACCATCGCCGGCACGAGCAGCGCGCTGGCCCAGGTGAGCGCCTGCACGACCCACCCGAGGGTGACCCCGAACGGGCGGCGCATCAGGCCGGAGGCGACGAGGGCCAGCAGGGCCAGGCCGAGCCCGACCCACAACAGCTGCTGGCCGTCGGCCGGCCGGCCGTCGGCGATCGCGTTGCCGCGGGCCACGAGGGCGAAGAACGACAGGATGACGGCCTGGCCGAACAGGGCCATGGCGAGCAGCCGGTAGGTGAACTTGCCCTGCCGGCCGTAGAGCTGGAGCCGGCTCATCCCTCGCGCTTCCAGCGCCGCGTCTCGACGGCCGCCTTGGACTCGGCCAGGCCGGCCCCGGTGGCGGCGCGGTAGTGCTTGATCGCCCCGATCAGCTCGCCGCGGTCGAGCGCGGCGTCGATGGTCTGGCGCACCTCGGGCGTGAGGTCCTCGACGGGCGTGAACGCCGTCGTGGAGGCACCGCGGCTCGCCCGCATCGAGGTGACGACCCACCACACCGCCGCCAGGACGGCGACGAGGAGGACCAGCTTGAACAACGGGCTCATGCAGGCAAGGGTATGCCGCCCACCCGGTCGCGAGTTCTCCCGACCTCGCGCGACGATGCGGCCGCGAGGGCGCCCGCGACCTAGGATCCACCCGACATCAGCGCAACCGAGGGGTCCCCTTGCACCGGTCAGCACCGTCCTCCCGCCTCGCCGTCGCGGCCATCCTGGGCGCGGTCGCCCTGGCACTGCCCGGGCTTCCCGCCACCGCCGCGACCACTGCCGTCGCCGCAACCGCCACCGCGGCCGGTGCGGGCACCATCGAGCCCGGCGCCAAGGGCGTCATCGGCCTGGGCGACCTCGGCCCGGATCCGCACGTCGGTGCGGTCCTCTACGACTCCCGACGCTCGACGGTGCTGCGGCCGCACGAGACCCGGATGCTCGACGTGCTGCCCGGTTGGGTGCCTCCCACCGCGAGTGCCGTGGTCCTCACCGTGACCGCCGTGGGGATGGAGCGGAACGGCTGGCTGATGGTCTGGGGCGGCACCGCGCCCCGCCCCACGGTGTCCGCCCTGAACTACACGCCGGGCACGCCGGTGCCCAACACGGTCGTGGCCACGCTCGGCACCTCCCGTGCGCTGCGGGTGCTGAACGGCTCCGCCGGCGCGACGCACGTGCTGGTCGCCATCCAGGGCTACGTGCTCGACGACGGCACCTCGGTGCGGCCCGGCTCGTTCCGGCCGACGCCGGGTGCCCGGGTCGCCGACACGCGGCCCTCGGCGAGCGCCATTCCCGCCAGGGGCTACCGCGACGTCGTGGTCGCGGGGCACGGTGTGCCGGCAGGTGCCGCCGCGGCCGCGCTGAACATCGTTGCCGTGAAGCCCAGCGCGGCCGGCTACCTGGTCGCCCACTCCCCCAGCACCGCCAGACCCGGCACCACGACCCTGACCTACAGCGTCGGCGTCGACCGCGCCGGCCTGTCCGTGGTGCCCTTGTCGAGCACCGGTTCGGTGCGTCTGTGGAACATGTCGTCCGCCCCGGTGCACGTTGTCGTCGACGCGTTCGGCTGGGTCGTCGGCGGTGACCCGGGCGCGACACTCGCGGGCCTCACCGTCGGCAGGCCGGCCCGCGTGCTCGACACCCGCTCGGCCGGTGGGGACGCGCTGGCTGCGGGCTCTTCGCGGCGGGTCCCGCTCACCACCGGCCAGGGGTCCGCTGCGCTGCTCAGCGTCACGGTGACCGGCGCCACCCGGTCGGGGCACCTGCGCCTGGTCGCCGAGTCCGACAGCGGCAGGCGGAGCGGCCCCAGCTTCCTGAACTTCGCCGCCGGCCGCACGGTCACCACCTCGGTCCTGGTGCCGGTGCCCTCCCGCGACACGCTGAACGTCTCCATCGATGCCGTCACCGCGGGCAGCGCCCACGTCGTCGTCGACCGCATCGCCACGGTGGGGCAGCGGGCCGAGGTGACCGGAACCGTCAGGTCGGCGGGCTCGGGGGACGCCGTCGACGGGGCCCTGGTGAGCACCACCGCGCCTGATCGCACCGACACCGTCTCTCGTGCCGACGGCACCTACCGGGCGGTCCCCGTGGACCTGCGGTCGGTGGCGGTCTGTGCCCGCACCGGCACCGAGCAGGCCTGGTCCTTCGAGCCCGACGGTCGGTACCGGCCCGGGTGCGCCCGCAGCGCGGCCGACGGCCCGTTGACCACCGTGGCGATCCCGCTGGGGGGTCGGCTCGTCGGAGAGGACGTCATCCTCACCCCCAGCGGCGTCCTGACCGGGAAGGTCGTCGGCCCGAGCGGCGAACCGGACGTGTTGGGCCAGGTCAGCATCTCCGCGGTCGACGGATCGGCGTTCCCGACGTACGCCGCGTTCGGCACGACCACGGGGCGCACCGACGGCACCTGGCGGGCCATCGTGCCTCCGGGCACCTACCTGGTGCTCACCAGCTGGGGGGTCCGCGAGAACAGAATTGGCACCTACCTGGCGAACGAGGTCGCCATGGGACTGCCGTACATCCCCCACAGCAAGGACCCGGTCGATGTCAGCGCCCTGGTGGCCGCCGGTGCCCAGACGATCACGGTCCCACCGACGGCGACGGCGACCGTCCCGACGCTCACCCTCCTCGAGCCCGGCACCATCCACCCGACGATCGTCGACCCCGACGGCGACCTCTCCGACGTGAGGATCGACTACGTGCACAGCGCCTCGGGCTACCGGGTGTGGGGCTATCCCGTGGGCAGCCCCGCGTACCACCTGGGATCCCCCATCCCGCTGCGCCCCGGTGGGTATGCCGTGTGCGTCACCGAAGGTGCCACCACCGTGTGCAACGACGGCTCGTCGTCCGCGGCCGGGGCCACGCCGGTCCAGGTGGTGTCCGGCCAGACCGTGGAGGTCACCCTCACCCTGCCGTGACGGGCCGCCGCGCCGGGGCTCCTCTGGTCGAATGAAGGGCATGGATGCCGTGGACGCCGTGCCGGTCGTGCAGCCGCGCCGGCTGCGTCGGGTGGTGCTGCTCGTCGCCGGCTTGAACCTCGCGTACTTCTTCGTCGAGGTGTCGGTGGCCCTGGCCATCGGGTCGGTGTCGCTGCTCGCCGACTCCGTCGACTTCCTCGAGGACACGGCGGTCAACCTGCTCATCGCCCTGGCCCTCGGCTGGCCGCTGCGGCGCCGGGCACTCGCCGGTCATGCGATGGCCCTCGTCATCCTCGTCCCGGCCCTGGTCGCCGCCTGGCAGGCCGCGGTCAAGGCGGTCGACCCGGTCGCCCCCGACGTGACGGCCCTCGTCGTCACGGCCGGCGGGGCGGCCGTTGTCAACACGGTCTGCGCGCTGCTGCTGGTGCGGGTGCGGCGCTCCGGCGGGTCCCTGAGCGGCGCCGCCTACCTCTCGGCGCGCAACGACGTCGTCGTCAACGTGGGAATCATCGCCATGGCCCTGGTCACCGCGTGGACCGGGTCGGGCTGGCCGGACATCGTGCTCGGCTGCGTGATCGTCGTCGTCAGCTCGCGTGCCGCCTGGGAGGTCTGGGAGCTGGCCGGGGAGGAGCGCCTCGCAGCGCGGGCGCTGGCCGGCGAGGACCTCGACGACTGAGCGACTCAGCTCACAAAAGCGGCAGCGAAGCGCTCACCGCCCCGATGACGGCGACGGCGAGGAGGCCCAGCGCCATCAGCAGGATGCCGAGCAGCCTGGCCACCACGACCGGGCTCAGAACCCGGTCGCGCAGCCGGTTGCGCACGTGGAGCAGGGCGGCCTGCAGGAGGTAGAGCCCGAAGACGAGCGTGACCACCACCTCGGCGGGCATCCCCCACCCACCGGCCCACGCCAGCAGGGCGGTCAGGCCGACGGCGAGATTGGCGAAGCCGACCTCCAGCTGGAAGTTGGAGGCCCCCTCGTCCGCCCAGCCCATCCGCGCGGCATCGCTGCGGGCGAACACGACGTGGCGCAGGAAGCTGACCACGCCCACCAGCCCGACGTTGACCAGGGTCACGACGTGCAGGGCACCGTCGGCGGTGCCGTCCCAGCCGGCCAGGAAGAAGCCGACACCGGCGAGGGCGTACGTGGAGAACATCAGGACCGCTGCCGGGCTACGGCTCGACGACCGCATGCCCTCAGTGTTCTCCCGGCGCCGCGTGCGCGGTACCCGAACCGGGCCAGTCGGTGAGGAGACCGGTGTGAGAAGTGCGAGCGAGCCGGCCGCGTGCAGCCTGCGGCCGACGGACCCGATCAGGCGCCGGTGGTACCGAGCAGCATCCGCACCTCGGCGGCGGTGACGACCGAGCCGGTGGCCAGCACGCCACCGGTGACGCCGCCGCCCTCGTCGGCCATGCCCGCCGCCCGGTCGAGGGCGTCGGGCAGCTCGTCGACCACCACGACGCGGTGCTCGCCGAAGATGTCGGTGGCGATCTCGCCGAGCTGGCGCGGCGACATCGCCCGCGGTGACGAGGTGCGGGTGACGACCACCTCGTCGAGCACCGGCTCGAGCGCCTCGAGCAGCTCGGCGGCGTCCTTGTCCTTCATCACGCCCACGACCCCCACCAGCTTGGCGAAGGTGAACGAGTCGGCGATGGCGTCGCGCAGGGCCCGGGCGCCCGCCGGGTTGTGCGCGGCATCGACCAGCACCGTGGGGCTGCGGCGCACGATCTCGAGCCGCCCGGGTGAGTCGACGGTGGCGAGGCCGGCGCGCAGCACGTCGATGTCGAGCGCCTGCTCACCGCCGCCGAGGAACGCCTCGACCGCCGCCACGGCCACCGCGGCGTTCTGGGCCTGGTGGGCACCGTGCAGCGGCAGGAACAGCTCCGGGTACTCCGCCGCCAGACCACGCAGCGAGACCTGCTGACCCCCCACCGCGACGTCACGGGCCGTGACGCCGAAGTCGCTGCCCTCGAACATCATCCGGGCCCCCACCTCGGCCGCCCGCTCGAGCAGCACCTCGACCACCTCCGGGAACTCCTGCACCCCCACCACCGTGATGGCGTCGGCCTTGATGATGCCGGCCTTCTCGCCGGCGATCGCCTCGACGGTGTCGCCGAGGAAGTGCCGGTGGTCGAGGTCGATCGGCGTCACGACGGAGACCGGGGCGTCGACGACGTTGGTCGCGTCCCACGAGCCACCCATGCCCACCTCGACCACGGCGACGTCGACCGGCAGGTCGGCGAAGGCGGCGTACGCCACGGTCACCAGCACCTCGAAGTAGGTCATCGCCGGCCCGCCGTCGAGGATGGAGCGCCCGTCGACGATCTCGACGAACGGGATCACCTCGTCGTACGCGGCCAGGAACCGCTCCGCGTCG
This sequence comes from uncultured Actinomycetota bacterium, assembly GCA_963747405.1. Taxonomy (GTDB): domain Bacteria; phylum Actinomycetota; class Actinomycetes; order Actinomycetales; family Dermatophilaceae; genus Fodinibacter. The sequence continues at coordinate 108,993 of CAVVFG010000018.1, forward strand.
ACCGGGCGGCCCCCGACGGAGATCCGCTCGAGCATCGAGTGCAGGTGCGGCGAGGTGAACCGCCCGGTCTTCAGGCCGAGCTCGCGCAGCACCGCGTCGATGACCCGGGCCGTGCTCGTCTTGCCGTTGGTGCCGGTGACGTGGATGACCGGGAAGGTGCGCTGCGGGTCGCCGAGCAGCTCCATGACGGCGCGGATCCGGTCCAGCGACGGCTCGAGGTCGTGCTCCGGCGCACGGGAGAGGATCGACGCCTCGACCTCACGCAGCCGGCGGCTGAGCTGGAGCTGGTGCGCGGCATCGCGCTGGACGGCATCGGGGGCGGGGCTCACCCGCCCATTGTCCATGCTGGCGCGACCGGCCGGAGCCGGTCGGTCAGCGCCTCGTGACCCTGATCCGGGCGGGGTAGCGCTCGCCGATGACCACCTCGGTGACGCCGGAGCCGTCGCGGTCGAGGTCGTCGAGGTCGGGGGTGACCGACAGCTCGGCGGCCAGCGTCTCAGCGGTCACCAGCTCGCGGTGGCCGATGGCGGCGCGGTAGACGAACTCGGCGCCGGTCACCTCGAGGGTGATCCGGTCCGACACGTCGAAGCCGGCGTCGCGCCGGGCCTGCTGCACCGCCCGGACCAGGTCGCGGGCGGCACCCTCGACCTCGAGCTCGGGGCTCACGTCGGTGTCGAGCACGACGAACCCGCCGTCGGGCAGCATCGCCGTCACGTGGCTGCCGGCCTGCTCGGCGTCGACGACGGTCTCGACCGCGTACTCGCCCTCGACGAGCGCGAGCCCGCCCGAGGTGACGGTGCCGTCGTCGGCCACCGACCAGTCGCCGGTCTTGCTCCCCTGGATCGCGGTCTGCACGTCGCGGCCCAGGCGTGGCCCGGCGGCCCGCGCGTTGACGACGAGCCGCTGGCTGATGCCGAAGTCGGACTCGTGCGCCTCGGCGACGTCGAGCACCGTGACCGCCTTGACGTTCAGCTCGTCCGCGACGATGCCGGCGAACGGCCGCAGGCCCGCGGGGTCGGCGGTGACCACGGTGAGCTCCGGCAGCGGCAGGCGCACCCGCAGCTTCTCGGCCTTGCGCAGGCTCGACCCCGTGGAGCAGACGGCCCGCACCTGGTCCATCGCCGCGACGAGCGCGTCGTCGGACGGCAGCTGCCCGGCATCCGGCCAGTCCTCGAGGTGCACCGATCGGCCGCCGGTGAGTCCGCGCCAGATCTCCTCGGTGACCAGGGGCAGCAGCGGGGCCGACACCCGGGTGAGCACCTCGAGGGCGGTGTAGAGGGTGTCGAACGCGGCCCGGGCCACCGCTCCGTCACCGGCAGCGGTGTCCCAGAACCGTTCCCGTGACCGGCGGATGTACCAGTTCGTCATGGCGTCGACGAACTGGCGCACCGACTCGCAGGCGCCGGGGATGTCGTAGGAGTCCATCTGGCCCTGCACCGTCTCGACGAGCCCACGCAGCTTCGCCAAGAGGTAGCGGTCAAGGGGGTCGGGCGAGGCCGTCGACCACTGCGCGGTGTAGCCCGTTCCGCCGTCGAACGCGTTGGCGTAGAGGCTGAAGAAGTACCAGCTGTTCCAGAGCGGGATCAGCACCTGGCGCACGCCCTCGCGGATCCCCTCCTCGGTGACGATCAGGTTGCTGCCACGCAGGATGCCGCTCGACATGAGGAACCAGCGCATGGCGTCGGCGCCGTCGCGGTTGAACACGTCGAAGACGTCGGGGTAGTTCTTCAGCGACTTGCTCATCTTCTGCCCGTCGCTGCCGAGCACGATGCCGTGGCTGACGCACGACGAGAAGGCCGGCCGGTCGAACAGCGCGGTGGCGAGCACGTGCAGGGTGTAGAACCAGCCGCGGGTCTGACCGATGTACTCGACGATGAAGTCGCCGGGGAAGTGGTGCTCGAACCACTCGGCGTTCTCGAACGGGTAGTGCACCTGGGCGAACGACATCGAGCCCGAGTCGAACCACACGTCGAGCACGTCCTCGACGCGGCGCATCGTGGAGTTGCCGGTGGGGTCGTCGGGGTTGGGCCGGGTGAGGTGGTCGATGAACGGGCGGTGCAGGTCGGGCTCGCCGTTCTCGCCCCGGGGGAGGCGGCCGAAGTCGCGCTCGAGCTCCTCGAACGAGCCGTAGACGTCGATCCGCGGGTACGCGAGGTCGTCGGAGCGCCACACCGGGATCGGGCTGCCCCAGAACCGGTTCCGCGAGATCGACCAGTCACGCGCGTTCTCGAGCCACTTGCCGAACTGGCCGTCCTTGACGTGCTCGGGCGCCCAGGTGATCTGCTGGTTGAGCTCGACCATGCGGTCCTTGAACTTCGTCACCTCGACGAACCACGAGGAGACCGCCATGTAGATGAGGGGCTCACGGCAGCGCCAGCAGTGGGGGTAGCTGTGGTCGTAGGTCTCGCGGCGCAGCAGCACGGTGCCCTCGGTGACCGATCCGTGGTCGCCCGAGCCGGCGGTGGCCGCCTTGAGGTGCTCGATGACGAGCGGGTTGGCGTCGAAGACGTGCAGGCCCTCGTAGTCGGCGACGGGGAAGGTGAACTTCCCGTCGGGGCCGACCGGGACGACGGGCGTGATGCCGTACTGGTCGGTGAGCTGCTTGTCCTCCTCACCGAAGGCCGGGGCGATGTGCACGATGCCGGTGCCGTCGTCGGTGGTCACGTAGTCGGCGGCGAGCACGACGTGTGACTTGGCGTGGCCCTCGTAGTAGGAGAACGGCGGGGTGTAGCGGCGCCCGACCAGGTCGGAACCCGTGAGCCGCTGCACGACTCGCTCACCGGCATCCGCACCGAGCTCGCGCGCGTACGCGCCGAGGCGCGCCTCGGCGAGCAGGTAGCGCTCGGTGCGCCCGGTGAGGTCCGACTCGACGACGACGTAGTCGATGTCGGGGCGCACCGCCATCGCCAGGTTGCTCGGCAGGGTCCAGGGGGTGGTGGTCCAGATCAGGGCGAGCTCGCCGGTCTCGAGCCGGTAGCCGACGGTGACGGCGGGGTCCTGGCGGTTCTTGTAGACCTCCTCGTCCATCCGCAGCTCGTGGTTGGAGAGCGGCGTCTGGTCGTTCCAGCAGTAGGGCAGGCAGCGGAAGCCCTCGTAGACCAGGCCCTTGTCGTAGAGCGTCTTGAACGCCCAGAGCACCGACTCCATGAAGGTCGCGTTGAGCGTCTTGTAGTCGTTGTCGAAGTCGACCCAGCGGGCCTGACGGGTGACGTACTCCTGCCACTCCCCCGCGTACTTCATCACCGAGTCGCGGCACTTGGCGTTGAAGGTCTCGATCCCCAGCTCGAGGATCTCCTCCTTGGTCTTGATGCCGAGCTGGCTCATCGCCTCGAGCTCGGCGGGCAGGCCGTGCGTGTCCCAGCCGAACCGTCGTTCGACGCGGCGGCCGCGCATCGTCTCGTAGCGAGGGACGATGTCCTTGACGTAGCCGGTGAGCAGGTGGCCGTAGTGCGGCAGGCCGTTGGCGAAGGGCGGCCCGTCGTAGAAGACGAACTCGTTGGCGCCGTCCTCGCCGGTGGAGCGGTTGGCGACCGAGGCGGCGAAGGTGTCGTCGGCGGCCCAGCGGGCGAGCACGGCATCCTCGATCTGCGGGAACCGGGGGCTTGCGGGGACGCCGAAGGCGGCGCCGGTGTGCTCACCGGTCGTGGAGACCTGGGGGTACGTCATGGGTGCTGCTCCTGCGGGTCGTCGACTCGTCGTGCTCGGGACGAGGACGAGGGGTGTGTGGGTCGCGGCCCCCGTTCCGGATGCCGGCCCGCTCACCTCCCGCGGTACCACCTCGCTTGCCACCGCCCGGGGGCGGTGACCGCTCTTGTGCCAGGTCGTGACGTGACCCCTGCGTCCGGTTCTAGTGAAGACCTTTCGGGCGGATGCCGTGGGGTCCCGTTCTTCCGGAGGCTCGCCGCTGATGACGGCTCGAACGCCTGTGAGGGTGAGTCTACCGGGGGCGCGTGGAGTAGGGCGCCCGCGTTTGTCGTCCCGTACGGGCTGGGACGGTGCGGAGCCGGCGGGTTGCGGGGTCCGGTTGTTGGTTGGGCGCCCGATGAGGCGAGCTGTTCGCTTGCAGCAGAATGCTTTTGGGGCATTCTCGAACACTTGTGCGATTGACGGCAGAACCGTAGCATTGGGCGCAACGGAGGGACACCAGAGACGCGGGGGGAGAGTAGCTGTGGTGGACTCGGCGATCGGTCCGGACGACGTGACAGCAGCCGCAGATGCCGCTGTTGTGGCGCTGCGAGCCGTGGCGTCCCCCTCGGCCGTGACCGGCTCGCGGGCGCAGTGGGCGGCCGCTGCCGGGGCGGCGCAGCGGGCGATGAATGTGGCAGCAGCGGTGCAGGACGCTGCGATCGTGCGCCTGGCGGCGATCGAGCCGGAGTACCTCGAGGACGGCACGGGGGTCGAGACGCACCACTCGCTGGGGCATGTGGCGCTGGACGCCCCGGCGATCCTGTCCGGGGAGCTGTCGGTCTCCGTGCTGCACGCCGAACGGCGGGTCGAGGCGGCGGTGTGGCTGGCCGCGGATGGCCCCGAGGGGTCGGGCACCGACGGTGGCCTGGGCGGGCTGCACGCCGCGATGGGTGAGGGCCGGTTGGACTCCCATCGCGCGGGTGTGGTCCCCGTGGAGCTGTCGGCTGCGCCACCGCAGGTGCGCGAGACGGTGGTGACGATGCTCTAGGGACACTTCGAGGTCGAGGACGGTGCGCACCTGCGGCGGCGGTGTCGTCGGGCGCTGGCCCGGATCAGCCCAGAGCTGTTGCTGGAGCGGGCCAAGCGGGCCCGGGGCGAGTGTGGTCTGCACCGGTGGGTGGCCGAGCCGGGGGTCGACCGGTGGGAGGGCACCTTTCCCAGCCTGGACGCGGCGCGCGCGTGGGCGGCGATCGACGCACTGGCTCGCCGATATGTCGCCGATGGCACCGGCACCCACGTCGAGGCCGCCCGCGGCAGGGCTCTCACGGACCTGGTGGCTGGGCAGGCCACCATCGAGGCGGTGCTGACCCTGACCGTCCCAGCGGCCGCGGTGTCCACTGGCACGGTCGGGCGCCGTGCTGTCGCTGACGACTGCGCAGCTCTCGCGGAGAGAGCGGCCGATGACCTGGCCGAGGCCATCGGCCCCGCCGGCAACGGTGGGCGACCGTCACGAGTAGCAACGGTTGAGGTGGCGCCCTGCCACCCCGACACCGGCGCCCTCGTCGACCCGGCCAGCCTGAGTGCGCAGGACCCGAGGCTCGAGCAGAAGGCATCGCTGACGCAGGACCAGGCGATCGGGCAGGACGCCACGCACGGTGAGGCGCCTGAGTCGGACGCCGAGGCACGGAACGACGCGGTGGAGCCGAACCGCACCGACCCGGGGGCCGATGCACCGAGCGGGGCCGTGCAGCAGAACCGCACCGACACCGGTGCCGACACACCAAACCAAGCCGTGCAGCCGAACCGCACCGACACGGTTCGCACCGGCGGGGCGTCAACCCTGCAGCAGATCGCCGCCGGCTTCGGATCGGGGGCGTACCGGCCCTCGGCCCGGATGGCGAAACGGGTCAAGGCCCGCGACCGGCGCTGCCGCTTCCCCGGCTGGAGCGTTACGTCGGCCGCCGACGGCACCGTGACCTGGACCGACCCCACCGGCCGAGTCCGAACCACCTCACCTGCCGACGCCCTGACCTGCACGGTCCTCGGCGGCGCCGCGACACCCGCGGCTGCAGCACCGAGCACCAGCGTCACCCTCACCGCCCTGCCCGACGGACCCCACAGCCACCTCGAGTTCCTCCTGGAGCACCACGCGGCAACCGTCCCGTCCCGCTGCCGGGCCAGCACGACCCGGAGAGACCACCACGGCCGACGGCACCGCGTCGAGCTGCAACCGGTGGTCGGAACGGTGCTGGCCGACGACGGGTGGCCGCACCACCCGAACCGGGGCCACCGACAGCTCGCACGGCAGATCAGACGTCGCGACGACGACCCACCGCCTTTTTGAGCGGGCCGGTTGGGGCACAAAACGGGCTCGGCCGGTGCCGCGCGGGGACAGCCGACGGCATCCGCGATGGTCGACGCCCGGCTGCCGGTGGAGGGTGGGGAGCTGCGGGGCCGAGCCGGTTCTGCACGGTGACCCCGGCCACGCGGGCGGCGTTCGGCACCTCCGTCAGGGAGTAGAGTCTGGCCGTCGCCTTCGGGCGGCACCCACACGCACCTGTTCGGGGGAAGCCGGTCCAAGTCCGGCACTGTCCCGCAGCCGTGGGTCGCGACGCCAGGTCGCGGCGAGTCGGAATGCCCGGCAGGTGCGAGCGGCTCCACAACACCGTCGAGGAATGCGGAACGGAGCCCGAGTGACCGGGCCTCCCGGGCGTTCGGGCATCACGTCCGGGAACGCTCAAGAGAGGCACTGATGTCCACCCCCACCACCGCCCGGGGCGCCCTGCTGCGCCGTGCCGGGACCCTGCTCGCGGCCGCCGCACTGGTCGGCGCGCCGGCGTCCGCCGCGTTCGCGGACCCCGGCGCGAGCGCCCCCACGAGCACGACGGTGGATGCCGTCCCCATGGCATCCAGCACCGCCTCGCCGGGCCCCAGCGCCATCGCGTCGAGCGACGCGACGCCCGGCGCCGACCCATCCGGCACGACCACGCCGACCCCCACCGAGCCGGCCCCCTCCGCGCCGCCCAGCGACACGGCGAGTCCGAGCCCCACGATGAGCGCGACCAGCCCGGCACCGAAGGCCAGCCCGACCGCCCCGGCTTCCTCCGCCACCCCCACGGCTTCCACGAGCACCGCTCCAGCTCCGGCCGTCGCTGCGCTGGCTGCCGCCGACGACATCGCCGCCGCAGGCTTCATCGCGCGCACCCTCGCTGCCGGGGGCGACCACTACGTCTACCCGAACAGCACGTTCTTCGACGGCGGCAACACCATCGACGCCTTCATCGCGCTGAGCGCCGTCGGCACCGAGCCCGCTCAGGCCGGCGCAACGCTTGCCTACCTCGAAGGCCACGTCGACGACTACATCGGGTCCTTCGGTGAGGCCTACGCCGGGCCGCTGGCCAAGACACTCCTCGCCGTGGTCGTGGCCGGCGGCAACCCTCGGGCGTTCGGAGGCCACGACCTCGTGGCCGAGCTCCGGGCGCTTGAGACCACGAAGGGTCGGTTCAGCGACCAGTCGACCTACGGCGACTACTCCAACACCATCGGGCAGTCGCTGGCGCTGATCGGCCTGGCGCGCGCCGGGCAGGGCGTCAACGTCGGCTCCGTCGAGCTGCTGCTGAGCCGGCAGTGCGCCGACGGCGGCTTCTCCGGGTCGCTGGCCGCGGCAGACGGGTGCGTCAGCGACTCCGATGCCACCGCCTTCGCGGTGCAGGCCCTGCTGGCGTTGGGCGACGCCACCCTCTGCAACGGCGACCTCGGGGGGTCGGCCGGCAGGGCCGCCGCCGGAGTCACCGCGGGTCTCGACCGGCTCGAGGACATCCAGGGCGCCACCGGCGGATTCACCAGCGCCGACGGTGCCGTCAACGCCAACACCACCGGCGTCGCCGCCCAGGCGCTGACCGCGGGCGGCCGGCCGGCCGCCGCCGCCGACGCCGTCGCCTTCATCAACGGCCTGCAGTACCTCGACCCGGCGGTGCCCGCCCTGCTCGGCGGCATCGCCTTCTCGACCGACACGAGGTCGACGACCGTCCCGAGCGACTCCGACCTTCGCGCCACTCCCCAGGCGGCGCTCGGCCTGGCCGGCGGATCCCTGGTCACCGTCGTCGCGCCCGGTGTCGAGGATGCCGTGCCCGCTACCACCTGCCCGCCCGCCCCGACGCGCAAGCCGGTCGTCGCGCCCCCCACGACGACCCCCACCCCCTCTCCCTCGACGGCCACCCGCCCCACCTCGGGTGGCGGCTCGACCGCGGGCGCTGGGGCCGCTGGCGGCTCCGGCAGCTCCGGCCCGTCGACCACCACCGACGCTGCCGCCGCCACCGGCTCGCTCGCCCAGACGGGCTCCGACGTCCTGGCACCGGTCCTGATCGGCCTGGCGCTGGTGCTCGTCGGCGGCCTCGCCGTCTGGTCGAGCCGGCGCCGCCCGGGAGCACACGCCTGATGGACGGCCTCGCAACCCGGCTCCTCGCCCGCGCCGCCGGCGCCGCCGCGGCCTCCGGCCTGGCCCTCGCCGGGCTGGTCGCGGCAGCGGCCCCGGCGAGCGCCGCGGCCTGCTCGGGCACCTCGGGGGTCACCGTGGTGGTCGACCGGGGCGGCTCGATCAGCACCCGGTGCGCCTCGGGTGACCCGTCGTCGGCGCTCGGCGCGCTCCAGGCCGCCGGGTTCACAGTCGGCTACCCGCAGCAGTTCCCGGGCTCCGTCGTCTGCCGGATCAACGGCTACCCGTCGTCCGACCCGTGCGTGCGGATGCCGCCCAGCAGCGCCTACTGGGCCTTCTTCCACGCCAAGCGCGGCGGCAGCTGGGTCTACAGCTCGAGCGGCGCCGCCGGCTACAACCCCGCCCCGGGCAGCGTGGTCGGCTTCCGTTTCGGCTCCGGACAGCAGCCGGGCATCGCTCCCCCGGCGCCGCCGAAGACCAGCGCGCCGGCGCCCACGAAGACCACCACCGCCCCGAAACCGACGGCCAAGCCGAAGCCCAAGCCCAGGCCGCCGGTAGCCGCCCCGAAGCCCACGGCCGCCACGCCCACCGCGCGCTCCACGGCGTCGACGACCACCCGGGCCACCCCGCAGAAGGCCCCCGACACCTCACGGGGCCCGGGCACCCCGGCCACGCCTGCGTCACCGAGCGCCACGGCACCCACCGCGGCGAAACCGTCGGCGAGCAGCACCGGCACCCGGTCCGCGAGCCCGAGCGTGACGGCATCCGACATCGCGGCCGCACCGACGTCCGCCGATGCCGGCGACGCCGGCGGCGGCCCCGGAACCCTGCTCGCCGGCGGTGCCCTCGTGGCTCTCGTCGCCGCGGGCGCCGGCTGGGCCGCCTGGAAGCGACGCGCCTGACGCGATGATGACCCGATGAGCGCCACTCTCCCCCGCGCGGTTCACCCGGCTGCGTGGTGGGGGTGGGCCGTCGGCATGGCCGTCGCGGTGAGCACCACCAACAACCCGCTATTGCTCCTCCTCGCCCTCGCCGTCGTCGCGCTCGTCGTGGCGAACCGGCGCGGCACCTCCCCGTGGGCCCGCGCCTTCCGGCTCTACCTGTGGCTCGGCCTGTTCATCATCGTGGTCCGCGTCGTGCTGCACGTGCTCGTGGGGCTCAAGTTCGGCGAGATCGTGCTGTTCACGCTGCCGGAGGTGACGCTGCCCTCGTGGGCGGCCGGCATCCAGCTCGGCGGCACGGTCCACCTCGAGGGGCTGCTCGGTGCGGCCTTGCTGGGCCTGCGCCTGGCGGTGATCATCGCCTGCATCGGTGCCGCCAACGCCCTGGCCAACCCCAAGCGGCTGCTGCGCTCCCTGCCCGCCGCCCTGCACGAGATCGGTTCTGCCGTGGTCGTCTCCGTGTCGGTGGCGCCGCAGCTCGCCGAGAGCGTGCAGCGGGTGCGCCGGGCCCGCCAGCTGCGCGGCGACACCACGCGCGGCATCCGGTCGGTGCCGTCGGTGGCGCTGCCGGTGCTCGAGGACACCCTCGAACGCTCGCTGCTGCTCGCCGCCGCGATGGACTCGCGTGGCTACGGGCGAGCGGGCGCCGCCCCCCGGTCACACCGGCGGCTCACCGGCGCCGTCACCCTCATCGGGCTGCTCGGTGCCGCCCTCGGCATCTACGGCGTCCTGGACACCTCCACGCCGGCGCTGATGGGCACCCCCGCGCTGCTGCTGGGCCTCGCCCTGTCGACCGTGGGCCTGTGGCTCGGCGGCCGGCACGTCGAGCGCAGCACCTACCGGCCCGACCCGTGGCGTGGCGCCGAGTGGCTCACCCTCGGATGCGGTGTCGTCGCGGCCGCGGTGCTCGTCACCGTCTCGCGCACCGACCCCCAAAGCCTCGCGATGCCTTTGTCGCCGTTGGCGTTTCCACCGCTGCCGATCGCCGCGGTCATGGGTCTGCTGGTCGGGGCGCTGCCCGCCTACCTCACCCCGCCACCCCCGCGACCCGCCTCTCGCGTGCCGCAGCGCGGTGCCCGCGAGGAGGTGCTGGCCCGTGGCTGACGCCATCGAGCTCTCCCGCGTGTCGGTGACCCTGCCCGGCTCCGGTCGGCCGGTGCTGCGCGAGGTCGACCTGCGCATCGACGAGGGCGAGCTGGCCCTGGTGGTCGGCCGCACCGGGTCGGGAAAGTCGACCCTGCTGGGCGCCCTGTGCGGACGGGTCCCCCACTTCACCGGAGGCACGCTCACCGGCCACGTGCGGCTGCACGGGCGCGACACCCGAGACCACCGGCCCCGCGACCTCGCGGACCTCGTGGGCGTCGTCGGTCAGGACCCGCTCGCCGGGTTCGTCACCGACACCGTCGAGGAGGAGCTCGCCTACGGCATGGAGCAGCTCGGGCTGCCCACCTCGACCATGCGCAAGCGCGTCGAGGAGACCCTCGACCTGCTCGGTATCGCCGAACTGCGCGACGTGCCGCTGCGCGAGCTCAGCGGCGGCCAGCAGCAGCGAGTGGCCATCGGATCGGTGCTCACCGCCCACCCGCGCGTCATCCTGCTCGACGAGCCGACCTCTGCCCTCGACCCCACCGGCGCGGAGGAGGTGCTCGCCACCATCACCCGGCTGGTGCACGACCTCGCAGTCACGGTGGTGGTCGCGGAGCACCGGGTGGAGCGGGTGCTGCACTACGCCGACACCGTCGTGCACGTGTCGCCGTCGGGCGAGGTGCGCTCGGGGCTGCCGTCCGACCTGATGGTCGACAGCGACATCGCCCCTCCGGTGGTCGAGCTGGGGCGGTATGCCGGGTGGTCGCCGCTGCCGCTGTCGGTGCGCGACGCCCGGCGCGCCGCCCGGGGCCTGCGCACCCGCCTCCAGGCCACCCTGCCCGCCGACGCCGTCGCAGCCGTCGGTCAGGACGCCGCCCCGTCCCCGAACCGACCAATAGGTCACACCAGGGACGCCGGCGTCGTCGTGCTCAGCGCTCGCGGGGTGGTGGTGCGCTATCCCGGCGACGTGCTGGCCGTGGCCGGTGTGGACCTGGACCTGCGCGCCGGACAGGTCACCGCCGTCATGGGCCGCAACGGGTGCGGCAAGTCCTCGCTGCTGTGGGGCCTGCAGGGCAGCGGTGCCCTGTCGTCCGGAACGGTTCGGGCACGGCGAACGGCGCATGCCACCAACCCGGCACACACCACCACCCCACCGAGCGCCACCGACCCAGCCGGTCGCACCAACCCGCCGAGCGACGGGCTCCCCATCGCCGGCCCCGCGAGCGCGGCATCCGCGATGGTCGAACCGCGCACCCTCGCTGCTGGTGAGCGGCGTTCCCTCGTGGGCCTGGTCCCCCAGACGGCGGCCGACCTGCTCTACCTCGACACCGTCGGCGCCGAGTGTGAGCAGGCCGACCGCGAGAGCGGCGTGCCGAGCGGCAGCTGCGCACGGCTGCTCGAAGCGGTGGCACCCGGCATCCCGGCCGAGCAGCACCCCCGTGACCTGTCCGAGGGCCAGAAGCTGGCGCTCGTGCTTGCCGTGCAGCTGACCGCCGACCCGCCGCTGCTGCTGCTCGACGAGCCGACCCGTGGCCTCGACCCCACCGCCAAGGCGGCCCTGGGCCAGGTGCTGCGCGGCCTGGCGGGGCGCGGGCGCTCGGTCGTGGTGTCGACCCACGACGTGGAGTTCGTCGCCGAGGTGGCCGACCGGGTCGTCGTCATGGCCGCGGGTGAGGTGGTGGCCGACGGGCCGACTCCCGAGGTCGTGGTGTCGTCGCCGGCGTTCGCGCCGCAGGTGTCGAAGGTGACGGCCCCCGGGCCGTGGCTGACCGTCGACGACGTGCGCCAGGCGCTCGCGGTGGTGGCGTCGTGAGGGGCCGCCCGTCGAGCGCCGCCTCGGGGGCGGCGGCCCGGCCCGCCGCCACCCGGGCCGTGCGGCTGCGCCCCCGGTCGTTCGCCGCGGTCACCATCGTCTCCGTCGCCGGACTGGTGGCGTTCTGCTGGCCGCTCCTGGTCTCCCCCGACTCGGGCCTGGCGCACGGCACCGACGCACCCCTGGTGTTCGCGCTCGTGCTGCCCCTGCTGCTGGCGGTGGTGCTCGCCGAGATGAGCGAGGGCGGCATGGACGTCAAGGCCGTCGCGATGCTCGGGGTGCTCGCCGCCATCGGGGCGGCCCTGCGACCCCTCGGCGCCGGCACCGCCGGCCTCGAGACCGTCTTCTTCCTCCTGGTGCTCGGCGGCCGGGTGTTCGGGGCCGGGTTCGGGTTCGTGCTCGGTGCCACGACCCTGTTCGCCAGCGCCCTGGTCACCGGCGGCGTCGGCCCCTGGCTGCCGTTCCAGATGCTCGGGGCCGCCTGGGTCGGCTGCGGCGCCGGGATGCTGCCGCCCCTGCGCGGACGGGCCGAGGTGCTCATGCTCGCGGCCTACGGCGCCGCCGCCGGCCTGCTCTACGGCCTCCTGCTCAACCTCTCGTTCTGGCCCTTCACCACGGGCCTGAGCGGCGACCTCTCGTTCGTCGCCGGCTCCCCGCTGCTCGAGAACCTCCACCGGTTCCTCGTCTTCACCCTGGCCACCAGCCTGGGCTGGGACATCGGGCGCGCCGTCACCACCGCCGTGCTCGTGCTCATCACCGGGAAGGCGGTACTGGGGGCGCTGCGCCGGGCCGCCCGCCGGGCCGCGTTCGAGGAACCGGTCGCCTTCGAAGCGCCCCCGGGCCCCGCGCCGGCGAGGGCTGTCGACGTGGCACCATCGAGGCCATGAGCAACCTCGAGCTGGGCCGCAGCACCGGCTGGCTGAGCCGCGAAGAGCTCGACTTCGCGCGCGAGAAGCTGCCGATCCTCTACGTGGATGCCGTGCCCGCGCGGGTCGACGACCGCGGCGCCGTGCTCGCCGTCGGGGTGCTGCTGCGCCTCGGCGAGGACGGCAGCGTCTGCCGCGAGCTGGTGTCCGGGCGGGTGCTGCACCACGAGCGGGTGCGCGACGCGCTGCTGCGGAACATCGAGAAGGACCTCGGGCCGATGGCCCTGCCGCGAGTGCCGGCCAGCCCACAACCCTTCACCGTCGCCGAGTACTTCCCCACCCCGGGCGTCACCCCGTTCCACGACCCGCGCCAGCATGCCGTGTCGCTGGCGTTCGTCGTGCCGGTGGCCGGCGACTGTGCCCCCCAGAACGACGCGCTCGACCTCACCTGGCTGACGCCCGACCAGGCCCTCGACCCCGGCATCCAGGCCGAGATGGAGCGCGGCCACGGCGTGCTGCTGCGGCAGGCCCTGGCGCACCTCGGCCACCCCGTGTGACCAGGACACCGAACGAGCGCAGGACCCACGAGGAGGGGCAGCCGATGGCGAGGTTCATGACGATCGGGTACGGCGACGACACGGGCTACCAGCGCACCGCCGCCGAGGTGCGGGATGCCGCGCACGCGCACGACGCGCAGCTGGTGGCGCGGGGGGTGCAGATGGGCCGGGCCGGCTCGCCGGTGCAGGTGCGCAACCACGACGCGGCCGGGGTGCGCACCCAGAACGGGCCGTTCATGACGGCATCCCTACCGGTCGCCGGGTTCGCGGTCATCGAGGCCGACACCCTCGCCGAGGCCGTCGACATCGCGTCGCGCACGCCCTGTGCGGTGGCGCAGGGAGTCGTCGAGGTCTGGCCGCTGGACGCCGGAACCTGACGCTCAGCCGGTGAACTTGTCCCGGGTGCGGGTCATGTCGTGCAGGTCGGCAGCATGGGCCGCCTCGGGCGTGGGGGCGGAGCCGCCGAGGCGTGCCGGCAGGTAGACGAGGTCGTCGCCGGTCAGCGCGGGGTAGGCCGCCTGCTGCAGATCGAGCTGCGCCTGCATCACCGACTTGAGCTGCGCGGTCGCGGCCAGCACGTCGTCACGGCGCCCGACCTCCATCGGCTCGCCGACGGTGATGCTGATCGGGATGCGCGCGGCCGGCCGCATGTGCTTGGGCAGGTTCTTGGTCCACACCCGCTGGGCACCCCAGATGGTGGTCGGCAGCACCGGCACCCCGGCGACCTGCGCCATCTTCACCGCCCCCGGCTTGAACTCCTTGAGCTCGAAGGAGCGCGACATGGTGGCCTCGGGGAACACCCCGACGATCTCGCCGTCGCGCAGCGCCCGGATGGCGGCCGAGAACGCCTCGCCACCCTTGTGCCGGTCGACCGGGATGTGCCGCATCCCCCGCATCAGCGGCCCGGCCACCCGGTGACCGAAGATCGACTTCTTCGCCATGAAGCGCACGTAGCGGCGGTGCGGCCAGGCCGGCAGCCCGGCATAGGTGAAGTCGAGGTACGACGTGTGGTTGATGGCCATGACCGCCCCGTCCGCGCGCGGCACGTGCTCGGCACCGGTGATCGTGAATCGGGAGCCTTGCACGAAGAAGAGCGTCTTGGCCGCGTAGATCACCGGCCGGTACACGGGGTCGTTCATGGTGCTCACCCTAGGGCCAGCGGCCGAACCCCGGTGAGCCGCAGGTGCCCCGTCTGGGAGGATGGGCACCATGACCGAGCACCTCACCTCCCTTCGCGCTGCCTCCGTTCCGGACCGGCCGTCCCTCGACGGCCTCGAGGACAAGTGGGGCGCCGTATGGCAGGCCGAGGACACCTACGCGTTCGACCGGGAGGCCGCGCTGGCCGGCCCGCGTGAGGCCGTCTTCTCGATCGACACCCCGCCGCCCACGGCATCCGGCTCGCTGCACATGGGCCACGTGTTCAGCTACACGCACACCGACTGCATGGCGCGGTACAAGCGGATGGCCGGCTTCAACGTCTTCTACCCGATCGGCTGGGACGACAACGGCCTGCCGACCGAGAAGCGGGTGCAGAACTACTACGGGGTGCGCGGTGACGCCTCGCTCGCGCACGACCCGGCCTTCGTGCCCCCGTTCCGCGGCGACGCGAAGAGCACCAAGGCCGCCGATGAGGTGCCGATCTCGCGGCAGAACTTCATCGACCTCTGCGACGAGCTGACGGTGCGCGACGAGGAGGCGTTCGAGTCGCTGTTCCGCCGTATCGGGCACAGCTACGACTGGTCGATCTCCTACCGCACCATCGACGACCACTCCCGGGCCACCGCCCAGCAGGCGTTCCTGCGCAACCTCGCCCGCGGCGAGGCGTACCAGGCCGAGGCCCCGGGCCTGTGGGACGTCACCTTCCAGACGGCCGTCGCCCAGGCCGAGCTCGAGGCGCGCGACTACCCCGGGCACTACCACCGGGTCGCCTTCCACGGCCCGAACGGCCCGGTGCACATCGAGACCACCCGCCCCGAGCTCATCCCGAGCTGCGTGGCCCTCATCGCCCACCCGGACGACGAGCGCTACCAGCCGCTGTTCGGCAGCACCGTCACCACGCCGTTGTTCGGCGTCGAGGTGCCGGTGCTCGCCCACCCGGCCGCCGAGATCGACAAGGGCGCCGGCATCGCGATGTGCTGCACCTTCGGCGACCTCACCGACGTGCTGTGGTGGCGCGAGCTGCGCCTGCCCACCCGCTCGGTGATCACCCGCAGCGGCCGGCTGCAGAGCGAGGTCCCCGAGTGGCTGGCCGACGGCCCGGGCGCGCGGCTGTACACCGAGGGCATCGCCGGCAGGACCGCGTTCGGCGCCCGAGCGGCCGTGGTCGAGGCGCTGCGCGAGAGCGGCGACCTCGAGGGCGATCCGACCCCGACCAAGCGGATGGCCAACTTCTACGAGCGGGGCGAGAAGCCGCTCGAGATCGTCACCTCGCGGCAGTGGTACATCCGCAACGGCGGGCGCGACGCCGACCTCAACGCCGCGCTCATCGCCCGCGGCGAGGAGGTCGACTTCCACCCGGCGTTCATGCGCAGCCGCTACGCCAACTGGGTGGGTGGCCTCAACGGCGACTGGCTGGTGTCCCGCCAGCGCTTCTTCGGTGTGCCGATCCCGGTCTGGTACCCGCTCGACGCCGACGGCGAGCCCGACTACTCGGCGCCCATCGTGCCGGCCGAGGCCGACCTCCCGGTCGACCCCGCGGCCAACCCGCCGGCCGGCTACACCGAGGACCAGCGCGGTGAGCCCGGCGGCTTCGTCGGCGACCCCGACATCTTCGACACCTGGGCCACCTCGTCGCTCAGCCCGCAGATCGCCGGCGGCTGGCGCGACGCCGCGGGCATCGGCACCGACCCGCTCTTCGAGAAGGTCTTCCCGATGGACCTGCGCCCGCAGGGCCACGACATCATCCGCACCTGGCTGTTCTCGACCGTGGTCCGCTCGCACTTCGAGTTCGGCTCGGTGCCCTGGACCAACGCCGCGATCAGCGGCTGGATCCTCGACCCGGACCGCAAGAAGATGAGCAAGTCGCGCGGGAACGTGGTCACCCCCGAGGACCTGCTGCGCGAGCACAGTGCGGATGCCGTGCGCTACTGGGCGGCCAGCGGCCGCCTGGGCACCGACGCCGCCTACGACACCGGCCAGATCAAGGTGGGCCGGCGCCTGGCCATCAAGGTGCTCAACGCCAGCAAGTTCGCCTTGTCGTTCGGACGGGCCCCCGATGGGACCGACGAAGTCGGCACCATCGGGGCGGTCGGCGTCGACGGCGAGCTGGCCTCGCTCGTCACCGAGCCGGTCGACCTCTCGCTGCTGGCCGGGCTGCGCGACGTCGTGGCCCGCGCCACCGCCGGCTTCGAGGCCTGGGACTTCACCCGGGCGCTCGAGCTCACCGAGCAGTGGTTCTGGGCGTTCTGCGACGACTACCTCGAGCTGGTCAAGGACCGCGCCTACGGCGCCCAGGGTGATGCCGTGGCCGTCAGTGCCCGTGCGACGCTGCGGATCTCGCTCGACGTGGTCCTTCGCCTGCTCGCGCCCATTCTCCCGTACGTCACCGAGGAGGTCTGGTCCTGGACCCACCCCGAGGGCGACTCCGTGCACCGCGCCGCCTGGCCCACCGTCGACGAGGTCCCGGCGGGCGGTGACGCGGCGTTGCTCACGGCCGTCGGCGCTGCCCTCGCGGCCGTGCGCAAGGCCAAGTCCGAGGCCAAGGTCGGCATGCGCGCGGAGGTGCCCTCGATGACCCTGATCGGCCCCGATGCGGCACTCGCCCACGTGCGCACCGCCGAGCGCGACCTGCGAGCGGCGGGCCGGCTCACCGGCATCCTCGAGCTCGTGACGGGCGACGAGGTGGCCGCTCGTGACGTCGAGCTGGTGCCGGTCGCCAAGCCCACTGCCTGACCCGCGGCGCAGCCGTCACGCCGGCGCGGCGCCGAGGTCGACCGCGTAGCCCCGCGAGCGCACCGTGCGAAGTCCGGTGGGGCGCACCGCCACCCACGGCACGTCCCAGCCGCTGAGGCCCAGGCGGCGCTGCACAACGCTGTCGCGGCGCAGGTGGTCGACGCGGCCGCTGGCCGGGTCGTAGACGTCGAGCATCCGGTCGCCGTCGCCGGGCAGCACGAGCACGACGTGCCGCGGGGACAGCACGTTGCCCACGTAGAGCAGGGCCGGCTCACCCTCGTCGACGACGTCGACGAGGGTGTCGAACGCGGTGACCAGCGCATCCTCGTCACCGCCACGCAGCACGTCGAGCGTGTAGAGCGTGCCGATCCGGGCGGCGCCGTACTCGAGCTCGCGCAGCGCCCCCCACGGCGGGGTGCCGAGCCGCCGCGGCCACGGCACGTTGGGCCGGTGCCCGCCGGCGAAGAGGCTGTTGGTGCGGCGCATCACCACCCGCTCGTACGCCGCGAACCGCTCCGCCGCGGTCGCGCCGGCCGGGGACCCCGGCGGATGCGGCACGCCGGTGCGCACCCACGACGCGAACAGCGGGTCGACCAGCATCCGGGCGACGGTGAGGCACGCCGAGCCGCAGGTCACCGGGGACTGCTGCACCGGACCGGTGTCACCAGCGCGGAGTCGGTAGGCCGTCACCCCCCAATCGTTACCGCCTCAGACCTCCCCGCGCCAGCACCGGTCTGGTTGGGTTGGGGCGTGTCCACCCGTCCGAGCATCGTGAGTGCCCTGGGGAGGCCACCCTTCGTGGCTGCCCTGGGCGTGCTGACCCTGCTGGCCGTGGTCTGGGCCGCCGCTGCGCCGCGGCCGGCGCGGGTCCTTCCCGGGCTGCACGACGACGCCGTCGTGCAGCAGCAGGCGGTGGGGGACGTCGTGGGAGGCTTGGACCCCGACTTCGGCCTGAAGCGAGTCCCCGGCCCGTGGGAGCAGACCAGCGACGGCGTGGCACTCGTGCTGGGGTGGGCGACCATCGTCGTGCTCGTGGCCGGTGCCGGGTTCTGCCTCTACCTGATGGTGCGGGCGGGGCTGGCCGCTCGCGAGGACCGCACGCCAGAGCTCGGCAGTGCCCCGGACCTCGACCTGGAGGCCCTGGCCCTGGCCGTGTCGGGTGACGCGTCGCAGCGCCTGGACGCCCTGTCGGCCGGCACCCCCGCCCAGGGCGTCGTCGCCGCCTGGGCCCACCTCGAGGCCACCCTGCACGAAGCCGGCCTGGCCCTACCCGCGTCCCGCACCTCCACCGAGGTCAGCGTCGACGTGCTGCGCCGGTTCCCGGTCGACGAGGGCACCCTGCGCACCCTTGCCGACCTCTACCGCGAGGCGCGCTGGTCGCGCCACCCGCTCACCGAGGACGACCGCAGCCGGGCCGCCGCGGCCTACGGCGCGCTCGACCTCGCGCTGCGGGCCGGGATGCCGCAGGCCCGGCGGGGCCAGCGTGGCTGACTCGGGACGGGCCGGGCTGCGGCCGCTGCTCGTGGCCGGTGCCGGCGTGCTCGCCCTGGCCCTCGTCGCCGCCGCCCGCGGGCCGGTGGCCCTGCTCGCCGTGGCGACCCTCGCGGTGCTCGCCGGCTTCGCGCTGGCCATCCCGCCGCTGCTGCGCCACGACGGCATCGACTGGGACTGGCTGCCCCGCCGCGCCCTCGAGGTGCCCCCCGAGCCCGGCATCGCCAACCTGCGCCGGCTGCTCGCCCCGACCGCCGGCGACACGGCCGCCCCCGAGCAGCTGCAGCTGCTGGTGCGGGCCATCGCCGCCGACCGGGCCGACGGCGAGGCCTACGGCCACGGTCGCCTCGCCGCCTACCTCGCCGCCCGCCCCCGGGTGCTCGACCTTGCCGAGGCCGACGCCGTGATCACCGAGCTCGAAGCCCTACCGACACAGGAGTCCTGAGTGACCGACATCCCCACCGCCCACCGGCGCGCGACGGCCGTGCTCGACGAGGTCGACACGGTCATCGTCGGCAAGCGCGCCGCCACCGAGGTCGTTCTCGCGGGCGTGCTGGCCGGTGGCCACGTGCTCATGGAGGACTTCCCGGGCCTGGGCAAGACGCTCGCGGCGCGCACCTTCGCGCAGGCCCTGGGCCTGGACTTCACCCGGGCACAGTTCACCCCCGACCTGCTGCCCGCCGACCTCACCGGGTCCTTCGTCTACGACCAGGGTCGCGGCGAGTTCGAGTTCCGCAAGGGACCGGTCTTCACCGGCTTCCTGCTCGCCGACGAGATCAACCGCACCCCGCCCAAGACCCAGGCCGCGCTGCTCGAGGCGATGCAGGAGCACCAGGTCACCGTCGAGGGCCAGACCTTCCCCCTCCCGCAGCCCTTCCACGTGCTCGCCACCGCGAACCCGGTCGAGTACGAGGGCACCTACCCGCTGCCCGAGGCACAGCTCGACCGCTTCCTGGTGCGGGTGGCCTTCGGCTACCCCGACGCCGACGGCGAGCTCGAGGTGCTGCAGCGCCGGATGTCGCGCCGCCAGGAGGACCAGCAGGTGCGCCGCGTGGTCGACGCCGCCGAGCTGCTCGAGCTGCAGGCGGCGATGGAGGACGTCACGGTCTCCGCCGAGCTCGGCCGCTACTGTGTGGCCCTGACCCGTGCCACCCGCGACCACGAGCATGCCCTGATGGGGGCTTCGCCGCGTGGCTCGCTCGCGCTGATGCTCGTCGGACGGGCGTATGCCGTGATCCGCGGTCGCGACTACGTCACCCCCGACGACGTCAAGGCCATCGCCCCCGCCGTGCTCGAGCACCGGGTGG
Source organism: uncultured Actinomycetota bacterium (assembly GCA_963747405.1). Lineage (GTDB taxonomy): Bacteria > Actinomycetota > Actinomycetes > Actinomycetales > Dermatophilaceae > Fodinibacter. The sequence goes on from CAVVFG010000018.1 coordinate 129,007, forward strand.
TCGTGCGCCCCGAGCTGTGGATGAGCGACGTCTCCGCCCGCAGCATCGTCGCCGACCTGCTGCGCACCGTGCCCACGCCACGCACCGGGGTGCGCTCGTCGTGAGCTCCCGCTGGCGACCCACGCGGGCGCTCGGGCGCGCCACGGCGGTCGGGTTCGTCCTGATCGCCGCCGCGGCGGTCTCCGGCCGTGGCGACCTCGCCGTCATCGGCGTCCCCCTGGCCACCCTGGTGGTGTGGGCGGTGGCCACCCGGCCCACGGCGGTGCCCGCGGTGCGCAGCCGGCTCAGCACCGCGGTCGCCCACGAGGGCGACTCCCTCACCTGGCGCGTCGACGTCACCGCGGTGCCGGGGCTGCGGGACGTCGTCGGGCACCTACCGGGTGACCGCTGGACCACCACGACACCCGGGCACGGCCACGTCGCCGCGAGCCCGACCGGTGGGGCGACGGTGCCGCTGGCCGTCACCGCCACCACCGACCGCTGGGGCGTGCGCCGGCTCGGTCCGGCACAGCTGGGCGGCTTCGGCACCCTCGCCGGCTTCGCCTGGATCTGGTCCGAGCAGCGGGTCGAGACGGTGGCGACCGTGCCGACACCGGGTGCGTTCACGTCGCGGGCCGCCCTGCCGCACCCGGTGGGGCTGGTCGGACAGCACCGCGGCGCCCGGGTCGGCGGGGGCACCGAGCTGGCCGAGATCCGGCCGTTCCGCACCGGCGACCGGCTGCGCCGCATCCACTGGCCGGTCTCCCTGCGCACCGGCGCCCTGCACGTCACGACGACCTACGCCGACCAGGATGCCGAGGTGCGCCTCGTCCTCGACGCCATCCGCGACCTGGGTGAGCGCGACGCCGGCACCGGACGGCGCTCCAGCCTGGACGTGGCGGTGGAGGCGGCCGGTGCCGTGGCAGCGCACTACCTGGGCACCGGCGACCGGGTCGGCCTGTCGGTGCTCGGCGGCGGCGGTGTCGTGGAGGTGCCGGCCGTCGGCGGCCATCACCAGCTCGCCCGCGTGCTGCTGGGCCTGGGCCGCGCCGAACCGAGCCGCGGCACCGTGGGTGACGAGCGGGCGCTGCGTGCCCAGCTGCGCCGCAGCATCGCGCCGGGGGCCTTCGTGGTGCTCCTGTCGGCTCTGGTGTCGGCGGAGCCGCTGGCCCATGCCGTGCGGCTGGCCCGCAGCGGCCACGCGGTCGTGGTGGTCGACACCCTGCCCGTCGAGCTGCAGGGCCCGCAGGCCACCGACGACGCGCTTCGGGCGGCGACGGGGCTCGACGACGCCCGGCTGGCCCGGCTCGTGTGGCGGTTGCGGCTGCTCGACCGCGAACGGGAGGCGCACCGCTGCGCGATGGCCGGGGTGCCGGTCATCGCCTGGCGCGGCCCCGGCTCCCTCGACACCGTGCTGCGGCAGGCGGTGCGCCGGTCGCGGGCCCCGAGGGTGGCCAGCCGATGATCCCCCACCGCACCTGGCGCCGGGCGATGGTGGGCACCGTCGTGCTCGCCGACGCCGTGATCCTGCTGGTGGCCGCAGTCTGGGCGGCCAGCTTCGTGCCGTTCGCGGTCGTCGTGCTGGCCCCGGGCACCTGGTGGGCGTTGGCACGCCCCGGCGGCTGGGGGGCGTTCGCGCTCGTGGTGCTGCAGGTGCTGTGCGTCACCGTCCCGGCCGGCACGCCGACGGGATGGCTGCAGTGGGCCCTGGCCGCGGCCGCCGGCTCGGCCGTGGTCCTCACCCACCTGGCGCTGACCCTGCTCGGGTCCTGGCCGGTGCGCGCCGCCCTGCCGCGCGAGACGGCGCTGCGCTGGGCCGGGCAGGCGGCCGCCCTGGTGTGGACCGCGATCGGTGCCGCCCTGCTCGGCGCCCTGGCCACCACGACGCCGCTGGGCTGGGCGCCGTGGATCGGTGCCGTCGCCCTCGGCCTGGTCGCCGGCACGGTGTGGCAGGTGCGCGCCAACACCCGCCGCGGCTGAGCCAAGGCATCGGCACGGCGAGGGTGGGTCAGGAGCGCTCGGGAGGTGCGCCTGCGGCCGGCCGCGCCGTTCCTCGCGTCGCAGGAGAGGCTCCTGTGGGCCGCATGAGGACCTGACCCGTTCTGGACAGGAGCACGCTGTGGCCCCGCGCGGTGCAGGCCCATACCGTCGAAACAGCTGCTCGTCGAAAACAAGGAGCCCGGACCAGGGGCACTGGTCCGGGCGTGGACATGAGCAGTTGGGATGCACGACGTCCTTGGCGAGGGTACCGCATACCCACGGTGAGGACGGGGTTCCCGGCACCGCCGGGATCCACTGTTCGACGACCGAAAGGAAGACACATGCGCAAGACCGCAGTTCTCGTCCTGAGCATCGGCGCACTCCTCGCGCCGATGCAGTCCGCCAGCGCTGACACCGTCTCGCCAGAGCAGCTCCAGAACCGCACGGGCCTGTCCGCAGCCCAGCGGGCCGCCATCGACAGCTTCGTCTCGGGGGGCCGAGTCTCGGTGGGGGCGGTCAAGCAGCAGAAGTCTCGAAGCGCCGCCGCTCTCGCGTCCTCCAGCCGGCGCGCCAGCTACTACCGGGGGTCCTTCCTCATGTGGACGCGGGACAACGTCGACTTCGGCTACAACTGGAGCACCGTCACCTGGACCAGCGCCTACCAGCAGGCCGGATCGGTGTTTCCGAACGTGGCCCGCAACAAGGGCATCAGCAAGTACTACAACACGGCCCGCAACGATCGCTTCCGGGCCGCGAACACCATCGGTGCCGGCATCGTGACCCCGTGGGGCGATGTCACGGTCTACACCTCGGACTTCATCCACCGGCTGTCCGTGAACTACAACGGTGCCTGGTCGGCTTGGTCCGACTGAGCTCCACCAAGCAGCTGGGGGCCCGGTCGGGCCCCCAGCTGCGCCCCACCAGAAGGGAAGACCACGTGGCACTCGACATCACGAACCTGAGCAAGAGGTACGGTCGCCGCACGATCCTGCGCGCCGTCAGCGCCTCCTTCGAGCCCAACGCCGTCCACTTCATCATGGGTGAGAACGGTGCGGGCAAGAGCACCCTGCTGCGCTGCATCATGGGCATCGAACGCCACGACGGGACCGTGACGTGGATGAACGGACCGCTGCGCCCCGAGCAGCGCCTGGTCATGCCGGTCTTCGACACCGCACCGGCCTACCTCAGGCTCACCGGCCACCAGAACATCGCCGTGCTGTGCCCCGAGGGCCTTGCCGGGCCCACGTTCGACCTCAGCCCGGAGAAGCTGCGCGCTCGGGTGAGCACCTACTCCCACGGCGAACGCATGCGTCTCGCCCTCACGATGGCCCTCAACTCGACCTCGCCGATCCTGCTCCTGGACGAGCCCACCAACGGCCTGGACCGAGCCTCGATGATCGCGCTGCACCAGGTGCTGAGCACGGTCAAGCAGACCCGCACCATCGTGCTCACGGGCCACAACCTCGAGTTCTACGCCGGCCTCGTCGACACCGTCAGCGTCATCCGCGAAGGGTCCCTCGACCGCGTCGCCCTGCCCACGTCACCCACCGAGAAGGAGACTTCCCTTGTTGACATCTATGACGCGTGTGCGTCGCGAGGTGCGTGCTGAGCTGCTCCTCGTCGCCTACACCAGGATGGCCGCGGTGGCAGCGGCGGTGCTGGCCATCGGCGTGATCGGCTCCTACCTGGGCTCGCGCAGCCACGCGATCGCAGCAGTCCACAGCTTCGAGGCGCAGGTCGCGCGCTTCGCTCAGGAGGGCATCGCCCTCGACGATGCGCTTGCCGCGCCCACGGCGGTCACGGTTTCCGGCGGGTCGGAGACCATCGACAACCCACTGAAGTACGACTTCCTCCAGCTGTCTTCGGCGGTTCAGGCCGTGGAGCCGAGCGCCATGGCGGCCACCGCACTGGACTTCGTCACCTTCTTGGTGGTGCCGTTGCTCTTCCTCTTCCTGGGCACCCGGCTGGCCCTGGTCGACCGGGCCGCCGGCACGGTGGGCTTGCGGGCTGCGCGTGCGTCGTGGCGCTCGATCGTGCTGGCCAAGTCTGTGGTCGTGGGGATCCTCGCCGTCGCCGCAGCCGTACTCACCGCCGCTCTCGGGTGGGCCACCGGACTCGTCGGGCAGGTGGTCGCGGGCGGGGTCCGCCCCACCGTCCCCTATCCCCTCGTCGTGACCCAGGGCAGCCCGTTGTGGGCCAAGGTGGCCATGACGGCCGCCGTGGCCCTGGTGTTCGGGTTGATGGGGTACGCCTTCGGGGCGCTGACCGGCTCGGGCTCCTGGCCCCTCGTGCTGTCTGCGCTCGTGCTCTTCGTCGCCCCCTTCTCCGTCGCCTGGGACCTGCGCAACCTCATGGCGGTGTTCGGGAGCCGCGTCTACGACTTCTGGGGACAGTTCCAGCTGCGCCCCCCGCTGCCTGTCGACCTCACCACAGCGGGGCTGGCGCTGACGGGCTACGTCATCGTCATCGTCGCGCTCGTGTCGCTGACGTCACGACGCGCCCCCCTGTGACCCGGCCAGCGCTCCACCCCTGAACCCGACCCCCCTACCAACAGGCCGACGGGGCCACGCGAATCGCGTGGCCCCGTCGGCCTCCGGACGTCGACCCCTACCAGCAGACCGAGCACACCGCAGAAGGGCCGCTGCCGGCGCTGGTCGATGGGCTCGTATCGCCGGCGCCGGCGGTACCGGCCAGCGCACTCAGGGCGACGACGAGGGCAAGGGCGACCTTGCGCATGGGGATCTCCTTGGGCATGAGGGCATGTGATGACGTCACCAAGGTTTTCCCACCGCGGTAGCCACCGGAAGGACCCAGCTCTGGCCGCAAGCGGCCGTGGCATCAAATGCCGTCGGTGGGAGGTCGGCCATGGCGCCCCTGCTGGCCGCGGTCGACGTCGCGATATATGGTCTGCGAACGGATCCGCCGGGAGGGACGGTTGTGGAGTCAGCATGCGAAGGAGTGTTTCGGTGCGTCGTGAGCGACCCGCACGCCTCGGCCGAGGCCATCGGCGAGCGCCTGGGTCGACCGACCGGTGAGGTCGTGCATGCCCTGGCACGTCTGGCGGACCTGGGTGTCATCCAGCCGTCCCAGGCCATCGCGCACGGATGGAGGGCCGTCAGCCCGACCCTCGCGATCGGTCTGCGACTGGCCGACCAGGAGCGGACCGTCGCGCGAGACCTCCAGCACATTGCCGACACCAGGGAGCTGCTGACCGGCCTGGGTGAGGTGTACCGGGGCGCGGGCGTCGACCAGGAGGCGATCATCCGGCTGGCCGGCCGCGACGGCGTTCTGGCCCAGCTCAGCGACCTGGTGAGCGGCGTCAGGCACGAGGTCGCGGCCTTTGTCACCAACAAGCCGTCAGCGACCGCGATCGCCGAGTCCCGTGAGCTGGATGACCACCTGATCGCGCGCGGCGTCCGGTTGCGCACCTTGTGCCTCGACGGGTTCCGCCGCGACCGCCGAATGCTGAAGGCACTCTCCGAGAGTGTGTCCGCAGGGGCCGAGATCCGCACCGTCGCCTCCCTGCCGACCAGGATGATCCTGTTCGACCGCACGCAGGCGGTCATCGCGAGCCACCCCACGGACCCGGAGCGTGGGGCCCTGCTGGTCTCCAACCACGCCGCCGTCACCCTGTTCGCCGACCTGTTCGAGCACACCTGGAACTCCGCCGACCCCTTCCCCGACCACGCTCTTGGCGACGTCGGCCCCTACGAGCTGACCGTCATGGAACGCCAGGTGATCGGGATGCTCGCGCAGGGGATCAAGGACGAGTCGATCGCCCGCTCCACCGGGCAGTCGGTGCGCACGGTGCGCCGGATCGTGGCCACCGTGACCGAGAAGGTCGGCGCGCGGGGCCGGTTCGACCTGGCGCTGCACGCGGCCGATCGGGGATGGGTCTCAGTGACCCGGCGGCCATGACCCCGCGGGGGCCGGGTCGCTGTCGTCGTCCGACTCCTCCGACGCCTCCGACTCGTCCGCTTCGGTCGGCTGGGTCGGCTCAGCCGGGTCCGGACCCCTTTCCGGGCCTGGTTCGGCGTCGGGTGGCTCAGCAGGAACGCGTGGAACCGGCGGCACGTCGGGACCCCAGGCGATCGCTGTCAGGGGATCGATGGCGAGCACGGGTCCTCCAGTGGGTGTCGAGGATGCAGGCCATCATCATGGCGCGCACCGCCCGCTCGAGGGGGCGGTGCCGGTGTCCCGTGCCGGTGCTGTCCGCTTCCGGTCAGCCGCGCTACGCGGACCGCTTGCGCGGGGTGCGCTTGCGACCGGTCTCGGTCTCGTCGTGCCGCACGATGGTCGGGTTGACGTTCTTGTAGACGACCTCGCCGGTGATGACGACCTTGGCGATCTCGTCGTCGCTGGGCACGTCGAACATCACCGGGAGGAGGACTTCCTCCATGATCGCGCGCAGGCCGCGGGCGCCGGTGCCCCGTGCCAGGGCCTGGTCGGCCAGGGCCTCGATCGCATCGGGGGTGAACTCCAGGGCCACGCCGTCGATCTCGAACATCTTCTGGTACTGCTTGACCAGCGCGTTGCGCGGCTCGGTGAGGATGCGCACCAGGGAGGCGGTGTCGAGCGGGGCGACCGTGGTGATGACCGGCAGCCGGCCGATGAACTCCGGGATCAGACCGAACTTCATCAGGTCCTCGGGCATCACCTCGTGGATGCTCTCGGCGAGGTCCTTGGGGGTGTGCAGCTCGGACCCGAACCCCAGGCCCTTCTTGCCGTTGCGCGACTCGATCAGCTTCTCGAGCCCGGCGAACGCGCCACCGACGATGAACAGCACGTTGGTGGTGTCGATCTGGATGAACTCCTGGTGCGGGTGCTTGCGCCCACCCTGCGGCGGCACCGACGCCGTGGTGCCCTCGAGGATCTTCAGCAGCGCCTGCTGCACGCCCTCACCGGAGACGTCGCGGGTGATCGACGGGTTCTCGCTCTTGCGGGCGATCTTGTCGACCTCGTCGATGTAGATGATGCCGGTCTCGGCCTTCTTCACGTCGTAGTCGGCGGCCTGGATGAGCTTGAGGAGGATGTTCTCGACGTCCTCGCCGACGTAGCCGGCCTCGGTCAGGGCCGTGGCGTCGGCGATGGCGAACGGCACGTTGAGCATCTTGGCCAGGGTCTGCGCGAGGTAGGTCTTGCCACACCCCGTGGGCCCGATGAGCAGGATGTTCGACTTGGAGATGTCGACGTGGTCGGGGTCCTTGCGGCCCAGCGCCGACTCCCCCGCCTGGATGCGCTTGTAGTGGTTGTAGACCGCGACCGCCAGGGCCTTCTTGGCGACGTCCTGACCGATGACGTACTGCTCGAGGAAGTCGAAGATCTCGCGCGGCTTGGGCAGCTCGTCGAGCCCCAGCTCACTGGACTCGGCCAGCTCCTCCTCGATGATCTCGTTGCACAGGTCGATGCACTCGTCACAGATGTAGACCCCCGGCCCCGCGATGAGCTTCTTGACCTGCTTCTGTGACTTGCCACAGAAGGAGCACTTCAGCAGGTCGCTGGTCTCTCCCACGCGTGCCACGAATGCACCTTCCCTCGGCTCGACAGCAACGTCCCCGACGGTACCGGCCGGCGGGAGTCACCGCACCCATTCAAGCCCGGCCGGGCCCGGCGCGTCGCGTGGTTCCGCTGAGAGCGCAACCGCCGATCCGACCCGGCCGGGCCCCGACGACGGATGCCGCCCGCTCGGGGTGAGCGGACGGCATCCGGTGCGGGCGTGGTGGCCTCAGACGGTGTTCTTGCGCGAGGCCAGGACCTCGTCGATCAGGCCGTACTCCTTGGCGGCGTCGGCCGAGAGGATCTTGTCGCGCTCGATGTCCTTGCGCACCAGCTCGACGTCGCGGCCGGAGTGCTGCGCGATGGTGTCCTCGAGCCAGCCGCGCATCCGGATGATCTCGTTGGCGTGGATCTCGAGGTCGGAGGCCATGCCGCCGGTGCCCTCGATGGCGGGCTGGTGGATGAGCACCCGGCTGTTGGGCAGCGCGAACCGCTTGCCCGCAGCGCCGGCGCCGAGCAGCACGGCCGCGGCGGAGGCGGCCTGCCCGATGACGAAGGTCTGCACGTCGGGGCGGATGTACTGCATGGTGTCGTAGATGGCGGTCATCGCCGTGAACGAGCCGCCGGGGCTGTTGATGTACATCAGGATGTCGCGGTCGGGGTCCTGCGACTCCAGCACGATGAGCTGGGCGATGACGTCGTCGGCGGAGGCGTCGTCGACCTGCACGCCGAGGAAGATGATGCGGTCCTCGAAGAGCTTGGTGTAGGGGTCGAGGCGCTTCATGCCGTAGGAGGTGCGCTCCTCGAACTGCGGCAGGATGTAGCGGCTGGACGGGCCGGGGACGTGCAGGCGGCTGGTCAGGTCTGAGTTCATGGTCTTCTCTCGGGTCGTCTCGGCCGTGGTCAGGAGGTCACCGGGTTGTCGACCCCGGGACCCGCCATCGTCGCCTTGGTGATGACCTGGTCGACGAAGCCGTAGTCCTTGGCCTCCTCGGCGGTGAACCACCGGTCGCGGTCGGAGTCCATCTCGATCTGGTCGACGGTCTGGCCGGTGTGCTGGGCGATGAGCTGCGCCATCTGCTTCTTGATGTGCAGCAGCTGCTCGGCCTGGATCTTGATGTCGGACGCCGTGCCACCGATGCCGCCCGAGGGCTGGTGCATCATGACCCGCGCGTGCGGGGTGGCGTAGCGCTTGCCGGGCTCGCCGGCCGACAGGAGGAACTGGCCCATCGAGGCCGCCATGCCCATGGCCACGGTGGCCACGTCGTTGGGGATCCACTGCATGACGTCGAAGATCGCCATGCCCGCGGTGACCGAGCCACCGGGGGAGTTGATGTAGAGCCAGATGTCCTTGGCGGGGTCCTCGGCGGCGAGCAGGAGCATCTGGGCGCAGATCGCGTTCGCGTTGTCGTCGCGCACGTCGGATCCGAGGAAGATGATCCGCTCCTTGAGGAGACGGTTGTAGATGTGGTCGTCCAGGCCCGCCTGGGGGCCCGGGCCGGCGGCGACGATCTCGGTGCTGGTCACGCTGGAGACGCTCCTCGTCAGGTCGGGTGGTGCTTGTCGTTGACCCTAACGCCGGACCTGTACCCGGCACTCCCCCGTCCGGCGCATGTTCGCCGTGGGCGCAACCTCGGGGACGCCGGGGACGTTGGGGACGCCGACGGGGGCGGAGCCGTGTGGCTCCGCCCCCGTCGGTCGTGGGTCAGGTCAGGCCAGGGCCTTCGCCTTGAGGGAGTCGAACTCCTCCTGCGAGATCGCGCCGGAGTCGAGGAGCGACTTGGCGTGGGTGATCTGCTCCGCCGGGCTGGCCGACTGGGCCGCGACCGACTTGATGTACTTCTCCTGCTGTGCCTGCGCGTCGGCGACGGCCGCCATCTGGCGCTCGCCCATGCTGCGGCCGCGGGCGATGAGGTAGATCAGCGCACCGAACCAGGGGACGAAGATCAGCAGGGCGGCCCAGCCGGCCTTGCCCCAGCCGCTGACCGTGCTGTCGCTGAACAGGTCGAAGACGCAGCGGAACCAGATGAAGATCGCCGAGATCCAGATGAAGATCCAGAAGCTCCAGACGAGGACTTCCCAGAAGCTGTCGATGCCATTGGTGCTCATCGTTGGTGTCACCTTTCAGGTGGTGTGGTGGTGGGAGTGGTGCTTGGGTCGTGCAGGGGTGCCGAGGCACTGCCCGGGGCGCCGGCGGTGGCTCAGCCGGACGCGAGCTGGTCGATGCAGACGGTGACCGCCAGGATGAGTGCGTCGTCCTGGCCGGGGGCCACCTCGACGCCGTAGGTGTCGCGCACGCGGAACCACTTCTTGGAGACCTTGGCGACCGTGGTGCCGTCCGCCTCGATCTCGAACTCGTGGTCGACGATGTTGCCGTGGGCCGACAGCCCGGTGCCTCCTGGTACGTCGACCGAGAACCGGTCGCGCAGCGGGGTGACCATCGCCTTGTTCACCGTGGCGAGCGAGGTGCCGTCGGGGCCCTGGATCTCCATGACGTCGCGGACCCGGACCGGGCGGTCCTGGATCCTCGCCAGCTCACGACCTTGAGGGTCCTCGATGACCAGGGTCTGGCGCACCCGCACGGCCTTGCCGTTCACCTTGAAGGCGCGGCGGCCGTGCTCGTCCTCGATCCAGCTGTCGTCGCCTATGGAGAGGAGCTTCTCGCGCATCTGGTAGCGCGTCGCGTCTCCTCGTCGACCGAACGTCTGGCGCTCCTCGAGACGCGCCTCTCGCCTGTCGTGGCCGAGCATGCTGCCTGCCTTCTTCCGGATCACGGCACTGTTGACCAGAACCCCTGCGCCGCAATCGTGACCGCTGGCCGACCCGGCCGCATCACCTTCGATGGGTGAGGGCGCAGGGTGAGGCTCACCTCGCGGCCGGCCTGCGGACCGCCGGGACGACGGCGAGGGCGAGGATGGCCAGGGCCCCCACCACGGTGAGCGAGTGCAGCACCCCCACCCGGTCGCCGAGCAGGCCCAGCACGGGTGGGCCGGCGAGGAAGGCGGCGTAGCCGATCGTCGCCACGACCGACATGCGCGCGGCGGCGCGCTCCGGCTCGTCGGCCGAGGCACTGATCCCGACCGGGAACCCGAGCGCGGCACCGACCCCCCAGACCGCCGTGCCCAGGAAGGCGACCCACGGGCTGCCGAGGATGACGAGGGCGGCCCCGAGCGCCGCCAGGGCGAAGCTGACCCGCAGCACCGCGACGCGCCCGTAGCGGTCGAGCAGGCCGGTGCCGGCGATCCGGCCCAGGGTCATGAAGGTGAGGAAGGTGGCGAAGGCCAGCACGCCCATCCACTCCTGCAGGCCGTGGCCCTCGACGAACGCCACGGCGAGCCAGTCGTTGGCCGTGCCCTCGGTGAAGGCGGCCGCGAAGACGACCACGCCGATGAGCAGGGTGCGCGGCTCCAGCCAGGCCGAGCGGTGCCGCCGGCGGGACTCCCGGGCGGCGGCCGGTTGCTCGGTGGTGCGCGGCAGGAAGTGCGGCAGTGCCCACCAGGCAAGGCCGACCGTGAGCACCGCTGTGCCGAGGAAGTGCAGCGTGAGTGGGACGCCGGCGCGCGACATGGCGGCCCCGACCAGGGCGGACACCACGGTGCCGCCGCTGAACGCCGCGTGGAAGTGCGGCATCACGGAGCTGCCCAGGTGGCGCTCGACGTCGGCGCCCTCCAGGTTCATCGAGACGTCCCAGACGCCGACCCCCAGCCCGACGAGGAACAGGCCGGCGGCCACCGCCGCGCGCGGCCCGTGGCTGTCGACGACCATTCCCACCGCAAGGAGCCCGCAGAGCGACAGCCCGACCCCCAGCGCGACCGCGCGGGTGGCCCCGATCCGGTCGGAGATGCGCCCGGCCAGCGGCAGCCCGACGACCGACCCGACGCTCGCGGCGAACAGGGTCAGGCCCAGCTGGCCGGCCGTGAGCCCCAGGGACGCCTTGGTGTCGGCGATCCGCGCGGCCCAGGACGCGAAGACCAGTCCGGCCAGGGTGAAGGTGACGAACACCGCCAAGCGAGCGCTGGTGACCCGCTCGCGCGGGACGATCGTCGAGGTGCCGGTCAGGTCGGGGGTGGCGGACAACGCGGGTTCCTCGGCGGGGGTCGGGGCGGCAGCAGCGGCTCGAATCGATTCGATCGAATCGATTCGATATTGTGTCCCCCATGACCCCCAGCCGTCAAACTCCCCCGCGGCGCCGGCCCACGCTGCGCGACGTGGCGCGGCGGGCGGGTGTCTCGACGTCGACGGCATCCCTGGTGTTCAGCGGCAAGGGCCCGGTGGCGACGGCCACGGCGCAGCGGGTGCGCACCGCGGCGACCGACCTGGCCTACGCCGGGCCCGACCCCCTCGCCACGTCGCTGCGGCAGGGACGGGTCGGCACCGTGGCCGTGGTGGTCGAGGGCCCGCTGCGCTACGCGTTCCACGACCCGTTCGCCCTGGCGGTGCTCGACGGCCTCGCGGAGGAGCTCGACGCGGCCGGCCGCTCGATGCTGCTCGTCGCGCAGCCGGTCGACGACCCCGAGCGGGCGCTCACCCAGCTCGCGACCCAGGCGGTCGACGCCGCCGTGTTCCCGCTGTGCGGCGACCGCGACAACCCCGTGCTCGAGCACCTGCTGGCCCGCGGCATCCCGCTCGTCGGGAGCGGCGCACCGGTGCACCCGCGGGTGGCCCACGTGCTCACCGACGAGGCGGCGGCGATGCGCCTCACCACCGGCCACGTGCTCGAGCTCGGCCACACCCGGGTCGCCCACCTGTCCATGCCGCTGCGCCCCGGCTCCCCCACCGGGTGGGTCACCGGCCACGAGGTGGCGACTGCATCGTATCCGGATGCCGCAGGCCGGCTCGCCGGGTTCCGCTCCCTCGCCGGCGAGCACGCCCCCGTCGTGCAGGCCGAGGACCTCACCGTGGAGGCGGGTGCCGCGGCCGCCCGGCTGCTCCTCGACGTGCCGGTGGCCCAGCGGCCCACGGCGGTCGTGGCGCAGGCCGACCTCCTCGCGGCCGGGGTGGTGCGCACCGCGCGGGCCCTGGGGCTGGACGTCCCGCGGGACCTCAGCGTCACCGGCTTCGACGGTGTCGCGCTGCCGTGGCTCGACCACGTGCTCACGACGGTGGAGCAACCAGGTGCCGCCAAGGGACGGGCGATGGGCCGCCTCGTGCGACGGGCGCTCGACGGCATCCCGGTCGGCGACGAGCCCTTCGCCGTGCGGCTGAGGGTGGGGACGACCACCTCGCCCCCACCCTCGGCCGGGTCCTGAGCGGCGGAAGCCGGGTCAGCCTCGGCGCGCCGTCGGGGCCGGGTGACCGCTGGGCATGCGCGGCCCACCCGGGACGGTGCGCCCGTTGGGCGTGGCGTTGGTCGAGCCCTCCTTCGACGACGAGAGGGCCGGCGCGGTCTGCGTGGTGGCCAGACCCGGGTAGAGGTCGAGCGTGCCGGCCGCATCGAAGAGCACGTTCATGGTGCCGGACCGGTTGAAGATGCTGAACGTGAGCTTCGGGCCGGCACTCGTGTACGCCAGCGGGGCGTAGGTGGACACGGCGCGCACGAGGTTGGGGCTGACGTTGAGGTTGCTCACGGTGGGCCGCGGGTTCTCCCCGCTCCAGACCGTGAGGTACGTCGAGACGGTCGGGATGATGCCGGTGGTGTTGCCGACGAGGTAGGCCGAGTCCGCCGAGGTCACGCTCGTGGCGTCGACGCTGCGCGTCTGGAACCCTCCGAACGCCCCGGAGAGCCCGATGGCCTTGCGGGTGTCGAGGATCCGGACCGGGGCGTTGGCGGTGGTCAGCGGCCGGAAGCGCATGCCGGCGGAGTCGTCGGCCACGTAGTAGCCCACCAGGTCGACGATCATGTGCACCGTGCCACTGCCCACGTTCGCGACGCGGAAGCCGGTCTGGTCCGCCTGCCAGTACTCCGGCTTGGCCGGGTCGAAGTGGCCCGCCGGAACGACGACCATGTTGGGGGCGGTGATGCCCTTGCTGTAGTTGACCGCCGAGGCGAGCGGCTTGGGGACGCCGCCCCCGGCCCACGCCGTGAACACGCCGGAGCTGGTGGCGGCAGTGGCGGTGATGGTCACCGCGTACGCCTTGACGGCGGCGGCCTCCGCCACGCTCGACCAGGTGTCGGTGAGGTCGAGGACCTCACCGCCGGCGAACGGCAGGTCGCTGTTGTCGGCATCCTGGCGGCTGTCGTAGAGCCGCACCGGGTCCCCCTCCTGGGTGGAGCGGAACTGCGAGCCCATCCCCTTGGCCGCGCGGACCGTGTCGTCCTTCGCGTACCAGCCCAGCACGTCGATCACCGCGTGCGCCGCCCCGCCGTAGTTGTACAGCAGGATCTTCCCGTCGGCCCCGACCGGCAGGGTCACCAAGTTGGCGCCGGTCCAGCCGCTCGGGAAGTTGATCGACGAGGCCGTCGGCCGTGGCGTGCCGCTCGGGTAGGTGGTGAAGTAGCCGTTCCTCGTGGTGGAGACAGCAGTGAGGTTGAAGACGACCGCGGACACCCCCGCGCTGGGGATGCCGCTGCGGTTCGTGATCTGCACGGCGGTCGTCGACCCGGCGGCGAGCGGCTTCCCGGTCTTGTTGGATCCACGGGTGTCGAGGAACCGGGTGGGCGTGGCGAGCCCGTAGTAGGTACCGGTGGCGTCGGGAACACCGGTGCCGCTCAGCCCCACGAGCAGGGTGCCGGCCGGCGACGTCGTCTCGATGTCGAGGGTGGCCTGGCGCAGACCCGTGGCGTAGGGGTTGAAGGCCACCGTCACCGTGCACGTCTGCTCGGCGTCGAGCGTGCCGACACATGCGCTGGACACGACGGTGAAGTCCTCGGCCTGGTCCTGGGCCCCGCCGACCGCCGTGACGACCGGCTCGCCGTCGGCGAAGGTGACCGGCCCGCCGGTGGCGGTGACCACCACGTCCTGCTGGGAGGTGTCGTAGACCCGCACGGTGCCGAAATCGAGGCTCGGTGCGGTGGCGTCCGCGGTCTGGGCCGAGGCGGAGGACGCCCCGACGACCGAGGCGGCGAGGAGCACGGCGGCCCCCAGCACGGACGTGATGGATCGACGGCTCATCGGGGGGCCTCCCTGTGGCAGCAACGCCGTCCCTCGGCGTGCGCTCACGATAGGTCAGCCAAAGCCCCGTTGCCTACGAAATCGTGGTGCACGCCACTGCTCGGGACCCAGAGAACCCTCAGGTGGGTCAGGACTGTGCGGCCGGCACCTCGTCGGCGGACGCGGCGGCGTCGTCATCGGCGTCGTCAGCGGCCTCGGCGGCCTCGTCGTCGTGGTCGTGGTCGTGGTCGTGCGTCTGGTCCCCGGCCACGAGCGCGTCGAGGTCGACCGCGACACCGGCGGTGTCGGTGACCGTCGCCTTGTCGAGCACGGCGGCGAGCGCCTTGCGGCGAGCGACCTCCTGCACGATGGACGGGATCTGCCCCTGCTGGTCGATGGTCTGGGCGAACTCGTTGGGGTCCATGCCGTACTGCTGGGCACTCATGACGAGGTACTCGATGAGCTCCGGCTGCTCGACCCGCACCTCGAGCTTCTCGGCGATCGCGTCGAGCAGGAACTGGGCCCGCAGTGCCTTGCGCGTGCTCTCGTCGACCTCGGCACGGTGCTCGTCGTCGTCGAGCCGGTTCTCGCCCTCGAGGTGCTGGTGCACCTCGGCCTCGACGATGCCGTCGGGCACGGGCACGTCGACGGTGTCGAGGAGGTGCTCGAGCACCCGGTCACGGGCCTGGATGCCCTGCTCGTACTTCTTGGCCTGCTCGGCCTGCGTGCTGACGTCGGCGCGCAGCTCCGCGAGGGTGTCGAACTCGGAGGCGAGCTGGGCGAAGTCGTCGTCGAGCGCGGGCAGCTCGCGCACCTTCACCGACTGCACGGTCACGGTGCACTCGGCGTCGTCACCCTCGTGGTCGCCGCCGGCGAGCGGCGCGGTGAAGGTCGTGGTCTCGCCGGCGCTCATGCCCAGCAGCGCCTCGTCCATGCCCTCGAGCATGTTCCCGCTGCCGACCTCGTAGGAGACGCCGGTGACGGAGTCGATCTCCTCGCCGCCGATCGCCGCGGACAGGTCGATGGAGACGAAGTCACCGTCCTCGACGGCGCGCTCGACGCCGACGAGGGAGCCGAAGCGCTCGCGCAGGGCGGTGAGGCGCTCGTCGACGTCGTCGTCGGACGCGGCGACCACGTCGACCTCGACGGCGATGCCCTCGAGGTCGGGCAGCTCGATGGTCGGGCGAACGTCGGTCTCGACGGTGAACTCGAGGTCCTGGCCGTCCTCGAGCGGCACGGCGGTGACGTCGACCTCCGGCTGGCCGATGGCGCGGATCTCCTCGGCCTCGACGGCCTGCGCGAAGAAGACGGGCAGGGCCTCGTTGACGGCCTCCTGCACGACGGCCCCGCGGCCCACGCGCTGGTCGATGATGCGGCTCGGGACCTTGCCCTTGCGGAAGCCCGGGATCTGCACCTGGGCGCCGATCGTCTTGTACGCCTGGTCGAGCATCGGCTTCAGCTCCGCGAACGGGACCTCCACCACGAGCTTGACCCGGGTCGGGCTGATGGTCTCGACGGCACTCTTCACTTCGGGCACTCCACAACCATGGGGGGAATCGGGGCAACTTCACGTCTGTATGCCGTGCGGGCCGGCCACGTCGGGCCGGCGCCTTCCGGCCGCACGCGCGCACGCGGCATCCCGGATCGGCACCAAGGGCCCATGCTAGCGGCCGGGCACGGGGCGACCCAATCGCCCTCGACCGCCGTGCGACGGGGGCGAGCGCGCCACCGGCCGCGCCGCCGGCCCCGGTTGGGGCCAGCCTCCTGCCTCGTACGCCCCGGACCGGGGCACCCGCACCCAGGAGGCACCCGTGATCCCCATCTCGTCCCGAACCCGCCGGCTGGCCGGCGTCGGCGCCCTCCTGCTCGGGGCGCTCGCCACCGCAGGCGCGGGCAGCGCAGCCGGTGCCACCGCCGCCTCCTCCTCCGGGGCGGGTGCCGCGTCGACGGCATCCGCCGCCGTCGTCGCCTGCACCCCGGGGGCCGGCACGCCGAGCGCGGCCCGGGTCGCCAAGGGCGCGACCGTGGCGGAGCCGAAGCTCTACCCCGACAACCAGGCCAACGCCTACGGCGTGATCAAGGACGCCCCTCGGATGCCGAACGGCTCGGTGCACATCCCGACCGTCTTCCACGTCGTGTCCGACCACGCGCTGAGCCGCACCGAGACGAGCCGGATGCGGGCCATGATCGCGGCGCAGATGACGGTGCTCAACGACTCCTACTCGGGCCGGACCTCCGCCACGGCCGCAGACAGCCCGTTCCGCTTCGACCTCACCAGGACCACCTACACCGTGAACCGGGCGTGGTACACGGTGGAGCCGGGCAAGAACGAGCGCGACATGAAGAAGGCGCTGCACGAGGGCGACGCGACCACGCTCAACGTGTACCTGGCGAACATCGGCGGTGGCCTGCTCGGCTGGGCCTACTTCCCCAAGGGCTACAACAACGGCCGGGACTACATCGACGGCGTGGTGATGCTCGACGAGTCGATGCCCGGGGGCACTGCCGGCAAGTACTCCGAGGGCGACACCCTCACCCACGAGGTCGGCCACTGGCTGATGCTCGAGCACACGTTCGCCCACGGCTGCGGCGCCTCCGGCGACTACGTCACCGACACTCCCAAGGAGGCCGGACCGCAGTTCGACTGCCCGGTCGGCGCCGACACCTGCGCGGCTGCGGGCCTGGACCCGATCCACAACTTCATGGACTACACCCAGGACTCCTGCATGAACGAGTTCACGCCCGGCCAGGTCGAGCGGATGAACGACGCGTGGGTCGACTTCCGGGTAGGTGCAAAGGCCTGACGCACAGGGCGGTGCTGGAGCGGGCGACGAGAATCGAACTCGCGTAGCCAGTTTGGAAGACTGGGGCTCTACCATTGAGCTACGCCCGCGCACCTCGTGAGCTCGCACCCCGAGGGCAGCGCTAGCCTAGGGCCGCGCCCGCGGGATCCGAAATCCTCTCGTCGTCGACGATCGTCGACGTGGGATGCCGGCCGCGCGGTCGACGGGGTATGGCGCAGCTTGGTAGCGCGTCCGCTTTGGGAGCGGAAGGCCGCCGGTTCGAATCCGGCTACCCCGACGTAGTCCCGCCAGGCGCGAAGCGCGTCAGGCGGGACGCAGGGTGCAGGTCAGCTCGGTGACCGTGCGCCCGGCGCGCACGCCCTTGGCCTCGAAGCCGTCGTCCGGACGCCACGCCGGGCGCTCCCCCTCGACGACGTCCCATCGGCCGTGGTGGGCCAGCTGGGAACGGGCGTGCTGGGCGTACGCGGCGATGTCCGTTGCGATGCGCAGCACGCCGCCGGGCACCAGCCGCGACGCCAGGAGCTCGAGGGTGTGCTGCTGCACGAACCGCCGCTTGACGTGCTTGTTCTTCGGCCACGGGTCGGGGAAGAACAGGTGCACCGCCGCGAGGGAGGACGCCGGTACCCGGTCGGTGAGCAACGGCAGCGCGTCCCCGGGGTGCACCCACAGGTTCGACACCCCGGCCGCGTCGGCTGCAGCGAGCATGCGGGCCACCCCGGGCACGTGCACCTCCACCGCCACCAGGTCGGCCTCCGGGTGGGCGGCGCAGTAGGCGATGGCGGCGGCCCCGTGGCCCGAGCCGATCTCCAGCACGACCGGCCCCACCCGCCCGAACGCCGTCGCGAAGTCCAGCGGACCGTCGGGCAGCGAACGCGACGGCAGCAGCATCGCCATCCGCTCGTCGGTGAGGGGGCTGTTGCGCCAGCGCGGGGTGAAGGTGCGCACGCCCTCACGGGGAGCGTGGTCGAGCACCGGGTCGGATGCCACGGTCGGGCCCCCTCGGCAGGAGTCGGAGTCAGAGACGGCGGACGGCGAGCGCCGCGCGGTCGTCATCCTCTCCCGAGCGGGCCGACTCGCACACATCGCTGGCCACGTCGCCCTCGCCGAGCACCGACATCGCGGCGACGCCGAGCATCCGGTCGATGCCGTCCACCAGGTCGCGCCCCCGAGACTCGATGACGCCGTCGGAGTAGAACAGCAGTGCGTCACCACGGTCGAGGCGGCCGCTCTGCCGCGGGAAGTAGGCGCCGGGCACGACCCCGAGCAGTGGGCCGCGGGCCCCGTCGAGCACGGTCCACCGGGCGCGCCCGAAGGTGTACCGGGCCGGGGATGGGTGCCCGGCGTTGGCGATGGAGTAGTCGCCGGTGCGCAGGTCCAGGTCGAGGTGCACGGCGGTGGCGAACCCCTCCTCCCACCCCTGCCGCAGGAGGTAGGCGTTGGCGGCCCGCAGGAAGTCGCCGGAGGGGATGGCGCCCAGCAGCCCGCCCAGCGCCCCCGACAGCAACAGCGAGCGGGTGCCGGCGCGGGTGCCCTTGCCGCTGACGTCGACCAGCGCGATCTCGAGCCGGTGCCTGGACGGGCTGAGGTGGGCCACGACGAAGTCGCCGG
Organism: uncultured Actinomycetota bacterium; assembly: GCA_963747405.1. Taxonomy (GTDB): domain Bacteria; phylum Actinomycetota; class Actinomycetes; order Actinomycetales; family Dermatophilaceae; genus Fodinibacter. The sequence continues at coordinate 147,905 of CAVVFG010000018.1, forward strand.
AGAAGCGGTCTCCGTGCGCGGAGCGGATGCACGACCAGGCGTTCCAGCCGTCGGGCAGCGCCGGCACCCGGCCGACCATGGCGATCCGGTCACGCAGCTCGGCGAACATCCGGTCGGCCCCGAACCCCCGGGTACCGATCACCGAGCGCGACCGGGCGGCGTAGAACATCAGCACCATCACCGACCCGAAGGAGAGCACGACGAGGAACCGCCGGGAGATGCTGAGCCCGCTCTCCGGCATCCACAGCAGGAGGAAGGCGAGGGTCACGGCGTAGGTGACGAGCAGCCGGATCCCCGACAGCACCACCCCGGCCCCGACGACGACCGGGAACAGCAGTGCGCTGGGGATGCCGTCCGGCCACAGGTTGACGGCCGTACCGAGCACGACCACGACGACGAGGAAGACCACCGTGTAGTACCGGTCGCCGTGGCGCTCGCTGCCCGGGCCCAGCCACCGGCCGAGCACCCGAGGGAGTCCGGCGCCACGGGCGCTTCCCGGGCGCTGGAGCACCTCGTTGGGCATGCTCACCCCTTCCGGGTCGGACCGCTGCCGCGCGCACACACTAGATGATTGATTCCAAGGTGACTGGTGTGGCGGGTGTGACTTGAGGGCGAGGGTGCCCAAACTCGATGTTGCGAACCAACTCGAGCCGGGAGGCCCTCGTGGACACCGATCTGGACACCCTCGCCACCGCAATCTACGCCAGCGCTGACGATCTGCTGAAGGCTCGCCCGGAGCTGGTCCCGTGGCGGCCCAAGGTGGGGATGAAGCCGCTGGTCAGCGACGCGGAGATGGTCACCTTGGCGGTGCTGTCGGCCGTGCTCGGCTTCGATGACGAGGCCCGCTGGGTCCGGCACGTGCGCGCCGGTTGGCGGCACCTGTTCCCCTACCTGCCCCAGCAGAGCGGGTACAACAAGCGGCTGCGCCGCCTCGGCCCGGTGCTGGTGGCCCTGATCGAGCACCTGGCCGCCGACACCAGCGTGGCCACCGACGACGTCCTGGTGGTCGACTCCACCCCGGTGGAGTGCGCCCGCTCCCGCGAGACGGTGAAACGCTCGGACCTGGCCGGCTGGGCCGAGTACGGCTACTGCGCCTCGCACTCACGCTACTTCTGGGGGTTGCGCCTGCACCTGGTGTGCACCCTGCACGGGCTGCCGATCGCCTACGCCCTGACCGGGGCCAAAGCCGACGAGCGGGTCGTGCTGGCCGAGCTGATCGAGTCCACCCCGGCGCTGGCCGGCGGCGGCCGGACCATCATCGCGGACAAGAACTACTACGGCCGAGACTTCGAAGCAACCCTGGCCGCAACCGGATTCACCCTGCTACGCAAAGCCCGCTCCGGCGAACAACCCCGCCCCGGGGCGCACCTGCTCAAACCACTACGACAGACCGTGGAATCAGTGTTCGACACCCTCAAAGGCCAGCTCAGCCTCGAACGCCACGGCGGGCGGACCCCCACCGGCGTCACCATCCGCGTCCTGCAACGCATCCTGGCCCTGACCGCCGCCATCTGGCACAACGACCACACCGGCCAACCCGTACTACGGTCCCTCACCGCCTACGACCACTGACACCCCTTGGAATCAGTCATCTAGTGGTCACCGGGCACCCCTGCCAGACCAGGGCGGGCGGGCGTCGTCGCCGGGTGGGCCGGCCCCGGCGCGGGGCCGGCCGAGGAGGTGCAGACGGTCAGGCCGGCAGCGCGGGGAGGGTGCCGTCGGCCTCGTAGGCCGAGACCATCTCGAGGCGGCGCACGTGCCGCGGGTCGTGGCTGAAGGGAGTGTCGACGAAGACCTGGACCATCGAGCGGGCCTGCTCGACGGTGGTCATCCGCGCCCCGATCGAGATCACCTGGGCATCGTTGTGCTCGCGGGCGAGTCGGGCCAGCTCGTCGTCGTAGCACAGGGCCGCCCGGACGCCGGACACCTTGTTGGCCGCCATCTGCTCGCCGTTGCCCGACCCGCCGAGCACCACGCCGAGCGACCCCGGATCGGCGGCCACGGCCTCGGCGGCGCGCAGGACGTAGACGGGGTAGTCGTCGACGGCGTCGTAGGAGTGCGGACCGTGGTTGGTGACCTCGTGTCCGTTTCCCTCGAGGAAAGCGACCAGGTCGACCAGCAGCTCGTGGGCCGCGTGGTCACCGCCGATGTGCACGCGCACGTCAGGCGTCCGTGTCGAAGATCGGGCCGACGGTGCGCGAGCGCTTGAGCTCGTAGAAGCCCTGCGTGCCGGCCACCAGGACGCAGCCGTCCCAGAGCCGGCCGGCCGCCTCGCCCTTGGGGGCCGGGGTGACCACCGGGCCGAAGAACGCGACGCCGTTGACGGCCACCACGGGGGTGCCCACGTCGTCGCCGACGAGGTCGATCGCCCGCTGGTGCGACGCCCGCAGGACGTCGTCGTGCTCGTCGCTCGTCGCGGCATCCGCCAGCTCGGCCGGCAGCCCGAGCTCCTCGAGCGCTCCGGTGATGGCCTCGGGGTAGTCGAGCTGCTGGTGGTGGATGCGCTCGCCGAGCGCGTCGTAGAGCGGCTTGACGACGTCGTCTCCGAGCTTCTCCCGGGCGGCGATGACGACCCGCACCGGCCCCCACCCACGGTCGAGCATCGCCCCGTAGTCCTCCGGCAGGTCACGGCCCTCGTTGAGGACGGACAGGCTCATGACCGACCAGGTGACGTCGACGGGGCGGACCTTCTGCACCTCCATCATCCAGCGAGAGGTCATCCACGCCCAGGGGCACAGGGGGTCGAACCAGAACTCTGCAGCGTTGCGCTCGGACATGGGCGACATCCTGCCATCCGGGCCGCTCGGATCGAGGCGGCGCGAGCGCGTGACAGGATGGCCCGACGCCCGCAGCGGGCGCCCGACCGGCGTCCCACCCAGCACCGCCCCGCAAGGAGACCCCGTGCCCGGCACGAACCTCACGCGCGAGGAGGCCGCCACCCGCGCGGCTCTCGTCACCGTCCACCGCCACGACGTCGAGCTCGACGTCGCGGGCGGCCCCGAGACCTTCTCGACCCGCAGCACCATCCACTTCGGCTGCGCGCAGCCGGGCAGCGAGACCTTCCTCGACTTCGTCGGTGGCACGGTGCAGGGGGTCAGCGTCAACGGCACCGACCTCGACCCGGCCCGGGTGTGTGCCGAGGGCCGGGTGCGCCTGCCCGGGCTGGCCGCCGACAACGTCGTGGTCGTCGACGCGACGGGGCGCTACACCAACACCGGCGAGGGGCTGCACCGCTTCGTCGACCCGGTCGACGACGAGGTCTACCTCTACAGCCAGTTCGAGGTGCCCGACAGCCGGCGGATGTACCCCGTGTTCGAGCAGCCCGACCTCAAGGCGCGGTTCGCGTTCACCGTGACAGCACCGGCCCACTGGCAGGTCGTCTCCAACTCCCCCACCCCGCAGCCCGAGCCGGCCGGCGACGGCATCGCGACATGGCGCTTCGCCCCCACCCCGCCGATCTCGAGCTACATCACCGCGCTGGTCGCCGGGCCCTACGACGTGGTGCGCGACACCGTCACGACCCGCGCCGGCGAGGTGCCGCTCGGCATCTTCTGCCGCCGCTCGCTGACGCCCTACCTCGACGCCGACAACCTCTTCGACCTCACCAAGCAGGGCTTCGCGTTCTTCGAGGAGGAGTTCGACAGCGCCTACCCCTTCGAGAAGTACGACCAGCTGTTCGCGCCGGAGTACAACATGGGCGCGATGGAGAACGCCGGCTGCGTGACCATCAACGAGATGTACGTGTTCCGCTCCCGCGTGCCCGACGCCCTGGTCGAGCGGCGTGCCCTGACGGTGCTGCACGAGCTCGCCCACATGTGGTTCGGCAACCTCGTGACGATGCGCTGGTGGAACGACCTGTGGCTCAACGAGTCCTTCGCCGAATGGGCCTCCACCACCTGCCAGTCGGAGGCCACCGAGTGGGTCGACGCCTGGACCACCTTCGGCACCCACGAGAAGGACTGGGCCTACCGCCAGGACCAGCTCAGCACGACGCACCCGATCGTCGCCGAGATCCGCGACCTGCAGGACGTCGAGGTCAACTTCGACGGCATCACCTACGCCAAGGGCGCGTCGGTGCTCAAGCAGCTCGTGGCGTACGTCGGCCGCGAGCCGTTCCGCGACGGGCTGCGCGCCTACTTCGCCACCCACGCCTGGGGCAACACCACCCTGGACGACCTGCTCCGCGAGCTCGAGGCCACCTCGGGCCGCGACCTGCGCACCTGGTCCACGCTGTGGCTCGAGACCGCCGGGGTCAGCACCCTGCGGCCGGTGCTCGAGGTCGACGACCGGGGCCGGATCGCCGTGGCGGCCATCGAGCAGACCGGTGCGCCCGGGTTCGAGACGCTGCGGCCGCACACGCTGGCCATCGGGCTGTACGCCGTGCGCGACGGCGTGCTCGAGCGCACCGACCGCCTCGAGCTCGACGTCGACGGTGCACGCACCGAGGTGCCCGAGCTCGTCGGGCGCGACCAGCCCGACCTGCTGCTCGTCAACGACGACGACCTCACCTACGCGAAGCTCCGGCTCGACGAGCGCTCCCTGGCCACCGCGCTCAGCCATCCTCGGGGCTTCACCTCCTCGCTCCCTCGCTCGCTCGTGCTCGCGTCGCTGTGGGACATGACCCGCGACGCCGAGATGGGTGCCCGGCGCTTCGTCGACGTCGTGCTCGAGACGCTTCCCGGTGAGTCCGACTCCACCCTGCTGCGCACCCTCGTCGCCCAGCTGCAGACCGCCGTGCACTCCTACAGCGCGCCCGAGCACCGGGACGCGCTGCGCGCCTCGACGCTCGACCGGCTGTGGGAGACCGCGCGCTCCGCCGAGCCCGGCAGCGACGCCCAGCTGCAGCTGGTCAGCGCCGCCGCCGCCCTGACCGCCGCCGGTGACGACACGACGCTGCTGCGGGCCCTGCTCGAGGGAACCGAGGTGCTCGAGGGGCTCACCGTCGACTTCGAGATGCGCTGGACCCTGCTGACCGCACTCGTCGCCGCCGGTGCGGCCGACCAGGCCGAGATCCACGCCGAGCTCGCGCGCGAGGACACCGCCACCGCGCGCGAGCGCGCCGCGAAGGCGCGCGCCGCTCGTCCGACGCCGGAGGCGAAGGAGCAGGCCTGGGCGCAGGCCGTCGACGGCGTCAGCCTGCCGACCGCCATCGTCGAGGCCACCGCGCTCGGCTTCACCCGGCCCGGCACCTCGCCCGACCTGCTGCGCCCGTTCGTCGAGCGCTACCACGCACTGCTCGACCGGGTGCACGACCGCGGCTCGCACGCACTGGTCGAGACGATCGTCCTCGGCTTCTACCCGCGGCCCCTCGCCGATGCCGCCCTGCGAGACCGCACCCAGGCCTGGCTCGACGCGAACCCCGACGCCCCAGCCGCGCTGCGCCGCCTCGTCGTCGAGAACCGCGACCCCGTGGTGCGCGCCCTGGCCGCCCAGGAGCGTGACGCGCGTGGCTGAGGCCTTCATCGCACTCGTGCACCGACCCGCCGTGAGCCTGGAGTCCGTCGAGCTGACGTGGGAGTCGACCCAGCAGTGGCTGGCCACGGTCGGCGTCCGCATCCTGCTCACCATCGTGCTGGCCGGGGTGGCTCTGTGGCTGCTGCGCCGGCTGATCGACCGGGTCGTGCGCACCATGACCTCGAAGTCGGCCCGCCAGCTCGCCGAGTCCGGCCCGGCCGGCAAGGCGTTCGCGACGGCCACCGGGCTCGCGGGCCAGCGCCAGCGGCAGCGGGTCGAGACGGTCGGCTCGCTGCTACGCAGCATCACCGCGGCCGTCGTGATCACCGTGGCCACGCTCACCGTCATGGAGCTGCTGGGCATCCCCATCGCTCCGCTGCTGGCGTCGGCCGGTGTCGCCGGTGTCGCCCTCGGCTTCGGTGCGCAGAGCCTGGTGAAGGACTTCCTCTCCGGCGTCTTCATGATCTTCGAGGACCAGTACGGCGTCGGCGACGTGATCGACACCGGCGAGGCGGTCGGCACCGTCGAGGAGGTCACCTTGCGCATCACCCGGCTGCGCGACGCCAACGGCGTCACCTGGTACGTGCGCAACGGCGAGATCATCCGCATCGGCAACCGCTCCCAGGGCTTCGCGACCGCCATCGTCGACATGCCGGTCTCCTACGCAGAGAACGTCGAGCGGGTGGTCGCCGTCATCCGCGAGGCCGCCAGCGCCATGGGCCAGGACCCGGACTGGGCCGACAAGTTCGTCGAGCAGCCGAAGGTGCTCGGGGTGGAGTCGATCGTCGGGATGACGATGACGATCCGCACCATCGCCCAGTGCGTGCCCGGCGAGAACTTCCCGGTGCAGCGCGAGCTGCGCGAGCGCCTCAAGACGGCCCTCGACGCCGCCGAGGTCATGGCGCCACCGCTGGGCCCGTTCGGCGGACCGGGGGGAGGTCCCGCATGAGCCTGTACGACGAGGTCGGTGGCGCCGCCACGTTCGAGGCCCTGTTGCACGCCTTCTACGAGGGCGTCGCGGCCGACCCGCCACTGCGCGCCCTCTACCCGGAGGAGGACCTGGCCCCGGCCGAGCGGCGGCTGCGCATGTTCCTCACCCAGTACTTCGGCGGCCCGAGCACGTACAGCGAGGAGCGTGGCCATCCCCGCCTGCGGATGCGGCACGCGCACTTCCCGGTGACCCTGGACATGCGCGACCGGTGGATGCGGCACATGCTCGCCGCGCTGGACTCCCTCGACCTGCCGGAGCCGCAGGCCGAGCTGATGCGTGACTACTTCCTGCGGGCCGCGCACATGCTCGTCAACACCGACGAACCCCCTCCCGCCCCCAGCGCGCCGCTGCGCCCGCTCCCGGGCTCCTGACCCCCGCCACACCTCGCACCTCGCGAGTCGTGTCGCGATTTCGGCGCACGGCACGGCATACGGAAACATGGTGTCGGTGACCCAGCTGACCACCGAGACCGACGCCGCGCCCGACAGCACCGCGCTCACCTCGCCCGGCACCGCCGCCACCGTCTCCGCCGCCGGCGAGGTCGTGCACGGGGCCGCCTCCCCCGACGCCGCCTGGTGGCGCGACGCCGTGATCTACCAGGTCTACCCGCGCTCCTGGGCCGACTCCGACGGCGACGGCATGGGCGACCTGCCCGGCATCACCGCCCGGCTGCCCTACCTGCGCGACCTCGGGGTGGATGCCGTGTGGCTGAGCCCGTTCTACGTCTCGCCGATGAACGACGCCGGCTACGACGTGGCCGACTACCGCAACATCGACCCGCGGTTCGGCTCGCTCGACGACGCCGATGCGTTGGTGCGGACCGCCCACGACCTGGGCCTGAAGGTGCTGGTCGACCTCGTGCCCAACCACACCAGCAGCGAGCACGCCTGGTTCCGAGCCGCCCTGGCGGCCGGACCGGGCAGCCCCGAGCGGGAGCGCTACATCTTCCGCGACGGCCGCGGGGCGAACGGTGAGGAGCCGCCGAACAACTGGCCGTCGGTCTTCGGGGGCCGCGGCTGGACCCGGGTCACCGAGACCGACGGCACCCCCGGCCCGTGGTACCTGCACATCTTCGACGTCACCCAGCCCGACCTGAACTGGAACCACCCCGAGGTGGTCGCCGAGTTCCACGGCATCCTGCGGTTCTGGTGCGACCGGGGCGTCGACGGCTTCCGGGTCGACGTCGCCCACGGCCTGGTCAAGCGCGAGGGCCTGCCCGACTGGCACGGCAAGGTCGGGCTCTACGACGAGGTCGACGCCGACACCGGGCCCACCGGCGCGGGCCGCGACGCCGAGCAGCTGTCCCCCGGCGACGGCGAGGTGCTCGACCACACCGCCACCGGTGCCTCGCCGATGTGGGACCAGGACGGCGTGCACGAGATCTACCGCGGCTGGCGCACGGTGCTCGAGTCGTACGGCCTGCCCGACCGCATCCTGTGCGCCGAGGCGTGGGTCACCCCGGCGCACCGCCTCGCGCGCTACGTGCGCCCCGACGAGATGCACCAGGCGTTCAACTTCGACTTCCTCGACGCGCACTGGGACGCCACCGCGCTGCGCTCGGTCATCGAGGCCTCGCTGCGCTCCAACGACGAGGTCGGTGCGCCCACCACCTGGGTGCTGTCGAACCACGACGTGGTGCGACACGCCTCCCGGCTCGGCCTGGACCAGTCGCTGCCGCGGCCCAACGGCATCCGGGCCACCGACCCCCAGCCGGATGCCGTGCTCGGCCTGCGCCGCGCGCGTGCCGCCACCACGCTGATGCTGGCGCTGCCCGGTGGCGCGTACGTGTACCAGGGTGAGGAGCTCGGGCTGCCCGAGCACACCACGATGCCCGACTCGTTCCGGCAGGACCCCACCTTCCACCGCACCAACGGCGTGGTCACCGGGCGCGACGGCTGCCGGGTGCCGATGCCGTGGGTCAAGGGCGCGCCGGGCAACGGCTTCGGGCCGGGCGGCTCGCCGTGGCTGCCGCAGCCCGAGGCCTACGCCGACCTCGCCGTCGACCAGCAGGAGGGGGTGCCCGGCTCGACCCTCGAGCTCTACCGGAGGCTGCTCTCGTACCGCCGCCGGCACCGCCTCGGTCGCGGGAGCCTGGCCTGGGACGCCTTGTCGTCCGACACCGTCGTGGCGCTGCGCAACAGCGCCGGTGACGACCACGGCACCCTGCTCGTGGTGGCCAACCTCGGTGCCGACCCGGTGGCGCTGCCCGCTGGAGAGGTGCTGGTCGGGTCCGGCCCGCTCACCGACGACGGCGCCGTGCCCACCGACACCACGGTGTGGGTCCGGCTTCCGGGGGCCTGACGTGCGCGCCGGCGACTTCACCTACCTCGACTCCCCGACCCCGGTGGGCCTGGCCCACCGGGGCGGGGCGGCGTTCGCGCCGAACGTCGGGCTGGAGAACACCATGGCGGCGTTCCGCCGGGCCGTCGCGATGGGCTACCGCTACCTCGAGACCGACGTGCACGCGACCCGCGACGGCCGGGTCGTGGCCTTCCACGACACCGTGCTCGACCGCGTGTCCGACCGCAGCGGCACCATCGCCACGCTGCCCTACGACGCGGTCCACGAGGCGAGGATCGGTGGCACCGAGCCGATCCCGCTGCTGTCCGACCTGTTCGAGCAGTTCCCGGGGACGCGGATCAACATCGACATCAAGTCGGATGACGCGCTCGCGCCAACGGTGCGAGAGGTGCTGCGGCACAACGCCGCCCAGCGCGTGTGCATCGGCTCGTTCAGTGAGCGGCGGCTCCGGGCGGCGCGCTCGGCGCTCGGCCCGGGAGTCGCCACGGCGGCCGGCCAGGTCGGTACGGCGCTGCTCCGGTTCACCCCGGCGGCCCTGAGCCGGATGCTGCACACCCCGGCGCCGGTACTGCAGCTGCCGGCGCTGCACCGGTTGCGCGGGCGCACCGTCACCCTGGTGACGCCCGGTCTGGTGCGCCGCGCGCACGACCTCGGCAAGCACGTGCACGTGTGGTTCCACGCCTGGTCGCGTGAGGACGCCGACGAGATGCACCGGCTGCTCGACCTCGGCGCCGACGGCATCGTCACCGACCACATCGACGTCCTGCGCGACGTGCTGGCCGAGCGCGGCACCCCCCTGCTCTCCCCGGGCTGAGCCCCTGGCAGGGACGCCTCTCGCGCCGGTCGGCGAGACCCTTGCGTACTACTGTGGGATGGATGCCTGACGCGACGACGACCCCTGTCGACGGGCCGCTCGGGAGGACCTACCTCGAGGTGACCCTGGCCGTCCTGGCGCTCGTCACGATCGTCGCGTTCGAGTCGATGGCGGTCTCGACGGCAATGCCCGCGGTGGCCCGAGACCTCGACGCGGTGCGCTCCTACGGCTTCGCCTTCTCGGTGATGCTCACCGCCCAGCTGCTGGGCATCGTGCTGGCCGGAGTGTGGTCGGACCGGTCCGGGCCGATGGTCGGGGCTGTCACCGGGCAGGCCCTGCTCGCAGGGGGCGCCGCGCTGTGTGGCACGGCCACCACCCTGCCCGTCCTGCTCGCCGGGCGGGCGCTCACCGGCCTCGGTGGCGGGCTGCTGGTGGTGATGCTCTACGTCATCGCCGGGCGCGTCTACCCCGAGGCCATCCGCCCGCGGCTGTTCACCTACGTCTCGGCGGCCTGGGTGCTGCCCTCGCTGCTCGGTGCCCCGATCTCGGCCTGGCTCACGACCCACCTGTCCTGGCGATGGGTGTTCTGGGGCGTGGTGCCGCCGGTGCTCATCACCATGGCGGTGCTCGCTCACGCCCGGCACCGCGTCGACGACTCCGCCCTGACCGCCGCCGCCAGCTCACGCGACCACTCCGCCCACGTGCGCGCCGCCTGGTGCGGGCTGGGGATCGCCCTGTCCGCCGGTGCCATCCAGCTCGGGACGCACGAGCTGGTGCTCGAGCTGTCACCCCGCACCGGCATCGTCCTGGCGGGCGTGGTGGGGGTGGTCGTCTTCGCACCGAAGCTGGTGCCGGCGGGTACCTGGCAGATGGCGAGGGGGCTGCCCAGCGTCATGCTCGCCCGGGCCCTGTTCGTCGGCGCGTTCTACGCCGGCGTCACCTACGTGCCGCTCTTCCTCGTCGGCCAGCGCGGCCTCAGCCTGCAGACGGCGGGGCTGGCCCTGGCTGTCGGGGCGGTCGGCTGGGCCGGGGGCGCCTGGTACCAGGGCCACCGAACGCTCCGCCTCCCCCGCTACCGGCTGGTCGAGCTCGGCGGGGTGCTGCTCGCGAGTGGCCTGGCGGTGCTCGCGGCGGTGGCGTTCCTCGCCCTCGCGTGGTGGATCGTGCCGCTCGCGCTGGTGGCCACCGGGGTGGCGATGGGGCTGGGGGTCACGACGACGACGGTGCTCGCCCTCGAGCTGAGCCCGGTCGAGGAGCACGGCGAGGCGTCGTCCGCGCTCCAGCTCGCCGACGTGCTCGGCAGCGTCATCGGCATCGCCGCGGCCACGGCCGTCTTCGCCGCCCGGCACGTGCCCGGCCAGGACGACGCCCTCTTCGGGGCGATCTTCCTCGGGCTGGCCCTGGTGGCGACCCTGGCCATCCCGGCGGGTCAGCGGATCAGGACGTGACCACCCGGTGCGGTGAGCCGGGTCCACCGGTTCGACCGCAGCACCTGCACCGGCTGCCCCGGGGCGAGGAAGCCCAGGGCGTAGGCGGCGAACGCCCCGCCTGAGCGCACCGGGGCCCCACCCGCGAAGGCACCGCCGCCGGCATCCAGCAGGTCTGGGTGCGGCCCGGACGCCTCGAGCACGTCACGGGCCCAGACCCGGTCGCGCACCAGGCCGGCGGCAGCGCCACGCTCCCGCACGGCATCCGCCACCTCGGCCAGGCCGGCCCGGGCGACGGCCGCGAGTAGGTCCCCGGGCAGCGTCCCGGCGGGCTCCCACGGTCCACGCGGTGGGGTGACCGCCGACCAGGAGGCGACGGCCCGGGTGGGTGGGAGCGGCAGCTCGGTTCCGGCCTCGCGGGACGTGCGGTCGGTGACCGTGCCGAGCGGCACCATGACGTCGACCTCGGCCGCCTCGGCGAGTGCGAACGTGCGCAGGCCGAGCACGGTGCCCTCGGCGAGGATGCCGGTGCCCGCCAGTATCCCGACCCAGGCAGCGAGCACCGACCCCGACGCCTGCAGGCGCATCGCCCCCTCGGCGTCGACGGCCCGGGCTCGGGTCGCGAACCGGCCGAGGTCGGCCAGCGACCCGGCGTCGGGGAACCGTAGGGCCGCCGTCACCGGCCGGCCCAGCGGAAGCGCACCGGGTCGCCGGTGTGCACGGTCAGCTGGGCCCGGGCCTCGGGCGAGAGCCGCCGCGGGCGGGCGGTGGCGAAGTCGTAGAGCGCCAGCCCGGTCTCGGCGGTGGCGTAGACCTGCTCGCCGACCGTCACGGGGTCGCGCACCGTGTAGCCGAGGTCGAAGCCCGCGCCGTGCACGCGGGTCACCCACATGTCGACCTCCACCGGGGCAGCCCGGTAGGTGAGCGGCGCGCGGTACTCGATGGCGTGCCGGGTGACGACGATGCCCTCGTCGAGCATCGTCGGGCGGTCGGGGAACCACTCGCGGAAGCCGATCACGCGCGCGTCCTCGAGCAGCCGGAGGTACTGCACGTTGTTGACGTGGCCGTAGGCGTCCATGTCGGACCACCGCAGCGGCACCTCGACACGGTAGGTCTGGGAGTCGTCGGTACCGGGCATGCGCCCATCCTCCCAGCCCCACGGTGCCGGCGCGGCCACCGCAGCGCCCGGCGTCCTAGGGTGGGCGGATGCCGCTGCAGCCGAGCACCACCGCCGCCCTCGACCACGTCCTCGCCACCGCCCAGCGTGACGGTCGGCTGCCCTCGGTCGCGGCCGGCGTGGTGCGCGGCGGCACGCTGGTCTGGAGCGGGGCCGCGGGCACGGTCGACGGGCGCGCCGAGGGTCGACCCGTCGATGCCGGTACGCAGTACCGGATGGGCTCCATCACCAAGACGTTCGTTGCGGTGTGCGTACTGCGGCTGCGCGACGCGGGCCGGCTCGAGCTGACCGACCGGTTCGGCGCCCACGTGCCGGGCACGGCCCTCGACGACGTCGGCATCGAGCAGCTGCTGACCCACGCGGCCGGTACCCAGGCCGAGACGCCCGGGCCGTGGTGGGAGCGCACGCCCGGGGGCGACTGGGCGGCCCTGGTCGCCTCGCCGGTGGGGCAGCGGTTCCGCGCCGGGCGGCGGTTCCACTACTCCAACGTCGGGTATGCCGCCCTGGGTCGGCTCCTTGAGGTGGAGCACGGCCGCGGCTGGTTCGACGTCGTGCGCGACGAGCTGCTCGAGCCGCTCGGCATGGCCCGCACGACCACGCGACCCACCGGGTCGGCGGCCCTGGGGCTGGCCGTGCACCCCTTCGCCGACGTGCTGTTGCCCGAGCCGGAGCACGACGCCGGGGCGATGGGGCCGGCCGGGCAGCTGTGGACCACCGTCACCGACCTCGCCCGCTGGGCGGGCTTCCTCGGCGGCGACACCGCCGGGCTGCTGTCGGCCGAGACGCTCGCCGAGATGGTCGAGCCGCACCACGTCGTCGACGACCCCGGCCAGCCGTGGGTCGCGGCGCACGGCCTGGGCTTCCAGGTGTGGAACGTGGGCGGCGCGCGGTTCGCCGGTCACGGCGGCTCGATGCCCGGCTTCCTCGCCGGGCTGCGGGTGCGGCTCGACGCCGGAGTCCCGGGCGATGACGGCGCGCTCGGTGCGGCCGGCGACGCCGTGGTGCTGTTCACGAACACCACGGCATCCACCGCGACGCGGGCGGTGGTCGACCGGCTGTTCGAGGTGCTGGCCCGGCACGAGCCCGCACCGGTCGAGCCGTGGTCGGCCGGCGGCGACCCCTCGCTGCTCGAGCTGGTCGGCACGTGGCACTGGGGGCCGTCGCCGGTGACGGCCACGGTGGTCGGCGAGCACCTGGTGCTCGGCGAGCCGGGCAGCGGTCGCGGGGCGCGGTTCCGGCGGGTCAGCACCGACGAGTGGGTGGGCCTGGACTCCTACTACGCCGGCGAGCCGCTGCGGGTGGTGCGCCGGGGCGACGGGTCGCTGTCGCACCTCGACCTCGCGTCGTTCCGGTTCACCCGCACCCCCTACGACCCGACGGCGGACGTGCCGGGCGGGGTCGACGAGCGCGGCTGGACCTGACGCCCGGAGGGGTCAGACCGCGCCGGCGTCGAGCACCTCGTGCAGGCGGGCTGCGAATGCCTCCGGCTGGCCGCCGTAGCCGCTGTCGGCGGCCAGGAACCCCGCGTGGTGGCTGGGGAACTCGGTGACCGGCATCCCAAGCGCGTGCGCCAGGGCTCGGGTGGTGCGGCCCGTGAGCGTGTCGCCCGACTCCGCTGCAACGGCGACCACGACCCGGGTGGGGGCCGCCCCCAGGGCCGACGCGTCGGGGCGGAAGCTCGTGATCGCGTTGGCGGTTCCGGACAGCAGCGGGTCGTCGCGGCGGCCGTCGTCGTCGGCCGGCATGCCGAACTGCGCCGGGTCGGGTGCCGGCTGGGCGAGGTAGTCGTCGGTGAACTGGCCCCGCCACATCGTCAGGGCGATGAAGGCCGCCATCCCCGCGCCGTGGCCCCGCTCGTGGTAGGCCGCCTGGACGGCGCGCTCGGCAGCGAGGGCCCGGTCGGCGTCGGGCAGCAGCCGCAGCAGCGGAGGCTCGTGGGCCACCAGCGTGGCGACGTCGTCGGGGTGGGTCTCGAGCAGGGCGAGTGCGTTGACGGCGCCCCCACTGCTGGCGAACAGGTCGACCGGCCCGGCTGCCAGCTCGGTGAGGAGGGCGTGCAGGTCGGCGGCGTGCATCTGTGGGGTGCGCTGGTCGCTGCCGTCCTTGCGGACGCTGCGGCCGGTGCCCCGCGGGTCGTAGGTGACGACGAGCCGGTCGGGGAAGTGCTGCGCGAGCACCTCGAAACCGCCGGCCTGCATGGGGTGGCCGGCCATCACCAGGGTGCGGTGCCCGGCATCCGGCGTGCTCGGCGGGCGCAGCTCGTAGACGAGGTCGACGTCCGGCGTCCGGAGCGTTCGCACCTGCGCAGTCATCCAGAGCTCCTCTCGTCGTGGACCCCCTCGTCCGTTCCGCCACCGTAGCGGGACGCGCGGCGCCAGGTGTAGGGCGTTGTCGTCGAGACCTTCACGAAGCCGGACCGCTCGAGGATCGGGCGCGAGAACTCCGTGGAGTCGCTGTGGATGATCGTCCGGCCGAGCCGCAGCGCCGAGCGGGCGCGGGCCGCGGTGAGCGCCCGGTAGATGCCGCGGCCTCGCCACGGCCCGAGGGTGGAACCACCCCAGATGCCGGCGACCTCGGTGTGCGGCACCGGTTCCAGCCGACCGGAGCTGACCATCCGCCCGTCGGCCTCGGCGACCCACAGCTCCATCCCGTCGCGGAGCGCGAGCCGGTGCAGCAGGCTCTCGGCCCGCTCGTGCGAGACCGGGTCGCCGAACGCCTCGTCGGCCATGGCGCTCATGGTGCGCACGTCGGCCCCCTCGGTGACCCTGCGCAGGACGACGCCCGGCGGGAGCGGGACCTCGACGGCGAGGAGGCGCGCCTCGCCCATCATGATCGACTCCGGCTCCTCCGGCCCGAAGCCCGCCTCGACGAGGGCCTCGTGCAGCCCGGGGGCGACGTCGTGGCCGCGCGTCTTCCACTCCACCCGGGTGACGTGGCGATCGGCGGTGAAGTGCTCGACCGCCGCGGCGACGAGTGCTCGGATGCCGGCCACGTCGGCCCCGCCCAGGTCGCGGTAGGTGACGAAGCCGCGGCCGTGGGGGAAGGTCACCAGCCGCAGGGGGCCGTGCGCGGTGACGTCGAGCGCGCTGGGCGTCTCGGCGTCCGTGCGCAGCTGCTCGTCGTAGGCGGCCAGGAGGGGTGCGGCGTCGGTCACCCGGCCACCGTGGCGGCCCGGCGCGCTCGGGGCAACCCGGTTTCCCGGACAGGACGAATGTCCTGCGGGGTCGAGGACGTCGTCCCCTGCGACGCGGTGGGGGCGCGCTCGTAGCGTCGAGAACACCAGTTCACAACGAGCACAAGGAGTTCCGATGACCAGCATCGACCACCTCGACCACGCCCCCGTGCGGCGACGCGTCCCGCGGCGGGTCGACGCCGCGACCGCCGGGGCGGCCGCCGGCTGCGCGGTGATCGCCTGGCTGTTCGTGGCCGTACTGCCGGGGGTCGACCTCGTGGTGCGCACCGGTGACGGCGCGCAGACCGTCGGCGGGGTCGCCGTCGCCGTGGCGTCGGCCGTTGCTGCGCTCGTCGGGATGGTCGCCCTGCGCGTGCTCGAGCGTCTCACCGCCCGGTCCCTCGGGCTGTGGACCCTGCTCGTGGTGCTGGTGGCCCTGCTCTCGCTGGCCGGCCCGCTCGGCGCCGAGACCGCGGCCGCCGGGTGGGCGCTCGTCTCGCTGCACGCCGTGGTCACGGCGGTGGTGCTCGCGGCCGGCCACCGCTCCCGGCGATGACAGGCGGCGCCCGGGTCGCGGCCCCGCTCGACGCCACCGCCTACCACTGCCGCAAGCGCGAGCTGGTGGGCGGGCTGCGCGGCCACGTGCTCGAGCTCGGCGTGGGCCGTGGTGCCAACTTCGGCCTGCTGCACCCCGAGGTGCGGTGGACCGGCCTGGAGCCCCACCGCGCCACCCGGCGGCGGCTTCGCCGGGATGCCGTGCGCCGCACCGTCCTCGCGTCACCCGCCGAGGAGATCCCGCTCGAGGACGGTAGCGTCGACGCCGTGCTGGCGACCGTCGTGCTGTGCTGCGTGCGCTCCCCCACGCGGACCGTGGCCGAGGTGCTGCGAGTGCTGCGGCCCGGCGGCCGGTTCGTCTTCGCCGAGCACGTCGCGGCGCCGCGCGGCTCGTGGCGACGGGTCGGCCAGCAGCTGGTCGCACCGGTGAGCCGGGTGCTCGACCGCGGCGGCGACCCGGCCCGGGAGACCTGGGCGGTGCTCGAAGCCGCCGGCTTCAGCACGCTCGACTACGCGTGGTTCGACCTCGGCGGCCGGTCCGGCACGGTCGGGCCGCACATCGCGGGCTGCGGGGTGCGGTGAGCGCCTTCGGGCTGCACCGGTCGGTCTGGCAGCGACACGGCGCCGTGCTCGTCTGGGTGCCGGTGATCCTCGGCGGGGTGCTGCTCGACCTCCCGGGTGGGGCGGGCGCCGTCGGGGTGTCGCTCGGGCTGGTCCTGCCCGCGGCCGCCGCCTGCGTCGTCGCGGTGCTCGAGAGCTGGCCGCGGCCGACCCGCCGATCGGCCGGAGCCGTCGCGGTGCTGGCCGTCGCCGTGGCGGGCGGCTCGCTCGTGGGGCCGAGCTGGGCCACTGCGTGGTTGCTCGTCGCCATGTCGGCGGCGGTCGCGTTGCGGTGTCCGGCTGCGCTCGTGGCTGTGACGGGATCAGCCCTCGCCTCGGCGTGGACGCTCGCGCGAGCCGGGGCGGCGCAGGGCGAGCTGCTCGCGCAGGCGTTCGTCGTGCTGCTGGCCGGTGTCGCCGCGGCGGCCTTCGCCCGCCTCGTCGCGACAGCGGACGAGCTGCGCCGCACCCGCGAGGAGCTCGCCGAGGCGGCCGTCGCCCGCGAGCGCGAACGCTTCTCGCGCGACCTGCACGACACCCTCGGCCACAGCCTGTCGGTGATGGTGGTCAAGGCGGCGGTGGTGCGCCGGCTGGTGCCCACCGACCCGGTGGTGGCGGCCGGGCACGCCGCGGACATCGAGTCCGTGGGGCGTCGCGCCATGGCCCAGCTCCGCGAGGCCGTCGACGGTGCCGTCGTGCCACAGCTGTCCGACGAGCTGCAGGCGGCACGCACGGCGCTGGCCGCGGCCGGCATCCGGGCCGTCGTGGCGCCGGCACCCTCGGTGCCCGACGGGGTGGTCACGCCGCTGGCCTGGGCGGTGCGTGAGGGCGTCACGAACGTGCTGCGCCACTCGGGCGCGAGCGAGTGCCGGGTCGACGTCCGCGCCGACGGGGAGGTGGTGCGGCTGACCGTCGCCGACGACGGCGTGGGTGGGCCGGTCGAGCCCGGTGAACGCACGAGGCGCGGTGGGCTGGACGGGCTGCGGGAGCGGCTCACGGCTGCCGGCGGAGGGCTCGAGGCGGCACCCGGCGGTGATGGCTTCGTGCTGCGGGCCTGGGTGCCGGTGGGGGCGGCGGCGTGATCCGGGTGCTGCTGGCCGAGGACCAGGGGATGATGCGCGGCGCGCTCGCGGTGCTGCTCGGGCTGGAGCCGGACCTCGAGGTGGTGGCGGAGGTGTCGAGCGGCACGCAGGTCGTGCCGACGGCCCTGGCGACGCATCCCGACGTGGCGCTGCTCGACATCGAGCTGCCCGGGCGCAGCGGGCTCGATGCCGCCGCCGACCTGGCCCGCGAGCTGCCCCGGTGCGCCGTGGTGATGGTGACGACGTTCGCCCGGCCCGGCTACGTGCAGCGGGCGATGGCGGCGGGTGCGCGGGGGTTCCTCGTCAAGGACGGCCCGGCGGAGGAGCTGGCGCAGGCCGTGCGCGAGGTGGCGGCGGGCGGCACCGTTGTCGACCCGGTGCTGGCGCGCAGCGCACTGCGCCATGCGGCGTCCCCGCTCACCGACCGGGAGCGTGCGGTGCTCGCGGAGGCGGAGGACGGTGCCACGATCGCCGACATCGCCGCGCGCATGCACCTCTCGACGAGCACGGTGCGCAACTACCTGTCGAGCGCGATCGGCAAGACCGGCACGCGCAACAAGACCGAGGCGGCGCTGCAGGCCCGGCGGATGGGCTGGCTCTAGGTCACCGGCCGGACCGGGAGATCTCGGCCCGGCGCGCCGCGACCAGCTGGGCCACCAGCTCGGGCGGCAGCGGGGTGTCGGTGGCGAACTGCACCGACCCCTTCGATGTGACGTAGCCGGTGAGCTGCTCGGCGAGCGCGGCCGTGATCGAGCCGCTCATCGGCAGGTAGGAGCAGTGCCTGGCGTGGCTCGCCACCCCGGCCACCCCCTTGCCTCCCACCTTGAAGCACGGCACGCCGTAGGCGATGCCCTGCTCGGCCCCCGGCAGCAGCTCGACGAGCGTCGCCCGCACCTGCTGCAGGGTCGAGCGCTGCGGTTCGGGCACGCCGGCGAGGTAGTCGTCGACCTGGCTGGTGGACATGGGGCCCGCCCTTCCTTCGCCTCGCGAGCAGTATGTCGGTTGCCGCCGACCGTGCGGAATGCTCTGCTGTGACGATGGTTGCCGCGCTGCTCAGCCCCGCCAAGGCGCGTCCGGGCGACCGCGTCGCCGTGCTGTCCGCGTCGTTCGCCGCGCCGGGGGTCGCCCCCGCCGTGCACGAGCAGGCGATGCGGCGCCTCGAGCAGCTCACCGGGCTGGTCCCCACGGAGTACCCCACCACGCGGCTGGTCGGCGCCGACCCGCGGGCCCGGGCGGACGACCTCAACGCGGCCTTCGCCGACCCCGGCATCCGGGCAGTGCTGGCGACGATCGGGGGCGAGGACCAGATCACCGTCACGCCACACCTCGACGGCGACCTCGTGCGCGCCGACCCGAAGCCCTTCCTCGGCTACAGCGACAACACCAACCTGCTCAGCTGGCTGTGGGGCCAGGGAGTGGCCGGGTTCTACGGCGGGTCGACGCAGGTGCAGATCGGCGCCGGGCCGGGGGTCGACGACTGCCAGCTGAGGTCGCTGCGGGCCGCCCTGCTCACGGGTGAGCGGCTCGAGGTGACCGAGCCGGGCGAGTCGGAGGACTTCGGCATCCACTGGGAGGACCCGCGCTCGCTCACCGGGTTCGGCGAGCGCGAGCCCACCGACCCTTGGGGGTGGGCCGGGCCGGCGCGAGCGGTCACCGGGCGCACCTGGGGCGGCTGCGTCGAGGTGCTCCAGTGGCTGATGGACGCCGAACGGGTGCCCGCCGACCCGCGGGTGCTCGAGGGCGGCGTGCTGCTGCTCGAGACGAGCGAGGACCTCACCCCGGCGCCCGAGGTGGGGCTGGTCGTGCGGGCCCTGGGTGAGCGCGGCCTGCTGGGCGCCGCCGACGCGGTGCTCGTCGCCCGGCCGGCGGCGTCGAGCTTCGAGCACCGGGGGTCGCCCGATCAGCGGGCGGCGCACCGGGCGGAACAGCGCGACACCGTGGTCGAGGTGGTGGCGCGCTACAACCCGGATGCCGTGGTGTGCGTCGGCGTGCCATTCGGCCACACCCGGCCGCAGTGGATCCTGCCGTACGGCGGCCGGGTCACGGTCGACGGCGGCGAGCAGCGGGTCTGGGCCGACTACTCCTGAGCTCCGGCCCTTCGTCCCAGCCGGCCCCAGGTCACGGCTGCGGTGAGCAGCACGACGGCGTCGAGTCCGCGAGCAGGGCGATGGCGGTCTGCCGCAGGGCGTGGCCGGTGCCGCCGTGCAG
Organism: uncultured Actinomycetota bacterium; assembly: GCA_963747405.1. Taxonomy (GTDB): domain Bacteria; phylum Actinomycetota; class Actinomycetes; order Actinomycetales; family Dermatophilaceae; genus Fodinibacter. The sequence continues at coordinate 167,686 of CAVVFG010000018.1, forward strand.
GGTGCGCGCCGCCCGGTGCGCGGTGCTTCCCCTGGCCTCGTCGAGCAGGGTGGCGCCGACCTCGGCACGTGCAGATCTGTCCATCGCACGGTCCTCCTCCGCCGCGGCGGCCCGGTGGACGACGCGAGCGGTCCTGTGGACGACGCGAGCGGTCCTGTGGACGACGCGAGCGGTCCTGTCGGCAGCCCGGCATACGGTGGGTCGACCATGACGAACTCGACGGATGCCGTGACCGCACCTCCCGCACCTCCTTCCTCCTCCGCCCCCACGCCCGAGCTCACCAACCGGGCCCGAGCGTCGCTGCGGCGGCTCGTCGGGCGCGACGACGCCGACTTCCGCGACGGACAGCTCGAGGCGGTGTCGGCGTTGGTGGCCGACCGCTCGCGCGTGCTGGTGGTGCAGCGCACCGGGTGGGGCAAGTCGGCGGTCTACTTCGTCGCCACGGCGCTGCGCCGGGCCGAGGGCGCCGGGCCCACCGTCATCATCAGCCCGCTGCTGGCGCTGATGCGCGACCAGATCGCGGCTGCCGAGCGGGCCGGCATCCGCGCCGTGACGATGAACTCCGCCAACGCCCAGGACTGGGACGTCGTGCGCGAGGCGCTGGCATCCGATGCCGTCGACGTGCTGCTCGTCAGCCCCGAGCGGCTCAACAACCCCCGCTTCCGCGACGAGCAGCTGCCCGACCTCGCCCGCCGCTGCGGCCTGCTGGTCGTCGACGAGGCGCACTGCGTCAGCGACTGGGGCCACGACTTCCGACCCGACTACCGCCGCATCCGCGACCTGCTGGCCGGGCTCCCCGCCGACACGCCAGTGCTCGCCACCACCGCCACCGCCAACGCTCGGGTGGTCACCGACGTCGTCGAGCAGCTCGAGGTCGGCGGGCGCGCGGTGCTCACCGTGCGTGGCGGCCTCGCGCGCGACTCCCTGCGGCTGGGGGTGCTGCGCTCGATGTCGCCCGAGCAGCGGCTCGGCTGGCTGGTCGAGCACCTCGGCGAGCTGCCCGGCAGCGGCATCGTCTACACCCTCACCGTCTCCGCGGCCGAGGACGTCGCGTCGGCCCTGTCGGAGGCCGGCCTGGCGGTGGCCAGCTACACCGGGCGCACCGACCCGGCCGACCGCGAGCGGCTCGAGGGGGCACTGCGCCGCAACGAGGTCAAGGCCCTGGTCGCCACTTCGGCGCTCGGCATGGGGTTCGACAAGCCCGACCTCGGCTTCGTGGTGCACCTCGGCGCCCCCAGCTCGCCGGTGGCCTACTACCAGCAGGTGGGGCGAGCAGGCCGCGCGACCGAGCGGGCCGAGGTGCTGCTGCTGCCGGGGCCCGAGGACCGCGACATCTGGCGCTACTTCGCCTCGGTGTCGATGCCGCGCGAGGAGCAGGCCGAGGCCGTGCTGCGCACCCTGTCCGAGTCGGGGCGGGCGCTGTCGACGGCGGCCCTCGAGACCGCCGTCGACGTCCGGCGCACCCGGCTCGAGCTGCTGCTGAAGGTGCTCGACGTCGACGGGGCCGTGCAGCGCGTCTCGGGCGGGTGGGTCGCCACCGGGGTGCCCTGGGCCTACGACGCCCAGCGCTACGCCCGGGTGGCCGCCGCCCGGCAGGCCGAGCAGCAGCTGATGATCGACTACGAGCGCACCGACGCCTGCCGGATGGCCTTCCTGCAGGAGTGCCTCGACGACGACACCGCAGTGCCGTGCGGCCGGTGCGACGGCTGCGCCGGCCCGTGGTACCCCACCGAGGTGCCCGACCGCGTGGTCGGTGCGGCCCGCGAGCGACTGGGCCGGGCCGGAGTCGACCTCGACCCGCGGGTGCAGTGGCCCACCGGCATGGACCGGCTGGGCGTGCCGGTCAAGGGGAAGATCCCGCCCGACGAGGCGCTGCTGCCCGGGCGGGCGCTGGCTCGGCTGTCCGACCTCGGCTGGGGGCAGCGGCTGCGCGAGGTGCTGCACGACGACGCCCCGGCACACCCCGACCTGCTGCGCGCGTGCGTGCCGGTGCTCGCCGAGTGGGGCTGGGCCCGCCGGCCGGTCGGCGTCGTGGCGATGCCGTCGCGCGCGCGTCCGGCGCTGGTCGGCTCCCTGGCCGCGGGCCTCAGCGAGATCGGGCGGCTGCCGCTGCTCGGGTCGCTCGACCTCGGGCACGGCGGGCCCACCGGCGAGCCGGGCGGCAACAGCGCGTTCCGGCTGGCCGGGGTCTGGGAACGGGTGGTCGTCGGGCCCGAGCTCGCCGCTGCCCTCGGTGGTGTCGACGGCCCGGTGCTGCTCGTCGACGACCTGGTGTCCTCACGGTGGACCCTCACCGTCGCCGGGCGGGCGCTACGCCAGGCCGGTGCGGCAGGCGTCCTGCCCTTCGCGCTCGCCGTCGACGGCTGACACGGCGGCCGGGCGGATTGCCGGGCCGCTGAGGGGGTCGGCGACGTCAGGCACGGCACCACGCGGTGCCGGCTTCTCGACCCGCACGGTGAGCATCGGCAGGAAGAGCTGCACGGTCGGGCCGATGAGCAGCGCGTAGAGCACGGTGCCGACCCCGACGATGCCGCCGAGGGCGAAGCCGAGCACCACGACGGTGACCTCGAGGGAGGTGCGCACGAGGCGGATCGAGCGTCCGGTTCGCCGGGCCAGGCCGGTCATCAGCCCGTCGCGCGGGCCCGGCCCGAGCTGGCTGCCGATGTACATCGCCCCGGCGACGCCGTTGCCGGCGATGGCGAGCAGCATGGCGCCGATCCGCCACCCCAGGCCCTCGAGGTCCGGCACGACCGCGAGCGTGGCGTCGATGGCCACCCCGATGACGACCGCGTTGAGCACCGTGCCCAGGCCCGGCCACTGGCGCAACGGGATCCAGAGCAGCAGCACGACGAAGGAGACCACGATGCTCATCGCGCCGTAGGACATCGGGATGTGCTGGATCAGGCCGTACTGCAGCACGCCCCACGGCTCCAGCCCGAGGTCGGCCCGCAGCAGCAGGGCCATGGAGGCCCCGAAGAGCACGAGCCCCACCATCAGCTGGGTCACCCGGTGCAGGAGGTGGCCGGCCCGCAGCTGCTCGAGAGGGTTCATCGGCAGCAGCTCGACCCGGCGGGAGGCACCGCGGCGCAGCGTGCGGAGGGGAGTCATGCGCCCATCCTGCCGCAAAGTGGCCTTCACTTCGATGGCCACTTCTGCGAGAGTGGCCATCATGCCCACCCCCACCGTCTCCGCCGCCCGCACCGCCCGACTGGTCGGCACTCTCGGCACCGGCCGGCCGGCCTACCGGGCGCTGGCCGACGCACTGCGGCTGGCCGTCGCCGACGGCCGGATCCCCCCCGGCACCCGGTTGCCGAGCGAGCGCGAGCTCACCGCGGCCCTCGACGTCAGCCGCACCACCGTCACCCGCTCGTACGCCGTGCTGCGCGAGAGCGGCTACCTCTCCTCGCGCCGCGGCTCGGGGTCGGTCGCGACCCTGCCCGCGGCAGCCGCCCAGCGCACAGCCGGGCCGCTGTTCCCCGCGGACGCCGGTGCGGGCGTCATCGACCTCACCTGCGCCGCCACCCGGGCGCCGGCCGGTGTCGTCGAGGCCTACGAACGGGCCGTCGGGCAGCTCCCCCGCTACCTCGCCGGCGCGGGCTACCTCACCCTCGGGGTGCCCGAGCTGCGTGAGGTGGTCGCCGAGCGCTACACCGCCCGCGGCCTGCCGACCACACCCGACCAGGTGCTCGTCACCTCCGGCGCCGTCGCCGGCATCGGCACCGTGCTGCGTGCCCTGGTCGGCCACGGCGACCGCGTGGTCGTCGAGACCCCCGGCTACCCCAACACCATCGACGCCGCCCGCCGCGGCGGGGCGCGCCTGGTGCCACTCGCGCTCGACCCCGACGGGTGGGACGTCGAGGAGTCGGCCCGCACGGTGCGGCAGTCCGCCGCCACGGCAGCGCTGCTGGTCCCCGACTTCCACAACCCGACCGGTGCGCTGATGGGTGACGACGGCCGGGCCGTGCTGGCGCGTGCGCTGCGGCACGCCGGCACCGTCCCGGTGATCGACGAGACCATCGCCGAAGTCGACCTCGACGGCGGGCCGATGCCGCTGCCGTTCGCCGCGCACGACGCCCGGGCGATCAGCGTGGGCAGCTCGTCGAAGTCGCACTGGGGTGGACTGCGCACCGGCTGGGTGCGGGCGCCCCGCACCGCACTGGCCGGGCTGGTCGAGTCGCGGGTGACCAGTGACCTCGGGGCGCCGGTGCTCGAGCAGCTGGTGCTGCTCGAGCTGATGCGCGTGGCGCCGGGGCTGACCCCCCAGCGCCGCGACGACCTGCGCGCCTCTCGTGACGCGCTGGTGGCCGCGCTGGGCGTGCACCTGCCCGAGCTGTGCTTCCGGGTGCCCCGCGGCGGCCTGTTCCTGTGGTGCGAGCTGCCCGCCGGCATCGACGCGACCGGCGTGGCCGTGGCCGCCGAGCAGGAGGGCCTGCTCGTCGCGGCCGGCCCGAGGTTCGCGGTGTCCGGTGGGCTGGAGCGGTGGGTACGCCTGCCCTACGTGCTGCTGCCCGAGGTGATGACCGAGGCCGTCGAGCGGCTGGCCCGCGCCGTCGAGAGGGTGCGGGCCGGTGGCGCCGGAACGAGGGGGAGCCGATCGGCCCGTCCGAGCACCAGCCGTCCCCTGGTGGCCTGACCCGCGCCGCCACCTCCCTCGCGACCCCACCTCCCTCGCGATCGTGGGTGATTCCCGTCGGCAGGGCAGCGGAAATCACCCATGTTCGAGTGCGGCAGCCGGCTGACTATCGTTGCCCCGGTGACCACCGACCAGCCGGCGCCCCTGCTCGACCTCCTCGCCACCCTCGACCTCGAGGAGCTGGGGTCGGCCCAGATGAGCGTGCAGCCGATGTCGACGGCCACCGGCCCGGCCGGCGAGGCGCCCGTTCCGCTGCCCGAGACCTTCGCCGAGGATGTCACGCTCTTCCGCGGCCAGAGCCAGAAGCAGCCGCACGGGCGGGTCTTCGGTGGGCAGGTGCTGGCCCAGGGGGTCGTCGCGAGCGGACGCACCGTGCGGGCGGTCGAGGGCGGCGCCGAGCGGCGGCTGCACTCCATCCACGCCTACTTCATGCGCCCGGGCGACGACACCCAGCCGATTACCTTCAGCGTCGAGCGGATGCGCGACGGCCGCTCCTTCTCGACCCGCCGGGTGCACGCCATCCAGCACGGCAAGCCGATCCTGTCGATGAGCGCGTCGTTCCAGATTCCCGACTCCGGCATGGACCACCAGGACCCGATGCCGGACGCGCCCGACCCGAGCAGCGTCCCCTCCCTGGCCGAGGTGTTCGCCGGCGTCGACCACCCGGGGGCCCGGCACATCGCGTCGCAGCGCGCCATCGAGCTGCGCCACGTCGAGGGGAACCTGTTCGTCGCGCCGGCCACCGAGCGGGTCGCCGACCAGCGGGTGTGGATGCGCGCCCTCGGCGAGCTGCCCGACGACCCCCTGGTGCACGAGGCCGTGCTGGCCTACGCCTCCGACTACTCGCTGCTGGAGTCGATCCTGCGCCGCCACGGAAAGGGTTGGCGCACAGCGGGGCTGCGGGCCGCCAGTCTCGACCACGCCATGTGGTTCCACCGTCCGGCCCGGGCCGACGACTGGCTGCTCTACGTGCAGCACTCCCCCTCTGCACAGGGCGGTCGAGGGCTGGGCATCGGCCGGATGTTCAGCCGGGACGGCACGCTCGTGGCGAGCGTGGCGCAGGAGGGCATGCTGCGCATCCCCGACTGACGTCCCAGGAGCCTGCACCGAGGAGCCAGTCCGCCCCGACGAGCCGGCCGCCGTCGGCCCGGACGACCCGGCCGGTGATCGACGGCAGCCTCGGGTCGTGGGCGGTCACCACGGTCTTCATGCTCTGATCCGTGGCTGCCGGGATGTGCCCGCATCGTCACCGACCCGCCGCTCGAGAGGCGGGCTGCTCAGCGCAGGCGCAGCACGGCGCACGATGCCGCTGGAACCCGCACGGCGTCGTGGCGCCGCTCGGTGCCCGCCTCGTCCCACGCCAGCAGCACCTCCGTCGCGGCGCCGCCGAGGGGAACGTCCCGGGCGACCTCAGCGAAGTTGGCGACCACGGCATAGGCGGCGCGCCCGGCCGGGGCGTGCCTCATCACCAGCCACTGCCCGGCCTCGTCGTGGCTCACCTCGACATCCGCGAAGTGGGTGGGCCCGTCGCCGAGCAGCTCGCGGCGCAGGCGGGTGCAGGCGGAGTACCACCGCAGCATCCGGGCGTGGGAGCCGCCGTCCACCTCGTCCCAGTCGAGCACGGACACCTCGCGGGTGGCGGGGGCCTGCGGGTCGGGCACGGCATCCTCGGACCAGCCGTGCGCGCCGAACTCCGCCCGGCGGCCGCGCCGCACCGCGTCGGCCATCGCCTCGTCGTCGAAGCTCGTGAAGAACTGCCACGGTGTGGAGGCCGCCCACTCCTCGCCCATGAACACCATCGGCGTCGTCGGCCCGAGGAGGTACAGCGCGGCCCCCGCCGCTTGGATGCCGGGTGCCACGGCGGCCGAGACGCGGTCACCGGCCATCCGGTTGCCGACCTGGTCGTGCGTCTGCAGGTACCCCAGGAGCCGGCGGGCGTCGAGGTGCTCGACGTCGACCGGTTTGCCCCACGGCCGTCCCCGGAAGCTGGACAGGGTGCCGTCGTGGAGGAACCCGTGAGTGAGCACCTTGGCGAGTACACCGAGCGGGCCGGCCTCCTCGCGGGAGCCGCCGCCGGCGAAGTCGGCGTAGTAGCCGTGCGACTCCCCCGTGAGGGCCACGTGCAGCGCGTGGTGCACGTCGTCGTCCCACTGCGCGGCCATGCCACGGCCACCCTGCGAGGTGGGGGCGAGCATCATCGTGTCGTTGAGGTCGCTCTCGGCCACCAGGTCGAGGGGGCGGCCGAGCTCGGTGGCGAGCGCCGCCACGGCGTCGGACAGCTCGGCCAGGTAGTGCCGCTGCGAGTCGTCCTTGAGCTCGTGCACGGCGTCGAGGCGCAAGGCGTCGACGTGGAAGTCGCGGAACCACCGCAGCGAGCTCTCGATGAGGAACTCCCTCACCGGGCCGCAGCCCTCGTGGTCGAGGTTGACGGCAGGGCCCCACGGCGTGTGGTGCGCCTCGGTGAAGTAGGGGCCGAAGCGCGCGAGGTAGTTGCCGCTGGCCCCCAGGTGGTTGTGCACGACGTCGAGCGCGACCCCCAGGCCGCGCGCGTGGCAGGCGTCGACGAAGCGCTGCAGGGCGGCGGGACCGCCGTAGCCGTCGTGCACCGCCCAGAGGTCGACGCCGTCATAGCCCCAGCCCCAGCGACCGGGGAAGGCGGCCACCGGCATCAGCTCGACGACGTCGACGCCCAGGTCGAGGAGGTGGTCGAGGCGGCTGAGGGCGGCATCGAGGTTGCCTTCAGGCGTGAAGGTGCCGAGGTGCAGCTCGTAGATGACCGAGCCGAGAACGCCTGCCCCCGAACGCGGCCCGCGCCAGCCGTCGTCGGTCCACGTGAAGGCCGACGGGTCGAAGGTGCGGCTCGGGCCGTGCACCCCGTGCGGCTGCCAGGGGCTGCGCGGGTCGGGCAGGGCCGGCTCGGCGCCGTCGAGCACGAACGCGTAGTCGATCGCCGTGCTGCCTGCCGGGCGGTCCCCCGCACCGTCGGGCGGGTCGGATGCCGTTCCTCCGGTCCGCGTCGACGCCGGACCGTCCCAGCGCCACCAGCCGTCGCCCGTGGCAGTCATCGGCTCGCGCCGAGGCCGTCCCCGCTGTGACCTATCGGTCGATCCCGGGACGGCATCGCGTCCCCGCTGTGACCTATCGGTCGATCCCGGGACGGCGACCGGGGACCACTCGATGTCGACCTGCTCCGCCAGCGGAGCCCACACCTCGATGCGGAGCGGTGCCGCTCCCCGACCCCTCTCGGCGTCCATGTCCACCCCTTCGTTGCGCATGTCTGTTGCCCGGCCCGACCGACCGCGTCCTAGTCCTGCTTCACCAGCAGCGCCACCGGGCGGTGGGTCAGCAGGGGGGCGAGGCGGACCTCGCCGCCGGCGTAGACGGCCTCGTCGTCGGACAGCACGTCGTGCCAGGTGCCCGCCGGAAGGGCGACGACCGCGTCGCGGAAACCCCCGGCGGCGGCCAGCAGACCGGCCGCCCGGGTGGCCACCGTGACGACCCGCGGGCCGTCGTCGTCACCCCGGGCGAAGGCCAGTGCGTGCTCGCTCGTGGTGGGCACGGCGGTGTACGTGGTGCCCTCCCCCACGAACGCGCCGGCCAGCTCACGGCGCACGCCCAGGGTGCGGGCGGTGACCCGCAGCTTCTCGTCGTCGAGGTCGAAGGCCGGCTCGTCGGCGAGCACGCGGTCGAGCCGCTCCCCGCGGTCGGTCCAGTCGACCGGGCGGCGGTTGTCGGGGTCGACGAGTGAGAGCGAGACGATCTCGCACCCCTGGTACACATCCGGCACGCCCGGCATGGTGAGCTGGATGAGCTTCTGCGACAGCACGTTCGCCCGCACCGACGGCTCGTGCGTGGTGGTCCACTCGTCGAGGTGGCGTTGGATGTCGGGATCGCGGAACAGCGCCTTCGCATAGGCCACGACCTCATCCTCGTAGTCCGGGTCGCCGTCGACCCAGGCCGTGTGCACCTTGGCCTCTCGCACGGCCTTGAGGAGGTACTCCTCGAGGCGGGCACCGGTGATCGGCCAGGTGCCGACCAGCGTCTGCCAGACGAGGTACTCGGTGGCACCGTCCACCAGCGGGGTGCGGCGGTCTGCGGCCAGCTCGCGGGCCGCCTCCAGCCAGGTGGCCCAGCCCTCGCCGTCCTCGGCGAGCACCATGAGCCGGGCCCGCACGTCCTCGGACCGCTTGGTGTCGTGCGTGGTGAGCGTGGTCATCGACGTCGGCCACGTGGTGACCAGGGCCTCGCACCACACATGCCAGTCGTCGGCCGAGATCGACAGGTGGTCGGGGTGCCCGCCCACCTCGTTGGCACCGGCGAGGCGGAACCAGCGGTAGTAGGCGGTGTCCTCGATGCCCTTGGCCATGACCGGCCCGCAGGTCTGCTGGAAGCGCACCCGGAAGTCGTCGGCCAGGGCGCCGCTGTCGAGCTGCACCGAGGCGAGCTCGCGACCCAGTACCAAAGACACGACGACGTCGAGCGCCTCGGAGTCGCTCGGTGCCAGGCGGGCCCGGGCCCGCTCGGCCGCGCCGTCGACCACCGCGGCCTGCTCAGGGTCCAGGCCGCGGCCGGGGACGACGTACGCGCGGTAGCGGTCCATCGCGACGAGCAGCGCCTCGAGGGCGCGGCGCACGGCGGCGAGGTCGACGTCGACGAGCACGCGCCGGGCGAGCCGCATCAACCGGTCGACCTCGGCCGCCTGCACGTCGTCGACGACGAGGCGCTTGGCCTCGGCGACCACGTCGTCGAGCGCGACCCGGTCGGGGGCGGCATCCGCCCACAGCCGGTCGAGGGCGCCGACCCCGGCCGACGAGGTGAGCACCTGCTGCACCCGCAGCAGGGCGTCGTAGCCGGTGGTGCCGGCGCAGCGCCAGCCGTCGGGCAGCCGCTCGTCACCCTCGAGGATCTTCTCGACCACGACCCAGGCGTCACCGGTGGCGTCGGCCAGCCGCTCGAGGTAGCCCGCGGGGTCGGCGAGCCCGTCGGGGTGGTCGATCCGGAAGCCGTCCACCTCACCGTGGCCGTGCAGGGCCAGCAGCAGCGCGTGCGTGGCCATGAACACGATCGGGTCCTCGACCCGCACCGCCACGAGGGAGGTGACGTCGAAGAAGCGCCGGTAGTTCAGGGCCTCCCCGGCCTCGCGCCAGCTCGAGAGCCGATAGGCCTGCGCCTCGACGAGCTCGGGTAGCGGCAGCGTCTCGGTGCCCGGCGCCACCGGGAACTCGTCGCCGTAGTGCCGCAGCACCCACTCGTGGCCGGTCGGCCCGCCGTCGTCGGCCAGCGTCACGTCGCCGCGCTCGAGAGCCTGCTCGACGGTGCCGCCGAGCACCGGCATCAGGATGCGCTCGCCCTCCGCGACCCAGTCGACGTCGAACCAGCCGGCGTAGGGCGAGCGCCGGCCGTCGCGCAGCAGCGACCAGAACGGCGCATTGAGGTGGGTCGGCTCGGGAACGGTCATGTGGTTGGGCACGACGTCGACGATGATGCCGAGCCCCGCGTCCCGGCAGGCCGCGACGAGCCGGGAGAAGCCGGCGCGCCCGCCGGCCTCCTCCGAGATCCGGGTGTGGTCGAGCACGTCGTAGGCGTGCGTCGACCCGGGCGCCGCCTGGAGCACCGGCGAGAGGTAGAGGTGCGAGACCCCCAGCGAGGACAGGTACCCGACGTGCTGGGCCGCCGCGTCGAACCCGAAGCCCGCGTGCACCTGGAGCCGGTAGGTCGCCGTGGGGACCACGCGCCCGGGGTCGGGTCGGTGCGTGCCGGCCATCATGTCCGGGTGGTCGTGGCGGCTCCGGACGGCTGCGGCGGCGTCTCGCGCGGGCTGCGCAGGACGATCAGCGAGCGCGGCTGCACCTTGAGCTCGCTGCCGGCGTGGTGCCACTCGGTGTCGACGATGTCGACGCCCGTGTCGATCTCGGCCACCCAGTGCTCACCCCACTCCGTGCCGGGGAGGACGAAGGAGTCCTCCTGATGGTCGGCGTTGAACACGACCAGGAAGTCGTCGTCGAGCACGCGGCGACCCCGCAGGTCGGCACTGGCGATGGCCTGGCCGTTCAGGAACACCATGACCGTGCGGGCCTCGTCGTCGGACCAGGCCGACTCACCCATCAGCTCGCCGGACGGCTGGAACCACGCGATGTCACCCAGCTCGGACTGGCCGCCGTGGTCGGCGCTGCCGGCGAAGAACCGCCGGCGGCGGAACACGGCGTGGTCGCGGCGCAGGGTGGAGACGGCCGCGGTGAACGCGTAGAGCCGCTTCTGGTCCTCGCTGAGGTCCCAGTCGACCCAGGCCAGCTCGTTGTCCTGGCAGTAGACGTTGTTGTTGCCCTGCTGGGTGCGGCCGATCTCGTCGCCGTGGGCGATCATCGGCACGCCCTGGCTGAGCAGCAGGGTCGCGAGGAAGTTGCGCTGCTGGCGCAGCCGGAGTGCGACCACCTCCGGGTCGTCGGTGGGGCCCTCCACTCCGCAGTTCCACGAGCGGTTGTGGCTCTCGCCGTCGCGGCCCTCCTCGCCGTTGGCCTCGTTGTGCTTGTCGTTGTAGGACACCAGGTCGCGCAGCGTGAACCCGTCGTGGGCGGTGACGAAGTTGATCGACGCGATCGGCTTGCGCCCGCTGTGCTCGTAGAGGTCGCTGGACCCGGTGATCCGCGAGGCGAACTCGCCGAGTGTGCTCGGCTCACCGCGCCAGAAGTCGCGCACGGTGTCGCGGTACTTGCCGTTCCACTCCGTCCACAGCGGCGGGAAGTTGCCGACCTGGTACCCGCCGTCGCCGACGTCCCACGGCTCGGCGATCAGCTTGACCTGCGAGATCACCGGATCCTGCTGGATGAGGTCGAAGAACGCCGACAGCTTGTCGACCTCGTGGAACTGGCGGGCCAGGGTCGCCGCGAGGTCGAACCGGAAGCCGTCGACGTGCATCTCGGTGACCCAGTAGCGCAGCGAGTCCATGATCAGCTGCAGCACGTGTGGATGCCGCATGAGCAGGCTGTTCCCGGTGCCGGTGGTGTCGTAGTAGTGCGCCCTGTTGTCGTCGACCAGCCGGTAGTAGGCCGCGTTGTCGATGCCCCTGAAGCACAGGGTGGGGCCGAACTCGTTGCCCTCGGCGGTGTGGTTGTAGACGACGTCGAGGATGACCTCGATGTTGACCTCGTGCAGGGCCTTGACCATCGCCTTGAACTCGGTGACCTGCTCGCCGCGGCGGCCGCGCGAGTAGCCGTTGTGCGGCGCGAGGAAGCCGATGGTGTTGTAGCCCCAGTAGTTGGACAGCCCGCGGTCCTGCAGCGAGGTGTCCTGCACGAACTGGTGCACCGGCATCAGCTCGATCGCCGTGATGCCGAGCTGGGTGAGGTGGTCGATGATCGCCGGGTGCGCGATCGCGGCATAGGTGCCGCGGATCTCCTCGGGCACCTCCGGGTGGGTCATCGTCATCCCCTTGACGTGCGCCTCGTAGATGACCGTCTCGTGGTACTCGTGGCGCGGCGGGCGGTCGTGGCCCCAGTCGAAGTAGGGGTTGATGACCACCGAGAGCATCGTCTTGCCCAGGTTGTCGTCGGTGTTGCGCTTCTGGGGGTTGGTGAAGTCGTAGGAGAACAGCGACTGGTCGTTGCTGACCTGGCCCTCGATGGCCTTGGCGTAGGGGTCGAGCAACAGCTTGCTGGGGTCGCAGCGGTGCCCGTTGTCGGGGTCGTAGGGGCCGTGCACCCGGAAGCCGTACCGCTGTCCGGGCTGCAGGCTGGGGACGTACGCGTGCCAGACGAAGCCGTCGACCTCCGGAAGGTCGAGGCGGGTCTCGGCGCCCTCGTCGTCGATGAGGCACAGCTCCACCCGCTCGGCCACCTCGCTGAACAGGGCGAAGTTCACGCCGCTGCCGTCGTAGGTGGCGCCGAGCGGGTACGCCGTTCCGGGCCAGATCTCCACTGGTTGCCTTCCGTGTGATGTCAAAGGACCAGCGACACTGCTGGGCTGCGGCCGGCCCACCGGCCCACCGCAGTGCACTGCAACCTACCCTTGCCCGGCGAGGTCAGGAAAACTGCGGGCAGCGGTTCTCCCCCGGCTTGGACAGCGACGGTGGGTAGGGTCGCACACGCCGTGGCGCCGCATCCGAGCGCCGTTTCGTCCCCAACCGGAGGAGTCCCATGTCCAGCCAGCGCGTCGCCATCGTCACCGGAGCGGCTCGAGGCATCGGCGCCGCCACCGCGTCGCGGCTCGCCCGCGACGGGTTCGCCGTCGGGGTGCTCGACCTCGACGAGGCCTCCTGCGAGGAGGTGGCCGGCCGCATCCGCGACGCCGGCGGTCGCGCGCTGGGCGTGGGGGTCGACGTCACGGATGCCGGCCAGGTGGAGGCCGGTGTCGCCCGGGTCGCCGACGAGCTCGGGCCGCCGGTCGTGCTGGTCAACAACGCCGGCATCATCCGCGACAACCTGATCTTCAAGATGACCGAGGCCGAGTGGGACGCCGTGATGGGCGTGCACCTCAAGGGTGCCTTCCTCATGACCAAGGCATGCCAGGCGCACATGACCGCGCAGCGCCACGGGCGGGTGGTCAACCTCTCCTCGTCCTCCGCCCAGGGCAACCGCGGCCAGGCGAACTACTCCGCGGCCAAGGCCGGCCTGCAGGGCTTCACCAAGACCCTGGCGATCGAGCTCGGCAAGTTCGGGGTCACGGCCAACGCGGTGGCGCCGGGCTTCATCCAGACCGACATGACCGCAGCGACCGCCGCCCGCGTCGGGGTCTCCTTCGAGGACTTCATCGCCCACTCGGCCCAGCAGATCCCTGTCGGCCGGGTCGGGCAGCCCGACGACATCGCCGCGACGATCGCGTTCCTGGTGTCCGAGGAGGCCGGCTTCGTGTCCGGCCAGGTCATCTACGTCGCCGGCGGACCGCTCGACTGACGGATGCCGGCCGCTCGTGGCGAGCGGACGGCATCCCGGCGGTGCTGTGGGGCTGCTCAGAGGCCGAGGTCCCGGCCGATGAGCTCCTTCATGATCTCGTTGGAGCCGGCCCAGATCTTGGTGACCCGGGCGTCGCGCCAGGCACGGGCCACGCGGTACTCGTTCATGTAGCCGTAGCCGCCGTGCAGCTGCACGCACTCGTCGAGCACGTCGTTCTGCACCTGGGCGCTCCACCACTTGGCCTTGGCGGCGTCGACCGCCGAGAGCCTGCCCTCGGCGTGCGCCTCGATGCAGTCGTCGATGTACGCCTCGGCGACCTCGATCGAGGTCACCAGCTCGGCGATCTTGAACTTGTTGTGCTGGAAGGATCCGATCGACTGGCCGAAGGCCTTGCGCTCCTTGGCGTACTCGATCGTCTCGAGCAGGATCTGCTTGGCGTGCGCCACGTTCGCGCAGGCGGCGCCGACCCGCTCCTGGGGCAGGCGCTGCATCATCGCGATGAACCCCATGCCCTCGTCGCCGATCCGGTTGCCGTCGGGCACCCGCACGTCGGTGAAGAACAGCTCGGCGGTGTCGCTCTCCTCCTGGCCCACCTTGTCGAGCTTGCGCCCGCGGGTGAAGCCCTCCATGCCGTCCTCGACCATGAACAGCGTGATGCCCTTGGCGCCCTTGCTCGGGTCGGTGCGGGTGGCGACGATGACCAGGTCGGCCTGGTAGCCGTTGGTGATGAAGGTCTTGGACCCGTTGAGGATCCACGTGTCGCCGTCGCGCGCCGCGGAGGTCTTCAGCGCCGCGAGGTCGGAGCCGCCGCCGGGCTCGGTCATCGCGATGGCGCAGATCTTCTCGCCGGCGGCCATCGCGGGCAGCCAGCGCTCCTTCTGCTCCTGGGTGCCGAGGTCGACGATGTAGGGCGGGCAGACGTCGCTGTGGATGCCGAAGCACGAGCCGACCGCCGCGTTGAACCCGTTGAGCACCTCGGCCGCCACCGCGTTGAAGCGGTAGTCGCCGGCACCCATGCCGCCGAACTCCTCGGGGATGTCGAGGCCGAACAGCCCCTGCGAGCCGGCCTCCTTCCAGATGTCACGGTCGATCGAGTGCACCTCGAGCATCTGCTCGGCGCGCGGCTTGAGGGTGCGCTCGACGAACTCGCTCACCGAGGCGCGGAAGTCCTCGTGCTCGGGACCGTAGATGTTGCGGGGCATGGAACTCCTCCGGGACGGCTCGGGATGACGCGCCAGGCGTTACTAAGCGCTTGCTTAGTCTCGCGGTGGTGCGGCATGCTGTCAACCGTGCCGACGCCCACACCGCTGAGCGAGTCCGCGGTCCTCGACGCCCTCGCCCCCGACGGCGGGCGCTCCGAGGCGGTCGGCGACGTCACCGACACCGCCGTGCGGATCATGCTCGCCGCGGCCGACGCCTTCGCCGATCGCGGCTTCCACGCCACCACCACCCGCGACATCGCCTCGCGCGCCGGGCTCTCGCCTGCGGGGGTCTACGTGCACTTCACCTCCAAGGAAGTGCTGCTGTTCGAGCTGAGCCGGCGGGGCCACGCCCGGGCCCGCGACCTGCTCGTCGCAGCAGCCGGGCAGGCGCCCAACCCCACCGAGGCGCTGCGCGACATCATCGGCGGCTTCTCGCGCTGGCACGCCGAGCACTACGAGCTCGGCCGCATCGTCCAGTTCGAGTTCCGGCACCTGAGCCCCGAGCACCGCGACGCCGTGCTCGGCCTGCGCAAGGAGATCGACAACGTCGTGGCGGGGGTGCTGCGCGACGGGGTGGAGACCGGCGAGTTCGACGTCGACGACGTTCCCGGCACCGCGCTGGCGCTGCTCTCGATGGCCATCGACGTCGCCCGCTGGTACGCCCCCGACGTGCGGCGCACCCCGGCGATGATCGAGACCTCCTACGGCGCGCTGGCCGTGCGGCTGGCGCAAGCGACCGGCTGAGCTGCGGCCCGCGCGGGCATCCCGCGCCCGCAGCCGGCGCGGCGCGGCTGGGGTGGACCCGGCCCGACGCCGGGCCCGGCTACAGTGTCGCGGTGCACACGGCCGAGGGACACGGGGGTTCGGCGTCCATCGCCATCCCCGACTACTGGTGGTACGTCGCGCGGGCCGACCTGCTCGAGGTGACGCTCCGCTCGCACGTCGAGGGTGCCCGGTTGGCGCTCGACCTCGGCAGTGCCGACGGGCCCAGCGCGGCGTGGTTGCGCGACTCGGCGCAGCGCACCGTCTCGCTCGACATCGACCCGCGGGGGCTCGGGTCGGACGGGGTGTGCGGCTCGGCACTGGCGCTGCCCTTCGAGGACGCCGCCTTCGACGCGGTATCGGCCTTCGACGTCATCGAGCACTGCGAGCCCGAGGCCACCGCGCTCGCCGAGGTCCGGCGGGTGCTGCGCCCGGGCGGCCGGTTCGTCATGTCGGTGCCGGCCTACGCGTGGGCCTGGACCGAGTTCGACGTCGCCAACGGCCACCACCGGCGCTACACCACCGGCCGGGCGGTGGCCGCGGTCGAGCGCGCGGGGTTCACGGTGCAGCGGGCCACCTACGGCTTCGCCACGGTCTTCCCGATGTTCGCCGTGGAGCGCCTGTCCCGTAGGGTGTCGCGCCGGCGTGCCCACGGCCCGGTCGACATCGTCGAGCTGCCCCGGCTGCCCAAGCCGCTCAACGCCATGCTGCTCGGCCTCTCGCGGGTCGACGAGGCGGTGCTGCGGCGTCGCGACCTGCCGTTCGGCTCGTCGGTGTTCCTCGCCGCCACCCGGGCGGGCTGAGTCCCACCGGCGCACGCCGGGCCACGTGGGTTGGCCCGGGTCCGCCTGGGCTCCCGTGGGTTGGCCCGGGTCCGCCTGCCGCGGACCCGGCTGCGCCCTCAGCCGTCGAGCGGGCCGCCCGAGACGACCCGGGCCCGCACGTCGGCCGAGGTGCGCGCCAGCCCGGCGGGCAGCGGCGTCGCCGCGAGGGCGTCGACCTCGGGCCAGAGTGTCGACTCCAGGCGCAGGTCGAGCACCTGCCCGGCCCCGGCACCGCCGACGGGGATGGTCCGCAGCGGGCGGTGGAACACCCGGCGTGCCTCCGCCACGAGGTGTCCGACGGTGACGGGGTGGCCGGAGGCCAGCACCTTGGCGACCACGGTGCCGGGAGGTTCGCCACGGGCCAACGCCAGGCCGCGGGCGACCATCCGGGCGGCGTCGCCGGCGTACAGGTAGTCGCGGATGGTGTCCATCGAGACGAACACCGGCAGCGGCCGCCCGGTGGCGTCGGCCAGGCACAGCTGGGAGAGCAGGCCCTGGGGCTTGCCGAGGGTCTGGCCGGGGCCGTAGACGTTGGCCAGCCGGCCCAGCACCGCGCGCACCCCGGTGGCGCCGGCCGTCCGCTCGACAGCAGCCTCCATGGCGAGCTTGGCCCGGCCGTAGGCCACCAGCGGGCGAGGCGTCGTGCGTTCGTCGAACGGTGCCGGCGTGCTGCCGGCATACAGGCCGCCGGCCGACGAGGCGAGGAAGAACACCCCCTCCTCACCCGCGAGCCCGGATGCCGTGAGCGCCTCGGTGACGCGCTCGAAGACGCGGACCTCGGCGGCCAGGGCCTGCTCGCCGGTGGCGACGACCCCCGCGCCGGCGCACCAGGCCAGCGCCCACGGGCGGCCGCCGGCGCACCGCCGGGCGAGGTGGTCGACCTCAGCGGTGAGGGTGCGCACGCTGGCCTCCTCGTCGGACCACGGCACGGTCGTGGTGAGCACCTCGTGCCCCGACGCGGCGAGCTCGGCCACGACGTGCCGGCCCACGAGCCCGCCCGACCCCACGACCCAGGTGAGCGGCCTTGGCCCGGCAGGGCTCACGCGCGGTCCCGCCCCAACGGTCCTTCGCGGCGGTCGCGCACCGGCAGGTACAGCGGCTTGCCCATCGCCATGTTCACGGCCAGCCCGACGTACTCGGCGATGATGCCGAGACTGAACAAGATGACCCCGGTGGCGACCATGAGCAGGATCATCGTCGAGGTCCAGCCGGGCACCTGCCAGCGGCCGCTGGCGCGCCCGATCACCAGGGCCAGGGCCACGACGGGGGCCAGCAGCACGGCCGCGGCGCCCAGGGCACTGACCCAGCGCAGCGGGCGGGTGCCGCTGGACAGCACCAGCCGCCAGAAGTGGCTGACCAGGCGGCGGAAGGTGTAGCCGGAGGGTCGCTCGCCCTCTCCGCGCATCTCGACGGGGCAGGTGGCGGCGCGGTTGGCGACCCAGCCGATCGCGACGTCGAGGTAGATGCCCGGGCCGGCATACGCCGCGACGGAACGGGCGACCTCACCGATCACGAGCCGGAAGCTGGAGAAGGCACCGGCATCCGCCCCCTTGGCGAGCCGGTCGACGAGCCACTTCGCGCCCCGGGACGCCGCGTTGCGCATTGCCCCGTGCGGCGGCTCGTTGGTGGGACGGGCGTAGACGACATCGGCCTGCTCGGCCATCGCCGTGTCGAGCAGCGCCCCGATCGCCTCGGGGTCGTGCTGCCCGTCCTCGTCCATGGTGACGACCCACTCACCCCCGGATGCCGCGATTCCGGCCAGGGTCGCGGCGTGCTGGCCGAAGTTGCGGCTCAGCCAGACCGGGCGCACCCAGTCGTGGGCGGCCGCGATGGCCCGGATGGTGTCGTCGGAGGCGTCCGGGCCGCAGTCGTGCACGAGCACGACCTCGGTGACGCGGTAGTGGCGGCCGGCCGCGGAGACCCGGTCGGCGACCGATGCCGCCAGCTCCTCGACGACGCGGCCGAGGGTCCGCTCGCCCTGGTAGACGGGGATGACGACCGAGATCAGGTGCGGCGAGCGTGCGCCGATCTCCGTCTCCACGCGGCACACCCTATCCGTGGGATCGCGGCCGGGGTCGACCCCGGTCGGGGCCCACCGGCTGGCTGCCCGGGGGCGGTGGTGACCCTCGCGGCGTCCTACCTGGTGCTGCGTCGGGCGTCCGTGTGAGCTGGCGGCGAGGTGCTGGCGCCCGGCCGGCCGAGGACGAGCCGGACGACGGGCCGGGTCGGGGCGGTGCGCCCGATCTCCTCGAACCCGGCGGCCAGGAAGGTGGAGAGCGTCCCGTGGTAGAGCTCGGCGCTCGACGTCTTCCTGCCTCGAGCGGCGACGTCGACTGGGTGGCCCTCGAGGGTGTGCGCGCCGGCGTCGGGTGCGTGGGCGACGGCGGCATCGAGCAGCGCCGCCCCGATCCCCCGCCGGCGGTGGCCGACCTTGACCACGAAGCAGGTGACGGACCAGACCCCGCGGTCGTCGAGGTCGCCGCCGGCCACCGCGCGCAGTGCGCTGTTTGCGATGAGCCGGGCGAAGCCGGGCCGCGGCCCGACCTGCACCCAGCCCACGGGGGTGTCGCCGTCGTAGGCGAGCAGGCCGGGGCGTGGGTGGCGCGCGGCCTGTGCGCGCAGCGCCTCGCGGTTCGCCGCGGCAGAGGTGTTGTTCGTGCCGCCGGTGTCGTGGAAGAACTGGCACCAGCACCACGAGGGGTCACCGCGGGTGCCGAACAGGTCGACCACGTCCGCGAAGCGCGACCGCGTCAATGCCCGCACCTCGAGGCCGGACCGCCGGCCGCCGTCCGGCGTGCTGCTGGTCCGATCCTGGGTCACGGCGACGACCTGCCCCGGCCCGTCAGTCGCGGGTGAGCTTGCGGTAGGTGACCCGGTGCGGCCGGGCCGCCTCCTCGCCGAGGCGCTCGATCTTGTTCGCCTCGTACGACTCGAAGTTGCCCTCGAACCAGTACCACGCGGCGGGGTTCTCGTCGCTGCCCTCGTAGGCGAGGATGTGCGTGACCACCCGGTCGAGGAACCACCGGTCGTGGCTGATGACCACGGCGCAGCCGGGGAAGTCGAGCAGCGCGTTCTCGAGCGAGCCGAGGGTCTCGACGTCGAGGTCGTTGGTGGGCTCGTCGAGGAGCAGCAGGTTGCCGCCCTCCTTGAGGGTGAGCGCCAGGTTGAGCCGGTTGCGCTCGCCACCGGAGAGCACGCCGGCCTTCTTCTGCTGGTCGGGGCCCTTGAAGCCGAACTGGCTGACGTAGGCGCGCGAGGGGATCTCGACGTGTCCGACGTTGATGTAGTCGTGACCGCCGGACACCGTCTCCCAGAGGTTCTTGTTGGGGTCCAGTCCCCCACGGCTCTGGTCGACGTAGGAGATCTTGACGGTCTCGCCGATGTCGACGACGCCGGCATCCGCCTCCTCGAGGCCAACGATCGTCTTGAACAGGGTCGTCTTGCCGACGCCGTTGGGACCGATCACACCGACGATGCCGTTGCGCGGCAAGGTGAACGACAGGTCGTCGATGAGCACCCGGTCACCGAACCCCTTGCGCAGTCCCTTGACCTCGATCACCTTGCTGCCCAGGCGCGGGCCCGGTGGGATCTGGATCTCCTCGAAGTCGAGCTTGCGGGTGCGGTCGGCCTCGGCCGCCATCTCCTCGTAGCGGGCCAGCCGCGCCTTGGACTTGGTCTGCTTGGCCTTGGCGTTGCTGCGCACCCACTCGAGCTCCTGGGCGAGGCGCTTGGCCAGCTTGGCGTCCTTCTTGCCCTGCACCTCGAGGCGCGCGTGCTTCTTCTCCAGGTAGGTGGAGTAGTTGCCCTCGTAGGGATAGGCGCGACCGCGGTCGAGCTCGAGGATCCACTCGGCGACGTTGTCCATGAAGTACCGGTCGTGCGTCACGGCGACGACGGCGCCGTGGTAGGCGGCGAGGTGCTGCTCGAGCCAGAGCACCGACTCGGCGTCGAGGTGGTTGGTGGGCTCGTCGAGCAGGAGCAGGTCGGGCTTCTGCAGCAGCAGCTTGCACAGGGCCACCCGGCGGCGCTCACCGCCGGACAGCACCGTGACATCGGCGTCGGGCGGGGGGCAGCGCAGCGCGTCCATCGCCTGCTCCAGCTGCGAGTCGAGGTCCCAGGCGTCCGCGGCGTCGATGGCCTCCTGCAGGTGGCCCATCTCGGTCATCAGCGCGTCGAAGTCGGCATCGGGGTCGGCCATCAGGGCGGAGATCTCGTTGTAGCGGTCGACCTTGGCCTTGATCTCGCCGGCACCCTCCTCGACGTTGCCGAGGACCGTCTTGTCCTCGTTGAGCTCGGGCTCCTGCATGAGGATGCCGACCGAGTAGCCGGGCGTCAGCCGCGCCTCACCGTTCGAGGGCTGGTCGAGCCCGGCCATGATCTTCAGCACCGAGGACTTTCCCGCGCCGTTCGGGCCGACGACGCCGATCTTGGCACCGGGCAGGAACGACAGGGTGACGTCGTCGAGGATGACCTTGTCGCCGTGGGCCTTGCGGGCGCGCGACATGACATAGATGAACTCGGGCATGCCGCACAGGTTATCGACCAGCACCGCTCCAGCCCGAATCGCGCCCGCCGGCGCCCGGGCGTCAGGCCGCAGCCTCCTTCCCTCGCCGGACCAGCGGGCCGCTGTCCGACTCCGCTGCCGGTGACGACGGCTCCGCCCGGTCATCCGCCTCACCCGGCGGGTCATCCGCGTCACCCGGCGGGTCGAACCCCAGCTCGCCCGGGCCCTTGCCGAGGCCGCCCTCGACGACGTAGGGGTCGTGGTCGGGGTCGCCCAGCCGGCCCGGCGCGGCCGGGTCGGCGGGCCGGCCACCCTGGGCGCCGGCGCTCTCGGCCGGCGACCCGGAGTCGGCGCCGCGGCCCATGCCGACGCGAGCGAACGCGGTGGTGCCGAACGTGAGGTCGTGCCCCACGGCATCCGCCTCGATCTCGACGTTGACGAAGACCTGGCCGTCGTCGCGGCGCCACTGCACCACCCGCTGGCGCCCGTGGACGGTGACCGGGTGCCCCTTCCTGAGGGACACCCCGATGTTCGCCGCCAGCGACCGGTAGGCCAGCACGTCGTAGAAGCTCGGCTCGGTGTCCTCCCACTGGCCGGGCTGGACCTGCCGCCGGCCGCTCTGCGCGACCCGGAACTTCGTCATCGGTGCCCCGGCCCTGGTGGTGAAGACCGAGGGATCGGCGCACAGCCGCCCCTTGATCGTCACGTGCGTCTCGTTGGTGCTCATCGGTGCGTCCTCCCCCGGCCCCGCCTGTCGGGGCCGCTGCGCCAACCCTGGCCCGAAGCACGCTCGGCGACAACGCCGTTCGGGTCCCTGTGGACGACGCGACGGCCGCGGCACCCCCTGTGGACGACGGGTCAGACATCGGCGGCGCGGCTGAGCGCGAGGCGGGTCGCCGCGTGCCGCTCGAGCACCCGCTCGACCGGCTGCACGATCTCGGCCCGGGCCACCTCATCGATCGAGGCCCGCAGCCGGGCGTCCATGACCCGGCCGCGGCGACGTCCACCGATCCGCGCCAACCAGCGCGAGACCAGCGCCAGCAGCAGCCCGCCGAGCAGACCGCCCACGAACAGCACCAGCGGCACCGGGACCACACCGAGCGTCGGTGGGTCCCCGATCACCTGGTCGAGCTGCGCCCACCCCACGACGACGTACAGCGCCAGCCACAGGAAGCCGACCACCGCCGCGGCGGCCAGCGCCAGCTGCATCAACCCCACGACCCGCCACCACAGGGGCACCCGGGCCAACAGCGAGGTGCCGACCACCGCGCGGTCGAGGGCGTCGCCCAGCGTGGGGCCGGGCGGATCGGCGGCGTGCTCGACGGCATCCGCCCACGGGTGGGGCAACGACGCGCTCGACCGGTCGGCCAACCGGCGGGTCGCCAGGTCGACCGCGGCGCGGGATGCCGGGCTCGGCGGCGGCAGCGACGAGCGGCCGAGCACCGAGCGCACGTCGGCGTCGGTGACCCGCACGTCGCGCCCGTCGAGCCGCAGCCGGCGCAGCGGTCGGGGCCGCAGCCGGTGCACCCAGCGGGTGAACGGCCAACCGGTGCTGCCCGCCGCCTCCATCCGGTAGTCGCGCTCGACAGCGTGCACCACGGTGGGCACGCCGGCGCTGCGGGCCAGCGCGTCGAGCAGCTCGCGGCGGGCGGCGTCGTCGACCCGCGGCTCGCCGTCGGCGACGTGCTCGCACAGGGCCCCCGCCGCCGCGCGGACGTCACCGGCCAGCCGGGCGCGGGTCATGGTGCGGCCCGCCACGGCGTTGGCGAGCCGCTGGTGCAGCTCGTCGAGCCCGTCTCCGGTGGTCGCCGAGGTCGCCAGCACCGTCACCCGCGGCACGCCGTCTCGCTCCATGAGCCGCACCAGGTCGGCTCGGCACTGCTCCACCTCCGCACCGGTGAGCCGGTCGACCTGGTTGAGCACCACCATCGTCACCGCTTCGTGGGTGCGGAGCGCCACGACGTAGCCGTCGTGCAGCCGGGAGTCGGCGTACTTCTGCGGGTCGGTGACCCAGACGAACAGGTCGACGAGCTCGAGCACGCGCTCGGCCTCGGTGCGGTTGCCGGTCTCGCGGGAGTCGAAGTCGGGCAGGTCGAGCAGCACGAGCCCGTCGAGCGAGCCGATCGGTCCGCCGCGGCGGCCCGCGTGCGGGTCGACCTCGGTGTCGGTGGGCACCAGGTGCCGGGAGCCCACCCCCAGCCAGTCGAGCAGGTCGCCGACCGGCTCGTCTCCCCAGACGGCCGCGGTGGGGGTCGACGTCGTCGGGCGCCGCACGCCGACGGTCGCGACGGTGGCACCGACGAGGGCGTTGAACAGCGAGGACTTGCCACTGCCGGTGGCGCCCGCGAGGGCCACGACCGTGTGACCGCCCACCAGCGCGGTGCGCTCGGACACCTTGGTGACCACGGAGAGGGCCCTTTGCCGCCCCTCGGCGGGCAGCTGCTCGCCGCCGGCCTCGACGGCCGCCGCGAGCGAGGCTGCCGCCGCGGACAGCTGCTCGGCCGAGACGACGGCGACCCGGGACGAGCCCATCCGCAACGGGCTCACCGCACCACCGCCCGCAGCTCGGCCGCCACGGCCGTGAGGCGCTTGGCCTGGTCGGCGGGCGCGGCCACCTCGGCGAGTGCGGCGGCATACCGCTCGCGCTCGGCGGCGAACAGCTCGTCGGCGAGGTCGAGCAGGCTGCGCCGGGCCTTGGCCGCCATGTCGCGCACGGCCTGGTCACCGAAGATCGCCTCGAGCACCCGCTGCGCGAGCAGTGCGGTGCCGCCGGCGATGCCGATCTCGGCACCGGTGAGGCCGTAGGTGCTGCTGAACGCCACGAGCATGAGGAACAGGCCGATCGCGTTGAGCCCGTATGCCGCGATGCGCGCGTTGGTGCGCCGGCCCTGCCCCTCGGTCCGCACCAGCTCGAGCACCTCACCCTGCCAGTCGCGCACGAGCCGCTCGACGTCGGGCCGCAGCCCGTGCGACGGCTTGCCGAGCTCGGGGTGCGCGGCGAGGATCTGCGCGCCCCCGGGCAGCCGGCGCCAGGCGCGGGCGGTCTCGGACGCCGCCGTCTCGGCGTTGGAGAGCAGCAGCTCGGCGACCCCGCTCTGCAGCGCCTCGCCGAGGTTGTCGGCCGGGGGCGGGTTGCCCTTGATCGCGGCGGTCACCTTGTCGCGCCAGCGGGCGATGGTGCTCTCGACCTGGCGGAAGAACTCGCCGGTGCCGACGAACTCCTGCCAGCGGGCCAGCACCTCCCCGCGCAGCAGGGTGCCGTCGGTCATGCCGGCGTCGACCCTCCGGTGCGCCTCGCCGAACGACTCGTCGGCCGCCGTGCGCAGTGAGACCGCCGCGTCGTGCTGGTCGCGGCTCGCGACGACGAGCTCGGCGGTGCGGCCGGAGAGCGAGTCGACGGCGCCGCGCAGGGTCTGCCCCACCACGATCGAGCGGGCGCGGGAGTCGCCGGCCAGCGCCTGGAGCCACGAGCGCAGCCGCTCCACGGCATCCGGCGGAAGGCGCCCG
Source organism: uncultured Actinomycetota bacterium (assembly GCA_963747405.1). Lineage (GTDB taxonomy): Bacteria > Actinomycetota > Actinomycetes > Actinomycetales > Dermatophilaceae > Fodinibacter. The sequence continues at coordinate 192,006 of CAVVFG010000018.1, forward strand.
TCGGCGGTGAGCGTGGTCTCCGGGACCGTGAAGATGGGTGCGGTGGGCAGCCCCTGCTCGCGCAGCATCCCGGCAAGGTGCGGGCGGATCTCGGCCACGGCATCCGAGGGGATGCGGTCGAGCACGATGGCGACCGAGGTGCCGCGGTCGGCGGCCGTGCGCAGCAGGTCCCAGGGCACGGCATCCGCGTAGCGCGCCGCCGTGGTGACGAAGAGCCAGAGGTCGGCGGCCGAGAGCAGCTGCGTGGCGATGGCCCGGTTCGCGGAGACGACCGAGTCGATGTCGGGGGCGTCGAGCAGCGCCATACCCGCCGGCAGCGCGCTCGATTCCACGAGTCGCACGGTTGCGTGCTGGCTCTCGCCGGTGTCCTGGCCGGTGACCCGGGCGAGCCCGGGCAGGATGCGGGTGTCGGCGAACCAGTGCCGGTCGTCGGGGTGGTGCACGAGCACCGGTGACGTCGTCGTGGGCCGCAGCACGCCGGAGCGGCTGACCTGGGCGCCGACCACCGAGTTGACCAACGTCGACTTGCCCGCTCCGGTGGAGCCCCCGACCACCGCGAGCAACGGTGCGTCGATGGCGCGCAAGCGCGGCAGCACGTAGTCGTCGAGCTGCTGGAGGAGCTGGCGGCGCGACGCCTCCGCGGGGGCGCGGCTGGTGACCTCGAGAGGGAGCGACGCCCCCCCGACGGCGTCGCGCAGCCCCTCGACGGCGGAGACCAGGGCCTCCACGTCTTCGTCCACCGTCACTGCGCCAGCCTAACGACCGCGTCGCACGTCGGCCCGATAAGGCCGGGGTGCGGCGGATGATGCTCGCCATGCGGATGTTCGTGGCGATCGAGCCACCGGTGGATGCCGTCGAGCACCTCGACGAGTTCCTCGCGGTGCGCAGGGAGTCAGGGCCGGAGGTGCGGTGGTCGTCGCCGGCCCGATGGCACCTGACCCTGGCGTTCATGGGTGCGGCGCCCGACCGGGTCGTCGAGGAGGTGGTCGACGGGGTCGGCGCTGTGGCGCAGCGGACGGCGCCGGTCGGGCTGGTGGTCGCGGGAGGTGGCTGCTTCCCGGACGCCACCCGGGCCACGGTGCTGTGGGCCGGGGTGGAGGGCGCCGGAGGGGCCGGCGGCACCGCCGAGGCGCTCGGGCGCCTGGCCCGCGGCGTGCGGTCGGCGTGCGCCGTGGCCGGCACGGCGCCCGGGGGCGGGGCCTTCGTCCCCCACCTGACCCTGGGCCGGTTCTCCCGGGCCCAGGACGCCACCCGGTGGCTGCGCGTGCTCGCGACGTATGCCGGGCCGAGCTGGCTCGCCTCCGACGTCACCGTGCTCGCGTCACACCTGCCACGCGAGCGTGGGCACGGCCCACGGCACGAGGTGCTGGCTCGGCTGCCGCTGGGCGGCTGAGTCGCACGACGGACGCTCGCCCCCTCCCGGCCGACAGGGGCCCGCCTGCCCGGTGCGTCGACGCGCTCGCGCCTACACTGAGCCCGGCGTCCGGGGGCCCCGGTCGCCTCGGCCCCCGTAGCTCAGCGGATAGAGCAAGAGCCTTCTAATCTCGAGGTCGCAGGTTCGAGTCCTGCCGGGGGCGCTGCCGAGAACTCGGCCTGACCTGCACAGACACTGAATCGCCTCCCGGAGCGGGCCCTGGATGTGCCCCAATGGTGACCGGCCACGACGACTCGCAACATCCCACTCGCGGGCCCACCTCGTCGCCTCAGCCAGCCCACGGCAGTCCGGCCCCAGAGCGGCAGTCCCGGACGATGGATGCCGCAGCGGCGAGCTGTCGCAGAAGGCGGATATGGACCAGGACCAGGACCAGGACCAGGACCAGGACCGTGTGACGGAGGCCGGGACGCCATCGGCTCGCTGGTGACGCGGGCTTCTAGCGCGGTTGTCTAGATGAGCAACCCCTTGTGGGACATATCAAGTATCATATTTGATACTCTAAGCGCGTTTAAGCATCAGGTTTGATACTTCGAGGAGCGCATGATGGCGGGCACGACGAGTGGGCGCACCCCCGTCGCGGTAGCGCGCGCTCTCGACGGACTGGGCAGGGACGTGACCACCTGGCGCAAGCTACGTCACCTGACGGTCGAGCAGGTCGCCGACCGTGCCGGTGTCAGCCGCAGCACCGTCCTGCGCCTTGAAGGCGGCCAGGGAGCCTCCTTGGAAAACCTGCTGCGGGTGGCTCGCGCACTGGGTGTGCTGGACCTGCTAACCAAGGCGCTCGACCCGTACGCGACCGATGTGGGTCGCCTCCGCGCCGACGAGGAACTCCCGACGAGGGTGCGCGCACGCGGAGCCGGCAGGTGAGCGCCGTCGAGGTCTGGGTGTCCATCGGGGGCGTCGACGTGCGCGCCGGGACCCTGTACCCGCACCGCCGCCGCGGTGGGCGCGCCGAGAGCGCCAGCTTCGCCTACGTGGACGAGTACATCGCGAACCCGCACGCCTACTCACTGGAGCCGGGGCTGCCCCTCGAGGCCGGCGCCCACCAGAGCGCCATCGGGCATCCGATGTTCGGCGCGTTCGGTGACTGCGCACCGGACCGATGGGGCCGGACTCTGGTGAAGCGGCGCGAGGCCGCCCAGGCCCGTGCCGAAGGCCGCGAACCGCTCAGCCTCGGCGAGATCGACTACCTCTTGGGGGTTCGCGACGACCTGCGACAGGGCGCGCTGCGCTTTCGCCACGGCGACGGCCCCTTCGAGGCACTGGAGGACCGCGGCGTCCCTGCCTTGACTGACCTGCCCGAACTGCTGACTCTCGCCGCGCGAGCCGATGTGGACTCGGCCGAGCTGTCGGACCTTCAGCGCCTCATCCGCGTCGGCAGCTCCCTCGGTGGGGCGCGGCCCAAAGCGCACGTTCGCGACGCCGACGGCAACCTCGCGATTGCCAAGTTCCCCAGTGCCGCACACGACACGTGGAACGTCATGGCGTGGGAGAAGGTCGCACTCGAGCTCGCCGCCCGGGCCGGAATCACCGTCCCACGAAGCGCCCTGCTCAACCTCGCTGACCGCAGCGTGCTAGTCGTGGACCGGTTCGACCGGACCCGCGAAGCCGACGGTGGACCCGCCGGCCGGGTCGGCTACGTCAGCGCGATGACGATGCTCCAGTCCACCGACGGCGAGCAGGGCAGCTACTTGGAGATAGCAGAGGCCATCGAAATGCGCTCGTCCCACGCGACAGCGGACCTGCACCAGCTCTGGCGCCGGATCGTCTTCTCCATCCTCATCTCCAACAGCGACGACCATCTGCGCAACCACGGATTCCTCCACGAGGGCGGGGACACCTGGCGGCTGTCTCCGGCGTTCGACCTCAACCCGAACCCCGAACCAGGTAACAAGCACCTGAGCACGGCCATCGACCTCGGCGATGACACGGCGAGCGTCTCGCTCGCGCTCTCGGTGGCGGACTACTTCCGCCTCAGCGCCGAGGAGGCCAAAGAGGTCATCGCGCACGTTCAGACGGCCGTCTCGCACTGGGCGCCAGTCGCCCGGCAGTACGGCTTGTCCTCACCGGAGGTCACCGCCATGTCGTGGGCGTTCGACGCACACTCCGCGCGCGCGTCGATATAGGCGCTGCGACCCCTGAGGCTTCAGCTCAGACACTCGCATCAAGCATGTCCGGTACGTCCGGCGGCGAATGCATGTCGCTGGGATCACTCACCCGGTCGCGACGTGCCGACCGACGGACCGCTCAGTCGGTAGCGGCGACCTGGCGGGTGCGGCGCAGCGCCAGCTCGGCCAGGGCAGCCGCGACGTCGGGCACGACCGCGTCATCGAAGGCCGCCCGCGGCGAGTGGTTGTCCTCGGCGACGCGGTGGTCGGCGTGCACGCACGCCGACACGTTGAGGTAGGCGCCCGGCACCTGCTCCAGCACGAACGACATGTCCTCGGAGCCGGCCTCCGGGTCGGGCATGTCGGCCCACCGGTCAGCCCCGAAGAGGTCGACCACCACCGCCTGCGCGAAGGCCTGCTCGTCGGGGTCGTTGACGGTGACCGGGTAGCCGTTGCCGATCTGCACCGACGCGGTCAGCCCGTGGGCGGCGGCGACGCCCTCGGCCACCCGGGTGACGACCTCGTGCGCCTTGGCCCGGTGCTCGGACGAGAACGTGCGCAGCGACGCCTCGATGACGGCGTGGTCGGGGATGACGTTGTTGACCGTGCCCGACGAGATCCGCCCGACCGTCAGCACCACCGGGTCCCAGATGCTGAACTGCCGGGTGACCGCGGTCTGGAACGCCAGCACGATCTCGCACGCCACCGGCACGGGATCCCGCGTGCGGTCGGGCGCCGAGCCGTGGCCACCGAGGCCGTGCACGGTCACGACGACCTCGTCCGCGGCCGCCATGAGGGTGCCGGGCCGACCGAACCAGGTGCCGAACGGGTGGTCGGCGGCGTACACGTGCACGGCGTACGCGGCGTCGACCCGCCGCCCGGCCGCCTCGAGCAGACCCTCTCGGATCATCGGCTCGGCCCCACCCGGCCCCTCCTCGGCCGGCTGGAACATCAGCACCACGTCGCCGACCAGGGCGTCGCGCAGCTCGTGCAGGATGCGAGCCGCCCCCACCAGCGCGGCCACGTGCAGGTCGTGCCCGCACGCATGCATCCGGCCCGGCCGCTGCGAGACGTAGTCGACGTCGACCTGCTCGGTGACGGGCAGAGCGTCCATGTCGCCCCGTAGCAGCACCACCGGCCGCTCCCGCGACGCCGGTGCCCGGCCACGCAGCACCGCCACCACCGAGCTGAGCGACGTCCCGAGGGTGACCTCGAGGTCGAGGCCGGCGAGCGCCTCGAGCACCGCCGCCTGGGTGTCGGGCAGGTGCAACCCCAGCTCGGGGATGCGGTGCAGCCGGCGCCGGAGGTCGACCAGCTGGGCGCCGATGCGGCGCGACACGGCGAGTGCGTCAGGAGCGTGCGAGCCCTCGGATCCGGGGGCGTCAGGAAGGTCGGGCACAGGCCCGAGACTAGCCACCCGGCATCCCGACGAACTGGGCGCGCCGCAGGCGCAGCGCCTCGAGCAGCTCGCGCTCGTGCGCGAGCGCGTGCTCGTCGGCGGCCGAGTGGTACATCCGCCGCCGCAGCAGCGCGAGCTCGCTCGCCGTGTCCTGGAAGGAGCGCATCGCCGCCAGCCCCGCTCGGCCGGTGTTGGCCCGCGCCCAGGCCCGGGCCTCGCGGCGCCGGGGCATCGACGAGAGCATCGCCACCTCGGCGGCCGAGAGCCACCCGGCATCCGCGTAGGGGCGCAGGAACTGCCCGATGAGGAGCCCCTCACGCCGACGCGTCCACACCACGAACCCGAGGAACGCCACGAAGATCGGCACCTCGACGAGCAGGTAGACGACGACCATCCCGCGACCGCCGGAGACGGCCGCGAGGTTCCACAGCGCGTGGCTCAGCACCGCGAGCAGGTAGCCGAGCAGGGGCCCGAGGATGCGCGGCAGCCAGGTGCGGCTGGTCGCCGCGACGCCCACCCCGATCCCGAACAGCACGGTGAACATCGGGTGCGCGAAGGGCGAGAGCAGGCAGCGTGCGACGAAGGTGCCGGTGAGCGCCTCGCCGCCGCCGTCGACGTAGGCCTGCGCGAGGTAGTTGATGTTCTCGGTGAAGGCGAAGCCGGCAGCGCAGATGCCGGCGTAGACCATGCCGTCGGTGACGCCGTCGAACTCACGGCGCAGCACCCACCACACCAGCAGCACGAGGGCGCCCTTGGCGGCCTCCTCGACGAACGGGGCGACCAGCACCGCCGTCGTCTGCACGGCGCCCTCGCGGTCGGCGGCCGCCTCGAGCACCGAGATGGCGCCGGTGTTGAACACCGCCGCGACGACGGCCGCGACGAGGGAGCCCCACAGGAACGCCAGGAGCAGGTAGCGGGTGGGCTCGGACTCGAAGCGGTCGAGCCACAAGAACGTGGGGATGACGATGCCGAGCGGCACCAGCGCCACGGCCAGCGCGAGCAGGGCCGTCTGCACGCCGAACGCCGCCCCCAGGTAGCCGGACACCACCAGGGCCGACAGGAGGAACCCGACGGCGGCGACCCCGGTGAGCAGCCACCCCCGCAGGGCCGGCCGGGTCGTGGGGTCGCGCCGGGTGGCCAGCTCCGGCGGGCGCTGCGCGAGGTCCCCACTCATGGCACGCGACCCTAGTGCAGCGCACCGTCCGGGGACGGCCCGTCGCCCACCGCGCCCTAGCATGGCCCCCATGACCACCCCGGCGACCGACCGCGCCCACACCGACCGCATCGTCTGGATCGACTGCGAGATGACCGGGCTGTCCCTCGAGGCCGACGCGCTCGTGGAGGTGGCGGCCCTGGTCACCGACTACGAGCTCACCGTGCTCGGCACCGGGGTCGACGTCGTCATCCGGCCGCCCGATGCCGCGCTGGCCCAGATGGGCGACTTCGTGCGCGAGATGCACACCGGCTCGGGGCTGCTCGACGTGCTCGCCGAGGGCACCACCCTCGAGCAGGCCCAGACAATGGTGCTCGACTACGTCAGGGAGTGGGTTCCCGAGCCGAGCAAGGCCCCGCTGGGTGGCAACACCGTGGCCACCGACCGGGCCTTCCTGGCCCGCGACATGCCCGAGCTGGAGTCCTACCTGCACTACCGCATCATCGACGTGTCCTCCATCAAGGAGCTCTCCCGCCGGTGGTTCCCGCGCGCCTACTTCGCCTCCCCGACCAAGAGCGGCGGGCACCGCGCGCTCGCCGACATCCGCGAGTCGATCGCCGAGCTGCGCTACTACCGCGAGGCCGTCTTCGTGCCACCCCCCGGGCCCTCGACCGAGCAGGCCCGCAGCATCGCCGCACGCCACCTCGTCGACCACTCCGCACCGGGCGTGGTCGGGAGCACCCCCGAGTAACCGGTACGATGGTTCGCGCTACGGGCGCACCGACATCCTCGGATGCCGGGCGCCCGTCGTGGTGGGTGTAGCTCAGCTGGTAGAGCACCTGGTTGTGGTCCAGGTGGCCGCGGGTTCAAGTCCCGTCACTCACCCCACGGAGTCGCTGCAGGTCTGCGCCGCTCCACCGGGCGGCCCCCACCGGGGGTCGCCCGGCGTCATCCGCCCGCGCCGCGCCGCGATCTCCCTCGATTTCCGGAACTGTTCCTCGATCCGCCGACGGTTTGCGATCATGGTGCGCATGCTCTCCCGCCGTGTCGCGACCATCGTCACCCTCGTCATCGTCACCGCCTTCGTGGTGGTGTCGGTCGCGCCCGCGTTCGCGGCGACGCCCGCGGTGCTCCCGCAGCACACCGAGCTGCTCGGCTCGACACCCAAGGACGGGAGCTCGGTCAAGACCGCCGAGGTGGTGACCCTGAAGTTCAGCGAGGACGTCAACCCCGACTTCGTGACCGTGCAGGTGGCCGGTCCCTCGGGGGATGAGACCGGCGGGGACGCCACGATCGACGGTGGCACCGTCACCCAGCCGCTGGTCGGCGACCTGGCGGCCGGCCAGCACGTCGTGACCTACCGCGTGGTCAGCACCGACGGCCACCCGGTCTCGGGAACCGTGACGTTCACGACCACCGCCGGCCCGGCATCCGCGTCACCGACGGCGAGCGTCTCGGCGACCCCCACGACGGCCACCCCCACCCCCGAACCGACCACCTCGCTCGAGGCCTCGCCGCAGCCCACCATCACCGCCGCCCCCACGTCCCAGGAGTCCGGCGGCGGCCTCCCCGCGTGGGTGATCGTCGTGGCGGTCGCGCTCCTGGCCGCCCTGGCCCTGGGCGCCGTCTGGCGCAGCCGCGGAGGCCGGCCGGCGGATGCCGGGGTGGGCGCCGGCGGGGGCGCCGACGAGGCCCCCGCCGCCGACCCCGACGGCACCCACCGGTGACGAGGCCCTGCGAGCCGACCGATTTCGCCGGGATGCCGGGCGGCTGCTAATGTCTCCGTCGCGCGCCATTAGCTCAATTGGCAGAGCAGCTGACTCTTAATCAGCGGGTTCGGGGTTCGAGTCCCTGATGGCGCACCACACGTGGCCCCCCGACACCGGGGGGCCTCGTCCGTTCACGGCCGGCCGCCGGTAGCGCGGGCAGCCGGCCGGTCAGGTCGTCAGGAGCGGCTCAGCCGGCGATAGATGAGCCACCCGCCGACGACCGCCACGACCGCGACGGCTGCGGCGATCCGCTCGACCCGCAGGTCGCCCTCGGGGGTGGTGGCGACGTCGGCGAAGCGCGCCTTCGCGGCCTCGGTCTGCCGGTTGAGGATGGTCTTCGGGCTGACCCGGTGGGTGAGCTCGTCGATGGTCTGGGCCAGGCGTTCGCGGCGGGCCGAGATCTCGGCTTCGAGCGCCGGGATGGAGACGGGCGCCGGGGCGGCGGCCGCACCGGCTGCGGAGGTGGAGGTGGTGGCGCCGGAGGCGGCGGGCTGGGTGCTCATGGGTTCCTCACTCGAGTCCGAGGTCGCGGCGGAGCTTGGCCACGTGGCCGGTGGCCTTGACGTTGTAGAAGGTGTGCGAGACCTGGCCGGCCTCGTCGACGACGACGGTGCTGCGGATGACACCCTGCACGGTCTTGCCGTACATCTTCTTCTCCCCGAAGGCGCCCCACCGGTTCATCACCGTGCGGTCGGCGTCGGACAGCAGTGTGACGGTGAGCCCCTCCTTGTCGCGGAACTTCGCGAGCTTCGCGGGGGCGTCGGGCGAGATGCCGAGCACGGTGTAGCCGTCGGCCCTGAGCGACTCCAGCGAGTCGCTGAAGTCGCAGGCCTGCGTCGTGCACCCCGGGGTCATCGCCGCCGGGTAGAAGTAGACGATCACCTTGCCGCCGCGCAGGTCGCCGAGGGTCACCGGCGAGCCGGTGCCGTCGGGCAGCGTGAAGTCGGGGGCGGTGTCGCCGGGGCTGAGCCGGTCACCCACGTGAGGCCTCCTGGGTCGTGTCGTCGATGCTGACGCACAACCTACCCCGGTGGGGCGCCGGCTACCGTCGGCGGCGTGACCGACGACCATCACACCGGGGGTGGGCCCGCGGGGCGGGGACACCGTCGCCGTCGTCACCCGCCCCCCAGCGTGGTCGACCTGCTGACGGCCACCCTGGCAGCACAGCGCTGCTGCCCACTCCACCACGGCGGCCGCCGGGGCCGTGCACCGGTGCGCAAGGCGGGACTCGAACCCGCACGCCCGAGGGCACCAGGACCTAAACCTGGCGCGTCTGCCAGTTCCGCCACTTGCGCGCAGGCCAAGGGTAGGCGGTGCGGCGCCGGCTCAGTGCAGCAACTCGCGCAGCACGGGCTCGAGCGCGCGGAAGGCGTTGCCTCGGTGGGAGATCGCGTTCTTCTCCGCATCGGTGTACTCGGCGAGGGTGCGGGCGTCGCCGTGCGGCACGAAGACCGGGTCGTAGCCGAACCCGTTGCTGCCGCGGGGGGCCCGCACGAGCGTGCCCTCCACGCGGCCCTCGACGCCCTCGACCCGGCCGTCGGGCAGGGCGACGACCGCCGCACACACGAACGCTGCCCCACGGTGCTCGTCAGGCACGTCGGCGACCTGCTCCAGGAGCAGCTCGAGGTTGGCCCGGTCGCGGTCGGCACGCCCGGCATCCGGCCCGGCCGTCGACCCCGACCAGCGTGCGGAGAAGACCCCCGGCGACCCGCCGAGCACCTCCACCGCCAGCCCGGAGTCGTCGGCGACCGCGGGCAGGCCACTCGCCCGGGCCAGGGCGGCCGCCTTGAGCCGGGCGTTGCCGAGGAAGGTCACCTCGGTCTCGGCGACGTCGGGCGCCCCCTCGACGTCGCCGGCGCCGACGACCTCCAGGCCGAGCTCGTCGACCAGCCCGGCGAGGATCTGGCGCAGCTCGTGGACCTTGTGCTCGTTGCGGGTCGCCAGCACGAGCCGCCGGGTCACGCCAGCCGCTCCCGGGCCGGCGTGGCGAGCGCCTCCTGCTGCAGCCTGGCCAGCTCGGCGCAGCCGGTGGTCGCGAGGTCGAGCAGGTCGCCGAGCACGGTGCGGTCGAACGCAGCGCCGGCACCCTCGGCGGTGCCCTGCACCTCGACGAACCGGCCGTCGCCGGTCATCACGACGTTCATGTCGGTCTGCGCGGTGGAGTCCTCGGGGTAGTCCAGGTCGAGCACCGGGCGGCCGTCGACCAGCCCGACGCTCACCGCCGCGATGGACCCGGTCAGCGGCTGCGCGCCGGCGGCCACGAGGCCCTTGGCGCGGGCGTCGGCCACGGCATCCGCGAGCGCCACCCACGCACCCGTGATGGCGGCGGTGCGGGTGCCGCCGTCGGCCTGCAGCACGTCGCAGTCGAGCACGATGGTGTTCTCGCCCAGCGCCGAGGTGTCGATGACGGCGCGCAGGCTGCGCCCCACCAGCCGGCTGATCTCGTGGGTGCGGCCGCCCACCTTGCCGCGGCGCGACTCCCGGTCGCTGCGGGTGTTCGTGGAGCGGGGCAGCATCTCGTACTCGGCGGTGACCCAGCCCGACCCGCGGCCCTTGAGCCAGCGCGGCACGCCGGCGGTGAAGGAGGCGGCGCACAGCACCCGGGTGCGTCCGAACTCGACGAGGACGCTGCCCTCGGCGTGGTCGAGCCAGTTGCGGGTGATGCGCACCTCGCGCAGCTGGTCGGGGGCGCGGCCGTCGTGGCGGGGGGTGGAGTCGGGCATGGCGGCAAGGCTAGCCGGGCCCGGGCCGGGCCCCGACGCCGCGGCCGGCTCAGAGCTCGTAGACCGCGCCCGAACTGGCGAGCCCGACCTCGCCGGGCCAGACGGCGGCCGCCTGTGCCCGGCACAGCTGCGGGTCGTTCCAGGCCGGGATGTGGGTGAGCACCAGGCGCCCCACTCCCCCGGCGCGCACCGCCGCCGACGCCGCCCGCGACCCGGACAGGTGGATGCCGGCCACGTCGTCCCGGCCGTCGACGAACGCCGAGTCGGTGAGCGCGAGGTCGGCCCCGTGCAGGAGCGGGGTGAGGTTGTCGCAGTCGTCGGTGTCGCCGGTGAAGGCGAGCACTGCCCCACCGGCCTCGACCCGGTAGCCGTAGGCCTCGACCGGGTGGTTGACGGCGTACGGGGTGACGGTCAGCGGGCCGACGGTGAAGGGCACGGCATCCGCCACGACGGAGAAGCCGAAGTGCGCGTCCATGGCCCCCGGCTCCAGGCCGTGGTACATCATCGCGATGCGCTGCGCTGTGCCCGTCGGGCCGTGCACGGGCAGCCGGCCGGGGAGCGCGCCGGCGGGCCGGTACCGCCGGGTGACGTAGAGCCCGCACAGGTCGACGCAGTGATCGGGGTGCAGGTGGCTGAGCGCGACGGCGTCGAGGTCGTCGGGGCGCACGTGACGCTGCAGCGCCCCGAGCGCGCCGCTGCCGAGGTCGAGCAGCAGGTTCCAGGTGCGCCCGTCGGCGTCGTGCTGCACCAGGTAGGACGACGCGGGTGACTCCGGGCCGGCGAACGACCCGGAGCAGCCGATGACGGTGACCCTCACGCCCGGCCCGCCGTCAGCACGTGCGGTGGCGCGGTGAACACCGGGCCGAGCCGCGATCCCAGGCCGAGGAAGCGGGCGGCCAGCCGGCGGAACTCCTCGGGGTCTCCGGTCGTGGTGAAGCCGTGACCGGGCGGGGGCAGGTCGTCGGGGCGCAGCAGGTCGGCGTCGGCGAGCACCCGGTAGACGTCCTTGGCGGTCTCCTCGGCCGACGAGACCAGCGTGACGCCGTCGCCCATGACGTAGGAGATCACGGCCGTGAGCAGCGGGTAGTGGGTGCAGCCGAGCACCAGGGTGTCGACCCCGCGCTCGCGCAGCGGGTCGAGGTAGTCGTGGGCGACCCCCACCAGCTCGGGGCCACCGGTGACGCCGCGCTCGACGAACTCCACGAACCGCGGGCACGGCGTGCTGACCACGTCGAGGTGCGGTGCCGCGGCGAACGCGTCGAGGTAGGCGCCGGACTGGTGGGTGCCCACCGTGGAGATGACGCCCACCCGGCCGCTGCGGGTGGCGGCGGCCGCGCGGCGCACGGCCGGCCGGATGACCTCGACCACCGGCACGTCGTAGCGTTCGCGCGCGTCGTGCAGCACCGCGGCGGATGCCGTGTTGCACGCGATGACGAGGATCTTCACCCCGTGCTCGACGAGCCGGTCGAGGCACTCGAGCGCCAGCTCGCGGGTCTGCGCGATGGGCCGCGGGCCGTACGGCGCGCGGGCGGTGTCGCCGAAGTAGGCGACCGACTCGTGCGGCAGCTGGTCGAGGATCGCCCGCATGACGGTGAGCCCGCCGTAGCCGGAGTCGAAGACCCCGATGGGTGAGTCCGTCATGCGCACAGCGTAGGTTCTGGATCCGACCTCGCCTGCCTGATGCGGCCCAGCCCACTCGGTCCAGGCACTGGGGGATGATGGACGGGGCGCTCGGCCACCCCACCATCGACCACGACGAGGACGGTCCTGCATGCGCACGTTGCAGACTGCGGATGCCGTGCCGCGGCGCACGCCGGGCGAGGGCGCCGGCGAGCAGCGGCGGCGGGTTTCGGAGGTGCGGTGGACGGCCTGATCCACCCGCGCGACCTCGAGGCATGGCACCGCTGGCACGACGCACAGCTGCCTCTCGGGCGCCGGCTGCGCCGCTGGGGTGGGGTCCTGCGCGACATCGCCCGGCCCGACGTGCGCGCGGGCCAGGTCGTGGTGACCCGCGGTGGGGACGAGCCGCGGCTGCTGGTCTGCCTGGAGTCCCTCTCCCCGACCTCGCTCACGGCCCTGCTGCACCCGCTGCGCGACATCCACCCCGGGCAGGTCGCCGTCGTCGCCCCGGTGGCCGTACGGCACCTGCTGCCGCCCTGGACCTGGGTCGAGCGCACCGGCCTCGCACACGAGCTCGTGCCGCCGCTGGCCGCCCGCTCCGGGCTGGTGCTGTCCACCGGGCACTCGCTGCCGGTGGGCCGGGCAGCCCACCCGGCGGTCGACCCGGCCAGGTTCGTCACGGTGCAGCACGACCTGCTCACCCCACACGCCCCGCCGCTGGCGCCCGGCACCACGTTGCTCTCGTGGAGCGAGGCGGACGCCACCTTCTGGCGCTCCGGCCGCGACGACGTCGATTCGGTGGTCGTCGGCTCCCAGCTGCTGTGGGAGGCGGCGGAGCCGCCGGCGGCCGACCTCGACCCGGGGGCCGGCACGGTCTTCCTCGGCCAGCGGCCCGGCCCCGAGCTGCCCCGCGAGGTGATGCTCCTGGCCGCCGAGGAGTTCTGCCGCGCCGAGCACGCCCGCTACCGCCCGCACCCGTCCGAGACCGACCGGCACTCGCTCGCGACCCACGCCCGCTGGGAGGCGGAGGGGATCGCGATCGACCGCTCCGGCATCCCGCTGCGCGACCTCGGCGCCCCGGTCGTCAGCGTGTTCGCCACCGCCGGGCTCGAGGCCGCGGCGGCCGGCCTGCCCACCTGGGTGACCCTCGAGCACCCCCCGGAGTGGCTCACCGAGCTCTGGCAGCGCTACGAGCTGTCCCGGTGGGGCGGGACGCCGACGCCTTCACCCCCACGGGCCGGCGCCGAGCCGTCCCGCGCCATCGCCGCCCTGCTGCTGGGGCTGATGGCGCCCTGAGGGCCGGCAGCCTCGGGTGCCGGCCGCGCCGTCGCGCCCGCGGCCGGCATCCGACCCCGTTCACCCCTCCAGCATCGCCGACGCGAGGGTCTCCTGCAGCCAGGTGAGGAAGTCGTAGACGGCCAGCGCGTAGCCGAGCGGGTCGTCGGGGTCGAGGTCCTGCGCGGCCGCCTCGAGCACCTCGACGTCGTCGTCGGTGCGCAGCCCCATCCGCTCGCCGAGCACGAGCCGCACGTCGGTGAGCGCCTTGAGCACGGCGTGTGCCTCGCCGACGTCGAGGCGCAGCCTGTCCTCGCCGCGCAGCAGGTCCGCAGCGGTCAGCAGGGCCGCCGCCTTGCGCTGGCGCAGCCCGGTCTCGGTGAGCCTGCGGAACTCGGCGGCCACCTCGTCGTCCTGCCGGTTCGCGGTGGGCAGCAGCCGGTCGAGCGCGGGGTCACGCTCCGCGGCATCCGGGTCGAGTCCGTCCTGGTCCTCGGCGGCGACGGTCACGCCCATCCCGAGCCCCGCGACGATCGACGCGAAGTCGTCGCCGCCCGCGGGCACCGGGGCCGGCGGGTCGAGCAGCTCACGCACCTGGTCCATCAGGCCCGCGACGGTGGCGCGCTCGAGGGGGTCGAGCTGGGCGGCGTAGTGGACGTGTGCACCGTGGCCCTTGCGCCGGAAGCCGCGGGCCATCACTCGTCCTTCTGGAAGGTGGCCCACAGCCCGTAGCCGTGCAGGGCCTCGGTGTCGGCCTCCATGGCCTCGCGGGTGCCGTTCGCGACGACGGCCCGGCCCTGGGTGTGCACGTCCATCATCAGCTTCTCGGACTTCTTGCGTGAGTAGCCGAAGTGGTTCTGCAGCACCCACGTCACGTACGACATCAGGTTGACCGGGTCGTTCCAGACGATGGTGATCCACGGGGTGTCGGGGGCCACGTCACCGCCGGTGGCGGTGACCTCCTCCTGCACGGGCGCGAGCGACACGGAGCAAGGATAGGCGGGTCACGGCACCACCCCGACCGCAGCCGCAGGGTCGGGCTCTTGCCGGGCGTGCCAGGGGCGCAGCACTGCGCGCCGACCGCACCCCCTCAGCCGCGGCCGAGGTTCCAGCTGCCCGCGTACTTCCCGTCGTCACAGGCACGCCCCGCCTCGCCGAGCTCGAGCGGCCGGAAGGTGTCGACCATGACGGCCAGCTCGTCGAAGTAGTGCTTGCCGATCGAGGCCTCCGCGGCGCCGGGCTGCGGCCCGTGGGCGTGGCCGCCCGGGTGCAGCGAGATCGAACCCTTGTCGATGCCGGAGCCCTTGCGGGCCTCGTAGTCGCCGTCGACGTAGAACATGACCTCGTCGCTGTCGACGTTGGAGTGGTAGTAGGGCACCGGGACCGACAGCGGGTGGTAGTCGACCTTGCGCGGCACGAAGTTGCAGACGACGAAGTTCCAGCCCTCGAAGACCTGGTGGACCGGTGGCGGCTGGTGGATGCGGCCGGTGATCGGCTCGTAGTCGCTGACGTTGAACACGTACGGGTAGAGGCAGCCGTCCCAGCCGACGACGTCGAGCGGGTGGAAGGGCAGCACGTGCACCGTGCCGACGATGCCGCCGCTGGATGCCGGGCCGCCCCCGCGGTGCTTGATGTAGACCTCGGTCTCGTCGCCGGCCGTGGCGCCGACGTCCTCGGCGAGCAGCGGGCCCTGCGGAACGCGCAGGTCGCGCTCGCAGTAGGGGCTGTGCTCGAGCAGCTGGCCGTACTTGCTGAGGTAGCGCTTGGGCGGCGAGATGTGGCTGTTGGCCTCGATGCAGATGGTGCGCAACGGGTCCTTGGTCGAGCGCTTGGGCAGCCACCGGTGGGTCGTGGCCCGCGGGATGATGACGTAGTCGCCCTCGCCCACCTCGAACGCGCCGAACACCGTCTCGACCCGGGCCCGGCCGCGCTCGACGTAGACGCACTCGTCGCCGATGCCGTTGCGGTACCACGGGCTGGGCGCACCGGCGACGGCGTACGACAGGCGCACGTCACCGTTGCCGAGGAGCAGCCGGCGTCCGGTGACCACGTCGGTGTCCTTGACGACCTTCGCCGGGAACAGGTCGTGTGGCGTCAGGTGTCGTGGCAGCAGCGGGTGGTTGGCGGTGGTGGCCAGGTCGCCGATGGTCCACTCGCGGTACTCGGCCACGGTCGAGGGGATGTTGCGGTGGTACAGCAGGCTGGAGTCGCTGCTGAAGCCCTCCTCGCCCATGAGCTCCTCGTAGTACAGCTCACCGACCTTGCCCCGCCCGGCCGGCCGCCGGTGCTGGGTGTGCCGCTTCGGGGGGATGCTGCCCATCGCCTGGTAGTGCGCCACTGCTGTTGTCCACCTCGTCGTGGTCGGGTCGGGGCTGCCCCCGCGTGCGTGTCCGAGCAGGGTATGCCGCGAGGCCGGTCGGGAGCACCCCTGCGCGTCGGTGGCGGCGAAACTGCCCGATCTGACCACCGTGCCACGCCGCCGACCCGGCAAGCTGCCCAGTTCGTGCATCCGCTCGGCCGACGGCGTCACCGGTCGTCTGCACAATGTGCGACATGACGTGGTGGGTGCCGGTGCTGTCCTTCGTCGGCGGCCTCGTCGGCGCCGGCACCGCCGGCTGGGTGGCCCTGCGCGGCCAGCACCAGGACGCCCGCGAGGAGTGGGGGCAGCGGCTCGACCGGGCGATCGAGCTGGTCACCGCCTCGACCGACGTCGAGCGGCAGATCGGCGACGAGCTGCTCGCCGACCTCATCGAGTCCGACCTGGGCAGCGCCAAGGACCGCGCCCTGGCCCGCAGGATCGCCCGCATCCGGCTCGGGCAGCAGCTGGGCTCGGGCGCCTCGGGCGCGGCGGCGGTGGACCTCGCCGTGCTGCCGGGGGACAATGGCAGTGACCAGGAGGAGGAGCAGCAGCGATGACCGCCATGACGCAACCCGAGGGCGTGCTCCGGCTCCCGTCGTCCACCGTGCGCCTGGCGAGGGCCCTGGTGCACGACGCGCGGCGCCGCGGAACGCGGGAGAACCCCCGGGTCGAGGACATCGCGAAGACGCCGCTCCCCGACGACTCCACCGGCTAGGACCGCCGAGCGCTCGGCGACGGCAGCGCTGCGCTGCCGCGATAGGTTGTCCGGCATGCCGACGACCACACCGGTGCTCCTGCGCGGGCTCGTCGACGACGCGGCGGTCTTCCCGCCCGCGGCGCTGCCCCTGCCCGATGCCGTGTCCGGGCACGCCGTGCACCGCAGCTCGTGGTACGCCGGGTGCGTCGGGCCGCTGCTCGTACCGGTCGCCTCGGTCGCCGACCTCGTCACCGTGCTCGACGGCCGGGATGCCGGTGCCCCGCCCGGCGTCCCCCTCGACGTGGTGCTCATCGCCCGCCCCGGCGCCGACCCGGCCACGGTCACCGCCGCCATCGACGCCCTGCACGACGAGGGGCGGGTGCGGGTCGTCGGTGCCGAGCTGGCCTGGCACGACGGCTGGCGCGACCTGGGCCTGCACGACCTCGCCCTGGGCCTGGAGGTGCCGCGCGGCCCCGAGCAGGCCGTCGCCGTGGCCGATGTGCACAGCGCGCACGCCGACGGTGCCCGGGTGGTCGCGAAGTTCCGCACCGGCCCGACGCCCACCTGGGCCTGGCCCGACGAGGGCGAGCTCGCCGGCTTCATCGGGCTCTGCGCGCGGCTGAGCGTGCCGTTCAAGCTGACCGGCGGCCTGCACCACGCCGTGCGCGGCCGGTACCCCGTCGGCGGCATCCCCGAGGAGAACCACGGCGTGCTCAACGTGCTGCTCGCCACGGCCGCCGCGCTCGAGGGCGCCGCCGCCGCCGAGGTCACCGGTCTGCTCGGCCTGAGCGACGCCGCCGCCCTGGCGGGACTGGTCGGGTCGTGGCCCGACGCCACCGCCGCCGCCGTGCGCGACGCCTTCACCGCCTTCGGCTGCTGCACCGTCACCGACCCGGTCGGCGAGCTCGCCGACCTCGCCCTGCTCGCCCGCCCCTGACCCACCACCGACCGTCCGAACCGACCCCCCCGCGCCCCGACCCACCCGAAGGACCGCCGTGACCTGGCTCGACCTGCCCGCCGACTCCCCCTACGGCGTCACCAACCTGCCCTACGGCATCTTCTCCACGGCCGGCACCGCGCCGCGGGTCGGCGTGCGCGTCGGCGACCGGGTGCTCGACGCCGGCGCCTGCTCCGAGCGGGCGGGGATGGAGTCGGGCACGGTGTGGCTGGCACCCTCGCTCAACCCGTTCCTCGCCGAGGGCCGGCAGGCGTGGGCCGCTGCCCGCGCCTGGCTCACCGAGGTGCTCACCACCGAAGCCCACCGCGACGCCGTGGAGCCGCACCTCGTCCCCCTCGCCGACGTGACGATGCACCTTCCGGTGGAGGTCGCCGACTACGTCGACTTCTACGCCAGCGAGCACCATGCCACCAACGTGGGCCGGATCTTCCGCCCCGACTCCGAGCCGCTCACCCCCAACTGGAAGCACCTGCCGATCGGCTACCACGGCCGCTCCGGCACGGTCGTCGTGTCGGGCACCGACATCGTGCGGCCGAGCGGGCAGCGCAAGCCCCCGAGCGAGCCGCAGCCGGTGTTCGGGCCGTCGGTGCGGCTCGACATCGAGGCCGAGCTCGGCTTCGTGGTGGGCGGCGGCACCCGCCTGGGCGAGCCGGTGCTGCTGGCGGATGCCGACGAGCACCTCTTCGGCGTCGTCCTCCTGAACGACTGGTCGGCGCGCGACCTGCAGGCCTGGGAGTACGTGCCGCTCGGCCCCTTCCTCGGCAAGTCGTTCGCCACCTCCGTCTCGCCGTGGGTGGTCACCATCGAGGCCCTCCAGGCCGCCCGGGTGCCGCTGCCCGGGCAGGACCCGCAGCCGCTGCCCTACCTGCGGGGGGAACCGACCGACGACGGGGCCGGCACGGCCTACGGACTCGACGTGCAGCTCGAGGTCGACTGGAACGGCACGGTCGTCTCGCGCCCGCAGTTCCGCGACATGTACTGGTCGCCGGCGCAGATGGTGGCCCACATGACCGTGAACGGGGCCACCCTGCGCGACGGCGACCTGTTCGGGTCGGGCACGATCTCGGGGCCGGGGAAGGACACCCGTGGCTGCTTCCTCGAGCTCACCTGGAGCGGCACCGAGCCGGTCACCCTCGACGACGGCTCGCGGCGCACCTTCCTCGAGGACGGCGACACCGTCACCCTGCGGGCCACTGCCCCCGGGCCGGACGGCGCCGTCCTCGGTATGGGCGAGTGCGTCGGAACGGTGCTCCCGGCCCGCTGAGGGAGCCGGCGCCGGTCAGCGGTGCGGGTGGCGCAGCACGACGACGGTGTCGGCCACCTTGTCGTGCAGGGCCTGCCGTTTGGGGTCCCAGAGCAGCCAGGCCGGGTCGACGGCCCGCACCAGGGGGGCGAAGAGCCCCAGCAGCGGCACCAGGCTGAGCACGGTGGTGGCGATGTCGATGAGCTGGCGCTTGAGGGCGTCGACCACGGTGAGCTTCCCGGGGGCACCCACCCGGCGCACCACGGTGCCGACGACCATCTTCCCCGGGGTGGCGCCGCGGGTGGTCAGGAAGACCGTCTGGTAGGCGAGCGACACCAGCACGCTGATCACCGCGATCGGCACCGACACCGCCAGGACCTGCTCGGTGAACGCGGCCTGGTCCGGCTGCGGCCCCCCGGACTCCGCGGCGGCCTGCACCTGCTGCAGGTAGTCCGACATGGCCGAGAAGACCGAGCCCAGCCAGGGGATCGAGAGCACCACCGTGATCACGGTGATCACGATGACGTCGAGGATGCGGCCGACCAGCCGTCGCCACCACTCGGCGAGGACGGCGCCGTCGGGCAGCACGTCGCCCCGCGGCGCGGCCCATCCCTGCTGGTAGGGGTTGGGGCCGGCCGGTGGCATCGCGCCCGGCTGCCAGTGACCCTGGCCCGGCTGGCCCTGCTGCCCCTGCTGGGTGGGCTGCGCCCAGGCACTCGGGTTGCCGGCCCGGCCGGGGATCACGCCCGGGGTGGCCCGCCCGATGGTCGACGCATCCGCCGTCGGCGAGCGCCGGGTCGTGGTGTGCGAGGTCCACACGACACCGTCGAAGTAGCGCAGCAACAAGGGGTCGTGCTCGTCCTCGTACCAGCCTGGTCCTGCGGGGAGCTCGCTCATGTCGACAGGGTCTCACGGCGGGCTGCGCGCCTCGTCGCCGAACCGGGCGTGGTCGCCGGTGCCCACGGGGCGCAGCATCGGGTACGCCGCGGCCTACTGCCTACCTCCCGGACGGCACCCCGAGGCGGCCGGCGAGGGCGAGCACGGCGTCGGCCACGGCACCCGGGTCGACGAGGTGGTGCAGGTGCAGCGCGCCGTCGAGCACGCTCGTCGGCCAGCCGTGCTCCCGTGCGAAGGCGGTCTCCGGTGCGTACGTGTCCCCGAAGGCGAGGTAGGCCTGCGGCTGCTCGGCCCAGCCGGGCGGGGCACCGAGCCGGGAGCGGAAGTAGGAGAACGGCATCCGCCGCTCGTGCTCGCGCAGGTCGGCCAGCGCCGCCGGGTCCGGCAGCACCCGCGCGAACTCGTCCTCCGGCCACCAGCGGCTCCACGGCGGTAGCAGCCCGTCGTCGTCGGCCAGCCCCGCGAGGTGCCCGAGCATGGCCGGGGGTGCCAACGGGACCTCGTCGCCGCCGGCCGGTGGCAGGGCGGCGTCGAGGTGCACGACCGGGATGCCGGGCGCCGCGAGCGCGGCGTAGCGCCCACCGTTGCTGTGTGTCAGCAGCAGGTCCGGACGCGCGTTCTCCACGCGACCCCGGAAGGCGGCGAGCACCTGCTGCGCGTCGGCGGGGCCGTGCGGGAACGTGGCGACATCGACGGCCCCCTCGACGCGCTCGGCATCCCACAGGCGGGCGGCGAGCGCGTGGAGGAACGGCACCGCGCTCAGCCGCGGCAGCAGCGGGCTCGGCAGGAGCAGGACGCGGGTCACGCGGCCCTCGTGCTCAGAGGTTGCCGCGCAGGTCCTGCTCGCGCTCGATCGACTCGAACAGGGCCTTGAAGTTGCCCTTGCCGAAGCCGAGCGAGCCGTGCCGCTCGATGATCTCGAAGAAGACGGTCGGGCGGTCGCCGAGCGGCTTGGTGAAGATCTGCAGCAGGTAGCCGTCCTCGTCGCGGTCGACGAGGATCTTGCGCTTCTTGAGCTCCTCGACGGGCACGCGCACCTCACCGATCCGCGCCCGCAGCTCGGGGTCGTCGTAGTAGGCGTCGGGGGTGTCGAGGAACTCCACACCCTCCTTGCGCAGCTCGTCGACGGTGCGCAGGATGTCGTTCGTCGCGAGCGCGAGGTGCTGTGCGCCCGGCCCGGCGTAGAACTCGAGGTACTCGTCGATCTGGCTCTTGCGGGCCGCGACCGCCGGCTCGTTGAGCGGGAACTTGACCCGGTGGTTGCCGTTGGCGACGACCTTGCTCATCAGCGCGGAGTAGTCGGTGGCGATGTCGTCACCGATGAACTCGGCCATGTTCACGAAGCCCATGACCTTGTTGTAGTAACCGACCCACTCGTCCATCTTGCCGAGCTCGACGTTGCCGACGACGTGGTCGAGGGCCTGGAAGAGCCGCTTGGGGGCGCCGTCGCGCTTGACGAACGTGGATGCGGCGGTGACATAGCCCGGCAGGTAGGGCCCGGCGTAGGTGACGCCGTCGACGTCGCGCTGCACGAGGGTGTGCCGGGTCTCGCCGTAGGTGGCGATGGCGGCGACGCGCACCGAGCCGTGCTCGTCGCTGAGGGTCTCGGGCTCCTGCAGCACCGTGGCGCCGGCGCTGCGGGCCTGCTCGATGCAGCGGTCGACGTCGGGCACCTCGAGCGAGATGTCGACGACGCCGTCGCCGTGCTTCGCGTGGTGGGCTATGAGCGGGCTGTCGGGGCTGACCGCGCCCGTGAGCACGAACCGGATCGAGCCGGACTTCAGCACGAACGCCTTGTGGTCGCGGGTGCCGTTCTCGGGGCCGGCGTAGGCGACGAGCTCCATGCCCCACGCGCTCTGGTAGTAGTGCGCGGCCTGGGTGGCGTTGCCGACGACGAACACCAGGGCGTCCCACCCGGTGACCGGGAAGGGGTCCTGCTTCTCGTCGTAGTCCACCAGGCCGACGAGCTGCTTGAGCTGCTGGAGGTCCAGGCCCGCCTGGCGCTCCTGCGCGGTGAGGTCGAGGTGGCTGGCCGGCGTCGTGGTCGTGTCAGTCATCCGGTCACTGTGCGCGATCCGGGCACGGTGTGCAACGCGAGCCGGGTCGGGTGGTCAGGCTGCGCATGGTGTTGCCTCACTGGGGGTGCCACCCAGACAATGTGACCATGGCGCACCAGACCGGGGTGGACTCCCTCGACGCACGGCTCATCCGGCTGTTCACCGACGACCCGCACGTGGGGGTGCTCGGCGCCTCGCGGGCCCTGGGGGTGGCGCGCGGCACCGTGCAGGCACGGCTCGACCGGCTCCAGCAGCGTGGCGTCGTCAAGTCGTTCGCCCCCACCGTCGACGCCGGTGCGCTCGGCTACCCGGTCACCGCCTTCTGCACCCTCGAGATCCGTCAGCGCCAGGGCCACGCCCCGGTGGTCGCCCACCTCTCGGCGATCCCCGAGGTGCTCGAGATCCACTCGATCACCGGGGTCGGCGACCTCGTCGTGCGCATCGTCGCGCGCGACAACGCCGACCTCGGCCGGGTCATCGACCAGATCATCGACGACACCCACGTGCTGCGGGCCAACACCGCGATCTGCCTGGTGACCCACCTCGACCACCGCACCGGCCCGCTCGTCGAGGTCGCGGCCCGCCGCGGCGCCGCCGACGACGACTGACCCGATGGATGCTCCTATGGATGTCAAGCGGCGGTGGTGAGGGTTTTCGGGGTATTGGGGACGGCTGTGAGGACGTAGTAGATCTCGCGGGCGACGAGGCGTTTCAGGCAGCGGATGATGTCCTTCTTGGACAGGCCTTCGGTGGTGCGGCGGCGCATATAGGCCTGGGTGCGGGGGTCCCAGCGCAGCCGGCAGAGCACGATCCGGTAGAGGGCGGCGTTGGCTTGGCGGTCGCCGCCGCGGTTGAGACGGTGCCGGTGGGTCTTGCCGGAGGAGGCGGGGATCGGTGCGGCCCCGCAGAGCATCGCGAACGCGGCCTCCGAGCGCAGCCGGTCGGTGTTCTCCCCGGCGGTGACCAGCAGCTGGCCGGCGGTGTCGGGGCCGACCCCGTTTAAGGCGAGCAGGGCAGGGTTGAGTGCGGCGACCAGGGGTTCGATGAGGGCGTCGAGCTCGGTGATCTCCTGGGTCAACGCGGCGTGTCGGCGGGCCAGGGAGCGCAGTGCGACCTTGGCCGCGTGGGTGGGGTCGGCGACCAGCTCGGGGTCCGGGCGCAGCGCGGCGCAGGTGCTCAGCAGCTTGCGCTTGGGCAGGCCCCGCAGCTGGGCGCGCAGGTCGTCGGGGGCGGTCACGATCAGCGTCTTGATCCGTCGTTGGCAGTCGGCGCGCTGGTCAACGGCGCTGCGCCGGGCCACGCGGATGTTGCGCAGCGCCTCGACCTTGCCGTCGCGGACCTTGGGGACACCGGTGCGGACCCGACCCAGCGCCGCCCTGGCGGCGGCCTCGGCGTCGATCGGGTCGGACTTGCCGGCACTGCGTCGGGTCTTGCGGTCCGGGCGGTCGACCTCGACCAGGTCAACGCCCGCGGTGCGCAGGTGCTCGGCCAGACCGGCACCGTAGGCGCCGGTGCCCTCGACCCCGACGACCAGCACAGTGCCCCACGAGCGCAACCACACCAGCAAGGCGCGATAGCCGGCACCGGTCGCCGTGAAGGTGCGGTGGCCCAGCAACCGGCCGGTGCCGTCGATGGCGGCGGCGGTGTGGGTGTCCTGGT
Organism: uncultured Actinomycetota bacterium; assembly: GCA_963747405.1. Lineage (GTDB taxonomy): Bacteria > Actinomycetota > Actinomycetes > Actinomycetales > Dermatophilaceae > Fodinibacter. Next base: position 215,358 of record CAVVFG010000018.1, read on the forward strand.
GGGTATCGACACCGCCAGCGATCTGAATCGGGTCCGCGGTGTTGGTCATGGTGTTGCGTGCGATGGTGGTCATCGCCGTCCTCTCACTCGACAGGTCAGGACGGCACGCACCAGCCGAGCGAGCGGACAAGACAGTGATGGGTGCCTGCTGGCACAGGCTCCTATGAGGTCACAACCCTCGTCCGGTGAGTGCAAAGCGAGTCCCGCAGCGGATAGACCGACAGATCCCGTTCAAGACCCTGAGGTCAGTCAGGCGGAGGGTCAGGACCACCGCTGCGGGACTCGCCTACATCATCACTGTCAGCCGGTGATGACCACCGGTTGGCCGCCGCTCACGAGGCGCCAGTCGGTGCTCGAGAAGCTCGGCGGGTCGATGACGCCCTTGGCCGTCACCCAGTCGATGAGCAGCTGGCGGATCTCGACCTGGCGGTTGTAGAGCACCGGCGCGGTCGTGACGTTCGGGAAGCCGCCACCGCCGCTCTGCCGGTAGTTGTTGATCGCGATGACGAACCGGTCGGCCGCGCCGACGGCCGCCCCGTCGTACTGCAGGTTGGCGATCCGGGAGCCCGGCGCCTGCGCGATGTCGATGTCGTAGGTGAGCCGCGCGTCGAGGCCGCCCATGATGTCGTAGTTGTAGTCCGGAGTGCCGGTGGGCGCCGTGGGCGTCACGGCGTTGGTGACCTCGGACGCGGCGAACGGACCGGTGCCGGAGACCTGCTTGAAGTAGGTCGCCGACTTCTCCAGGTAGTCCTTGACCTGCGCCCCGGTGAACTGGATACCGAGCAGGGTGTTGTCGTAGATGTACAGGCCCGCGACGTCGCGCACGGTCACCTGGCCCGCCGGGATCGCCGCGTCCTTGTTGAACGGCGCCGCGATCGACAGCACCGCGATGCCCTCCTGCGGGGTGCCGGCCAGGGCCGCCTTGACGGTCTCGGCCTGCACCAGGTTGATGAAGTCCATCGCGGGGGTGTCCTGGTAGCGCGAGGTGGAGGCCGACATGGCCTCGGTGCAGGTGCCGATGGGGCTGTTGACGTAGGTGAGCACCTTCTCGTGCGCCGGGCGTACCAGCGCGGCGACCTTCGGGTCCTCGGGCGCGGTGTTGGCGTTGAGCAGGGTGGCCCGCGAGGACTGCACCGTCCACCGGCCGCGCACCTTCTCGAGGTCGAAGTCCATGACGCTGACCCGCATGCCCCAGTAGAGCGGTTCGCTGAGCAGCACGTCGCGGCCGGTCACGGTGTTGGTCACCTTGAGCTCGGGCACCTCGACGTGCGCGTGGCCGACGAGGACGGCGTCGATGTCGGGCACCTGCTCGGCGAGCAGCCGGCTGGCGTTCTCCGGGTAGGGCAGCGCGTCACCGTAGCTCGACGAGGTCGTGGCGCCGGAGTGGCACGAGACGATGACGACATCGGCGCCGGCCGCCTTCAGCCGTGGCACCATCACCTTCGCCTGCTCGACGATGCCGGGGAAGCGCACCTTGCCCTCGACGTTCGCCTTGTCCCAGATCGCGACGCCGGGGGTGACCAGGCCCAGGATGCCGACCGTGAGCGGCTTCTCGCCGCGCACCTTGACCCGCTTGAGCACGTACGGCGGGAAGACCGGGCGACCGGTGTCCCAGTCGACCGAGTTCGCCGACAGCAGAGGGAAGTGGCACTGGCGCTGGAACGCGCGCAGGGTGTCCAGCCCGTAGTTGTACTCGTGGTTGCCCAGCGCCGCGGCGTCGTAGCCGACGGCGTTCATCGCCGTGGCCATCGGGTGCCGGCTGCCCTGGGTGATCGGCTCGATCTTGGCGAAGTAGTAGGCCAACGGGGTGCCCTGGATGGTGTCGCCCGCGTCGAGGGTGAGGCAACGGTCGGCACCCCGCTCGGCCCGCATGCTCTTGATGAGCGTGGCGGCCTTGGCGATGCCGATCTGGTTGCCCTTGCTGTCGCTGTAGGCGGCGTTGTTGAAGTAGTTCCAGTTGTAGACGTTGCCGTGCAGGTCGGTGGTGCCGAGCACGGTGAGGGTGAACTTCCCTCGGTCGTCGTGGTGCTCGTGCGGGTGCTCGTGGGCGCTGGCGGCCTGAGCGTCGGTGGCGGCGAAGAGCCCGGCGCCGCCGACCACGGCCATGGTGAGCAGCTGTCGGCGGGAGGCGGCGGAGGTGGTGTCCGTGTCGGTGTGGGTCACGATCCGCGACCCTAGCCCGGCATCCGGCCCGGCGCTCGTCGAGCGACCGACCGGTCGGCGAACGCCCGGTGACGCGACGGTGCGGGCTCAGCGACGGCCGACGAACCACCGCCGGATGCGCTCCACCCGCTCGCGCACCTGCTCGCTCGTGGCGGCGGCCAGCTCGGGCCCACCACACGCCCGGCGCAGGTCGAGGTGGATGGTCGCGTGCGGCGTGCCGGTCTTCGACGAGTACGCCGCCACCAGCGTGTTGAGCTCCTTGCGCTGCGCGGCCAGCGCCCGGTGGGCCGAGACCGGCGATGGCCCGGATGCCGTCGCCGCTCCCCCGCGCGCGCCCGCCGCCTTGCTCTGCCGGGCCTGGCGCTCGTGCAGCAGGGTGGCCACCTGCTCGGGCTCGAGCAGCCCGGGCAGCCCGAGGTAGTCCTGCTCCTCCTGCGACCCCACCGCGGCGTGCAGCCCGAACTGCTGGGCGTCGAAGAGCACGTGATCGAAGTGGGCGTCGCTCTCGAGCGCCTCGAACGCCGACTCCTCGGGCCCGGGGGCCTGCTCGGTGCGGTTCGCCGCCGCCAGCAGCCCCTCCTCCTGCGCCCAGAGCGAGGCCTCGTCCTGGTCGCCCGACGGCCGGTCCAGCGCGTGGTCGCGCTCCTCCTCCATGGTCGCGGCATGGCTGAGGATGACCGGCACCGACGGGAGGAACACCGAGGCGGTCTCGCCCCGGCGGCGGGCCCGCACGAAGCGGCCGACCGCCTGCGCGAAGAACAACGGGGTCGAGGTCGAGGTGGCGTAGACCCCGACGCACAGCCGGGGCACGTCCACGCCCTCGGACACCATCCGCACCGCGACCAGCCACCGCGAGGTGCCGGTCGCGAACGACTCGATGCCGGCGCTCGCCCCGGCGTCGTCGGAGAGCACCACCGTGGGGTCCTCGCCGGTGATGCCGCGCAGGATGCGGGCGTAGGCGCGCGCCGAGGTCTGGTTGGAGGCGATGACCATCGCACCGGCATCCGGCATGTGGCGGCGCACCTCGCTGAGCCGTGTGTCGGCGGCGGCCAGCACCGAGGGCACCCACTCCCCCTTCGGGTCGAGCGCGGTGCGCCAGGCCTGCGCGGTCTGGTCCTTGGTGAGCGGCTCACCGAGCCGCGCGGCCACCTCGTCGCCCGCCTTGGTGCGCCACCGCATCGCGCCGCCGTAGGCGAGGAACAGCACCGGGCGCACCACGCCGTCGCGCAGTGCCGCAGCGTAGCCGTAGGAGTAGTCCGACGCCGAGCGCAGGATGCCGTCCTCCCCCAGCTCGTAGCGCACGAACGGGATCGGGTTGGTGTCGGAGCGGAACGGGGTGCCGGTGAGGGACAGCCGGCGGGTGGCCGGCTCGAAGGCCTCGCGGATGCCGTCGCCCCACGACCGCGCGTCGCCGCCGTGGTGGATCTCGTCGAGGATGACCAGGGTCGGCGTGTCCTGGGTGCGGCGCCGGTGCAGCTGCGGCTTCGAGGCGACCTGCGCGTAGGTGAGCGCGACTCCGTCGTACTCGTGCGACTGCAGGCCGCTGGAGTTGGAGAACGCCGGGTTGAGGTGGATGCCGACCCGGCCGGCCGCGTCGGACCACTGGTGCTTTAGGTGCTCGGTGGGGGCGACCACCGTGACCGCCCGGATGACGCCGCGGTCGAGCAGCTCGGTGGCGATCCGCAGGGCGTAGGTGGTCTTGCCGGCGCCGGGCGTGGCCACGGCGAGGAAGTCGCGCTCGCCGCTGCGCAGGTAGGCCGCCAGGGCCTCCTCCTGCCACGCGCGCAGTTTCGCGGCGGTACCCCACGCGGCCCGCTCGGGGAAGGCGGGGGGCAGGTGTCCGGCGGCTGAGGTACTCATGGGCGACGGCAACGATAACCGCACCGGCGAGGTGACACACCGGGGCCCCCGCCTGTCCGCGCGGGGGCCCCGGGTGTGTTATGCGCCGATCACTTTCGTTGCCGCGCAGCAGAACTCAGGCATTGCGATACGTCATCCACGCCGCCTGCATGCGGGTCGTCTGGCCGGGGCTGAACCGGTTCATGCAGGCGTCGTCGGTGTAGTCCATGAAGTTGGTGATCGGGTCGGCGCCCGCACTGCGCGTGCACGTGTCGCGACCGGTGGGGCAGCCGAACGCCGCCGACCTCTCGGCCGGGGTGTCGCTGACGTAGTCACCGGAGCCGGAGCACCCTCCCTGGAAGGTGTGGTAGAGCCCCATCCAGTGGCCGACCTCATGGGTGGCGGTGTCGCCGAGGTTGTACGGCGCGGCGGACCCGCCGGGCAGCGACTCGTCGAGCATGACGACGCCGTCCATCGGGTCGACCGTCGACTTGGGGAAGGTCGCCCAGCCGAGCAGGCCACCGCCGAGGTCGGCGGTGTAGAGGTTGAGGGCGTTCTTGCCGCCCCGGTGCAGGGCGGTCTTCATCTCGCGCTCGGCCGTGGTGCCGTTGGTGATGCCGTTGTACCAGGCGGGGTTGTTCGTGCGGTCCACGCTGGTGGTCCTGAAGGAGAGCTTCGAGCCGCTGTACGCGGCGTTGAGCACGCTGATCTGGCCGGCCAGCTCGGAGTCGGTGAGGGCGCCCTTGCTGCCGTCGGTGATGACGTGCCAGTACACCGGCACCACGACGCCGGTGCTCGGGAACGTGCCCCCACCGCCGCCGCTCGGGGGCTTGCCCTTGCCGACGACCTGGCCCCCGGCCGTGATGGATATGCCCTTGCCGGCCATCGCCTTCTGGAAGCCGGCCTCCCGGGCGGCCGCCTGGGCGCTGGTGAGCTCGTGCGGGTCGAACCGCGCGTTCGCGTGGCGACCGGACCCGACGTCGGTGCGCGAGACGCAGGTGGCCGCGACGATGTCCTCACCGGCCATCGGCCGGGCGGAGGCGGACGTGACGGGCAGGGCGAGGCCGGCGGCGCCGAGCGCGAGCGTGGCCAGGACGGTCAGGGGACGTGAAGGCATGGTGACCTTTCGGCAGGAGGTCCGCGCCGGGCCGGCGTGGTTCAGCCGAAATCTAGGGGCGCTGCGGCATGGAGGGGGTCTGCCCCTGGCAAAGGTCGGGTCAAGGCTCAGGCCAGGGCCTGCGCGAGCAGCACGCCCATGGCCCGCACCCCTGCGACCAGGCGCTCGTCCGGCACCCCGGAGAAGCTCATCCGGGCGTGGTTGGCCTCGGGGCGGTCGGCGAAGAACGGTGTGCCCGGCACGACGATGACCCCGGCGCGCGGGATCAGCACGTCGCGCTGGAAGGCCGCGACATCCAGCCCCGGCGGGAACGTCACCCAGGTGAACAGGCCACCGTGGGCGTGCGTCCAGGTGGTGCCGGGCGGGAAGTGCTCCTCGAGGGTGGCGAGCATCAGGTCACGCTGGTGCCGGTAGGTCGGCAACATGCCGGCGATGTGCGCCTCGATGTCGAACCGGCCCAGGTACGCGGCGGCCGCGCGCATGTTGAGCGTGCCGTTCTGGGTGTCGGCCGCCAGCTTGAGCAGGGCGAGCTTCTCGCGCACCTCGGGCGCCGCCAGGGCCCAGCCGAGCCGGAGCCCCGGGGCCAGGATCTTCGAGAAGCTGCCCAGGTGTACCACGCGCCCGCTGGTGTCGAGGCTCGCGATCGTCGGCAGCCGCTCGCCCTCGTAGCGCAGCTCGCGGTAGGGGGTGTCCTCTAGCACGACCACGTCGAACTCCTGCGCCAGCTCGACCAGCCGACGGCGCCGGGCCAGGCTCATCGTGCGACCGGTGGGGTTCTGGTGGTCGGGAACGGTGTAGACCAGCTTGACCCGATCGGTGGTGCGCAGCACCTGCTCGAGGGCGTCGGTGTCCATCCCCTCCTCGTCCATCGGCACCGAGCGGTAGTCGGGCTCGCAGGGGTTGAACGCGATCAGCGCGCCGAGGAAGGTTGGCCGCTCGGTGACGATGACGTCACCGCGGTCGACGAAGAGCTTGGCCGTGAGGTCCAGGCCCTGCTGCCCGCCCTGGGTGATCAGCACGTCGTCGGCGGTGCACGGCATCCCGTCGGCGCTCAGCCGGGCGGCGACCAGGGCGCGGAGCTCGGGCAGCCCCTCGGATGCCGTGTACTGCAGCGCCGACGCGTTGTCGGCCCGGAGCAGCTCGTCGTAGATCGCGTGCAGCTCGTGCATCGGGAACAGCGTGGGGTCGGGGTAGCCGCCGGCGAACGACGTGATCCGCGGGTCGCCCGCCAGGGCGAGGAACTCGCGGATGGCCGACGGCTGCACGCGCTCGGCGCGGCGGGCGAACCCGGTCATGTCGTCGTCTCCTCGGCTCGTCGGCTCGTCGGGCCAGGCGCCGCGTCAGCCGAACGCCAGCCCGCCGGGGCGCCCGTCGTGCAGCGCCGCGAGGTGCTCGTCGTAGTTCATGACGTCGAAGAGCGACGCCCCGTCGAGCATCCGCGCCTGGAGTCCCTTCTCGCGGGCCTCGATCACCTCGGCGCCGTCGACGGCTGCAGCGAGCTCGTCCGCCGTGCCGACGACCAGGCCGTCGTCGTCGCCGACGAGCAGCTCGCCCGGGTCGACCCGCACGCCGTCGAGGAGGAGGCGGACGCCCGTCTCGGGGATCGCCGTCGCGGCGTACGCGTTGGGCGCGACACCGGTCGACCACACGGGCAGGTCCAGCCGGGCCAAGGTGGCGGTGTCGCGCGACCGGCCGAGGATGACGAGGGCGGCCAGACCGCGCCGCTGGGCCTCGGTGCCGAACAGCTCGCCCGCGACGGCCCGGTCGTCGCCGCCCGCGTCGACGACCAGCACGTCGCCGGGCCCGCACACGCGCAGGGCGGCGAGCACCGACATCAGGTCGCGGTTCGCCCGGGCAGTGACCACGCGACCGACGGCGTGGCGGCCGGCCCCGACCGGCCGCAGGCGTAGTGGCAGGACGCGCAGCGCGGGCGAGGCGTCGACCAGGCTCGTCGTCGAGAGGTGGGCCAGCCGGTCGAGCAGGAGCTGCGTCATGGACGAATCCTCACACCTCCACCCACCCCGGGTCTCCCCGACTTCGTAGGTGAGACGCCGCGCGACACACCGCCGGAGCGGCGGTTCGCGCGGCTGTTCGCAGGGAAGGTCGGGGAGCTCGGGGCCGGTGAGCACGGATGCCGGTCCCGACCGGCCCGCTGCGGCGGCTACTCGCCGCCGTCCTGGGGGGCCCGCAGGCCGTCGTAGATCTCCTTGCACGTGGGGCAGACCGGGAACTTGTCGGGGTCGCGCCCGGGCACCCAGACCTTGCCGCACAGGGCGGTCACCGGCTCGCCGGACAGGGCGCTCTCGAGGATCTTCTCCTTGCGCACGTAGTGCGCGAACCGCTCGTGGTCGCCCGGCTCGGCCACCTCCGGCACGGTCTCGGTGCGCTCGAGCACCGCCGTCTGGGTCTGCGGCTGGCGCTGGGGGGCGTTCGGGTCGTCCAGCGGCGGCATCGTCTCGCTCATCCCCCGAGTCTAGGCCGCGACCGCACCTCGCCACCTTCCCTGCCTGCGGCCGCCCGCGGGCGCCACCACTCGGCGTGTCGGGCGGCCGCTCGCAGGGAAGGTCGGGGAGGACGCAGTCAGTTGAGCGAGGGGTCGCTGGGGAACCACGCGACCCAGCGCAGCGGCTCGGGCTGGCGGTGCAGCACCCGGCGCCACAGCTCGTCGGGCTCACCGGTGAACACGTCCCCGTTCTCGCTGGGCACGACGAACCACGACCCCGTCGTGATCTCCCCCTCGAGCTGGCCCGGCGACCAGCCGGCGTACCCGGCGAAGATGCGCAGCCCCGCGACCTCGGGCACCACCAGCGTGGGCGGGGTGTCGAGGTCGACCAGCGCCACCGCCCCGAACAGCCGGCGCACCCCGGTCGGCTCGGGAGAGTCACCGGGCACGGCCACCAGGCCCAGCGCCGAGTCGAGCTGCACCGGCCCGCCCTGGAAGACCTTGGCGGGCCGGGTCGCGTGCTCCTCCCAGCCGGGTAGCACCGCGTCGACGTCGGCGTCGATGGGCCGGTTGAGCACCAACCCCTGGGCGCCGTCGTCGTCGTGGTGCAGCACCAGCACCACACTGCGCCGGAAGACGCCCTCCTCGATCAGCGGGGTCGCCACGAGGAGCTGCCCGGTCGTGTGGGTCTGGCTCACCCGTCCATTCTGCCCCGGCTGCCGCCGGGTCGGCCCGACCCCTGACGGGGGCGTCCACCACCGAACGAGCCGTGGCCGCGGCTCGCGGGCCGCCCGCCCGGTCGCCCACCGCGACGGCCGGCGTTCCTGCCGCCCTCGAGCACCGGGCGCCACACGGCGTCCGGCACCGCTACGCCACTGGGCGTGCGGCCCCCGAGGGCCTGGATCACCGAGTCCCCGGGCGTGACCTTGGCGGTCAGCGCCTCGGCGCCGGCCCCCTCGACGATGCGGGTGACCATCCTGCGCTGGTGCGGCAGGGCGATCATCACGACTGCACCCTCCTCGCCGGCACGCGCGGTGCGACCCGCGCGGTGGAGGTAGTCCTTGTGGTCGGTCGGCGGGTCGACCTGCACGACCATGCCCACGTCGTCGACGTGGATGCCGCGCGCGGCCACGTCGGTCGCCACCAGCACGTTCATCGAGCCGTCGCGGAAGGCGCCCAGCACCCGGTTGCGCACGGCCTGGGACAGGCCGCCGTGCAGGGATGCCGCGAACACGCCACGCTCGCGCAGCTCACCGGCGATGCGGTCGGAGCCGAGCTGGGTGCGGGCGAACACGATCACCCGGCCGCCGCGGCCGGCGAGCTCGGCGGTGAGTGCCTTCTTGTCCTGCGGGTCGATGAGCAGCACGTGGTGGCTCATCGTCGTCACCGAGGCCTGGGCCTCGTCGGTGGAGTGGGTGACCGGGTCGACGAGATACCGGTCGACCAGGGTGTCGATGCCCTTGTCGAGCGTGGCCGAGAAGAGCAGCCGCTGGCCGCCCGCGGGGATCTCGTCGAGGATCGCGGTGACCTCGGGGAGGAAGCCCATGTCGGCCATGTGGTCGGCCTCGTCGAGTACGGCGATCTGCACGCCGCCGAGCTCGACCGCGCCGCGGTCCATGAGGTCGGCGAGCCGGCCGGGGGTGGCGACGAGGATGTCGATGCCCTTGTTGAGCGCCCTGATCTGCGGCTCGTACGACAGGCCGCCGGCGACCAGCTTGTGGCGCAGGCCGGTGACGTGCACGAACGGCTCGAGCGCGTCGCTCACCTGCATGGCGAGCTCGCGGGTCGGCACCAGGATCAGCGAGCGCGGGCGCCGGCTCTGCGGGCGGGTGCCGTCGGCGAGCCTGGTGATCATCGCCAGGCCGAAGGCCAGCGTCTTGCCGGAGCCGGTGCGGCCACGGCCGAGCACGTCGCGCCCGGCGAGGGCGTCGGGGATGGTCGCCGCCTGGATCGGGAACGGCTCGGTGATGCCGTCCCGGGCCAGCCGCTCGACGAGGCGCTCGGGTACGCCGAGGGCGGCGAAGCCGTTGTCCTCGGTCACCTCCTTGGCCTCGCCCTTGTGCGAGGAGTAGTGCGTCCAGGTGTCTGCCTCGGCGCGCTGCGCCTCGGCCTCCTCGAAGCTCAGGGGGCGGTCGGCGTCGGCCGGGTGGCCACCGCGGTAGCCGCCACGGTCGTCGTTGCGACCCTGGTAGCCGGCGCTGGTGCCACGGTCGTTGCGACCCTGGTAGCCGGCGCTGGTGCCACGGTCGTTGCGACCCTGGTAGCCGCCGCTGGTGCCACGGTCGTTGCGACCCTGGTAGCCGCCGCTGGTGCCACGGTCGTTGCGACCCTGGTAGCCGCCGCTGGTGCCACGGTCGTTGCGACCCTGGTACCCGGCCGACGAGCGGTCGTCACGCTTCTGGCCCTGGTAGCCGCCACCGGTTCCCCGGTCGTTGCGGCCCTGGTAGCCGCCGCCGGCTCCACGGTCGTTACGACCCTGGTACCCAGCCGACGAGCGGTCATCGCGCTTGGAGCCCTGGTAGCCGGCGCTGGTGCCACGATCACTCTGGCCCTGGTAGCCACCCGACGAGCGGTCATCGCGCTTGGAGCCCTGGTACCCCCCGGATGACCGGTCGTCGCGTGCGGATGCCTGGTAGCCGCCGCGGTCGCTGGTCGGGTCGGCACGCCGGCCCTCGTGGCGGTCGCGGCGGGCGGGGTCGGCGACCCTCGGGGCGCGGTCGCGCACCGGGCGCTCACCGCGCTCGAGACGGGGTCGCTCGTCATGGGGACGGTGCACGTGTCGCTCCTCGCGCGAGTCCGAGACCCAGCGCTTCGGTCGGTCGTTCCGGTCGTTCCGGTTCGAGGTGAAACTGCGGTCCGAGCGGTCGCCCGGATACCTCGAACCGCGAGAGTCCTCGCGGTTGGAGGTGATGTTGCTGCCCGATCCGGTCCCGGAATACCTCGAACCGCGGGTGTCGCTGCTGCGGCGCGGGTCCTCACGGTCCCAGCGCGGGGAGCGCTCGGCGCGCGGTCGCTTGGTGTGGCCCTCGCCCGAGTCGGGCCGGGCCGAGCGCTTCGGGGCGCTCTTCGGGCCGTCGGGCTGGCCCCGGTGGTGGGCCTTCTTGGGGGCCTTGCGGGCCTCGTTCTTCTGGGCAGCGGTCCAGCGGGCCTTCTTCGGCCCGGATGCCTTCTTGGGCATGGGGGTGTTCACCTGTGTTTCGTCATCGGTTCGGACGTAAGCAGACACGTCTTCGAGCCGATGGCGAAAGCGGCGGAGCAAGACGAGCCTCGGACGTGGTGGTCGAGACGACCATGGGTCCGCGGGGCCGGTTCGACCTGGGTGTCACCGGCGCACCGGGTGGGATGGGGCGGCGTCGCACTCTGCGAATCCGGCGGACGCGGCCATGCGCCCGAGCACCTCGGTGGACCACCCAGCCTACCAGCGGCAGGGCATGCCCGAGACCATCGCTCGCGTCCACCCAGGCTCGCCGGGCGTGCAGGAACGTGGGTGAAGATCGTCGTCCACGCGACGGGAATCACCCACGTTCGCGCTCGCAGTCGCCCGGCGTGCAGGAACGTGGGTGAAGATCGTCGTCCACGCGACCGGAATCACCCACGTTCGCGCTCGCAATCGCCGGGCGTGCAGGAACGTGGGTGAAGATCGTCGTCCACGCGACCGGAATCACCCACGTTCGCGCTCGCAGTCGCCCGGCGTGCAGGAACGTGGGTGAAGATCGTCGTCCACGCGACCGGAATCACCCACGTTCGCAGGTGGAGCGCCACCAGCGGCTCAGCAGCGCGGTCCCGACCAGCACCCCGAGGGCCACGCCGGTCAGGTCGGCGACGGCATCCAACACGTCACCCGAGCGGTGCGGCAGGAGCGCCGCCTGCACCACCTCGCTGAGCACGGCCTGGGTCGCGAAGACGGCCACGACGACCCGCCGACGGAACCCGGCGACCACCGCGAGGGCGACGGGCACGAGGAACACCAGCAGGTGCACCACCTTGTCGGCCTGCGGGAACAGCGCCGGCCCTCCGCCCTGCGGCGAGTAGAGCACCACGAGCTGCACGGCCACGGAGAGCACCAGCAGCCCGGTGAACACCGGACGACCCCCGCGCGACGCCGGCTGGGGCGCCGCCGGCTGGGGCGCCGCCGGCTGGGGCGCCGCCGGCTGGGGCGCCGCCGACATCGCCTCGCCCGCTCGCTTCGCGGCCACTCCGTTGGCGCCCTCTCCCTCGGCGCCCGCTGGCTTCACGCCGGGTCGCGGGCGGCGACCGCGGCCCGCACCGCCTCGGCGACGACGTGGCTGACGTCGGGGTGGAACACGCTGGGGATGATGTAGGTGGCGTTGCGCTCGTCATCGTGGACGACGTCAGCCAGGGCCTCGGCGGCGGCGAGCAGCACGTCGGTGCTGACGTGCGAGACACCGGAGTCGATCAACCCGCGGAAGACGCCGGGGAAGACGAGCACGTTGTTGATCTGGTTGGCGAAGTCCGAGCGGCCGGTGGCCACCACCGCGGCGTGCCGCGCCGCGATGTCCGGGTCGATCTCGGGCACCGGGTTGGCCATCGCGAACACGACGCTGCCGGGTGCCATCGACGCCACGTCGTCCTCGGTGAGGATGTTCGGCGCCGAGACCCCGAGGAACACGTCGGCACCGCGCAGCGCCTGGGACAGCGTGCCGGTCATGCCCTCGGGGTTGGTGTGCTCGGCGATCCAGGCGTGGTTGGGGTGCTCGCCGGAGAGCACGTCGGCCCGCCCGCGGTGCACCACGCCGTCGACGTCGGCCACCACGACGTGCGACGCGCCGGCCGCGAGGAACAGCTTCAGGATGGCCGTGCCCGCCGCCCCGGCACCGCTCATCACCAGCCGCACGTCCTCGAGCCGCTTGCCCACCACGCGCAGGGCGTTGCGCAGGGCGGCGAGCGCGACGATGGCCGTGCCGTGCTGGTCGTCGTGGAAGACCGGGATGTCGAGCTCCTCGCGCAGCCGGGCCTCGATCTCGAAGCAGCGCGGGGCGGAGATGTCCTCGAGGTTGATGCCCGCGAACACCGGCGAGATGGCCTTGACGGTGCGGATGATCTCCTCGGTGTCGGTGGTGTCGAGGCAGATCGGGAAGGCGTCGATGTCGGCGAACCGCTTGAACAGGGCGGCCTTGCCCTCCATGACCGGCAGCGCCGCCAGAGGCCCGATGTCGCCGAGGCCGAGCACCGCGGTGCCGTCGGTCACCACCGCGACGGTGTTGCGCTTGATGGTGAGCCGCCGGGCGTCGGCGGGCGTGTCGGCGATGGCCAGGCAGACCCGCGCGACCCCGGGCGTGTAGATCATCGACAGGTCGTCGCGCGTGCGGATCGGCACCTTCGACTCCACCGAGAGCTTGCCGCCGAGGTGCAGCAGGAAGGTGCGGTCGCTCACCCGGCCGATCTCGACGCCCTCGACCTCGCGCATCCGCTCGACGATGGTGTCGGCGTGCTCGGGGTCGTGGGTGAGCATGGTGAGGTCGATGCGGATCTGCGAGGCCCCGGATGCCGTGACGTCGAGGCCGGTGACCACGCCACCCGCCGCCTCGATCACCCCGGTCATCTCGCTGACGGCCGTCGCCCGGGCCGGGAGGACCAGGCGGACCGTGACGGAGTTGGCGATGGAGGGTGCGGGCGGCATACCGAGGATTCAACCGGCTACCGGCAGGTAGACCGAAACCGCTGCCCGGTGGGACGCTGCGGCCCCTACAGTGACCCGCATGTCCGACCACGTGGAAGTCCTCGGGTCGGGCACCGCCAGTGCGGTGCCCGACGTCGTCGTCCTCGACGCGCGGGTGCAGTGCGAGGCGGCCGACGTCGCCGGCGCGCTGGGCGCGGCGACCGCGCGGGTGACCACCGCGCTGCGGGCGGTCGCCGACTCGGGGGTGGCCGCGGCCGACCGGCGCACCACCGGCATCGGGGTCTCGACGCGCTGGGACCGCGACGGCTCCTGCGTCGTCGGCTACACGGCGTACCAGAGCCTGCGGTTCGTCGTGCGCGAGCGCGACCGCGTGGGCGACCTCATCAACGCCCTGGCCGGGGCCGCGGGCGACGCGTTCGGGCTCGACAACGTCACCCTCGAGGTGGCCGACCCCGCCCCGCTGCTCGAGCGCGCCCGCAGCGCTGCCTTCGCCGACGCCCGGGCCAAGGCCGAGCAGTACGCCGCCCTGGCCGGGCGACCGCTCGGCCCCGTGCTGCGCGTCACCGAGGAGCCCGATCGCGGGATGCCGGTGCCCCGCTTCGCCGCGAGGGCAGCCATGGAGGGCGGCGCCGCCATGCCGGTCGAGGCGGGCGAGTCGGCCGTCGGCGCGACGGTCACCGTGCGCTTCGGGCTCGGCTGAGCCGTGGGATGGGTCGATGCGCTGGGCTGGTTCGGCTCCGCCCTGCTGGTCTACTCGCTGCTCCAGGCGCGCATCCTGCGGCTGCGGGTGCTCAACACCGTGGCCTGCGTCATCCTGGTGGTCTTCAACGCCGTGATCGGGGTGTGGCCGATGGTGGCGATGAACGTCGTGCTGGCGGCGATCAACCTGTTCTTCATCGTGCGGTTGCTGCGCGAGCGCGGTGACGAGCAGGCGTACGCCGTGCTCGAGGTGCGTGAGGACGACGCCTACCTGACCCACTTCCTGGGCGTGCACCGCGCGGACATCAACGCGTTCTTCGCCGACTTCGGGCACGGGTCACCCGCCGGCCGCTGGTCGTACCTGGTGCAGCACGGCGACGAGACCGCCGGCGTGATCGTCGTGCGCGACGCGGGAGCTGGCGTGGCCCAGGTGGAGCTCGACTACGTGACACCGCGCTTCCGCGACTTCACCCCCGGCGAGTTCGTGTTCCGCCGCTCCGGCCTGTTCCGCGACAAGGGGTTCTCCCACGTGCTCAGCCCGCCCGGCATGGTGGCGCCCTACTACGACCGGGTCGGCTTCACCCGGCAGGGTGACCGCTACCGCCTCGAACTCGCCTGAGTGGCGAACGCCACGCTCCGCACGGGGGAACCCCGGTGGAAGACAAACCCATCGAGGTCTAAGGTCATTGATTACTACACTACGTAGTTTTCAAACTGAGGAGGCGGCCGCCGATGGCCCAGCTCGTCCACGACTTCGAGACCGGCAGCATGGACCAGAAGGACCTGCTGGGCGGTAAAGGTGCCAACCTCGCGGAGATGACCCGCCTCGGCATCCCGGTGCCGCCGGGCTTCACCATCACGACCGACGCCTGTCGCGCCTACCTCGCCAGCGGCTCCGTGCCGCCCGAGCTGTTCGCCGAGGTCGACGAGCACCTCGAGCTGCTCGAGGCCCGGATGGGCCGCACGCTGGGCGACGCCACCGACCCGCTGCTGGTCTCGGTGCGCTCGGGCGCGAAGTTCTCGATGCCCGGGATGATGGAGACGGTGCTCAACATCGGCCTGGGCGACTCCTCGGTCGAGGGCCTGGCCGCGCAGACCGGCAACCCCCGGTTCGCCTGGGACTCCTACCGGCGCCTGGTGCAGATGTACGGCAAGACGGTGCTCGACCTCGACGGCGACCGCTTCGAGGACGCCCTCGAGGCCGCCAAGGCCGCCAAGGGCGTCACCGCCGACGTCGACCTCGACGCCGACGACCTGCGCGCGCTGGTCACCACCTTCACGGCGATCGTCGAGGAGGAGACCGGGTCACCCTTCCCGCAGGACCCCCGCGAGCAGCTGCGCGGTGCCGTGGTCGCCGTCTTCAACTCGTGGAACTCCGACCGCGCCATCCTCTACCGCCGCCGCGAGCAGATCCCCACCGACCTCGGCACCGCCGTCAACGTGCAGGCCATGGCCTTCGGCAACCGCGGGGCCTCCTCCGGCTCGGGCGTGGCCTTCACCCGCGACCCGTCGACCGGTGCCGTCGGCGTCTACGGCGACTACCTCCAGGACGCGCAGGGCGAGGACGTCGTCGCCGGCATCCGCAACACCCTGACGCTGGCCGACCTCGAGGGCATCGACAAGAAGAGCTACGACGAGCTGCTCGACATCATGGCGCGGCTCGAGGCCCACTACCGCGACATGTGCGACATCGAGTTCACCATCGAGCAGGGCCACCTGTGGATGCTGCAGACCCGGGTCGGCAAGCGCACCGCCCAGGCTGCCTTCCGCATCGCCGTCGACCTCGTCGACGAGGGCGTCATCACCGAGGAGGAGGCCCTGATGCGGGTCTCCGGCGACCAGCTGGCGCAGCTGATGTTCCCCCACTTCGACCCCGAGGGCGACCGCTCACTGCTCGCCAAGGGGATGAGCGCTTCCCCCGGTGCCGCCGTCGGCGTCGCCGTCTTCGACTCGGATGCCGCGGTGCGGATCGCCGAGGCCGGTACCCCCGTGATCCTCGTGCGCCGCGAGACCAACCCCGACGACCTGCACGGCATGGTCGCGGCGGCCGGCATCCTGACCAGCCGTGGTGGCAAGACCTCGCACGCCGCGGTCGTCGCGCGCGGCATGGGCCGCACCTGCGTGTGCGGCGCCGAGACCCTCGAGGTCGACACCAAGGCCAAGCAGTTCTCCACCCCTGACGGCACCGTCGTGCGCGAGGGCGAGACCCTGTCCATCGACGGGTCGACCGGAGAGATCTTCCTCGGTGAGGTCGCCGTGCGCCCCTCCCCCGTCGTGCGCTACTTCGAGGGCACCATGTCCGTCGACGAGGGCGGCCCCGTGGTCGCTGCCGTCGACCGGCTGATGACCGCCGCCGACAAGCACCGCCGGATGAAGGTGCGCGCCAACGCCGACAACGCGCCGGACGCCGCCCGCGCCCGCCGGTTCGGGGCCGAGGGAATCGGCCTGTGCCGCACCGAGCACATGTTCCTCGGAGCTCGCCGTGAGCTGGTCGAGCGGCTGATCCTGGCGGAGGGTGCCGAGGAGCGGCAGGTCGTCTTCGACGAGCTGCTGCCGCTGCAGCGGGCCGACTTCATCGAGATCTTCGAGGCGATGGACGGTCTCCCCGTGACCGTGCGCCTGCTGGACCCCCCGCTGCACGAGTTCCTGCCCGACTTCACCGAGCTGTCGGTGAAGGTGGCCGTCGCCGACGCCATGGGCCAGGAGCACGACACCGACTCGCTGCTGCTGCTCGCCGTGCACCGGCTGCACGAGGAGAACCCGATGCTCGGCCTGCGCGGCGTGCGCCTGGGCATCGCCATCCCCGGGCTGTTCGAGATGCAGTCCCAGGCGATCCTCGAGGCGGCGGCCATCGTCAACGAGCGGGGCGGACACGCCCAGCCCGAGATCATGGTGCCGCTCGTCGGGGCCGTCGAGGAGCTGCGCAACATCCGCGCCGAGATCGACGACGCGGCCCACCGAGCCCGCCAACAGCACTCGGTGCACCTGGACCACCTGGTCGGCACGATGATCGAGCTGCCCCGGGCCGCCCTCACCGCGGGTGACATCGCCCAGGCAGCCGACTTCTTCTCCTTCGGCACCAACGACCTGACCCAGACCACCTGGGGCTTCTCGCGCGACGACGTGGAGTCGAGCTTCTTCTCGCGCTACATGGAGGCCGGCATCCTCGGGGTGTCGCCGTTCGAGACCCTCGACCGCCAGGGCGTCGGCCGGCTGGTGCGGATCGGCACCGACGAGGGTCGCAAGACCAAGCCCGGGCTCAAGGTCGGGGTGTGCGGCGAGCACGGGGGCGACCCCGACTCGGTGCACTACTTCGAGGAGCGCGGCCTGGACTACGTGTCGTGCTCGCCCTTCCGGGTGCCCGTCGCGCGGCTCGAGGCGGGCCGGGCGGTGATCGCGCGGTCGGCCGCCAGCTGACGCTCGAGGTGGGCCGGCAGGACCGGCCGGAGCCACACCTCCCCGCGCCGTTCACCGAGTAGTTCGCGGCGTCGACCCGGCGGGACCTGCACCAGCAGGTGCCCGTCGGGTCGCGTCCGAGCGGTCGGGGTGCGGCCGGCGTGCGGAGGGCGCCACGTGTTCTTCCCTTGTGGACCGTCCCGGCGGCCATGGACGCGGCCGGGGGCGGGCCGCACGATGGTGGGAGCCGCTCCCACGGGCGCCACCCCATCGCGAGGAGGAGACACTGATGAGTCGACCACTGCTGCGGACAGGATCCAGGGGTGATGCCGTCAGGGACCTCCAGGGCGGACTCGCCTCCGCGGGCTTCGACCCCGGGCCGGTCGACGGGATCTTCGGTGCGAGGACCGATGCGGCCGTCCGCGCGTTCCAGGCAGCGAAGGGGCTCGCGGTCGACGGCATCGTCGGCCCGCTGACCTGGGCCGCCCTCGACGCGTCACCCTCGCCGGGCGGCGTCGACGTGCTGTGGCCGGACGTCGCGCTGCAGCCGCAGACGACGAGTACGAACTGCTGGGCCGCCGCGGCCGCGATGGTGGCGGGCTGGGACCGCAGCCAGTCGGTCGACTACACCCAGGCGCCCGGGCCGACAACGATCGAGGACGCCGCTGCCTGGTTCGACCTCGAGCTGGAGCCCCCACAGAGCATCCCGCCGTCCGAGCTGCACCGTCTGCTCGTCGACTACGGGCCACTGTGGATCTGCGCCAACCAGCCCTTCGCCTCCGGGCCGAGCTTCCACGCCGTCGTCATCACCGGGATGTTCGGTGTTCTGGACCCGACGGGGGTGGGGCTCTGCCTGTACGTCCTCGACCCGTGGGACCGGGGGCATGGTGCGCCGTGCGCGCCCGCACCGCACACCGGCACCCACGCGAAGGGCAGCCGGTACTCGATCAGCCACACGCAGCACCTGGCCGAGCTCGAGATCGCGGTGACGGTGAACCCCGGCTGGCAGTGGGTTCGCATCATGCATGCCCGGAGCACCGGCGGGCGCACCCCGTCGACGGGAGCGGCCGCCGCCCCCATCGAGTAGGGCGACCTCGGAGCCGAGGCCGGGGTACCGGGCCCGGCCGTCGCGGTCTCCTCCGATGCTGCGCGTGGCGTCATGAACGGGGCACGGGCCGGGCCTCAGCCGGGTCAAGGGTTCGCGGTTCGCGGCAGGGTCGCGACTGCCTCGGCCACCACCGAGGGAACCGACGTCGGCCGGCGGGTCAGGGGGTCGACGTAGACGTGGACGAACCGCCCGACGGCGTGCGGTTGCCCGGCGCCGGCCGAGAAGACCGCGAGCCGGTAGGTGACGCTGGATCGGCCCAGCCGGACCAGCGCCATCCCGACCTCCAACGGGGTGGGGAACGAGGCCTCGCTGAGGAACCGGCACCCGGTCTCCGCCACGACGCCCAGGGCCTCCAGACCCGTGACGTCGCCGCAGACGCCGCCGAGCCAGCCGTTCACCGCGGTGTCGAAGTACTCGTAGTACACCGCGTTGTTGACGTGTCCGTACTGGTCGTTGTCGTTCCATCGCGGGGTGATGGGGTGGAACACCGCGAACTGCGACCTCACCGGGACCGGTCGGCTCATGGCACCCGCCCGGCCGCCGCGTTCGGCCGGATGACCTGGCGGACCGCCCTCCCGGCCGCCAGCTCGTCCATCGCGCTGTTGAGGTCGTCGAGCCCCAGCTCGGCGGAGAGCAGCCGGTCCACGGGGAGCCGGCCCGCCCGCCACAGCGCGATCATCGTGGGGATGTCGGACCCGGGACGGGAGGTGCCCATGTACGAACCGAGGATCCGCCGGTTCTCGGCGACGATGCCCAGCGCGGGCAGCTCGAGGACGGCGGACGGGTGCGGCAGGCCCATCGCGACGGTCGCGCCACCGCGGCCGGTGACCTCGTAGGCGGTGGTGAAGGCACCCACCGACCCGACCGCCTCGAAGCCCCAGTCGAACCGGTCGGGGACCAGCTCCGCCACGAGGGCCTCGAGCTCGTCCGGTCCGCAGCCGTGGGTGGCACCCACCTCGAGTGCCAGCGCCTGCTTGGCGGGGACGGGATCCACGGCCACGACCGGCCACGCTCCGGCGGCCGCTGCAGCCATCACCGCCGCCAGGCCCACCCCGCCGAGTCCGAGGACCACCGTCGAGTCGCCGGCACGCACGCCGGCGGTGTGGGTGACGGCGCCGTAACCGGTGAGCATGGCGCAGCCGAAGAGGGCGGCGACCGCGAGCGGGACCTCGTGGTCGACGACCACGGCCGAGGAGGCGTCGACGACGGCGTGCGTGGCGAAGGCGGACACCCCGAGGTGGTGGTGCACCCGGTCGCCACCGACGGTGATCCGCGAGCCCCCTCCGACCAGGTCCCCGGCCGTGTTCGCGGCCAGCGCGACGGTGCACAGGGCGGGCCGACCGGAGGCGCAGAAGCGGCACGTCCCGCAGCTCGGGACGTAGACGAGGACGACGTGGTCGCCGACCGCGACGTTGCGCACCCCCGCCCCCACGGCCTCGACGACCCCGGCCGCCTCGTGCCCGAGCAGCATCGGCAGGGGGCGCGGGCGGTTGCCGTCGACGACGCTGAGGTCGGAGTGGCAGACCCCTGCGGCCTCGACCCGGACCAGCAGCTCGCCGCCTCGCGGCTGCGCGAGGTCGATGGTCGTGACCTCGAGCGGTCGGGTGTCGGCGTAGGGCGGTGACAGCGCGGAACGGGTGAGCACGGCACCTCGGGCCTTCACGGTCTTCCTCCTCGGGCTCGCGGTGGGACGGTCGTCGTCCACCTGTCGGTGGTCATGCGCGGTTGCGCCCGTAGCGCTCGTGGCTGGCGACCCAGTCGCCGGCGATGACCGCGCTCGACAGGGAGATGTCACCGGCGAGCACAACGGCTGCGCAGATCTCCGCCAGCTTGCGCGCCCGCCCCTGCCCGGCGCAGCCCAGCACCCGCAGGCACTCCTGCTGGGTGGCGAGCCCGGTGCCACCACCGACGGTGGCGACGATGAGCGAGGGCAGGGTAACCGACCAGTAGTAGTCGCCGTTCTCGAGCAGCTGCGAGTAGGTGACGGCCGCCTGGGACTCGGCGACGTTCGCGGCGTCCTGTCCGGTGGCGATGAACAGGGCGGCGAGCCCGTTGGCGGCGTGGGCGCCGTTGCTCGCCGCCCCGGCGAGGTATGCGCCGGTCATCGACATCTGGCGGGTGCGGAAGAGCTGCTCCGGCGTCACCCCCATGAGGTCCTGCAGCAGTCCCGACGGGATCCGCACCTCGGCGACCACCCGCTTGCCTCGCGTTCGCAGCACGTTGATCTGCGAGTGCTTCTTGTCGGTGTCCACGGCCCCGGACAGGACGTAGCGCGGGTGGTCCGGATGGTTCGCGACGATCCACTCGCAGCCGGCGTGGGTGGCCCGGCCGACCATGTTCTGCCCGGCGGCGTCGCCGGTGGAGAAGTCGAACCGCAGGTAGCGCAGGGGCCCGACCGCGTACTGCTCGATCTCGATGAGCCGGGCGACCCGGGACGTCGCCTCGCACGCGGCGGCGATCCGGTCGCGGTTCGCGGTGACCCAGTCGCCGAACTCGCGCGCGGCAAGGGCGTCGTCCAGGACGAACACCGGTGCCCGCTGCATCCGGTCCTCGACGACCGTGGCGCGCACGCCCCCTGCCTCGGTGACCAGGCGCATCCCGCGGTTGTAGCTGGCGACCAGGGTTCCCTCGGTGGTGGCCAGCGGGACGTAGAAGTCGCCGCGGGCGTGCTCGCCCTCGATGCGCAGGGGGCCGGCGAGTCCGATCGGCACCTGGGCGGCACCGAGGAAGTTCTCGATGTTCCCCGGCAGCGAGTCGTTGTCGAGCGTGTGGCTCCCGACGTGCCGCAGCTCGGTGCCGGTCTGCTCCTCGACGAACGCCCGGCGCCGGGCCGCCTGGTCCTCGCAGTGGTCGTCGGTGGCGGCCCGCGGCACGCGCGGCGCCGGTGCGGTGGTCTGGCTCATCGTCGTCACCTCGAGGTGGTGGGGGGCGTTCGGTCGGCCGGTCAGCGGGCCGCAGGGGGCGGCTGGGTGGGGGCACGCAGGAGGGCACCGACCGTGGCCTCCAGGACGAGCCGCGCGCGCTCCGCGCCGAGTCCCAGGCGGTCGCGCAGGGTGACCCACGCCCCCCAGGTGCTCGCCGCGACGACGGCGTCGAGCAGGACTGGCCGATCACCGGCCGGGCGGGCGGACAGCTCCTGGGCGAAGAGCGCCTCCGCCTCCGCGCGAACCAGGTCCAGGTGCCGCCGGTGGTAGTCACGCAGGGTGGTCGAGAACGGCTCGCGCAGCGCCGAGGCCCGCGCCAGCGGGGCGATCTGCTCGAGTGCGTCCGCGCGCTGCCGGCAGAAGGCCGCCACCCGGCCCGGCAGGGGTAGCCCGGGGTCGATTGCGACGAAGCGCGCCTCCTGACGGCCGAGGATCTCGGCGGCGGTGGCGGTGAAGAGCTCCTCGAGGTCGGAGAAGTGGACCCACAGCGACCGCGGCGAGACACCGGCCCGTCGAGTGATCTGCTCGCCCGTCGGACGCAGCACCCCCTCGAGCATCAGCGCGACGTGGGCGTCGACGATCGCCGCCCGGGTGCGCTCCGCGCGCGCGCTGCGCCCGTCCCCGGACCGCGTGACTGTCGGGCTGGGCATCGCGCTCCTCCTCGTGGTGGGCGAGCCGGCGGTGCGCCCGGCCCATCCCGTGAATATGCAGACAGAGTGTAATAACATCGTCCTGCCGACACCACCTGAGGAGGGCCATGCCCGTCACAACGCTCTCGCGCACCGTCGACCTCGACGGCCACACCCACTACCTCGACTTCGGCGGCCCCGAGCACGCCCCGCCGCTCGTGCTCGTCCACGGCCTCGGGGGTTCCCACGCCAACTGGCTCGCCGTGGGACCGGCCCTCGCCGAGGACCACCGGGTACTGGCGCCCGACCTCGCCGGCCACGGACTGACCTTCCCCGACCACCGTCGCACCGACGTCGACTCGAACCAACGGCTGCTCGACCGCTTCCTGCGCGAGGTCGTGCGGGAGCCGGTCGTGCTCACCGGCAACTCGATGGGCGGGATGATCAGCATCCTGCAGGCCGCTCGCAACCCGGACACCGTGCGCGCCCTCGTCCTCGTCGACCCCGCCGTCCCAGGGCCGCGTCAGCGCCCGGACCCCCAGGTCGCTCGGAGCTTCCTCACCTACGGCCTGCCCGGCCTCGCGAACGCTGCGCTCGCCGCTCGGCGCCACCGCACCACGCCGGCCGAGCAGGTGCAGGAGGTGCTCGACCTGTGCTGCGTCGACCCGAGCCGGGTGCCGGCCGAGGTGGTCGAGCACTCGGTCGACCTCGCGACCCGACGCCGGCACGTGCCCGGCGTTGACTCGGCCTTCCTCGACGCCGCCCGCTCGGTGATGCTGCACCTCGTGCGCCGCACCCAGCTCCAGGCGGCGATGCGGGCGGTCACCGTGCCCGTGCTCCTGCTCCAGGGCGACCACGACCGCCTGGTGCCCCTCGCGGCGGCGCACCGGGCCGCCACCGACCACCCGGAGTGGGAGCTGCACATCGCCGAGGGCGTCGGTCACGTGCCGATGCTGGAGGTTCCGCAGTGGTTCGTCGACACCTACCGGGACTGGTCCGGGCGGGCCGGCGTCCGCACCCGCGACTGAGCCGCGCCTCAGCCCTGCGCCCGCCCCTGCGGCAGCAGATCCGCCAGTAGCGCATCGCCGGCTCGGGGTCGACGTCGTCGCGGAACGCACCGACCCCCTGGCCCTCGACGACCATGGAGCGGAACGTCTCGTGGTAGCGCCGACGCTCGCGGCGCACCTCGCGCCGCTTCGCCCCGCTCAACAGGTGCATCGAGCGGAGGAGCACCAGTGAGCGGGCCCAGTGGACCCTCAGCTGCGCGTGCACCCGACGGACCAGGCCCGACACCCCCTCGACCACGGGGCGCGGCCGCCTCGTGCGCGGAGTGCAGGTCCTGGTGGTCGACGCCGCCGGGTCTGCAGGCAGGCCTGAGCTG
>CAVVFG010000019.1:0-266267 GCA_963747405.1 uncultured Actinomycetota bacterium
CACCGGGGGCCGATCCCGAAACCGTCCTGAGCACCGCCTCCGCCGAGTGGAACCGAGGCGTGCACGAGCCACCCGGCGCGGGGTGGGAGCGCATCGACGAGTACATCCGTGGGCCCCAAGGCCTCGGCTGGAGCTCGGAGGACCCGTACCGGCGCAACCGCCAGTTCGCCTGGTGCGGTGCCTTCGTCGCCTTCTGCTTCGGGGCGGCCGGGTTGGGCGCGGAGGTACGCCGGACCCGACTGGCATCCACCTACCGCCTCCACTCGTGGGCGTCGGGCACTCCCAGGCTGCGCCCGCTCGAGGACGCGCGACGAGGGGACATCGTCATCGTGGGTCCCACCACGGGGAAGCGCTGGGGTGCTCACATCACGCTGTGCGACGGGGTTGAACCCGCCTCCGGGCAGGTCGAGACCATCGAGGGCAACGCCCACGGCCGGGGCCCGGACGGCAGTCGCTACGAAGGTGTGATCCGCAACGAGCGGCCACTACCGCGGCCGGGGCTGGCCGCCAGCACATATCGCGTGATGCATGTCATCCGCCCCCTGTCCGAGGACTTCGGATAGCGGACGCCGCCGGCCACCGGGTCCTTCGGCGCAGCAATCCCGATCCCACTGCCTCCGTCACCGGGACCCCCTGGCCGCATCCTCACGCGGTGTTCGGCGCCCGGTACTCGATCTCACGGTTCGGCTCGTTGTCGAGCAGGTCTGGCCCGGCTCCGTGGGCTCGGGCGATGCATGCAAGGACGCCAGGAACAGCAGCACGCCACTGCCACCACACCCCCGAGCCCCGCACACGCGACGGCGGACGGCCATGCGCTCATGGTGCTCACCCGCTCAGGCTCGGCCTGGTGTCGGGCGGGAACCACCGAACGCGCCTGACGTGGTCAGAACCATGATGGACCGACCGGCTCCACGGCGATCGAGGCACTCTGAGGGCGCACGGGCGCGGCAGCACGACGGCCCGGCCCCGTAGGATCACCGGGATCGGACGAACCTGCGTCGCAACGGATCTGCGTTCCGAGCAGGGCACCAGTGGGAGGTCGTGCTCGTGAGCCTGTTCGAGCTGAATGGACGTACGGCCCTGGTCACCGGGTCCAGCCGAGGAATCGGGATGGCGCTCGCCGGGGGTCTGCTCGACGCCGGAGCCCGGGTCATCGTGCACGGCCGGGATCCGGCGCGCGCCGTCGACACGGCGGCGGCCCTCGCCCACGCCACCGGGGGCGCGACGGAGGTGGCGACGTTCGACGTGACGGACGCCGACGCGGTCGACCATGGGGTCGGCGAGATCGAACGGCGGTGGGGGGTGCCGGACATCCTGGTCAACAACGCAGGTATCCAGCGCCGCAGTCCGCTGCTGGAGTTCGCCAAGGAGGACTGGGACGACCTGGTCGCCACGAACCTGACGAGCGTGTTCCTCGTGGGCCAGCGCGTCGCCCGAGGCATGGCCGCGCGCGGCAGCGGGAAGATCGTCAACATCGGCTCGGTGCAGAGCCGGTTGGCGCGGCCGGGAATCGCTCCCTACAGCGCCACGAAGGGCGGGCTCGTGATGCTCACCCGTGGCATGTGCGCCGACCTGGCCCCGTCGGGAATCCAGGCGAACGCGCTCGCTCCCGGCTACGTCGCCACCGAGCTGACCGCCGCCCTGGTGGACGACGCGGACTTCACCAGCTGGGTGCGCAGTCGTACGCCGGCGGGGCGCTGGGGGCGCGTCGAGGACCTGGTCGGGGCGCTGGTCTTCCTGTCGTCGTCGGCCTCGGACTTCGTCAACGGACAGGTGCTGTACGTCGACGGCGGGATGACCGCGGTGGTCTGACGACGGCGGGCGACCGCGGTCGCCCGCCGTCGAGTGTGGGCCCGGTCGCCCATGTCTGTTACGCGGCCGGTCCCCATGGGTAAGAATCGAGATGGACGAGAGAGGGAGGTGCCTGATGGAGGGACACGTCATCACGGTCGGCGTGGACGGGTCGAAGGCTTCGACGACGGCAGTTCGGTTCGCGCTCGACGAGGCCAGGCTCCGTGGTGCGACAGTTCGCGCCGTGACCGCCTGGGAGTCGGACACCCCTGCCGCGGCTCGTGGCTTCCCGCTGTTGGACGAGGAGGTCGCAGCCCACCACAAGGCTGCGACCGCGGTGCAGGACAGCACGATCGAGTTCGCCCTGCGGGCGGTGCAGGAGGCACCCGAGATCGAGCGCCGGATCGTGCGCGGGCGGCCCGGCGAGGCCCTGGTGGCGCTGTCTGCCGACGCGGTCCTGCTCGTCGTCGGAACCGAGCACAAGGGTGCCCTCAAGCGCGTCGTGGTGGGGTCGACCAGCGCCCACTGCGCCAAGTACTCGCGAGTTCCGGTGGTCGTGGTCCCCTTCGTCGACCCCGACCTCTACCCCGCCGCGGAGTGAGAGCGCAGGCTCCTGCTCCACGGGTGCCGGGCGGGCGCCGCCCGCCGTGGACCCGCCCGACGGAACGCGGTGGCGCGCGCCCGATTGGCACGAACGTCACACCTCTGACGGGCGCCGTGCGGGCGTAGCATTCCCGGCGTTCCAGCACCTGAAGAAGGGGGACCCCCATGCGTCGACTCACCCACACCGTCCTCGCGGCTGCCGTCGCGACGCTCGGCGTCGCGGCCGCGCCCGCTCTCGCCACCGGTGGCGATGACCACGCCGGTGGCCACCGCCACGACGACCGTGCCCACGGCGCCTTCGACCGCTTGTACGTGATCATGCTCGAGAACCACTCGCGGTCCAGCGTCATCGGAGACGTCAACGCCCCGTACCTGAACTCGCTGGCCGACCGGTACGCGACGGCGACCAACTACTACGGGGTCACCCACCCGTCCATGCCGAACTACATCGCCGCCATCGCCGGCGACAACTTCGGCATCCAGGACGACGAGGACGAGAACGTCGTCAACCTGGACCGGCCCAACCTGGCCCAGCAGCTGACCGCTGCCCGCATCCGGTGGGGGGCCTACATGGAGGACTTGCCCGCCAACAAGCTCGACCGGTACTGGCCGGACGACTCCACCAAGCTGTACGCGAAGAAGCACAATCCGTTCGTGCTCTTCGACAGCGTGAAGAACAGCCCGTCCGAGATGGCCAAGGTCAAGGACTACGCCGCCCTCGAGGGCGACCTGAACGGCTCCACCGCCCCGCGGTTCGTCTGGATCTCGCCGAACCAGTGCAACGACATGCACGGGGGCGTGTACACCGCGGTGGCGGGCCACCCCGAGACCCCCTGTCCCTACGGGTCGACCAAGGACGACGCCAACGACGCCGCCTTGAAGCAGAAGGCCGACGACTTCGTCAAGGGTGCCGTGACGACGATCATGCACAGCAAGGCGTGGACCAAGAAGTCCGCCATCGTCATCGTGACCGACGAGAACGACTACACCGGCAACGAGGAGACCGGCGGCTGGGAGTCGGCCGAAGGGTGCTGCGGCAGCCCGTACGTGGCGGCCCACGACCCGCGTGTCTCCACGTCGTGGCCGGGCGGCACCTACGGGGGCGGCAGGATCCCGGCGATCGTCGTCACGGGCAGCGGCCAGCACCACGTCGTCGACCGCACGCCGTACAACCACTACTCGCTGCTCACCACGATCGAGCAGAACTGGGGCCTGGACTACCTCGGGCACGCCGGCGAGGCCCGCGAGGGTGTGGTGCCCATGTGGAAGATGTTCGGCCGCAAGAGGTGAGCTGAGGCCGCGCCGCCGGTCACCGGTGACCGGGTCGGTGAGCACCGACCCGGTCACCCGTCCCACCATCGTGGGCCGGCCGCTCACCGGCAGGCTGCAGGACCTGCCGGCTTGCGGCCCGGTCAGTGGCTCACCGGCCGGCCACCCTGTTCGACCGTCCCGACGCAGCGCCGGTGCCGAGGGCGTTCACGGCACGCACCGTGAACCGGTAGCTGCCGGCCCCCGGCAGCCTCATGGTGAGCGCGCGTGCGGTGCTCGGCTGGACGGCCGAGGTGGTCGTCCCGAGCACGGTTCCACCGGCACTGACCCGCAGCGCCGACACCCGGTACCCGGTGATCACGGAACCGCCGGTGGATGCCGGCGGCGTCCACCGCGCCGTGGCGGTGATCGCGCCACCGGCGACGCCGGACGCGGCGGTCCCGATGGCGGGTGCACCGGGAACCGTGGCGGGGGTGACCGCCGCTGACAGAGCCGAGGCGGCACTGGCGCCGACCGCGTTGGTCGCGGTGACCGAGAAGCGGTACGCCTGACCGTTGGTCAGCCCCGTGATCCGCAGGCTGGTCGTGGTGGCGCCGGCCGGGCGCAGCCCGCCGACCGGGGTGCCCACTGCGTTGACCACCCGGACGGAGTACCCGGTGATCGCCGACCCGCCGTTGCTCGCCGGTGCCGTCCACCGGACGGTCGCCGAGGCGTTGGCGCGCACCGCCGAGACGCCGGTCGGGGCACCGGGTACGGAGCGGGGGGTGACGGCGGCCGACAGCGTCGAGGCGGCACCGGTTCCGAGGGCGTTGGTCGCGGTGACCGAGAAGCGGTACGCCTGGCCGTTGGTCAGCCCCGTCACCACCAGGGTGCTTGCGTTCGCACGGGCCGGACGCAGCGGCCCGACCTGGGCGCCCGCTGGGTCGACTACTCGCACCGAGTACCCGGTGATGGCGGACCCGCCGTCGCTCGCCGGTGGCGTCCACCTGACGTTCGCCGAGGCGTCCGTGGCCACCGCCAGGACCCTGGTGGGCGCACCCGGAACGGTGGCGACGGCGGTGCCCGTGCCGGTCAGGCGCACCGTGTGCGGGCTACCGGCAGCGTTGTCCACGATGGTGACCGTTGCCGCCTTCGGGCCGGCCGTGGTCGGCCGGAAGGTCACGGCGACGGTGCACGCGGAACCAGGCGCCAGCGAGGCGCAACCGGGCACCGCGGTGGCCGCGAACGACGCCGCGTCGGTCCCGGTCACCGTCACGCCGGACACGAGCAGGTCCGCGGCCCCGGTGTTGCTGATCGTGACGGCCTGGGCGGCCGAGGTGGTGGCGAGGTCCTGGGCGCCGAAGGCCAGGGCGGCCGGAGTCACCGTCGCGACCGGGACGGCCGTTATGGTCGCGGTGCTCACCGTGACGTCGCTGAACTGCAGCCGTTCGATGTTCCGCACGGTGTCGACCCCGTCGGGCCCACCGTCGCTGTCGACCGTGATGCTGCCGTCGGCGTTGGCGGTGACGGTGTACGCCGTCGACGGTCCGGCGAAGAGCGCGGTGTCCACGGCTGCGGGGTCGGCGGGGGCCGTCAGGATCTCCCGGACCGCGACGATGTCGCCCGGGTCGAGCAGGCCGGCGAAGACCGCCTGCTGCAACGTCATCCCCGTCGTGCCGGCGCCGAAGCTGCCGCTCTTGGCCACGCCGGTCATCAGGTCGGTCGAGCCGATCTCGCTGGCCGGGTCGGCCCGGTCGGTGCGCACACTGAGCCGCACGTTGAGGTACCGGTCGCCGTCGATGATGTCGTCGGCGCCCCGACCCTCGATGAGGTCGCTGCCGCCACCGCCGAGCAGGATGTTGCCGGCGCCCCAGACGTTGCCCTCGAGCAGGCACTGGTGCGTCGACGTGTTGGCGATGAGCTGCGCTGCCGGCACCGTCAGCATGTCCGGGGTCACGAGCTGGTCCAGCCCGGTGATCCGGGCGACACCTGCCGCGTCGAGCGCGTCGCACCCGACGAAACCGCCGCCACCCACGTCGGTGGGCACGAGGTCGTCACCCCGCAGGGTGTCGTCGAGGGCTCCCCCGGAGAGGGCCTCGACCTCGTTGAACTTGTCACGCACCCCGGGAAGGATGACGCCACCGGCGACGAACACCTGGGCGAGGTCGGTGTCCTGGGGCTGGGGGTCGTTCAGACCGATCTCCCAGTCGTAGCCGGCCGCGCCCGCCACCTTCTCGACGCCCGGGCCGGCGACGCCGATGTCGTCGCCGCCCTCCATGTCGTAGTCGTCGTCGCCGCCCTGGCCGATCAGGATGTCGTGGCCGGGGACGTTGTGGTCGTCGAAGAAGAACGACGAGCTGTCACCGATGAGGAGGTCCGTCTGGTCGCCGCCCTCTTCCCAGTCGTCGCCGCTGTCACCGAAGACGGCGTCAGCGCCCTGCCCGCCGATGGCGAAGTCGTCGCCGGAGCCGAGGAAGTGTTCGTTGCTGTTGGCGCCGCCGTTGGTGAAGTCGTGTCCGTCACCGGCCATGATGATGTCCAAGCCGGGGCCGGCGTCGATGGCGTCGTTGCCCGGACCACCCTTGGGCACGTCGTCGCCGGCGAGGTCGGTGATGATGTCGTTGCCCTCACCACCCAGGGCGATGTCGGCGCCGTCACCACCCTCGATGACGTCGTCGCCCGCGCCACCCCAGAAGGTGTCGTTGTCCGCGCCGCCCCAGATCCGGTCGTCGACCGGGCCGGTCCTGCCGTTGTAGACGGCCTGGGCGTTGATGCCGGAGGGCATGGCGGTGTTGGTCATCCGGTACCGGAAAGTGCCGTCTGCCATCCGCAGCAGGTGCTCGTTCTCGTCGCACTGCGACGTCGGGTCGTCCTGCACCGAGCCGGCACCGGTGATCAGCTTGCCGGAGCTGCCCACGGTGGTGCCCGGCCAGGTGATGTTCCCCAGCTCGAACTTGCAGTCGGCCGTGGCGAACGGGTCGGCCTTGAGGGTGTGCGCGGGAGTGTTTCTCATGACCAGCTCGGAGAAGGAGTTGCCCTCGAGCTGGGCCCGCAGGTTCATCCCCGGCGTGCGCGCGAGGTAGTAGAACCGGTCACCGTTCTGCAGGTCGGTCATCTGGTTCTCGAAGACGTAGTTGAAGGTGCTGCCCAGCAGGCCGCCGAACAGGTTGGTGCGCTCGGCGAGGCCACCGACCCACAGGTCGATGGCGTCCACGCCGGTGACCGTCCGGCCGCCCGCGTTGGCCCAGGCACCGGTGCCGAACATGAAGTCGGCCGCGTCGGCGGGCGGGTTGACGTTGTCGGCGCTCTCGTCGGCAGGAGTGGCCGGGTCGTCGGTGAGGATGCCGTCGGGGCCGGGCAGGATAGCGCCGTTGACGATGCGGTCGGCCGCGGTACGCCGCCCCTCGAGCGTGGCCTGGCTGGTGATCGCGGTGTGGGTGCCGTAGGCCGCGACGAAGTTCGCCAGCGACTCGGGGTGCTTGAGCTGCTGCCCGAAGTCGACCCAGTCGGTGTAGGGCTTGAGCTGGCCGTCGTTGGTCGCGGCGAAGACCTGGCGACGCACGTCGTTCAGCGGTGGGATGCCCTCACTGCGGGCCCGCGTCATGTTGATGGTCGGCAGGTCGAGCGGGAGGCCGAGCAGGTTGTTGCGCAGCGTGTCGACGACGAACTCGTCGATCTCCTGGCCGGTCTGGTCAGACAGCCCCATGAGGACCGAGCCGGCGGCGTCGGCCGAGCTGAGCGTGGTGTTCCCGTTCTGGTAGTACGCCGCCGGGTTCAGGAAGCCGTCGAGCAGCGAGATGTCGTTGCGTGAGCCGTCGGTGTTGATCCGCGGGATCGAGTCGGTCAGCATCGAGTGCCCGAACCGGTAGACGGCGTGGGCGAACTCGGCGGTGATGGCCGGGTCCACGTCGGTCTGGGTGAAGGCGAACGGCTCGAACGGGTTGATCGCGGGCTGCACCTTGCGGGCGAACTCCTCGAACACGAGGTGCTGGTACTCCATCTCGGTGACGAAGCGGGCAGCCTGGAAGAGGCGCTCGCCGTTCCACCCGTCGGCGCCGAGCGCCAGCTTCCACTCGGCGAGGCGGCGGGCGGCGCCGGGCGTGCTGTCGGTGGTGAGGGTGTTCTTGATGTCGTCGAGCAGCCGGTCGTGCTCGTCGTGGAACACCTGGTGCACGGCCTGCAGGGCGATGTTCTCGTTGCACCGGCCGTCGCCGCAGATGGCGTGCAGGTCGAGCAGCTCGTTGTCGTAGCTGCCTGCGGGCACGGGGGAGTCGAGCTTGTCGCCCGCGACGGTGTCGGTGTCGGCCGGTCTCGGCGATGCGATGGACCCGGGTTCCGCGCTGTGCGCGATGTCGTTGAGGAACGCCGTTCCGATCCGAACCGCGTCCGCGGGCACCGCGACCGGAGCAGCCCGGTTGCCCTCGACGAAACCGCCGCTGCGGGTGCGCATCTGGGGCAGGCCGTTGGGGCCGGGGACGAACTTGCCATAGGGGTCCGCCTCGATGAGCGGGATGTCTGTGACGTCGGTGTCGCGCAGCTCGATGCCGAGGACCGTGCGTGCCTGGGCCTTGATCATCGCCCAGGTCGCCAGGCCCTCGCCGTCCGGCGTGCTGAGGAACTTGCCGGTGGTGACCGGACGGCCCGCTGAGCTGTCGACGTACTGCCGGAGGAACACCTGGTGCGACGAGTGCGAGCTGTAGGTCTGGCTCTGGTCGACGAACGGGGTGTCGGTGTTCGGTGCGTTCCGGAAGCCGTCGCCTCCCTCCACGATGGTGCCCCGGGTCAGCACCATGAAGCGCTGGCTCGCGGGCACCTCGTCGCCGTTGCCGGGCACTCCGTCCGGCCCACGGGTCACCAGCGGGTCGTCGGCCTTCAGCGGCACGAAGACCGTGCCGTTGCCGCCGTTGGTGATCTTGTCCAGGCCGTGGTCGAAGAACTGGCCGAAGATCGTGAACAGCGAGTTGAACGGCGGGGACAGCCCGACGTCGGTCGTCACGTTCGGGATGTCGAGGCTGGTGTGGGCCGGGACGCACCCGGCGGGCTGCCCGTCGGTGCCACCGGGGGTGCTGGGCTCGGTGGTGCAGGGCACGACGCCCTCGTTGCCCTGCGAGCGCACCGGGAAGCCGGCGGCGGCCACGGCGGCGGGGTTCTCGGAGGTCTGGTCGACGATGAGGTTGCTCACCGTGCGCGGCTGGGAGTCGACGACCGAGCCGGAGGTCTGCGAGTACGACGTGGGTCCGAGCGGGCCGACCGGGAGCTCGGCGGTGACGCTCTCGGCGGGGGCGAACACGGGCCTGGTCAGCCGTGGAAAGGTCTGGTCGGCCGCGCCGTACGTCGCCTGTCCGGGCTGCAGGTTGTTGCAGCTTCCGTCGACGGTGCGCAGCCCGAAGGAGACCAGCGGGCTCGCGATCTGGTTGGGGCCGGTGCCGATCATCGACTGGCACCGCACGGGGTCGGTCGAGTCACCCGGCCCCTGGGCCGCGAGTACCGCCGAGTGCGCCTCCGCGATCTTGATCTGCTTCAGGATGAACGCCAGGTCCGCCGGGGTCACGGTGAACCCCTGTCCGACGACGTTGGCCGCCCTGGCTGCGCTCATGGCCATGGGAAGCACCAGCATGGCCAGTGCGGTCGCGGCAGCGACCGCCCTGACCCGGGTCGCGTGGTGGTGCCCGGAGCCGTCCGTGCGACCTCGAGCGATGGCGGTTGCGCCCATGATGAGTCCCCTGTCCGGCACGGCGATGCGGCTCAGGGTGCCGGGTGGGTCTTCGAGCTACCTTTTGGTCTCCTGTCGCAGTCCACCCGGCGACCGCCGACCGGCTCCTGGACACTCCGCGTGTCGGAGCGGGGTGGGTCGCCTAGCGGGGTGAGCGCCCGCAGATACACCGTTTGGTGCCCCTACTTTTGGGGATGTACGGCGCGCCGGCCCGATGGTTTCCTGTCACACACGCGAACGATGCAGGGCGTAAGCGGAAGTAGGAAACCAATGGAATTCTCGATGTTCGGACCTCTTCAGGTCAGAGACGGCGACCACGTTCTCGGTCCACGCGACCTCGGCGGGGTCAAGCCCCGACAGGTGCTCGAGCTGCTGCTCCTGGCCCGGGGCCGCCTCGTCTCCACCGACATGATCGCAACGGCGCTGTGGGCTGAGGGTTCGGAGCCGCGCAACGTCGTGGCCACGCTCAACACCTACGTCTGCGTGTTGCGTCACAGCCTGTTCGTCGACCAGGCGCGGGCCCGGCGGGTCATCGTGACAGGCGCGGGCGCCTACCGCCTCGCACTCGACGAGGTCAGCGTCGACCTCGACCGCTTCGACGACCTCCTGCTGCGCGCCGAGGCGGCGCCGCGGCGTGAGCGCCTGGAGCTGCTGACCGCGGCGGTGGGCCTGGCGAGCGGGCCGGTGCTCGAGCACGCCCGGTACGACGAGTGGGTGCAGGAGGACCGCCTCGTCTACGAGGACCGGGTCACCCGGGCGCACCTCGACCTGGCGCTCGACAGCCTCGCAGGGGGTCAGCGCTCCACGTGCCTGCGGCACGCGGAGCTCGCACTGAGCCGGGACCGGTACTCCGAGGAGGCCTACCGGCTGGTCATGCTCGCCAACCACGGCCTGGGCCGGCACGATGCCGTGCGCCGCACCGCGAACCGCTGCCGGGCCGTCCTCGACCGTGACCTCGGGGTGCCCTGCGGTCCCGAGACCGTGCAGATGCTCGCAGCGATCGAGGCGCGGGCCGCCGAGGGCGAGATCCTGCGCGCCTTCTACCCCGCCACGTGGGAGAGCAGCCAGGTCGACCGCGAGCTGTCGGTCGCCTGAGCCGCCGGGCAGCCCCTGGCCGAACCAGCGGGGTTAGTCCGTTCGGACTATGGATCTTCGTCGTGACCCCCTCCACAGTGGTGTGGACCCACACTGCAGGGAGGTGGTCACGATGGCCGTACGAGGCGACGACCCCGTGCCCGCGGCACGACATTCCGGGTGCTGCCCGCCCGCAAAGCCGGCGTCCGGAGGCCCCCGACGATGACGAGTGCCCTGATCACCCACGCCCCTCTCTCGGTGGCCGAGGAACGGTCCGCGAACCCCACGGAACGCACCCGGGTCCTCGTCGTCGACGACCACCGGACGTTCGCGGAGCTGCTCTCGCGCGCGCTGGATGCCGAGGACGACATGGTCTGCGTCGGCCACGCCCACGACTCGGCCGAGGCACTCGCCGCCGTGGCCCGGCTGCGCCCCGACGTGGTGCTGATGGACGTCCACCTCCCGGACCGGGACGGCATCTCGACCTCCGCCGAGCTGGTGCGTGACCACCCGGACCTGAAGATCCTCATCCTCACCGCGCATGCCAGCCTGGCCGACGTCGAGCGGGCCGCCTCGGCGGGAGCCTCGGGGTTCCTGGCCAAGGACGGGTCCCTCACCGAGGTGCTCAACGGCTTGCGCACCGCGCGCCGCGGAAGCCTGATCCTGCCCGACGGGCTGCTGTCCCGGCTCTCTGCCGTCGTCGAGCAGGACCGTTCGATGCTGCACTGGAACCTCACCCCGCGCGAGCTGGAGGTGCTGCGGCTGCTCGGCCACGGGCGCGACCCGCGCGGCATCGCCAAGGAGCTGGGCGTCACGCTGCACACGTGCCGCGGGTACGTGAAGAGTGTGCTGGCCAAGCTCGGCGTCCACTCCCAGCTCGAAGCGGTGGTGCTGGCCACCCGGACCGGTCTGATCCGACTGGGCGATTGATGTCACCTGCCGGCCGGCCCGGCCCCGCCGGGCCCGCCGGCGGTCCCGCGCGCGCCCCCGACCACCGGCCCGCCCCGCGGGACACGCTGCGGCAGGCGCTGCGCTGGTACCTGCTGTGGAACCTGGTCGCCCTGGTGGGTGTCGTCGTGGCGGTGCTCGTCATCAGCTGGGCGGTCGCCCGAAACGAGGCGCTGCGCAGTGCGGAGACCACCGCCCGGGCCGTGGCCCGCACCATCGTGTCGCCACTGGCCGACGACGAGTTCCGGGCCGAGAACCCCGTGGCACTGGCGAGGATGGCGCAGGTGCTGGAGAACCGGGCGCGCGACGGCTCGATCCGCCACATCAAGGTGTGGGCGGATGCCGGTGACGGGCGTGGCCGGATCCTCTACTCCGACCTCAAGCCGCTGGTGGGTCAGACCTACGAGCTGGAGGAGGAGGAGTACGCGGTGTTCGGCACCACCGACACGGTGTCGTCGATCTCCGATCTGGAGAAGGAGGAGAACACGCTGGAGCGCCCCGAGGGTGAGCTCATCGAGGTCTACACGGGCACCAAGGACGCGACCGGTGCACCCATCCTCTTCGAGACCTATGTGCCCACCGACGGCCTGCGCGCGGAGATGGTCAGCCTGATCGGCGTCATCCTCCCGCTGCCCCTCGCCGCGCTGATCGCCCTCACCCTGGCCACCCTGCCACTGGCCGTGTCGCTCGCCCGTCGCGTCGACCGCGGCCAGCAGCAGATGCAGCGCCTGCTGGTCAACGCGGTCGAGTCCTCCGACCTCGAGCGCCGCCGGATCGCGCAGGACCTGCACGACGGGGTGGTGCAGGACCTCGCCGGCGTGGGCTACGCCCTCGACTCCGAGGCCCGGCGACTGCCGCAGGGAGCAGCGATGCGCGTGCGGCTGGAGCAGACCGGCGACATCCTGCGCCGAGACCTCGCCACCGTGCGCACCCTGATGACCGACATCTACCCGCCCGACCTGGCCACCAAGGGGTTGGCGGAGGTGGTCCGCGAGCTCGCGGTCGACCAGGAACCGGCGGCCGGCGTGGTCCACGTCGAGGTCGCCGAGGCCCTCACGCCCCACCCGATGATCGACCGGCTGACCTACCGGGCGGTGCGTGAGGCGCTGGTGAACGCACAGAAGCACGCGCAGGCCTCGACCATCGTCATCCGGATCGGCCAGGCCGACGGCGTGATGACCTTCGAGGTCACCGACGACGGCGTGGGGTTCGACCCCTCGGCCCAGAGCCCCGAGGGCCATCTCGGTATGCGCCTCATCTCCGAGATGGTCCAGAACGCCGGTGGCGTCGTCACGGTGGAGTCCGCGCTGGGCTCCGGCACCAGCGTGCGCGGTCGGCTGCCGCTGTGATCCGGTGCGTCCTTCGCGGCGCAGCGCCTCGAGGTGCGGGAGCCGGCCGCGCGCGGCAGAATCGGTGCACCGCCGGGCCGGTCG
Source organism: uncultured Actinomycetota bacterium (assembly GCA_963747405.1). Classification (GTDB taxonomy): domain Bacteria; phylum Actinomycetota; class Actinomycetes; order Actinomycetales; family Dermatophilaceae; genus Fodinibacter. Next base: position 12,811 of record CAVVFG010000019.1, read on the forward strand.
ACCTGGGGGCTACGGCATCAGTGGAACGGACGTCTGCGCACTGGGCCCCCTGACCGGAAGGAGCGCCGATGGTCCCCATGGTGTCCGCGGGATCCGCCCGGTCGCAACCAGGAGCCGCCGCAACCGTCCCTCCGGTGCGGGTCGTCGTGGTCGACGACCACCCGCTCCTGCGCGACTCGATCCGCTCCCTGCTCGGCGGCGCTCGCGACATGGAGTGGGTCGGTGAGGCGAGGGACGGCGGCGAGGCGGTCGACCTCGTGGGCCGCACCCGGCCCGACGTGGTGCTGATGGACCTGTCGATGCCGGGTACCGACGGCCTGAGCGCGACCCGCAGCATCGTCGGCTCGTGCCCGGCCACCCAGGTGCTCGTGCTCACCAGCTCCATCGACCCGGCCCGCGTGCGCCACTGCCTGAGCGCGGGCGCGGCAGGCGTGCTGACCAAGGACGGTGACCCGTCGACGATCCTCACCGGCATCCGCCGGCTCGTGGGCGACCGCGGTGGGGAGCCGGCGCCCTAGCCGGCCACGTTCTCGGCCACCACCGCGAACTTGCGTACCCGGCCATCGCGCAGCCACCGGCTCCACGTCCGGTGCGCCGCGAGGATGCCGGCCGCCGCGCCCTCCCCGCCGGCCGGGACGACGCCCGGCGCGACGGCCGCGTACGCACCGACGAGGGCGTCGACGGTCATGAGGTGCGACGCGGTGAGCTCGGTGCACCAGGCGACCCGCAGACCGCTCCGCCCGAGGTCGGCCACCAGGGTGTCCAGCGGCGTCAGCCACACGGTGTCGGAACCGGGCACGCCGGCTCGTTCGGAAGCCGTCAGGGGACGGCCCTCCTCGACCGTGAAGGCGAACCGGCCACCGACCGGGAGCGCGGCGCGGACCTGCCCGAACAGCCCCGGCTTGTCCGCGAAGGCGAGCAGGGTCTCGAGCAGCAGCACCACGTCGAACCGGCCCGCTGGCAGCGGGGGCACGTGGGCGACCTCGAAACGCGCCTCGAGCCCTGCGACCGATGCCCGGTGCCGGGCCCGGTCGACGGCTGCAGCGCTGGCGTCGACGCCCAGGTAGTCACAGCCCAGCGCCGCGGTGACGTGCAGGCCGGGGCCGGCCACCCCGCAGCACAGGTCGAGCACCCGCGTCCCCGGGCCGACCCTGGCCTCCCGCGCCAGCGCCAGCACCTCGCTCGCCCTGACGAAGCTCTGCTGGTCGACGAACTCCCCGGGAGCGAAGGCGCTCGCCCGGGCCGGCGACAGGGCCGCGTCGACCCGGTCGTGCCCGTCGACCGTCATCGCCCAGGCAGGGCCGCCGGCCCTGCCGCCCCCGGTGCCGGGCTGCTGTAGGCGCTGAGGAAGCGGTCGCGGAACAGGGCCATCGGCCAGACCGGGGCCGTGTCGTCGGGCCGCAGCCCGGGGGACCACCCCCAGCTCGAGATCGCGCGGACCACCTCCGGGTCGCGGGCCAGCACGGTCACCGGTACCTCGCGGTCGCCGCCGAAGCCACTGACGATGGTCGAGGGCTGGTGGTCGCCCAGCATGACGACCACCAGGTCGTCGGAGGCGTGCCCCTCCACGAACGACAGCAGGCTGGTCAGCGAGTAGGCGATCGATGTGCGGTAGGCGCCGGGAACGGCGGAGCGGTCGCTCCAGAGCTCCGCCGCCGTCACGGCGTCGGCCCGGACGGGCCCGAAGACCGACCCGTCGCCGAGCGCCGCCGGGTCGACGGTGGTGGGCAGCGGTGCCCACGGGCCGTGGCTGGAGGTGAGCTCGACCTGCGCCATCAGGGGGGTTCGGTGCGCGGCGGCGAGCTCGAGCCGGTCGAACGCGGCGAGGGTGAACTGGTCGGGCATCGCGGAGAAGCCGAACGCCGGCCCCGCGTAGCCGAGGTCGGTGCTGCTGTACACCCGGTCGAAGCCGTAGAAACGCCTGCCTTCGGGCCAGGGGCCGCGCGTCGAGGGCAGCACGGCCACGGTGCGCCAGCCCGCCCGCGAGAACGCCGAGCTGAGGGTCGTCCTCGGGCTCGCGAGCAGCCGGTCGTAGCGCACCTGGTCGCCCACCGTCAGCCCCGACTGGAACGTCGAGTGGGCCAGCCAGCTGCTGCCACCGAACGTCGGCGAGGTGAGCCAGCCACTGGATGCCGTCCAGCTCAGCCCGCGGACGGTGGCCGTCCCGCTGTCGAGCAGGGTGCGTACCGCCTCCGACCCGGGGCCGTCGACGGCCACCCGACCATAGCTCTCGACGAAGGCGATCACGACGTCCTTGCCCGCGAGGGCCGACAGGTCGGCGGATGCCGGGCCGCCGTAGGCGTCCGCGACCAGGGCCTGCTGGAAGGCCTCCTCCTTGCGATAGGCGGCGGTGGCCGCCTGCACCTTGCCGGCGACGAAGGGAGCGGCGTCGGCGGCAGCGACCGGCGCGCCCGGCAGGAGCTGCAGGCCGGTGAGGGCGCAGACCCCCCACACGACCGCCACGGCGATGACGGCCCGGACGCTTCGCTCGCGGTGCCGGGACACCGTGCGGGACAGGCGGGCGACGGCCCAGGGGAGGCACGCCATGGCGGTGCCGACCGCCGCCACTGCCGCGACCGCGGTGCCCCACGCCGCCCAGGGCCCGAGCGAGGCGCGTAGGAAGTCGAAGCCCGAGCCGAGCTCGCCGCGGTCGGTGACGACGTTGAAGGGCCGGTCGAGCACCGTGAACGCCCCGAGGTCGAGCACCTTCAGCAGGGTGACGACGCCCAGGACGACGCCCACGACGACCGAGACGGCCCGGCCCCAGCGGGCGGACAGCACCAGCGCGAGCGCCGCGAGGGCCACGACCTCCACCGGAAGCCGCACGAAGGCGCCCGGGGTGAGCCGGTCCGGGCGGGTGGGCGCGACCAGGGCGAACCACACCAGCGCCAGGGCCAGCACCGTCGCGCCGCCGGTCAGGCCGCGGCGCAGCGGCTGCGGCAGCGGGGACGTCCGCGGCGGCCGGGGCGCACCCGGCATCCGGGCGGTGCGGGACCGGTGACGCCACAACCAGCGCACGTCCCGGCCGAAGGACTCGGCGAGCAGGCCGAGCGCGACGACCACGGCCAGCATGGTGAGCGCCGGCGGCAGCACCTGGGACACCGCCACGGTGAGCAGGATGCCGACGCTCGCGGTGACCACCTTGCGCCAGTAGCGGTACTCGAGCGGGGCACGCATCCACGGCAGCACCCACCCGGCGACGGCGAAGGCGTAGCGCACCAGGCCGGCCGCGACGACCCACCAGCCGACGACCGGGCCGGCGGCGACGCTGAGCACCAGGATGAGGAAGGCGTCGACCTCCCCGTCGAACCGGCCGCCGAACGCCGTGACGGTGCCCGTGCGCCGGGCCACCCGGCCGTCGACGGCGTCGAGGGCGAGGGCGGGCACGGTCAGCGCGACCAGGGCCGGGGTGACGTCGTGCCCGAGCAGGCCCTGGGTGGTGAGGGCCGCCACGGCGCACCCGAGCAGGCCGCGGGTCAACGTGACCCAGTCGGCCGGGCCGAGGGACCGGCGTCCCTCCACGGCCAACCCGCGCACGACGAGGGCGGCCAGCAGCGCCGCACTGCCCAGGCCCACCGACCAGGCGCCGCGGCCCAGGCCCACTGCGGCGGTCAGCACGGCGAGCAGCACCACCAGCCCCGCGAGGCCCGCGGTCACGCCGGCCCGGGCGCTCGGCGCCGGCCCGCGGGCCGGCGTGGGCGCCACGTCGCCCTCGGGCAGGACCACGAGCCGGCTCACGGGCGCGTCCGCGGCGGCAGGGCGAGCAGGTCGAGGTGCTCCACGCTCACCGAGAGCGCACCGCGGCCCACCTCGTCTCGGCGCCGTGCGAGGTATGTCGCACTGGCAGAGCCGAGCTCGGGGCGCATCTCGACCGCCGCACCGACCCAGCCGCCCAGCCACTCCAAGATGAGCGGCCCGTCGTCCGCGGTCAGCCGCCACGGGCTCGGTCGCACCTCGACCCGGGCCCCCAGCTCGCCGAAGGTGTCGACGGCGGCCCGGGCGGCGACCGGCCCCAGCAGGGTGCGACCACCCACGGTGCGTCGCTGGTGACGGTTGAAGGCGGTTCCCAGGGTGGGGTCGAGGGGGTCGCTGGGGGTCAGGTGCACCCGGCCGGTGACGGAGAGGGTCACCAGGACCGGGACGGCGGCGGCGACGCACGACCGGGCGAAGCGCTCCAGCTCCGGCCCGGTCAGCATGTCGAGCAGAGCCGAGGCGGTGACCAGGGTGGCACCGGCCAGGTCGCCGGGGCGCAACCGGGTGAGGTCGCCTCCGCGGGTCTCGACGGTGACGGCGGAGCCGTCGGCGCCCCGGGGTGGGTCGCTCGCCGCGACGCGGAGCAGGTCGGGGTCGCGGTCGTGCAGCACCCAGTGCTGTGGACCGGCCAGGTGCGGCGCCAGCCAGCGGCCCATCGAGCCGCTCCCGCAGCCCAGGTCGTGCACGACCGTGCGGCCCTCGCGCGCCTGCGCCTGCACCGCCGAGCGGGCGAGCTCGAGGGAGCGTGCGGCCGCGTCCGCCGGCTCGCGCAGGCGCAGCCAGCCAGGGCTCACCCGAACCTCGACGGTGGTCACGCCCCACAACACGGGCGCAACGGCCCGGTGGTTCAGCCGGACCGGGGGCCGACCTGTGGGTGCGCCACGGTCACCCGGTCACCCCGGGAACCCCGCGCGGCAACGGACGCGGCACCGACCCGGGCCACCACCGAGGGCCGCACCAGCGCGGTGGGCGGCTCGACCAGGTTGACCACCCGGTTGAACGTCCTGGCCAGGCGCAGCGAGTGGTGGGTCGCCCGGACCAGTCGCTGGGTGTAGTGGTTGGCCAGGTCGGTACCCGGCGCCTTGGGGCCCGTCGTGCGGGGATGCAGGAAGTCGGCGCCCACCGCGATCGTCCACGGCGCGTCGATGATCCGGGCGGCGCTGCGGTGGAACCTCGCCGGCAGCACGTCGCACCGCACGCCGGTGTCGGCCACGGCCTCGGCCAGCGCCCGCGCCTGCAAGGCCGCGCACGCCATCCCCTGGCCGTACACCGGGTTGAAGCTGCAGGCCGCGTCGCCGAGGGTGACCAGGCCGGCCGGCGGGGTCGCCACCTTGTCGTGGTGGCGCCGCTGGCTCGACGGGAACCGGTACGACGTGACGGCGGAGAGCGGCCCCAACCGCTCGACGAGCTGCGCCAGGGCGGGGGTGGGCAGGCTCCGGGCGAACCCGAGCACCTCCTCCGGGGCGGTGCCCGGCACGTCACCGTGCACGCCGGCGAGGGTCACCATCCACCGCTCGCCCTCGACCGGCATCAGCGCGCCGACCCGGAACGACTCCGGCGGCGACGTCCCGCAGACGAGGAAGCTGCCCTCGAAGTCGTCGCGGGAGCGGGGGAGGAACCCGCTCGCGTAGGCGCAGTCGATCCGTACCCGCGACACCGGCGGCGCCAGGGTGCCGGCCGCGTCCAGCTGGTGGGCGATCCGTGAGGACCGGCCCGAGCAGTCGACGACCAGGTCGGCCCGGCGCACCTCGCCGTCGACCACCACACCGGTCACCCGGCCGGGGTGGGCCTCGACCCGGTCGACCACGACGCCGTCGCGAAGGACCACTCCGGGCAGGGCGGCGACCCTGCGCCGGACGACCTGCTCCAGCAGCGGCCGGGTCATGCTGAGCACCGGCCGTCCCCAGTCGCCCCTCGCGCGGTACCCGCCGCACTGGTGCACCCACGCCCGGGTGCCGTCGACGCGCACCGCGCCCAGCGACTCCAGCTCGTCGTCGATGCCCGGGAACCAGCCGACCAGCAGGTCGAGGCCGGCCGACAGCAGAATGTGCACGTGACGCCCCTGGGGCACGTGGCCGCGTGGCTGCGCGGCATCCTCGAGCCGTTCCCGCTCGAGCACGAGGACGTCGTCGACGTGGTCGGCCAGCGCTCGCGCGGCCAGCAGACCGGCCACGCTCGCCCCGACGACGACCACCGACGTCATCTGGCGATTGTGGTCGATGCCGGGGCACGGGGGAAGCCCCGGCCGGAGGGTGAGCTCGCCGACGGAGCCCACGGCCCGCAGCCGCGCCACCTGGTGGGTATCAGGCAGCCGCCTCACCCGCTCCTGACTGCAGCGGGGCAGGTCGTCTGCCGCGACGTTCGGGGTAGACCAGGAGAGCCACCATGCCGAAGCTCACGATCAACGCGACCGTGACCGATCGAGGCGGTCCCACCGCCTTCCCGGTCCCCGTGCGGGTGACGGTGACGTTGAAGCGGGAGGACACGGGCTTCAGCCACACCGATACCCGTGAGGTGACCACGCCCACGGGCGGAGAGCTGTCGGCGGTCTTCACCGTCGCGAGCGCGGTCGAGGCGGCGTTCACCACATCGGGCGCCCCTGGCACGGGCCAGGGTGCCGCCGCCGGTCTGATCTCCGTCAGCATCACGGCATACGCGCCCGGTGCCGTGCCCTTCGCGTACACCTCTGCGGTGGTGGCCCTGTTCGGACGTGACCAGACCTTCGTCGGGGCCGCGCAGACGCTGGTCGAGTCTCTGGCTGTCGACCTCGACCTCGCCGGGATCGTCCACTACGGCTTCAACGCGGTGATCGACGACGACGACACCACCACGATCGGCATCTTCGACGACGTGGATCAACTGACCTGCGAGGTTCTGCGGGCCGACGTGGTCACCGTCCGGGCCCGGAAGGTGGCAGCCCCCGGAGAGGACGGCGCACCCTCGGACCCTGCGGTGGAGGCAGCGGTCGAGGCCTTCAACGACGAGATCGCCAGTGGTCCGGACCCGGGCCAGTCCGTGGAGGACTGGGCGGCCGAGCTCGAGGACCTGCGCGACGACATCGACGAGGCCGGCTCCCCGACCGGCACCCGACCGGATGACTACTCCGTCCTTGCATCGGCACCGGCACTGCGCGAGGACGACCGGTACACAGCTCACCTCCTGTTCCGTCAGTCCGACCTCGGCGGCGAGCGCAGCTTCTTCGCGCGCTTGCGGAGTGAAGGCCCCGGCCTCGAGGGCCGGCTCGTCGTGCGCGGCCCCGCCCTTCGCGCCCCGTGGCCGAGCACGCACTACGCCCTGCTGACGCGGGTCGATCGCCCCACCGGGATCGGGACCGTCTCCGCCGCCATGGCCGACCGCACCTATCGGGCCCCCTTCGTGCTGATGGATCCCGACCTGGACGTCGTGGACGGGATGCTGCGGGTTCGCGGCCGGGTGGGGGTGGGCCTCGGAGCCAACCTGGTCATCGCCTCCATCGCGTCGCTGGACGTGTCGCTCGCGCTCAGACTGGTCAACCACGACGACACGGCCTTCTCCATGGACGAGCTGGACTCGTTCTTCCACATCGTCGTCAAGAGCACCACGGTCGACCTGCTGCCGGGGACCGACCTGGACGAGCTTCCGCCCTGGGTCTGGCTGGCGCTCGGCATCGGCGCCGACCTCTCGGGCGCGGCCTTGTCCGTCGCCATGATCGCGGCCATCGAGCTCGCCATGAAGCCCCTGGTCGGGTCCATGGTCCGCAGCGAGACGCTCTCCAGGCTCGCCACCCAGATCCGCGCGGGCGTCGACGAGGAGATCGACAAGCAGCTCGCGACGGCGAGCGCGGACTACGACATGAACCTCTCGGACAGTGTCGAGGCCGAAATCCGGGCGGGAGCGTGGTTCGAGCCGGACGACGTCACCGTGACGGCCGACGCGGTCGCCGTGACGGGGTTCGGCGGTGTGTGGCACACCCTCGTGGCCGCCATGAACGCGGACTGCCCCCTCTCCAGCCCGGCCGCGCGGCGTCGTGTCGACCCACGGTCGGCGCGCACGTTCGAGGCGGCTGTGAGCCATCCGGACCTCGGCCACTGGTTGGACCGGTATGGCCGCAGCCGCGCTGAGCTGCGACGGCTGCTGATCACTCGACCCCAGCTGCTGGCCAAGGCGGCCTCGTTCATCTCAGCCCATCGCGCCACGGCCGGCGGCAGCAGCAGCACCATCATCCCGGCAGGTCTGGTCACCGACTGGCTGGAGCTGTCCGCTGCTGCTCGTCCGCACTCCTCCGCTGGCCTCGCCCGGCTGCTCGCCGACATCGACGAGGTGATGACGAACGCCCGCGGTCGGTCACTGGCCGACGCCCGGCGACTCGCGGCGGCGCACAAGCGCTCCTCGCCCACCCCGCACTGAAGATCGGCCCGGGAACCTCTGGTCCGTCTGCCGACGAACTGATGCATGCCCTCTGGCACGCGCTGATAGCGACGGACATGCGGGGAACGGTGCTGTCCTGGCACGGCCCCGCCGAGCAGGCTGTGCTGCTGGCCCGCCGCGGAGGCCATGGGTCGCGAGATCACGCAGGTCACGCAGCCGGAGGTCTTCCGGCAGGCAGCAGCGGAGATCATGACCGCTGTGCGAGAAGCCCGTTCGGGGTCTGGTGGGTTTCCGGTCCGAAACCCAGCGGCGAGATGCTGCACGCGCCTGGGCGCCGACAGCGGCGTGTACCGCGACGGAGAGCTGATCGGCATCGTCGGCGCCTCACTCGACCTCGGCGAGGCGGTCCGGCATCTGATGGAACGCTCCAGCGACGCCGCAGTCCGCGAGGTCGTCAAGCCGTAGTCACCGGCGTTCGAGCAGGCGTCCAGGCTTGCTGCGGCGCACAGGGTCATCCCGGCGCCCCGGTCAGGCGCAGTAGCCGACACACCGGATGCACGAGGCGGTCGGGCAGGGGAAGGACTCCCAGGGCGTCGCGAATGATGCCCGCCGCTACGAGACGCAGCACGACGAGGTCGACGATGACCACCACGAGGCAACTGACGAGCAGCAGCGCAAGCGGCGACGCCACACCCGCGAGGGTGTGTACCGTCACGAGCCCCGCGGCCGTGCTGAGGGCGGTGGGTATCAGGACCGTGGCGAACGGGCGTGCGACGGCCCGGACCCGAAGCCCCACGCCCCGGCTCACGAGCACCCAGCGAGCGATGGTCGCGAGGACCGCGACGAGCACGAAGCCGACGGCGACGCCGACGAGCCCCCAACGCACCGCGACGGCTGTCGTCCCCACGGTGACCGCGTCGACGACGACCGTGTAGCCGAGCCAGGCGCCGGGACGAGAGAGCCCGTAGAAGAGACCGTGGTCCAGCATCGCACCGAGGGTGATGATCCCGGCGACCGCCAGGGCCTGTGCGGGAGGAACGCTCGCCTGCCACTCCTCACCGAAGAGCACGGGGACGAGCAAGGGTGCTGTCACGACGAGGGCGATCATCGCGGGTGACACCATGGCGTAGGCCACTCCCAGTGCTTTGACATAGGTGCCGCGCAGCCGCTCGTCCGACTCGCGGATCCTGGCAAAGACCACCGTCGAGACAGGCACCAGTGAGGCCGCGACCAGTTCCTGGGCCACTTGGACCAGGCGCTGAGCGATGTTGAGGAAGCCGAGGGCGCTCGGGCCCAGGGCCACCGTGATGATCCAGTTCTCGGCCAACATCCGCGACGTCGCCACGAGGTCGACACCCGACACCTTGACCCCGAACGAGGCCATCTGCCTGAACAGCCGCGGTGAGAGCTGGAAGGACGGCACCCAGTGGGCCCGGTGCCAGGCGAGAACCGCGACGACCCCCTGGGCCACCACGAGTTGGCTCACCAGCGCCCACACGCCGCCCCCCATCAGCGCGACCACGACTGCCACGACCTGACCGAGCAGGGCCGCGGTGAGCGCCTGGATCGCTACGACACGGAACGCCATGGCGCGTCTGAGAAGCGCCAGGGGGACTCCCGCCAGGACCGTGGGGACGACGGACAGGACCAGGGCACGAAGGACCTGGGTGAGCTCGGTGATCCCGAACGCTGCAGCCAGCAGCGGTGCGACCGCGACCAGTGCGAGCGACAGCACGGCGGCGGCGAGCACGGACGCCCAGAAGGCCGTGCTCAGGCCCTCCTGGTCGACCGTCTCGGCCTGGAGCAGGTAGGTCGAGAATCCGAGGTCGGAGAGCAGGTAGACCAGGGGGATCACGGACATGGCAGCCGCCACGACGCCGAAGTCCCGCGGCGCGATCTCGTGCGTCAGGAGGACCAGGGTGGCGAATCCGCTGACTCGCACCACCCACTTCTGAGCCGTCAGCCAGAGCACGCCCGAGGCGGCTCGCCGGCCGAGATCCTCCTCGGGCTCCGCCCGCTGCTGTGCGGTCATCCTGCATCCTCTGTCTCGCTCGCGGGTGGTCAGCCGGAGAACCGGGTGATGGCTTCCGACAGCACCTGCGCCACACGTTCCTGCTGCGACGACGTGATGCCGGGGAAGATGGGGAGCGAGAGGATCTCATCGGCAGCGCGCTCGCTCACGGGAAACGACCCGCGCGGAGATCCCCACGTGGCCATCGCGGGCGTGAGGTGGAGCGGCATGGGGTAGTGCACCCCCACACCGATGCCCTCGGCCTGCATGAACGCGAGCACGTTGTCCCGCGCGGGCACCCGGACCACGTAGAGGTGCCACACGTGCTCGTTGCCTGGCAGCGTCGTGGGCAGCCGCACCCCCGGTACCCCGGCGAGCAGGCGCTCGTAGCGCGCCGCCGCCTCACGTCGCTGTTCGTTCCATCCGCGCAGGCGTGGCAGCTTCGCGCGAAGCACCACGGCCTGCAGGGTGTCCAAGCGCGAGTTGAAGCCGATGTGGCTGTGCACGTACTTGCTGGGGCTGCCGTGGGAACCCATGAGCCGGACGCGGTACGCGAGCTCGTCGTCATCGGTGAGTACCGCGCCCCCGTCGCCGTAGGCGCCGAGGTTCTTGCCGGGGTAGAAGCTCGTGGCCGCCAGCGTGCCGAACGTCCCCGCGGACCGCCCGTGCCGCGTGGCGCCCTGAGACTGTGCGCCGTCCTCGACGACCAGGATGCCGCGCTCCGACATGGAGGCGGGCAGCAGCTCGAAGGGAGCCACCTGTCCGAAGAGGTCCACCGGGATGACAGCGGCCGTGCGATCGGTGATGGCATCGTCGACGGCGATGGGGTCGATGAGGAGGGAGTCGTCGTCGACGTCGACGAAGACCGGGGTGGCGCCGATGCGCACGACCGCCTCGGCCGTCGCAATGAAGGTGTTGGCCGGAAGCACCACCTCGTGCCCGTACGTGACCCGCACGCTACGCAGCGCCATCTCGAGGGCATCGGTGCCGCTTCCGACGGCGACGCAGGACCGGACGCCGAGGAAGTCGGCGTACTCCTGCTCGAACTCGGCCACGGCCTTGCCGCCGACGAAGTCACCGGCTGCCAGGGCCTGGTCGAAACCCTCCTGCACGTCATCAGCGATCTCGGCTTGCTGAAGGGACAGGTCGACGAGTGGGATGGTGTTCATGGTCTGGCCTCCTCGGGCCTTGGGAATTGCTGGGATGAGTGCTCGGTGGCGGGCCAGGGCAGCGGGGCGCGGCGGACGTCGCGCGCCGGCGCGCCGAACCAGAGGCGCTCGTCGGGAACGTCCCTGGTGACGGTGGAGCCCATGCCGACCATCGACCAGGCCCCGATTCGGCGTCCTTCGCGCACGCAGACCCCGCTGCCGACGTACGCCCCCGTGCACACGTGCACGCCGCCGCCGAGGCGCACGCCGGAGGCAAGGCTGGCGTAGTCGTCCACCCACGCGTCGTGGGGCAGCACCACCTGGGGCATGACCACCACGTGGGCGCCGACCATGACACCGGCCGTCATCACCACCTGGGCCAGCACCACGGTCCCTGCGCCGATGGAGCAGGTTGAGCCGACACTGGCGCCGGGGTGCACCAGGGTCGCGTAGCGGTCGGCCGGCAGGGCGAGACGGGCGACCAGGCCGCGCCGAGCCGTGTACGCGTCGGGCCGGCCCACGGCGACCACGACCGCGGCATCCGGGTGGTCGGCGATGGCCTCTAGTGGCCCGAGGACGGGGGCGCCCCCCGCGGTCGTTCCGTGCAGGGTCGGGTCGTCGTCGAGGAACCCCAGCAACGACACCGAGCCGTCGACGGAGTGGATCGCGCGCGCCGTCTCGGCCGCCTCGCGGGCGAAACCACCCGCCCCGATGATCGAGGAGCGGCCGCGCCGTCATGACGCCGCCCTCAGCCCGGCCGCCCGACGGATCGAGTCGACCACGGCCTGCTGCTCCCGCTCGGTCATCGCGTGGAACAGCGGCAGGATCAGGGTGGTGTCGGTGAGCCGCTCGGTCCTGGAGAGGTCAGCGTGCGGATGCCCGGCGTAGGCGGGCTGCCGGTGGGCGGCCATGATGCCGGCCCGGCCCGACACCCCGTCCCGCGCGAGGAAGGTCAGCAGCTCGTTACGGGTCAGCGGGAACTCGGGGTCGAGCTCGACCCAGAAGGACTGGTAGTTGGACTGGCCGTGAGCCGGGTCCCGCACTGTGCGCAGGCCCGGGACACCGGCCAAGAGGGCCTGGTAGTGCGCCGCCAGCTCACGACGTCGGGCCACCATCGCGTCGAGCTTCCCGAGCTGCACCAGGCCGACAGCGGCCTGGATGTCGGTCATCCGGTAGTTGAAGCCCACCTCGAGGTAGCTCTCGATGACGGGTTGACGGCTCTGGTGACGTTCCGCCGCACTGAAGTTCATGCCGTGCTCGCGCAACCGGCGGGCCCGGCCCGCGAGGTCCGCGTCGGTGGTGGTCAGCATGCCGCCTTCACCGGTGGTGAGCAGCTTGCGCGGATGGAACGACCAGGCGGCCAGGGTGGCGCCGGCACCGACGGGCGCACCGTGCACCCGGGAGCCCGCGGCGCAGGCCGCGTCCTCCACCAGCGCGATACCCCGGCCGTCGCACCACCTCCGCAGCGGCTGGACGTCGGCCGGTGTGCCGCCCTGGTGGACGACCACGACGGCCCGGGTTCGCCGGGTGACGACCCGCTGGACGGACGCAACGCTCAGGTTCCCGTCCTCGAGCTCGACGTCGGCGAAGACGGGTGTCGCGCCGGTGTACACGACGCAGTTGGCAGTCGCGATGAACGAGAAGGACGGCACCACGACCTCGTCGCCCGGTCCGACACCGAGCAGGTGCATCGACAGGTGCAGCGCGGTGGTGCACGACGACACCGCCACGGCGTGCGGCACCCCGACCTGCGCGGCGAAGCGCGCTTCGAACTCCGCCACCCTGGGGCCCTGGGCAACCCACCCGGAGCGGATCGCCTCGGCGGCTGCCGCCGCCTCCTCCTCGCCCAGCCACGGCTTCATCACGGGGATCATCGGGAACCACGCTCCTTGCTCCACCAGTCGACGAGGACGCCCAGACCGGTTGCGAGGTCGACCTCCGGTGCCCAGCCGAGGTTTTCGCGCGCCGCCGCGATGGACGCGAGCCGGCGGGTTACCCCGTTCACCGGGCGCTCGGGGCCGAACTCCACGGACAGGTCGCTGCCCATGACGCGCAGCAGCGCCTCGGCCAGGTCGCGCAGGCTGGTCTCGGTGCCACTGCCGATGTTGAACACGGCATCCTTGGCGGGCGACTCGGCGGCGAGGAGGTTGGCCCGCGCGATGTCGGTCGTGAAGACGAAGTCCATCGTCTGGCGGCCGTTCCCGAAGATCAGCGGCGGCTTCCCGGCCGCGATCCGCTCCATCCAGCGGATCAGCACCTCGGTGTACAGGCCGTGGACGTCCATGCGGGGCCCGTACACGTTGAAGTACCGCAGGGCGACGTAGTCCAGGCCGTTCATCGCATGGAAACTGCGCAGCATCCCCTCGTTGAAGACCTTGGCCGCTCCGTAGAACGTGTCGTTGTCCCAGGGGTGCTGGAGCTCGGTCGTGGGGAACTCGGTCGCCAGTCCGTACACGGATGCCGACGAGGCGGCGACGACCTTGCGGACGTTCGCGTCGACGGCGGCCTCGAGGACGTTGAAGGTGCCGTCCACCAGCACCTCGAGCGCCAGCCGGGGCTCCTCGGCGCACTGGGTGATACGGATGGCTGCCTGGTGGAACACCAGTTGCGCCCCGGCGGTCGTGTCGCCCACGACCTGCCGGTCGCGGATGTCTCCCTCGACGATCTCGACCCGCCCCGAGGCCATGGCCTGCGCCAGGTTCTCCTTCCGGCCTCGCACGAAGCTGTCGAGCACCCGCACCTCGGCGGCACCGGCCGCGAGCAGTTGGTCCACGATCGTGGACCCGATGGTGCCGGCGCCGCCGGTCACCAGGCACACGCTGTCCCGGATCATGCCTGCCGCTCCAGGGTCACCATGGTCCCGCCGAGCTGCAGGCTCCGCTGTGCGGCCTCGAGGATGCCCATGACCCGAAGCCCGGCGTTGCCGTCGGTGGCTGGTGCCCGGCCCTCGATGACGGCCGCCCCGAACTCGGCCATCATCGCGCGCAGGGCCTCCTGCTCACCCAGCGCCGGTGCCACCATGTCACCGGACCGGTAGGAGATCCGCATTCGCGCGCGATCGTCGCTCTCGAGATCCTGTGCGTCGCACCGGTCGACCCCGCGGTCGTAGACGGACAGACGCTGGCTCGGGTTCATGTCGTCCCACACCACCGTGCGGTTCGATCCGCCGATGACCATGGTGCGGATCTTGACCGGGCTGAGCCAGTTGACGTGCACGTGGGCGATGGCGCCGGTCGACAGCCGGAGGGTGAGGTAGCCGACGCACTCCATGCCGTGTGCGATCGGGTCGGCACCCTGGGCGGCCACCTCCACGACGGTCACGCCCGGGGGGAGGAGGAAGTCCAGGATCGACAGGTCGTGGGGGGCCAGGTCCCAGAGCACGTTGACGTCTGGCTGCACCAGGCCCAGGTTGATCCGCACGGAGTCGATGAACTGGATGTCGCCGAGCTCGCCGCTCAGCACGAGGCGTCGCAGCTCTTGGACCGCGGACGTGTAGCAGTAGGTGTGGTCGCACATGAGCACCAGCCCGCGGTCCTCGGCCGCCTGCACCAGCTTCTGGCCGTCGCTGTACGCCGCCGTGAGCGGCTTCTCGACGAGCACGTGCTTCCCGGCATCCAGTGCCGCCATGGCGAGCGGGAAGTGCGAGGCGGCCGGGGTCGCGATGGCCACGGCCTGCACGGTCGGGTCGTCCAGGACGGCATCGAAGGAGTCCGTGGTCCGGATCGTCGAGTAGCGCCCCAGGACTGTGCGCGCCCGTTCCTCATCCAGGTCGCAGAGCCACCGCACGTCGATGGACGAGGTGGCCATGGCGTTCCGAACGAGGTTCGGCCCCCAGTACCCGGCCCCGATAACTGCCATCCCGATCGACGTCGCCATAGCTGCTGTCCTTTCCCTGTCTTCTGTGTGGATGGTCATGTCCTGCTCCTGTCCGGTGCGGGGTCCCGAGTCGGTGACACCAGCTGCGTCTTCGGTCGTGCTTGACGGGTGGGTCAGAGGCCTCGGTACTTCCAGAACCTCCGGCGCAACCACCAGCGCCCCTTCTGGTCGACGAGGAAGGCGATCTCCCGCGGCCCGAGCCGCTCGTGGGCCCGGAGCTTCCGGTAGAGCGACGTCTGCTCGAGGCCGGGGGAGCAGTCCACGGCGAACGCTGCCAGCTCGGCGACCTCGTGCTCCGACTCGTTGGCGCCGCCACCCAGGACGCGTCGTCCGATCTCGGTGCGCCGCAGGCGTCCCCGGTCGTAGACGCGCCCGGCGGCCCACAGCGCCTCGCGCCCGAGCTGGCGGTGGACCATCTGCTCCAGGCGGTCGCGCTCGGCCTGCTGGTGGACGTACCGGCGCAGCACCAGGTCGAAGACCGACCTCCGCTGCTCCAGGTCCATGAGGGCACTGACGGTCGCGCTCATGTTGGCGCCGTGAAGGCGGTAGTACGCCTGGTCGGCACCACGGATGAACCCGACGTCGGCGTGCGCGGCGAAGCGCAGGTAGATCTCCATGTCGGCAGCCTTGGGCAGCTCCGGGTCGTAGCCGCCCACCCGCCGGTGCAGGGACGTCCGGACGATGATCTCGGGGGACGTGATGGGGTTCTCCGCCTGGCGGAAGCGCTGCTCCAGCCATCGCCGGCCCGGCTCCACCGCCCACCCCTGGACCCTGGTCCGGGCCGGCGGCAGCGGCTCCCCGTCCGTGACCCACCGCGCCCGCCCGTAGACGAACCCCACTTCGGGGTGGGCATCCAGCAGGTCCTGCGCCCGCCGGAGCGCTCCTGGGGTGGCCCGGTCGTCCGCGGACATGAGGAGGCAGTAGTCGCCGTCGGCCCACTCGAGCAGCCCCTCGTTGAACGTGGCGATGTTGCCCTGGTTGGTCTCGTGGACGATGACGTCGACCCGAGGGTCCCTGGCCGCGATGCTCCTGGCGACGTCGGCACTGTCGTCCGGCGAGGCGTCGTCGATGATCAGCACCCGCACGTCGACCCCCGGCTGGTCGTCCAGCACGCTGGAGACGGCCTCCTCCAGGAAGTGTCCGTAGTTGTAGCAGGGGATGACGACGCTCACCGAGCTCATGGCATGGCCTCGCTCGAGTAGTGGCTGTGGTCGTCCTGGCCGAACGGCCCGACGCAGCCCCCGCTGCGCCGCACCTTCGCCGAGGTGCACCGGTCACCCGCGTCGGCGCGACCGGTCCAATGCGCCCAGCTGACCGGGTTCTCCGGGTTTCCCTGGTTCCAGGCGTAGAACGTCGACGGGCCCCGGTAGACGTTGTGGGACCAGGTGTTGTTCTGGAAGAAGGTGATCTGGGTCGGGACGTCGGCCCCCCCGGCCTGGGCGTTCGGACCGCCGAACTGGCTGAACACCCCGTTGGCGCCGCAGGCCCGCCAGGCCGCAGGGGTGCAGCCGAAGATGTTCGCCGGGTCGAAGTCGATCAGATTGCGCGTCACGGTGACGTTCTGCGTCTGCCACATGCAGCCGTCCCAGTAGTTCTCCGGTGGGGAACCGCCGACCGTGCCGACGAAGGTCGTGCGGTCCAGAGTGGCCGTCGGGAGGTTCTGGGCGCAGCCGGCGACACTGAATGGTCCACGCTGACCGCCCTTGAGGAGGGTGCACCCGCTGTCCCAACCGTCGTTGCATCGTCGGTCGGAGTTCTGCCACAGGAAGACCCCACCGCCGTTGTCCACCAGGGTGTTGTTCGCGATGACCGACCGCTTCGGGTGACCGGGCATCCCCGACCTGACACAGGACCGCATGGCGCAGCCGGGCACGCCGCCGTTCTTGCTGTCGCTTCCCGACTCAGACACGTAGATCGCGGGCATCGGGAAGCCGGGGTTGCCCGGGCCGTCGACGAGGTTGTTGCGCGCCAGGTAGTTGTCGGTGATCGAGAAGTTGTACGACGTCTCCTCCCAGATCCCGGCGTTCTCGTTGTCGGTGATCGTGTTCCCGCTCCACGTCGTGTTCGCGTTGTTCGTGTCGACCCACCCGCCGACCCCCCAGTTGTGGTGGATCCAGTTGTCCCGGATCATCACGCCGTTGGTGCCCCAGAGCTTGAACCCGCCCTGGTTGCCGCTGCCGGTGACCTTCCCGCAGTGGGGGTTCCGGTACTCGGCCGGGACCGGGTCGTGGTCGACCCAACCGAGCGTCGGGTTCTGCAGCAACCCCGACAGGCCGCACGTGTCGTTGTAGCTGATCTCGTTGCGCTCCACCCAGACGTTGTAGGGCCCACCCGTGAGCGAGTCGCCCTGCAGGGTCTGCGCCGACTGGAAGCCGTACTGGCCGTTCAGGGTGAGGCAGCTGTCCCGGATCACGGCGTCGCTGGCGGCGAACATCCCTCCGCCAGGGACGTTGAGGGTGACCGTGCTGTCGAGCACCGCCCAGCCCCGGTTCCCCGTCTGGTTGACGGCGGTCTGGTCGACGGGGGGCGTGAACCTCTGGATGGTCAGGTACCGGATCGTCACGTCCTCCTGCTCACCCATGGTGATGTTGCTGTCGATCGCGGTCTGGGTCTGGTACTGCCCGTCGATGACGGTGCCGACGCCGTCGGCGTACCCCCCGACGAACACGTCCCCTCGGTTGGCGCTGAAGCTCCCGTAGTGCGTCCCGGGGGCGAGGTAGTAGACCGTGTCGGGGCTCAGCTCCCAGTTCTCGTAGTCGGCGGTCTCGGGCGGCAGCACGATGCCGTCGTTGGCGCGCGGGTAGTCCGTCCCCGGTGCCCCATAGGTGGGAAGGCCCCGCTGCCCGGAGGCGTAGTGACCCGAGCGGCCCGTGTAGTTGTAGGGCGATCGCAGCGAGGTCGCGCCACAGACGGCGCGACCCACGGGGCCGGCCGAGGTCGCGCCGACCCCGTCGAGCTCGACGGGCGCCGCGGGGCCGGCGGGCGCTGCGGCGCCCGCAGGGTCCGCGGTCGCCGGCCGTGACGCCGGTCCGGGCGACGTGGCCGGGGTGGCGCCACGCTGCGCCACGCCGGCCACGGCCAGCGCGAGGGTGCACGCGGCGGCGAGGAGCAGGATCGCACGACCCGTTCCGACGCTCATCTTCGCCGCCCCCCGGTGGGACGACGGTCTGGGGTAGGGCCCACGACCGCGGCTGCCTGTCGCACGACGCCCTAGTTCCTGGCGAACACGACGTCGACCCAGTAGTTCGCCGCCTTGAAGGTGCTGGCGGGGAAGGTGCTCGTCGACCCGTACGCATAGACGCCGTTGCCACCGGTCTGGCTGCTCTTGAGTGCATGGAGCGGCGGGTTGTCCACGGCCGCGTTGTTGAAGTAGTTGGAGTCGCCTGCGTACCGCCCGACCGGGGCGAGGTAGGACGCGACGTAGACGGTGCCGGCGGTGATGGCCACCGGGGTGGAGAAGGTGGCCTGCTGCCAGCCGGTCGCCGACTCGTTGGTGAAGGTCACCGAGGCGAGGTTGGTGCCGGTGGAGGTCCACAGGTTCCCGACGTGGGTGCCTCGGTTGGCGCTGCCCTTGTAGAAGCGGATGCCGGTGACCTGTCCGTTGACGTCGGAGGTGAACTTCACGCCGAGCTCGACCGAAGAGGTGTCGGTGACGCTCGGTTTGGTGGGCACGGCCGTCGAGGGCCAGATGGTGCAGGTCGAGCACCCGCCGGCGGTGGGGGTGACCGCGGTGGAGGGGGTGGAGGTCGGGCCGGTGCCGACGGCGTTGGTGGCGGTGACGGTGAAGGTGTAGGCGGTGCCGTTGGTCAGGCCGGTGACCGTGGTGCTGGTTGCCGGCGGGCTGCCGGTGACGGTGATCGCGGTCTGGGCGGTGGTGCCGATGTACGGGGTGACGGTGTAGGAGGTGATCGGGCTGCCGCCGTTCGACGGTGCGGTCCAGGAGACCTGGGCCGAACCGTCACCGGCAGTCGTGGTCACGCCCGTGGGCGCACCGGGGGTGGTCGGTGGGGCCACCGGGCCGCTGGCGAAGACGACGTCGACCCAGTAGTTGGTCGAGTTCCAGGTGTTGGTGGGGAAGGTGCTGGTGGTGCCGTAGGCGTAGACGCCGTTGCCCCCGGCATCCACGTCGGACAGGGCGTGCAGAGGAGCGCGGTCCATGCCGGTGGTGAAGTAGCCGGAGTCTGCGGCGTAGCCGCCGACCGGGGCGAGGTAGGACGCGACGTAGACGGTGCCGGCGGTGATGGCCACGGGGGTGGAGAAGGTGGCCTGTTGCCAGCCGGTGGCGCTCTCGTTGGTGAAGGTCACCGAGGCGAGCTTGGTGCCGGTGGAGGTCCACAGGTTCCCGATGTGGGTGCCGGTGTTGGCGCTGCCCTTGTAGAAGCGGATGCCGGTGACCTGTCCGTTGACCTCGGAGGTGAACTTCACGCCGAGCTCGACCGAGGAGCTGTCGGTGTTGCTCGGGGTGGTCGGCGTGACCGTCGAGGGCCAGATGGTGCAGGCTGAGCACCCGCCGGCGGTGGGGGTAACCGCGGTGGAGGGGGTGGAGGCCGGGCCGGTGCCGATGGCGTTGGTGGCGGTGACGGTGAAGGTGTAGGCGGTGCCGTTGGTCAGGCCGGTGACCGTGGTGGAGGTTGCCGGCGTGGTGCCGGTGACGGTCGTGGCGGTCTGTGCCGTGCCGCCGATGTACGGGGTGACGGTGTAGCTGGTGATCGGGTTGCCACCGTTCGACGGTGCGGACCAGGACACCAGGGCCGACCCGTCGCCGGCGGTGGCAGTCACCGCGGCCGGTGCGGCCGGTGCGGTCGGTGCGCCGGTTGGGGTGACGGCGGTGGAGGGGGTGGAGGCCGGGCCGGTGCCGACGGCGTTCGTCGCGGTGACGGTGAAGGTGTAGGCGGTGCCGTTGGTCAGGCCGGTGACCGTGGTGGACGTTCCCGGCGGGCTGCCGGTGACGGTCTTCGCGGTCTGGGCGGTGGTACCGATGTACGGGGTGACGGTGTACGAGGTGATCGGGCTTCCGCCGTTCGACGGTGCGGTCCACGACACCAGGGCGGACCCGTCGCCGGCACTGGCGGTCACCCCGGTGGGCGCGCCCGGTGCGACCGCGCCCGCCGCGGGCGTGACGGCGGTGGAGGGGGTGGAGGTCGGGCCGGTGCCGATGGCGTTGGTGGCGGTGATCTTGAAGGTGTAGGCGGTGCCGTTGGTCAGGCCGGTGACCGTGGTGCTGGTTGCCGGCGGGCTGCCGGTGACGGTGATCGCGGTCTGGGCGGTGGTGCCGATGTACGGGGTGACGGTGTAGGAGGTGATCGGGCTGCCGCCGTTGGAGGGTGCGGTCCAGGAGACCTGGGCCGACCCGTCACCGGCAGTTGCGGTCACCCCGGTGGGGGCTGCCGGGGTGACCGGTGGGGCCACCGGGCCGCTGGCGAAGACGACGTCGACCCAGTAGTTGGTCGAGTTCCAGGTGTTGGTGGGGAAGGTGCTGGTGGTGCTGTAGGCGTAGACGCCGTTGCCCCCGGCATCCGTGGTGGACAGGGCGTGCAGAGGAGGGCGGTCCATGCCGATGGTGAAGTACCCGCTGTCGGAGGCGTAGCCGCCGACCGGGGCGAGGTAGGACGCGACGTAGACGGTGCCGGCGGTGATGGCCACGGGGGTGGAGAAGGTGGCCTGTTGCCAGCCGGTGGCGCTCTCGTTGGTGAAGGTCACCGAGGCCAGCTTGGTGCCGGTGGAGGTCCACAGGTTCCCGATGTGGGTCCCGGTGTTGGCGCTGCCCTTGTAGAAGCGGATGCCGGTGACCTGTCCGTTGACCTCGGAGGTGAACTTCACGCCGAGCTCGACCGAGGAGCTGTCGGTGTTGCTCGGGGTGGTCGGCGTGACCGTCGAGGGCCAGATGGTGCAGGCTGAGCACCCGCCGGCGGTGGGGGTGACCGCGGTGGAGGGGGTGGAGGCCGGGCCGGTGCCGATGGCGTTGGTGGCGGTGACGGTGAAGGTGTAGGCGGTGCCGTTGGTCAGGCCGGTGACCGTGGTGGAGGTTGCCGGCGTGGTGCCGGTGACGGTGATCGCGGTCTGGGCGGTGGTGCCGATGTACGGGGTGACGGTGTAGGAGGTGATCGGGCTGCCGCCGTTGGAGGGTGCGGTCCAGGAGATCTGGGCGGACCCGTCGCCGGCGGTGGCGGTCACCCCGGTGGGCGCGGCTGGTGCGGTCGGCCCGGCGGGGGTGACGGTGTTCGAGGACGCCGAGGCTGCTCCGGTGCCGATGGCGTTGGTGGCGGTGACGGTGAAGGTGTAGGCGGTGCCGTTGGTCAGGCCGGTGACCGTGGTGGAGGTTGCCGGCGTGGTGCCGGTGACGGTCTTCGCGGTCTGGGCGGTGGTGCCGATGTACGGGGTGACGGTGTAGGAGGTGATCGGGTTGCCGCCGTTGGAGGGTGCGGTCCAGGAGATCTGGGCGGACCCGTCGCCGGCGGTGGCGGTCACCCCGGTGGGCGCGGCTGGTGCGGTCGGCCCGGCGGGGGTGACGGTGTTCGAGGACGCCGAGGCTGCTCCGGTGCCGATGGCGTTGGTGGCGGTGATCTTGAAGGTGTAGGCGGTGCCGTTGGTCAGGCCGGTGACCGTGGTTGAGGTTGCCGGCGGGCTGCCGGTGACGGTCTTCGCGGTCTGCGCGGTGGTGCCGATGTACGGCGTCACGGTGTAGGAGGTGATCGGGCTTCCGCCGTCAGCGGGTGCCGTCCAGGACACCACCGCCGACCCGTCACCGGCCGTCGCGACCGGGGTGCCCGGCGGGTTCGGAGCGGTGGGTGTCCCCGTCGCGTACACGACGTCGACCCAGTAGTTCTCCGAGTTGAACGTGCTCGTCGGGAAGCCGCTGCTCGTGCCGTACCGGTAGACCCCCTGGCCCCCGTTGACACCGTCGGCCGGCGCGTGGAGCAGTCCGGCGTCCACGCCCTTGCCGGCGAAGTACCCGCCGTCAACGGGGTAGTGGCCGTTGGGTGCGAAGTAGGAAGCCACGTAGAGCGTTCCGGCCGTGATGGCCACGGGGGTGGAGAAGGTGGCCTGTTGCCAGCCGGTGGCGCTCTCGTTGGTGAAGGTCACCGAGGCCAGCTTGGTGCCGGTGGAGGTCCACAGGTTCCCGATGTGGGTCCCGGTGTTCGCGGTTCCCTTGTAGAACCGGAGACCCTTGATCTCGCCGTTGAGGTCGGCCCGGAACTTGACGCCCACCTCGATGGAGTTCGGGTCCCCCTGGTCGAGGGTGGACGGGACCGTGGAGCTCGGCCAGAGGGTGCACGCTGAGCAGCTGGCAGCCGCGGGGAGCACGGCGTTCGACTCCGTGGACGGCAGGCCGGTGCCGACCGCGTTGGTCGCCTCCACCCGGAACGTGTAAGCGGTGCCGTTGGTCAGACCGGTCACGATGGTACTGGTGCCCGGGGGGTTGCCGGTGATCGTCTTCGCGGGCTGGGCGGTCGACCCGATGTAGGGGGTCACGGTGTAGCCGGTGATCGCGCTGCCACCGTCGGGCGGTGCCGCCCAGGTCACCACCGCGGACGCGTTGCCGGGAGTCGCCTGCACCACTGTAGGGGCCCCAGGTACGGAGGCCGGTCCGGTGTTCAGGGTGAACATGACGTCGACCCAGTAGTTGGCCGCGTCCTCGCTGTCCGTGGGGAACGCGCTGGTGCTGCCGTTGCGGAAGAAGCCGTTGACCATCCCGTTGGTGTTGCGCAGCGCGTGCAGCGGGGGGCTGTCGACGTGGCTGTAGGCGTCCGGTCTGGGCGAGGGGTTCGGGAAGAGGTAGTAGGCGTCCCGGGCCGTGTGCCCCGCCGGTGCGAAGTACGACACCACGTAGGTGGTGTTCGCGTTGATCGCCACCGGCGCCGAGAAGGTTGCCTGTTGCCAGCCGGTGGCGCTCTCGTTGGTGAACGTCACCGACGCGAGCTTGGTGCCGGAGGCCGTCCAGAGGTTGCCCACGTGGGTGCCCGTGTTGCGGGAGGACTTGTAGAACCGGACCCCGGTGACCTTGCCGGAGACGTCGGACCGGAACTTCACGCCGACCTCGACGGCGGTGGCACTCCCGGAGTCGCTCAGTCGCGGAGTCGATGCCGTGCCCCAGATCGAGCACGTGCAGCCCACGTCGACGGGGCGGCCGGCCGAGGGAGTCTCGAGGTTGCCGCTGTCGTCGACGGCCCGGGTCCTGATCGTGGTGCTCGGGTTCCCGTGCGCCACCCAGCTGTAGCTCCAGCTGGTCGTTCCCACGGCCGGGTGCCAGGTGTCGCCGCCGTCCGTGGAGACCTCGACTCCCGCAACCACGCCACCGCCGGTGTCGGACGCGGTACCGCTGATCGTCATCGCGGTGCCGTCCCCGACACTCGTGCCGCCGGCGGGGGAGGTGATGGTGGAGGTCGGTGCGCTCGTGTCGGTACCTCGGGTCGCGAGGGTCAGACCCGGGTAGCCAAGGGCGTACGGCTGCACACCCATGTCAGCGAAGAGGTTGACCGTGGCCTGCCGCATGTTCCGGTCCGGGGTCGAGCCCGGGTCGTCCAGCCCCCACGACCACTGCACGGTTCCCGCGCCGAACACCAGGGCGCCGCTCGGAGCGCGGTAGAGCGACATCCGGTGCGTCGCGGTGCTGCCGGTCTGCACCGTGCTGCCGTAGTCGGTGAACATCTCGGCCTGGGTGTACGTGGTGGAGGACAGGTTGAACAACCCGGCCGGGCGGAACCCGTTGTCCGGGTCCACGTCCCACTCGTAGCCCAGGGCCTGCTGTCCGGGAGCCAGGGTGAGCGTCTGCCCGGCGCCCAGCGTCGCCGCCGCCGTGTCCCGCCAGAACCGGAGCTTGCCGTACTGCGCCGGCACCTGGATGTCGGTGCTACCGGAGTTGACGGCGAACAGCTGGCCGGTCAACGCGTTCTGCGGTCGGCCGCCGTCTGCGGGTGGGCTGAACCGAGGGTCCTGCCACGTCCCGGTCCAGGTCGGCGGGTCCTGGGGGTCGACCGGGCCGTCGTAGTGGGTCTCCTTGTAGGAGACCAGTGTCCGGTTCACCGCGCTCGTGCCGTCGATGCTCGTCTCGAAGCGGGTCTTCCAGAACACCTCGTTCCCGCTGAAGAAGGCCAGGTTCACCCCGGCGTCGCGCGCGGCCTCGACGTTGGCCCGCTGTTGCCCCGACCAGTACTCGTCGTGACCCACGGAGAGGAACAGCTTGTGGCTGGTCAGCAGGGACCCACCGGTCGACGTGCCGACGTCGACTCCCGAGGTGTAGGACACGTCGTAGCCGTTGGCCTCGAGGAACCTGATCATGGGGTACTCGGCCGACATCAGCCAGCTCGGGCTCGAGTCCACGGCCGTGTTGAAGGGCCGGTTGTACGACACCTTCGACGCGCCCTTGTAGGCAGCCGGGCTCCCCGGCGGGCAGTTCGACGTGCAGGTGTAGAGGCTGTTGCCCCCGTACGTGTTGTACGCCTGCCAGGTCTGGTCCGAGGTCTGGACGATGATCTCGGAGCTGCCGGAGTCGTTCTTGACCACGAACACGATCTGGCTGGTGCCACTCGTGTCGTCGCGCACCAGGCGGGCGAAGTACACCCCGGACACCGCGGTCGACGGCACCGCCCAGGAGGCAGAGACCGCCCAGTTGCCGCAGTCGACCAGGCCGGTGGCGGTCGACTCGCTGAGGCACGCCGGCTGGGCCTGGGGGAGCGTGGCCGAGGGTTGCAGCGCGGAGGCCACCTTGCGGGCGCCGTTGCCCCCGTAGTAGCCCATCCGGTAGATGTCGATGTGGTAGCGCGTCGCTGGCGTCTTGATCTTGAAGCGCACCGTGTCGCCGGGGTTGACGCTCATCGACGTCGCGAAGCCCTGGATGGTCGACGAGCCGGCACCGGAGATCTGCCACTCGGTCGAGGGGTTGCCGGGCTTGGTGTTCTCGCACGCGATGGCGTTCGTCACGGGTGGCGCGCACGGATCGGCGGCCACCGCTGTGGGGGCGGTGACTGCCAGCGCGAGCAGCAGGGTCAGGGCACCGACAGCGGCAGCGAGCAGCCGTCCTAGCGGAACTGCCCCGCGGCCTGCGCCGGTGCGGTGTCGGCCCGTGGCAGTGTTCGCGAAGGCGCGGCGACAACGTGTGAGTCGGTGGGCCAGTTTGCCATGGGTGCAACGTGATTCGGTGCATGACGTGGTGGGCGTACGCCAGTGGTAGAACGGCCCCATGGCCGGTTCCTTTCCTACAGCTTCGTCCCCTGCTGAACGAAGTCAGGCCAACGGTAGATTGCGAAAGAGGTTGTGCGCCAGCAAAAACGATCTATGTCACATGATGGTGCTCTGATGTATGGTCGCGAAGTGCTTTCCAGAAAAGTTGTCGCGCAATGTTATTGGAGTCGGTGGCGCGTCGCTGCCCGCGCGCCCACGCCGGGCACCCACAGCAGATCGGACTCCCCGACTCGCGATGACCGAGAAGTTGTCTCGTTGGCTCACCGCACCCTCCGGGGAGGGCACTGGCCGGGGTGGCCCTCGGCGGTCCTGGCGCTCCTCTTCGTCGCTGTCACCGTCGTGGTCGTGACCGGCGTCGTGCAGCCCCTTGACGAACAGGTCATCCGCTCCGTGCGACCGCACGACGTCTGGGTGAGCCACAGGTCCGCCTCAGCGCGTGGGTGCATCGGCTGCGACCCGCGGCCATGCTGGTTCTGCTCGCGGTGGCATGCGTCGTCGCGTCCGTCCGGGGGCGTTCCTGGCGGCCGGCGGTGATCGCCCTCCTGCTGGTCGGTGCATCAACGGGTCTCCTCCTGCTCGTGAAGGTCGTGCTCGGTCGTCCCGACCCGCACGGTGCTCTCTCGTCATCCGGTGGCAGCTACCCCTCGGGCCACATGCTGGCCGTGCTGGTGTGCCTCGGCGGCTGTGTGCTGGTGCTCGCGCCGCGCCGGCGGTGGTGGTGGGTGGTGCTCGCGGCTGCCGCGGGTCTCATGGCCACGGCGCTGGTCGTCACCGCCACCCATTGGCCGTCCGACGTCGTGGGCGGTGCCCTGCTCGGGCTGGCCGTGCTCATGGCAGCCGGCTGGGGGTCGAGGAGGAGGCCAGGAACGCCAGCAGGCGTGGGGCCACGACGTCGGCGTCGTACTGGCGGCTGAAGGCGAGCTCGGCCGACCGCCCGCAGCGCTGAAGCTCGTCGGCGTCATCCATGAGCGCGATCAGGATCTCGGCCGCGCGCTCCGGGTCGTCGAGCGGCCAGAAGCGTCCCTGGTCGGGGTCGCGGAAGATCTCGGTGAGCGCCCCCGCCGTGCTCGACAGCACCGGCAGCCCGGCAGCCATCGCCTCCATGATCGCCAGGGACGAGGACTCGGAGTACGAGGCATGCACGTAGGCCCGGTAGCCGGCCAGCCGGTGCGCCACGTCGGCGCGGAACCCCCGCAGGTGCACCTGACCGCGCAGGCCCAGCTGGTCGGCCAGCGTGAGCAGGCGCGAGCGCTCCACCCCCTCGCCGAACACGTCGAGCGAGTAGGAGCGGCCCGCGCGCTTCGCCGCGGCCAGGACGCGCAGCAGGTAGCGGTGGTTCTTGACGGCCTCGAGGTTGCCCACCGTCACCAGGTCGCCGTGCGCGGCCGTGGACCGCTCGGGTGCGGGCCGGCTGACGAAGTTGGGGATCACGGTGTGCCGCACGCGGTCGGCCTCCGGCAGCCACTCGATGAGCGCGTCCCTGGCCCAGGTCGACACGAAGACGAGCCCGTCGACCCGCGGAAGCACGGAATGCTCGGTGTCCCGGATCCACCGGTACACCTGTCCGTCCCGTTCGATCTGGCCCTTGTCCGCCCACTCGTCGGCCTGCGAGATCCGGAAGTGGACCGCGAGCACGACGTGCTGGTGCGGTCCGGTTCGGGCGTCCAGAGCCGCCCTGGCGGCCACCGGGCACTGCGCGTAGACCACGCACGGACCCTGATGGGCCAGTGTTCGACTCAGGGCGGCCCTCAGGGCGAGCTCGTGCGCCGTGCGGTACCACCAGACGTTGGCGGGTCCGTGGACCCGCTCGAGGACGACCCGGGCCCCGAACGCGGGAACCAGGACCGGGGTCCGCCACCACCGTCCCGAGCTGGCCCACGTGTGGGGCGTGACCACCTCTGCGTGCTCGCCACTGCGCTCGAGGTATGCCCGCAGCTGCCGGACGTGGGTGTGCACTCCGGTGATCCCGCGTTGGCGGGGCACCATGGCGATGACGACGGGGGGGCTCCCGGTCCGCGACATCATCGGCTGACGCCCATCCGGTCGGCGAGGAACCCGCTCAGAGCGCCGTCGGTCACGAAGCGGGGGTCACCTCCTTGGGCGTCGGTGCTGATGACCGGGCACCCGACGCTCATCGCCTCGGTGAGGACCTGGGCGAGCCCCTCCTCGTCCCAGGCAAGCACGAACGCCCACGCGTGCGCCAACGGGTCGTCGGCCCAGCCGTCCAGCTGGATGTCCTCGGCTGGGGGAGCGAGGCGGCTCACGGCGTTGCCGTGGGCCCGGTGGCTCGGGCTGTCCACCAGCAGTGCGATGCGAGGGGTCATGGTCAGCTCCAGATGTTCCGGTGGACGTTGAAGATCACTCGGGACCCGAAGGGGTCCACCGAGATCGGGAGGTCCTTCATCGGCGCCAGCGCGGTGCGAACGGCCTCCTGCCGCTCCACCGGGCTCAGGACGAGTACGAAACCGCCGCCACCGGCTCCCGTGACCTTCGCCCCGGTCGCCCCCGCACGCATCGCCGAGTCGACCGCGTCGTCGAGTGCGCTGTTCGAGACACCTTGGGCCAGCTGGCGCTTGGCCTCCCAGCTCTTCCCGAGCGCGAGGCCGACGACCTCCGGTCGTCCGGACCGCAACCCTGCGACGGCCTCCGCGGCGAGGTCCTTGAGCTGCTGGAGCTGGGAGAGCTTGTCGGGGATGTTGGCCTTCTGCTCCCCGAGGATGGTGTCGGCGGTGCGGGTGATGCCCGTGTAGAAGAGCATCAGCTGGTCCTGGAACGACCGGTGGCCCTTGGCAGCGAGGCGGATCTGCTCGACGCGCACACCGTCACCCGGGCCGAACTGCAGGTCGCAGATGCCGCCGAAGGCTGCGACGTACTGGTCCTGCTTGCCGATCGGCTTGCCGCAGAGCTCGATCTCGATCATGCAGGCGCGCTCGGCGAGCTCCTCGGCGCTCGGGTGATGCCCCTGGTAGGTGAACAGCGCGTGCAGCAGCCCCACAGTGACCGCCGACGACGACCCGAGCCCCGACCCGGCGGACGGGATGTCGGCGAGCGTCGTGATCTCGACGCCGCCTCGGACCCGGGCCATCCGCATGGCCTCTCGCACGAGGTCGTGCTCGATGTCCTCGACCTGCGACACGATCTCCTTGCGGGAGTAGTTGAGGTAGATGTCGTCGTCGAAGCGCTGCTTCACCACGACGTAGACGTACTTGTCGATCGCCGCGTTGAGGACCCGCCCGCAGTGCTGGCGGTAGTAGGACGGCAGGTCGGTCCCTCCGCCAACGAGGCCCACACGCAGGGGGGTCTGGGTGATGATCATGCGGCACCTCGTGCCGGCCACTCGGCCTCGGCCCGGGCGAGGGCCTCGGGGGTGCCGATGTCGATGAGGAAGGCGTCCCCGATGTCGACGGCCACGGAGCGGCCGACCAGCCGGGGAAGCAGGTGGGTGCCGATGTCGGCCGGCACCTCGTCGGGCACCAGGTCGAGGACCGACGTGCGGAAGGCGTACAGACCGGCGTTCGCGAGGTTGCCGCGGGGGCGGGCGGGCTTCTCCTCGAACGCGGTTACGACGCCATCGGCCACCTCGAGGATGCCGCAGGCCTCCGGCCGCGGTGCCTGGAACACCGCGATGGCCGCGTCGCAGTGCGGAGCCGCGTCGAGAGCCGCGGTGAGCAACCGGAGGTCGAAGTCGGTGAGGTCGTCGCCGTTGACCGCCAGGAAGGCCGGGTCGTCACCGACGAACTCACGGTTCTCGCGCAGTGTGCCCGCGCTGCCGAGGAGGGTCGCCTCGACGGTGGTCCGCACGTGTGGGGCCCCGACATGGGTGCAGAGGTGGTCTCGCACGACGTCCCGGAGGTGGTGCAGGTTGACGAGCACCTCGTCCACTCCGGCCTCCCTCAGGGCGTCCAGCCAGAGATCGAGCAGCGGCCGGCCCCCGACCGGCACGAGGCACTTCGGCAGGGTGTCGGTCAACGGCCGCAGGCGGGTACCGAGGCCGGCTGCCAGGAGGAAGGCCTTCATCCGTCGGCCCTCCGGACGACCCCGAGGGACTTCATGGTGGCGTCGGCGTCGGCCAGGACCTGGTCCAGGCCCGGCATCCCCTCGAGCCAGTCGGCGTACTGGGCCACCGACTCCTTGGGGGTGCGCCGCGGAGCCCAACCCACGCCCTGGAGCGCGGAGACGTCCGAGAAGATGTGGCGGGTGTCGCCGAAGCGGTACTGGCCGGTGACGCGGCCCGGCTGTTCTGACCCGTAGTGGGCCCGCACCACCTCCGCGAACTCCATCGTGGTGTACGGGGTCCCACCCCCGACGCTGAACACCCGGCCCACGGCCCGGTCGTCGTCGAGGGCCAGCAGGTTGGCGTCCACCACGTCGTGGATGTTGACGTAGTCGCGCACCATCCCGCCGTCCTCGTACAGCGTGGGGGCGCTGCCGAGGAGGTAGTGGAGCGAGAAGATCCGGCAGGCACCCGAGTAGGCGTTGTAGACGGACTGCCGCGGGCCCTGGACGATGCTGTAGCGCAGCGCCACCGTCGGGATGCCGTACCGGCGACCGAGGTTGAGCGCCACCATCTCCTCGCCGTACTTCGACATGCCGTAGGCGTTCTGCGGGTTCGACACCCGCTCGGGGGTGCGCATCATCTCCAGCGGTCCGCCGCAGGCCGGGCAGGGGATCTCCCACACCCCGGCGCGCAGCGACTGCTCAGGGCGCATGCCCGGGGTCTGCTCGCCGTCCTCGGGGCAGCGGTACAGCCCCTCGCCCATCGCGCTCTGCGACGACGCGACGACGACGCGCTGCAGGTCGAGGCCCTCGGCCACGGCGATCTCGTAGATCGACGAGGTCGAGACGACGTTGACGTCGGTGAACCGGGCGAAGTCGGGCAGGTAGTCCTGGTACGCCGCGAAGTGGAAGACGGCATCCGAGCGGCGCAGCAGGTTGGCCAGCAGGTCGCGGTTGCGCACGTCCCCGACGAAGAGGTCGGCGCCCGGGGTCAGGTAGTTGGGTACGCCGTCACGGTGGACGGGGGAGGTGAGGGCGTCGAGCACCGTGACGTCGTGCCCCTCGCGGACCAGCCTGTCGGTCGTGTGTGACCCGATGAACCCGGCACCGCCCGTGACGAGAACCCTCATCGCCGACCTCCCCGTGCGCTGTGGACCTCGCGGTAGACCTCGAGGGTCGCCTTGGCCGTCGCGGCCCAGGTGAACTCCGCGGCCCGCGGTGGGCCCAGCTCGCGCAGGCGAGGGCCGAGCTCCCCGCACGCGGCCACGACGGCGTCGGCGATCGATGCGGGGTCGTCGGGGTCGGCGAGAAGGGCAGCGCCGCCGGCCGTCTCCGGCATCGCGCTGCGGTCGGACGTGACCACCGGGCACGCGCAGGCCATCGCCTCGAGGATCGGCAGGCCGAACGTCTCGTTGTGGGAGGGGTACACGAACGCGTCGGCGGCCTGGTAGAACGGCAGCGTCTCGTGGTGGGGCACACCGCCGACCCACACGACGCGGTCGGCGATCCCGAGCTGCTCGGCGAGGGCCCGCAGCCTCCCGGCGTACTCCGTGTCGGCCGCGCTCCCGACGACGACGAGCTGGTGGTCGGGCAGCCGGGGGCGGGTCAGCGCGAACGCACGCAGCAGCCCGTCGCAGTTCTTGTACGCCCACAGCGACGAGACGAACAGCACGAACGGGCCCTCGATGCCGCGCTCCTGCCGGAGCCGGTCGGCGGCCTTGTCGCGGTCTCCCGGGCGGAAGACCTCGTGGTCGACCGCCTCGGGGACCAGGCGCAGCTTGGCGGGGTCGACGTCGAGGTAGGTCTCGATCTCGCGCCGGAGGCTCTCGGAGTTGATGACGATGACGTCAGCCACCCGCGCGGTGTGCGGGTAGCCCGTGCGCCGGTACCAGCGCACGAGAGGGTTGATCGCCTCCGGGATCGTGAACGCGTGCAGGGTCTTGAAGTGCGCCACCAGCCCCGGGGCCGGCCTGGCGATCGGTGCGATCAGGGTGTTGAACACGTCGATCCCGGAACGCGGCAGGCGCACCGGGGCATAGACCTGCTCACTCAGCGTGCGCAGGGTCCGGCGCTCGTTGGACCACGGGAAGGTGATGTAGCGGACCTTCGGGCCGTATCCCAGGTGCTCTCCCCGGATCTTCGGGCTGACCAGCAGGTGCAGCTCCTCGTCCTCGCCGAGCATGGGCACCATCTCGGTGATGACCTGCTTCCAGAACCAGTGGGCTCCCGACGGCGTCCGGGGGTCGTCGGTGAGGAGGTTGATGGCGACGCGCATGGGTCAGAACACCTGCCCTGCGACATCGGCGTCACTCATGAGGGACTGCCTGACGTACTGCGCCAGCAGGTGCATGCACGACTGGTGGGCGTCCTCGACGACGCCGTAGTTGCGGGAGTCCACGTGGACGCTGATGTCGGCGAGCTCGCGCGCCGGGGCACCGTCGAAACCGGTCAGGGCGATCGTCGTCATCTCGTGGGTCCGAGCCCACTTCAGGGCACGGACCACGTTGGGCGAGCGCCCTGACGAGGAGATCGACACGAGCACGTCACCCCGGCGCGCCAGCGACTCCAGCTGGTGCTCGAAGACGGCGTCGTAGCCGATGTCGTTCGCGATGGCGCTGAAGATCTCCATGTTGGTGCTCAGGCTCACGACGCGGGTCCTGAGGCCGGTGCCGGTGCGGACGCCCTTGACGTGGTCGCACTGGAAGTGGTTCGCGATGGATGCCGACCCACCGTTCCCGCAGGAGAACACCAGCTTGTCGTCGAGGTAGGCGCGGGCGAGCACCTGGGCGGCCCGTTCCACCTCGGTGAGGTCGATGCTCGACATGGACTGAGCCAGCTCTCGCGTGTACTGGCGCGCGTAGCCGGCACCGTCGTCGTAGCGACGAGCCGGGAACGCAGCCGGGAGCTCGGACCCCGGGTCCACGAGCTCGCCCAGCACGGTGTCCACGGCTGCGGAGAGGTCCGCCACCTGGCGCACGTCACCGTCGGGGAGTTCGGCGGGACCCTCACCGAGGAGCAGGGCGCGGGCGCCGACGGCCCGGGCCAGCCCGACGTCGCAGGCACTGTCGCCGACCACCCAGGATGCCGCGAGGTCGAGTCCGAGCGCGTCCGCCGCGGCCTGCGCCATGCCGGGTCCCGGCTTGCGGTCGGCGCTGGTCCGCGCGAACTCCGGCACGGTGCCCTCCGGGTGGTACGGGCAGAACAGCCACAGGTCGACGTGTGCTCCGTGCGCGGCCAGTTCGGCGGTCATGTGCTTGTGCACGAGCTGGACGTCCTCGAGCTCGTACATGCCGCGCGCGACGCCGGACTGGTTCGTGACCACGGCGACGGGCACGCCGGCGGCGTTCAGGCGCCCGATTGCCGCGATCGCGCCGTCGAGGAAGTGAACCTCCTCGATCCTCCCCACGTAGCCGGTGTCGGCGATGATGGTGCCGTCCCGGTCGAGGAGGACGCCGGGCCGGCGCTGGGCCGGTCGGGGCATCCGTGGAGTCGTCATCGGGAGCACTCCCTTCTGGGCGGTCGTCGGCTCCGGTGCGGAACCGTCGAGGTCGTGGGGTCGAGGACCGTTGGGCCTCATGGCGTCCCCCAGTCGCCGGGGCGAACCCGGCGTGCCGGGGCAGCGAGCAGGGAGGCGGCCAGGGTGAGGTTGAGCAGGTACGGAGAGGCATCACCCAGGCCGGTCTCGGTCACCGACGCGACGATGCAGTAGACGATGAGGAAGAGGGCCAGGGCCCGACGGGGCCCGCGGACGTGAGTCACTGCCGACAGCAGCAGCAGCAGCACGAAGCTGGCCTGGACGAGCACTCCAAACCAACCTTGCTCGAGGTAGCTCGCCAGCCAGCTGCTGTCGACCGGAAGTCCGTTGAACGACTTGTTCGCGAGGCCGGTTCCGAAGAACTGCTCCAAGGCGGGACGTGGAGCGGCCACGATGGCGCTCCAGACGGTGGTTCGTCCGGTCAGTTGCGTCGCTTGCTGCGTCGACTGGCCACGCGCCAGCCACGTGATGAGCTGAGGAGCGAACAGGAGACTGCCGACGACCATCGCGACCAGGGTCGACGTGGAGAACTTCCGCACCCGAGCATGCCCCAGGAAGAGGCTGGCCGAGGCGACCGCGAGCCCCAGGAGGGCACCCAGCAGGGCGGTGCGGGTGTGGGTGGCCACGAGCACTGCGAGCGTGACCACCACGGTGACCGCAGCATGGGAACCGGTGATGATCCGGCACATCCACAGGATCACCGTGGTGCCGCACAGGACGGCCGCGAAGTGCGCCACCTGGGTCGTGGGGATGGGCCAAATGGTGCCCGCCAGCCGTCCGTCGAATGAGAAGGCCCTGCCAGGGGCGATGGCCGCACCGACGATGACGGTGGCCAAGACCGCCCACAGACACAGTCGGTGTGCGCGGAGCAGCAGGAGGTCGCGACGTCCCCACCAGGGGGAGAGGAGCCAAAGGACCAGGACGAAGAGGACGAGGCGGGCACCGCGATAGATGGACCCGACGATGAACTCGCCGTGCAGGCAGACGGCGAACGAGACGATGGCCAACACGCTGAGCAGTACGAGGAAGGCGTTGAGGCGCAGGAGCAGGCGGCGGTTGGCGAGGAGAGCGAACAGCAGGGCTACCAGGAGCGATCCCTGCGCGATGGCCTGCATGGCGCTGTGCGGCAGCCGGAGGAGGGACGTGAAGCTCGGGGTGAGCACGTTCAGGAACAGCGCGGCCCACGCGTAGAGCACGAGTCGGGGGAGGTCGCCTGCCCGCGTGCGGCGCATCGCCGGGCGAGAGTGCGCACGGGGGCGGACGAGGGCTGCGGACGGCGAGGTCATCGGAGCTCCGCCAGGGGGGTGGTGGCCTCGGTACGCAGCGGCTCGGCGGCGCCGGAGGTCTCGTCGGAGCGGTCGACGCCCTCGACGAGTGCGAAGGGCATGTCGAGCCCGGCGCTTGCGACCATCCCGGCCACCGTGCGGAGCAGCTCACGGCTGGCCCGCCCCGCCGACACTAGGGGCACGATGCGGGAGGTCCACGTCGTGAAGGTGTCGATGTCCAGACCGGGGTCCATCTCGACGAGGACGAGCGCGACGTCTGCGTCGTCCCACTCGGCCCGCAGGAGGTCGCCGAGGGGGTCGGACGGTGTGGGGTGCCGGCGCGCAGGCGGGCGCGGCCCCCGCGAGAGGGTCGCATCGCCCGGTGGGCGCAGGGCCGCCGGGAGACGCACGTCATCCCCCGTTCCCGCACGCCCCGTCGCAGCGCCCACCGGCCACCGCCGACGCTGCCGGCGACGGACCGCCGCCTCCAGCGAGCCATGGTCGGTGAGGTCGACGAGGACGACTCGGCTGCCCTCCCGCGCCCGCCGGTCCGCCACGGCGAGGAGCACCCGGGATGCCGTGTCGGTGTCGTCGATCGCGGCCAGCGCGAGGGTCGTCGGGCCGTCGACCCGATGGTCCCTGCCCCCCCGGGCCCTGGTGGTCTGCTGCTCTGGTTCCGCCGGGTGGTGCGCATGCGGAGGCAGCGCCGAGTCCAGCCCGCGCACGAGCGCCTCGAGGTTGCGCTCCGCCCGGTTCCGGGGGGCGCGACCGTACCGTCCCCGGGTCGGCCCGGAGAGCAGGCGAGCCAGCCGCGTACGCAGCCACCGGCCCGTCCGGGCGGCCGGTCCGGGCGCACCGAGCGAGCCGACCCCCACGCGCACCGGAACGCCGAGCGCCTCCGCGATGTCACGGCGACGGCGCAGGCGGTCGGAGGTGAGCGCCCTGATGAGCACCACCCCGACGACCAGGGTGCCGAGCAACAGGGCACCGGAGACGCCGTACAGGACCACGGCGCGCCTGGACACCTGCGACTTCGCGTAGGGCTTGTCGATGACGTGGGTCGCGGTGAGCGCAGCCTCGGTCTGGAGCTTGGCGTCCTCGATCGCCTGCTGCATCGAGGAGATCTGGGCCCCGAGCTGGGCACGCTGGCTGAGGACGTCGCTCGCAGCCACCTGGTCCGCCGGCGACGAGCCGCGCAGCCCCTCGTAGTCCGTGGTCAGTGTGTCGACGCGGGCCTGCAGGTCGCTGATCCGCTTGTGGTAGCCCGACACGATGCCCTCGGAGATCGAGCGGAGCTGCTCGGCGCGGAAGGCGAGGAAGGTGTCGACGATCACGGTGGAGCGGGTCACGGCCGCGGAGTCGTCGGGCGCGGTCACCGTGAGCTCGAGGAGCTGGTCGGTGAGGGGCGTGGCCGTCATGGACCCGTGCAGGGAGTCGGGCGTCGTGTTCGGCAGGCGCAGCCGGGTGATGACCTCCGTGGCGACCGAACGGGTCATTAGTAGGCTCACGTCGGTCGACATCGCCGAGGAGTCGCCCGCGTTGGGGTGCACGAGCAGGAGGGTCGTCGTCGCGGCTGCAGGGTGCGGCAGCACCGTGAGGGCCAGCATCCCGAGCAGACCGCCCAGGACCGCGGCAGCGACGCACCAGCGCCACGCCCGGCGGACGGCGTCGCGAACGACCCGCCAGGTGACGACGAGTGGTTGTGGGGTGCCGGTGAGCTCGGGGTCACCGTCCTCGTCGTCGATGCGCCAGCTGAAGTCGGTCACGGCCGGCCTCCACCATGGGTCCGGTCACGAGTCACCACTGTGGCCGTCGGGGCCCGGCCCACCACCGCCTTGGTGCCGAGGACCGCGGGAGCCACCACGCCGGAGCCCTGGGGCTCGCGGGGCACGAGCCGCCCGGAGGTCCGGTCGAGCGGGTCGGGGTTGGTGACGACGAGACCGTCGATGACGTATCCGGCCCGATCGGCCGCCACGACGGCGTCGACCAGCGCCACCCGCGTCGCGGAGGCCGCGCTCACGGCGAGCAGGGCCACCACGCGGGTGCCGAGCAGGGGTTCCGGCTCGGGGTCGTGACTGTCGAGCACCGCG
The DNA here is from genome assembly GCA_963747405.1 of uncultured Actinomycetota bacterium. Taxonomy (GTDB): domain Bacteria; phylum Actinomycetota; class Actinomycetes; order Actinomycetales; family Dermatophilaceae; genus Fodinibacter. Next base: position 49,014 of record CAVVFG010000019.1, read on the forward strand.
AGCCGGACGGTGAGCTCGGCCTGCGTCGCGGCACCCGGCCGGGTCGTGACGGACAGTCCGGGTCGCGGGTCGGGCTCCTCGGGGAGTCGGCTGCACGCCGCCCAGAGCGCATTGGCCGACTCGTGCGGCTGCGCCGCGAAGAGCTGGGTCATGGTGCCCGTCGAGGCGGCGAACGAGGCGAGCTGGGGACCAGCGGCCAGCGCGCCGGCATCGTTTGACAGGCTGAACACGACGACCACGAGCGGTGGGCCGTCGCCCCCGGCCTGGGCGCGCGGACGTCCGGGGCCGGGGCCCAGTGCCCGGAGGAGCTGCCGCAGCGCCCAGCCGTCGACGTTCGGCGGGGCATAGCCCTCGAGCAGCTCGACCCAGCCCTTGGCCGTGCGGGCCGGCCGCGTGCGGAACGACGCGAGCACGGGGATGCCCACCGCGTCGGCGATCTCGTCACGCGAGCGCAGCTTGGGGTCGCGGCGGTTGGTCAGGGCGAGGAAGAGGGCCGTCACGGCGAGGAACAGCGCGCCGCAGCCGGCGACGAAGGTCAGGGCACGGGTCACGAACTCGGACTGCTCGCCAGGGGACGCCCCCTGGATGACGCTGGCGCCCGCGGCCACCGCGCCACCATCGGCCCGGTCGCCGGAGAGCTGCTTCTTGACGTTCTCGATCTCGAGGACCGTCTGGCCCTGGGATGCCGTGAGGGCCGCGATGGCCGCCGAGTCCGCCCGCGCCGCCGTCGACGTGGCGCCCTTGCCGACCAACCGCGCCGAGGTCTGGCGAATCTGCGCCTCGAGGGCGTCGAGGCTGCGCTGGAGGGTGTCGAGGCGGTCCTGCAGCGTCGCGCGCCTGGTTCGGCTCAGCTCGTTCGCCGACTGCTCGAGGTAGCCGACGAACGACTGCGCGGATGCCGCGGACAGTAGCTCGGCGGCCTCACTGGTCGCACCGCGAGCGGTGAACTGGAGGATCGACGGGGTGGGCGCCTCGACCGTGACCCGGTCCTTTGCCGCCTGCGCCGAGAGGATGGGGGTGACCGTGCGCCCGGCGCTGCCCAGCACCTCGGCACTCTGCGCGACGAGGACCTGCGTCTCGGCGTCGTAGCCACCCGTACGACCGGAACCCGCCTGGGTCGCGGTCGGGAGGAGGACCACGCTGGTGCTCGTGTACGGCGACGGCAGCGCGTAGAGCAGGCCGGCTCCCGCGACCGCGCCGAATAGCGCCGCGACGGCGATCGCCCCGCGCCGCCGGCGCAGCACTGCCCAGGTCGAGCGGAGGTCGACTCCCTGCTCGCTCACGCCACCACCTCCGTGCGCTGCGGTGGCGGGGTGTCCGCGGTCGGGAAGTCGAGAGTCGTCCGCAGGGTCAGCATGCCCGTGCCGACCCCTTCCCCGACGAGGGTCGTGGTGGCCACCCGCCGGCCGAACCGCGGCGAGTACCAGCCGAGCGGGGGGTCGACCTCCCCTCGGTGCGCGGACCACTTCAGTCCGACCGGCAGCCGGAGCCAGCCGTGCTGCGGCTCGCCGTCGCGGCCCGTCCAGCTGAGGGCGGCGACGTGGTCGGAGAGCTGGGCCGTGACGTCCGGGCCCAGGTGCCACGACATCCGCTGCCGGTGCTCACGGCTTCCTGTCAGCGTGTCGGTGATCGTGAGCCGAGGCGCGCTGGCGTCGAGCGCCACCTCGCGGTCGTGGCGCAGCGCGGCATCCAGGCGTGAGTACGCCACGTGGTGTGCCGACCACACCTGCTGTCCGTCCGGCCGCACGGCGGCACCGTCGACGACGGCGTCGGCGTGCTCCGCCCACATGAACGGACCCGCTTCGCGAGCCTGGTTCTCGCCGTCGACCTCCACCGTGTTGTGCGCCCGGGTGGAGCGGAAGTAGCTCCGCCACTCCGGTTCCCCGTGGTAGCAGTACGTCCCCGGGTCGACGAGCAGCTCGACGCCGTCGTGGCGCACCTCGATCGAGAGCGCGTCGGCGTGTCCGTGGGCCGCGATCGAGAGGAACCCGTGGGGGCCTCCGTCGCAGCGGCACCAGATCTCGGGGCCCTGCTCCGGTGGGGTACGCAGGAGGTACACACCGGCATCCGCGAACTCCCGTGGGGCAACCGACGGCCGGTCGGGTACCGGACGAGGATGAGCGAGGCTGCCGAACAGGGTGCTCATGACGCCGGGTGATCCGGGCGGCCACCACTCGCAGGCACCGAGGGTGCTTTCACCACAGGCGAGCAGCACCGCCCAGGGGTCGGTGTCCGGGTCGCCGAGCACCAGGGCACGGCCCTCGTCCCCGTCGCCCTGCCGGGGGGGACGCCCCGTGACGTCGAGCACTGCCGCCGCGGCGTCGAGCGAGCGTGCGAGCAGCGCCCGGGTCGCGTCGTCGAGGGGGTGCCCGGCTGCCTCGCACTCGACCAGGGCCACGAGCCCCAGCTCGGTGACGAAGCGGTGGTAGTCGGTGGCGAGCTCCCGGTTGATGCCGCTGGGGAACGTGTTGGCGGCCAGCTCGCGCTGCAGGTCCGAAGTCGCCTCGCGGCGCCAGCCGTCGCTCTCCTCGAACCACGGCAGGGCGCACGCCGCGGTGAGCCGGCCCACGGCCTCTGCGATGGCATGGTTGTTCGCGGAGGACCCCCGGCTGCGGAAGGCCGCGAGGTACTCCTGGTGCCACCGCAGCTGGGCGAGCGCCTGTGGGTTGTCCTCGAACAGGTCGGTGACCCCCGGCCAGTCGTCGAGCAGCCGGCGGATCCACACCCAGCTCGTGAGGCGGATGCCGAGCTCGATCCCGCTCGTCCAGTGGACTCCGGACAGGAACGGGTTCGCCACCCACCACGAGCGGAGCTGGGCCGCGACGATGTCGGCGTAGAGGAGGTTGCCGGTCACCCACCAGGCCGCGGCGAGCACGGTGAGGTGATGGTGGCGCGAGAGCTCCCACACCGACTTCACGTTGCCGGTGACCGACTCGTCCCGGTGGTCGATCCGGAACGCCAGCGGTGAGGAAGGGGCGTGCAGGCCCGTGACGGGGTCCAGGAACCAGTCGGGGTCGGCGACGTCCGGTCGTGGCACTCCGAGAACCTCCCACTCACCGACGACCAGGCGCTGGGCGGCGGCGTCGAGGCGATGCGCGGCCTCGGGCGCAAGATGCGCCCGGGCCGCGCCCGCGACCGGGCTCACGATCCCCCGTCGGGGGAGCAGGGCCCCAACCGGGAGCCACGCGTCACCCGGTCGTACTTGGCGGTCGGCCCAGCGAACCTGTCGCATGCGGTCGCCGGCTCGCGCGAGGATCTCCTCCGCCGTCATCCGTCGGAGGCGGCGTGTGTACCACGTGACCGGCTGGTTCACGGCGCCACCGGCGTGCCGCTGGTGAGGCTGTCGGTCACGGCAATGGTCGCTCTGGTGGTCGTGACGAGGGCGTCGAGGCCGATCGGCATCGACGCGCCCAGCCGCACGGCCTCGAGGAAGGCGTCGACCTCGGCCCGCTGGCCCTTGTCCTGGCCGGTGAAGGAGCGCTTGGTCTCGTGGCGACCGCCGGCCCACACCGTGGCCCGCGTGAAGTTGTCCAGTCGTGCGTTGCGGCCCCCGCCCGAGACGTCGAGGATCTCCTTGGGCGCGCGCGGGTCGCCGTCGGTGCAGTACGTGAGCGTCGCCAGCGAGCCGTCGGCGAAGGCCAGCGTCGCGTGCAGGTCACCGCCGTGGGGGGTGCCGATGGCACTGACCTCCACCGGGGCGTGGCCCACCCACCAGCTGAGCGTGTCGACGAAGTGGCCGCCCTCCCCGAGGAAGCGTGACCCCTCGAGCTGCGCATCGAGGTACCAGCTGCCGGCCGGCATCCTCCCGGCGTTGACGAGGTATCTCGCGGTCACCGGGGTCCCGGCGCTGCCGAACCGCTCGCGCATGCCGACGAGCAACGGGGCGAAGCGCCGGTTGAAGCCCACCATGACGCGGTCGTTCCCCGTGCGCTCGACGACGTCGAGGATGCCGTCGACCTCCGCCCGGGTCAGGGCGAGCGGCTTCTCGACGAAGACGGCCTTGCCGTGCTCGAGGGCCCGACAGACGAAGGCCGCGTGGGAGTGGTGCCGGGTGACGACGAAGACGGCGTCGACGGACGGGTCGGCGAGCACGCTCTCGGCGTCGGTCGTCGTCGACTCGAAGCCGAAGCTGCGCTGCGCGTTGAGAGCCGACAGCGACCGGGTGGTGGCGACCGTCGCGAGGGTGGCACGCGGGTGCTTCGCGAGGTGCGGCAGCAGCATGGACGACGCATAGCTGCCGGCCCCGATGAAGCCGAGCCGCACCGTGGGCGTCGCCGGCCGGGCGGGGCGGCGGCTCGCCACCGGGACCGCTGCGGAGCGCACGGTACCGGACACCCGGGTCGGGACGTCGTCCGCTGCGGGCTCGGCCTGCGGGTACTCGAAGAGGAAGCCGACACCATGAAGTGAGCCGGTCCGCAGCTGCTCGTAGACCTCGGGGGCGTCCTCGATGCACCGGGTTCCCGAGACGAGCGGGGCGACGTCCAGCGAGCCCGCCGCGACGAGGTCCAGGAAGCACCCCAGGTTGCGCCGCTCGGTCCACCGAACGTAGCCGGCGGGGTAGTCGACGCCGTCGAGCTCGTACCTGTCGTCGTAGCGCCCGGGACCGTACGACCGCGAGAAGCGGACATCGAGCTCCTTCTCGTAGTAGGCGTTCCAGGGCAGGTCGAGCCTGGTCTTGCCGATGTCGACGATGCGCGCGCGGTCTCGCGCGAGGCGAGCGGCGAGCTCGACCGGGCCGTTGGTGTCCCCGCCGGCGGCGAGGAACACGTGGTCGGCCCCGAGGCCACCGGTCGCGGTGCGGATGACCTGCTCGATGTACGCCGCGCCCTCGTCGTCCGGCGGGGCGCAGCTCGTCGCACCGGCGGCCTCGGCCAGCCGGCAGCGGTCCGCCACGGTGTCGATGCCGACGACCCGCACCCCGGCAGCGACCAGGAGCCGCACGACGAGCTGGCCGACGAGCCCGAGGCCGATGACGCACGCCGTCTCGCCCAGCTGGGGCTCGCCCCGGCGCACGCCCTGCATCGCGATGGCACCCACCGTCGCGAAGGCGGCGTGCTGCGGCGCGACACCCTCGGGCACGGGCACGCAGAGGTTCACCGGTACCCAGTTGACCTCCGCGTGGAGCGCGAACTCGTTGCCGGCGGCCGCCACGAGGTCGCCCACCGCGAACTCCTCGGCGCCCGCTCCGACCGCGACGACCACTCCACTCAGGGAGTACCCGAGAGGGGTGTAGCTGTCGAGCTTGCCGATCGCCTTCTTGTAGGTCGAGACGGGCCCCTGCTGCGCCATCGAGTCCAGCACCTTCTTGACCTGGTCCGGCCGGGCCCGCGCCTTGCCGAGCAGCGAGAGGCGCGCCTCGGTCACCTTCATCAGCTCGGTGCCCGTGGAGATCAGGGAGAACAGCGAGCGCACGAGAACGCCGCCGGGCTTGCAGGCCGGCACGGGCACCTCGAGCACGGCGAGCTCACCGGACCGGTAGTTCTGTCCCACCTGCTTCACGGCGCGCCCACCCCCTGCGCGCGGGCGTTGCGGAACCACAGCTCGAGGCTCAACAGCTGCCACACCTGCTTGGCCTCGTCTCGGCGCCCGCTGCGCTGGTCGTCGACGAGCTGCTGCAGGGGGGCGGCGCGGAGGAACCCGCTGTCGACGAGCCGGCCGCGCAGCAACACGTCGTCGACGAGCTCCCTGAGGTCGTTGGTGACCCACGCCCGCAGTGGCGCACCGAAGCTCGCCTTGGGGCGGTCGATGATCTCGTCGGGCAGCCAGGCGCGGGCGGCGTCCTTCAGCGCAGCCTTCTGCTGCCGCCCCCGGATCCTCTCGGTGGCGGGCAGCGAGAACGCCGCCGCCATCACCACTGGGTCGACGAACGGCACGCGCACCTCGGTCGAGGCCGCCATGCTCGCGCGGTCGGTGTAGGTGAGGTTCAGGCCCGGCATGAACATCCGGGTGTCCGCCAGGCACATCCGGGCGACGACGTCGTCCAGGTCGTTGTCGTCGTACACCTCGCGGTGACGCTCCATGACCGTGTCGACCAGCCCCCCCAGCGCCGGGTCGAGCAGGCCGGTCAGCTCGTCGTGGTCGTAGAGGGTGTAGCTGCGCCGGAAGGCCTCCTGCTCGGGCAGCTCGGCGAAGGTCAGGAATCGCTGCGCCCAGCGGACGGTGCGCAGGCCCCGGCCGCCGACCGCGACGGGGAAGGCCCGCACCGCGGGTGCCACGGTGGAACGCACGGCTCCCGGCATCCGCTGGTAGCGCTCGGCCACGAGCATGGCGAGGTGCTTGCGGTAGCCGCCGAAGAGCTCGTCGGCGCCCATCCCCGACAACAGCACCTTGACGCCGGCATCGCGCGCCGCGTCGCACATGAGCAACGTGTTGATGGCGGCAGGATCCCCGATCGGCTCATCGAGGATGTCGACGACGCGGGGGAGCAGCTCGACGACGTCCGGGTGGATCTCGATCTCGTGCAGACGGATTCCCAGGTGCTTCGCGAGGCGGCGGGCGTAACGCGCGTCGTCCGGCATCGACTCGAGGCGCTGGTCCTCGGCGCGGAAGGCGATCGTGTAGGCCTCGATCGACGGGTCGGACCGGTGCGCCAGGGCGGTGACGATGCTGGAGTCCAGCCCACCACTCAGGAACGACGCCACTGGGGCGTCCGCGACCAGGTGCGCGAGGACCGAGCTCTCGACGGCCTCCCGGATGTCCACTCGTGGACCACGGGCAGCCCGGGCCGCCTCGGTGGCGGTGCACCAGAACGCTCCTCGGGTGACGGACCGGTCACGGTGGTATGTGGCCCAGCTGCCTGCGGGGTGACGGTGCACGCCGCGCACGGCGTCGAACTCCTGGGGCAGCCAGTAATAGAGCGCCGACGCCACCATGGCGGCCGGGTCGACCGTGAGCTCCGGGCCCACGACGGTGAGGATGGCCTTGAGCTCCGAGGCGAACAGGATGCCGTCGCCGCGCGGCATGACGTAGAGCGGCTTGATGCCGAGCGGGTCGCGAGCGAGCGTGAGGTCTCCGGTGCGTTCGTCGAGGATCGCGAAGGCGTACATCCCCCGGAACCGAGGGAGAGCCGCCGTCCCCCACTCACGCCACGCCTCGAGGACGACCTCGGTGTCGGACGCCGTGGCGAACCGCGAGCCGAGCCCTTCGAGCTCGCGGCGCAGGTCGCGGTAGTTGTAGAGCTCACCGTTGTAGGTGAGGGTGAGCCCACCCTTGGTGAAGGGCTGGTCGGCGGCGCTGGACAGGTCGATGATCGACAGCCTGCGGTGGCCCAGAGCCACGGCGGTATCTGGTCGGACGAGCTCGACGACGGCACCGGCATCGGGACCGCGATGCGCGATCCGCTCGACCATGGCTGTGACGAGCACCTTCCCGTCAGGCTGCTGGTATGCCCCGGCGACGCCGCACACGTCAGGCCCCGGTGCCCGCGGGTGTGGAGGCGGCGTGCCCGACCAGCTCGTCGAAGACGCTGAGGTACCCCTCCTGCTGGTGCTCCCAGGCGAGGTGCTGCACGACGCGCTCACGCCCGCGCCGCCCCATCTCCCTGCGCCGCTCGGGGTCGTCCAGCAGCTCGACGATGGCACGGGCGTACGCCTCGACGTCGTTGGCGCGCACGTAGCGGGCCGCGTCGGCCGCGGACACACGCGTCTCGCGCAGGTCGAAGGCGACGACCGGGAGGCCGAAGGCCATGTACTCCATCGTCTTGTTCATCGTCGAGACGTCGTTGAGCGGGTTGAGCGGGTCGGGGCACAGCCCCACGTCGGCCGTGGAGAGCACCTGGCTCACGACGTCGTCGGGGACGCGACCGGGGAGGTCGACGGCATCGGTCAGGGCGAGCTCGTCGCGGCGGCGCACGAGCTCGTCGTAGCTGTCCCCGGCGCCCATGAACGTGAACGCGACGTCGTCGCGTCCCAGGTGGTTCACCACGACGTCAGCAGCCGCGAGGGCGAGGTCCACGCCGTCCTGGGGGCCCATGACCCCGAGGTAGGCCACGAGGTGGCGACGGCCGCGACGCAGGTCGGGAACGGGTTCGCGCCGGATCAGCCGCTGGGGGTCCGGCCCGGTGCGCACGACGCGGACGTGCTCGCCCGGCTTGCCCCCTCGCGAGGACGCGATGGCGGCATAGGACTCGTTGGTCGAGGTGACCCGGTCGGCGGCACGGAACGTCTCGCGCTCGAGGAACAGCAGGGCCTTGTAGGGTGCGCCGCGGCGTCCCTCGAAGCGGGACAGGTAGAGCTCCGGGCACAGGTCGTGGTGGTCGAAGACGAACCGGGTGCCGTCGCGTCGGCGCAGCCACCGCGCGATCGGCCAGAAGATGTCGGGGGGGTTGCACGCCTGGACCGCGTCGAAGGGGCCCGCGCGCCGGGCCGTGCCGATCAGGCGCGCGGTCGAGAGGAACGACCACGCGTACTCCAGGAGGTAGCCCAGGGCACCTCCCCCCGGGGCGTACGGCGGGTAGGCGAGGACGCGGACGCCGTCGACGACCTGGGACGGGCCGGTGCCCTCACCCTGCGGGCAGACGACCGTGACGTCGTAACCCCGGGCCACCAGCGACTGGCACTCCAGCCACACCCTGCGGTCGAAGGGAACCGGGAGGTTCTGGACGATGATCGCCACCCGTGGCCGAGCACCAGGAGGCCGGGTCCTGGCGCTCACCAGCTCACCCCCTGGTAGCCCTCGATCTGCTCGACGGGCTCCCCGAGCCGGCCGTCGAGGTCGAGGAGCAGCGGCGGGCGAGCGGCCTGCAGCGCGGCCAGGGTGAGCGGGTCGGACGTGGAGACGATAGCGACCTCCGCCCCCTCCAGGGCAGCCTCGGGTCGGTCGCGGAGCAGCCTGCTGACGTGCGGCAGCCTGCTCTGCAGGAACTCGAGGTTGGAGCCGACCAGCCTCGCCGGGTTGACGATCGGGTCGTAGATCCGCACCTCGAGGCCCTTGCCGACGAACCGCTCCGCGAGCTCGAGGTTGGGGCTCTCGCGCAGGTCGTCGGTGTTCATCTTGAAGCTCAGCCCGAGGATCGCGACGTGCCGGTACCCCGACTCGAGGACGCGGTCCACCAGCGCGCGCACGATGATCTCGTTGCTGATGAGCGTGGAGGTGAGCAGCGGGACGTCGACCCCGCTCGAGCGCGCCATGCTCTGCAGCGCGCGCAGGTCCTTGGGCAGGCACGACCCGCCGAAGGCGAAGCCGGGCCGCAGGTAGCTCGGTGAGATGTTGAGCTTGCGGTCCTGACAGAAGATCTCCATGACGCCGCGCGAGTCCACGCCGTACTGCGAGAAGACGCGACCCATCTCGTTGGCGAAGGTCACCTTCACGGCGTGGAAGGCGTTGCACGCGTACTTCAGTGCCTCGGCGCTGGCCACGTCGACGGTGAGGACCTCCTGGTCGCAGAAGTCGAACAGCCGCTCGCACGCCGTCCTGGTGCGGGGGTCCTGCGCACCCACGACGACGAACGGTGGTGCGAAGAAGTCCTCCACCCCGGACCCCTCGCGGAGGAACTCCGGGCACATGGCGGTGCCGACCGTCCATCCGTCGGGGAGCAGCTCGGGGCTGAACGCGGGTCGGACGAGCGAGTCCCCGGTGCCGGGCGGGACCGTCGACCGGATGACGAGTGAGTGGAAGCCGGAGGAGGGCGGCGTGGCGTCGGACATCGCCTCGCGCACGTCGGCCAGGACAGCGGAGACGTAGGTGAGGTCGGTGTCGCCCCGAGGCGTGGAAGGCGTCCCGACGCACACGAGGGAGATGTCGGCGCCGTCGATGGCCTCGCGCACGTCGGCGGTGGCACTCAGCCGCCCGGCGGCGACTGCCTGGGCGACGAGGCGGTCCACGTCGGGCTCGATGACGGGACTCCGTCCCTGCCCCACGGCGGCCACCTTGCTCGCGTCGACGTCGACGCCGACCACGTGATGTCCCTGCGACGCCAGGCCGGCGGCAGTGACGGTCCCCACGTACCCGAGGCCGAAGATGGCAACCTTCATGAGCGCACGCTCCCCTTGCTGGGGCCCATCGGTGGAGCGGACGGGGTCCGTCCCTCGCAGAGCCTGTGGGTCGATCCGGCCCCGGTCGGGGTCGGACGCCATCTGGGTGGCACCGCGGCGCGCATCAGTACGCCCCGCGTCCGCGGACGACGGCGCCTGCGGTGCGCAGGAGGATCTGCGCGTCCACGGCCAGCGACCAGTTGTCGACGTACCAGAGGTCCAGGCGCACCGACTCCACCCAGGACAGGTCGCTGCGGCCGGACACCTGCCACAACCCGGTCATCCCCGGGCGCACCCGCAACCGGCGCACGGCGGCGCTCTGGTACTGGTCGACCTCGGCGGGCAGCGGCGGGCGTGGACCGACGAGCGACATCTCACCCCGGACCACGTTGGCCAGCTGGGGCAGCTCGTCGAGGGAGTACCGTCGCAGAACCGCGCCGACCCGGGTGATGCGCGGGTCGCGGTGGAGCTTGAACAAGGCTCCGTGCCCCTCGTTCTGGCCCTCGAGCTCCTCGCGCCTGGCGTCGGCGTCGACGCACATCGTGCGGAACTTGAGCATGGTGAAGGTGCGCCCGCCCTCCCCGACCCTCCGCTGCCCGTAGAGCACCGGACCGCGTGAGTCGAAGACCACCAGCAGGCCGATCGCCAGGAGCAGCGGTGCGCCGAGGACGAGGGCCACCAGTGCGATGAGCCGGTCGACGGCGAGCTTGACGGCATAGCGTGCCCCGCTGCACACCGGCCGCTCCACGTGGAGCATCGGGAGCCCGCTGGCAGGGCGCAGCGTCAACCGGGGTCCGGCCACCTCGATGACGCCAGGGTCGATGAGCAGGTCGACGTTGCGTTGCTCGAGGGCCCACCCCAGGCGCTGCAGCGGCTCGCCGTACAGGGCGGGGCCGGTGGCGACGGCCACGACCTCCGCCCCGACGCTGTCCACGACGCGGAGAGTGTCGTCCAGGCTGCCGAGCAGAGGGACGCCGGCCAGCCCCGCGGGAGGACGGACGAGGTCGGCCGGCTGGGTGAGGCACACGCCCCTGACCGCCAGCCCGGTCGTGCGCGGTGCGGCCCCGATCCGGCGGGCCAGCTCGGCCACGGCACCGGCGTCACCGACGAGGAGGGTCGGCTGCAGGCACTCCCCGCGGTCGCGTGCCGTCGCGAGCCGCTGTCGCAGCAGGTGCCGCGCGGCGATGGTGGCGGCGGTCATGGTGGGCACCGCGACGAGCAGCACACCGCGGGAGAACTCGAGCTTGACGCTGAAGGAGACGAACGCCACGACGGCGACGAGCGTCGCAGCGGCGCGCAGCACGGTGCGGTACTCGTCGGCCCCCGCTCCCGCGATCCGCGTGGCATAGGCTCCGTGTCGCGCGAGCAGCACCAGCCACAGCGCGGCGATCACGACCGAGGTCACCTGCAAGTCCTGTGTCGAGCCCCACAGTGGGGCGTCCTCTCCGACGACGACCGTGCGTCCGGCCAGCCCTGCGGTGAGACCCACCAGGGCGGCGGTCATGTCCGTGGCCACGGTGAGAGCACGGTGTCGGCGCTGCCACGGCCGCAGGCCGTGCCGCACCTTCGCGTGCCCGTGCTCGGCGAGGTCGACGTGCACGGAGCGGCCGGAGGACGCGAGCGGCGGCGTCGTCACGAACGAGGAACTGGTCACCGACGACCTCCGCCCGGGTGGCCGATTCCGCCGTGCGCGACCAGCCGGGAGGGGGTCGTGGACATCTGCTCTCCTCCGGCCGGGTCGCCGTGGCGACATGCGGGCGCAGGGAGGCAGTCCTCATCCGCGGCGCTGGCCGAGCGTTCCCCCTGCCGGAACGCCGAGCCCACCGTCGAATGAGAACACCGTACACATCGAGAACACTGTTCGCAATGAGGTGTAGAACACTGTTCTCGTCCAGCCCGTGTTCAACATGCCACCGCGCGGTACGGGAGATATCATCTGAGGTGCTGAACCGCCCTCCGCACCCTGCGGCCGCGGGCGCCCTGCTCCTGAAGGTCCCGTCCATGCCCCCTACCCCTCCTCCTGTCGTGCCGTCCTCGCGGCGACAACGCGGGCGTGCGGCGGCGCTGAGCGAGATCAAGGCTGCCGCCCTCGACGAGCTGCGGCAGCACGGCGCCCGTGGTGTCACCATGCGCGGCGTCGCTCGAGCGATCGACATGACGCCATCGGGGCTGTACCGGTACTTCGACGACCACGGAGCCCTGCTCGCTGCCCTGTGTGTCGATGCGCAGGAGTCGCTGCGGGAGACGCTGGAGGGCGCCCTGAAGGCCTACCCCGAGGACGACGACGTGACCCAGTGGCTCCGCGGATCCTTCGTCCTTCGCCAGTGGGCGATGGACCACGTGGACGAGTACGCCCTGGTGGTCGGTCCCCGGCTGTCGGGCGTCGACCCCGTGCATCCGGACCTCGCTGCCGCGACCGCTCGCCTGATGAGCATCCCGGTCAGTACCGTCGCCCGGTCCATCTCGAGCGGAGCCCTTGTGCCGGTCGCCGTCCCGGCCGTCATGAGCAGGTCGACCTCCGTGCGGAGCGGTGAGGGCTCGCCGGTACAGGGACAGGCCCGGGCGATTGCGACCGGCGCCGTCTCCGCGCTCGTGGGCGCCGTGTCGCTCGAGGCATTCGGCCACCTGAGCAGCGCGAACCGCGCAGACGACTACGCGGCCTACTCCCTCCACGTCATGCGCAGCATGGGCTGGGTGAACATCCCGGACAACGATCGCCTCCTGGTGACGGCGCCCTGAGCAGGGCGTCCGCCGAACTCCCGTCGCGGCAGTGTGAGTTTCGACCCGTTTCCTCGAGGAGGGCCGCCCGGCTCACCGGGGTGGAGCAGAATCTGTCTTGACGTTCGCAAACGGTCCTCGATGAACACCATCGTCAGCAGGGAAGGGCCGTCGGTCGGCCCGCGAGGACCGGCCCGGACGGGATGATGGGAGCGCTCCGTGCTCGATGATCCGGACCTCACGGTGGCGACCCTCACCGATCTGCTCGCCTTCTCCCGGACCCGCCCATCGCTGGACGAGCTGCTGGTGTTCTTCACCGCCCGTGCCTCGACGGTGGTCTCCGCCGACGAGATCGAGGTGCACCACGGTGAGACGGTGGCGACGACGCCGGTCGCAGCCGACGGGACAAGGGCGGCGCACGTGTCGCGACATCCCGTGCTGTGCGGCCACACCCCGTGGGGGGAGCTTCGACTGATCTATCACGGCGCCGTTCCCGCCCTGATCGAGCCCAGTTGGGGCAGGCTCCTCGCCGAGGTTCTCGGCGCGGCGCTCGTGACCGCGGGGCTCGAGACGGCGAAGCGCAAGAGTGATCTCCCGGTCGCCGACGTCCGCCGCCCGGACCCGGACGACCTGGTGGCACTCGTCCTGCACTGTGCCGAGGCGCTCGACCTGATGGCAGACGCGTCGACGCGAGAGCGGCTCGCCGTCATCGCGGACCGACTGGCGGGGGCCGTAGGGGCTCGGTCCTGGTCCGTCTGGCTGCGGCACGGGCGCAAGTTGTACGACATGGCCAGCGATGGCGCCACGGACGAGCCGTTCGCCGGCTCAGCCACGGCAACCGGTGCTCTCGTGCTCGACGAATTCCCGGCGCGGCTTCGGGCGAGCGCAGGTGGGGGCTTCTACGCAGACCGCAGCACCGGGGACCGCGCCGAGCGACGGGCCCTCGGCGGCGCTGACGTGGCCATCACCGGCGCGGGAGGGTACGACCCGGACGGCCGGTCGTGGGTCGTCACTCTGAGGTCCGGCTCGGCGTCCGGACTCGAGGACGTCACGCCAGTGCTGTTCGCGCTGGTCCTGTCGGCGCTCAGCTTCCCCCGTGAGGCAGCGGTCCCGCGTCCCGAGGAACCATGGGTGCACCGTGTGCTCACCGGTGCCGGGCGGGGTCACCCGGGCGAGGACGGGGCGGAGGTCGACGAAGCGGGGTAGCCACCCCGCGGCGGTCGCCCCGCCGTTGGCGTGGCTCGGCCTTGGCGCCAGTCCCCGGGTGTTGGCCGGATGCCATGGCCCGCGCCCCCTGCCATGTCGCGGGGGTCGGTGTGCCCTCCCGGCCTGCGCTGTCGATCGCCCTGCCGCCGATGCTCGTGGAGTCGGCTGCCGGCGGCCGAGAGCACGAGATCCCCGAACGTTCGCCGCCGCAGGGGGCGGTCACTGCGCCTGGAGATGCGGCTGCTCGCCATCCTGGACGGCGTCGCGGATGCCGGTGTTCCCGGACCTCTTGGCATGCCTTGACGTCCTCGAGGTCGCCATGCCTGCGGCCGCGCTACGCCTGGGAGGCGACCGGGCGCTTCGGGCGTGGCGACCGCGTGAGGCTCGCCGTCCGGCCGGACCCCGTTCCGGGCCACGCGGGTTGCTGGAGGAGGTCTGAGCGTCGGGCCCGGCGTCGGTCGGGCCTTCCGGCAGGAGGACGGCTCGTCCTCCACGGATTCGGCGCGAACGCACACCTGACGGCACAGCTCGCGATCAACTCAGGAGGGCCGAGTTGCACGTGATGACCCGCGGCGCGGAGGCACACGCCCTCGCCCGGGCGGGGCGGCGTCTGCGCAGGGGCCGGTTGCGTGGCCGCCGGTTCCACTGGACAGTGCCGTGGTGTTCCCCCCCGGCAACGGCGTGCTGGTTCCCTTCTGGATCCGTCGGCCCGGGAGGCACGTTGGTGCCGGCCGGGATCCATCTCGGTCAGATGCCCCACGCCACTACGAGAGGCTCGATGACCGGGGTGGCCGTGCTGTAGGTGCAGAGACCACCGGTGCCATGTCCTCCGTCTCAGGCGTGGTCGCGGCTGCCTCACCGGGCGGTAGTTTCGAGATGGGCATGGAGCGCAGAGGATGATCCGGGTGTTTCTCGTCGACGACCACGAGCTGGTTCGCAGAGGAGAGCGCAGCCCGCTCGAGCGACAACGTGACACCAAGGTCGTCGGTGAGTGCGGATCGGCCATCGAGCGGCGCGCCGGGTCCCGGCGCTGCGGGCCGGATCTGGCCATCGTCGACGTCTACCGGATGGCTCGGGAATCGACGTGTGTCGTCAGGTCCGATCCATCGATCGCTGCACCCGCAACGCGGTTTACCGTGGTGGGTCGAGCAGAAAGGAGTACGCCGTGAACACTCGAGTCGAACAGTCGGCTGACGTCGCAGGAAACGCGGTGATCGGCCAGGGCAGCTCGATCTGGCATCTCGCGCAGGTGCGTGAGGGCGCCGTACTGGGTGCGAACTGCATCGTGGGTCGTGGCGCCTACGTGGGGCCAGGCGTCACGCTCGGTGACAACTGCAAGCTGCAGAACTATGCGTTGGTCTATGAACCAGCCACTCTCGAGGACGGCGTGTTCGTCGGGCCTGCTGTCGTCTTCACGAACGATCAGTACCCGCGAGCCGTCACACCGGACGGCTCACTCAAGAGCGGTGCCGACTGGACGTTGGTGGGAGTGACCTGTAGGCGAGGTGCATCCATCGGCGCCCGGGCCGTGTGTGTCGCGCCGGTCACGATCGGTCGATGGGCTCTCGTCGCTGCCGGTTCAGTGGTCATTCGGGACGTGCCGGACTTCGCTCTCGTGGCGGGAGTTCCCGCGCGGCAGCTGGGCTGGGTGGGGACGGCCGGTCACCCGTTGCAGCCCGGCATGAAACCCGGTTCCTGGGTCTGCCCGAGCACCGGACACACCTACACGGAGCGCGACGGCACTCTTTCGCAGGACACGCAGTGAAGGACGTCACCGGCGTGAACCGGTCCGTCGCCTGGTAGCGCCGTCGTCCCCCGTCATGGCGATCCGCTCGTGCTCCCGGCCACGCGATCTCGACGGCAGCTCGGCGGTAGCCCGTCAGTTCTGGTCGAGGTAAGTCCGCACCAGGGCGTCGACCGCCTCGTCGACGTCCCAGTCCATCGTGGCCGGCCCCACGGTGATCTCGGTCCACGACCACCCGGGGGTGTCCGAGGCGGCCCAGGGTGGGGAGAGCCGCAGGTGCTCGCGCTCCATCGCCACGACCCGCCGCTCGTCGAGGTCGCCGACCTCGCGCTGGACGTGGATGCGGAACGCCGTGCCGTGCGGGGGCTGCGGCGTCACACGGATGCCGTTGTCCTGCAGTCGTCGTGCGAGCAGCACCGCCCGCTCGTGGTACTCGGCCATCCTCGGCAGCTCACGGTCGAGACCACGCAGTGCGGCGACGGCGTACGGCATCAGGCTGAACAGGGTGCCGCCCATCCGGGTGCGCCACAGCCTGGCCTGGGCCACCGCGTCCTCCGGCCCGGCCAGCACGGCGCCGGACAGGCCGCCGAGTCCCTTGTAGAGCGAGACGTAGACGCTGTCGGCGAGCCCCGCGACCTGCGCGGGGGAGTGCCCCAGGTACGGGGACGACTCCCAGATCCGGGCGCCGTCGAGGTGCAGCGGCACCCCACGCTCGCGGCATCCGCGGGCGAACGCCTCCAGCTCGACCCACGACGGCAGGAGGTGGCCGGCGTCGCGCAGCGGCAGCTCGAGCAGGGCTGCGCCGAGCGGCCCGGCAACCGCGGCGAGGTGCTCGGCCAACGGCACGGTCGGGCCGTCGGTCAGGGTCACGAACTCGAAGCCGTGCAGGAGGCGCGGGCCGTCGGCCTCGTGCACGACCAGGTGCGACAGTGCCGGGATGGCGACGCGCCGCGACCCGCGCTCGTCGCACCACACCCGCAGCATCGACTGCTGTGCCATGACGCCGCTCGGGAACATGGCGGCGGCGGGTTTGCCGAGCAGGTCGGCGACCCGGCGCTCGAGGGCCGCGACGGGCCCGTGCTCGCCGTAGCGGTCCCAGGCGCCCGGCTCGTCGAGCGCCGCCGCGGTCGCGGCGAGCTCGCGCAGCACGTCAGCGGAGTTGGACGGGAAGGGCCCGGGGATGGAGCGGGTCAGGGTCGGCTCTGCGGCGCGGGCGCGCTCGGCGTGCGACGGGGGCGTCGGGTGCTCGGTCATCGGCCCATCCTCGCGGGCCGGCGGGGGCTACGGTGTGGCGGTCGCCGGCAGTCCTGGGCGACGTCGGGCGGAGGAGAGGGCCACGGCCAATGAGCAGGCGGTTCGAGGAGCTCGACTGGCAGCCCACCGCGATGGGCGAGATCAGCCTGCGCCGGAGGCTGGAGCCGACCCTGGACGTCGACGTCTACGAGGTGAAGCTGGGCGAGGAGTTCCTCATGTCCAGCCTGTTCCCCGTCGCCGAGATCGAGCTGGCCCGGCTCGGGCTCGCCGCCTGCCCCGGCGAGCGGCTGGACGTGGTCGTCGGTGGCCTGGGGCTCGGGTACACCGCGGTCGCCGCACTGGAGGACCCGCGGGTGCGCTCGATCGTCGTGGTCGAGGCACTCGCGCCGGTCATCGGCTGGCACGAGCGCAGGCTGCTGCCGGATGCCGCCGGGCTCGCCGGCGACCCGCGCGCCCGGCTCGTGCAGGGCGACTTCTTCGCGCTGGCCGCGGGAGGGTCGCCCTTCGCGCCCGAGGGGCCGGCGAGGGCGCACGTGGTGCTCCTCGACATCGACCACACCCCGCGACACGTGCTGCACCCCAGCCACGCGGCGTTCTACACGGCTCAGGGTCTGCACGCGCTGCGCGCGCACCTGCACCACGACGGGGTCCTCGCCCTGTGGTCCGACGACCCGCCGGACGACGACTTCACTGCGGTGCTGCGCGCCGGGTTCGGCGCCGCCGACGCGCACGTGGTGAGCTTCGCGAACCCGCTCACGGGGGGCACCTCGGCGAACACCGTCTACGTCGCCGTGGGTTGACGGCGAGCCGGCTCAGCCCATCTCGTCGAGCTCAGCGTCGAGCTCGGCCTCCATGACGCCGACGGCGAACCCGAGCGCCTCGGCGATGTTGACCGACGCCGACAGGGTGCGGGCGGTGCCGATGATCGGGGCCACGGCGACGAGCACGTTCTGCACGTCCTCGAGGGTCACCCCGCTCTCCACCGACGGGCCGACGTGCGCCAGGTAGGACAGTGGCTTCGCGTCGACCGCGGCCAGGGCGGCCAGCCGGATCATGACCAGGGCCTCGGGCGAAAGGTCGGAACGCTCCAGTGACGCAGCGGTGATGGCGGCGATGGTGTCGAGGACGGGGTTGTCGCTCTGGGTGGGCATGGTGCTCCTTGCGGTCGGGTGGTGCTCCGGTCCCGGACGGGCTACCGGGTGTGCGTCGGCGGGTGCGGCCGGCCCGGGGGGTCGAGCAGGAGGTCGACGACCAGGGCGGTCCAGCCGGTCTGGTGCATGGCACCGACGCCGGCGCCGGTGTCGCCGTGGAAGTACTCGAAGAACAGCAGGTTGTCCTTCCAGGCAGGGTCCTCCTGCAGCCGGGTGACGCTGCCGAAGACCGGGCGGTGGCCGCGCCCGTCGGGCAGCCAGATGCCCACCAGCCGGTCGGCGAGGTCCTGGGCGACCTGGCCGAAGGTGCGCTGCGTCCCCGAGCCGGTGGGGTACTCGAGGGTGAAGTCGTCGCCGAGGAACATCTGCCAGCGCACGAACTGGCGCACCGCGAGGTAGTTCACCGGCATCCACACCGGTCCGCGCCAGTTGGAGTTGCCGCCGAACATCGC
Source organism: uncultured Actinomycetota bacterium (assembly GCA_963747405.1). Lineage (GTDB taxonomy): Bacteria > Actinomycetota > Actinomycetes > Actinomycetales > Dermatophilaceae > Fodinibacter. The sequence goes on from CAVVFG010000019.1 coordinate 67,510, forward strand.
GGTGGTCGACTCGGCGGGCTCGTAGTCGATCGTCGCGCCCGGCATCCCGGGAAGGGCGTAGGGGTGGCCCTCGTAGCGCTTCGAGACCGAGCGCAGGCCGTGGGGGGAGAGGAAGGCGTCCTCGTCGAAGAACTCGGTGAGGGCCAGCCGCATGTCGTCGGGGTGCAGCACCGACACCAGCAGGTGCTCGCGCCCGTCGAGCTCACGGACCAGCTCGGCGAGGGTGCCGCCCTGCCGTTGCCAGGCGTCACGGATGGTGGCGAAGCCCTTGCCGAGCCGGTGCACGCGGGCCGCCTGTGGCCGGGGCAGGCCGACGGCGGGCAGCAGCGGGATCAGCCCCGAGATGGTGCGCACCCGCACGGCCACCGCCTCGCCCCACGGCTGGACGAGCCGGTCGTAGAAGAACGCGTCGTCGGGGTCGTAGAGCCCCTGCTCCTCCAGGGCGCGCCGGATCTGGAGGAACTGCTCGAGGAACTTCACGACCATGTCGTCGTAGACGGGGTTCTGTTCGGCGAGCTCGACCGCGATGACGAGCATCGACATCGCGTAGTACGCCATCCACGCCGTGCCGTCGGCCTGCTCCAGGCGGGCACCGTCGGCGAGGTGCGACCGGTCGAGCGGGCTGATGTTGTCCAGGCCGAGGAAGCCCCCGCCGAAGACGTTGTTCCCCTCGGGATCCTCCCGGTTCAGCCACCAGGTGAAGTTGACGACCAGCTTCTGGAAGACCCGCTCGAGGAACTCGCGGTCGCGGGCGCCGTCGATCGCGTAGATCCGCAGCGCGGCGAGCACGTGCACCGGCGGGTTGACGTCGTCGAAGTTCCACTCGTACGCCGGCAGGGCGCCGTTGGGGTGCTGGAACCACTCGCGCAGCAGCACCAGCATCTGGTACTTGGCGAACGCGGGGTCGAGGTGTGCCCAGGAGATGGCGTGGAAGGACAGGTCCCAGGCGGCGAACCACGGGTACTCCCAGGGATCCGGCATGGCGAGGACGTCGAAGGAGTCCAGGTGCCGCCACCCGTCGTTGCGGATGCCGCGGCGGGACTCCGGCGGTGGCGGCTGCCCCGGGTCGCCGTCGAGCCAGCGGGCAACGCTGTACGGGTAGATCTGCTTGCTCCACACCAGCCCGGCGCTGGCCTGGCGGAGCACCCGCAGCTGCTCCGCAGTGGTCCCCGCAGGCGCCAGGTGCGTGTAGAACTCGTCGGCGTCGGCACGTCGTGCCTCGATGACCGTGTCGAAAGCCGCTGCGGCCCAGGCAGTTCGTGTATCGGCAGACGGCTCGGGTCGATGCAGCCTCAGCCGCAGCTCGGCCGTGCCCCCGGCCGGCACGGTCACCCGGTAGCGGAGCGCGGCCTTGGTGCCGAACCCGTCGGGGTTGACCGTCGGCGCGCCCACGACGACGTGGTCGTTGATGCCGTCCTTGGGGTAGGCGGTGGTGGCCGGTGCCCCGAAGACCCGCGGCAGGTTCGTCTCGTTCTCGCAGAACAGTGCCTGCGGTGGAGTCCCGTCGGGGCCGGGCGCGGCATCCAGCCGGTAGCCCGCGAGGGCGTGGTCGCTGACGCGCAGCGCGGAGCCGTCGCCCTCGATGCGCGGCCGCGGGGCGCCGTCGTCCCAGGACCACGTGTTGCGGAACCACAGCGTGGGCAGCACGTCGAGGGTCGCCTCGTCCGGGCCGTGGTTCGCGACGAGGACCTGCACGAGCACCTCCGTGGGGCTCGCCTTCGCGTAGGTCACGTCGACCGACCAGTAGCGGTCGTCGTCGAAGGCGCCGGTGTCGAGCAGCTCCAGCTCGGGGTCGCCGAGCCCCCGGCCGTGCTCGACGAGCTGCCGGTAGGGGAACTCGCCCTGCGGGTAGTGGTAGCGCCAGTGCAACAGGGCGGCGCTCGGCAGCCCCTCGAGGTACCACCAGTAGTCCTTGGCGTCCTCACCGTGGTTGCCCTCGGGGCCGGCCAGCCCGAACATGCGCTCCTTGAGGATGGGGTCCCTGCCGTTCCACAGCGCCAGCCCCAGGCAGAGCTCGTGGTGGAGGTCGGAGATGCCGGCCATCCCGTCCTCGTTCCAGCGGTAGGCGCGGGACCGGGCGTGGTCGTGGGGGAAGGAGCGCCAGGCGTCGCCGTCGGCGGAGTAGTCCTCCCGCACCGTGCCCCAGGCACGTTCGCTGAGGTAGGGCCCCCACTCGTACCAGGGGTTCGCGTTGAACAGGTCGCTCTCCGCGCGCCCGGTCGCCTGGGCCAGGCGGGCGTGCTCCGCGGTGGGGGCGTCCGGTGCGGAGTCGTCCATTGCGCCATTGCACCCTCCGCTGCCGCAGGGCCGCATCATCCGGTGCGGGTGATGCCCCGTGCGCGGCCGCCGTCGAGACTGCTGGGAGGCAGCGCACCCCACGACTGGAAGGCCGCGACATGGACGCCCGCACCCCCGGCACGACGAGGTCTCGAGGGTGGCTCGTCCCGGCCGGCGCGACGGTGGCGCTGCTGCTGACCGGCTGCGGGGGTGGCGGCGTCACCCTCCCGACCCCGTCGGGGAGCCTGCCGTCGATCCCCTCGATCTCGGTTCCCGTGCCGTCCCTGTCCCGGCCGTCGGTCTCGGTCCCCCCGACCGCCGTCGTGCCCGACACCCCCACGCCGGAGCCCACCCAGACGAGCGACGCCCCGACGCCGACCCCGACCGAGACCACGAAACCGCCGACGCCGACGACCACACCGCCGACGCGCACCGCCACCTCATCGGTCGTGGTGACCTCGACGGTGACTCCCACCAGGGAGGTCACCCGCACCGCCACCGCCACGCCCACGCCGACAGCCACGCCGACGCCGACCCCGTCCGCCACGGTGACGGCCGCGCCCGAGCCGGTCGCCGGCGAGGACGGCGGCATCCCGGGCTGGGTGTGGCTCGTGCTCGCCGCGCTGCTCGCGGGACTCGCCGGGTTCCTCGTCGTGCGCAGCAGGCGGCGTGCCGCCTGGGACGCCGAGCTCGCCGAGGCCGAGGCAGAGGTGGCGTGGTTCGGCCGCGAGCTGCTGCCCCAGCTGCAGCAGACCAGCACCACGGACGCCCTCGCCGGCGCCTGGCAGGTCAGCGCCGCCCGGGTGGGTGCCACCGAGGACCGGCTCACCGGGCTCGAGGCCGCGGCGCCCGAGGAGCAGCGCGCCGCTCGTGCCCGCACGCTTCGTGATGCCGTGCGCGCCTCTCGAGCCGATGTCGAGTCGCTGGTGGCGACACGCGACCAGGCTGCCGCGCCGGCGCAGCTCGCCGGGGCGACCAGCCGGCTGCTCACCGCCCTGGACCCGCCGGCCCCGCCGGCCGCCTGACGACAGGGCCCGTTCTCGTGCGGGCCCGCCGGGTGCCCGGGCCCGGAAGATGACCGGAACCTGACGGCACCCTGACCGCCGCATGACACCGACATGACCGCGCCATGACGGTGACCTGACCGCCTCCTGACACGGCGGATACGGCTGTGTGACAAGTCACACCGAACGCTCGCCACGGAGTGTCCGCACGGGGTGCCATGGCGCAGTGCGAGCGCCTGCAGGGGGTGTTCGGAAACAGGGATGTGAGTCGCATGCAGGGACACGACCACCCGCAGGACAACGGTGTGAGCTCGACAGGCGGCGCCACGAGGGGCAGGGCGCCGGGTGGCCCGACGGGTCGACAGCAGTCGCGACGGGTGACCGCCGGGGGAGCGACGGCATCCGCCCTACGCCGGGCCGTGACCGCACTCAGCGCCGCGGCGCTCACCTTCGGCGTCATGGCCACCGTGCCCGTGCTCACGGCGCCGGCAGCCCAGGCGGCACCGACGACGAACGCCGTCACGGTCGAGGTGTCGTCCGCGCGCACGGAGAAGCACGTTCCCGGTGACTCCGGCTGGACGACCGTGGTCAAGGGTGCCCACGTCACCGACTACCGCTACATGATCAGCGTCGACAACTCGGGCAAGTCGGCCCCCTACGGCGGGCCGAAGCCCGGCTCCGGGTGCTCGGCCGAGGACGCCAACTACCCCGCCGACTGCACGTGGCCCTCCGTGCTCCAGGACCCCGGCGCGGCGCCCATCTACCGCCAGGGCACCAGCGCCGACTTCCTGGACGGCGCCAAGTCGCTGAACCTGCCCGACGGTGACTACCTGATCACCGTGCTGGCCGACAACTACAAGATCGACGGGACGCACTTCACCGTGCCGCTCGAGCAGGACGCGTCGGTGGGCGGCAAGGGGCTCGTCGAGGTCGGGGTGCAGCCCAACCCGCTGCCCGACGCGACCCTGCGCGCGCAGGTGTTCCTCGACGAGGCCTCGACCAACGGCGCCATCGACAACGGCGAAGCGGGGCTCGAGGGGTTCCAGGGCCACGTCAACGACACGCTCGGCGAGGTGACCACCGACGTGTACGGCAACCCCCTGTGCACCGTCTACGCGGGCGAGAACCCGGACACGCACGTCATCCCGTGGAGCACCACCTACCGCAATCCCGACGGCACGCCCAAGACCATCAGCAAGATCGGCGGCAAGTGCTTCAGCGACAGCACCGGCATGCTGACCATTCCCCACCTCGGGACGAACCGCTACACCACGACGGTCTCGCCTCCCGACGGGACGGACTACCTCCAGACGACGACCCTCGAGGGCAACCACGACTGGGACACCTGGCTGATGGAGAACGCGACGGGCTACGACACCGAGGCCACGGTGGGCTCCGAGCCGGTGCCCACCCCGCAGTTCGGCTTCGTGCACACGCACAACGACCTCCCGGCGTCCGGCGGTGCGGCCGTCACCGGCACGGTGGTGGCCGTCAAGCAGTACTACCCTCCGATCGGAGGCAGCTTCAACTACCTCTTCGGCATGACCGGCAGCAAGCTCGACAAGCCGATGCCGGACCCGGTGCTCTCGCTCAACGACCTCGGCAACGGTGACCAGGCCGTCTGGGTCGGCCGCGGCGCGGCCGACGGGAGCTTCACGATCCCGCACGTCCCCGACGGCAACTACCAGCTCACCTGGTGGGACGAGCCGCAGGACTACATCCTCCAGCTCGTCAACGTCACGGTCTCGGACGGCAAGGCGGTCGACCTCAAGCAGCTCCCGCTCAACGGGTGGTGGACCGAGTACACCGGCCACGTCTTCCTCGACACGAACAAGAACGGCAAGCGCGACCCCGGCGAGCAGGGCGTCGCCCAGTTCCCGTTGACGATGCGCAAGAAGGACAACTCGCTGATGGACCGCGGCTCGACCGCCGTGAGCACCGACAGCAACGGGTTCTACCGGTTCGAGGCCGCCTACCCGCTGTCCGAGTGGGTGGTCATGGAGGCGTACTCCGACAGCTTCTACACTACGGGCGTCACCTACCAGGCCGACAACCAGCCGACCCCCACCACGGTGCTCGGCGCCGGCGTCGACATGAGCACACTGCCGATCATCGGCCTGTCCGGCACCCTGGACTGGGGCGTGCAGAAGTACGTCGCCAGCAAGGGGGAGAACGGCGGCATCGTCGGCTCGATCTCCTACGACACGACCCGCAACGAGCTCGACCCGCAGTACGCCGCGGCCGAGGACTGGCAGCCCGGCGTCCCGAACATCCCCGTGCGGCTGTACGCCCCGGTGGAGTGCCCGGGCGACACCACGACCCCGTGTGACGCCACCGACCGGTTCGTCGTCGACGAGCACGGCGCGCTGGAGAAGGGCACGCTGCTCAACTCCTACCTCTCCGAGCACTGGAGCCCACCGAGCGGGTGCACGGCCCGTGACGTGGACGGGAACGAGATCCCCCACCCGGAGGTGGAGGACGTCCTCCCGCCGAACCAGAAGACCGACGGTGAGTGCCTCGCGGCTCTCGTCAACGGTGTGCAGTTCGGCCCGTACCCCACCGACCAGGGCACCCCGGACGCGAACTTCGGTGCCACCGTCGACGGCAACTACGGCTTCGGTGACGTCTGCCTGGCCCCCGGGACGCTCGACGACACCGACCCGGCCAACCCGACCTGCCAGGACCGGACCGACCCGAACCACCCGGTCGACGTCCCCTTCACCCCGATCGGTGCCGACAGCTACCTGGTCTCGATCGACATCCCGAAGGACACGTCCGGGAACCCGATGTACTCGGTGACCGGCGAGGAGGACATCAACGTCGCCCGTGGTGACACCGTCGTACCGCAGGTGCCGCCGCCGTCGTGCGCCGGAGCGCTGCACACCGTCGACGTCGCCGGCGACGGAACGGACAACTATCCGCTGAAGGACCTCGGACTGGGTGTCAAGGTGCCCACATCGACCCCGGTGGACAACGCTCCGTTCGTCGACATGGGCGGGTCGCCCTACGAGGGCATGGTCAAGCCCCGCTGCGACACCAAGCTGGTGGACCTGAACAACGGCAAGTCCATCGTGCCGATGTTCAACATCTTCACCGACGTCCCGATCCCCTCGCGCCTGCGCGGGCTCATCGTCGACGACCTCAACTTCGCCGTCGACAAGCGGGCCATGCTGCTCGGTGACAAGGCCGGCGTGCCCTACGCCCCGGTGGGCATCTACGACTACACCGGTCGCCTGGTGCACACCGCCGAGTCCGACTTCAACGGCTACTACGACGTGCTGATGCCGTCCACCGACCACATCAGCTGCCCGACGCCGTCCGGCGTCTGCACGAACCTCTACCGGTTCGTCGGCAACGACCCTGGCGCGCCAGGACACCTCAACCAGAACTACAACCCGAGGTTCCGCACCATCGCCACCGAGTTCGAGGCGATGCCAGGCGTGACCATCCCGACCGACCTCGCACCCACCCAGGTCGGAGTCAGCGTGGGCATCCCGGGCACCAGCCCGACCACCGTGCAGTGCCTCGTCAACGAGGCGGCACCGCAGCTGTTCCGGGTGTCGAAGCCGTTCGTCCGGTCCACCGACACGGGCACGAACCGGCAGGTCACGATCACCGGCTACGGCTTCGGCGACACCCGCGGCGCCGGCTCGGTGACCCTGAAGGCCGGGACGAGCACCACAGCGGCGACGGTCGTCACCTGGAGCAACACCGCGATCGTGGTCACGATCCCGGGTCCCGCCGGGTTCCCGAGCGGCCCGTACCAGCTCAGCGTCACCGCCGACAACGGCAAGAAGACCGTCAACGGCCTGACCTTCCACGTCCTCGGGCGCGGCCGCAATGCCTACAACCCGAACGTGTACGAGGTGGGCCCGGGGCGGAACGCAAAGTACGACCCCACGAAGGCCGGCAGTGAGTCCGGCACGCCGGGGGTCAGCCACGCGATCCAGAACGCGCTCGACGACGCGGCCATCAGCAACGGAAGCGATCTCGTCGTCGTCTACCCGAACGAGGCCACGGCCGGTAACCCGCGGGGCGCGTACTACGAGAACCTCGTCGTCACGCGAGCGGTCAAGCTCCAGGGTGTCGGAGCCGGTGGCTTCCAGGGCCCGGACAACAACAGCCCCTACGTGCAGGGAACCGTCGTCGACGGTGCCGGCTTCGCCGGAGACAGCGGCATGGCCACCGACTGGCTCACCCGCGTCGACGCGGCAGCCTGGTTGGGCGACGCTCCGGTCAGCGACGGTGCCGTCATCTCGCTCTTCGCCGACACGACCGGGAGGTTCAGCAACGGCTCGAACGCCTTCACCCCGCTCATCGACGGGTTCGACATCCGCGGTGGCGACCAGCAGGGTGTGCCCGGCAACATCAACGACCTCACCGGTCAGCTCACCAACCTGCCGCCGAACATCAGCACCCAGGGTGGCGCGGTCTACGCCCACGCCTACGTGGCGAAGCTGCAGGTGTCGAACAACGTCGTCGAGAACAACGGCGGCTCGTACGGCACGATCCGCATCGGCACTCCGGACATCCCGGCCCCGAACAGCAACCAGCACAACCCGGGTGCCCGGATCCTCAACAACCGCATCGTGCAGAACGCCGGCACCAACCTCGCCGGTGGCATCGGGCTCTTCGCCGGTGCGCACGGCTACGAGGTGGCGGGCAACGACGTCTGCGGCAACTTCTCGCTCGAGTACGGCGCCGGGGTCAGCGTCTACGGCCTCAGCCCGAACGGGACGATCCACGACAACCGGATCACCCTCAACAACTCCAACGACGAGGGCGGCGGCATCATGATCGCCGGCGCGCTCCCGGCCGACCCCGACGTGCTCTCCGAGGGCTCCGGCTCGGTGGAGATCTACAACAACCACATCCAGGGCAACCTCGCCAACGACGACGGCGGCGGCATCCGCTTCCTCCAGGCCGGGAACTTCCCGATGAAGGTCTACAACAACGTCATCGCCGGGAACATCTCGACCCACGAGGGCGGCGGCATCGGCATCAACGACGCCCCGAACGTGCAGATCGTCAACAACACGATCATGGACAACCTCACGACGGCCACCGCCGTGACCTCCAACGGCCTCGCGGCACCCGCGGGCGTGTCCACCTCCGAGAACAGCCAACAGCTGCAGGCCACGCTGCCCGCCGGCTCGCCCGCCTTCAGCAAGCCGGTGCTGTTCAACAACGTCCTGTGGAACAACCGGGCCGGCCACCGGGCCGGCACCACCGTGACCGGCATCGGCCTCGACGGCGACACGACCGCGGTCGACCTGTGGGACGTCGGCGTCGCTGACGCCACCGGCGTGCTGGCGCCGACGCGCTCGGTGATCCAGCAGAACTCGGGCCAGCACGCCTTCAGCAACCCGACCGACGCGGGTAACAAGGCGACGGACCCCAAGGTCGCCGAGTCGTGGGCCCCCTCGGTGGCCTTCGCCACCTGGCGGCAGAACCCGGCGTTCGTCGACGCGACGCTGGTCACCCCGACCGCCGCCGGGGAGGTCCCGCCGGACCTGATGGGTGACTACCACCTCCAGGCCTGCTCCGGCGGGGCCTCCTCGCCGGCCTGCGACATCGGTGTCGCGAGCTCGAGCGGCGTCACGGCGCCCACCAAGGACATCGACGGTGACACCCGTCCGTCGAATGCCATCGACGCGGGCTCCGACGAGGTCGTCCAGCCGCCGACGCAGACGCCGACTGCCAGCGTCTACTTCTCGACCGCCGGCAACGCCACGGTCCCGGGAGTGGACGGGACGGCTGACGACGCCGACGTCTACAGCTGGGACGGCTCGGCGTATGCCCAAACGGTCCACGTGACCGACGCGAAGTACGGCGTGCCGGCCACCGCCAACGTCGACGGGCTGGCCATGGTGACTGCGACGCAGTTCTACCTCTCCTTCGCCGACGACACGACGCTGACCCCGTCGGGTGGCCCCGCCCTCACCGTGCAGGACGAGGACGTCGTCTACTGGAACGGCACGGCCTGGTCGGTGTACTTCGACGGCACGGCCCACGGCCTGACGACCAGCGCGCTCGACGTCAACGCGATCAGCGTGCGCGGCGGCGTCCTGTACTTCGCCACCTTCGGGTCGGCCAACCCGCCGGGCGTCACCGGAACGCCGGACGACGCCGACCTCTACAGCTGGAGCGGCACGGCGTACGCGCGGGTGTTCGACGCCTCGGTCCACGGCATCCCGGCCAAGGCACGGGTCGACGGTGCGGTGCGGATCGACGCCAAGAACTACTACCTGTCCTTCAGCACCAACACGTCGCTGCGCGGTTTCGGTCCGGTCCAGGACGAGGACATCGTCGCCCTCCGGACGACCGGGACCGGGACCCAGCCCGGGACCGACACGTGGACGACGTGGTTCAACGGCACGGCCCACGGCCTGACGACCGCCGGCCACAACATCGACGCGTTCTCGCTTCCGACCGGGAACACAGCGCCATGACCGGCCGCACCGGGGACGGCACGTCACGCCGACACCACCGCACCTTCGACGCAGGGAACGCCATGACACACGCAGATGAGGCAGGGCAGGTCCAGGCCGGACCCACGGGCGCGGCATCGCGGCTGGCTGCGGCACGGCTCAGCCGGCGCCGGGCCCTCGGGTTCGCCGGGAGTGCGGCCCTCGTCGCCGGCACGGGCACCTGGGCGGGCCGGCTGTTGTACCCCGAGCAGGTGGCGGCCGCGGCCGGCGCCCCCGCCAACCTGTACCTGGCGGGCACCGACGGGTGGATCCACCTGCCGCCCACCCCGCCCATCGCTCCGTTCCACCCGGACAACCTCGCCCCGCCCCACCCTGACCCCGACGGGACCACGAGCGACCTGACGACCTACATCTTCGGGTTCCGCAACGTCACCGGGATGAGCGACGCACAACGGCTGGGCCAGAAGAACAAGGCGCAGCACTCGGCGCCGCTGTTCTGGGTCGACCAGTACGACGGCACGCCGGCCCACGAGTTCCGGGTGCAGCTGACCAACCTCGGCCTGGCCCTGCGGCCCGACCTGTTCGACGCGCACACCCTGCACTGGCACGGGTTCCGCAACGTCATCCCGTTCTACGACGGTGAGCCCACCGGGTCGATCTCGGTGCGGGCCGGAAGCGAGTTCACCTACGTGTACCGGCCGCGCGAACCCGGAACGTACATGTACCACTGCCACGTCGAGGACGTCGAGCACGTGCACATGGGCATGACCGGGCTCGTCTTCGTCCGCCCGCGGCAGAACGGCGGGGCGGGGCCGGCCGTCAAGGCCAGGGTGGCCTACGCGCCGGGGACCAGCATCCCCGCCGGGACTCCCATGGGCTACCTGTACAACGACGGCACGGCGGCCTACGGCCCGGGGTCGACGGCGTACGACCGGGAGTTCGCGATGTTCCTGTCGGAGGTCTGGGCCGAGGCGCACTGGGCCGACGCCCACATCCAGCTGCCGGAGTGGAGCGACTACCGCGCCGACTTCGCCCTCCTCAACGGGCGGGTCTACCCCGACACCGTCGCCCCCAACGGGCCCTCGGTGGACGCCTTCCACCCCCAGTTCGCCGCGGACGGCGACCTCATCCCCCCCACCGGGCACCCCGAGCTGCAGTACCAGCCGCAGTCCTCGCTGGTGACCTGCAACGCGGGCGAGCGGGTCGCCCTGCGGTTCTCCAACCTCGGCTTCCGAGAGTCGGCCATGACGATCACCGGCATCCGGATGCGGGTGGTGGGACGCGACGCCACGCCGATGCGCGGACGCAGCCCGGACAACGGCACGACGCCGGGCACGGACACCTCGTACGAGACCGACACGCTGAACATCGGTCCGGGTGAGAGCTACGACGTGCTCTTCACCGCACCCCCGAAGACCGGCTCCGGCTACGACACCTACTACCTCTACAACCGAGCGCTGCTGCGGTCGAACAACCTCGCACCGGACGGCTTCGGTGGCCAGACCACCGAGATCCGCGTGTACGCGAGCGGGGTCGACCCGCAGGCGTTCCCCAACGACCTGGGAGGGGTGTCGGCATGAGCACCTCACGTCACTCGAGCCGCCGGATCCTGAAGCGCGGGCTCGCGCTCGTCACGGGCGGTGTCCTCGCCCTCGGTGCGGCGCTCGCCACCCAGGTCGCCCCCGCCGCCGCGGCCGACCCGCCGCGCAACGGCATCGTCTGCACGACCGGCGGGCCGGCTGCCAAACAGCCCGTCTTCGACCTGACGACGCGCACCGGCTACATCGACCTCCCGGACGGCAACACGGCGTTCATGTGGGGCTACTCGCACGGCTTCGACCCGTTCCAGCACCCCGGGCCGGTGCTGTGCGTCAACGAAGGTGACGTGGTCACCGTCATCCTGCACAACACCCTCAACGTGGCGACCTCCATGGTCTTCCCCGGCCAGGACGACGTGCGCGCCGACGGGGTACCGTCGCAGCCCCAGGGGGCTGCCGGGGCGATGATGACCAGCCTCGCGCCCGGCGCGGCGGCGGCGACGTCCACGACCCCCCAGCCCACCGTCACCTACACCTTCACGGCCAAGCGCGCCGGCACCTACCTCTACGAGGCCGGCACCGACCCGGAGACCCAGGTGCGGATGGGCCTGTTCGGCGCCCTCATCGTGCGCCCGGTCGACGACAACGGTGTCGTGCACAAGGACCAGGCGTACGACTCCAGCGACAGCAAGTTCGACATGACCGAGGAGTTCATGGTCCTGCTGTCGGAGATCGACCCCTACCAGCACCAGGCCGTCGAGCGCGGCAAGACCTTCAACATCACCAAGTACAAGGCGCGCTACTGGCTGATCAACGGCCGCGGCTACCCCGACAGCATCGCCGACAACGGCGCCTCCTGGCTGCCGAACCAGCCGTACGGGTCGCTGGCGACCGTGCAGCCGTACGACCCGGTGAAGCACCCGCTGAACGGGATGGCGCGCTACCTCAGCGTCGGCAGTGAGGACTACCCCTTCCACCCGCACGGCAACAACGGACTGGTCGTCGGGCGCGACGGGCACGAGCTGAAGAACGGCAGCGCGGACCTGTCGATGGAGAAGTTCGCGATCAACATCGGCCCCGGCCAGACCTGGGACGTGCTCTTCAAGTGGTACGACGCCGAGAACTACAGCCCCGCGAACCCCGTGACGGTGACCGTGCCCAGCCTCGCCAACCAGGTGGTCGGCACGTTCTACAGCGGGAGCCCGTACCTGGGGTCGACCCAGGCGCTTCCACCAGGGGTGCAGACCCTCAACCAGTGCGGTGAGTACTACATCATCTCGCACAACCACGCCCTGTACCAGATCACCTCGTGGGGCGTCACGATGACCGGGCCGATCACGTACATGCGTATCGAGCCGCCCACCCCGAACACCTGTGGATGAGAGAGGGGCGACGACGATGAGCACAGCACTGAAGAGAGCAGCCCTCAGCATCGCAGCCGGAGGCGGTCTGGCGGTCCTCGGGATCCTGGTGGGCCCGGCCGGGCCCGCCAGCGCGGACCCGGTCGGGATCGACCTGTACGCCGACAACGGCACGACCGACCTGCCGGGAAGCGGAGGCGCCGCGATGCCGGTCCTCGGCTACTGCACGTCGACCCCGTGCACGGTCCGCGCCCCCGGTGGGCCGACCCTGCGCGTCGCGCAGGGGTCCACGGTCACCATCACGCTGCACAACGGGCTCGCCGGTGAGGCGACGTCCCTCTACGTGGGTGGCCAGGCGATGGTTCCCGACACCACGCCTGTCGCAGCGGGCGGGTCACACACGTACAGCTTCACGGCATCCCGGCCCGGCACCTACCTCTACGAGGCCGGCGTCGGCGCCGGGTCGCAGCACCAGGTGGCTCGCGGGCTGTTCGGCGCGCTCGTCGTCGACCCGCCCACCTCGGGCCAGGCCTACGACGCGGACACCACCTTCGCCGCGGAGTCCGTCCTCGTCCTCAGCGAGGTCGACCCACGGCTGAACACGTCCGCCGCCCCGGCCGACTTCGACATGCGCTCGTTCGCGCCGCAGTGGACCCTCATCAACGGCGCTGCCGCCCCCGACACCGCTGCGGTGCCCGCGGGCTCCGGGCAGAACCTGCTGCTGCGCTGGGTCAACGCCGGCGCGAGCTACCACTCGATGACCGTGCTCGGCGCCGACCAGCGCGTCGTCGCGTTCGACGGCAGCCAGCTCAAGAACGGTGCCGTCGACATCTCCCGCCACTACGTGGCCGAGACCTTCGGACCGGGCCAGACCGCAGACGCGATCGTGACCCTGCCGACGACGGCCGCCGACCGGCGCCTCGCGGTGTACGACGCGAGCCTCACCCTGCACAACGCGAACACCGCAGGCACCGGCGGGATGCTCACCTTCGTGAACGTCACGGGCAGCGGGAGCGGCACGGACGTCTCCGGACCGGCGACCCGCAGCGTCGCATGGGGCGCCTCTGCCCTGTCCGCCTCCGTGGACGCCTCCGCGGTGTCCGGGGCCACCGTCACCGGAGCGGAGTACTTCGTCGACACCGTCGGCGCCCCCGGGACCGGCACCGCGATGCAAGCCAGCGACGGCGCCCTCGGGTCCGCCACCGAGGCGGTGCGACCCACCGCGGCCTCCGCCTCCACGCTCGCGGCCGCCCTCGGCACCGGGCAGCACACCGTGTACGTGCGCGGGCTCAGCGGCTCCGCCTGGGGCCCGCTCAGCTCGGTGCTCGTGACGGGCTCCGACGCGGTCGGCCCGACGACCTCCGGGGTCACCGTCACGCCGGACCACAGCAACGGCACCGGCGACGTCGCCGTCAGTGCGACCGGCAACGACACCACCTCGGGCAACAGCGCGATCACCGAGGCCCAGTGGGCCGTGGACGGCGGCAGCGCAACAGCCATGACGCTGGAGACGACCGGCCCGGTCGCCAGCGTGGTCGGGAAGATCCCGGCCGCGACGGCAGTGGGCCTGAGCGAGGGCACCCACACGGTGAGCGTGCGCACCCGAGACGCGGCGGGCAACTGGAGTGAGTGGGTGGGCGTCCCGCTCATCGCGGACCGCACCGGACCCGGCGCGCAGGGCGTGACGGTGACGCCGAGCCCCAACAACGGGACGATGCCGGTCAACGGCACCTCGGCCTCGGTGCGGGTCTCGGCGACCATCACCGACCCTGCGGTCGGGGACGGCACGGCACAGAGCACCGTGACGGCCGCCCGCGGCTACTTCGACGGAGGGTCGACCGCCATCGTCATGGAGGCCGCCGACGGCGCCTTCTCCGGGACGACGGAGAACGTCTACCTCGACATCCCGCTGGCGACGGTCAAGCAGCTGGGCGACGGGAGTCACCCGATCACCGTCCAGGGCCGTGACGCGGCCGGCAACTGGGGCCCGCTCGCGGGTGGCACCCTGGTCATCGACAAGACCGGCCCGGTCATCTCGGGTCTCTCCCTGTCGCCGAACCCGACCAACGGCGCCGCCTCGGTGACGCTCGCCGGAAGGGCGACCGACGTCGGCGCCGGCGTGAGCAGCGTCGAGTGGTTCATCGGATCCGGTGCGCCTGCCACGCTCCCCGTGGACTCTGGCGGTGCCTTCTCCGCCACGATTCCCGTGGGCACCCGGCCCGAGGGTGACCTCACCGTCACGGTGCGCGTCCGCGACGCGGTGGGCAACACCACCACGACCAGCAGGGTCCTCCAGGTGCGCCATCCGTTGTGGTTCTCGACCGTGGGTGACAGCAACCCGCCGGGAGTCGGTGGCACGGCCGATGACTCCGACATCTACAACTGGAGCGGAGGCGGGTTCTCGCGCACGCTCGACCTGAGCGCGGCTCCCTACTCGGTGCCCACCTCCTCCGACGTCGACGGCTACAGCCGGGTGGACGCCACGCACTTCTACCTGTCCTTCACCGATCCGGTGAACCTGCCGGTCCTCGGCAATGTCGAGGACGAGGACGTCGTGTACTGGAACAACGGCACCTGGGAGCTGTTCTTCGACGGCAGTGCCAGCGGCAACGGGCTCGGCGGCACGACGAGCGGCACGTCGTTCGACCTCGACGCCATCAGCATCGTCGACGGAAGGCTCTACTTCTCCACCGACAACACCCACCTCCCGTCGGGTGCCGGCGGAACCGGCGACGACTCGGACATCTACCGCTGGAACCCCGGCGGCAACCCGAGGTACACCCGGATGGTCGACGCGTCGACAAGAGGTGTGCCGACCAGCGCCAACGTGGACGGCCTCGTCTGGCGCTCCTCGAGCGACTACCTGGTCTCGTTCAGCGGCAACACCAGGCTCCTCGGCACCGGCAATGTCCAGGACGAGGACGTGATGCGTCGAACCGGCAGCAGCTGGACGACCTACTTCGACGGCACGGCCAAGGGCCTGACAAGCACCAACCTCGACATCGACGCGTTCGACATCCCCTGACCCGGACGGGCGCCGGCCGGACACCCGGCCGGCGCCCTCCCGAGAGGAGCACCATCATGAGCGCAGACACCCTCATCGCCCCGGCGCCGACACCGCAACCGCCGGCAGCGCGTCGTCGACGCTGGCAGCCCCGGTGGGTCCTGGTCGCCGTCCTCCTGCTCGTGGTCGCCCTGATCCTCGGGGTCAAGGCCGTCGGGGCGGGCGCCGGTGACGTCCGGTCGGGCACCCGGGCCGTCTCGGCGCAGGAGTTCGCGGCGCGCACCGGCATCACGGTGACCCTGCTCGGGGTCACCGGGGGTGGTGGGATGATCGAGTTCCGCTACCAGGTCGTCGATCCCGACAAGGCCAGCCTGCTGCTGCACGAGGAGGACAGGACCCCCATCCTCGTGGCCGAGGGCACCGGGGAGACGCTCGGCATGGTGAACCGCCCACACGTCCACAAGGCCGAGCTCCAGCTCGGCGGCACGTACTTCTTCATCATGGCCAACAGCCGCAACGCGCTGAAGGACGGCACGAAGGTGAGCGTCGTCATCGGGGACGTCCGGCTCGAGCACCTCGTCGCGCGTTCATGACCCACCACCTGGCGCGAGGCGACGCGCGTCGACCCGGCCGCGCGCCCCGCGCGCTGGTGCGAGCGGCACGCGTGGGCCTGCTGCTGATCGCGATCCTGATCGGCTCGGCCGCGGCCGCGTCGGCGCACAACAACCTCGAGCGCTCCGACCCGCCGAACGGGGGCCTCGCCGCCGTCGGCCGCACCGAGCTGACCCTGTGGTTCGGGGAGCCGGTCGACGAGCGCACGAGCTCGTTCACCGTTCGCCGCACCGACCCCTCGCCGACCGCGGTGCAGACCACGGTCGCCCTCGAGGAGAACGGGTTCGCGGTCCGCCTCACGACGCCCCCGCTGCAGCGGGGCACCTACTCCATCGAGTGGGCCGTCGTGGGAGACGACGGGCACCCCACCTCGGGCACCGTCGCCTTCGGTGCCGGGGTGCGGCCGGACGGCGCGGCCGCCCAGGCCGACACCCGGCCTAGCCCGTGGAACGTGGGGCTCCGGCTCGCCGACCTCGGCGGGCTGCTCGTCGCCATCGGCGCCCTGGCGGTGTCCGGCCGGGTGCTGCGGGCGCTCGGCGACACCGGCCGGGTGCTGCGCCCCCGGGTGCTGCGCCTGGGGGCCGTCGGCGCCCTCGTCTCGGTCGTCGCCGCCATCGCGACTCCCGTGCTGCGCGCGGGCGAGCAGGTCGGGCCGACGGGCCGGGCGGACGGCGCCTGGCGGGCAGCGGTCGGCGACCTGCTGCTGGGCAGCACCTGGGGGACCCTCTGGCTGCTGCGGATACTGGTCGGGGCGGTCGCGTGCGTCGCCCTGTGGCGCTGCGGTCGCGACGCCCTCGGCACCGCGGTCGCGGACGCCCCGACGCGCCGGCCCCGCCCTCTCGTCGTGGCGGCCGTCGCACTCGTCGTGTCCGCCGGCCTGGACGCCTGGGCCGGGCACGCGGCGACCCTGCCGGCGCGGACCACCGTGGCGATCGTCGCCGGTGCGCTGCACGTGCTGGCGGCGGGGGTGTGGGCCGGCGGGCTGCTCGTCGTGCTCGTCGGGCTGCGGCCGGTCGCCCGGCTGCACCCGGCGACCCGCCGGGTGCAGGTTCTCGCGGCCCTGCGCGCGTACAGCCCGATGGCGGCGCTCGCCGCCGGAGTGCTCGCCGCGACCGGGATCTACCTGGCGGGGCGGCACGTACAGAGCCTCTCGACGGTGTCGGCCAGCACCTACGGGACGGCCCTGCTCGCCAAGTCGTTGCTCCTGGCCGTCGCCCTGGGGATCGCGGCGTACAACACCCTGGTCGTCAACCCCGCGCTCGCCGACCGCGTCCTGGGCCGTCGGGTCGGCTGGCGACCGGACCGGCGACGGCTGGCCACGACGGCCACCGTCGAGGCGGGGATGCTGGTGGTCGCCGTGGCCGCCGCGGCCCTGATGACCACCGTTCCCACGGCCAAGGAGGTCGCCCGCGCGGACGTGCTCTACGCACCGGCCCACGCCACGGTGGACGGGCTCTTCGTCACCTTCGAGGCCGTGCCGACCGGGTCCAGCCACCGGGTCCTGGTACGCATCGAGCCGGTCATCCGGCCCGTTGCCGCCGTGGTCACCGGCGTCGACGTGGGGGTCACCGGGCCGTCTGCGTCGGGGGCC
Source organism: uncultured Actinomycetota bacterium (assembly GCA_963747405.1). Taxonomy (GTDB): domain Bacteria; phylum Actinomycetota; class Actinomycetes; order Actinomycetales; family Dermatophilaceae; genus Fodinibacter. The sequence goes on from CAVVFG010000019.1 coordinate 85,328, forward strand.
GATGCCGGTGGAGCGAGCCTGGCGCTGCACAAGACAGAGGAAGGGCGGTACGAGGGTTCGCTTCCCGCGGTACCCGACGGCGACTGGCAGGCGCGCCTCGTCCTCCACCGGACCTGGTCGGAGGACTCGACCCTCGTGGTGCCGTGGTCCTCGGGCACCGCGGACCGCACCACGGGGCTGGAGCGCACCACCTCGGCGCTGGCCCTGTTGCTGCTGCTGGGGATGGCCTCGGTCCTCGCGCTCGTCGCCGCTCGGCGGCGTCCGAGCACCAGGGCGCCGAGGCCGGATGCCGCGGACGCCGTCGTCGATGCCGGTGAGCGCGAGACGACGGAGGATCTCCGGGTCGGGGCGAGCCGGTCATGACCACCACCACGGCGCGTCGCCCTCACCTGGCGGTGACAGCTGCCGGGACCGGCGCGCTCGTGGCCGCCATGTGCCTGGGGTCGGTGCTCCCCGCCTCGGCGGCGCTGCTGCGCCCCACGGGCCCCGGACAAGGGTCGGGTACGACGGCGCTGCTGCGCCCCACCGGCCCACGGGGAGCGTCGACCGCTGTGGCGCCCCCGGGCCCGGGCCAGGGCCTTGGGGGAGCGTCGACCGGCGGGGCGCCCCCGGGCACCTCGCGCGTCGTGGTCACCCTGCGCGACGCCCCCGACCTGCGGGGCGTGGGCACGCTCGGCCGGGCGAAACGGCTGAGCACCGTGGTGCGCCGCCTGCGGGCGCACGCCGACTCATCCCAGGCGCCGCTGCGCGGACGGCTGCGGGCGCTGCGGGCCGTCGGCGAGGTCGGCGCCGAGACCCCGCTGTGGGTGGCGAACGCCGTCGCGGTGACCGCCACACCCCGCGCGGTGCGCGAGCTGGCGGCCCGCCCCGACGTCGCGAGCGTCACCCCGGACGCGATCACGGTGGTGCCCACCGCCCTTCCGGTCGAGCCGAACATCGGCGCCGTGCGCGCTCCTGACCTGTGGGCCGCGGGGCAGACCGGCCAGGGCGTGGTCGTCGCGACCCTCGACACCGGGGTCGACCTGGCCAACCCCGACCTGGCCGCCCGCTGGCGGGGCGGCACGAACAGCTGGTACGACCCCTACGGCCAGCACCCCGATGCCCCGGTCGACCTGAACGGCCACGGCACCGCCGCGGCGGGCCTGGTCGTCGGCGGCTCCGATGGCGGCTCGAGCTACGGGATGGCGCCCGGCGCCACCCTCATCGCCGCCCGGGTCTTCGACGACCGGGGCGCCACCACCGCCACCGCCATCCACCTGGCCTTCCAGTGGCTGCTCGACCCCGACCACGACCCGGCCACGGCCGACGCCCCCCGGGTCGTCAACGCGTCCTGGGCGCTCGACTCGGGTCCCTCCTGCAACCTGGCCTTCCAGCCCGACGTGCGCGCCCTGCGGGCAGCCGGCATCCTGCCGGTGTTCTCGGCGGGCAACTTCGGACCCGCGGCGGCCACCAGCGCCAGCCCGGCGAACTACCCCGAGTCCCTGTCGGTGGGCGCGGTGGGCGCCACCGACACCATCTGGGGCTACTCCAGTGCCGGCCCGTCGACCTGCGGTGGGCGCACGCGGGTCTTCCCCGACCTCGTCGCCCCCGGCGTGTCGGTGCTGTCGGCCGACCGGTTCGGTGGGTTCCAGTACCTGACCGGCACCTCCATCGCGGCCCCGCACGTGGCGGGTGCTGCCGCGCTGCTCCTCGGCGCGCACCCGGGCCTGTCCACCACCTCGGTGGAGTCGGCCCTGACCGGCTCCGCGGTCGACCTCGGTCCCGCCGGGCCGGACGAGCGTTACGGCAACGGGCGGCTCGACGTCGTGGCCGCCGACGCCCGGGCCGCGACGGCACCACCCGGCTTCTCGGTGGCGGCGACGACACCGACGCTCACCACCGTGGCAGGAGGGTCGGCGTCGACCACCGTGACGGTCGCCCCGGCCAACGGCTTCGCCGAGCCCACGACGCTGTCCGTGCAGGGGCTGCCGGCCGGTGCCTCGGCCACCCTCACCCCGACGGTGCTCGGGCCGGGTGGGTGGGGGTCGACGCTGGTGGTGACGACGACCGGTGCCACGGCACCCGGCGGCCACCCGTTCACGGTGGCGGCGACCGGGGGTGGCCTCACCCGTTCCGTGGCGGCGACCCTGGTGGTCACGGCCGGCGACTTCAGCATCACGGCATCTCCCTCGCGGCTGCCGGTGACCCGCGGCAGGTCGGCGGCGACCACGATCGTGGTGGGCGCCAGCGGGGCGCTCGCGGCCCCGGTGGCGCTGTCGACGCCGACCCTCCTGCCGGTGGGGGTCAGCGTCGCCTGGACCGGGAACCCGATCAGCGCACCCGGCTCGGCCACGCTCCGGTTCTCCGTCACCTCGCGGGTGCGCAAGGGCACCTACCCCGTGGTGGTCACCGGGACGTCGGGCGGCCGCACGCACACCGTCACGGTGTCGCTGCAGGTGCGCTGACAGCGCCGGCAGCGACGACGTGACGGTGGTGGTGGTGGTGCGAGCCCGGCACCCGGATGCCCTCGCCGGCGACCTGGGCGACGGGGATGGAGAGGGCGACCCGCGCGCCGCCGTAGACCGAGTGCGACGCGACGATGCGACCACCGGCGGTGCGGGCGATGCCGGCGACGATGCGCAGCCCGAACCCGGTGCGTGAGTACAGGTCGCGGAGCTGCTGAGAGGCAGCATCGGCACCCACAGAGGCATCGACGGCGTCGTGGAGCCCGTCGGCCTCGTCCGCGATGCGGATGATCAGCTCGTCGGACAGCCCGGAGCCCGAGTCGGCGACGCCCACCTCGACGTGCCCGTCGACGGTGCTCGAGAACAGGCAGATCCGGTCGCCGTCGACGGTGTAGCGCACGGCGTTCTCGACGAGCGTGTCGATGGCGGCCCGGAGCCGCTCGCCGTTCACCGGCACGAGGGACACCCGGCTGTCGACCACCAGGTCACGGTCGACGACGCCGCTCCACCGGCGGCGCACGTCCTCCAGCAGGGCACCGACGTCGGTCGGCTCCTCGGGCGCGCCGAGGTCGAGGGCCACGGCGCGCACGAGGCGGTCGGTCAGCCGGGCCAGCTGCACCAGCTCGTCGTGGACGGTGTGCAGGTCCTCCCGGCGCTGTACCTCGTGCTCGCCGGCGAGCAGCTGCTCGACGTAGCCGGTGGCGATGGTGAGGGGGGTGCGCAGCTCGTGCGACGTCATCCGGCTCAGCCGTTCGCGGGCGGCCGCCCGCCGGCGGTCGGCCTCGGCGAGCCGGGTGGCCTGCTCGACCGCCTGCACCCGCCGCCGCACGTGGAACATGACGATGGCGGCGAGTGCGACGGAGGCGACGACCTCGACCAGCTCGACGGTCGGCAGCTCACCGCGCAGCGTGCGCGGCACCATGACGGCCGCCGCGAAGGCGCCGAAGGCCACGACGGAGCTCGCGGTGAGCACCACCGGCCACACCCGGAACCCGTAGAGAGCCGCGAACGAGAAGATGACCACCTCGATGGTCACCATCTCCTCGACCGGCTCCAGCACCAGGCACACCGCCGCGGCGCAGAGGATCGCCAGCCAGGCGGCGAACAGCCCGGCCCCGAGCCGCTGGTCAGTCATCGGCGACGCAGTAGCCGACACCACGCACGGTCTCGATCGTGGCCAGGCCGTGCAGCTTGGTCCGCAGCCGGGCGACACAGACCTCGAGGACGTTGCTGCCGGGGTCGAAGTCGTAGCCCCAGATGTCGTGGAGCAGCTCCTCGCGACCGCACACGTCGCCACGGCGCCGCAGCAGGTGAGCCAGCACCGCGGTCTCGCGCTCGCTGAGGGCGCGCACCCCGTCGGCCAGCAGCAGCACCCGCCGGTGCGTGTCGAGCCGGAAACCGTGGTGGCTCAGGTAGCGGCCGTCCTCGGGCCGCTCGCGCGGCGTGCCGAGGTGCCGGTTGACCCGGGCCATCAGCTCGGCGAGGACGAACGGCTTGGTCACGTAGTCGACCGCCCCGGTGTTGATCGCCTGCACCCGGGCGCCCACGTGCCCGACACCGGACAGCACCACCACCGGGGGCCGGGTCGGCAGCTCGTTGACGTGCTTGAGCACGGTGAGCCCGTCGATGCCGGGCATCACCAGGTCGAGCAGCACGAGGTCGACCCGGTGCGAGTCGAGGTAGTCGCAGGCGGCCTCGCCGTCTGCGACCTGGACGGGCTGGTGCCCCGCGGCCGAGAGGTCGCGGGACAGCAGCGTCCGCAGCTTGACCTCGTCGTCCACGATCAGAATGGCTGCCACGACCCCACCTTCCGCTCGAGCCACCAACACTCGACGGCCGTTGCATCGCCGGTGAGCATGGTCCCGCACACCCAGTTGGCGAGGACCCGTCCTGCACGAGTCCTCGACGACCGTAACGTCACCTGCCTGGGGGCGGTATCACCCGAACGGCCTATGGACAACCCCCAATGTGGGGGTGGGTCGGCGGTGTGACGTAGCAGACCCCGTCGCCGGGCCGCGCCCGGAGGATCATGGAGGTATGGCTGAGCACAAGGTCAGCACCCCCCTTCCCACCAGCTCATCGGGCGCCTCCGGGGACGAGATCCTGGGCACCAGCGGGGCGGTGGTCGTGGGCGTCGACGGGTCCGCCGCCGACGAGGCGGTCGTCGACTGGGCCGCCGACGAGGCCGCCCGGCTCGGCGCGCCGCTGCGCCTGGTGACGGTCGTCGATCCGCAGGTGCAGCTCTCGCCCTACGAGACGCTGGTCACCGGGTCGCCGAGCCTCGCCGAGCACTTCGACGAGGGGGCCCGCCGCATCCTCGACCGGGCCGTGGAGCGGGCTCGGGCCCGACGCGCCGACCTCCACGACGTCGCGGTCGCCGTGCCCTGGGGCCCACCGGCTGCCGCCCTGGTCCGGCTCTCGGAGAACGCCGCCCGAGTGGTCGTCGGCACGCCGTCGCGAGGGCGCCTCGAGCGCATCCTCCTGGGGTCGGTCGCGCTGCCCGTCGTGGCTCACGCCCGCTGCCCCGTGGCCGTCGTGCCCTCCGACACGGTGGTGGCCACGCCGCGGCGGGTTCTCGTCGCGGTCGACGGCAGCGACGCCAGCAGCCGGGCGGTCGAGCTCGGGTTCTCCATCGCCGGCGCCGCCGGGGCGAGCGTCACCTGCGTGCTCGGCTGGAACCTCGAGGTCCAGGACGGGGTCGTGGTCACAGAGCGCTCCAGCAGCCGCTGGGAAGCCGTGGAGGAGCGCTACACCGAACTGGGGCACCGCGTCGCCGACCCGGTGGCCGCCCGGCACCCCGGGGTGCCGGTCGAGGTCGTCGTGCGCCACGGGTCGCCGGCCCGAGCGGTGGTCGAGGTGGCCGTCGAGCGGGACGTCGACCTGGTGGTGCTCGGCCGGCGCGGGGCCGGTGGGTTCCGCGGGCTGCTGATGGGCTCGGTGAGCCGCCGCGTGGTGGAGCACGCCGGGCGCGTGGTGCTCGTCCTGCATTGACGGCGTGACCGATGCGCCGCGGCGCACCGGGCGAGCTGGCACATCCGCCCTGTTCAGCCGGGGTCCGAGGCACTAGGTTCGGCCCGGACCCCGGAGGTGTGAATGGCATCAAGCGCGACGACGCGCGTTCCCCCGTCACGTGTGCTGCTCGTGGCCAGCTTCGGCGCCTTCCTGGCCTTCCTCGACGCCACCATCGTCAACGTGGCGTTCCCCTCCATCCGGGAGTCGTTCTCCGACACCACGATCGGTGAGCTCTCGTGGGTGCTCAACGCCTACAACATCGTCTTCGCGGCGTCGCTCATCCTCTGCGGCCGGCTGACCGACCTGGTGGGCCGCCGCCGGTCGTTCGTCGCCGGGGTCGCCGTGTTCACCGTCGCCTCCGCGGCCTGCGGGCTCGCCCCTTCGGTCGAGCTGCTGATCCTGGCCAGGGTCGCGCAGGCATTCGGCGCGGCGATGCTGGTGCCGGCCTCGCTCGCCCTGGTCATCGCGGCGTTCCCGGCCGATCGGCGGGCCCACGCCATCGGGGTGTGGGGTGCCTCGGCCGCCGTCGCGGCAGGCGTCGGTCCTCCGATCGGTGGGGCTCTCGTCGAGCTGGGAAACTGGCGCTGGGCCTTCCTGGTCAACCTGCCGTTCGGCCTGGTCGCGGTGTGGGCCGCCCGCCACGAGCTCGTCGAGAGCCGGGCGCCCGGCCGGCGGACGATGCCCGACCTGGTCGGGGCCGGCCTGCTCGTCGCCTGCCTGGCGCTGCTCAACCTCGGCATCGTCAAGGGTGGCGACTGGGGCTGGGACAGCTGGCAGGTGCTCGGGTCGTTCGCCGCGGCCGCAGTGGCGCTGGTGCTGTTCGTGCTCAGCTCGCGGCGGCACCGGGCACCGATGCTCGACCCCATGCTGCTGCGTCTGCGGTCCTTCGACCTCGGCTCGGCCGCAACGGTGGCCGCCGGGTTCGGCTTCTACGCCTACCTGCTGACCAACGTGTTGTGGCTGCAGTACGTGTGGGGATACGACGTGCTGCGGGCCGGTCTCGCCCTCGTGCCGGGCGCCGTCGTCGCCGCGCTGGTGGCGGCCCGGCTCGGCCCGCTGGCCGCCCGCCACGGGTACCGCGCGTTCGTCGTGCCGGGCGCCCTGGTGTGGGCTGCGGCCTACCTCTGGTACCACCAGCGGGTGGGGCTGCAACCGGCCTTCTGGGCGCAGTGGATGCCGGGGCAGCTGCTCAGCGGTGTCGGTGTCGGAGCCACCCTGCCGCTGCTCGGCAGCGCCACCCTGGCGGCGGTGCCGGGCGGGCGCTACGCCACGGCATCCGCGGTCGTGTCGGCGGCTCGCCAGGTCGGCGGGGTGCTCGGCATCGCGATCCTCGTGGTCATCCTCGGCGACCCCACCCCCGCCACGGTCGTCGACTCGCTGCACCAGGGCTGGGTGCTCTCGATCGTGGCGTTCCTCGTCGTGGCGCTGCTGGCCCTGCCACTGGGCCGCATCACCTCGGCCGCCGAGGACCAGGACGTGGCCGACGAGCGACCCCCCGTGGTGCTCCCCCCGAACCCACCGGCCGACTGGGCCCTCCCCGCGCGGCTCGCCGCGTCCGACGCCGTCGACCTCTCCGACCTGCCGCTGTTCTCCGCCCTCCCCGACGACGCGCGGCACCTCCTCGAAGGTGCGACCCGCATCGTCGAGGTGGCGGCCGGCACCGTGCTCATGACCCAGGGCGACCCGGCGGGGTCGGCGTTCGCCGTGCGCACCGGCCGGCTCGAGGTGCTCGTCGACGCCGCCGTGGTGCGTGAGCTCGGTCCCGGACAGGTGCTCGGCGAGCTCGCCCTGCTCACCGGTGAGCCGCGCTCGGCCACGGTGCGGGCCCGTCGTGACACCACGCTGGTCGAGATCTCTCGTGAGGCCCTCGACGGTGTGCTCGCCACCGACCCGTCGGTGGCCCGCTTCCTGCTCGGCCAGGTCGCCGAGCGGCTGCGCACCGTCGGCAACGCCGGCATCGCCCCTCCGCCGCCCGAGCGCCTGTCGGTGGTGGCGGTGGTGGGTCTCGGAGCCGGCGAGACGCCCGCCGAGGTCGCGCAGGTCGGCGACCTGCTCGGGCGCCGGCTCGGCAGCCACCTCCGGCTGGCGACACCGGGCGTGCTGACTCCCGAGGGGCTGGCGCGGGCCGAGCGCGACCACGACCGGGTGCTCCTCGTCGCCGGGTCGGCTGCCGCCGGGCCGGATGCCGCGTGGCGCGAGTTCTGCCTGCGCCAGGCGGATGCCGTGGTGCTCGTGGCGCGCGCCGGCACCCGGGTACCCGAGCGCGGGCCGTCGCCGGCCCCGGCGCGCCGGCCGGACCTCGTGCTGCTCGGCGCCGGACCTCCGCCGCAGGAGCGCGTGACCTGGGTGGCGGTCACCGACGCATGGCAGCTCACGGTCGTCGACGGCGACCTCGCGGCGGGGCTGCGGCCCCTGGCCGACCGGCTCGCCGGCCGGGCGCTGGGGCTGGTGCTGGCGGGCGGAGGGGCCCGGGCGTTCGCCCACGTCGGCGTGCTGCGCGAGCTCGAGGACGCCGGCCTGCACGTCGACCGGGTCGCCGGGTCGAGCGTCGGCGCGATCATCGCCGCCGCGCACGCGACAGGCGTCGACGGCGCCACCCTGGAGGAGATCTGCTATGCGGAGTTCGTGCGCCGCCGCCCGTTCGGCGACTACCACCTCTCGAGCCGCTCGCTGGCTCGTGGGCACCGGGTGCGCGGTGCCATGGAACGGCGCTACGGCGCCGACACCGTGATCGAGGGGCTGCCCCGCCAGCTGTCCGTCGTCAGCGTCGACCTGGTGAGCCGCACCCGGCAGGTGCACCGCCGTGGAGGGCTCGTCGACGCCGCGATCGCCTCGGCGCGCCTCCCCGTGCTCTTCGCCCCGGTGGCCCTCGACGACGGGCGCCTGCTCGTCGACGGCGGGGTGCTCGACAACCTGCCCACCGACCTGCTCGTCGAGCGCGACGAGGGGCCGGTCGTGGCGGTGACCATCGGCTCCGGGGGCGACGGGCCGCGCCGTCCCGGCCGCCCGCGGGTGCCGGGGCTGGGCGACACCCTGATGCGCACGATGATGATCGGCAGCGGCGGGGCCGGCGACGCCGCCCGCGCCCGTGGCGCATGGCTCGTGGGGCCGTCGTCGATGGGGGTGGGCCTGCTCGAGTTCCACCAGCTCGACCGGATGATCGCGTCGGGGCGAGCCGCCGCGCGAGCGCTGCTCGAGCAGGCGTCGGGCGACCTGTCAGCCGTCGCGGTGCCGGTGCCGCCGGTTCACTCCCCGAACGGCCACCCGTCGACCATCCGGGTAGGGAGCCCCGGCTCGACGTAGTGCTCGTGGCCGAAGAAGGCGGCGAACACCTCGGGCGGCATCGCCAGCATCATTCCCACGTCGGTGGTCTGGCTGCGGTGCGCCTCGAGGGCGGCGCGGCGACGCCCGAGCCACGGGCTCACGTCGACCCGCCAGGAGATGGCGGACTCGGGCTCGCCGAGCGGGTTGCCGTCGTCCATCGGCTGGTCGGGGTCCCAGTCCTGCGTGCCCTCGGCCCCCGCCGCCCTGGCCGCGTGCGCGAACCGGCGCATCGCGTCACGGTTCATCGTCGACTCGAGCACCCGTGGCGGGCGGGCGGCGAGCCCGGCGGCGCGGTGCAGCACACGGTGCACCTGCACGTGGTCGGGGTGACCGTAGCCACCGTGCCAGTCGTAGCCGACCGCGATGGCGGCATCCTCCTCGTCGAGCACCGCGGCGAACCGGGCAGCGGCCTCGTCGAGCGGCGCCGCGGTGAAGGCGCCCTCGTGGGAGTTCTGGTCCCAGCCGGCCATGCCCGAGTCGGCGTAGCCCAGCCACACGACGCGGTGCAGCCCGATGGCAGCGGCCGACGCCTCGGCCTCGACGCGGCGTCGGTCGACCACGGACTCGCCCTCGGCGAGGTCGTCGGGTGCCTCGCCGTGGTCGCCGTGGGTGGCGAAGACGACCACCACGCGGTGCCCCTCGTCGACGGCGCGGGCCATCGAGCCGGAGGTCTGCGAGGCCTCGTCATCGGGGTGGGCGTGGAGGAAGACGATCGTCGACATCCGTCCATTGTGCCGAGGCCCACCGACGGCCCGCAGACCGGTCGTCGACAAACCCCGCAGCGCGCTGCCCAGTCCCTACGGTGATCGGTGGCCCGGTCACGACCACCGCGCCGGGGGGAACCAAGGGAGGAACCATGAGCCATGTCGACCCCGTCGACCCCGACCGCCACGACGCGGTCGACCACGACACCGTCCCACCCGCGCGCACCGGCCTACTCGTGCTGGCCGCGGTGCTCCTCGTCCTGCCGGTGATCGCCCTGATGTGGGTCGGCAGCTACAGCCGTGACGAGCCGCGCCTGGGCGCGTTCCCGTTCTTCATCTGGTACCAGTTCGTCTGGGTGTTCCTCACCTCGGCGCTCACCTACACCGCCTACCGCATCCTGCTCGTCGCCCGGCCGCACCGGCCGATGGACGAGCTGGGCCGCGGCGGCGAGTGGGCCGCCGGCGAGCGCGGGGAGGAGCGGGCATGACCGACGTCAACGGTGTCGCGCTCGCCGTCCTCGTGCTGCTCTTCGTGATGGTCACCGGAATGGGCTTCTGGGCCACCCGCTGGCGGCGGCCCACGAGCATGGAGTCGCTCGACGAGTGGGGCCTGGGTGGCCGCTCGTTCGGCACCTGGATCACCTGGTTCCTGCTCGGCGGCGACCTCTACACGGCCTACACGTTCGTGGCGGTTCCGGCGGCGATGTTCGCAGCCGGCTCGGTGTCCGGCTTCTTCGCGGTGCCCTACACGATCGTGCTCTACCCGATCATCTTCATCTTCATGGGCCGGATGTGGTCGGTCAGCCACCGGCACGGCTACGTCACCACCGCCGACTTCGTGCGTGGCCGGTTCGGTTCTCGCGGGCTGTCGTTGGCGGTCGCGGTCACCGGGTTCATCGCGACGATGCCCTACATCGCGCTCCAGCTGGTCGGCATCCAGGCCGTGCTCGAGGTGGTCGGCATCGGTGGCGGCGACAACGTCATCGCCCAGGACCTGCCCCTGTTCGTCGCCTTCGCCCTGCTCGCGGCCTACACCTACTCGAGCGGGCTGCGCGCGCCGGCCGTCATCGCGTTCGTCAAGGACACCCTGATCTACCTCGTGATCATCGTGGCCATCGTCTACCTGCCGGCCAAGGTGGGCGGCTGGGCCAACGTGTTCGACGCCGCCCAGACCAAGATGGCCACGCCGAGCCCGGTCGACGGCAAGCCGACCGGCGTCTTCATCCCTGGCGAGGCGCAGCACTGGGCCTACGCCACGCTGGGCCTCGGCTCGGCGCTGGCACTGTTCATGTACCCGCACTCGATCACGGCCAGCCTGTCGGCATCCACGCGGAACACGGTGCGGCGCAACGCCGCCATCCTCCCGGCCTACAGCTTCGTGCTCGGCCTGCTCGCCCTGCTGGGCTGGGTCGCGATCGCGGCCGGCACCAAGCCGATCGGGCTCGACGGAAAGCCCAACGCGCAGCTGGTCGTGCCGCAGCTGTTCGAGGACTTCTTCCCGTCCTGGTTCGCGGGGGTCGCCTTCGCGGCCATCGCCATCGGGGCGCTCGTGCCGGCGGCCATCATGTCGATCGCGGCGGCCAACACCTTCACCCGCAACATCTACAAGGAGTGGCTCAAGCCCGACGCCACCCCGCAGCAGGAGGCCAAGGTCTCCAAGCTCGCCTCGCTCGTGGTCAAGCTGTTCGCGCTGGTCTTCGTGCTGCTGCTCGACAAGCAGAACGCGATCAACTTCCAGCTGCTGGGTGGCATCTGGATCCTGCAGACCTTCCCGACCATCGTGCTCGGCCTCTACACCCGCTGGCTGCACCGGTGGGCCCTGCTGGCCGGGTGGGCCGTTGGCATGGCCTACGGCACCTGGCAGGCGTGGAACGTCGCGAACCCTCGAGCCGGCACCGACCACTTCGGTGGCTCGCTCGCGAACATCCCCGTCATCGGCCAGCTCGGCTACATCGCGCTCACGGCGTTCGTCATCAACCTGCTCGTCGCCGTGGTGGTCACCCTCGCCCTGCGGCTGGCCAAGGTGCCCGACGGGCCAGACGAGACGATCCGCGGCGACTACTTCGCCGACTCCGGTGACCCGCGGGTCGAGAAGGTGCGGCAGCCGATCCACCAGGAGGCGCCGAGCGTCTGAGCCGACGGTTCCCACGGAACGCGGACGCCGTGCCGCCCGGAACCCGGGCGGCACGGCATACGCTCGCCGCATGCGCATCGCGGTGACCGGAGGGTCGGGAAAGCTCGGACGTCACGTCGTTCGTCGCCTACGGGAGTCAGGGCACGACGTCGTGAACCTCGACACCTCGGGGGAGCGGTGGAGCGGGTGGATCGTCGTCGACCTCACCGACTACGGCCAGGTGGTCGACGCCCTCGGTGGGGTGCGCGGCGAGCAGCCTGCGGCGGATGCCGTGGTGCACCTCGCCGCCATCCCGGCGCCCGGACTGCACAGCGACGTCGCGACCTTCCGCAACAACCAGCTGAGCACCTTCAACGTGCTGCACGCCGCCACCCGGCTGGGCATCGACAAGGTCGTCATGGCATCGAGCGAGACGGTGCTCGGACTGCCCTTCGACACGCCCCCGCCCTACATCCCGGTCGACGAGGAGTACCCCGCGCGACCGGAGTCGGTCTACTCGCTCGGCAAGCACCTCGAGGAGACGATGGCGATCGAGCTGTGCCGGTGGCACCCCTCGCTGTCGGTCACGGCGCTGCGCTTCTCGAACGTCATGGACGTCGAGGACTACGCGCAGTTCCCCTCCTTCGACGCCGACCCGGCACTGCGCCGCTGGAACCTGTGGGGGTACATCGACGGGCGCGACGGTGCGCAGGCGGTCGAGAAGGGGCTGGCCCACACCGAGCCCGGGTTCGACCGGTTCGTCATCGCCTCGCCCGACACGGTGATGAGCCGGCCCAACCGCGAGCTCGTCGCGGAGCAGTTCCCCGGAGTCGAGGTGCGTGGCGAGCTCGGCGAGCACGACACGCTGCTGTCGATCGACAAGGCCCGCCGGGTGCTCGGCTACGACCCCCGGCACTCGTGGCGCGACGAGGTCGCCGACGGCTGAGCGGGCGGGTCCCCGATTCGGGCGACCGGCTGCCGCACGGCAGGATGGGCGCATGGTTCCCGCCGCCCCGCCGCCCCGGCTCGTCGAGCTCGCCCACGCCCACGGGGTCGCGACGGAGTACTGGGACTGGCAGGGCCAGCACGTCACGGTCTCGGCGGCGGCGATCCGCGCCGTGCTCACCGCGCTGGGGGTCCAGGCCGACGGCGACGCCGCCGTCGAGTCAGCCCTGGCCGACGTCGAGCTCACCCCCTGGCGCAGAACGCTGCCCGCCACCGTGGTGGCCCGCGAGGGGTGGGCGCCCTGGGTCCGCGCGCACGTGCCGGCCGGCACCGGCATCCGGCTCGACGTCGAGCTCGAGGACGGCTCGGTGCGTCCGGTGCCGCAGGTCCACCGGTGGGTGCCCGACCGCGAGGTCGACGGTCGCCTGGTGGGGGAGGCGACCTTCGAGGTGCCCGGTGACCTGCCCGTGGGCTGGCACCGCCTCGTGGCACACCTCGACGTGCCGGCGCTCGACCCCCGCACCACGGAGGCAACACTGGTCGTGAGCCCGCAGCGCCTCGAGCTGCCGCCGGCCGTCGCCGAGGGGCGGGTGGTCGGCCTGATGGCGCAGCTGTACCAGGTGCGCTCGGCCGAGTCGTGGGGCGTCGGCGACCTCGGTGACCTCGCCGACCTCGCCACCTGGGCCGCTGCCGCGCACGACGCCGACTTCGTGCTCATCAACCCGCTGCACGCCGCCGAGCCGGTGGTGCCGGTGGAGCCCTCTCCCTACCTGCCCACCACCCGCCGTTTCGTCAACCCGATCTACCTGCGCGTCGAGGACGTGCCCGAGCTGGCCCGGCTGGAGCACGCGGCGTACGGCCGCGTCGCCACGCTGGCTGCGCAGGCGCGGGCGCTCAACGACGTCGACCGGATCGACCGGGATGCCGCGTGGACCGCCAAGAAGGAAGCACTGCGGCTGGTCTTCGACATCGGGCTCACCGGCCGGCGTGAGCGGTCGTTCGTCGAGTTCTGCGACCGGGAGGGCGACGGCCTCACGACGTACGCCACGTGGTGCGCGCTCGTCGAGGAGTACGGGATGCCGTGGACGGCGTGGGCCGACGAGCTGCGCAACCCCGCGAGCGCCGCGGTGGCGACCTTCCGCGAGCGGCGCGCCGCGGAGGTCGACTTCCACCGCTGGCTGCAGTGGCTGCTCGAGCAGCAGCTCGCCGCGGCGCAGCTCGACGCCCGCACCGCCGGAATGTCGCTCGGCATCGTGCACGACCTCGCCGTGGGGGTGCACCCGCTCGGCGCCGACGCGTGGGGGCTCGGCGACGCGCTGGCGCGCGGGGTCACCGTCGGGGCGCCGCCGGACCAGTTCAACCAGCTCGGCCAGGACTGGAGCCAGCCCCCGTGGCGGCCCGACCGGCTGGCCGAGCTCGGCTACGCGCCGTTCCGCGACATGGTGCGCACCGTGCTGCGCGACTCCGGCGGCATCCGGGTCGACCACATCATCGGGCTGTTCCGGCTGTGGTGGATCCCCACCGGGGGCACGCCCGCCGAGGGCACCTACGTGCACTACGACCACGAGGCGCTGCTCGGCATCCTCGTGCTCGAGGCGCAGCGGGCCGGTGCCGTCGTCATCGGCGAGGACCTCGGGGTGGTGGCCCCGCACGTGCGCGACTACATGACCGAGCGTGGGCTGGTCGGCACCTCCATCCTGTGGTTCGAGTGGGAGGACGGCCGCCCCAAGCCGCCCGAGCACTACCGCGAGCTGTGCCTGTCGACCGTCACGACGCACGACCTGCCGCCGTCGGCGGGCTACCTCTCGCTCGAGCACGTCGCCACCCGCGAGCAGCTGGGGCTGCTGACCCGCCCGGTCGAGGAGGAGCGCGCGCAGGAGGAGGGCTCGATCGCCAGGCTGCGCGACGCCTGCGTCGCACGGGGCCTGCTGCAGCCCGGTGCCGGCATCGACGCCGTCGTCGAGGCGCTGCACCGGTGGATGGCGCTGACCCCGAGCCGGATGCTCGCGGTCGCCCTCGCCGACGTCGTCGGGGACCGCCGGGCGATCAACCAGCCGGGCACCAACGACGAGTACCCCAACTGGCGGGTGCCGCTGGCCGGGCCCGACGGCCGGCCGGTCTCGCTCGAGGACGTCCGCGACGCCGACCTCGCGCCGGTCCTGTTCGCCGCCCTGCACGGCGACCGCCCCACCGACTGACCAGGACCGGCACCTCGACCCCGCGCAGCGGTCAGCGGTCAGCGGTCGAGGGCCTTGGCCAGGGCGGCGGCCAGCCGGCCGGGCTCCTGCTCGCGCAGCTCGTAGCGGGCCCGGGTGAGCGGCACGTCGACCGAGATCACCCGGGTGATGTCCACCGGGGTGCCCGATACGATCGCGTCGATCGCCCCGGCGTCGACCATGGCCCGGATCGTCGCCTCGAGGTCGCGGGTCTGCGCCTCGCCGTAGCCCATCGCCGGCAGGATGCCGCGCGCGTTCGGGTACTTCGCGTAGGTCGCCGCGATCGAGCCCACCGCGAACGGCGTGGGGTCGACGACCTCGCTGGCGCCGGAAGCCTTGGCGCCGACCACGCCGGCGCCGAAGCTCATCGAGCCGTGGGTGAGCGTCGGGCCGTCCTCGATGACGACCACGCGCCTGCCGGCGGCCACGGACGGGTCGTCGAGCGTGACCGGGCTGTCGCAGCGGAGCACGTCGGCGCGCGGGTTGAGCGACCGCGCCGACGCCTCCACTGCCGCGACGTCCTCGGCTCGTGCCGAGTCGCACTTCGCGACGATCACCAGGTCGGCCATCCGCACGTTGGCCTCGCCGGGGTGGTACCCGGCCTCGTCACCCGGCCGCAGCGGGTCGATGAGCACGACGTGCAGGTCGGGCGCGTAGAACGGCAGGTCGTTGTTGCCGCCGTCCCAGAGCACCACGTCGGCCTCGGCCTCGGCCTCGGCCAGGATCTGCCCGTAGTCGACGCCCGCGTAGACCACGACACCCGCCTCGATGTGCGGCTCGTACTCCTCGCGCTCCTCGATCGTGCAGTCGTGCTTCACGAGGTCCTCGACCGTCTCGAACCGCTGGCAGGCCTGCGCGGCGAGGTCGCCGTAGGGCATCGGGTGGCGCACCGCGACCACCCGCAGGCCCAGGTCCTGCAGCAGGCGGGCGACGTAGCGGGTGGTCTGGCTCTTGCCCACGCCGGTACGCACGGCGGTGACGGCGACGACCGGCCGGCGCGAGCGCAGCATCGTGCGACGCGTGCCGGGCACCACGAAGTCGGCGCCGGTCGCGATGACCCGTGACCCGAGGTGCATGACCTGGGCGTGCGAGAGGTCGGAGTACGCGAGCACCACGGTGTCGACCTGATCACGCTCGACGAGGCTCTCCAGCTCGCTCTCGTCGACGATCGGGATGCCGTGCGGGTACAGCGCTCCGGCGAGCTCGGGTGGGTAGGTGCGACCGTCGATGTCGGGGATCTGGGTGGCGGTGAAGGCCACCACCTCGACGCCCGGGTCATCCCGGTACATCAGGTTGAAGTCGTGGAAGTCGCGGCCCGCCGCACCGAGGATGACGATGCGTTCGCGGGACTGCGCCGAGGTCGTTGAGCTCATGGCGTCTCTCCGTCAGGGCTGGGTCGACCACCGGGTGCGGGACCCGCCGCCTCGATGCTACAACGGTGCGGCAGAGCCGGACTCAGGACGTGACGGGGGACGCACGCCGGCACACGGCATCCGCCTGCACGAGTGACGCGAAGCGCTCGGCGAGCGGCTGCCAGGCCGTGCGGAGCACCTCGCGCAGCAGGGCCACCTCGGCCAGCAGGGTCTCCTGCTGCGGCGTGAGGCCTTCGGGGGAGTCCCAGCGCAGCCACGCGCCGAAGACCTCCGGTGAGGTCTCGGGGTGGAACTGCACCCCCCAGGCGCGGGGGCCGAAGCGCAGGGCCTGCGGCCTGCCGTCGGGCAGCGTCGCGAGAACCGTTGCTCTCGAAGGCAGCTCGAGCACCACGTCGTCGTTGTAGTGGATCGCAGGCAGGCCCTCGGAGCCCGACAACAGCTCGTCGGATGCCGCGGCACCGGTCAGGCGCACCGGCACCGGCCCGATCGTGCGGCCCGACGGGTTGCGCCCAACCGTGCCGCCGAGGGCGACGGCCGCCAGCTGGTGGCCGAGGCACACCGCGAGGGTCGGCACGCCCAGCGCCACGGCGTCGGCCAGCAGGGCGCGGGTGGGGGCGAGCCAGGGTGCGAGCGCGTCGTCGCAGGCCCCCATCGCCCCACCGAGCACGACCAGCCCGTCCGGTGCGCCGGACACGTCGGCCCACCTCGCGGGCACCGGCTCGCCGAGGTCGCCGCGCACGACGTCGACCTCGAGCCCCAGCGCGGCCCACCACTCGCCGAGCCATGCCACCGGGGCATCGGGCTCGTGCTGCACGACCAGCAGGCGCGCCATCAGCCGAGCTGGGTGCCGACGAGGGCGCCGATGCCGTACGTCACCGCCATCGCGAGCAGGCCACCGATGACGACGCGCACCGTGGCGCGCTTCGCGTCGGAGCTGCCCAGCCGGGCGCTGACCAGCCCGGTGAACGCCAGGGCGAGCACGACGGCCACCACGGTGACCGGGATGCGCCAGCCGGTCGGCGGCAGCAGGATGGCCAGCAGCGGCAGCAGGGCACCCACCGTGAACGCCGCCATCGACGCCCACGCCGCGTGCCAGGGGTTGGTGTAGTTCTCCGGGTCGATCCGCAGCTCGACCTCCGCGTGGGCGCCGAGCGCGTCGTGTGCCGTGAGCTGCTGGGCCACCTCGAGGGCGAGGTTCGGGCTGAGCCCCTTGCTGCGATAGATGCCGGCGAGCTCGGCGAGCTCGGCTTCCGGCTCCTCGTCGAGCTCGCGGATCTCCTTGGCGATCAGCGCCTTCTCGGAGTCACGCTGGGTGCTGACCGACACGTACTCGCCGACCGCCATGCTCATGGCGCCCGCCGCCAGCCCGGCCAGGCCGGCGGTGAGCACCGCACCCCGGTCGGTCGTTGCCGCCGCGACGCCGATGACCAGGCCGGCCGTGGAGACGATGCCGTCGTTGGCTCCCAGCACGCCGGCGCGCAGCCAGTTCAGCCGGCCGGCGACCGAGCCGTCGTGGGCTTCGTCGTGGGACGGGGTGGTGGTCACGGGGGAGTCAGCCACCGACGCTCGCCCCGTGGGCGCGGGCGGCCGCCGAGATGCGGTGCGCGAGCTCGATGTCGAGCTGGGTGAGCCCGCCCGCGTCGTGCGTCGTGAGCAGCCAGTGCGTCGTGCGCCAGCGGATGTCGATGTCGGGGTGGTGGTTCATCTGCTCGGCCTCGTCGGCCACGGTGTCGACGATACGGATGGCCGCCGGGAAGTCCGGCGCCTCGACGCTCGCCACGATCGCGTCGCCCTCACGGCGCCACCCGTCCAGCCCGGCCAGCTGGGTGCTCACCTCGTCATCACTCAGGAGTCGGCTCATGGGCTCCATTGTGGTGCACGGCGCGGATGCCGTGGGCCACCGCCTCAGAGCACCTCGTTGGGCTTGACCGGCGCGGCGAAGGGGTCGCCCTCCAGCCCGTCGTCGTCGGGTGCGACGACTCCCGGGGCCACCTCGTGCGGCGTGATCTCGCCGCGGTCGATCGCCTCGGCCCAGTGGCACGCCACCCGGTGCCCCGCCGGCACCCCGGGCAGGTCGACGACCCGCAGCTGCGGGCGCTCGTCGTCGCAGCGGGTCTCCTGGCGCCACGGGCACCGGGTGTGGAAGCGGCACCCGGTCGGGGGGCTCGACGGTGAGGGGAGGTCACCGGTGAGCAGGATCTGCTGGCGGGCGTCCTCGACGGTGGGGTCGGGGACGGGCACGGCCGAGAGCAGCGCGCGGGTGTAGGGGTGCAGCGGCTGGGCGTAGAGGTCGTCGGCCGTGGCCTCCTCGACCATCCCGCCGAGGTACATCACGCCGATCCGGTCGCTGATGTGGCGCACCACGGCCAGGTCGTGGGCGATCACCAGGTAGGTGAGGTCGAACTCGTGCTGCAGCTCGTCGAGCAGGTTGATCACCTGCGCCTGCACCGACACGTCGAGGGCGGAGACCGGTTCGTCGGCGACGATCAGCTTCGGCTCGACGGACAGCGCCCGGGCGATGCCGATGCGCTGCCGCTGGCCACCGGAGAACTCGTGCGGGTACTTCATCAGGGCCGCTGCCGGGAGACCGACGGCGGCGAGCAGCTCGCGCAGCCGCTTCTTGGTCGACGGGCCGTCGGTGTCGAGGCCGTGGGCGCGCATCCCCTCGACGAGCAGCGACTCGACCGACTGGCGCGGGTCGAGGCTGCTCATCGGGTCCTGGAAGACCATCTGGAACTGCTTGCGGCGCTGGCGCAGCTCCTCACCCTTGAGGGTGGCGATGTCGGTGCCGTCGACGATGACGCTGCCCTCGGTGGGTGGCTCCAGGTTGAGGATGGCCTTGCCCAGGGTCGACTTGCCGCAGCCCGACTCACCGACCAGGCCGTAGGTCTCCCCCCGGCGGATCTGCAGGTCGACGCCGTCGACCGCGTAGACGTGGCCGATGACCTTGTCGAAGATGACGCCGCGCTTGATCGGGAAGTGCACCTTGACGCCGCGGACGTCGACGAGCACGTCGCGCTCGTCGTCGGCCGAAGGGGCGGGGGTGGTGGCGGTGTCGGTCATCGGGTCACCTCACGGGGTTGTGGCAGCGCAGGGCCCGGCGTGGAGTCTGCTCGAGCTGGGGGGTCCGCTCCACGCAGACCTCCAGGGCGTTGGGGCAGCGGGGGGCGAACGCGCAGGCGGAGGTCCACGGGAGGTTGTCGGAGACCGACCCCGGGATGGGGGTGAGCCGCTCGCCGCGCGGCGCGTCGAGCCGGGGGATGGAGGCGAGCAGCCCGTTGGTGTACGGGTGCCGGGGGTCGTCGAACAGCTCGTGTCGCTCCCCGCGCTCGACGATGCGGCCGGCGTAGAGCACGTTGACCTCGTCGCACAGCCCCGCGACGACCCCGAGGTCGTGGGTGATCATGACCAGGGCGGTGCCGGTCTCCTGCACCAGCTCCTTGAGCAGGGCGAGGATCTGCGCCTGGATCGTCACGTCGAGGGCGGTGGTGGGCTCGTCGGCGATGAGCAGGCGCGGCGCGCACGCCAGGGCCATGGCGATCAGCGCCCGCTGGCGCATCCCGCCGCTCATCTGATGCGGGTAGTCCTTCAGCCGCCGGTCCGGATCGGGGATGCCGACCCGCTTGAGCAGGTCGCGCGCCAGCGGTCGGGCCGCCCGGCGGGACATCCCCCGGTGCCGCTCGAGCACCTCGGTGACCTGCAGGCCCACCGCGACCACGGGGTTCAACGACGACAGGGGGTCCTGGAAGATCATCGCGATGTCGCGGCCGCGCCGCTCGCGCATCGCCTTCTCGTCGAGCGCGAGCAGGTTGGTGCCCTCGAAGGACGCCTCGCCCTCGACCCGGTTGCCGCGCCGGGGGAGCAGCCCCATGATCGCCAGCGAGGTGACCGACTTGCCACAGCCGGACTCGCCGACCAGGCCGACGGTCTGGCCGGGCCGCACGTCGAAGCTGACGCCGTCGACGGCGCTGAACGGCTTCTCGCCCTGCCGGGTGAAGGTGACGCTCAGGTCGCGCACCGAGAGCAGCGGCTCCTGGCCGTGGGCCGCCGTGGGGGCTGGGGTCGCCATCGCGGTCATCGGCGGCTCACCTCCTGCTCTTGGGATCGAGGGCCTCACGCAGCGACTCGCCCATCAGGGTGAAGCCGAGCGCGACGAGGATGATGCACAGCGCCGGGTAGATGGCCAGGTGCGGGTAGTCGTAGATGTACTGCTGGGCCTGCCCGAGCATCTGGCCCCACTCGGGCCGCGAGTCGTCGGGGTTGCCCAGGCCGAGGAAGGACAGCGCGGCGGCGTCGATGATCGAGGTGGCGAGCACCAGGGTCGCCTGCACGATCACCGGCCCGAGCGAGTTCGGCACCATGTGGCGGAAGATGATCGCGCTGCGCCGCACGCCCAGCGCCCGGGCGGCGAGCACGTGGTCGCTGGAGCGTTGGGCCAGCATCGAGCCACGCAGGAGCCGGGCGAACACCGGCACCTGCACCACGGCGATCGCGACGATGACCGTCCACTGGCTCGGCTGGCGGGCCAGCGCCGCGATCGACACGGCCAGCAGCAGCGACGGGATCGACAGCAGGACGTCGACGGCCCGCATGACGAACGCGTCGGCCGCGCCGCCGAAGGCCCCGGCGAGGATGCCGAGGACCAGCCCGCCGACCAGGCCCAGCACGGTCGCCGCCACACCGACGACCAGGGTCTGCTGGCTGCCGACGAGCAGCCGAGAGAGCAGGTCGCGCCCGCGGTCGTCGGCGCCGAGCGGGAAGCCGGGCTGTGGCCCCGGGATGGGGTTGGACTGGCGGCTCACCTGGTCGATGAGCAGCCGCGCGTCGGGGGCGTGGGGGGCCAGCCAGGGCGAGATCACCGCGAGCACGACGAAGACCGTCGTGATGCCGGCGCCGAGCAGGAAGACGGGGTCGCGCCGCAGGCGGCGCCAGGCACTCGCGATGAGCGAGACACCGGGGGCCTCGTCGACCCGGCCGGCGTCCTCGACGGCGATCGCGCTACCGGATGCCGGTACCGCGCCCGGGCGGGGGTGGCCGTCGCCGGTCGTCGCCGCCAGGTCGTCGATCCGCTGCTTGCGGCGGTCCATCGGGTTGTACGAGCTCGGGGGGGTCATCGGGTGCGCACTCTCGGGTCGATGACGGCATACGCGATGTCGACGATGAGGTTCACGATGACGTAGATCGACGCCGCGGCGAGGATCAGCACCTGGAGCACGGCGTAGTCCCGCCGCGAGAAGGCCTGGAAGAGCGTCGAGCCGATGCCGCCGAAGTTGAAGACCGTCTCGGTGAGCACCGCCCCGGCGAGCAGGCCACCGGTCTGCAGGCCGATCGTCGTGATGACGGGCAGCAGGGCGTTGCGCATCACGTGCCGGGCCCGGATCACCTGGGTCGTCAGGCCCTTGGCCTCGGCGGTGCGCACGTAGTCCTCGTCGAGCACGTCGAGCACGGAGGCGCGGGTGATCCGGAAGATCACGGCGAACGGGATGGTCGCGAGCGCGATGGACGGCAGGACGAGGTGCCGCAGGGCGCTGGTCGAGCAGTCGAACTCCCGGGTCAGCAGGCCGTCGAGGACGAAGAACCCGGTCACCCGGGTGCAGCCGATGGAGTCCTGCCGCCCGGAGACGGGGAAGAGCGGTGTCTCGATGGCGAACCAGTACTTGAGCAGGAACGCCAGGAAGAACACCGGCACCGCAACGCCGATGAGGGAGAGGACGACGGCACCGTTGTCGAACGAGGAGCCGTGCCGCTTGGCGGCGAGGTAGCCCAGCGGGACCGCGAGGATCACGGCGATGACCATGGCGCAGATGCTGAGCTCGATGGTCGCCGGCAGCCGGGTGAAGAAGATGTCGAGGGCGTCGCGCCCCGGGAGCACGGCGGTGGAGACGCCGAACTCCCCCTGCGAGGCGCGCTGCACGAACTTGAGGTACTGGACGTAGATCGGCTGGTCCAGCCCCAGGGCCTTGGTGAGGGCGGCCCGGGTCTCCGGGGTCGCCCGCTCGCCGAGGATGGCAGACACGGTGCCGCCGGGCAGCGAGCGGAGCCAGAAGAAGAGCAGGAGCGACAGGACGAAGATGACTCCGATCATCTGCAGGAGGCGTCGAAAGATGAATCTCGCCATCTGGGCTCCTTGCTGCTCCGGACGTCTCGGTGGCCGCCTCGGACCCTAACGGGTCGAGGCGGCCACCGGGCGTGTGCGCGCCGTTGTCAACGGGGGCCGCTGCCCCCGCGGGTCACTTGCTGACGGTGACGGTGTCGAACGTCTCCGCCGTCAACGGGCTGGCGACCAGGCCGTTGACCTTGCCGCTGGTGACGAGTGCCGGCGGGGAGTGGCTGATCGGCAGCCCGGGGAGGTACTCCTCGGCGATCTGCTGGTTGATCTTCTGGTACGCGGCCTCACGCTCGGCCTCGTCGACGATCGCGTCGGCCTTCTTCAGGTCCTCGGCCAGCGTCTTGCCCCACGGCATCACGCTGGTGTGGAAGTCGTTGCTGTCGAGGTTGGAGAAGAAGGTGCCCAGGAAGTTGTCCGCGGCGTTGTAGTCGCCGGTCCAGCCCAGCAGCCAGGCATCGTAGTTGCCGTTGTTGACGTCGTCGAGGTAGCCGCCGTTCCAGGGCTTGCTGGTCACCTGCACCTTGACGCCGACCGCCTCGAGGTCCTTCTTGAAGGCGTCGTGGATCTTCTGCGGGTCCGGCATGTACGGCCGGCTGACGTCGGTGGGGAACGCGAACTGCAACGTCATGCCCTCGGCGCCGGCCTCCTTGAGCAGGGACTTGGCCTTCTCGGGGTCGTAGGGGTACGGCGAGAGGTCGCTGTTGTACCCGGAGACGGTGTCGGGCATGAACTGCGAGGCGGCAGTGGCACCCTCGGGCAGCTGGCTCTTGACCATCTGGTCCCGGTTGAGGGCATAGGACAGGGCCTGACGGACCTTGAGGTCCTTCAGCTTGGGGTTCTTCTCCGGGTTCAGCCCCATGTAGAGGATGTTGAACGCCGGACGCACCTCGACCTTGTTGCCGCTCTCCTTCAGCCCCTTCCAGTCCACGGGGTTCGGGAGGTCGTAGCCGTCGATGGAGCCGGCCTCGAGCTCCTGGCGACGGGTGCTCTCGTCGGGGATGATCTTGAAGACCAGCTTGGGGGTCTTCGGCGGGTCACCGTAGTAGGCGTCGTTGGCGACCAGCGTGACCGTCTTGTTGGCCTCGTCGTACTTGTCGAGCTTGTACGGGCCGATGCCGACGGGCGCCTGGGAGTAGGCGGGGTAGGTGAAGCCGTCGCCCTGGGCCTGCACGTTGTCCGCGTCGCCGGCCTTGAGCGCGGTGGGCGACTGCATCGAGAACGAGTCGAGCGACAGGATCGTCGGGAAGCTCGAGGTCGCGCGGGTGATGTTGATGACGGCGGTCGAGGGGTCCTTGACCTCGCACGACTTGTACAGCGACCCCTCGGGCTTGTCGCTGAAGGAGCCGAAGAAGTAGCCCCAGTACTCGGCGGCGGTCTGGCCGGCCCCCTTCTGGTTGTACATCCGGTCCATGTTGTAGCAGACCGCCTCGGCGTTGAACTCGGTGCCGTCGGAGAACTTCACGCCCGGCTTGAGCTTGAAGGTCCAGCTGAGCCCGTCGGCGGACGGCTCCCAGCTCTCCGCGAGATCCGGCTGGATGTCGGCGGTGCCCGGCTTGACGCCGAGCAGGCCCGAGTGGATCTGCCTGGTGACCCGGAAGGTCTCGCCGTCGGTGGCGTAGAAGGGGTCGAAGAGCTTGGGGGCGCCGGCCGCACCGAAGGTGAAGGTGTCCTTGGTGTCGGACGAGCCACCACTGGAGGCCGTGTTGCCGGAGTCGCGATCTGACTGCGCGCAGGCCGTCATCGTGAGGGCGGCCGCCGTCATGATGACGATGGGCACCTTCCGCGTGTGCTTCATCGATAAACCTCGCTTGGGTGTGCGAACCTCGACAGCCCGGGCGGACGGTCGAGCTGGGTCCGGCGGCAGGGGGTGTGGAACCGCCCGGTCCACCGTTGCCGGTGACCATAACGGCAAATGCACCCGCCGAACCGGCGTGACGCGAGTGGTTATCCAAGTGAGACCTCCCGCGCACGCAGATCCTCCGCGCGTCCTGCTAGCGGTGCGCCACCGCAACCCGCCTGACAAGGGCTGATGCGAGCGGGCTGGGAGCGCCCTGCACACCGCCTGCGCGTCCCCACTACACCGATTGGGTCTGGCGCGCAATCCCTGAGAGACTGGTGGGCATGTCTGTCTCCTCCCGCGTCGACCTTCGTAACGTCGCCATCGTCGCCCACGTCGACCACGGCAAGACCACCTTGGTCGACAAGATGCTGTGGCAGTCGGGGGCGTTCGGCGAGCACGACCACATCGCCGACCGGGCGATGGACAGTGGTGACCTCGAGCGCGAGAAGGGCATCACGATCCTCGCGAAGAACACCGCCGTGCGCTACGCCGGCAAGGCCGCCGTCGAGGCCGGCATCCCCGATGGGATGACGATCAACATCATCGACACCCCGGGCCACGCCGACTTCGGTGGCGAGGTCGAGCGCGGCCTGTCGATGGTCGACGGCGTCGTGCTGCTCGTCGACGCCAGCGAGGGCCCGCTGCCGCAGACCCGCTTCGTGCTGCGCAAGGCGCTCGCGCTGAAGATGCCCGTCGTGCTGTGCATCAACAAGGTCGACCGCCCCGACGCCCGCATCGCCGAGGTCGTCGACGAGGTCTACGAGCTGTTCATGGACCTCCTGGTCGACGCCGACCACCACCAGGACCAGCTCGAGTTCCCCATCGTCTACGCGTCGGCCAAGGCCGGCCGCGCCTCGCTGACCCGCCCGGTCGACGGCGGCATGCCCGACGGTGACGACCTCGAGCCGCTCTTCCGCACCATCATCGAGACCATCCCGGCGCCGTCCTACGACGACGAGGCCCCGCTCCAGGCACACGTCACCAACCTCGACGCCTCCAACTTCCTGGGCCGGCTCGCGCTGCTGCGCGTGCACAACGGCACCATCCGCAAGGGCCAGCAGGTCGCCTGGTGCCGCCGCGACGGCTCGATCACCTCGGTCAAGATCACCGAGCTGCTGATGACCGAGGCCCTGGAGCGCCGCTCGGCCGACTCCGCCGGCCCGGGCGACATCATCGCCGTGGCCGGCATCCCCGAGATCACCATCGGCGAGACCCTCGCCGACCTCGACGACCCGCGCCCGCTGCCGCTCATCACCGTCGACGAGCCGGCGATCTCGATGACGATCGGCATCAACACCAGCCCGATGGCGGGCCGCGTCAAGGGCGCCAAGGTGACCGCCCGCCTGGTCAAGGACCGCCTCGACCGCGAGCTCGTCGGCAACGTGTCGATGCGCGTGCTGCCGACCGAGCGCCCCGACGCCTGGGAGGTGCAGGGTCGCGGTGAGCTCGCGCTCGCGATCCTCGTCGAGCAGATGCGCCGTGAGGGCTACGAGCTCACCGTGGGCAAGCCGGTCGTCGTCACCCGCGAGGTCGACGGCAAGGTCCACGAGCCGATCGAGCGGGTCACCATCGACACCCCCGAGGACTACCTCGGCGCGATCACCCAGCTGCTCGCGGCCCGCAAGGGGCGCCTGGAGCAGATGACCAACCACGGCACCGGCTGGGTCCGGATGGAGTACCTGGTGCCGTCGCGAGGCCTGATCGGTTTCCGCACCCAGTTCCTCACCGACACCCGGGGCACCGGCATCGCCAACCACGTGTTCGAGGGCTACGAGCCCTGGGCCGGCGACATCTCGACCCGGATCAGCGGCTCGCTCGTCGCCGACCGCTCCGGCGCGGCCACCGCCTACGCCATGGCCAACCTGCAGGAGCGCGGCTCGATGTTCGTCCCGCCCACCACCGAGGTCTACGAGGGCATGATCGTCGGCGAGAACTCCCGGGTCGACGACATGGACGTCAACATCACCAAGGAGAAGAAGCTGACCAACGTGCGCTCCGCCGGTGCCGACGTCCTCGAGCGTCTCGCGCCGCCGCGCACCCTCTCGCTCGAGCAGTCGCTCGAGTTCTGCCGCGAGGACGAGTGCGTCGAGGTGACCCCCGAGGGCATCCGCATCCGCAAGGTGGAGCTCGACCAGACCCTGCGGGCCCGCGCGGCCGCCCGGGCGAGGCGGGGCTGAGCCCTGGTGGCCCGCAAGGACAACGCAGGCACGCCCCCCGAGCCGACTCGAGCGAGCCGTCGCGCGCGTCGTCGCCGGCCGGTGCTCGTGCCGGCCCTGGTCGGATCCCTGCTCGCCGTGGCGCTGGTCGTCGCGGGGGTGCTGACGCTGGGCGCCGAGCCGCCGGCGGACCCCGACCCGGCCACGCCGACCTCGGCGGTCGGTGACCGCGTCGACGCCGACGGCGGCACCCTGCGCGCCCTCTCGCTGGGCCCGGTCGTCACCTGGGACCCTCAGCGGATCGCCTCGCGCGACGACGTGGCCTTCGCGGGGCGGGTCTTCGCGCGCACGCTGACCGCCTACGCGCCCAACACCGACCCCGACCAGCAGGCCCGGCTCGTCGGCGACCTCGCGACCACCACGGGCACGCCGAGCAAGGACCTGAAGACCTGGTCGTTCACCCTGCGCGACGGCGTGCGCTGGCAGGACGGCAGCCCGGTGACCTGCGCCGACGTGGCCTACGGGATCTCGCGCACCTTCGCCACCGACGTCGTCACGGGCGGCCCCACCGACGCGCTCGCGGTGCTCGCCATCCCGCGCCGGCCCGACGGCCGCAGCACCTATCCCGGCCCCTACGCCACCGGAAAGGCTGGCGCGGCGGCGCAGAAGGCGTTCGACAGGGCCGTCTCCTGCACCGGGAAGACCATCACCTTCACGCTGAGCTCCCCGCTGAGCGACTTCAACGAGCTGGTCAGCCAGCCGGCGTTCGGACCGGTCAAGAAGTCGGCCGACCGCGGGGCCGGGGGCACCTACGAGGTGTTCTCCGCCGGGCCCTACCTGCTCAAGGGCGGGTGGACCGCCGGGAAGGGCGGTACCTGGGTGCGCAACCCGAGCTGGAACCGGTCGAGCGACCCGGTGCGCCGTGCCCATCCCGACCAGATCGTCTACGAGGAGGGCCTGGACACCCAGGCCGTCGCCCAGCAGCTGATGGCCGACGGCGACACCGGCCGGGTGTCGGTCTCGCTCGGCTCCGCACCACCGGCCATCCAGCAGCGGATCACCGCCGTGGCCAGCCTCGACGAGCGCTCGGTCAACCCGCGCACCGGCGTGGTCGACTACCTCGTACCCAACACCCGCAGCAAGGTGTTCGCCGACGAGAAGGTGCGCCTGGCCCTGGCGACCGCGACCAACCGGGACGCCTACGTCACCGCCATCGGGGGGCCCACCGCGGCCGAGCCCGCGCTGTCGCTCATCCCCTCCGGACTCCCTGCGGCGCACGAGGCCGACCGGGCTGGTGCCGGCACCCGCGGAGACGCCGCCCGCGCGAAGGCCCTGCTCACCCGGGCGGGGGTCACCACCCCGGTGCCGTTCACGGTGGCCTACCGCTCCAACCCCACGGCCGACAAGGCGATGGCGGCACTCGTCGCCGGCTGGCGCCTGGCCGGGTTCGACCCGACGACGCGCCCCATCACCGAGGACTACTTCACCGCGATCAGCGATCCGAAGCTCGCCACCAAGGTCGACCTGTTCTGGTCGAACTGGGCGCCGGCCTGGGCCTCGGCCTCGACGATCCTGCCGCCGCTGTTCGACAGCTCCATCAACATCACCAAGGTCGGCCCGGGGCGCGACTACGGGTACTGGGCCGACCCGAAGCTCGACGCGGCGATGGGGAAGGTCAGCTCGGTCGCCGACCCTGCCGCCCGCGAGAAGGCCTGGGCCGACGTCGACACCTCGTTGCTGGCCCGGGGCGCCTACATCGGCCTCGCCGAGCGGCGCGCCCTGTACATGGCGGGCTCCGACGTGCGGAACCTGTCGGCCAACTCCGTCGCCGGCGGGGTCGTCGAGTTCGCCGACATCGCGGTGGTCCCGTGACCGGGCTGCTCGACGGCCTGCACGTCGTCGGCCGGGCACCGCGACTGCTCTTCGTGCACGCTCATCCCGACGACGAGACGCTCGCCACCGGCGTGTCGATCGCCCACCACGTGGCGCGCGGCGACGACGTGCACGTGCTCACCTGCACCCTGGGCGAGGAGGGCGAGGTCATCCCCGCCCACCTGGCGCACCTCGAGGGCTCTGCGGGAGACCCGCTGGCCGCGCACCGGCGCGAGGAGCTGCGGGCAGCGATGCAAGTGCTGGGGGTCACCTCGCACGTGCTCGGCGACCCCGGCGACGGCGGCGACCCGACCTACCGCGACTCCGGGATGGTGGGCTCCGCTGCCGCGGCCCACCCCCGCGCCTGGGCGGGCGCCGACCTCCCGGAGGCCGCGGCCGCCGTGCGCGCGGTGCTCGACGAGGTGCGTCCCGACGTCGTCGTGACGTACGACGCGACCGGCGGCTACCGGCATCCCGACCACGTGCGCACCCACGAGGCCACCTGCCACGCGGTCGCCTCGTCCGCCGACGCCCCCGCGCTGTACGCCGTGCTCACCCCCCTGTCATGGGCGGCCGAGGACCGGCGATGGCTGGCCGAGCACGTGCCGCCCGACCGCGGGCTCGTCGTGCCCGGCGCCGACGACCCCTACCCGTCGTCGGTCGTGCCCGACCAGGTGGTGACCCACTTGGTGGTCGACCCCTCGGTGGTGCCGGTGCAGTCGCGCGCCCTGCTGGCCCACGAGACCCAGGTGGTCGTGGGCGACGGGTGGTATGCCTTGTCCAACCACGTCGTGACCCGCCTGGCGGGCCGGGAGGGCTTCGCCCGGCTCGACGCGGCATCCGGACGGCCGACCAGTGAGGACCCAGCGTGAGCGACGCCCCCATCGACCCGGCCCGCTTCCGGCAGGCCATGGGCCGGCTCGCCGCCGGCGTCACGGTGCTGACCACGTTCGCCGACGGCCACGACCACGCCATGACGGCCGACACGCTCACCTCGGTCTCGCTCGACCCGCTGCTCGTGCTCGTCTGCGCAGAGGTCGAGACCCGGTGGCACGACGCCGTGCTCGAGGCCGGGGTCTTCGGGGCCAGCGTGCTCGCGGCCGACCAGCGGCCCCTCTCGACGTGGTTCGCCACCCGGGGTCGCCCGCTGCACGGCCAGCTCGACCGCGCCCCGCACCACCGGGGTCCGGTCACCGGCGTCGCGCTGCTCGACGGTGCGCTGATGCACCTCGAGTGCCGCACCACCGACATCCACCCGGCCGGTGACCACGCGATCGTGGTGGCCGAGGTGCTCTCGGTCGCCCTGCCCGACACCGTGGGTCCGGCGCTGGTCCACTACCGCGGGGGCTACGCAAGCCTCTCGTGACGACGGCGCCGCCGCCACCGCCACCGCCACCGCCACCGCCACCGCCACCGAGCCGACCCTCACGACCGTCGCGGGCTTCGCGGCCGACGTCGGCCGCATCATCGGACAGGTGGCGAGGTCGTGGAACCTGAGAGGTTCACCACAGCCACCGGCCGCAGGACCCTGACCTGCACCAATCCCCGGCGGCGACCCCGCGCGCGCCCCTAAGGTGCGAATGGCAGGGAAGTGGCGAGCGGAACGGAACGACCCGGTGGGCAGGACCAGTTCACGACGCCGGGCCGGTGCACGCCTGGCCTCGGTGCTCGTCCTCGTGCTGCTCGGTGCGTCTGCCACGGGTGTGGCGGCCGCCGTGACCGTGCCGACGGTGGTCGCCCCGACCGCCGCGGGGAGCCCGAGCGGCCTGCCGGCGGCAGACGTTCCGCACGCCGGGGCCTACCGCGCGCTGTCGGCGGTGCGCGTGCTCGACACCCGCACCGGCGGTGTCCCCCTCGCGCGGAGTGGCCGACTGGTCGTCCCGGTCCTCGGACGGCTGGGGGTGCCACCCACCGGGGTGGGGGCCGTGCAGCTGCACGTCACCGCCGTCGGCGCGAGCGCCGCGAGCCACCTCACCGTGCACCCCTCGGGCGTGGCGCCCACCACCTCCTCGCTCAACTACGCGGTGGGTCCCGCGGTCAGCAACACCGTCACCGCCCGCCCCGGCGCCGACGGCGCGGTCGTCATCACGAACGGCACCGCGACGGTGCATGTCATCGTCGACCTGGTGGGCTGGGCGGGGGCCACACCGAGCGCCGACGACCCGGGCCTGCACGCGATCGCCCCCCGACGGGTCTGGGACAGCCGCACCGGTAGCCGGCCCCTCGACGGCCGCGGCACGACCGTCGCGGTCGTGGGGGGCGCGGTTCCCGCCGCAGCGCGCGCCGTGGTCGCCAACGTCACCACGGTCGGGGCCAGCGCCAGCGGGCTTCCCCTGCTGTCGTGGGCCGCGGGCGCGCCACGACCCTCCACCTCGAACGGCAACACGGTGCGCGGGGTCCCCGTCGCCACCCAGGTCGTCGTCGGCATCGGGACCGGGGGGAGGGTGGCGCTCGCCACGGGTGGCGGCACCACCCACCTCGTGCTCGACGTCGTGGGTTACCTCGTCGGTGCGCGGGCACAGTTCGCCCCGGGCGACGGCCAGCTGCGCAGCATCGCACCCCTGCGGCTGGTCGACACGCGTCTCACCGGCCTGCCGCTGGCCTCCGGGCAGCGGCTCGTACAGCAGGTCACGGGCCGCGGCGGGGTGCCCGCCGACGCCAGCGCAGCGCTCGTCACGATCACCTCGGCGCCGGGAACCAAGAACACCGGCACGCTCGTCGTGGTCGGCAACGGCGAGGGCAGGCCGCCGACCTCGGACCTGAACGCCCGGCCCGACCTGCCGGTGGCTCGGCAGGTGATCACCCCCCTGGGGGTCGACGGCGGCATCGCCGTGGTGCGCACCGGCGGGACGGGCCACGTCGTCGTCGACCTCGTCGGCTACGTCAGCTCGGTGCCCACCCCCACCGCCATCGCCCCGAGGACCGGTCTCCTCGAGGGCGAAGACCCCGCCGGTGAGCTCGGTCCCGAGGCCGCCGCCGTGCTGCGGGGCTCCGTGCGGTACGCCCTGGGACCGTGGTGGCGCAGCGTCGCGCCGGACCTGCTGGCCAGGCCACTCGACGGGGCGGCCCAGAACGACTCCACTGACGCCGTCCGGCGCCTGTCGATGGAGGCGTTCGCGGTGTCGACCGCGGTCGCCACGGGCGCCTACCGCGCTGACGAGACCGGGAGGTCACCGGCGCAGGCCCTCGACGTCGTCGGCACCCTCGTCGGGGCGGTCGCCTGCCGGCACCGCGCGTCCGTGGTCGGTGGGTGGGGGCAGAGCTGGCAGAGCACGATGTGGTCGTCGCTGGCCGCCCGGGCCGCGTGGCTGTCCTGGGACGCCATGCCGGAGCAGACCCGCACGTGCGTGCGGGCGATGGTGGTGTCCGAGGCCGACTTCGCGACCAGGCTGCAGCCGTTGACCATGGTGTCCAGCGGCGGTGTGGTCACCCGGCCGGGCAACTCTGCGTCGGAGGAGAACTCCTGGTACGCCCTGGCCCCTGCGGTGGCCGTCGCGATGATGCCGGCCGCCGAGCGGCGCGACGTGTGGCGGGCGGCCCAGGTCCGCCTGCTCGCCGCGTCGTGGACCCGCGCCGCCGACCTCGCGCAGGACCCGGTGGTGGACGGCCAGCCCCTCGCCGCCCTGGTCTCCGGGTTCAACGTCCAGGACGACGGCACGGTCGTCAACCACGACCGGATCGCTCCCGACTACTCCACCAACGCCTACCAGAACGTCGACGCCATCCTGCTCGCCACGCTGGCCGGGCACCGGGCGCCCGAGGCGGCCCTGCTCGGGCTGTCGGCGGTCTACGCCGCGCTGGGGACGAACACCTACGTCGCCGGGCCGCCGTTCCTCGCCCCCGGGGGCACGGTCTACAGCCCGCTGGCACCCTTCTCGCCGGCGCGCTTCGGCGTCTACTACCCGCAGGGGTGCGACTGGGGGCTGGGCCAGGTGCTGCCCTACGCCCTGTTCGACGCCCAGGCGGCGGCCTACGGGTTCGGGGGCCCGGTGGGCACCCCTACCGACGCCACCGCGGCGGCCGTGCAGCACCTCGCCGAGGCGACCCGCATGCAGGAGCGGTTCACCGACGGGCGCACGTTCGCCGGCTCCACCGAGTACACCTACGTCGGGCGCGAGGAGCACACCGCGCAGCTGGCCGCCCAGCTCGTGCTCACTCTCGTGCTGGCCGACCCGGACCGGGCTGCCGCGGCGGTGGCCCCGGCCGACGTCGCGGTCACGCCGCTGGAGCAGCTGCAGGCGCCGCCGGCGCCGTCGAACGAGTCGCGCCTCATGCAACCGGGGCAGCCGCGGCGGGACGGCTGAGGTTGACGTAGGCGTGGTGCCGCTCGAAGCCGTGCCGCTCGTACAGCGCCAGTGCGGTGGTGTTGTCGGTGTCGGTCTGCAGGTGCAGCGAGGCGGCACCGGCCCGCTGAGCCGACCGCGCCAGGGCGCCGAGCATCGCGGTGGCGACCCCGCGGCGACGGGCCGCGGGGTCGACCCACATCGCCGCGATGCCTCCCCACGCCGCCGCCATCCCGAGCCGCCCGATGCCGATCACGTCGCCGTCGTCGTCACGCACCGTCGCGAACGCCTGCGCCGGTGACCCGGTGAGGATGGCGCGGGCGGCCTCGTCGTCGACCGGGCGGTAGGCGCGGTAGGCCGCGAACCACTCGTCGGTCAGCTCGACATCCACCCCGACCTCGTGCGGATGTCTCCCGTCGCGGGGGCCGCTGGGAGCCCCGAGAGATGGGAGATCCGCAAGGAGTCGGGTGGGAGCGGTGAGGGTCAGCGTGGCGACGCGGGCGAGGTAACCGCGCCGCAGCGCGGCGGCGCCGACCTCGTCGTCGGCCGGGTCGAACCCGACCGGCCCGGCGACGGTGAGGTTGGGAGGCAGACCGCGCCCGGCATACCAGCGCTCGACGGTGTCGAGGGCGGCGGGCAGCGCGATGCCGGGGCTTCCGGCGGTCATCACCGAGTTGGCGCGCTGGGTGAAGCCGCGCGACGCCCGCAGCACCCAGTCGCCCAGCCGGGTGGTCTCCATCGCCGGCCAGGCGCCGACCATCACCCGCTGGAGGTCCTCGACCGACAGGGCGCGGTGCGGCCGGCTCCGCCGCGACGGCGGCACCTCCTTGAGCGCGGTCACCGCCACGCGCGGCACCCGGACCTCGCCCCGCCGGGTGCGCACGACGAGGACGCCGTCGTCGTCGGACACCAGCTCGCCCACCGCGTCGCTCAGGGTGGCACCGGTCACCGGGTCGGGGGCGCCCAGCCGGTGACGCACGACCACGCGCGAGCCCACCCGCGGATCACGGCCCGACCTGACCTCCGGCGCGTCCATGGCCCGCATAGTATGTGCGCCATGACGTACGTGATCGCGCAGCCCTGTGTCGACCTCAAGGACAAGGCCTGCATCGAGGAGTGTCCCGTCGACTGCATCTACGAGGGCGAGCGCAGCCTCTACATCCACCCCGACGAGTGCGTCGACTGCGGCGCCTGTGAGCCGGTCTGCCCCGTGGAGGCCATCTACTACGAGGACGACGTCCCCGAGCAGTGGGCCGACTACTACAAGGCCAACGTCGAGTTCTTCGACGACCTCGGCAGCCCCGGCGGCGCCGCGAAGATGGGCGTCATCCCCAAGGACCACCCGGTGATCGCCGACCTGCCGCCGCAGGTGCACGACGAGTAACGGTGCTCCACCTGCCCGACTTCCCCTGGGACTCGCTCGCTCCGACCAAGGAGCGGGCGAGTGCCTTTTGCGAACCGGCGCTCGGCCCGGCGGGCGAGGGGCTGGTCGACCTGTCGGTGGGCACGCCCGTCGACCCGACGCCGGCGGTGGTGCGTGCGGCGCTGGCCGAGGCGTCCGACGCGCCCGGTTACCCGCTCACCTGGGGCACCCTCGACCTGCGTGAGGCCGTGGCGACCTGGTTCGCGGCCCGGCGCGGGGTGCCCGACGTCGACCCCGCCGGGGTGCTGCCGACCATCGGCTCCAAGGAGCTCGTCGCCTGGCTGCCCGTGCTCATGGGTCTCGGCCCCGGTGACGTGGTCGCGTTCCCTCGGGTCGCGTACCCCACCTACGACGTCGGCGCGCGGCTGGCCGGGGCCACACCGGTGGCGGTCGACGCCCTCACCGCGCTGGGCCCGCTGACCGCAGCGACGACGCCGAAGCTGTTGTGGCTCAACACTCCCGGCAACCCCACGGGCAAGGTATTGGGCATCGAGCACCTCGCCAAGGTGGTCGAGTGGGCCCGTCAGCACGGCGTCGTCGTCGCCTCCGACGAGTGCTACGCCGAGCTCGACTGGCGCCCGCGCGCCGCCGGGTCGCGCGAGCCGCCGACCACCCCCTCCATCCTCGACCCGCGGGTCACCGGCGGCTCGCACGAGGGGCTGCTCTGCGTCTACTCGCTGTCCAAGCAGTCCAACCTCGCCGGCTACCGCGGGGCGTTCGTCGCCGGCGACCGGGCCCTGGTCGGCCGGCTGCTCGAGGTGCGCAAGCACGCCGGGATGATCGTGCCCTGGCCGGTGCAGCGGGCGGTGCTCGCGGCGCTGTCGGATGCCGGCCACGTCACCGAGCAGAAGGCGCGCTATGCCGCCCGCCGCGCCGCGCTGCTGCCGGCGGTCGAGGCGTTCGGCCTGCGGGTGGACGACTCCGAGGCGGGGCTCTACCTCTGGGCGACGGCGGGGGAGGACGGGCGGGCCACGATCGAGCGGCTGGCCGACCGCGGCATCCTCGCCGCGCCCGGCGACTTCTACGGCGGCGCCGGGCGCGAGCACGTGCGCATCGCGCTCACCGCGACCGACGAGCGCGTCGCGGCGGCCGTTCGCCGCCTCGCCCTGCCGCACGAGGTCTAGGTCACGTTCCTCTCCGGCCGATGCCCGGATCACGGGTTGTAGGGTCGCTGTGACGACGTGCCCGATCAGTAAGGACCCCCGACATGACCGACGGCGCCACCCTGTCCGCTGCAGGCAAGCAGCTCGACCTGTCCCTCGTGCGGGCGACCGAGGGCAACAACGGCTACGACATCTCCGGCCTGCTCAAGGAGACCGGGAACGTCACTCTCGACGGCGGGTTCACCAACACCGCCAGCTGCACCAGCGCCATCACCTACATCGACGGCGACCACGGCATCCTGCGCTACCGCGGCTACCCGATCGAGCAGCTCGCCGAGCACTCGACCTTCATCGAGACCTCGTTCCTCCTGATCTACGGCCACCTGCCCTCGGGCGTCGAGCTGCAGAACTTCGAGAGCCGCATCCGCGACCACACGATGCTGCACGAGGACCTCAAGGCGTTCTTCCAGGGCTTCCCGCGCGATGCGCACCCGATGCCGGTGCTGTCGTCGGCGGTCTCCGCGCTGTCGACGTTCTACCAGGACAGCCTGGACCCGTTCGACCAGGAGCAGGTCGAGATCTCGACCATCCGGCTGCTCGCGAAGCTGCCCACGATCGCGGCGTACGCCTACAAGAAGTCGATCGGCCAGCCGTTCCTCTACCCCGACAACGACCTCTCGCTGGTCGAGAACTTCCTGCGGATGACCTTCGGCGTCCCCGCCACCGAGTACGAGATCGACCCCGACCTGGTCAAGGCCGTCGACCTGCTGCTCGTGCTGCACGCCGACCACGAGCAGAACTGCTCGACCTCGACGGTGCGCCTGGTGGGCTCCTCGCAGGCCAACCTCTTCGCCTCGGTGTCGGCCGGCATCAACGCCCTGTTCGGCCCCCTGCACGGCGGCGCCAACCAGGCGGTGCTCGAGATGCTCGAGCGCATCCAGGGCGCAGACATCTCGACCGAGGAGTTCATGCGCAAGGTCAAGAACAAGGAGGAGGGTGTGCGGCTGATGGGCTTCGGCCACCGGGTCTACAAGAACTACGACCCGCGCGCCGCCATCGTCAAGAACACCGCGCACACCATCCTCGAGAAGATGTCCGGCGGCGACGAGCTGCTCGAGATCGCGATGGGCCTGGAGGAGATCGCACTGGCCGACGACTACTTCATCGAGCGCAAGCTCTACCCGAACGTCGACTTCTACACCGGGCTCATCTACAAGTCGATGGGCTTCCCGACGCGCATGTTCACGGTGCTCTTCGCGCTCGGCCGGCTACCCGGCTGGATCGCCCAGTGGCGCGAGATGATCGAGGACCCCACGACCAAGATCGGCCGCCCGCGGCAGGTGTACGTCGGCGAGGGCGAGCGCCAGTACGTGCCGGTCGCCGACCGCTGACCCGTCCCCCTCCCGCACCTCCCCGACTTTGTAGGGCAGGAGCGGGGCAACACGCCGCGGCTGGCCGTGATCCGGCGGCTGCTGGCCTGCAAAGTCGGGGCCGGTCCGGGGTGCACGCGCGGCCTGGATGCCGGGTGCTCACCGTCCACAGGCGGCTCGCCCAGCGCCGGTCGTCCACAGGCCGGGGCTCGCTGCTGCCCTCGGCCCGCGGTCGGTGCCACCGTCCGACGATGCCCAGTCGTGACGACCTCCCCTTGGCCTTCGACCTCGACGACGCGCTGGCCGCCGGGTTCTCGCGGCACCAGTTCCAGCGCATCGTCGCCGGGCGCGACGTCGCCGTCGTCGCACCGCGCACCCACGCGGATGCCGTCGCGTGGTTCCTTGCCACCGCCGTCGAGCGGCAGGTGGCCCTGTCCCGGGTGGCCGCCCGCCGGTTCACCGGCTCGGTGCTCAGCCACACCACCGCGGCGCTGTGGCACGGGCTCCCGAGCCCACGGCACGTGCCCGATGCCGTCTGCGTCACCGTCGACAAGCTGACCCCCGTCGGCGACGACCAGGCGTGGGTCGACCTGCAGCGATCACGGCTGCCCGAACGGTTCGTCACCCGGTTGCGCGACGTGCCGGTCACCACGCTCGACCGCACCGCGATCGACTGCCTGCGCACCCTGCCGAGGGCCGACGGCCTCGCCATCGCCGACGCGGTGGTGCGGATGGGCGTGCCACCGGCCGACCTCATCACCGTTCGCCGCCTGCAGACCCGCTGGCCCGGGGTGCGCCGCGCCCGGTGGGGGCTCGGGCTCGTCGACGGGCGCCGCGAGACCTGGCTCGAGTCGGCATCCGTGGCGGCGCTCGACGGCTGGGGCCTGCCCACGCCGGTGCCGCAGGTCGACGTCTTCGACCGCGCGACAGGGGCCTTCATCGGGCGGGTCGACCTGCTCTGGCGGGCGCTGCGAGTGGTGGGCGAGGCTGACGGGCGGGGCAAGTACCGGGGGGACTTCGACGGCGACACCTCGCAGCGGGCCGTGGCCGACCGGCTCATCGACGCGCACATCCGGGCCGACCGGCTTCGTGAGGTCGGCCTCGGCGTGGTGCGCTGGGGCTCTGTGGACCTGCGCGCGCCGCTGGCGCTGGTCCACCGCATCCGTCGTGCCGAGCCCACCCGCCCGTTCCGGGCCGAGCTGGCCTGCGCCACCTGTCGCACGGGCCTCGACGACTGCTCCTGCGCACCCCGACTTTTCATACCAGCGGCCGCCTGATCGGCGTCGGCGGCGGCGTTTTGCCCCGCTCCTCGCCTGCAAAGTCGGGGAGGAGCGGGGTCAGGTGAGGGAGATGGTGACCGTCGTGGGGCCGGTGCCGGGTGCGGCATCCACGGTGTGCCAGCTGAGCGCCGAGTCCGACATGCCGCGGCGCCACTCGCGGTCGCCCACGACGACCCCGGTCGCCCCGGTGTAGGCGGCTCGCGCCACGGCCCACGAGCCGACCGCCCAGGCGAGGTCGGGGCTGTCGGCGGTGACGGTCACCGTGCCCCTCCCCGGCGTGGCCGAGATGCCGAAGTCCTTCTTGACCAGCGCCGCGACCTGCTCCGCGTCGCCCGCCTTCTCGGGGTCCTTCAGGGCGCAGACCATGCCGCCGTGGGTCTGCCCCGACAGCACCGACGCGGTCACCCGGGCCTGCGCCTCGTGCTGGGCGTAGGCCTCGCCTGCCGCCGACCGCTGCACCTCCTGCGCCGCCTGGGCGATGTCCATCGACTGGTAGCCCGAGATCTTCTCCAGGGCGTCGTAGAACTTGTTCGTCGAGTACTCCGGGTTGAGGATCTGCTCGGCGGTGCCCCACCCCTGCGAGGGCCGCTGCTGGAACAGCCCCAGCGAGTCGCGGTCGCCGAACTTCACGTTGCGCACCTTCGACTCCTGCATCGCCGTCGCGATCGCGATGCTGGCGGCGCGCGGCGGCATCCCGCGCCGGATCGCGATCGCGGTGATCGCGGCGGCGTTGCTCGCCTGGTCGGGCGCCCAGGAGAAGGTCGACCCGGATGCCGTGACGCGGCACTGCTCGCCCGACACGATGGTGCGCAGATGGTTGACCCCCAGCACCGCCGCCGTGCCGACGACCCCGAGCACGACGACGACCAGCCCCGCGACGAGGCGGCGCTGGCGCGGTGAGCGAGGCTGCTCCTCGGCGAGCGCGATGGCGCCCCGGGTCGTGCGCGACATGCGGTGGAGGTCCTTCGTGGTGTCGTGGCGGTGCGGCGTCGCGGTGGTCGCGTCGCCGGTCAGTCGTTGGCGTGGAGCGCGGAGTTGAGCACGATGCCGTGCCCGTCGCGCGGGCGCGCCTCCACCGCCCCGGTCACCGAGTTGCGCAGGAAGAGCAGGTTGCTCTGCCCGGACAGCTCGCGGGCCTTGGTGACCGTGCCGTCCGGCAGGGACACCTTCGTCCCGGCCGTGACGTAGAGGCCGGCCTCGACGACGCAGTCGTCGCCGATGGCGATGCCCAGCCCGGACTCGGCTCCGAGCAGGCAACGCTCGCCGATGCTCACGCGTTCCGTGCCCCCACCCGACAGGGTACCCATCGTCGACGCGCCGCCGCCGATGTCCGACCCGTCCCCGACGACGACCCCTTGGCTGATCCGTCCCTCGACCATCGAGGTCCCGAGCGTGCCGGCGTTGTAGTTGACGAACCCCTCGTGCATGACCGTGGTACCGCTGGCGAGGTGGGCGCCAAGCCGCACCCGGTCGGCATCCGCGATGCGCACGCCGCCCGGCACGACGTAGTCGGTCATCCGCGGGAACTTGTCGACGCCGGACACCTGCACCGGCCCGCGGACGAGCATCCGCACCCGGGCCTGCTCGAAGCCCTCGACCGCGCACGGGCCCTGCGAGGTCCACACGACGTTGGTGAGCACGCCGAAGAGCCCGTCGAGCGAGACCGAGTTGGGCCGCACCAGCCGGTGTGAGAGCAGGTGCAGCCGCAGCCAGCCGTCGGCCGTGTCGGCGGGCGGGGCGTCGAGGTCGGCGGTCACCAGGCGCACCTCACGCTGCACACCGCGGGCGTCGTCGCGCCCGACGAGGGCCTCGAGCCCGCTGGGGGCCGCGAGCTCGCCCGCACCGCCCGGCTCGCCGAGCGCCGGCGACGGGAACCAGGCGTCGAGGACGGTCCCGTCGTCGGTGCGGGTGAGCAGGGCGTGGCCCCAGGCGGTGCGCGTCATGGCGACCAGCGTAGAGGTGCGGCCCGGTCGTTAAGGTGGCCGGTATGCCGTCGACGACCACCGCCCTCGACCTCACCACCGACGTCACCTCGCTCACCGCCGCGGTGTGCGACATCGAGTCGGTGAGCCTCGGCGAGCGACCACTGGCGGATGCCGTGGAGTCCGCGGTTAGCGACCTGGAGCACCTCGAGGTGACCCGGATCGGCAACACCGTCGTGGCGCGCACGAACCTCGGCCGCGACGAGCGGGTGGTGCTCGCCGGGCACGTCGACACCGTGCCGCTGACGACCGACCCGGCCAACCTGCCCACCCGCCGGGTCGGCTCCGGCGGGGCAGAGGTGCTCTGGGGGCGGGGCACGGTCGACATGAAGGGCGGCGTCGCCGTGATGCTGCGGGTCGCCAAGGAGGTGCCCGAGCCCAGCCGCGACGTCACCTTCGTGTTCTACGAGGCCGAGGAGATCGACTCGAGGTACAACGGGCTGCTGCACGTGCAGGAACAGCGTCCCGAGCTCATCGCCGACGCCGACTTCGCGGTGCTCCTCGAGCCCACCGACGCCCGGGTCGAGGGCGGGTGCAAGGGCACCCTGCGCGCCGCGGTGTCGACCAAGGGCATCGCCGCGCACTCGGCGCGGCCGTGGAAGGGGCACAACGCCATCCACGACGCCGCCGAGGTGCTCGCCCGGCTCGTGGCCTACCAGCCCGCGACCAGGGTCGTCGACGAGCTGGAGTTCCGCGAGGCGCTCAACGCCGTGCTCATCGAGGGCGGGGTCGCCACCAACGTCATCCCCGACCGGTGCGTCGTCACCGTCAACTACCGCTACGCGCCGTCGCTGTCCGAGGACGAGGCCGAGGCCCACGTGCGCGAGGTGTTCGCCGGCTTCGACGTCGAGGTCGTCGACAACGCCGCCGGGGCCCGGCCCGGGCTGCACCTGCCGGCCGCGCGGGCGTTCGTCGAGGCGCTCGGGCTGCCGGTCGAGGCCAAGCAGGGCTGGACCGACGTCGCCCGCTTCTCGGCGATGGGCGTGCCGGCCGTCAACTTCGGCCCCGGCGACCCCAACCTCGCCCACATGGACGACGAGCAGTGCCCCGTGCAGCAGTACACCGCCTGCGAGGCCGCCCTGCTGCGCTGGCTGGCCTGAGTCCCCGGCCCGCGACGAGCCGCGCCGCTCGACGACCTCGGCTCTGGTCCGTCTGCCGGAATGGCGGTGGTCCGGGTGGGTGGCGCTGTCACAGCACCGCCACCTGGCGATGTCGACGTGACCTCCCCGGACCGACCAGAGCCGACGGCGGCCGGTGCCGGGTCGATGGGGAGCCCGCCCGGTCACCTCGAACCCCGCATACAGTGGCGCGGTGGACGACACCGCCAGCAGCCCCAACCCGCTCAACCCGCTGACTCCCACCAGGCCGGCCGAGCGCGACTACCACCAGGGGCCGGTCGTCATGCGCGGCTCCAAGGTGCCCGGCTCGACCACCGACGCCCGGCTGCTCGACAGCAGCGGGTCGGCCGACTGGCTGCACACCGACCCCTGGCGGGTCATGCGCATCCAGAGCGAGTTCGTCACCGGGTTCGGGGCACTGGCCGAGGTCGGCCCGGCGGTCAGCGTCTTCGGCTCGGCGCGCACCCGCCCCGACCACCCCACCT
Organism: uncultured Actinomycetota bacterium; assembly: GCA_963747405.1. Classification (GTDB taxonomy): domain Bacteria; phylum Actinomycetota; class Actinomycetes; order Actinomycetales; family Dermatophilaceae; genus Fodinibacter. The sequence goes on from CAVVFG010000019.1 coordinate 126,480, forward strand.
ACGACCTCGGCATCCGGGTCGGCGCGGCCCTGGTCGCCGCCGGCTACGCGGTGATCACCGGCGGTGGCCCCGGCGCCATGGAGGCCGCGAACCGCGGCGCGCTCGAGGCGGGCGGCACCTCGGTGGGCCTGGGCATCGAGCTGCCCTTCGAGGCCGGGCTGAACGAGTTCGTCGACCTCGGCGTGAACTTCCGCTACTTCTTCGCGCGCAAGACCATGTTCGTCAAGTACGCCCAGGGCTTCGTGGTGCTGCCCGGCGGCTTCGGCACCCTCGACGAGCTCTTCGAGGCGGTGACCCTGGTGCAGACCCAGAAGGTCACCAGCTTCCCGATCGTGCTGCTCGGGTCCGCCTACTGGGGCGGCCTGCTCGACTGGCTGCGCACCACCGGCGCCGACGCGGGCACGGTCGACCAGCGCGACATCGAGCTGCTCACGGTCACCGACGACGTCGACGAGGCGGTCGCGGCCATCGTCGCCGCCGAGACCCCGGTCGGCGGCCTCGGTGGAGCCCGCCGGCCGCCCACCGCACCGCCGAGCAGCACCCCGCCCGCGACACGACCCGAGTAGGCACCGCCCGCCGCCGTAGGATCTGCTGCGTGGTTCCCAACGTCATCCTCGTGCTCGCCGCCGTCGCCCTCGTGGTTGCGGTGCTCGGCGTCGCGACCGGCCGGCTGCCCGCCGACCCCCTCTCGGATGCCGTGCGCTCCACTCCCGATCCCGGCCTCCCCGAGCGCCCCCGAGCCGACGACGTCGACGGCGTGCGCTTCGACACGGCGCTGCGCGGCTACCGGATGGAGGACGTCGACGACCGGCTCGACGCGCTGCGCCACGAGCTCGCCGACCGCGAGCGCACGGTGGCCGAGCTGCGCGCGCAGCCCGCGGCCGACGACCCCGAGGCGGGGTGACGGCGTGGCGTTCACCGTCCGGCGCCGCACCACCGTGTCGCCGCAGGCCGCCTGGGCCGCCCTGACCGACCTGGCCGAGCACACGCGGCACGTGCCCCTCACCGACCTCGAGGTGCCCGAGGGAGGCCTGGTGCTCGGCACCGAGGTCGTCGCCTGGACCCGCCTGGGCCCGGTCGGTGTCGCCGACCGCATGCTCGTCACCGCCCTGGAGCCGGGCCGACGGCTGCGCCTGGTCAAGACCGGGCGGTTCCTGCGCGGCTGGGCCGAGATCACCGTCGAGCCCGACCCCGTCGCCGCCACCGGCTCGCTGGTGAGCTGGGTCGAGGAGCTCTGGCTGCCCGGGCTGCGCCGTGCCACCCGCCCGGCAGGCGACCGGCTGGGCGCGGTGCTCTTCGCCCGCGTCGTCGACGGCCTGCTGGCGCGGGCGGTCGCGGGGGAGCGGAGCGCGCCGTGACCTGGGCGGTCCTCCTCGCCCTGCTCGGCATCGCCGTGGTCGTGGCGGCCGCCTGGCTGCTGGGTCGCCCCAGGTCGCCCGAGCGCCTCGCCGGGATGGGCGAGCTCGGCGGGCTCGCCGAGCCGGAGGATGCCGCGGCACCCGGCGAGCCGACCCGGCGCCCGGTCCCCGGCTTCGGGGGCCAGGTGCGCGGCTACCGGATGGACCAGGTCGACAGCGTGCTGGACTCCCTCGAGGCGCGCGTCGCGGAGCACGACCGCGAGATCGCCCGGCTGCGCGGAGAGCCGCTCGAGACCGCGGCGGCGGTCGACGAGCGCCGACCGGCGGAGGACGAGCCGCCCCCTCGACCCCGTCCGGCAGCCGGCCGTCACGTGTCCCCGGCTGCCGGACGCCCCGAGCACCCGGCGGACGCCGACCACCCGGCCCGGCCCGCGCCGCTGCGCCGCGCCGACCTCTGGGCGCCGGTGGCCTACCTGCTGCTCGCCGGCTGGGTGCTCTCCGGGCTGGTCGCCAGCCCGCGCACCGGCTACCTCTCGCAGGGCGTTCAGGACCAGCAGGCGTTCGAGTGGTACTTCGGTGCCGCCGCGCACAACCTGACGTCCTGGTCGAACCCGCTCCTCTCCGACCTGCAGAACTTCCCGGCCGGGGTCAACCTGATGGCCAACGCCGCGGTGCTGGGCCTGGGCGTGCCGCTCGCGCCGCTGACCCTGCTGGCCGGCCCGTCGGTCACCTTCCTGGTCGTCGAGCTGCTCGGGCTGGCGCTCACGGCATCCGCCTGGTTCTGGCTGTTCCGTCGCCGCCTCGCCGTCCACCCCCTGGCTGCCGCCATCGGCGCGGGGTTCGCCGGCTTCGCACCCGGCCTGGTCTCGCACGCCAACGGACACCCCAACTTCGTCGCGCAGTTCCTCGTGCCGCTCGTCGTCGACCAGGTGCTGCGCCTGGCCGAGGGCCACCGGGCACGCCGTGACGGCGTCGTGCTCGGCCTGCTGGCGGCCTGGCAGGTGTTCATCGGTGAGGAGGTGCTGCTCCTCATGGCGGTGGGCCTGGCCGTCGGGGGAGCCGTCTACCTCGCCCACGGGCGGCTGCCGGTGCGCCGGATGCTGCCCGGCCTCGGCACCGCGGCCGGTGTCTGCCTCGCGATCGTCGCCGTGCCGCTGTGGTGGCAGTTCGCCGGGCCGCAGAGCTACGGCGACATCTGGCACCCGCCGGCGGGCAACGACCTGGCCCAGCTGTTCGGGCGCGCCACCCGGAGCCTCGGCGCCGACCCGTGGGCCTCGGCGGCCGTGTCGATGAACCGCACCGAGGAGAACTCGTTCTTCGGCATCCCGCTGCTGGTCGCTGCCGCCGCGGTGGTCGCCGGGCTGTGGCGCCGCACCCTGGTGCAGGCCCTCGGCGCGGTGGTCGTCGTCGCGTGCTGGCTCTCGCTCGGCGAGGAGGTGCTCGTCAGGGGGCGCGCCACCGGCATCCCGGGGCCCTGGGCGCTGCTCGACGAGCTGCCGGTGCTCGGCAACGTGCTCCCGACGCGCTTCGCCCTGGTCGCGGTGCCCGCGCTCGGCGCGCTGCTCGCACTGGGCGTCGAGGAGGTTCGCCGGGTCGTGGCCCGGTATGCCGGCAACGCCGGCACCGGCCTGGCCGTGGGCGGGTTCGCCGCCCTGCTGGTGCTGCTGCCGGTGCTGCCCACCCCCCTCGTCGTCGAGCAGCGGGCGCCGATGCCGGCGTTCTTCAGCGACGGCACGTGGCGCGACTGGGTCGACGAGGGCGGGTCGGTGCTCGCGGCCCCGGCGCCCTGGGTGGCCGACACGCGGGCCCTGGAGTGGCAGGCCGAGGCGCGCTGGGGCTTCCCCGTCGTCGCCGGGTACTTCGTCGGGCCCGACTCCACCACGGCGCGGGGCGGCCAGTACGGCGCCACCCCCAGCGCGCTGACCCAGTGGATGTCGGACATCGCCCAGAGCGGTCAGGCCCAGCAGGCCGACCCGGCCCAGGTGGCCGGGTTCCGGGACGACCTGCGGGCCGGGCGCGTGGATGCCGTCGTGCTGCCCGACGCACGGCCGGAGGCTCCGGTGCTGCTCAGCTCGCTCACCTCGGCGCTCGGCGCCCCGGTGCACACCGGGGGCGTCTACGTCTGGGACGTGCGGGAGGTGACTGATGGCGCTGGCTGAGGCGTCGCGGCAGGAGTCGCCACCTCGCTCGAGCCCCTTCACGTCCGCCGGGCGGCACGCCATCGGCGCGCGAGCCCTGATGCACCCGGTGCTCACGATCCTGGCCGTGTACCTGGTCTCGCGGGTGGTCGCGCTGGTCGCCCTCTGGGTCGCCGCCACCTGGTTCCAGAACCCTGCCGGCGTGGGCCACCCGTCGCCCGGCCTCGGCGACATGCTCGGCCTCTGGGACGGCGTCTGGTACGAGCGCGTCGTCCGCGACGGCTACCCGGTGCCCCTGCCGGTCGACGCCGACACCGGCCGGGTCACCTACAGCGCCTGGGCGTTCTACCCGCTCTACCCGTATCTGGTCAGGGGCGTGATGCTCACCGGCATGCCCTTCGCCGTCGCCGGCTTGGTGCTCAACCTGGTGCTCGCGGGTCTCGCGGCCGTGCTCATCTGGGCGGTGCTCCGCTCCGGCGTGCACGCCGACCGGCAGCCGCAGCGGGAGCGGCTCGCCCTGGTGGCGGCCTGCCTGTGGTGCTTCTACCCGACCACCGCGGTGATGCTCAAGCCCTACACCGAGGCGCTCGCGGTCGCGCTGGTCGCCGGTGCCCTGCTGCTGCTGGTCCGCCGCAGCTACCTGCTCGTCGCCCTGGTGGCGCTCCCGCTGGGCTTCACCCGTGGCATCGCCCCTGCGCTCGGCGCCGCGGTCCTCATCCACCTGGTCGTGCGCTGGCGCGAGGACCGCGCCGCCGGAACCCGACCCCTGCAGGGGCAGCGGGCCAGTGCAGGGGTCATGCTCGCGGCACTGGCCGTGAGCAGCGTCGCCTGGCCGGTGGTGGCCGGCCTGTCCACCGGGGTACCGACGGCCTTCTTCGACGTGCAGGCCGCCTGGGGGCAGCGCCCCGACAAGGGGCCCTTCGTGCTGTGGTTCGAGTGGGCCTGGTCGAGCAAGGGAGCCGCTGGGGTGGTCGTGCTCGTGGCCCTGGGCGCCACCTACGTCGCCCTCGTGCTGGGCCGGCACGGCAGGTGGATCTGCATCGAGGCGCGGGCCTGGGCGCTGGCCTACCCGCTCTACCTGTTCGCCGTGGTGCGCCCGATCACGAGCATGTGGCGCTTCCTGCTGCTCGACTTCCCGCTGGCCGCACTGCTGGCCTCGGTCGCGATGCGCACGGCCAACGGCCAGACGGTGGTACCGCACTGGCGGCGCCGGGTCGCCGTGGTGCTGCTGGTCCTCGTCGCCGGCCTGTTCTGGTGGACCTGCTCGCTGCTCGTCTACACGCCGTGGGGGTCCTTCCCGCCCTGACCTGCGCGCAGCCCACCCCCGGGATTTCTCTCTGTCGCACCCCTACGGGATACTGGGGTCCTACACCCGGCAGTTCGGCGTCGGGCGACACGCGGCGCGCACACCCGCAGCCGGGAAGATGAAGGGATTCAGCCATGGCGGCAATGAAGCCGAGAACGGGTGACGGCCCGCTCGAGGTCACCAAGGAAGGTCGCGGCATCGTGCTGCGCATGCCCCTCGAGGGCGGTGGTCGCCTGGTCGTCGAGATGACGCCCGATGAGGTCCGTGCCCTCGGTGAGGCCATCGACAACTGCGAGGGCCTGTCCTGACCCGCACCTGAGCACCGCTGACCAGGCCCCCGCACACCGTGGCGGGGGCCTCGTCGTGTCCGTGGCGCCACCGCGGCGACGGCAGTGGGTAGGGTCGCCGGGTGTCCCGCGACGACGTCATCCTCAGGCCCCCCACGTCCGCGTGGAGCGTGCAGCCGGACCTTCCCGGTGCGTCCTCGTCCGCCCGCACCGCGGACGCCCAGCAGCCCGTGCTCGTGGCGCCGGTCGGCACCGGCGGGAGCGGCGGGAGCGGCGGGAGCGGCGACGGCCCGGCACGAGCCGCGCTCAGCGCCCTGGGGCTCGACCCCGAGGCGGTGCTGGCGACGTACGAGCCGGCCGGCACCGCGGGCACCGTGACGACCGTCCCCCTGCCACCTGGTGCCCACCCGGTGCGGCGGGTGCTGCTCGTCGGGGTGGGTGACGGCGCCGACTCCTCCTGGCGCACCGCGGGTGCGGCCGTCGGCCGTGCGACGCGCGGTACGCGCGAGGTGCTGCACGCGGTCGGCCACGCGGCATCCGGCGGTGCGCTCATGGCCTACGTCGAGACCGTGGTGCTGGCCTCCTGGGCTTCCCCGCGCTGGACCCGTGACGGTGCGGTGGCCGGGTGCGAGCCACCGGCGACCGCCGTGGTCACCGGCACCTCGGATGCCGGCGCGGTGCAGCGGGCCGTGGTGCGCGCACGGGCCCAGCTGCTCGCCCGCGGGCTGGCCATGACCCCGTCCAACACCAAGAGCCCGGCCTGGCTGGCCCGCCAGGCCAGCACCGTGGCACGGCGCAGCGGGTTGGAGTCGAGGGTCTGGGACGAGCGCCGGCTGCGCGCCGACGGGTTCGGCGGCATCCTGGCGGTCGGCCAGGGCTCGGCCACCCCGCCCCGGCTGGTGCGGCTCGACCACGAGCCTCCCGGTGCGACGGCCTCCACCGCGCGCGTGGTGCTGGTCGGCAAGGGCATCACCTTCGACACCGGCGGGCTGCAGGTCAAGCCGGCCGACGGGATGCTCGGCATGAAGACCGACATGTCCGGCGCCGCCATCGTGCTCGCCGTGCTCTCCGCCTGTCGCGAGCTGCAGGTGCCGGTGCGGGTGACCGGGCTGCTCGCCGTCGCCGAGAACGCCGTCGGTGGCGGCTCCTACCGCCCGGGTGACGTCGTGACGCAGTACGGCGGGCGCACCGTCGAGATCGGCAACACCGACGCCGAGGGCCGCATCGTCATGGCCGACGCGCTCGCCTACGCCGACGCCCACCTCGAGCCCGACTGGCTCGTCGACGTCGCCACGCTCACCGGTGCTGCGCGGATCGCGCTCGGCCGGGCGCTGGCCCCCGTCTTCTCCACGGATGCCGGCCTCACCGACGCGCTCGTCGCGGCCGGCGCGACGACTGGTGAGACGCTGTGGCCGATGCCCCTGCCGGACACCTACCGTCGAGCTCTCGACTCCGACGTCGCCGACCTCACCCACATCGCGCCCGGTGTGGGGGGCGGAGCGGTCACGGCGGCCCTGTTCCTCCGCGAGTTCGTGGGCGAGCGCCGGTGGGCGCACCTCGACATCGCCGGCACGGGACGCTCGGACGTCGACGCCGGCAGCTCCGCGAAGGGGGCCACCGGGTTCGGGACACGACTGCTGCTGCGGTGGCTGGAGGAGATCGCATGAACGCGGGGTACGGGCTGACGGTGCGCTGGTCTCTGGAGAACGCCCCCGACGACGCGGCCGACCAGCTGCGCGAGTACGTCGTCGGCACCTCGATCGCCCGGTTCATGTTCCTCGACGGGTTGGCCTTCAAGGTGTGGCGGATGCGCCAGGGCGAGTGGTTCGAGGGCACCTACGTCTTCGACAGCGAGCAGGACCGCACGCTCTTCCGCGAGGGTTTCGAGCCGGGCGCGGCCAACGCCCCCGGCAGCCAGATCATCGGCTCCTCGCCGGTGCTGCTGGAGGACTGGGAGGTCGTCGCCATCGCCGAGGGCCCCGCCGGGTTCCGCCGGGGAGCGGGTCCCGACGTCAGCTGACGCCGCAGCCGCGGGTCAGCGCTTGACGGCCAGGAGCAGGCCGTCGCTCACCGGGAGCAGCGTGGTGACCAGCTCGGCGTGGTCGCGCAGCGCCTTGCCCAGGTCGCGCAGCGTGGTGGTGGTGGCGTCGCGGGCGGCGGGGTCGGCGACCTGGTCGTGCCAGAGCATGTTGTCCATGGCCAGGACACCCCCCGGGCGCAGCAGCCGCACCGCGTGCTCGACGTAGACGGGGTAGCCTTCCTTGTCGGCGTCGACCACCACGAGGTCGTAGGCGCCGTCGGTCATCCGGGGCAGCACCTCGGCGGCCGCGCCCGTGATGACCCGCGTGCGCTGGTGCGCGTAGCCAGCCTGGAGGTACGCCTCCCGGGCGGCGCGCTGGTGCTCGGCCGAGACGTCGATGGTCGTGAGCACACCGTCGTCGGGCATCCCGGCGAGCAGCCACAGCCCGGAGGTGCCCGCCCCGGTGCCGATCTCGACGACGTGCCGAGCCCGTACCGCGGCCGCGACCAGGCGCAGCGCGGCACCGGCGCCGGTGCCCACCGGGCTGGCGTCGCCGAACTCCATCCCGCGCCGGCGGGCGGCCTCGACGACCTCCGGCTCGGGCACGAACTGCTCGGCGTAGGACCAGCTGGCCGGCTTGAGTTGGCTCATGGCGCCACCCTACGGCCCGAGGGCCCCGCCTTCACGATGACACAGGTTCCCAGCCTTCGTTCAGGAAGACCGGGAACAATTCGCAGCACAGACGCGTATCGATGGGTGACATGAGCGCACCTGGTGAGGGAATGAGCCGATGACGACGACGTATGCCGCGACGAGCGGTGAGACGCCGGCTGCCGGTTGGGTGCCCCCGACCTGGGAGGAGGTCGTCGAGCAGCACTCCGCGCGGGTCTACCGGCTGGCCTACCGCCTCACCGGCAACGTGCACGACGCCGAGGACCTGACCCAGGACGTGTTCGTCCGGGTGTTCCGCTCGCTGCACACCTACCAGCCCGGCACCTTCGAGGGCTGGCTGCACCGCATCACCACCAACGTCTTCCTCGACAAGATGCGCCGCAAGCAGCGGATCCGCTTCGATGCGCTGTCCGACGAGTCCGCCGCCCGCCTGCCCGCCCGCGGCGCCGGCCCGGAGCAGACCTACCACGACGCCCACTTCGACGACGACGTGCAGCGGGCGCTCGACGCCCTCTCGCCCGACTTCCGGGCCGCGGTCGTGCTCTGCGACATCGAGGGGCTGTCCTACGAGGAGGTCGCCGCCACGCTTGGCATCAAGCTGGGCACCGTGCGCTCGCGCATCCACCGCGGCCGGGCCCAGCTGCGCGAGTCGCTCGCCCACCGGGCGCCGCAGCCCCCCACCACGACGGCCCCCGCCAAGAGCCGGGGCCGGATCATCCGCCGCCCCGCCGCGGGGACCGTATGACCGACGGCGCGCGGGTGCAGTGCCGGGGTGAGGAGCTGACGGAGTACGCCGCCGGCCGCCTGCCCCTCGACCGGCAGTGGGCGTGGGACCGCCACCTGGTCGCCTGCGAGCTCTGCGCGCAGGATGTCGCCCAGGAGCGGCGCCTGCGCAGCGCTCTCGCCGGGGCACCCTCGATGCCGGGTGACCTGCGCTCGAGCCTCCTCGCGCTCGGCGCCGCGCTCGCCACCGACCTCGGGCCGCGCCCCGTGCACAGCAGTCCCGAGCGGCTGGCGCTGCTGCACCCCTCGGCGCCCCCGTGCCACCGCAGCGCCCTGCGCGCCACCGTCGTCGCCGCCGCGGCGGCGGGGTTGTCCGCCGCGGCCGCCTGGAGCCTGACCGTGACGCCCCCGGTGGGTGCGCGCAGCGGGCTGGCCACCGCCACCGCCCCGGTGGCGTCGCCGGCGACGGCGCCGACCCGGGCCGCCGGAGGCACGATGTCCATCACCCCGGTGCGCCTCGGCCAGACCGTGGTCGTCGACCGGAGCCGCGAGCGGGCAGAATCAACGCCATGACCAGCGAGCACGAGCCCGGACGCGACGACTGGAGTCCGTGGGGCCGGCCCGAGGCAAACGCCCCGAGCGGCGACGGCGCCCCGGTGGCCCAGCCGGCCGGTGCGGATGCCGGGGAGCACGCGTTCGCCGAGCCGGGCGCCGCGCAGACGACGCAGATCCCGCAGGGCGAGGCGCCCGAGCCCCAGGAGGCCCCGGACGCCGCGCAGAACCCGGATGACCAGCAGGCACCGGCGTTCCCGCAGGCGCCCGCGCCGATCTGGGCCCACGGCGAGGCGGCGCCGACCCAGCCGGCCGCCGACCCGTACGGCGCGGACCGCTATACCGCAACCTCCTACGCCGCGGACCGCTACCCCGCTGACCCCTACGCGGCTCCGCCCGCTCCCGCGTCGAGCGCCGGCCCGGCCTACCCCTCCTACCCACCGCTCACCGCCTCGGCGACCGAGCCGGCCTCCGGCCGGCGGGGCCCCGGCTGGGGCGCGCTCATCGGCGTCGCGGTCGCCGTCGCCCTGCTCGCCGGACTGGTCGGGGGCCTGCTCGGAGGCGCCCTCGCCGACCGCGGCAGGCCCTCGGTCGGGTCCGGGCCGAACAGCGCTCCGGCGCCGAGCGCCGGGGCCGGGGCCACCGCCCGTCCCGACGGCACGGTCGCCAACATCGCCGCCCGCGCCACGCCCAGCGTCGTCACGCTCCGGGTCACCGGTTCCGACGGCTCCGGTACGGGGTCGGGCTGGGTCTACGACGACGTGGGGCACATCGTCACCAACAACCACGTGGTGGCGGGAGCGGCCGACGGCGGCAAGATCACCGTGGTGCTCGCCAACGGCCAGCAGGTGCCCGGCACGGTCGTCGGACGCGACGGCTCCTACGACCTGGCGGTCGTCAAGGTCGGCCGCACCGACCTGGTGCCGCTCAGGCTGGGCCGGTCCTCCGACGTCGTCGTCGGTGACGAGGTGATCGCGGTCGGCGCCCCGCTCGGGCTCGACTCCACCGTCACCGCCGGCATCGTCAGCGCCCTGAACCGCCCGGTCACCCCCGGAGCGGCCGACGACCAGTCCTACATCAACGCGATCCAGACCGATGCCGCGATCAACCCGGGCAACTCCGGTGGCCCGCTGCTCGACATGCAGGGCCAGGTGATCGGGGTCAACTCGGCCATCGCCACCGCGCCCGGCTCGTCCACGATCGGGCAGAGCGGCAACATCGGGGTCGGCTTCGCCATCCCGAGCGACCAGGTGCGCACCACCGTCACCCAGCTGATCGAGACCGGCAAGGCGGTGCACCCGGTCATCGGGGTCTACCTCGACTCCAGCTACACCGGTGAGGGCGTGCGCATCGCCGACCGGGGCCCCAACGGCGACCCCGCGGTCAACCCGAACGGCCCTGCCGACCGCGCAGGCCTCCAGGCGGGTGACGTCGTCATCAAGTTCGAGGGCAAGCCGGTCTCCGCGGGTGGAGAGTTCGTCGTGGCCATCCGAGCCCGCGCCGTCGGTGACAAGGTGACCCTGACCATCCTGCGCGACGGCACCGAGCGGGATGTCACGATGGAGCTCGAAGGCTCGGCCGGGTGAGCACCGCTCGTGGGTGCCCGGCTCTGACTCAAGGACGGTGACGGCGCGGTGTTCGGGGTGAACGGCTGGGAGGTCGTGCTGCTCGCGCTCATCGCCGTGTTCGTGCTGGGCCCGGACCGGATGCCCGAGTACGCCGCGAAGCTGGCGCACGGCATCCGCAAGCTGCGGGTGATGGCTGAGGGGGCCAAGGAGCAGCTCAAGGACCAGCTGGGGCCGGAGTACGAGGAGATCAACTGGCGCCAGTACGACCCGCGCCAGTACGACCCGCGCCGCATCGTCAAGGAGGCCCTGCTCGACCCGCTCGACGACGCGGTCGCGCCGATCCGTGGTGAGATCGACTCGGTGCGCGGTGCGGTCAAGGGCCGCGACGCCGCCGCGGTGGCCGGGGGAGCCGTCGCGGCCGGGGCGCTCCCGGGCGACGACGCCACCACGTCCGGCCCCGCCGACGGCGGCCCGACCGGCATCTACGGTGCCGCGGACACCCCCGCGGACACCCCCGCGGTCAGCGACCGGCGCAGCTGGGACCCGCAGCGCCCGGTGCCCTGGGACACCGACGCGACCTAGGTCCTCAGCGTCCGGCGGGCGTCAGGCCGAGCGAGCGGCCGGCCAGCCCGCGCGCGCGGGTGCCGAGCCCCTTGGCGATGCCGCGCAGCGCCACGGCGGCGGGGGAGTCGGGCTCGCCCAGCACCACCGGCATCCCCGAGTCGGCGCCGATGCGCAGACGGGTGTCGAGCGGGATCTGGCCGAGCAGCGGCACGTCGGCGCCGATGGCGCGGGTCAGCGACGCTGCGACCTCCTGGCCGCCGCCGGACCCGAAGATCTCCTGGCGCGAGCCGTCGGGCAGCTCGAGCCAGCTCATGTTCTCGATGACGCCGGCCACCCGCTGGTGGGTCTGCAGCGCGATCGCACCGGCGCGCTCGGCGACCTCGGCGGCCGCCTGCTGCGGGGTGGTGACCACGAGGATCTCGGCACCGGGGATGAGCTGGGCCACCGAGATGGCGATGTCGCCGGTGCCGGGCGGCAGGTCGAGCAGCAGCACGTCGAGGTCGCCCCAGAACACGTCGGCGAGGAACTGCTGCAGGGCCCGGTGCAGCATCGGCCCGCGCCAGACGACCGGCTGGTTGCCCGGCACGAACATGCCGATCGAGATGACCTTCACGTCGTGGCTGAGCGGCGGCAGGATCATGTCGTCGACCTGCGTGGGCCGCAAGGTGACACCGAGCATGCGGGGGATGGAGAAGCCGTAGATGTCGGCGTCGACGACACCCACCCGCAGGCCCTGCTGGGCCAGGGCGGCCGCCAGGTTGGCGGTGACCGACGACTTGCCGACGCCGCCCTTGCCCGAGGCGACGGCGTACACGCGGGTGAGCGAGCCGGCCTTCGCGAACGGCACCTCGCGCTCGGCGACCCCGCCGCGCAGGGTGGTCTTGAGCTGGGCGCGCTGCTCGTCGCTCATCACCCCGAGGGTGACGGTGACGCCCGTGACGCCCGGCACCTTGGTCAGGGCCGCCGTGGTGTCGTTGGTGAGGGTGTCCTTGAGCGGGCACGCGGCCACCGTGAGCAGGATGGTGACGGCGACGTGGCCCGCGTCGTCGGCGGAGACGCTCTCGACCATGCCGAGCTCGGTGACCGGCTTGCGGATCTCGGGGTCGATGACGGTCGCGAGGGCGGCGTGCAGTGCGTCTGGGCTGACCTGGGGCATGCCCCCAGTCTAGGTCGGCGAACCGGGGCCGTCGTCGCCGGCCGACGGCGCGCGGCCGGCCGAGGTGTCGTGGGCCGCCTCGAGCTCGTCGCGGCGCACCAGCACCAGCCCGCGCTCCTCGAGCTCGTCGAGCAGGTCGCGCAGCTCACCACGCACGAAGTCGCGGGTGGCCTGATCGCGCAGGGCAATGCGCAGCGCGGCGACCTCGCGGGTGAGGTACTCGGTGTCGGCGAGGTTGCGCTCGTCGCGGCTGCGGTCCTGCTCCAGCGCCACCCGGTCGCGGTCGGCCTGGCGGTTCTGAGCGAGCAGGATCAGCGGGGCGGCGTAGGACGCCTGGAGGCTGAGGATCAGGGTGAGGAAGATGAACGCATAGGGGTCGAAGCGCAGGTCCGTCGGCGCCAGGGTGTTCCAGAGCAGCCACCCCGCCACGACGAGCGTCATCCCGATCAGGAAGTACGGGGTGCCCATGTAGCGGGCGAACTTCTCCGAGAGCACCCCGAAGGACTCCTCGGTGAACAGGCTCGGAGGGTTCCAGCGGCGACGCCCCTCGCGGGGCTGGTCGATGCGGGGCCGGCGGTCGCGCTCAGCCACGGCTCACCCCCTCGGGGGTCACGACGTCGTGGCGCTCCTCGCGCCAGTCGTCGGGGAGGATGTGGTCGAGCACGTCGTCGACGGTGACCGCGCCGAGCAGGTGGCCCTCGGGGTCGACGATCGGCAGCCCGACCAGGTCGTAGGTCGCGAGCATCCGGGCCACCTGGCCCAGGGTCGCGTCGGCCGCGAGCGGCTCGACGTCCTTGTCGAGGATGCCGCCGATCGACGCGTGCGGCGGCTCGCGCAGCAGCCGCTGGATGTGCACCATGCCGAGGTAGCGGCCGGTCGGCGTCTCGAGCGGCGCCCGGCAGACGAAGACGGTGCAGGCCAGGGCGGTCGACAGCTCGGCCCGGCGCACCACGGCCAGTGCCTCGGCGATCGACGCCTCGGGGCCCAGGATGACCGGCTCGGTCGTCATCAGGCCACCGGCGGTGTTCTCGTCGTAGGTGAGCAGGCGGCGCAGGTCGGCGGCCTCGTCGGGCTCCATCTTCTGGAGCAGCTCCTCCTGGCGGTCCTTGGGCAGCTCGGCGAGGAGGTCGGCGGCGTCGTCGGGCTCCATGGCCTCGAGCACGTCGGCCGCGCGGCCGACCTCGAGCCCGGCCAAGATCTCGACCTGGTCGTCCTCTGGCAGCTCCTCGATGACGTCGGCGAGGCGCTCGTCACCCAGGGCCGCGGCCACCTCGGCCCGCCGGCGAGGGGTCAGGTCGTGGATGACCTCGGCGAGGTCGGCCGGCTTGAGGTCCTGGTAGGCCTCGAGCAGGCGCACCGCGCTCTGGGCCTCGGTGGGCTCGCGCAGGCCGACGACCGCGTCGATCGGCACGAGGAGGGTCTCGCCGCGACGGCGACCGAGCCGGCTGAGGCCGCTGCGCCCGGCGCGACCGGCGCCGGTGCGCACGAACGCGCGGGCCACGGTCCAGCCGCGGGTGCCGAGCTGCTCGATGCCGATGTCCTCGACGGTGGCCTCGACGACCTCTCCCTCGTCGGTGCGCACCCGCACGGCCCGCTCGAACAGCTCGGCCACCACGAGGGTCTCGTTGCCGCGCTGCTCGAAGCGGCGCATGTTGACCAGGCCGGTGGTGATGACCTGGCCGCCCTCGACCGAGGTGACCCGGGTCATCGGCACGAACACCCGGCGGCGCCCCGGCACCTCGACGACCAGCCCGATGACGCGGGGGCGGGTCCGAGCCAGGCTGAACGTGACGACGACGTCGCGAACCCGGCCGACCTGGTCGCCGAGCGGGTCGAAGACGCTGAGCTCGGTCAGGCGGCCGACGAAGGCGCGGGTCGGCGTGCTCACCCGGACAGGCTATCGGGGCCGGGCGCGCGCTCTCGGCGCCTCGCGGAGGGGCTCAGCCGCGGTTGTTGCGGCGGGCACCGGCGCGCCCCCGCCAGTGCCAGGGGCGCCACCCGATGGTCGCCGTCGCGGTGGGCCGGACCGGCACCGCCCCCGACGCGTCGGTGTAGGACCCCGGCCCCTCGAGGAGGCGGCCGTGCGGCGTGAGCACGTGGATGACGCACGACTGCCGCCAGCGCGTCGCGGTGTCACCCATGGCGTTGAGCCGCTCAGGGCGCAGCACGTCGACCGCGGCGTCCCATCCGGCATCCTCGGGTCGCAGCTCGCGCGCCGTGGCGTGCACCGTGATCAGCCGCCCGCCGGTGTCCTTGCTGCGCAGGATGAGCTCGACCTCGTCGGGCAGCCAGGGCAACGCCTGCTCGCCCGGCCCGGACACCACGTACGCGGCGGGCCCGGTGCCCCGGTCGTCCCCGTCGTCGTGCCACACGTGCCAGGCGGGGTGGGTGCTGCCGTCGGGCAGGCGCACCCAGAGCAGCCCCGACTTGCTGGCCGCCTCGTGGATCAGCCGGGTGACGTTGACCGGTGCCGGCGCCGTCGCCTCCGGAGCGCCGGCCACGGTGGACGTGGCCGCAGAACGCTCCGTGGTGGCCGCCTGAGGCTGCTCCTCGCTCACGTTCGCACTCTGCCACACCGTGGAAACCAGGGCCGGTGGACGGCACGAACCCGCCGGCGTGCGGGGTGGGTGGCAGTGCAGTCGGGGGTCCACCAGCTCCGTTGTGCCGCATCCGAACAGGGGCGATCAGACTCGACTATCAAACATCAGTTCGATAAGATGAGGCATGCCTCACGCAGCACCCGCCAGCGCCTCGCCGCACTCCTCGACGAGTGCGCGACGGTAGGCCGCGAGGTGGCGGTCTCGCGGCGCTGGTGGAGCCCCGAGGAGGCATTCGAGGTTGCCGGCGACGCGCGGCGGCTGGCCAATGCCGCCGACGGGCTCGTGGCGGTGGCAGGCGCGTGGGGTGCGCGTGTCGAGACGACGCTGACCGGTCAGGGACCCCTGGAGCGGGTGCACCCAGTGGGGTTCGTCGACGCCATGGCACCGGCCGAGATGGCACTGGCCACCGGGCTCACCGAGGGGCTGGCCGGTCGCAAGGCCGCGCTCGGCGCGGCGCTCGGCGAGCGGTTCCCGCGCATCCGAGAGCTGGTGCTGTCAGGGCAGCTGGCGGTGGCGACCGCGCACCAGGTGGTCGAGTGTTGCGCCGGTCTCGACGTCGAAGCGTGCGCGGCGGTGGATGCCGAGCTGGCGCCGCGACTCGCCGCCATGGACCCCGCGCAGGTGGCAGCCGCCACCCGCCGGGTGGCCGGTCGGATCGCCGCCGACCAGGTCGCGGCCCAGGGGGAGAGGAGCCGCCGCAGCCGGACGGTGGAGGTTCGCCCGAGCGACGACGGGCCCACTGCTTGGTGGGCGCTGCTGCCGACCGCCGAGTCGAACGCGATTGGTCCGCGGTCGAGGGGGTGGCCGCCGAGCACCGGCAGGCCCACGGCAGCAGCACCCTCGACGAGGCGAGGGCCGACGCGCTCACCGACCTCGTGCTGCGCAATGCCAGCGTGTCGACGAACGTGACTCTCGGTGTGCCGGTCATCACGAGTGACCAGCGGCCGCTCGCGCCGCTGGCGTCGACGCCCGACCGGCTCGACGTCGACGACGACTCCGTCGTCGACTACCGCACCGGCGAGACGGTGCGCATCGGCGACCTCGACCCGGAGGTGCGCAAGAGCTTCACCGCAGTGGGGGTCCCGTCCGTCGACGACCCGTGCGGCGGCGCAGCGATCGACCTGGCCCACGACCCGCGGCTGACGACCATGGCCGCGGTGGTGCCGGGGTGCTCGGTGTCGGGAACCTTCCTGCCCGGGCTCGCCTGGGTGCCGGCCCAGGTCGTGGCCGGCCTGTTGCGCACGCTGCCCGTCGAGGTCGCCCGAGCCGTGCTCGACGCCGACACCGGCACCCTGGTCTCCACCACGAGTCGGGCCTGCCGGCCACCGCGCGCCGTGCGCGAGTTCGTCCGCACGAGGGACGGCAGGTGCCCGATGTGGGGTTGCGGGCGACGGGCCACAGTCGCCGACCTCGACCACACCAGACCGCGGCCGCAGGGCGCCACCAGCCCCGACAACCTCGTGAGCCTGTGCCGGCGTCACCACCGGATGAAGCAGCAGGGCAGCTGGCGCTACCGCCTCGATCCCGACGGCACCGTCACCTGGATCTCCACCACCGACCGCACCCGCACCCGCACCACCGAACCGGCGCATCGCACCTGGCCTCGAAACATCGAGGCCAGGGCAGTGCCCGTTCGTCCTCCCTCCCGGCCTCGGGGCCGCCCGGGTGCCTGCGCCGGCGACGAGCGGCGTGAGTCACACCGTGACGCGCCTCATGCGACAGGCCCTCCTGCGCTGCTAGCGTCCCCGGCAGACTGCCCGTCCCGACCGCTCGACGAGAGGATGCCGCATGCGCAGCGCCAAGGACTTCTTCACGCCCCTCGCCGTGGGCGCGCCCGCCCCCGTGCGCGAGGTGCCGGCCCGGCCGAGCCGGATGATCCACTTCTTCGACCCGAGCAACCCGAAGATGGCCGCCAAGGTGCCGCAGCTCGTCGGTTCCGTCGACGTGCTGCTCGGCAACCTCGAGGATGCCGTCAAGGCCGAGAACAAGGAGGCCGCGCGCGCCGGGCTGGTCGACATCGCGCGCTCCACCGACTTCGGCGAGCACACCCAGCTCTGGACCCGGGTCAACTCCCTCGACTCCCCGTGGGTGCTCGACGACCTCACCACCTTGGTCACCGAGATCGGCGACCGGCTCGACGTCGTCATGGTGCCGAAGGTGCAGGGGCCCGAGGACATCCACTACGTCGACCGGCTGCTCGCCCAGCTCGAGGCCCGCGCCGGGCTGACCCGGCCGATCCTGGTGCACGCGATCCTCGAGACGGCTCGCGGCATGGCGAGCGTCGAGGAGATCGCCGGCGCCAGCCCGCGGATGCAGGGCATCAGCCTGGGGCCCGCCGACCTCGCCGCCGACCGCCGGATGAAGACCACGCGGGTGGGCGGTGGGCACCCCGGCTACCTCGTGCGCCAGGACCCGGTGGGCGGCGACATCGCCGGCGACCGCGCGACCTACCAGCAGGACCTCTGGCACTACACGATCGCCCGGATGGTCGACGCCTGCGCGATGCACGGGATCTTCCCGTACTACGGACCGTTCGGTGACATCGCCGACGTCGTCGCCTGCGAGGACCAGTTCCGCAACGCCTTCCTGCTCGGCTGCGTCGGCACCTGGACGCTGCACCCGGCGCAGATCGCCATCGCCAAGAAGGTGTTCAGCCCCAGCGCCGACGACGTGGCGCACGCCCGGCGGGTCAAGGCCGCCATGGGTGACGGCACCGGTGCGGTGATGCTCGACGGGAAGATGGAGGACGACGCCAGCCTCAAGCAGTGCCTGGTCATCCTCGAGCTCGCGGACCGGCTGTCGGCCAACGACCCCGAGCTGGCCGCGCTGTATGCCGGTGACACCACCCCCGCGGGCGCGGAGGCGGGCGCGTGAGCGGCGAGGCGGCGTTCCGACCCCGCCGCTCGGTGCTCTACATGCCGAGCAGCAACGAGCGCGCCCTCGAGAAGGCGAAGTCCCTCCCCGTCGACGGGCTGATCCTCGACCTCGAGGATGCCGTGGGTCCCGACCACAAGGCGGCAGCCCGCGAGAACGCCTGCGCGGCCGCGGCATCTGGAGACTACGGCTCGCGGGAGGTGACGATCCGGGTCAACGCGAGCGGCACCGCCTGGCACGACGACGACCTGGCGGCGGCGTGCGCCGCCGGGCCCGACGGCATCGTGGTGCCCAAGGTCGACAGCGCCGAGGAGGTGCGCTCGCTGGTGGCTGCCATGGAGCGGCACGGCGCCCCGGAGCACACCCGGCTGTGGGCCATGGTCGAGACGCCCACGGCGGTGCTCGACGTCGGCGAGATCGCGTCGGCCTCGCCGCGGCTGGCGGCCCTGGTCATCGGCACCAACGACCTGGTCAAGGAGCTCGGCGCGCGGCACGTGCCGGGCCGGGCACCGCTGCTCACCGCGCTGTCGCTCGGCCTGCTGGCCGCCCGGCGGTCGGGCATCGCGATCCTCGACGGCGTCTACAATGACGTGAAGGACCTCGAGGGGTTCGAGGCAGAGTGCCGACAGGGCCGTGACCTGGGCTTCGACGGCAAGACCCTGATCCACCCGGGTCAGGTCGAGCCGTGCAACGCGGTGTTCGCGCCGTCGGCGCAGGAGGTCGAGGAGGCCCACGAGGTCCTCGCCGCCTGGGACGCCGGTGCCGGCACCGGCGTGGTGACGCACCGGGGCAGGATGGTGGAGAACCTGCACGTCGAGATCGCGCGCAAGGTGATCGCGACCGACGAGGCGATCCGCTCCCGGGGGTGACGGAGCGCAGGTCGGCGCGGGGCTGACGACGCGAGGCTAACGAGTCGGTCACGACCGGCGAGTCGGCTGGCGCAGGCCGACGGCGTACCGTCTTGTGGGGTGCCGGCCCTACCACCGGAACACGACAGTGAGGGGAACCGATGGGTCCGACGACGAGGACACGCACGGCGAGCGCCGCTGCCGGGCTGACGGCTGCCGCCGTGCTGCTCGGCGGGTGCGGGTCGTGGGTGCCCGGTCGTGGCACACCTGTGGTGGCCGCGGACCCGATGTCGCAGTCCACCGCCCCGGCGCCGAGCGGTAGCGTCACGGCCGCCCCGTCGCCTACCCCGACGCGGACCGCCCGGCCCAGCGACACCCCCGCACCGACCCGCACACCGACGACCGGTGCCCCCACGCCGAGCGCACCGGCCCCCATGCCCTCCGCGAGGGCCACGCCCGAGCCCACGGCGACCGCGAAGCCGAAGCCCAAGCCCAACCCGAAGCCCAAGCCCAAGCCCAAGCCGAGCACCAACCTGGTCCGCGGCGACTCCGGGCCGAAGGTGCTCGCGCTGCAGCACCGGCTCACCGAGCTCGGCTACTGGCTGGGCACCCCCGACGGGTCGTTCGGGTCGCTCACCCAGCAGGCCGTGTGGGCCCTGCAGAAGTCCGCGGGCCTGCGGCGTGACGGCGTGGTCGGGCCCAAGACGCTCGGCGCTCTCGAGGCCGGGAGGCGGCCCACGGCGACGCTCGAGGGCGACGGCGTCGAGATCGACCTCGACCGCCAGGTCCTGCTCGTCGTGCGTGGTGGCACGGTGCGCACCATCCTCAACACCTCCACCGGCAGCGGCGAGGAGTACACCTCCACGTCGGGCAACCGGGCCATCGCCAGGACGCCGCGCGGCCGCTTCGAGGTCTACCGGGCCGTCGACCGCGAGGTCACCAACTCGCTGGGCACGCTGTGGCGGCCCCGCTTCTTCAACCGCGGCATCGCCGTGCACGGCTCGGGCAACATCCCACCCTGGCCCGACTCGCACGGGTGCGCCCGGCTCAGCAACGCCGCCATCGACATGATCTGGGCCGACCAGCTGATGCCGATCGGCAGCCGCGTCGTCGTCCGGTGACCACCCCCGACCGCGTCGCCCGAGCGCCGCACCTGACGGCTCGCTTCTGGCGCACCCGGCGGTCGGCCGCCCTCGCCGGCATCGCCTTCGCCGTGCTGCTGCTCACGGCCATGACGATGATGCGCCTCGCCCTGCGCGACGACAGCCTCGCCACGCTGCACGAGGATGCCGGCAACCGTCGCCTCATCGGCTGGTCGCTGCACCTCGTGCCGTTCGCCGGCATCGCCTTCCTGTGGTTCGTCGGGGTGGTGCGCGAGCAGCTCGGCGATGTCGAGGACCGGCTCTTCTCCACCGTGTTCCTCGGCAGCGGCCTACTGTTCCTGGCGATGCTGTTCGCCGGCGCCGCGGCCACGAGCAGCATCCTGGAGCTGGCCGGCCGGCCGGACCCCGACACCTCGCTGTTCGTCTTCGGCCGGGGGAACACCCAGACGCTCATCTCGGTCTACGCGATGCGGATGGCCGCGGTCTTCACGCTGTCGGTGAGCACGCTCGGCATCCGGGTGGGTGCGCTGCCGCGCTGGGTCTCCTACCTGGGGTACCTGAGCGCGCTGGTGCTGCTGCTGGCCGGGGGCGAGCACAAGTGGAGCCAGCTGGTGTTCCCGCTGTGGGTGCTGCTCGTCAGCGTCGTCATCCTGGTCACCCGCCCACCGGTGCGCACCGGCACCGCGGAGCCGACGCCCTGACCCCAGCAGGACCCCCGGGTCCTGCCTGCGAGTCAGCGGGCGTTGCCCCGCTCGTCGCACGGCGGCTCGACGGTGCCGCCGAGGGCCGCGACCTCGCTGTCGATGATGATCAGCGAACGCTCCATGGCGGTGGGTTGCAGCTTCCCGATCCCCTCGCCGTGCGGGTTGTCGAAGAAGCCGAGCAGCAGCATGAGCACGGTGATCACCACGGCCACGCTGCCCATCAGCGCAGCCTGGGTCACGGCGCCCTCGGCACTGTCGGCGAAGAAGAGCAGGAAGCCGAAGATGACCGCACAGATGAGGTAGAGGGCGAGCCACAGGGGTGTCGGGATGATGCCCTCCGCGGTGTGCACCCGGTCGTTGCGGGCCAGCTGGCGGTCGTCGGTCTGGGCCATCCAACGGTCGTAGGCGGACTGCTCGGTGGCCGTCCTGGGCTGCAGGGCGGCGACCTCGACGAACATCTTCGCCCCCCACGGGTTCACCGAGTTCTGCACCCGCCCCGCGGCCACGGCGTCCCACTCGGTGCCGACGACCGACCTGCCGTAGCAGATCAGCTGGCCGGTCAGCTCCTCCGAGGAGCCGGCCGGCATCAGCTGGGCGGTCTGCACCATCTGGGCCACGACCGCAGCCTCGGCCTCGGCCCCGGCCCGGGTGTCGTCGTAGGCCTGGAAGGCCAGGAAGATGATGAAGCCGAGCAGCACCGAGAACCCGGTGGCCAGCACCCCGAACACCCCGGCGGCGCGGTCCCCGTCCCGGAACCGGCTGCCCGCGGGAGCCCGGCGGCGCACGAGGAGCATCAGCGCGACAGCGCTCGCAGTGACGCCGGCGAGCACCAGCACCGAGCGCAGCACGTTCATGGCGCACCGCACGCGGAAGCACGGTGACGCGGCCAGCGGTTCGCCGTCATGGCGCCACGCTAGCCACGTCGCCGGGCCGGATGCCGGTGAACCGCCGAGATGCCGGCATCCGCGGTGCGGGTCAGGTGCCGGCGACCTCGTGCAGCCGGGTGGTCGTCGACGACCACCCGGAGGGTGCCGTCCCGCGACACGGCCACCTCAGCCGTCCTCGCCGGGGTAGACCACGCCGACCTGGCGGCGGACCTCGTCCATCGCCCCCATGACGCGCCGGGTGGCCGCCCACGGCATCGGCGACGTCTCCAGCCGGCCCTCGGCCAGGGCGCGCGCCACCTCGGCCGCCTCGAAGCGGAAGCCGTGCGTGGTCACCTCCGGCACGAAATCGTCGAGCACGCTCTCGTCGGGCCCGACCAGCCGCACCCGGCTCTCGGCGGCGTAGAACCGGCCCCCGACGACCTCGAGCCGGGCGTCGGTGCCCACCACCCGGGCCGGGCACGAGGTGGCGGCCGCCATGGAGCACCACAGGCGGGCGATCGCGCCGCCGGGCCCACGGGCGTCGACCGTGGTGGTGGCGTCGACCCCGAGGTCGGTCAGGGTGCCCCGGGCCGCGACCCCCTCGAGGCCGCCGAGCACGTGGTCGGCGAACGAGACCGGGTAGACGCCGAGGTCGAGCAGGGCGCCGCCGGCGAGCTCGGGCTGCGAGAGCCGAGCCGGCCCGTGCGGCCAGAGCAGCTGGCCGTGGTCGGCGTCGACGAGCACCACCTCGCCGAGGGTGCCCGCCTCGACCGTGCGCCGGATGACGTCGTAGTGCGGCAGGTAGCGGCTCCACATGGCCTCGGCCGCGAGCAGCCCTGCGGCAGCGGCGGTCTCGAAGACCTCGTCGGCTTCGCGCAGGTTGCGGGTGAACGCCTTCTCCACGAGCACGGGCTTGCCGGCGCGCAGTGCGAGCAGCGCGTGCTCGTGGTGCTCGCTGTGCGGGCTGGCGACGTAGACGGCATCGACCTCGGGGTCGGTGACGAGGTCGGCGTACGACCCGTGCGCCCGCTGCACGCCGTGCCGCCCCGCGAAGTCGCGCGCCCGGTCCAGCGAGCGCGAGCCGACGGCCACGACCCGGGAGCGGGTGCCCTCGTGCACGGCATCCGCGAAGGTGTTGGCGATGCCGCCGGGGCCGAGCACGCCCCAGCGGATCGGCGGCGCCTCCATCGGGTCGGGCACGGTGGGGGCGGCGAGGGCGAGGGGCGCGGACGGCATACGACGCAGCGTAGGCCGTCCGCCCCCCTCAGAACCGGCTCGTCGCCTCGGCCACGAGGTCGCCGACGAGCTCCCCGGGGTCGACGTCGAGCCCCTTGCGCGCGAACCACGTCGCCATCGTCGTGGCGTCGCGCTCGAGGAAGTCGAACCCCTGCGGGTTGCCGATGACGTCGACGATCTGGGGCCAGTCGATGATGACCAGGCGCTCCTCGTGCAGCAGCACGTTGTAGGGCGAGAGGTCACCGTGCGACCAGCCGTGGTGCGCCAGGGTCAGCATCGCCGTGCGCAGCTGCTCGAACAGCTCGGCGAGCAGGTCGGGCTCGGGCCGGGTCGACATCAGCCGCGGGGCTGCGACCGGGGTGTCACCGCCGAGGTCGCCGACGAACGACATGAGCATCTCGGCGTCGTCGAGCTGCACGGGGTAGGGCACCGGGAGGTCGAGCTCCCAGAGCCGGCCGAGGGCGTCGAACTCCGCTGCGGCCCACTGGCCCGCGATCACCTGCTTGCCGAAGTCGGTGCGCCGGGCCATCGCCCGCATCTCGCGGCTCTTGCGCACGCGGCGCCCCTCGAGGTAGCCGGCATCGCGGTGGAAGAGCCGGTGGTCGCCGCTGCGGTAGCGCTTGGCGGCCATCGTGCTGACCCGCTCGGTGCCCGGCACCCAGCGCCGCAGCACGTGCACGTCGGCCTCCTTGCCGGTCTTGAGCACCCCGAGGTCGCTCTCGACGGCGCCGAGGTCGGTGATCACCCAGCCGGGGCGGGGCTTGGGGCCGTGGGTGGCGCCGTCCCAGGACGACCAGCGGTCGCCCTCGGGCGGTGCGTCAGGTGAGGTGTCGATCGAGAAGAGGGCCTGCTTCGCGGGCAGGTGGAACGGCTGGTGTGCCACGGAGGTGCTCCTGGGTGAGGACGGAAGGGGAGGGCTGGGTGAGGGCCCGGACAGACGTGGACATGTCGGCCTCCTTCTCTCGTCGTCCCGGTGCGGGGCGTGGCACGACGGCGGATGCCGTTCGCTCGCACCCAGCGTGGCGCACCGACCGATCGCGGCGCCACCGCATTTCGCGTGCGTGCCGCGGAGCGTCAGTGCGTCAGCCGAGGCGCTCGACCCGGGCGAGCACCGGCTCGGTGGGGAAGAGGGTGATCAGCGAGGCCACCTCGAGCCGGTCGGTGTCGGCCAGCGACGTCACCCGGTGCTCGCGCAGCACGAGGGCCAGCGCGAGCGTGGCCTCGACCATCGAGAAGTGCTGTCCGATGCAGGCGCGCGGACCGCCACCGAACGGCATCCACGCGTAGCGGTGCGCCGGCTCGGGGCGGGCACCGGTGCCCGTGAAGCGGGTCGGGTCGAACACCAGCGGGTCGACCCAGAAGTCGGGGTGCCGGTGGATCGTCCACGGCGCCACGACGACGTTGGCGCCGGCCGGCACCCGGTACCCCATCAGCGCGTCGTCCTGCACGGTGAGGCGGCCCATGATGGGCGCCGACGGGTAGAGCCGCATGGCCTCCTTGAGCACCGCCGTCGTGAGCGGCAGGGTGGTGATGGTCGAGGCCGTGGGGGAGGCGTCGCCGAGCACCTCGCGCACCTCGGTGCGCACGGCCTCCTGCACGTCGTGGTGGCGGCCGAGCAGGTGCAGGGCGAAGGTCAGCGCGATGGCGGTGGTCTCGTGGCCGGCCATCAGGAACAGCAGCACCTGGCTGCGGACCTCCTCGTCGCTCATCCGCTCGTCGCCGTCACGGGCGGCGAGCAGGAGGGTGAGCAGGTCGCCCTCGCCGGTGGTGCGCCCCTCGCGGCGCGCGGTGACGATGGCGTCGCAGAGGCCGAACAGCTCGTCGCGCGCCGCGCGTCCGCGGCGCACCCGGCGGGTCGGGATGCCGGCCGGCAGCCGCACCGCACCGAGCCCGCGGCGCAGGATGGTGTCGGAGACGGCCGGGAACGAGTGCCGCACCTGCGGCAGTACCTCGTCGGCGGCGTCGCCGAAGAGGGCGGCGAGCACCACTCGCAGGGTGAGCCGCTGCATCTGCTGGCCGAGGTCGACGGCGGGGGAGCCCTCGGTGTCCCACTCGGCGACGACCGTCTCGATCTCGCGGACCATGTGGCCGGCATAGCCGTCGACGGACTGCTTGGTGAACAGCGGCTGGAGGAACCGCTTCTGGCGGGTCCAGTCCTCGCCCTCGGCGGTGAGCAGGCCGGGCCCCAGCCACCTGGCGATCTCGTCGTGCACCTGGTCCTGCTTGGAGTAGGCCCGCCACGAGCTGCCGGACAGCACCCGAGCCGCGCCGTCGGGGTGGTGCACCCACCACACGTCGCGACTCGACCCGGGCGGGCCGACGGTCATGTGCACCAGGTCGCCGTGCCGGCGCCACATGCTCTCGGCGTAGTCGACGGCGTTGCGCCGCAGGCCCATGATCGGGGCGAAGCGCCCGCCGACGACGGGCGGCGGGGGAGCAGCGGGCGGGGCCTGCGTGCTGGCAGCGGGGCTCATCGCACCATGGTGACCCCGGTGGGTCACCCACGTCGAGGCCTGACCGCACCCGGCGGTGGGGGCTTCCCGTCACCGGGGGTGGGGGGACTCACACCGGGCCCGGCTCCCTCCCGGGCGGAGCCGACGGCATACTCGGGAGGCAGACTCAACCCCCCAGCCGAAGGCGGCGATCCCGCATGTCCCGACTCCAGACCACGGACGGCCTCACCGAGGAGCAGCACGAGCTGGTCGCGCTCGTGCGCGAGTTCGTGAACGAGCAGATCATCCCGGTGGCGACCGAGCTCGAGCACCGGGACGAGTACCCCACCGACATCGTCGAGGGCATGAAGGAGATGGGGATCTTCGGCCTGATGATCCCCGAGGAGTACGGCGGGCTCGGCGAGTCGCTGCTGACCTACGCCCTGGTGGTCGAGGAGATCGCGCGGGGCTGGATGTCGGTGAGCGGCATCATCAACACCCACTTCATCGTGGCCTACCTGATCCTCCAGCACGGCACCGAGGAGCAGAAGCAGCGCTACCTGCCCCGGATGGCGACCGGCGAGGTGCGCGGGGCGTTCTCGATGTCCGAGCCCGGGATGGGCTCGGACGTGGCGGCGATCCGCTCCAAGGCCGTGCGCGACGGTGACGAGTGGGTGCTCACCGGCCAGAAGATGTGGCTGACCAACGGCGGCTCGTCCAACCTCGTCGCCGTGCTGATGCGCACCGACCTCGGCGAGAGCGACAGCCCCTACAAGAACATGTCGACCTTCCTCATCGACAAGACCTCGGGCTTCGGTGAGACGGCCCAGGGCGTCACCGTGCCCGGCAAGATCGAGAAGATGGGCTACAAGGGCGTCGACACCACCGAGCTCGTCATGGAGGGGCACCGCACCACCGACGCCCAGCTGCTCGGCGGGGCGCCGGGCAAGGGCTTCTACCAGATGATGGACGGCGTCGAGGTGGGCCGCGTGAACGTCGCGGCGCGCGCCTGCGGCCTGTCGATGCGGGCGTTCGAGCTCGGCATCGCCTACTCGCAGCAGCGCGAGACGTTCGGCAAGAAGATCGCCGAGCACCAGGGCATCCTGTTCCGCCTCGCCGACATGGCCACGATGGTCGAGGCCAGCCACCAGATGATGGTCAAGGCCGCGCGGCTGAAGGATGCCGGCGAGCGCAACGACCTCGAGGCCGGGATGGCAAAGTACCTCGCCTCCGAGAACTGCGCGAACGTCGTGGAGCAGAGCTTCCGCATCCACGGCGGCTACGGCTACTCCAAGGAGTACGAGATCGAGCGGCTCTACCGCGAGGCGCCGATGCTGCTCATCGGTGAGGGCACGGCCGAGATCCAGAAGATGATCATCGGGCGCAGGCTGCTCGAGGACTACCGGGCCCGCTGAGGCCGGTCGTCCTCCCCGGAGCCGGGTGCCGGGGCGGCCGCTGCGGCGACCTCCTGGGCACCGGACTCCGGGACGGGGGTGGCCCGTCGAGAGCCCGGCGGGATGCGGGGATAATGGGGGCATGAGCACCCAGCCCATGCGCCCGGGCCTGCGCGCCGCCCTCTCACTCCAGTACCCCATGTCGCTCGGGGTCTACGACTCCTACGAGGAGGCGCAGAAGGCCGTCGACTACCTCTCCGACCACGAGTTCCCGGTGCAGGACCTGCTCATCGTGGGTACCGACCTCAAACAGCTCGAGCGCGTCACCGGACGGCTCACCCGCGGGCGGGTCATCGGCGCCGGTGCGCTGTCCGGCGCCTGGCTAGGGCTGTTCGTGGGCACGATCTTCGCGCTGTTCGACCCCAGCGGCTTCAACATCGTCAGCGTCGTCGCGACCGTCGCCTTCGGTGCGGTGTTCGGCATGGTGTGGGCCGCGGTGGGCTACCGGTTGACCCGCGGGGAACGGGACTTCACCTCGGTCAGCCAGGTCGTCGCGGCCAAGTACGAGGTGCTCTGCGAGCACAAGCACGCGCAGCGCGGCCGCGAGATGCTCGTCGAGATGGACCCGATGCGCGCAGCCCAGCAGGAGGTGCGCCGCGCCCAGGAGGCGGAACGGGCCCGGGAGCCCCGCGAGCCGCAGCCGCCGCTCGGCTGACGCCCTGACGGGCGGCCGAGCGGCGGGCGGCGGAGCGGCGGCTCAGCCCTTGACCGCACCCGAGGTGAGGCCCCGGACGAAGAACCGCTGGAGCGAGAAGAACACGATCATCGGCACGATCATCGAGATGAAGGCCGCAGCCGTCAGCAGCTCCTTGCCCTGGCCCTGGGTGCCCAACAGCTGCTGGACCTGCACGATGACGGTGGCGTTGTCGGAGTTGAGGAAGAGCTTGGCGATGAGCAAGTCGTTCCACACCCAGAGGAACTGGAGCGTCGCGAAGGCCGCCATGGCCGGCACGGCCATCGGGGCCACCAGCTTCCAGAACGTCTGGTAGTGGCTGCACCCGTCGACCTTCGCCGACTCGACCACGCTGACCGGCAGCGTCGCCATGTAGTTGCGCAGGGTGTAGAGCGCGAGCGGCATCCCGAAGCCAGTGTGCAGCAGCCAGACCGCGATGTACTGCCCGGAAATGCCCAGCCCCTCGGGCCCGAGGATGTCGAGCATCGGTTGGAACGCGACCTGGATCGGCACGACGAGCAGCCCGACGATGACGATGAAGATGACGTCCTTGCCGCGGAACTCCATGAAGGTGAACGCGTAGGCCGCGAAGGCCGCGAACATGATCGGCAGGATCGTCGCGGGGATCGCGATGACGATGCTGTTGAGCAGGCCGGTGCCGATGTCCGAGCCCTCGAACACCTTGCTGTAGTTGTCGATGGTCCAGCCGGCGCCGAACGGGTTGAGCACGGCCGTCCACCAGCCCGAGGAGGCTGCGTCGTCGCGGGTGCGGAACGACGTGACGAGCAGGCCGATGGTGGGGATCGTCCACAGCACCACCAGCACGGTCACCGTGACGATCGAGAAGACGCTGCGGGGCCGGCCGTCCCGCATCAGTGTGCGGCTCATCGGTTGGCCTCCTCTGCGCGGAAGTGGCGCACCTGGTAGATCAGCACGGGGACGACCGCGAGCAGGAGGATGACGACGATCGCGGTGGCACGCCCGGCCTGGCTGTTCGCGAACAGCTCGTTGAAGAACAGGTTGGCGATGACGTTGGACTTGAAGCGCCCGTTCGTCATGACGTAGACGATGTCGAACACCTTGAGCACGAGGATGAGCACGGTGATGAAGACGGTGATGATCGTGCCCTTGATCTGCGGGATGATGACCTGGAAGAAGATCTGCACCTCGCCGGCGCCGTCGATCCGCGCCGCCTCGATGGTGTCCTCCGGTACGCCCTTGATGGCCGAGGACAGCAGGATCATCGCGAACCCCACCTGCAGCCAGATGAGGATCACCATCAGGAGGAACGAGTTGAGCCGGGCGGTGGAGATGTTGAGCCACGTCTGCGGCTCGCCGCCGAACGCGACCCAGATCGCGTTCAGCAGCCCGGTCTGCGGTGTGCCGGGGTTGTCGTAGGCGTAGATGAGGCCCCAGATGGCCGACGCGCCGACGAAGGAGATCGCCATCGGCAGGAAGATGAACGACTTGGACAGCTTCTCGCCCTGGGCGGTCAGCTTGTCGGCGAGCACCGCGACGATCACGCCGAAGACGACCGTCACGGCCGGGACGACGATGATCCACAGCACGTTGTTGACGATCGACTGCCAGAACTCCGGGTCGCCGAAGATGAACCGGTAGTTCGCCAGCCCGACGTAGGCGGTGCTGTCCGCGTTCGCGAACGAGTAGTTGATCGTCTGGATCGTCGGGTAGATGAGCATCAGCCCGATGAAACCGACCGACGGCAGCAGGAACGCGTAGGGGATCAGCCCCTCCGACAGCCGTCGGGGCAGCGCCTCGACGAACATGTTGAGGAAGAAGAACAACCCGGCGGCGCCGCCGACCCCGGCCACGAGGGCCAGGGCACCGATCACGATCCGGTTGTCGAAGAACCACCCGGGGTAGAAGGCGAAGCCGAGGAAGAGGTTCGCCACGACCCACACGATGAGGACCATCCCCACCAGGCCGATGAGGAGGCGCACGGGCTGGGCACCGCTGGGCCCCGGCTCCGGACCGCGGACCGGCTCCTGGTCCGGCTCGTGGATGGTGGGGGGCGGGGGTGCCGTGGTGGCGCTGCTCATGACGACTGCTCGTCTGTCTTGGGCCACGACGCCTCGATCTGGTCGGTGACCTCCTGGGACGACTTGCCGCTCATCCACTGGACCATGCCGGTCCAGAAGGTGCCCGAGCCCACCTCCTTGGGCATCAGGTCGGAACCGTCGAACCGGAAGACGTCGGCGTCGGCGGCGATCTTGGCCATCTGCCGGGTGGTGTCGTCGGGGTAGTTGCTGTCGTCGAAGGTGCGGTGCGGTGAGAGCCAGCCACCGGCCTTGGCCCACTCGGCCCCGAACTTGTCGGAGGTGATGAACCGCATCACGGCCTTGGCGTCCTCGTCGTTCCCGTTGAACAGTCCCGCGATGTCGCCGCCGCCCAGGATCGCCTGGCCCTCGTAGCCGCCCTCGTAAGGCGGGTAGACGAAGATCCCCACGTTGGCGTCCAGGTCGGACTGCACGTCGGCCGGGAGGAAGCCCGACGCGAAGTTGCCCTGGCGCATCAGGTAGCACTGGGGCTTGGCGCCGAACGCCGGGTTCATCGCCTCGCCGAACGGGGTGTTGAGGATGCCGCGGGTGCCGCCGAGCACGTTGCCCTCGGTCTTCGCGAGCTTGCCGAACTCGTCGAACGACTGCACGATCCGCTTGTCGTTGAACGGGATCTCGTGGGAGACCCACTGGTCGTAGACGTCCGGGCCCCACATCCGCAGGACGAGCTCCTCGATCCAGTCCGTGCCGACCCAGCCGGTGGCCTGGTCGGACTCCCACCCCATGCACCACGGGGGGACCCCGTCGGCCTTCACCTTGTCGGTCACCGACGAGAGGTCCTGGATGGTCTTCGGCTCGGTGCTGTAGCCGGCGTCGGGATAGGAGGGCTTCGGGTACCACACGAGGCTCTTGACGGCCAGCCGCATCGGAGCGCCGTAGACCCGGCCCTGGTAGCGGGCCGAGTCGAGCAGGCCCGGCACCAGCGTGCTGTCGAGCGAGTCGTAGTCGAGGTAGGTGTCGATCGGGTTGACCTTGTTCTGCGCGGCGAACTCGAGCAGCCCGCCCGGCTGCGGGAACAGCCCGATGTCGGGCGCGTCGCCCGAGTTGACCTTCTGCTTCACGGTGGTCGTGAAGTCCTGGTCGGGGGTGTAGTCGACCTTGATCCCCGTGTCCTGCTCGAACGTGGCCAGCGACGCCTCGAAGGCGTCGGCCTCGGCGCCGCCGAACGCACCGAGGATGGTGACGCGCTTGTCGCCGTCGGCCGTGCCCCCGTCGACGAAGCCCCCCAGCCCACCTCCCCCCGCGCCGCCGGTGGGGTTCGGGTTCTGCAGGCACCCGGATGCCGCGAGGGTGACTGCCGCCACCGCCACTGCCAGACCTACACGTGGACGTCGTAAAGGCTCAGCCATCACTACTCCTCAGTCTTCGGCGTTGCGCACTGTGTGACCTACAACACTTCGGACACTCGAAATTACTACGCCGCCCGCCGGCTGTGGGCGGGCGGTGTAGACGAACTGCCCACCTGTCTCAGGTATGTGCACCAGGAGCAGGTTCCGGTGCCGCCCGGCGGACCGCTATGGTCAGCCGATGGACCGCGAGACACCGTCGCTCGAGCCCCTGCAGGGCCCCTTCTCGTCCGTGCTGTGCGTCGTGGCGCACCCCGACGACATCGAGTACGGCACCGCCGCCGCCGTCAACCGGTGGGTCGGCGAGGGCTCGCACGTGGCCTACTTCCTGCTGACCCGCGGCGAGGCCGGCATCGACACCATGGACCCGGAGCAGGCCGCGCAGGTACGCGAGGAGGAGGAGCGCGAGAGCGCGCGACGGGTCGGCGTCGAGGTGGTGGAGTTCGCGGGGTGGCCCGACGGCGGCATCGAGTACGGCCTGCCGCTGCGCCGTGAGATCGCCGCCGCCGTGCGCCGCCACCGCCCCGAGCTGGTCATCGGCTCGAACTGGGAGGTGCTGTTCGGCCCGGGCATGATCAACCAGGCCGACCACCGTGCGGTGGGGCTGGCCACCCTCGACGCCGTCGCGGACGCCGGCAACCGCTGGCTGCACCGCGACCTGCTGGACTCCGGGCTCGAGACGTGGAACGGCGTCACGGTCTACGCCGTCGCCGGCTCCCCGCGGCCCACGCACTTCGTCGACGTGTCGGGCGATCACTTCGAGGCCTCGGTGCACTCGCTCGAGGCGCACCAGGCCTACAACGACGCCCTACCGGAGGCGTTCCCCACGCCGCGGGCCCTGCTCCAGATGATCCTGGGGCGCGGCGGGGAGGCGGCCGGGGTCGAGCACGCCCTGGGCCTCGAGGTGGTGTTCGACCGGCGCCAGCCGCCCCGGGGGTGACCCGCCGCTGACGGTCAGCGGCCCTGCACCTCGGCGATCCACGCCTCGACGTCGGCGGCTGCTCGCGGCATCGCGGCCGAGAGGTTCTCGCAGCCGTCGGCGGTGACCACCACGTCGTCCTCGATGCGCACGCCGATGCCGCGGAAGCGCTCCGGCGCCAGCAGGTCGTCGGCCTTGAAGTACAGGCCCGGCTCGACGGTGAGCACCGTGCCCGGCTCCAGCACGGCATCCATGTACTCCTCGCGGGTGGCGAGGGCGCAGTCGTGCACGTCGAGGCCGAGGTGGTGCGAGGTGCCGTGCACCATCCAGCGCCGGTGGTACTGGCCGTGCTCCTTGTCGAGGGTGTCGTCGACCGACACGCCGTCGGGCAGCAGTCCCCAGGCGTGCAGGTGCTCGGCGATGACCCGGATGGCGGCCGCGTGCACGTCGGAGAACCTGGCACCGGGCTTCACCGCGGCGATGCCGGCCTCCTGCGCCGCGTACACCGCGTCGTAGACCTCGCGCTGGGCCTCGGTGAAGGTGCCCGAGGCCGGCAGGGTGCGGGTGATGTCGGCGGTGTAGAGCGCGTCGACCTCGACGCCGGCGTCGATGAGCACGAGGTCGCCGTCGCAGACCGCGCCGGTGTTCTTGATCCAGTGCAGGGTGTTGGCGTGGTCGCCCGCCGCGCAGATCGAGTCGTAGCCGACGCCGTTGCCGCGGTGCCGGGCGTGCCGGGCGAAGGTGCCCTCGAGCCAGCGCTCGCCGCGGCCCTGCTCCACCGCCGCCCGCAGCTCGGCGATCATCGCCTCGAACCCGTGGTGGGTCGCCGCCACGGCGGCACGCATCTGCTCGACCTCGTACTCGTCCTTGCGCATCCGCAGGTGCGAGATGTCGTGGGCCAGGGCGTCGTCAGCCTCCTGCAGGCCCTCCTGCTCGGCGCCGTTCTCGACCCGGGCGGCGTCGAGGCGGGCCGTGAGCTCGGCGTCGGCGTCGCGCACGAGGCGCACGGTGACCTCACCGGCATCCTTGGCCACTGCCGCGTCGAGCTCGTCGATGTGCCGGGCGGTGACACCGAGCTCGAGCTCGACGTCGGCGAGCGTGGGCCGGGCCCCGACCCAGAACTCGCCGTAGCGGGCGTCGGCGAAGAACTCGTCGCTGTCGCGGTCGGCGAGCGGGCGGAAGTAGAGCACCGCCTCGTGACCGGATGCCGTGCCGTCGTCACCGGACACCGGCTCGAGCACGAGCACGGCATCAGGCTCACGGTCGGCCCCGAGGCCGGTCAGCCAGGCGAACGCCGTGTGCGGGCGGAAGACGTAGTCGGTGTCGTTGCTGCGCACCTTGAGGCCACCGGCGGGCACGACCAGCCGCTGGCCGGGGTAGGTGGCGCTGAGCACGGCGCGGCGCTCGGCGGCGGGGCCGGCGGCCGGAGAAGGGCCAGTGACCTCGCTGCGGCGGGGCGCCCAGCCGTCGCGCACGAAGGCCCGGAACTCGTCGGTGGTGGCCCGGGCGCGGTTGTCTGCCTGCTTCTGCTGCTCGCTCACCCGGCCCATGCTGCCACGAGGGGGTGACCACGCCGACCGGGTAGCCTCCCCGGATGGGAGCGTTCGACGGCGACACCCTGGCCGACCGGTTCCGCAGCCACTTCGGCCACACCGACCACCTCTACGGTGCTCTGCTCGCCGGGATGGCCGACGACTGGGAGGTCGGCGGCGTCACCCGCGAGGTCTTCGCCGGGTGGGAGGACGCGCCGGCCCGGCAGTTCCCGCAGCTGCGGATGCTGGCCGGGCTGTTCCGCATCGTCCTGCGCGGCGATGCCCCACCGCTGGAGGGGTTCTACCCGTGCTTGGGCGGCGACCTCGACCACCACGACGCGTGGGGCGTGGTGCGGCCCGTGCTGGGTGCCCACGCCGAGGAGCTGCACGCGTCGCTGCGGGAGGCCCCGCAGACCAACGAGCCGGCGCGCACCGCTGCGCTCCTGGTCGGGCTCGCCGAGGCAGTTCACCGCACCGGGCTGCGACGGGTTCGGCTGCTCGAGCCGGGGGCCTCGGCCGGCCTCGGCCTGCTCGTCGACCACTACCGGTTCGTGGGCGAGGACTGGGTCGCCGGCCCGCAGGAATCACCGCTGGTCGTCGAGGGTTGTGGGGCGGCCGGGTTCGTGCCCGAGCCCGTGGAGGTCGTCGAGCGCAGGGGGTGTGACGTCGCCCCGGTCGACGCCGCCTCACCGCAGGGCGCCGCCTACCTCACCTCGTTCGTGTGGCCGTGGCAGCTCGACCGGCACGCCCGGCTCGCCGCCGCGCTGGAGGTGGCGCGCGAGCACCCGGTGGTGGTCGACCGGGCGCCCGCGTCGACCTGGGTCGCGCAGCGCCTGGCCGAGCAGTTGTCCGACGACGTGCTCACCGTGGTGTGGCACTCGGTGACCCGGCTCTACTGGCCGGCCGAGGAGACCGCCGCCCTGGCGGCCGCCGTCGAGCAGGCGCGCGACCGGCTCCCCGTGGTGCACGTCGCCATGGAGCACGACTGGCCCGCTGCGGCGAGCGGCGAGGACCCGGGGATGCCGTTGCTGACCGTCGACGACGACCTCGTCGCGGCCTGCGACCACCACGGCCCCCCGCTGCGGCTGCGGCCCTGAGCGTGGCGGGTTGGGGCGAGCGCCTCACCCTCCCTACGCTGTGCCGGTGATGCCGCAGGCCCTCGACCGCCGCCGGCTGCTCGCCGGTTCCGGCGCGGCAGCCGGTCTCGCCGTGCTCACCGGGTGCGCGGGCAATGGGTCAGCGGGGCCGTCGGCACCGGCATCCGGGCGCCCGACCAGCGCGACCCCGACGACCTCGGCGAGCGCGACCCCGACGAGCGCGACCGCGGCGCGCTCGCACCCGCCCACCGCGTCGCCGTCGCCGGGTGCGAGCGCGGCGCCGGCGGTGCTCCAGCGGGTCGAGGCACCCTGGCTGGCCGCCCGGCTCGATGACTACCTCGACGGACGTCGCGGCGACCTCGGGCTGGAGCTCGTGGACCTGCGCCGCGGCCAGTCCTTCCGCCTCGACGCCGACGAGGGCTACTGCTACAGCACGATCAAGGTGCTCGTGCTCACCACCTTGCTGCACCAGCTGCAGCAGGATGACAAGCCGCTGAGCGGCCGACAGCGCCGCCTCGCCGAGCAGATGATCACCCGCAGCGACAACGCCGCCACCGAGTCGCTGCTCGCCGAGGTCGGGCGCGACGAGGTGCGCCGGGTCGGTGACCTCCTCGGCATGGAGCACACGCACATGAACGGCGGCTGGTGGGGGCTGTGGCGCACCACCCCCGGCGACCTGAACCTCATGGTGGGCGCCGTGCTCTCCTCGGATGCCGTGCTCGACGGCGCGCGGCGCGCCACCGCCCGCTTCCTGATGGCCGACGTGGCCCCCGAGCAGCGCTGGGGGGTCTTCACGCCGGAGTCCAGCGGCGGGCACGTCGCCGCCAAGAACGGGTGGGGGCCGCTGCCGGACGGCTACCGGTTAAACTCCGCCGGCTGGGTCTTCGCCGACGACCGCGAGTACCAGCTCGCGATCCTCTCGAACAGCCCGCGCGGGTTCCGGTACGGCCGGCGCACGATCTCGCAGGTGGCCGACATCTGCCACCGGGCGATGGCGAGCGGCCTGGCCTAGTCTTCGGGCATGGCAGCGAGCGTCGTGGACCGTCGGGCGGTGCTGCTGGGCGGTGCGGCGGCGGCCGGGCTGGGCGCGGGTGGGGCGCTGGTGCCGGCCACGGCATCCGCTGCGGGCATCGACACCCGCGTCGCACTGACCGCCGCACTCGACCGCTACGCCGCGACCCGGGTGGGCCGTGTCGGCCTCACCCTGCGCGACAACCGCAACGGCAGCTACTTCGCGTGGCGGCCGATGACCCTGCAGAGCCTCAGCACGATCAAGGTGCTGATCCTCGTGGCGACGCTCAAGCGCGCGCAGGACCGCAACCTGTCGCTGACCACGACGCAGAAGTCCCTGGCGAGCCGGATGATCCGCACCTCCGACAACGCGGCCACCGACACCCTCCTGGCCCAGATCGGGGCGTCGACCTGCCAGCGGGTGGCCGGGCAGCTCGGGCTGAAGAGCACCGTGGTGCGCGGCGGCTCGACCGGCTGGTGGGGCTACTCGACCACCACCACCCGCGACCTCGTGCAGCTGATGAACCAGCTCGTGCTGGGCACCTACCTCACCGCAGGTCGACGCGACTACGTGCGCGGGCTGATGGCCACCGTGACCGCGAGCCAGCAGTGGGGCCTTCGCGACCCGCTGCCCGCCACGGTGCACGTCGAGCAGAAGAACGGCTGGGGGCCGATGTCGACCGGCTACCGGGTCAACTCGTTCGGGTACGTCTCGGGCTCGGGCCGCAGCTACCAGCTGGCGCTCCTGTCGCGCAGCCCCAACGGCTTCACCTACGGCAAGGCCACGCTCAACCGGGTGTCGCGCATCGTGTACGACGCCCTCGACAAGCCGCTGACCTGAACGGCTCTCCCACAGCGGGTTACTCGACGTCGACCCAGCCCAACGTGCGCTCCACGGCCTTCCGCCACCCGGCATACCCGTCGCGGCGCTGCGCGTCGTCCCACTGCGGCTCCCACCGCTCGTCCTCGGCCCAGTTGGCGCGCAGCTCGTCGGTGCCCGACCAGAAGCCGGTGGCGAGCCCGGCGGCGTAGGCCGCCCCCAGCGCGGTGGTCTCGGGCACCACCGGCTTGCTCACCGGAACCCCGAGCACGTCGGCCTGCAGCTGCATGCACAGCCGGTTCGCAGTGATGCCACCGTCGACCTTCAGGCAGGTGAGCGAGACACCAGAGTCGGCCGCCATCGCGTCGACCACGTCGCGGGACTGGTAGCAGATGGCCTCCAGGGTGGCCCGGGCGAGGTGGGCGTTGGTGTTGAAGCGGGAGAGGCCGACGATGGCTCCCCGGGCGTCGCTGCGCCAGTAGGGGGCGAACAGCCCGCTGAAGGCCGGCACGAAGTAGACCCCGCCGGTGTCCTCCACGGATGCCGCGAGCGCCTCGACCTCGGACGCGCCGGAGATGATGCCGAGCTGGTCGCGCAGCCACTGCACCGCGCTGCCGGTCACGGCGATCGAGCCCTCGAGCGCGTAGACCGGCTTGGCGTCACCGAAGCGGTAGGCAACGGTCGTCAGCAGACCGTTGGTGCTGCGGACGAGCTCCTCGCCGGTGTTGAGCAGCAGGAAGTTGCCGGTGCCGTAGGTGTTCTTGGCCTCGCCGACCTCGAAGCAGACCTGCCCCACGGTGGCCGCCTGCTGGTCGCCCAGCACCCCGGCGATCGGCACCGGCGCACCCCCGCGCGGCGCGGTGGTGGTGCCGAACGCGGTGGCGTCGCTGCTGGAGCTGATGCTCGGCAGCATCGCCCGGGGGATGCCGAAGAAGCCGAGCAGCTCGTCGTCCCAGTCGAGGGTGGTGAGGTCCATCAGCATCGTGCGGCTGGCGTTGGTGACATCGGTGGTGTGCACGCCGCCGTCGGGGCCGCCGGTGAGGTTCCAGACCACCCAGGTGTCGGGGGTGCCGAACAGGGCGTCGCCGCGCTCGGCGGCCTCGCGCAGCCCGTCGACGTTCTCGAGCATCCACTGCACCTTGCCGGCCGAGAAGTAGGTGGCCGGTGGCAGGCCCGCCTTGTGCCGGATGACGTCGCCGCGCCCGTCGGCGTCCAGCGCCTTGGCGATCGAGTCGGTGCGGGTGTCCTGCCAGACGATGGCGTTGTGGAAGGGGCGCCCGGTGCGGCGGTCCCAGACGATCGCGGTCTCGCGCTGGTTCGTCACCCCGATGGCGTCGAGGTCGGAGCTGGCGATGCCGGCCTGCGCCAGCGCGCTGCCGATGACGGTCTGGGTGCGGTCCCAGATCTCGATGGGGTTGTGCTCGACCCACCCCGCCCGCGGGAGGAGCTGTTCGTGCTCGAGCTGGTGCTTGGCCACGGGCCGTCCGTCGTGGTCGAAGACGATGAACCGCGTGCTCGTCGTGCCCTGGTCGACCGCGCCGATGAAGTCACCCATGACCCGATCCTAGAGCCGTGCTGAAACCGGTGGCCCGCGGGTGAAACCGCGGTGAAGGCGTGCTGAAACCGGGGACGCCCAGAGTGGCCCCATGACCACCACGACCTCTTCCCCCGCCTCCGACCAGGCGGTCAACGCCCGGGGGCTCGTCAAGACCTTCGGCGACCTGCGCGCCGTCGACGGCATCGACCTCGACGTGCAGCGCGGCGAGGTGTTCGGCGTGCTCGGCCCGAACGGCGCCGGCAAGACGACGATGCTGCAGATGCTCGCGACCCTGTTGCCGATGGACGGCGGCGAGGCCCAGCTGTTCGGCGTCGACGTGCGCCGTCACCCGCACGTCATCCGCCAGCTGCTCGGCGTCACCGGCCAGTACGCCTCGGTCGACGAGAACCTCACCGGCCGCGAGAACCTCTGGCTCTTCGGCCGCCTGCTCGGGCTGTCGTCGACCCAGGCGCGCACGACCGCCGAGGACCTGCTGGGCCGGTTCGGGCTGGACGACGCCGGCGACAAGGCCATCGCGAAGTACTCCGGTGGCATGCGTCGCCGGCTCGACCTCGCCGCCAGCCTGATCAGCCGGCCACCGCTGATCTTCCTCGACGAGCCCACCACCGGGCTCGACCCGCGCACCCGGGGGCAGATGTGGGACACCATCCGAGAGCTGGTCGCCGAGGGGCGCACCGTGCTGCTCACCACCCAGTACCTCGACGAAGCCGACCAGCTCGCCGACCGGGTCGCCGTCATCGACCACGGCCGTAAGGTGGCACAGGGCACCCCCGACGAGCTCAAGAGCCAGGTCGGCAGCTCGACCCTGCAGCTGCGGATGCTCGACCCCGAGCACACCGCTGACGCCGCGAACGTCGTGCGCCGGGTGCTCGGCCAGGATCCCGTGCTCACGCCCGAGGCGGGCGGCGTCAACGTCGCCCTCACCGACGCCAACCGCGCCGCCGACGTGCTGATCGGCCTGCGCGAGCACGGCCTGCTGATCAGCTCGGCGACCGTGCAGAAGCCCACCCTCGACGAGGTGTTCCTGGCCCTGACCGGCCACGCCACCGAGGACGTCGAGACCGAGCCCGAGAAGGAGCCAGCCCGATGAGCACCACCCTCAGCCCCGCGCCCGACGCCATCGTCACCGCGGTCACGCCCGACGGCATCCGCGACCTGCCCGCCCGCCCCAGCGTGCGGGAGACCTGGTCGCAGAGCGTGACGATGGCGTGGCGCGCCACGAAGAAGATGCGCCGCAACCCGGAGCAGTGGTTCGACGTGACGATCCAGCCGCTGCTCTTCACCGCGATGTTCGCCTACATCTTCGGTGGGGCGATCTCGGGCAGCGTCGCCGACTACCTGCCGATCCTCATCCCCGGCATCCTCGCCCAGACGGCGCTGACCGCGTGCATGGCCACCGGCATCCAGCTGCGCGAGGACATGGACAAGGGGGTCTTCAACCGGTTCAAGTCGCTGCCGATCGCCCGCATCGCGCCCCTGGTCGGCCCGGCGATCGCCGACCTGTTGCGCTACGGCACGGCCGCGTCGCTCACCATCCTCACCGGCATCCTGATGGGTTACCGCCCCGGCGGTGGTGTGGCCGGCGTGCTCGGCGGCTGGCTGATGACGGTCGTCGCGGGCTGGTCGCTCGCCTGGATCTTCACCTGGTTCGGCACCGTCGCGAGAAGCGCCCAGGCGGTGCAGGGCATCTCGATGATGATCATGTTCCCGCTGACCTTCCTCTCCAACGCCTTCGTGCCGGCCGACACCCTGCCGGGCTGGCTGCAGACGTTCGTGCGGCTCAACCCGGTGAGCCACGTCGTCACGGCCGTGCGCACGATGATGGCCGGCGGCGGCGTCACCACCGAGGTCGCCTGGGCGCTGTGCGGGTGCGCCCTGGTCGTGGCCGTGTTCATGCCGTTGGCGGTGCGGTCGTACTCGCGGAAGATGTGACGGGTCAGGCGGTCGCCTGCGCCAGCGCCACACGGGCCTCGGGGAGCAGGGCCGGCGCCGTGCGGTCGACGTACTGCGAACGCAGGCGTGCCGCAAGGCCCGGGACCCGCTGCTCGGCCAACGCACCGGTGCGTGCCGGGTCCATGGTCGGGGTGTAGCGCGGGTAGCCGAACCGCTCGGCGAGCACGAGCAGCCGCACGGCCACCGCCGCGGGCATCGCCTCGCGGAGCAGCCCCCAGGCGCCGAGCCCGTGCAGCACCAGCCCCGCCACGGGGTAGTCCATGCGCCAGCGGTCGGATTCGAGCACCCGCTGCGCCTTGGCCAGCAGTGCCGTGTAGAGCCTTGCGCCCTCGCTCAGCTCGTCCTCGGTGACACCGTGCACCGCGAAGGCTGACGTCGCCGCGCTCTCGCCGTACAGGGCCCACGGCTCCAGGCCGGTCGGAGCGCCCATCCCCGGGAAGGTCAGGGACGCGAGCTCGGTCATCGCCACCCGGTACAGGCCCAGCCCCTCGGCCACCTGACCTCGGGCCAGGGCCAGCTCGGCCCGGGCCGTGAGCAGCACGAAGGCCCCCCCGAAGTCGGCGCGGTTGTGCTCGGTCGCGTCGATCTCGGCGATCCACCGGTCGGCCTCGTCAAGCCGCCCGACCGACAGCGCATGTACCGCCATCAGGGCGCGGTTCTGGATGGCGTCGTCGGTCGCCTCGAGGCGGTCGAGCACCGGTAGGGCGGCAAGCGCGTGGTGGGCCACCTCGTCGGATCGGCCCACCTGGGCGTTGAGGCTCGCGATGACGGTGTGCAGCATGGCACCGAGCCAGGGCCCGTCGGTTTCCCTGACCAGGGCCAGCCCCGCCTCCGCCTCGGCGATGGCGCCGACCGGGTCGCCGACGTTCTCCCGGTGGTGTGACGCCCACATCCGGGCGGTGATCGCGGCGTCACGGTCCGGCCCCTCCGCGATGACGTCGAGCCGGGCGGCGACGTCCTCGGACCCACGGGCCGGAAGCTGGCAGCGCAGCACCTCGGCCAGGCCGCGGATACGCGGCGAGGTGCTGCGCGCCGCGTAGGTGTCGAGCAGGGACAGGCAGGACGGCACGTCGGTGATCTCGCCGACGACCGTGTTGAGCGTGACCATCACCGCTGCGGCGACGGCGAGGTCGACCTGCTCGGGGGCGGGCTCCCAGCCCGCGAGGGCGGCATCGGCGGCGGCGGCGAGCGAGATGACCCGGGTGTTCTCGCCGCGCACCGTCCAGAACGAGCACAGGGCCGCGAGCAGGCGCACGACCGACCACGGGTCGGGCCGGGAGACGGCCTCGCGCAGGCAGTCGGCCAGGTTGTTCTCCTCGACCGCGAGCTCGCGCACCGCCTCGACCTGGTGGGCCGTCCACAGCTCGTCGCCGAGGCGGTCGGCGAACGCGCAGGCCCAGGCGAGCTGGGCGGCGCGGGCCGCGGCCTCCTCACCGGCGGCGCCGAGCTGCCGCCGGCCGAACTCGCGCACCGTCTCCAGCATCCGGTAGCGCACGGTGCGGCCCGTGTCCAGCACGGTCACCAGCGACTGGTCGACGAGCGAACGCACCTCGTCGAGCGCGTCGTGACCGAGCACGGCATCCGCGCCGTCGAGGGAGAACCCGTCGTGGAAGGTCGACAGCCACCGCAGCGCCCGTTGCTCGGGCTCGGCGAGCAGGTTCCACGACCAGTCGATGACCGCGAGCAGAGTCTGGTGCCGATCGGGCAGGCTGCGGTCGCCGCCGCGCAGCAGCGCGAACCGGTCGTCGAGACGGCGGTCGATGTCCTCGACCGACATCGCGCGCACCCGGGCGGCCGCGAGCTCGACGGCGAGCGGCAGCCCGTCGAGGCGGCGCACGATGCTCAGCACGCTGTCGGGGTCGAGGTGCACCGACGGCCGTGCCGCTCGGGCCCGCTGCCGGAAGAGCTCGGATGCCGCGTCGTCGTCGAGCTGGGAGAGGGGGAAGACCCGTTCGGCGGCGATCGCCAGCGGCGCCCTGGTCGTGGTGACCACCCGCAACCGGGGGCAGGACGCCACGAGGAAGGCGACCAGGTCGGCCACCGCCTCGACCACGTGCTCGCAGTTGTCGAGGATGAGCAGCGCGGGGCTGCGCTCGAGCGACTGGGCGGCGCGGGCGCGCACGTCGTTGCGTTGCTCCTTCGTGAGGATCCGTCGGCCGCTGACCGAGTCGCGCACGCCGAGGGCGGAGCCGACCTCGCCGACGACGTCGTCGGGCGAGGCGACGCCGACCAGCTCCACGAAGTGCACGACGGGCTGCTCGGCCTGCACGCCCAACAGCCGCGCCAGGCGGGTCTTGCCGAGGCCGCCGGGGCCGAGGATCGACACCACGCGTGACTCGCCGACCAGGGCCCGCAGCGCCCGGATGTCGTCGTCGCGGCCCACGAGCGACGTCGACTCGTGGCGCAGCCCCGAGCGCACCGGGTTGTCGGCGGCGAGCAGCTCGGCGTGCACGGCGCGCAGGGTCGGCCCGGGGTCGACGCCCAGCCGGTCGACGAGGTCGCGGCGCACCTGGGCATAGCGGTCGAGTGCGGCGGGGCCGCCGTGCACGCCCGCGAGCGAGCGGAGCAGGGCGGCGGCCGTCGCCTCGTCCTCGACGCCGGCCTCCTCGAGGAGGGGGAGGGCCTCGCGGTGGTCGCCCAGGGCCGACAAGGAGCGGCCGAGCACCGCGCGAGCCTGCGTGCGCCCCCGTCGTGCGTCGTCGCGCAGGGCGGCCAGCGGGCCGTCACCGCCGGATGCCGGTGCCGGGCCGTCCACTGCCCCCAGGGCGGCGTCGCGCGCCGCCATCCGGTCGCCACGCGCTTCCGCGGCGGTTGCCGCGGCCACCCGGAGCCGCAGGACGAGTGCGTCCACCGCCGTGGGGGCCAGACCGAGGCGGTAGCCGCCGGAATCCCGCTCGACCACCTCGGGCGCGGTCTGCGCGCGGGTGCGCGACACCACGACCTGCAAGGCCTTGGCGGGGTTCACCGGCGGCTGGTCCGGACCCCACACCTCGTCGACGAGCGCGCGCTCGCCGACGGTGCGTCCGGCGGCGTCGACGAGCGCCGCCAGCAGTGCGTGGGTGCGTCCACCGTGCACCGGGACGCCGCGCCAGGTG
Organism: uncultured Actinomycetota bacterium; assembly: GCA_963747405.1. GTDB lineage: Bacteria > Actinomycetota > Actinomycetes > Actinomycetales > Dermatophilaceae > Fodinibacter. The sequence continues at coordinate 169,023 of CAVVFG010000019.1, forward strand.
ACCTCCGCGAGGACGTGCAGCTCGCCGGCCCGTGGGTCCCGTCCCTCCGGGTGGGGCTGCGACATCTGCCCAGCCTAGGCGTGTGCGCGGTTCGGGAACGGCAGCGCGGGTGAGGCGGGTGTGGGCAAGGGCACGCGGCATCCCACTGCCGGATGCCGCGCGCTCGGGCGAGGATGGACCCTCACGTCGAGCGAAGGAGACACCGGTGCAGTTCGGGCGCAGCTACGAGGAGTTCGAGGTCGGGGCCACCTACAAGCACTGGCCCGGCAAGACGGTGACGGAGTACGACGACCACCTGTTCTGCCTGATCACGATGAACCACCACCCGCTGCACCTCGACCTGAACTACGCGGAGGGGTCGACCCAGTTCGGCCGCAGCGTGGTCGTCGGCAACTACGTCTACTCGCTGCTGCTGGGCATGTCGGTTCCGGACATCAGCGGCAAGGCGATCGCCAACCTCGAGATCGAGAACCTGCGGCACGTGGCACCCACCTTCCACGGAGACACGCTCTACGGCGAGACCACGGTGCTCGACAAGTGGGAGAGCACCAGCCGCGACGACCGCGGGGTGGTGCACGTCGAGACCATCGGCTACAAGCAGGACGGCACCGTCGTGTGCATCTTCCGGCGCAAGGTGATGGTTCCGAAGGGCAGCTACCTCACCGAGCGGGGCGGCGAGCAGCCAGGGCGGCCGACGCCGGTACCCGACCGGAACTGGCCGGGCCCGGCGACGTCGACCGCCTGATTGGGGCCGGGGCCGGCTCGACCGGCGCTGCGCCGACCCTCAGCCGGTGACCGGGTTCGACCGCTGGCGGCCGTCGGCACCCGTGCAGGTCACCGTCTTGGCGCCGGTGCCGCCGAAGGATGCGGCGGGAGTAGGCGAGCGCGGTCTCGGGTCGCACCCGTGCCCAGGCGACGTAGGTGCGCACCAGAGCCGCCTGCACGAGGTCGTGGGCAGCGTCGTGGTTGCCGGTCAGCAGCCACGCGGTGCGCAGCAACCACGGCGTCGCCTGCTCGACGAATGCCGTGAACGCGGCATCGCGTGCGGCCTTGCCGGTGCGGGTTATCACACTCCCCGAGATCTGCTCACACCCTGCACTACGCCGGGATGCCGGGAAAGGTTGCCTCCCTCGGGTACCGCTCGAGCGCCACTACGCTGGCGCCGTGGCGATCGACCTGCACACCCACTCCTCGGCCAGCGACGGTACCGAGGCCCCCGAGGTCGTCGTCCAACGTGCGGTGGAGGCGGGGCTGAGCACGGTTGCGCTCACCGACCACGACACGACCCTGGGCTGGGCGGCGGCGGCCGGCGCGGCGCGGGCACTCGGCATCCAACTGGTTCCCGGCATCGAGGTGTCGTGCAGCCGTCGCCACCAGAGCATCCACCTGCTGGCCTACCTGCCCGCCCCCGACCATCCGGCGCTCGTCGCCGAGCTGGCCCGGGCGCGGGAGAGCCGGGACACCCGGCTCGACCGGATGGTGGCGCTGCTGGCCGCCGACGGCATCCCGGTCACGGTGGAGTCGGTGCGCGCCGAGGTGGAGGAGGGCGCGACGGCGGGTCGGCCCCACATCGCCGACGCGCTCGTGACGGCCGGGATCGTGGCCCACCGTGACGAGGCCTTCCGGCGGTTCCTCGGGAACGACAGCCGCTACTACGTCTCGCACTACGCGCCGGACCCGGTGCGGGCCGTCGAGCTGGTGCGCGCCGCCGGAGGGGTGCCGGTCATCGCCCACCCCTGGTCGGGCACACGGGGCCGGGTCGTGGCGGATGCGCTGGTCGAGGAGCTGGTGGCGGCGGGGCTGCTGGGCCTCGAGGTGCACCACCGCGACCACACCCCAGAGGCCGTGCGCCACCTCACCGACCTCGCCCGGTCGCTCGACCTGTTCGTCACGGGGTCGAGCGACTACCACGGCGTGGGGAAGCTGAACCGGCTCGGCGAACACACCACGGCGCCCGTGGTGCTCGAGGAGATCGAGGCGCGGGCGACGGGGAGCGCCGTGGTTGCGCCGTGAGCTTCGACCTCACGCCGTTCGCCGACGTTCGTCACGCTCCTCGTCATCCTCGACCCACCGGGGGCCAGCCCGATGTTCCTGGCCCTCACCGGGCCGCTGGCGGCGAAGCAGAAGGTGGCGGCCGCTCGTCGCGCCTCGATCGTCGCGCCTCGCTCGTCGCGCCTCGCTCGTCGGGCTGGGCGTCATCGCGTCGTTCGCGCTGTTCGGTAGGCGGATCCTGGACTACCTGCGCATCTCACTGCCGGCGCTGCAGGGGCTGGTGGGTTGCTGCTGCTCATCGTGGCGCTGCAACTGCTTACCGGGTCGGAGTCGGAACAGCTCGCGGATGCCGGGGTGAACGTCGCGCTCGTGCCGCTCGGCACACCTGTTGGCGGGGGCCGGGTGCGATCGTCGCGACGATGCTGGCGGTGTAGGGGGCCGGCGGGGCCGGGGGTTACCTGGCTGTGGCCCGGGCCCTGGCGCTGGTGACGGCGCTGCTGGTGGTCTACCTGGTGTTCCCGCTTCGCGTCGCCGTTGGCGCGGCTGCTCAGGGACAGCGGGATCGTGCTGCTGACCCGGATCGCGGGCCTGCTGCTGTCGGCGATCGCCGTCCGGATGATCGCGGACTCGGTGATCGCGTTCGCCAACGGCGGCGGGGCGGCTTGACGGTCCCGGCTGGCGGTCGCGGCTGGCGGCCCGGGCTGGAAAGCCACCCTGGGCGAGCTCGCCCTCGTCTACCCCGACCGCATCAACACCTACCTGTAACCCCAAGACCCACCTCACTTGCACAGACAACTTGACACCCTCGTGGTCGAGGTGGCGCCGTGCCACCCGGACACCGGCGCCCTGATCGACCCCCAGCACCCAGCCGGCCACCCGACCCGCGCAGGGACGGCGAACGGGCCGACGCGAGATCCGGTGACCTGTCGGCGGGCACCGCGCCGGGCGGGGCGTGGACCCCGAGGCGCATATCGGCGCCGGCAAGCGCGGGTGCGTGCCGGCCCACCGTCAAGATGGTCACCCGGGTCAAGGCCCGCGACCGCCGGTGCCGCTTCCCCGGCTGCACCATCGCCGCAGTGTTCTGCGACATGGACCACGTACGGCCCTGGCCCACCGGCCCGACCGCCGACACCAACCTGATCTGCCTGCGTGGGCGCCACCACCGCGTCAAACAACGACCCGGCTGGTCGATCACCTTGGCCCCCGACGCCACCGTCACCGTCACCGTCACCTGGACCGAACCCCACCGGCCGGGTCCGCACCACCACACCCGCCGACGCGCTGACCTGCACCGTCCTGACCAGCGCCGCGACACCCCCACCCGCTGCGGGGCCACCACCAGCCGGCGCGAGCACCACGGCCGAACACACCGCACCGAGCTGCAACCCACCGGCACCGGCACCGGCACCGGCACCGGCACCGAGCACTGGCACCACCACCCACGCCGCCCCCGACGGAGAACCAGCCCCACCCCGACGACCCCCCGTTCTGACGGGCTCGTTTTGCGACACTCACGAGGGCCGCAGATCTGACCCCGACGCCGACGCCGGCGAATCCCCCTGTGGCGCGCCCATGACGGCCGGGATGCCGTCTCGAGGAGGAGGGCCGGGTGGAGGGCGGGTGCCCTCCCACGTACGGTGGCGGGGTGCCCGACTCCGCCGCCGTTCCGACCGACAACGTGCTGATCCTCAGCTGCCCCGACCAGCGAGGCATCGTCGCCTCGGTGACCGCCCTGCTCTTCGAGCACGGGGCCAACATCGAGGAGTCCCAGCAGTTCCAGGACCCGCGCACCAACAACTTCTTCATGCGCATCCGCTACTCGGTCGAGATCGGCGGCCCCTCCGAGCGGGGCTGGCGCGAGCTGTTCGCACCGGTCGCCACGGTCTACGGCATGGACTGGTCGATCCGCAACGCCGCGACTCCCTACCGCACGCTGGTCATGGTGAGCCGGTTCGGCCACTGCCTCAACGACCTGCTCTTCCGCTGGCGCTCAGGTGCGCTCAACATGCACATCCCCGCCGTGGTCTCCAACCACCGCGACCTCGAGCCGCTGGTGGCGAGCTACGGCATCCCCTTCCACCACGTCCCCGTGACCGCCGACACCAAGCCAGAGGCGGAGGAGACGCTGCGCCGCATCGTTGGCGAGCACGACGTCGACCTGGTGGTGCTCGCGCGCTACATGCAGGTGCTCAGTGACGACCTCACCCGCGACCTGTCCGGACGGGTCATCAACATCCACCACTCGTTCCTGCCGTCCTTCAAGGGCGCCAAGCCCTATCACCAGGCCTTCGCCCGCGGCGTCAAGCGGATCGGTGCCACCGCGCACTACGTCACGGCTGACCTCGACGAGGGCCCGATCATCGAGCAGGACGTCGTGCGCGTCGACCACCGGATGACGCCCGAGGACCTCGTGCGCGCCGGCGAGGAGGTCGAGTCGCGCGTCCTCGCCCGGGCGGTGCGGTGGCACTGCGAGTCGCGCGTGCTGCTCAACGGCGACCGCACCGTCGTCTTCAGCTGACCCCGGGTCACCGAGGTCACGACCGCCGGTGCGATCGAGCCGGTCAGGCGTGCCGGTGCGGGAGGGAGAAGTGCGGGTGCGGCACCTGCAAGAACACCCGGGGCACGCGCAGCCGGCGGCGCCGAGCACTCGTCGTCGACTCGGCGCGCGAGGTGCGCTCGGTGGACGTGGGGGTGAGGGACGCGGCGACGCCGGGGGTGATCATGTGCATGTCGACAGGAGGCGCAGGTGCGGCTCCTGATACCTCGCAGCGGTCAGCCACAATCGACGGATGAGTGATCGAGCCGCCAGCACGACCGCAGTGCTCGTCTGCCAGGGGAGGGCCGCGGCGCACGGCCGGCTGGCCGTCGGCCGGTTCTCCGATCCGGTCGCCGAGCAGCTGCTCGACCCGGATGAGCGCACCGTCGTCGAGCAGGCCCGCGCCCAGGAGCCAGCTGATGGTGGCGCCACCCGGATGAGCTATGAGCTGGTGCGACGCACCGCGCTGCTCATGGTGCCGCGCACCGTGGCCATCGACGACGCCGTGCGCGAGCACGGTGCCCCACAGGTGGTCGTCCTCGGTGCCGGTCTCGACGCACGGGCCTGGCGGATGCCGGAGCTCGCCGGCGCCGTCGTCTTCGAGGTCGACCACCCGGCATCCCAGCGCGACAAGCAGCGCCGGCTCGGCGGCACCCGGCCCACGGCCGGCCGGGTGGTCGTCGTCGCTGTCGACCTCGAGCACGACCCGCTCGCACCGGCCCTCGAGGCGGCCGGCTTCGACCCCGGACTGGAGACGACCTGGGTCTGGGAGGGCGTCGTGCCCTACCTGACCGCGGATGCCGTTGCCGAGACCGTGCGCCGGCTCGCCGAGCTGTCCGCCTCCGGCAGCATGCTCGTGGTGAACTACCAGTCGAGGTCAGTGGTCGCCTCGGTGCTGCGCCGCGTGATGCGCCTGGTCATGCGAGCGAGCCGGCAGCACGACCCGCTCGCGGGCGAACCGTGGCGCTCCACCTGGTCGCCCGACACCATGCGAACCATGTTGGCAGACAGCGGCTTCGAGACGACGTCGGATGACGACCTGCTGACCCTGGCGCGCGGGCTCGACCTCCCGCGGGACGGGGGCGAGTCGCTGCGCAACGGGCGCGTGGCGGTCGCCGTCCGTCGTTGATCCGGCCTCGAGGGTCGGCCGCCGAACGTAGCGCAACTGCGGCCCTGCCTGACCCTGGCGTCAGGCGGAACCGCGCTGCTCGTGGGCCTGCGTGCGCTCGGCGACCTCGTCCGAGCCGTCGGGGAGCGTGTCACCGTGCTGGCGGAGGTGTGCCCCACCGTCGCGGGCGTCCCGGCGGTCGTGGGAGCCGCCCGGGTCGAGGCGGTTGCCGCCGCGGTCGGTCCGGACGTCAGGGTCGCGCAGGTCGGCGAGGCGCAGCTGCTCGTCACGCTCACGGCGGGTCGCGTCGGCGCTCTCCGAGCGCGTCTCGGCCTCCGCGGCCAGACGATCTGCCTCGAGCTCACGCTTCTGGGCCTCGGCCCGCGCCATCTGCGCCCTGGCGTCGGCCTCGGTCGCGCTCGCCTCGTGCTCCCGGAGCCGGCGGTCGTGGTCGATGGCCTTCTCGCGGATGCCGGCGGCCTCGGTGCGCTGGGCCCGGTGCCGACGAGCCCCCGACCGGGACACGACGAACGCGATGACGGCGGCCACGACGACCACCACCACGATGATCCAGATGATCGTGCTGGTGTCCATGGTCTTCTCCTCACGGGCGCGGATGAGGGGCATCCGTGCGCTCCGGCGCCTCCGTACCCGGCGGCGGCACCCGGCAAACGACGCCCGGCCGCGGGGCCGGAGCCCTCAGCCCATCGTGAAGGGGTAGGGCCGCCCCGGCGGATCCTCGCCCACCCGGCCGTCGACCGCCTCGCGCAGCAGGTCGGCGTGCCCGGTGTGCCGCCCGTACTCCTCGATGAGGTCCACCAGCAGGCGCCGCACCGACCCGCGCTTCCCACCGGTGCGGTAGGTGGCCCTCGGGCCGAGGGCCACGAGCACGTCGCGCAGCACCGACCTCGAGCGCTCGACGGCGTCGCCCCACAGCCGGTAGAGGGTCCGTGCGTCGTCGTCGACGGCGGATCGCCACACCAGCTCGCCGCGCCCCTCCTCGGGCAGCGCCGCCCACGGCTGGGGGAGCGCCCGGCCGCCGAGCTCCACCGTGACGTTGACGTCCTCCAGGTAGGCCAGGTGCTTGAGCAGGCCACCGAGCGTCACGGTCGAGGTGCCGAGGGTCTGGCGCAACTGCTCCTCGGTGAGGTCGGCGCACTTGTACGCGAAGGTGGCCCGCTGCCGCTCGAGCGACCCGAGCAGCGTGTCGGTCTCTGAGCCGTCCAGCGGCGGCTCGGGAAATCCCCCCATGGTGTTCTGTTCCTCCTGTGTCGTGGTGTGCCGGCCGCCCTCAGGCCGAGCCACTGCCCTGCGGGGTGGCAGCGTGCCCCGCCCGCCCGTGCGTGCGCCGGTCCTGCTTCATCTCGGCCTCGAAGACGTGGCGCCTGCCCTCCATCAACCGTTCCCGAACGGTCCGCTCGTGCTCCTTGAAGGCGGCGTAGTAGCCGTCCTCGAACTCCTCCACGATCTGGAAGGTCCAGCGCCCCGCGAGGATGTTGCGTCCGACGAGGTCGGTCTCGATGCTCTCGGCGAGCTCGCCGTGGCCCGCCTCGCGCAGCAGGTCGACCGCCTCCCCGAGGGTGAGGTCGGCCATGCCGATCTTGCGGTGGAAGTTGAACAGCTGGCCGCGCGCGTCCTCGATGACCTCGAGGGCCTCGGAGAGCTTCCCGACCGCCTCGACGGTCGCGTCGCTGGTGCCGCTGGGGCGGGCGTGGGCGTCGTCGACTGACATGGGAGCCAACCTAGATCGCGGATGCCGCGTCACGGCATCGAAGTGACGCGCCAGGTGGGCGCGGGTCGTGGTTCTCCCGGTCCCTGCTGGGCTCCGCGGTGCCGATGGCGCTCGTGGGGCCTGTGGAAAAGTCCGCGGCGGCGCCGGGGATCCTCGGCAGGCTGTCTCCATGAGCTTCGACGACCTTCCCCCGAACTGGCCCGACCTCCCCCTCGACACTCCTGGGCTGGGCGCCGACGTCGCCGATCTGGTGGTGGGCCACGTCGATCGGGTGACCGGCTGCATCGCTCTGGTGCTGACCACCCCCGACCTCACGTTGGGCCAGCCTGCCATCATCAACGACGTCGACGACTCCGTGTGCCCCGGCCAGCTGAGGCCAGCCCTCGACCACCTGTGCGGCCAGCTCGCCGAGACCGGGGGAGCCCTGCTGTTCGTCCGCGGCCGCGACGGCTCGGTGCGGTTCACCGACCACGACCGACACTGGCACCAGTCGGCCATCGACGCGTGCCGCGGCGCCGGCGTCCGGCTCCTGGGCGCCTTCCTGGCCACCCCTGCCGCCGTGCGCTCGTTCCCGGAACCGCTCCGGGCGGGCGTCGACGAGATGGCGTCGTGACGCCCCGCTCAGCACTCGATGACGTTGACGGCGAGCCCGCCGCGGGCGGTCTCCTTGTACTTCACCATCATGTCGCGGCCGGTGTCGCGCATCGTCCGGATCGCCTTGTCCAGCGAGACCACCTGCCGACCGTTGCCGCGCAACGCGATCCGCGCCGCCGTGATCGCCTTCACCGACGCCACGGCGTTGCGCTCGATGCAAGGGATCTGCACCAGCCCGCCCACCGGGTCGCAGGTGAGGCCGAGGTTGTGCTCGATGCCGATCTCCGCCGCGTTCTCGACCTGGTCGGGGGTGCCGCCGAGCACCTCGGCCAGGGCGCCGGCGGCCATCGAGCAGGCCGACCCCACCTCGCCCTGGCAGCCGACCTCTGCACCGGAGATCGAGGCGTTCTCCTTGTAGAGGCTGCCGATCGCCGCCGCGGTGAGCAGGAAGCGCAGCACGCCCTCGTCGTCGGCGCCGGGCACGAAGCGCGTGTAGTAGTGCAGCACCGCCGGGATGATGCCGGCCGCGCCGTTGGTGGGGGCCGTGACGATGCGCCCGCCAGAGGCGTTCTCCTCGTTGACCGCCAGGGCGTACAGGGTGACCCAGTCCATGGCGGCCAGCGGGTCGCCCGCGTGCTCACCCCGCAGCTGGGTCGCCAGCCGCGGGGCGCGCCGCTGCACCTTGAGGCCGCCGGGCAGCACACCCTCGGAGCGGCACCCGTTGTCGATGCACTCCTGCATCACCTGCCACAGGTGCAGCAGGCCCCCGCGCACCTCGGCCTCGGTGCGCCACGACAGCTCGTTGGCCATCATCACGCCGCTGACCGGCAGCCCGGTCTCGGCACAGCGCTCGAGCAGCTGGTCGCCGGTGGTGAACGGATACCGCACCGGGGTGTGGTCGGGCACGATCACGTTCTCGCCGACCTCGTCCTGGTCGAGCACGAACCCGCCGCCCACCGAGTAGTACTCGCGCTGGTGCAGCGGCTCCTCGCCCTCGGCCGGCGCCGCAGAGGCCCACGCCGTGAAGCGCATGCCGTTGGAGTGGAAGGGCAGGGTCCTGCGCCGGTGAAGCACCACGTCGGTGTCGAGGTCGAAGGCCACCTCGTGGCTGCCGTCGAGGCGCAGCCGCCCCGTGTCGCGCACCTCGGCCAGGCGGGGGTCGGCCGCGCGGGGGTCGGTGGTCTCGGGGGCCTCGCCCTCCAGCCCGAGCACCACGGCCTTGACCGAGCCGTGCCCGTGGCCCGTCGCCCCGAGCGAGCCGAACAGCTCGGCGTGCACCCGGCCCACCTGCTCGAGCAACCCGGCCGCGCGCACCCCCTGCGCGAAGGTGTGCGCCGCCCGCATCGGTCCCACGGTGTGGGAGCTGGAGGGGCCGATGCCCACGGAGAAGAGGTCGAACGCGCTGATGGCCATCGCCGCACAGTGTGTCAGGTCGCGCCCCCGTCCGGGCAGTGTCGAGCAGCCGCCCTCGCGCCGGCCGGAGGGGGCCGGCCAGGGCTGGTCGGGTGGGGACGACGGCAGCGGCGGACGGGGCGGCATCCAGGGGGCGTCGGTGGCAGCGGCTAGCGTCGGCGCCGTGAGTGCGCAGCCGAGCCAGCAACAGCAGTTCCCCGGCATGCCCGCGCCCCTCTACGCGGCCAGCCCGAGCAAGCTGTTGGCCTTCCTCGACTGCCCGCGCCGCTACCGCCTGCAGTACCTCGACCGCCCCTCGCCCGAGAAGCGACGCCAGCGGGCGCACACCTCGCTGGGCAACGCCGTGCACAACGCCCTGCGCGACTGGTGGGACCTGCCCGAGCGCAGCCCCGAGGGTGGGGCCGGCCTGGTCGACCGGGCCTGGATCGATGTCGGGTTCCGCGACGGCGAGCAGTCCCGCGTGTGGCGCGAGAAGATGCGGGCCGCGGTCACCGCCTACCTGGGCACCGTCGACCCGGCCAGCCAGCCCGTGGGCATCGAGCGCACCGTGTCGTTCGTCAGCGGTGACCTACGGGTGAGCGGGCGCGTCGACCGGCTCGATGACCGCCACGGCGAGCTCGTCGTCGTCGACTACAAGACCTCCCGGGTACCGCCCACCGACGACGACGCGCGCACCTCGCTGGCCCTGGGGATGTACGCGGCGGCGGTGTGGAAGATGTTCCGGCGCCGCACCCTGCGCGTCGAGCTGCACCACGTGCCCACCGGCACGGTCGCCGCCCACGAGCACACTCCCGAGTCGCTCACGCGCAAGGTCGAGCAGGCCCGCTCCCTGGCGCGCGAGGCCCGGCGAGCCGACCTCGACTTCGCCGAGCGAGGCGAGTCCTCAGGCGCCTTCCCGCCCAGGCCCGGCCCGCTGTGCGGGTGGTGCGACCTGCGGGCGCACTGCCCCGAGGGTCAGGCGGCCGGCCCCGAGAAGTCCGACTGGGCGGCGCTCGAGGAGCGGCCCCCGGCCGGCGGATGGGGGCCGCGCGATGGTGGGTGAGCGGCACCCGGCGGGTGGGCCGGCTGTCGGGAGGCCCTGGCAGGCTCGACGGCATGGAGCAGCGGATCTCGTTCGTGACCCTGGCCGTGCGTGACATCGACCGGTCGCGGTCGTTCTACGTCGACGGGCTGGGCTGGTCGCCCGAGCTCGACGTGCCGGGGGAGGTGCTGATGTTCGCCGCCGGGCAGCGGTTGGTGCTCTCGCTGTGGGACCGCGCGGCGTTCGAGGCGGAGGTCGGTGGCCCTGCTCTCGAGGGGTCCGGGGTGGTGCCGGTGACGTTGTCGCACAACGTCGCGACCCCGGCGGAGGTTCGTGCGGTGCTCGCCCTCGCCAGGGCCGCGGGCGGGCCCGTCACCGGCCCAGTCGAGCGCAAGTGGGGCGGTTTCACGGGCTACTTCGCCGACCCCGACGGTTTCCGGTGGGAGGTCGCCTGGAACCCCGGCCCGATCGGTGTGCGCGTGCTGCCGCACACCGATGTCCACGCCCGGCCCTGAGCGGGTCGGTCAGGCGCCGACGGCGTGGCGCGAGTGGTAGGCGTGCAGGTTCTCGCTGAGGATGCCGCGGATCAGTTCGGCCTCGGGGGTCTCCTGGGCGTCGACCGCGGCGAGCAGGTCGTCGATCTCGGCGGGGGTGCGGTAGTGCTGCAGGTCGGCCCGCATCCTGGCGAGGGCAGCGCGCGCCTCGCGGCGTTCGCGGAGCTCGTCCTTGACGGTGGTCCAGAGTGCTGAGGTGGTCATGCACCAAGTCTCCGCTGGGCAGGTCCATGCGTCCAATGGAATCCGGACATAGGTCGCATGCACTACGGTCATGGACCATGGACACCGACACCGTTCGCTGGTTCCAGCTGGTGGCCGACGGCTACACCGTCACCGAGGTCAGCGAGATCTTCGGGGTGAGCCAGCCCGGCGTCTCGCGGGCCCTGGCCCGCCTCGAGCAGGAGGTCGGCACGCCGCTGCTGCGCCGGTCCGGGCGGGTGCTGCGGATGACGCACGCCGGCACCGCCTTCAAGCGGCACGTCGACCACCTGGTCAACGACCTCGACGACGCGCTCGCGGCGGTCGACGAGCTCGTCGACCCCGAGGGCGGCGTGGTGTCGCTGGCCTTCCCGCTCAGCCTCGGCTCCTGGCTGGTGCCGGGGCTGATCCGAGCCTTCCGGCGCGACCACCCCCGGGTGCGGGTCGTGTTGCAGCGCACCGCCGTGGGTGAGAGTGGGCAGGTGTCGCAGCAGCTGGCCACCCGGCGGGCCGACGTCGAGCTCACCACGCACCGGGTCACGGGCCCGGGTGTCGACTGGCGCCGCATCCTGGTCGAGCCGCTCGTGCTGGCCGTGCCCCTGTCCCACCGGCTGGCGCAGCGTGACGTGGTCGCGCTCGCCGACGTCGCCGACGAGCCGTTCGTCATGCGCCGGGGGCCGTCCGGCATGCGTTCGCAGGCGCTCGGCCTGTGCGAGGCCGCCGGCTTCACCCCCGGCATCGACTTCGAGGCCGACGACCTGCCGACGGTGCGTGGGCTCGTGGCTGCCGGGCTCGGGGTGGCGGTCGTGCCCGCCACGGGCCTGCCGGCGCCGACCACCTTCGCGCGCACCCGGTTGCTGCCGCTCAGCGACGCGCACGCGCAGCGCGAGGTCGGCGTCGCCTGGGTCACCGGGCGGCCGCTGCTTCCCTCCGCCGAGTCGTTCCGCCGCTTCCTGCTGACCGGCGAGGTCGGCGCGCACCTCGGGTGAGAGAATCGGGGCTCCTCCCGCGCTCCCTCATGGAAGGCTCCTGATGGCGCCGAAGCAGCCGAAGCACAAGGCCACGATCCTCGCCCTGGCCAACCAGAAGGGCGGGGTCGCCAAGACCACCTCGGTCGCCTCGCTGGGAGCCGCGTTTGCCGAGGAGGGCCGCCGGGTGCTCCTCGTCGACCTCGACCCGCAGGCCTGCCTCACCTTCAGCCTGGGCGTCGACCCGGATGCCGTGGAGTCCTCGGTGCACGACGTGCTGGTGGGCGGCGCGCCGGTCAAGGACGTGGTGGTCGGCTGCGAAGAGGGCATCGACCTGGTGCCGAGCACCATCGACCTCGCCGGCGCCGAGGCGGTGCTGCTCTCCCGACCGGCCCGCGAGTACGTGCTGCAGGGCGCCCTCGGCGAGGTCAAGCGCGACTACGACATCATCCTGCTCGACTGCTCACCCAGCCTCGGGGTGCTCACCCTGAACGCGCTCACCGCCGCGCACGGCCTGATCATCCCGATGCCGTGCGAGATGCTCAGCCACCGCGGCGTCGGGCAGCTGCTCGACACGGTGCGCGACGTCAAGAAGATCCTCAACAAGAAGCTGCACGTCATCGGCATCCTCCCGACGCTCTACGACGGTCGCAGCCTGCACGCGCGCGAGGTGCTCGACGACGTGGGCAGCCGCTACGACCTCCCCGTGCTGACGCCCCCCATCCCCAAGACGGTGCGCTTCGCCGAGGCCCCCGCGGTGGGGCGCTCCATCCTGTCCACGGCCCGCACCTCCAAGGGCGCCAAGGCCTACCGCGAGGTCGCGGCCGGCCTGCTGGCCGACCTCTGACCGCCCGCGGACAGCGCGTCGAGGAGTTCCGAAGGCGGCCCGTGACCGGCATACAGTGACCGGATGCCGACCACCACACCTGCCCTCATCGCCGACTCCGCCACCTCCGGCTTCCGCCAGGGAACGATCGAGCGTCGCGACCTGCGCCCCGACGACATCCGCATCGCCATCGCCTTCGCCGGAATCTGCCACTCCGACATCCACACCGTGCGCGAGGAGTGGGGGGCGGCGCACTTCCCGCTGACCGTGGGCCACGAGATCGCCGGCACCGTCGTCGCCGTGGGCGACGAGGTCACCCGGCACGCCGTCGGCGACCGCGTCGGCGTCGGCTGCCTGGTCGACTCGTGCGGCGAGTGCGAGCCGTGCAAGGACGGCATGGAGATGTTCTGCACCAAGCCGTCGGTGGGCACCTACAACGCGCAGGGCTACGACGGCGAGTGGACCATGGGCGGCTACTCCCAGGAGGTCGTGGTCAGCGAGCGCTTCGTGCTGCGCATCCCCGACGCCATGGACCTCGACGTCGCGGCGCCGCTGCTCTGCGCCGGCATCACCACCTACTCGCCGCTGCGCCGCTGGGGCGCCGGCACCGGCCGCTCCGTCGCGGTCGTCGGCGTCGGCGGCCTGGGCCACATGGGCGTCAAGATCGCCGCCGCCATGGGCGCCAGCGTCACCACCATCTCGCGCTCGGTGGCCAAGGCCGACGACGCCGAGGCGCTCGGCGCGACGCGGCACATCGCCTCCTCCGACGCCGACGCGATGAAGGCGGCCCGCGGCAGCGTCGACATCGTGCTCAACACAGTCAGCGCCGACATCCCGATGACCGACTACGTGCGCCTGCTCAAGCCCGGTGGCGTCGTGGTCAACGTCGGCCTGCCGCCAGCGCCCTACCAGATCCCGCCCGGCTCGCTCATCGGCGGCAACAAGGCGGTGGCCGGCTCCCAGATCGGCGGCATTGCCGAGACCCAGGAGATGCTCGACTTCTGTGCGGAGCACGGCATCGCCGCCACCATCGAGGTCGTCGACGCCGCCGACGTGGACGCCGTGTGGGACCGGGTCGTCGACGGCGACGTGCGCTACCGGGCGGTCATCGACACCAGCACGCTGACCGGCTGACCCGACTGATTGCGGACTTCTCCTCGTTGTCCGGGCCGTGACGGGCTGCGAGAGGGTGAGAAACCCGCAACTCGTCGCGGCGGTCAGCTCGTGGTGGTGTCGCCCGAGGTGCTGCCGCCGCGGGTGCGACGGCGGTTGCGGTTGCGCTTCGGGCGGTCGGCCACACCCTCGGCGGCACCCTCGCCGTCGCGGGATGCCGGGCGCGAGGAGTCATGCGACTCGCCGCCGCGGCCGCCGCGCTTGTCGCCGGAGTGCCCACCACGGCCACCGCGGTCGCCGCCGGCCGAGCCGCGCCGGCCGGCGCCCTTGCCGGTCTCACCGAGGTCCTCGAGCACCTCGGCGCCCAGCCCCTCGCGGGTCTGCTGCGCTCGGGGGAGGCGGCCCTTGCTGCCCTCTGGGATGTCGAGGTCGGAGTACAGGTGCGGCGAGGAGGAGTAGGTCTCCTGCGGCTCGGGCATGCCGAGGTCGAGCACCTTGTTGATCATCGCCCAGCGGTGCAGGTCGTCCCAGTCGACGAAGGTGACGGCGATGCCGGTGTTGCCGGCCCGAGCGGTGCGGCCGATGCGGTGCAGGTAGGTCTTCTCGTCCTCGGGGCACTGGTAGTTGATCACGTGGGTGACGTGCTCGACGTCGATGCCGCGGGCCGCCACGTCGGTGGCCACGAGGATGTCGACCTTGCCGTTGCGGAACGCCCGCAGCGCCTGCTCGCGCGCACCCTGGCCGAGGTCTCCGTGGATGGCGGCCGCGGCGAACCCGCGGTCGGCCAGCTCGTCGGCGACCTTGGCGGCCGTGCGCTTGGTGCGGCTGAAGATGATGGTCAGGCCCCGCTCGCGGGCCTGGAGCATGCGGGCGAGCATCTCGACCTTGTCCATCGCGTGGGCGCGGTAGACGAACTGCTCGACGGCCTTGACCGTGTGGGCGTTCTCCTGGTCGTCACCCATCGCGCGGATGTGCGTGGGCTGGCTCATGTAGCGGCGGGCCAGCGCGACCACGGCGCCCGGCATCGTGGCCGAGAAGAGCATGGTCTGGCGCGAGGCCGGGGTGAGCGCCAGCAGCCGCTCGACGTCGGGCAGGAAGCCCAGGTCGAGCATCTCGTCGGCCTCGTCGAGCACGACGATGCGGGCGTGGCCGAGGTCGAGGTGGCCCTGCTTGGCGAGGTCGATCAGGCGCCCGGGGGTGCCCACGACGACCTCGACGCCGCGCTGCAGCGCCTCGACCTGCGGCTCGTAGGCCCGGCCGCCGTAGACGGTGAGCACGCGCACGCCGCGCTTCCTGCCGGCCCGCTCCAGGTCACCGGCCACCTGCACGGCCAGCTCTCGGGTGGGGGCGACGGCCAGGGCCTGCGGCTTGCCGGCGAACGGCATCGTGGCGAAGCCGTCGTCCTTGGGCGAGGTGACCCGGTTGAGGATCGGGATGCCGAAGCCGAGCGTCTTGCCGGTGCCGGTCTTGGCCTGGCCGATGATGTCGTGGCCGGACAGCGCCACCGGCAGGGTCATCGCCTGGATCGGGAACGGGCTGGTGATCTGGTGCTCGGCCAGGGCGTCGATGATGTCCTGGTGGATCGTGAAGTCGGCGAACGACTCCGCCGGCGGGGCCTCGACGACGGGCTCGGGGAGTTCGGTGGTGGCGTCGGTGACGTCGGTCATGGGTCTCTTCCGGTCGGCGGGCGCTCGTGCGCCGGCGCTGGGGGCTGTTGGGCCGATCGGAGGTCTTCGGGGGGCGGGTGGCGTCGGAACGCCGGGCTCACCACGTGGGGGATCTTGGTTGTCGTGCCGACCGGGCACCGTGGGACGGCATCTACTCTACCGTTAGGCTCCGACGCCATGGATCACACCTCGATCGAGGACCCGACCTACCACGCTGCGGTGGTCGACCTGCTGGGCGTCCTCGCGTACGGCGAGCTCACCGCGTTCATCCGGATGGCCGTCGACTCCGACCTGGCGCCCACGCTGCACCTGAAGTCGGCGATGGCCGGTCTGGCCAACACCGAGTACGTCCAGTACTCCGTGCTGGTCGAGCACATGCGCGGGCACGACATCGACCCGGATGCCGCGATGGCCCCGTTCGTGGTGCCCTTCGCCGCCTACCACGAGCGCACCAGGCCCAAGGGCTGGCTCGAGGGCCTGGTCAAGGCGTTCGTCGGCGACGGCATCGCCAAGGACTTCTACCGCGAGATGTCGGTCTTCGTCGACGACGACACCCGCGAGGTGATGGGGCGCGCGCTCGACGACGCCGGGGAGTCCGACTTCGTCGTCGGCGTCGTGCGCGACGCGCTGAAGACCGACCGCGCCGCCGGTGGGCGGCTGGCCCTGTGGGGCCGGCGGCTGCTGGGCGAGGCGCTGTCCCAGGCGCAGGCGGTGGCCGTCGAGCGCGACGCCATGTCGGCGCTGCTCGTGGGGGGCGGGGTCGACCTCGCGGAGGTGGGCCAGATGTTCACCCGGCTCACCGACAACCACACCAAGCGGATGGCGCGCCTGGGCCTGTCCGCCTGAGACCCGCGGTCAGTCGTCGGGGGGTACTCAGACCTGCTTGCGGCCGGTGATCGAGCCGTAGACGACGACGAGCACGGCCGCCACCGCGATCGAGATGAACCAGCGGATCCAGTCGATCCCGCCCGTCGAGCAGACGCCGAGCAGGCCCGCCAGCCAGTAGCCGATCAGGGCGCCCAGGACGCCGAGGACGATGGTGATGAGCAAGCCCATGTTCTGCTTGCCGGGCAGCACGAGCCGTGCGAGTGCGCCGATCACGGCCCCGAAGATGATGGTGCCGATCCAGCCACCAAGGCTGCCGGTGGGCGCACAGGACGTCGCCATGGGAAGCAACTCGGTCATTGCGAACTCCGATCCGGGCCCGGCGGGCCCGACAGACGCTCGTCACGCGCACCCGTGCACGCGTGCGGCCCCCGATTTCGACCCGGGTGCGGCATCGACTGTAACGGGGCCGGAGCGGGCGGTGGGGGACGTCGACGGTCAGGGCGTGAAGCCGACCCGGCCCTTCTCGGAGTCGCCGACCTGCACCCAGCCGATGACGCCGGCCGGCACGAAGACGGAGCGGCCGCGGTTGTCGGTGAGGCGCAGCACGCTCCCGTCGGAGAGCGCGGCCTCGACGGCCGCGGTGACCTCCGAGGTGGGGGAGTCGGTCTCGACCGTCAGCTCGCGAGCGACGTTCTGGACGCCGATGGTGACCTCCACGGGTGCACACCTTTCATCTGGGGGGCGCGGTCCGGCCGCGCTCTCGGGCTCAGGCTAACCCGCGGTCGGCGGGCGGCATTCCGGCATCCGCCAGCAGCGAACACGCGGGGGTGGTGGCGGGGTCAGGCCTCGAGTTTCGGGAAGGACCCCAGGCCCCGCCACGCGAGGGCGCTGATCATGGCGGCGGCCTCCGGCTCGGGCACGTCGCCGTCCTGCGCCAGCCAGTGCCGCGCGGCCACCTGGGCCATGCCCGCCAGCGCCGACCCGAGCATCAGCGCACGCTCGTCGTCGGCCCCGGTGTCCTCGGCGATGACCTCCGCGATCGCCTCGGCACAGTTCATCTCCAGGGCGTCGAGCCGCGAGCGCACCTGCGGGACGCTGGTGAGGTCGGACTCGAAGACCATCCGGAAGGCGGCACCCTCGCTGGTGACGAACTCGAAGTAGGCGGCCACCGTGCGCTCCACCCGCACCTCGTTGTCGCCCCCGACCGCGAGGGCTGCCCGCACCAGCGACTCCAGGGTCTCGCAGTGCTTGTCGAGCAGGGCGAGGTAGAGGTCGAGCTTGCCGGGGAAGTGCTGGTAGAGCACCGGCTTGGACACTCCCGCCCGGTCGGCGATCTCGTCCATCGCCGCGGCGTGGTAGCCGGACTGGACGAAGACGGCCTGGGCGGCGTCGAGCAGCTGGGCGCGTCGCTCGCTGCGCGGCATCCGCTGCCCGCGGGGGGTGGTGTGCGTGCTGGTCATGCGTGTCCTTCGGCCGGTGTAGGCAGCATCCTACGGACGAGTAGCCTTCGGGCCGCGGGGCGTCACGCACCGGTTGTTATCGTCGCCGCATGGCTCGCCCCCCGCTGGTGCCCCCCGGGCTCGAGCTCACCGCGCACGAGCGCACGCGGTACGCCCGCCACCTCCTGCTGCCCGACCTCGGCCCCCTCGGCCAGCGCCGGCTGCGCGCGGCCCGGGTGCTGGTCGTCGGTGCCGGGGGCCTGGGGTCCCCGGCCCTGCTCTACCTCGCGGCCGCCGGGGTGGGCACTCTCGGTGTGGTCGACGACGACGTCGTCGACGCCACGAACCTGCAACGCCAGGTCGTGCACGGGGTCGCCGACGTCGGGCGGCCCAAGACCGCGTCCGCGGCTGACGCCGTGCACGCCATCAGCCCGACGACGGCGGTCGTGGAGCACCGCGAGCGGCTCGACGAGGCCAGCGCGCTCGACGTCGTCGCCGACTACGACCTGGTGCTCGACGGCGCCGACAACTTCCCCACCCGCTACCTCGTCGGCGACGCCTGCGCCCGGCTGGGGGTGCCGCACGTGTGGGGGTCGGTCTACCGGTTCGACGGCCAGGTGTCGGTGTGGTGGGCGGGCGAGGGCCCGTGCTACGCCTGCGTGTTCCCCCACCAGCCGCCACCGGATGCCGTGCCGTCGTGCGCGGTGGGCGGCGTGCTGGGCGCGGTGTGCGCGAGCATCGGGTCGGTGATGGCGACCGAGGCGGTCAAGCTCGTGACCGGCATCGGCGAGCCGTTGGTCGGGCGTCTCCTGGTGCACGACGCACTGCGGCAGACGTGGGACGCCCTGCCGGTGGCCGCCGACCCCGGATGCCGGGTGTGCGGCGCGGGTGCCGACCTGACCCGCCCGCTCGGCTGGGCCACCGGTGCAGCGGACGTGGCACCGCCGCCGGGCGCGTCAGCGCACGACCGGCCGAGCATCGACGTCGGGACGCTGCGCTCGCTTCTCCACGCCGGGACGCTCGACGGCGAAGCCGCCATGCTGCTCGACGTCCGAGAGGAGGGGGAGCGGGCGATCGTCGCGCTGCCCGGTGGGGCGTGGCTGCCGATCGTGGAGGTGCGCTCGGGGGCCGCTGTGCCGGGGCTCGCGGAGGGCGCTCGGGTCTACGTCTACTGCAAGTCGGGAGGGCGCTCGGCCGAGGCGGTCGACCTGCTGCGCGCACGGGGCGTCGACGCGGTCGACGTCGAGGGCGGCGTCCTCGCCTGGGTGGCCGAGGTCGACCCGGCCCTCCCGACCTACTGACTCGACCGACCCACCGGCGTCAGGGGCGGCAGGCGAAGACCGTGGAGTGCGCCGGCGTCGTGTGCGTGTCGACCCGGGCGAAGCCGACACGGCGCAACAGGTCGAGCGCCGCCGCTTCGCCCCACATCGCGCCGAGCCCCTCGCCGCCGGCGTACTGGCTCACCGGGATGCACCGTGAGAAGCTGGGGCTGTACAGCCAGCTCATCGGTCCGTGCCGGTCGACCTCGAAGTCGCCGGTGGCCTCCGCCTCTGAGACGACGAGGATGCCGCCCGCGGCCAGGGCCCGGCGCACCGTGGCCAGCGCCCCGAGCGGGTCGGGGAGGTCGTGCACCACGTCCATCACGAGGACGACGTCGGCCGAACCGGGGGCGACGTCCATGACGTCGCGGCGTTCGGTCACCACCCGCGTGCCGAACCGGCGCAGTCGCCCGGCGGCCATCTCCAGTGCCAGCTCGTCGACGTCGAGGCCGGTGAACGTGGCGTCGGGGAACGCGTCGGCCAGCGTCTCGAGCGCCCACCCGGCGCCGCAGCCCACCTCGAGCACACGGCATCCGTGCTCGAGCCGCTCGACGAGGCCGTCGACGGGGGCGAGCAGGTCGGGCACCAGGTGCAGTGCGCCCTCGATCGTCGAGAACAGGTTCTGCAGCCGTGTGCTGGCCGACCCGTAGGTCTCCGGAGCCACGCCGTTGCCGGTGCGCACGGCCGTCGTCAGGTCGTCGACCACGACAGGCAGCCGGTCCAGTGCCTCGGAGACGATGCCGACCGGCGAGTCGACCCCGGGCACCTCGTGCAGCTGCTCGAGGTCCGGGGTCGCCACGAAGACTCCGTCGCGGACGTCGCTGAACCCGCCGACCGTCATCACGCGGAGCCACTCCAGGGTGAGCCGGGGGTCGGTGCCCGCCCGGTCGGCGATCTCGGCCGCCGTGCCGGGACCGGCGCACAGGGCGGCGAGCAGGCCGCTGCGCTCGCCCACGACGAGTCGCTGCACGAGCTGCCACCCGGCGAAGGCCAGCCCGAAGGCGTCCCACGCGCTCGCCGGCGTGCTCTGGTCTGGCATCGCGCCAGAATAGGTCGGATGGAGCACGACGTCTCGCGGTTCGTCGCCGCCCAGGAGGGCGGCGGCACCTACGAACGGGCGCTGCTCGAGCTGCGGGCCGGTGCCAAGCGGTCGCACTGGGTGTGGTTCGTGTTTCCCCAGGTGGCGGGGCTGGGCAGCAGCCCCACCTCGCGCGAGTACGGCGTCGCCGGTGTGGACGAGGTGCGGGCCTACCTCGCGCACCCGGTGCTCGGGCCGCGGCTGCACGAGTGCGTCGGTGCGCTCCTGGCGCTCGGGACGCGCGACCCGGTGGCCGTCATGGGCGGCATCGACGCGGTCAAGCTGAGGTCGTCGATGACCCTCTTCGCCCGGGCCGCCGGCGCGGACGAGGGGCAGCCGTTCCGCGACGTGCTCGAGAAGTTCTTCGGCGGCGAGGAGGACCCGGCGACCGTGTCCCGCCTCTGACGCGGGACGCGCCGCGTCGGCCGCCGGTGCCGTCGCGTGGGTGTCGGACCGACGTGGTGGAATCTCGGGGTGCTCGTCCTTCGTCGTCCCGCGCCCAGTGCGCCCCCCACCCCGGTGCTCGACGCGAGCCAGCGGGCGGTCGTCGAGCACCGGGGGCCGGTGCTGCGCGTGCTCGGGGCGCCGGGCACCGGGCGCTCCACGGTCGCCGTCGAGGTCGTGGCCCAGCGCGTCGAGTCCGGGCCAGCGACTGCCGACCAGTGCCTGCTCCTCGCCCCTACCCGGCACGCAGCCGCCCGGCTGCGCAACGCCGTCACCGCGCGCCTCGGCGGCACGACCACCACGCCCCTGGCGCGCACCCACCAGTCGCTCGGATTCGGCATCCTGCGCGAAGCCGCGGCGCTGGCCGGCGACCCCACGCCCCGGCTGCTCAGCGGCCCGGAGCAGGACGTCATCCTCGGTGAGCTGCTCGCCGGGCATGCCGCGGGTGGGTCGGCCGCGCCGCCGTGGCCCGAGTCGGTGCGGCTCGCGCTTCCCACCCGCACCTTCCGCGGTGAGCTGCGCGACCTGCTGATGCGCGCCGTCGAGCTGGGCCTGGACCCCGAGGACCTCGCCCGGCTCGGCGCCGAGCACGACCGGCCCCAGTGGGTGGCGGCGGCCCGCGTGCTCCGCGAGTACGACGAGGTCACGGCGCTGTCCGCCCCCGGGGCCTTCGACCCGGCCTGGATCCTGGGCGCCGCGGCCGACCACCTCGAGACCGGCCTCGACGCCCTCGACCGGCTGCGGGCCGGGCTGCGGCTCGTCGTCGTCGACGACGCCCAGGAGCTCACCCCGGCCGCCCTGCGGCTGCTCCGGGTCGTCGTGGGGGGTGGCGGGGTCGACCTCGTGCTGCTCGGTGACCCCGACTCCGCCACCCAGACCTTCCGCGGCGCCGACCCACGCCTGTTCGTCGGGGCCTGGCCAGACGCCCCGACCCGCCTGCTGGGCACGTCACACCGGTGCGGTGGCGAGGTGCTCGACGTCGCCGCGAGGGTGGCGGCGCACGTGGGGGTCGTCGGGGGCGCCTCCCACCGCCGGGTCACGGCGGCTGGTCGTGCGGGCGAGGTGGAGGCCCACCTCCTGCGCACCGCCGCCCAGGAGGCCAGCTACATCGCCGGCCGGTTGCGGTCGGCCCACCTGCTCGACGGCACGCCCTGGTCGCGGATGGCGGTCGTCGTGCGCGGCGGTGGCCGAACTGCGACCCTGCGCCGGGTGCTGCGCGGCGCCGGGGTGCCCGTCGACACCGCCACCGCCGACCTCCCCGTGCGCGACGAGGCGGCCGTGCGTCCCTTCCTCACCCTGCTGCGCTGTGCCCTCGACGTCGCGGCCGGTGCCGAGCGGCTCGACCCCGCCGACGTGGTCGACGTGCTCACCTCTCCGGTCGGCGGCGCGGATGCCGTGCAGCTGCGCCGGCTGCGCCGCTCGCTGCGGCGCCTCGAGCTCGACGACGGGGGAGGGCGCCCGAGCGACCTGCTGCTCGCCGAGGTCGTGCTCACTCCGTTCCCGCTCGGTCGGATCGGTCCCGAGGGCGCCTCCGCCCGCCGTGCCCACCGGGTGCTCGCGGCGGCGGTCGACGCGCTGCGCGAGGGCGAGGGCGTCGAGGTGGTGCTGTGGCGGATGTGGAGCGCCAGCGGTCTGGCCACGCCGTGGCGCGACGCCGCGCTGGGGGGCGGGGTGGCCGGTGGTCGAGCCGACCGTGACCTCGATGCCGTGCTGGGCCTGTTCGACGCCGCCGCCCGCTTCGTCGACCGGCTACCCGGCGCCTCACCGGTCGACTTCCTCGACCACGTGCTGGGTCAGGAGGTCGCCGGCGACACCCTCGCCGCCCGCGCCCCGGCCGGTGAGTCGGTCGCACTGGTGACGCCCGCGGCATCCGCCGGCCTGGAGTGGGACCTCGTCGTCGTCGCCGGCGTGCAGGAGGGGGTCTGGCCCGACCTGCGGCTGCGCGGCTCGTTGCTCGGCTCCGCCGACCTCGTCGACCTCGTCACCGGTCGAGCCGGTGACCCGCGGTCCGCCCGCGCGCAGGTGCGGCACGACGAGACCCGGCTGTTCCACGTGGCCGTCACCCGGGCCCGCGAACGGCTCGTCGTCACCGCGGTGCGCAGCGAGGACGAGCAGCCCTCCGCGTTCCTCGACATCGTCGACCCGCTGCCGCACCCCCGCCCGTTCACCGACGTGCCCCGGCCGCTGACCCTCCAGGGGCTCGTGGCCGACCTGCGCCGGGCCCTGGCCTCCGACGACCCGGCGACGCGGGGGGCGGCGGTCACCACGCTCGGCCGGCTCGCCCGAGAGGGTGTGCCCGGCGCCGACCCGGCACAGTGGTGGGCGCTGCGCGACCTCACCGACGACCGGCCGCGCCGCGGCCCGGGCGACCCCGTGCGGGTGTCACCGTCCGGCATCGACGGCTTCTGGCGGTGCGGCCTGCAGTGGGTGCTGCGCGCGAGCGGCGGCGACGGGCCGTCGATGGGCGCCCAGGACGTCGGCATCCTCGTGCACGAGATCGCGCACGACCTCGGTGACACCACCGCTCAGGCCTACGCCGCCGAGGTCGAACGCCGCTGGGGGCGGCTCGGGCTGCCGCCGGGCTGGCTGTCGCGGCGCCGCCTGGCCGAGGCCCAGGCCATGACGGCACGGCTGGCCCGCTACGTCGACGAGACCAGCGCGCAAGGATGGCGCCGTGCGGCGTCCGAGCAGCAGCTGCGCGTCGCGCTCGGCCGGGCCGTCGTCGCGGGCACCGTCGACCGGGTCGAGGTCGACCCCGCGGGCCGGGTGCGCGTCATCGACCTGAAGACCGGGTCGTCCAAGCCCTCGAAGGACGAGCTGCGCCGCCACGGCCAGCTCGGCGCCTACCAGCTCGCCGTCGCCGAGGGCGCCTTCGCCGAGCACGGCACGACGGCGGCCGGAGCCGCCCTGCTGCAGCTCGGCAAGGCCGCCAACGTCTCCACCACCGTGCAGCTGCAGGTGCCGCTCGCCGACGACGAGGAGCCCGGCTGGGCGCGCTCGCTCCTCGACGAGACGGCCGACGCGATGTCCGGCGCGGTGTTCACGGCCACGCCCGGCTCGCACTGCGGCACCTGCCAGGTCAAGGACGCCTGCCCGACCCAGTCCGAGGGGAGGTTCCTGTGACCGCCACGACCGGGTTGCGCTGGGGTGCGGTCGAGCTGGCGCGGGCGCTCGGCCAGTCCTACGCCCCGACCCCGGAGCAGGCCGCCGTCATCGAGGCACCGCTGCGTCCCCTGCTGGTGGTCGCCGGGGCCGGCTCGGGCAAGACCGAGACGATGGCGGCCCGGGTCGTCTGGCTCGTGGCCAACGATCTCGTGCGACCCGACGAGGTGCTCGGCCTGACCTTCACCCGCAAGGCGGCCGGTGAGCTGTCCGAGCGGCTCACCGAGCGGCTCACCACCCTGGGCGAGGCCGGGCTCTGGGTGCCGCCTACCGAGCACGGCGCCGAGGTGCTCGACGACGTGCCCACGGTGTCCACCTACCACGCGTACGCCGGCCGGATCATGCGCGAGCACGGCGTGCGGCTCGGGGTGGAGGCCGAGAGCCGGCTGCTCACCGAGGCCGCTGCCTGGCAGGTCGCCCACGAGGCGGTCGCGTCGTGGGACGGGCCGATGGAGGGGGTCGGCAAGGCCGAGTCCACGGTGACCACCGCCGTCGTCGACCTCGCCGGCGAGCTGGCCGAGCACCTCGTGCGACCCGACCAGCTGGGGGCGCACCTCGACGAGGTCGTCGCCACCCTCGAGCTCGTCGCCAAGGGCGAGGTCTCACGCAAGAAGGCCTACCCGGCCACGGTCCGCAGAGCGCTGGCGGTGCTGCGCGAACGGCGGGCGGTCGTGCCACTGCTCGAGCGCTACGCAGAGCTCAAGACCTCCCGTGACGCGATGGACTTCGCCGACCAGATGGCGCTCGCGGCCCGGCTGGCCACGACGGTCGCCGAGGTCGGCAGGGCTGAGCGCGGCCGCTTCCGGGCGGTCCTGCTCGACGAGTTCCAGGACACCTCGGAGGCCCAGCTCCAGCTGCTGCGAGCCCTGTTCGTCGCCGACGGCGAGCCGGTCCCCGTCACCGCGGTCGGCGACCCGCACCAGTCGATCTACGGGTGGCGCGGGGCGTCCTCCACCACCCTCGACCGGTTCCGCGGCGACTTCGCCGACCCCGACCCCGCCACGGTGCTGCATTTGTCGACGAGCTGGCGCAACGAGCGGGTCGTGCTCGACGCCGCCAACGTCGTCGCCGGTCCGCTCGCGGCCACGACCCGGGTCGAGGTGTGCTCGCTGGTCCCGCGGCCGGATGCCGGGCCCGGTCACGTCGCGGTGGCCCGCCTCGGCACCCTCGAGGAGGAGGCCGAGCACCTCGTCGGGTGGCTCGTGCAGCGGCTCGCGCGGCCGCGGCGGCACACGGCGGCCGTGCTGTGCCGCAAGCGCTCGCAGTTCGACCCGGTCGTCGAGGCCCTCGACCGGGCCGGGGTTCCCTACGAGGTCGTCGGCCTCGGCGGGCTGCTGCACACCCCCGAGGTCGCCGACCTCGTCGCCCTGCTGCACGTCGTCCAGGACCCCACCCGCGGCGACCGCCTGATGCGCCTGCTCACCGGCCCCTCGTGCCGCCTCGGCGCTGCCGACCTCGACGGCCTGGCCGCCTGGGCGCGGCACCGCCAGCGGGCCGCCCGGGCGCACGGTGACCGCCGGGCCGACCTCGCCCCCGACAGCAGCGAGGACGCCAGCATCATCGAGGCCCTCGACGACCTGCCGCCGGCGCAGTGGGTGGGGCCGGAGGGTCAGCGGGTGGGGGAGGTCGCCCTGGCGCGGCTGCGCGGTCTCGGCAGTGCGGTGCGTCGGCTGCGCTCGCTCACCGGGCTCGGGCTGCCCGAGCTCACCAGCGAGGCGGAGGTGGCGCTGGGCCTCGACCTCGAGGTGCTCTCCCGCCCCGAGTACTCCCCGGGGGCAGCCCGGGCCCACCTCGACGCGTTCGCCGACGTCGCCGCCACGTTCGCCGCCAGCGCCGACCGCGCCACGCTCGGTGGCTTCCTCGCCTGGCTCGAGGCCGCCGTCGCCGAGGAGCGCGGCCTCGACCTGGGCTGGGTCGAGGCCCGGCCGGATGCCGTGCAGGTGATGACCGTGCACGCCGCCAAGGGGCTGGAGTGGGACGTCGTGGTCGTGCCCGGTCTGGTCGAGTCGTCCTTCCCGGCCCATTCCGGCAACCAGGGCAAGGTCGTCGACGGCGGCTGGGGGCACGCCGACCCCAGCGACAAGGGCTGGCTCACCGGGCTGGCGACGCTGCCCTACGACCTGCGCGGCGACGCCGAGGGGCTGCCCCGCTTCGGCTGGGACCACCCGCACGACTGGGACTCCCTGGAGCAGGCGTTCGCCCGGTTCACGGCAGCCGTCGCCGACCACGGCATCGCCGAGGAGCGCCGGCTCGCCTACGTCGCCCTCACCCGGGCCCGCCGCGACCTCCTGCTCACCGCGCACGTGTGGGGCACCGCGTCGACACCACGGGTCACCTCGCGCTTCCTCGAAGAGGTGCGGGCGAGCGGCCTGCGCGTCGCCCCCGGCCCCTGGGCCGACCTGCCGCCGGTCGACGACCCCAGGCCGCAGAACCCGCGTACCGCCGAGGCCGTGGGCGTCGCCTGGCCGACCACCGACCACGTCGAGCGGCGGCAGCGCCTGCTCGGCCCGGCCCGCGAGGTCGCTGCGGCGATGGCGGGTGCCGCGTCGACCGCGACGTCGGGTGCGGTGACGTCGGCGTGGGACGCCGAGCTGCGGATGCTCCTCGAGGAGCGCGCCCGGCGCCGCTCGGGCGCCGACGTCGAGGTCGGCCTGCCCGCCCACCTGTCGACCTCGGCACTGGTCGCCCTGGCCGAGGACGCCGACCGCTTCACGCTCGACCTGCGCCGGCCGATGCCGACACCCCCGGCCCTGGCCGCCCGGCGGGGCACCGCCTTCCACGCCTGGGTGGAGGAGCACTACTCGCGGGCCGCCTTCGTCGACGTCGACGACCTGCCCGGTTCGGCCGACGAGGGGGCGGCCGACACCGGCCTCGCGGGCCTGCAGGCGAGCTTCCTGGCCAGCGAGTGGGCCGACCGCTCACCCGTCGAGGTCGAGACCAGCGTCGAGACCGTGGTCGACGGCATCGCGGTGCGGGGACGGATCGACGCCGTGTTCGACGACGTCCGCGACGACGGGGAGCCGGCCTGGGTGGTCGTCGACTGGAAGACCGGGCACCCGGCCAGCGGCGCGCGGGCGGCGGCCCGGGCGCTTCAGCTGGCGGCCTACCGGCTGGCCTGGGCCCGGGTGCGCGGTGTTCCCGAGCACCGGGTCCGTGGTGCGTTCTTCCACGCCGCCACCGGTGAGACGCTGTGGCCCGACCTGCCCGGTGCCGACGAGATCACTCGGGTGCTGCGGGCCGCTCGGCCGACCTGACCTCGATCTCGCTCGTCACCTGGTCCGCCTCGTCATCGCCCTGGGAGGGGTCGGCACCCGGCACGGCGGCGGCGGGCTGGCCGGTGTCGGGTTGCTCGGCCCGGGGTTCGTCGGCGTCACGCTGGTCGGTCTCGGGTTCGTCGGTAGCGCTGACGGCATCGGTCTCGGGTTCGTCGGTAGCGCTGACGGCATCGGTCTCGGGTTCGTCGGTCTCGGGTTGCCCAGCCTCCGGCTCGCCCCGGCCGGGCCCGGCACCCGTCTGGTCGGCCTCGAGCACCGGCAGGTCCTCGTCGTCGTCATCGTCGACGACCATGGCCGGCGGGCGGGTCGTGTGGCGCCGCACCCCGACCGGTGCGAGCGAGGTGCGGCGGTAGTCGTCAGGCTCCTCGCTGGCGTGCACGGCGTCGTCGAGCCGGCGCAGCTGGGTGGTGAGCACCTCGACCGCACCGCCGTCCGTGCGGGCCAGCGCGACCATCATCGTGCCCAGCAGCCCGAGCTCGGCGACCAGGCGGGCCCGCACCAGCAGGTTGGGGTCGGGCCGCTCGACCCGGGTGTGCGAGTAGGCCTCGAGCACGGTCTCGACGGCCTCGGGGCGGGCATCGGCGACCAGGGCCGCGAAGTCGTCGGCGGGGTCGGCGACCTTGGCGTCCTCCCAGCCCGTCAACGCCCGGATCTTTCCCGTCGAGGCGTCCGCGTCGTCGGTGAACACCGCGAGCACCTGGTCGCCGGTGAGGTCGCCGTGGGTGGCCGTGGGGGCGAACCGCCACAGGCTGACGTCCTCGAGCGCGGTCTCCCAGCGGGTGAGCAGGGTGGTCGGCACCCGCCCCGTCTCCGCGGCCCGGTCCAGGTCGGCCAGGCGGCGGCTGCGGTAGGCGTCGGCGTCGTAGCTCGGCAGCCCGGCCTCCTCGTAGACGGCCGGGTCGGTGTTGTGCAGCGCCGCGATGGCGCGGCCCAGCTCGGCCGCGATGCCGGGGCCGGGCGGCAGCTCGGCGAAGTCGAGGTTGTGCCCGGGCAGGTACGGGTAGACCGCGGCACGACCTCCCTCGCCGAGCGCGACGAAACCCTTGGGTGCCGGCACCGCGAAGGGCAGCCGGCGACCGAGCAGGCCGAGCAGGGCGACGGTGCGGTCCATCTCGGCGCCGGCGACGTCGCTGCGCGGTGCACGCACCACCCACCGCCGGTGCTGGGCGTCCTGCACGAAGGCCACGTCGAAGCTCTGGTCCTGCGTGCTCGGCAGGGCTTCGACGCTCACCGGGTCGAGCCCGGGCACGGCGGCGCTCGCCAGTGCGGCGAGGAAGGCGGGGCTGCGGTCCACGGCCCCACGGTATGCCGGATGGACCCGATCGTCGGGGATGCCGCCCGCGGTGTGGCCCCTACGCTGTGCCGTGTGCCTGCCGCCGACGTGACCCTGCCCGGGCTGGCTCTGAGCACCTCGGTGCTCGACCGGCGCGGTGACCTGCGCACCGACCCCGGGCTGCTGCCCCGGCTGCTGGCCGACCCCCGCACCCGGGTGCTGCGCCTCGTGCGCGACCGGGTCGCCGTGCAGCCGGCCGGTGACGGCCTGGCAGCACTGCTCAGCCCGCCCGAGCCCGCGGATGCCGGCCGGCTGGCCCTCTTCCTCGGGGAGGCGGGCGGCACGGCACACGTCGGCGTGGTCGCCGACGACCTCGCGGATGCCGTCGCACACGCCGTCGACGCCTCGGCCACGGACGGGGCCGGTGCCGGTGCCGGTGCCGAACCCGTCTGGCGCACGCTGCGACAGGCGGGTGCCGACCTCGACGACCTGAGCGCCTCGGCGTTCGCGACGACCCTCGCCCTGGCCAACTGGCACCGCACCCACGGGCACTGCCCCCGGTGCGGGGCGGCGACCGAGCCGTTGCTGGCCGGGTGGATCCGTCGCTGCCCGACCGACGGCAGCGAGCACTACCCGCGCACCGACATGGCGGTGATCATGGCCGTCGTCGACGCCGACGACCGCATCCTGCTGGCCCGCGGCAAGGGGTTCCGCGGCAACGGGATGTCGGTGCTGGCCGGCTTCGTGGAACCGGGCGAGAGCCTGGCCGCGGCCGTGGCCCGCGAGGTGGCCGAGGAGGTCGGCGTCCAGGTCACCGACGTCACCTACCTCGGTGACCAGCCCTGGCCGTTCCCGTCCTCGCTGATGCTGGGCTTCACGGCTCGGGCGCTGGGCACCGACCTGCGCCTGCAGGCCGAGGAGATCGAGGCCGCCCGGTGGTTCACCCGCGAGGAGCTCGTGGCGGCGCTGGCCGACGGGTCGGTCGTCGTCTCCGGGCGCATCTCGATCTCGCGCCGGATCATCGAGCACTGGTTCGGGCGCCCTCTCGACGCCCCCGAGCTCCCCCTGCGCTGACGGCGCGGCCGGCTCAGGAGAGTCGGTCGCGCACCTCGGCGACGGAGGGGTTGGTCGCCGAGGAGCCGTCGGGGAACAGCAGGGTGGGCACCGTCTGGTTGCCGCCGTTGACCGACATGACGAACTCGGCGGTGCCCGGCTCGCGCTCGATGTCGACCTCGGTGAAGCCGATGCCCTCGCGCTCCATCTGCGACTTCAACCGGCGGCAGTAGCCGCACCAGCTCGTCGTGAACATCGTGACGGTGCCGGGCGCGGGCAGGGTCTGGCCGGTGGTCTCGGCGGCGGGCATTGGGGCTCCTGATCGGGTCGGGGACTCGCGGGGGGTGAACACTGCGGCCCGGCCGTTGCTTCCCCGCCCTCGACCCGCCATCGATGCGGCCGGTGGTCGCGCTGCGTCCACGGCGGGGCCGACGTCGTCCACCGGCGTCGTCCACAGGCGGGGCCGGCGGCGTCACCGCTGACACCTAGGATCGTCGAGATGACCACCCTGCCCGTGCACCCCGGAGCCGACGCGGTGCTCGACGCCCTCGACCCCGAGCAGCGCGAGGTCGCGGCCCACCCCAGCGGCCCGATGTGCGTGCTGGCCGGGGCCGGCACCGGCAAGACCCGCGCCATCACGCACCGCATCGCCTACGGGGTGCTCTCCGGCGTCTACCAGCCGCAACGAGTGCTCGCCGTCACCTTCACCGCCCGGGCGGCCGGCGAGATGCGCACCCGGCTGCGCGACCTCGGCGTGGGCGGGGTGCAGGCCCGCACCTTCCACGCCGCATCGCTGCGCCAGCTGCACTACTTCTGGCCCCAGGCCATCGGTGGCGCGTCGCCCGAGGTGATGCCGCACAAGGCCAGCGCCGTGGCCGAGGCCGGTGGCCGGCTGCGACTGCGGCTCGACAGCGCCGCCATCCGCGACCTCGCGTCCGAGATCGAGTGGTCGAAGGTCTCGCTGCTCACCCCCGAGTCGTATGCCGCTGCGGCCAGCGCCCAGCGCCGCGAGCCGCCTGCCGGGCTCGACGCCACGGCCATGGCCCGCCTCGTCGCCGCCTACGAGGAGGTCAAGACCGAACGGGGCGTCATCGACTTCGAGGACGTGCTGCTGCTCATGGTGGGCATCCTGCGCGAGCACGACGAGGTGGCCAGGGCGGTGCGCAGCCAGTACCGGCACTTCGTGGTCGACGAGTACCAGGACGTCAACCGTCTGCAGCAGACGCTGCTCGAGCTGTGGCTGGGAGAGCGGCGCGACCTGTGCGTCGTCGGTGACCCGGCCCAGACCATCTACTCGTTCACCGGCGCCTCGCCCGAGCACCTGCTGGGGTTCCGGGCCCGGCATCCCGACGCCCGCACCGTCGAGCTGGTGCGCAACTACCGCTCGACCCCCCAGGTCGTCGGCCTGGCCAACCTGGTGCTGCGTGGCCCCGGTGGCCAGCGCCGCTCGGGGTCGGTGGAGCTGCGCGCCCAGCGCGCCGACGGCCCGGCGCCCGAGCTCGTCGTCGCCGACAACGACCCCGACGAGGCGGCCGTCGTCGCGACCCGCATCGCCGGGCTCGTCGAGGGCGGCCACCCGCCTGCCGAGATCGCGGTGCTGTTCCGCACCAACGGCCAGAGCGAGTCCTTCGAGTCGGCGCTGGCCGAGCGCGGCATCCCCTACCTGGTGCGCGGCGGCGAGCGGTTCTTCTCACGCAAGGAGGTCCGCGACGCCATCGTGCTCATGCGTGGCGCGGCCCGCTCCGACGACGGGTCGGTACCGCTGCCCGACCTCGCCCGTGACGTGCTGCTCGGTGCCGGCTGGAGCCGCCAGGCCCCCACCAGCGGGGGAGCCGCCCGCGAGCGCTGGGAGTCACTGTCGGCGCTCGCCGCGCTGGCCGACGACCTCTTCACCCTCGACCCGCAGGCGCGCCTGCCCGCACTGGTGCGCGAGCTCGAGGAGCGCGCCGCCGCCCAGCACGCGCCGACGGTCAACGGCGTCACGCTGGCCTCGTTCCACGCGGCCAAGGGTCTGGAGTGGGACACCGTCTTCCTCGTCGGCTGCTCCGACGGCCTGTTGCCCATCACGATGGCCGACACCCCACAGGCCGTCGAGGAGGAGCGCCGGCTGCTCTACGTCGGGGTGACCCGCGCCCGAGAGCGCCTGGTGATGTCGTACGCCGTGGCCCGTACCCCCGGTGCGCGCGCCACGCGCCGACCCTCGCGCTTCCTCGACGGCACCGCCGCCGTGCTGGGGGATGCCGCCCGCTCGCAGCCCAGGCGCAGCCGCCGCGTGGGTGGGGGTGCGAAGCCGTCGACCCAGGTGCGCACGACGTGCCGTTCGTGCGGCGCCGACCTCGCAACGGCCAGGCAGCGCACCATCGGCCGCTGTTCCGCCTGCCCGCCCACGATGGACGAGCGGCTCTTCGAGGCGCTGCGCGAGTGGCGGCTCGAGCAGGCCCGGGCAGCGGACGTGCCGGCCTTCGTCGTCTTCACCGACGCCACCCTCACGGCGATCGCCGAGCGGGTGCCGGCCGACGTGGGGGACCTGGCCCGGATCAACGGTGTCGGCCCGGCGAAGCTCGAGCGCTACGGAAGCGACGTCATCGAGCTGATCCAGAATTTTTCTTCGGACGAATGAGTTTGTGCGGCAACGAAACTCGGTCTGGACCCGGGTGCGGCCACAAATCAAGCGAATAATCCCGTTGCCGGGCGCTCGCAGGCTCCCCTAACCTGATCGAACAACACCACGCGTGGCCCCCTCGGGTCCGCGGCAGCAGCGAGAAGCAGTGAGGAGGGTTGGCCCCATGGAGACGACGATGAAGCAGGCGATGGCGATGAGCACTGCCGGCGAGATCTGCACGCGTCCCTGGCGCGGCGCCAACACCGCTCACGCAGGCGCCGTCCGCTCCGTGCAGGGGCGCACTGTGCCCTTCGCCGGTGCCAGCAACGGTCTCGACATCATCGTCGATGACGTGCGCACCACCGGCGTCGACGCCTTCGCCCCGCTCACGGGAGTCGTGTATCCACGCCTCGAGGCACCACCTGTCTGACAGCTCGACAGGTCACCTCGAGGCCGCGGATCCCGACACCGGGATCCGCGGCCTTTCTCGTACCCGCCGCCACCGACCACCACAGACCCGCACCGCACCCACCGAGGCCACCGAGATGACGACCACCACCCAGCGGTCCCACACCGACCGCCCCCCGAGTACCACGCGCCACACCCGGCGCGCCGAGACGACCGAGCGCCCCACCGGGCGCGCCGAGCAAGGAGGTGACAACCCGATGCAGCTGACCGAGCTCCTCGACCTGCACGAGGCGTCCGTGACGACCGGCGAGGGCATTCCCTGCCGCGAGAACGACGCCGAGCTGTGGTTCGCCGACACCCCCGATGGTGTCGAGTTCGCCAAGGCCCTCTGCGGCACGTGCCCCGCACGCGTCGCGTGCCTCTCGGGTGCCCTCCACCGGCGCGAGCCATGGGGCGTCTGGGGCGGCGAGCTCTTCGTCCAGGGCGAGATCGTCGCCCGCAAGCGCCCCCGTGGCCGGCCCCGCAAGACCGAGGTCGCCGCGTAGGCACACCACCGAACACCACCAGACCGACTCCCCGAGGAGAGCACCATGTACACGAAGCGGATGCACGAGATCCGCCGCACGATGCACCAGCGCAGAGTCCACGAGGCGCAGCGCAGGGTGCAGGCGACGGAGCAGCGCGAGCAGATCCGGGCCAGTGTCCACGCCATCGTGCGATGAGACCCACGCCTGACCAGCGCACCGCCCCCGACCCCACGTCGGGGGCGGTGCCGTCTGCCGGGGCCGGGACACCACCGCCGGTGCGTGAGCGCGACGTCTGGCGTGCCGTCGCGGCGAACCTGCTGGCTACCCTGAGGCCATGGTCACGCTGACGATCGCCCAGGACCCCACGGCCGACCGCGTCCTGTCGCAGGACCCGTTCGCCCTGCTCACCGGGATGCTGCTCGACCAGCAGTTCCCCATGGAGCGCGCCTTCGCCGGACCGGCCAAGGTCCTCGAACGCTTCGGCACCCTCGACCCCGGCGCGCTCGCCACGGCCGACCCCGAGGCGTTCGCCGACCTGTGTGCCACGCCGCCGGCCATCCACCGCTACGGGCGCTCGATGGCTGCCCGGATCCAGGCGCTGGCCGCCGTCGTTCGCGACAGCTACGGAGGTGACGCCTCCGCCATCTGGCGCGACGCCGCCACCGGCGCCGAGCTCGTCAGCCGGCTCAAGGCGCTGCCCGGGTTCGGTGAGCAGAAGGCCCGCATCTTCACCGCACTGCTCGGCAAGCAGCTCGGGGTCAGGCCGCAGGGCTGGGCGCAGGCGTGTGGCGCCTATGCCGAGGAGGGCTCCTACCGGTCCGTCGCCGACGTCGTCGATGCCGACTCCCTGCAGAAGGTGCGAGACTTCAAGAAGGCCGCCAAGGCGGCGGCGCGCAGCGAGGGGTGAGCGCGATGGGTGAGCACGGCGCGGAGGCCGGCCACGCGGCACCCGGACCACGCCCGGTGTGCGCGACGTGCGGCACCACGCCGGCGGACGACGACGCCGCCGCACTGGCCCGGATCAGCTGGGCGCGCGGCACCGAGAACGGCCGGGACGTGTGGACCTGTGCCACCTGCAGCCGCACGCACCTGCGCAGCATCGAGGGCAAGCTCGACTCCGCCTGGTGGTGACCGGTCCGGCCGGCGGCCTCGACGTCAGGCTGCGGGAGGCGGCGGGAGCCGGGCCTCGTCGATGGCCGGCAGGTAGGCGCAGACCATCTCGCGCAGCGGCACCGTGCCGCCGACCTGGCTGAGCACCCCGATCCCGCCGAGCCAGACCCGGTGGATGAGCAGGTACTCCGGGGGGAGGTTGAGCTTGAGGCCGACGAGGAACTGCGGTCGCCGGGGGTCCTGCAGCGTGGCGGCCGCCCCCCGCAACCACTCGCGGGTGGGGGTGAACTCCTCGTGCAGCAGGGGTTCGACCAGCGGGGTCAGGTAGGCGAGCAGCGCGTCCGGGTCGATGTCGACGCCCGTGCGGATGAAGCCCTCCTCGCGCAGCACGGCCTCCAGCGCGACGGCGTCACCCGCGAGTGCCTCGGTGAGCACCCGACCCAGTGAGGTGGGCAGCCCGTGCGGCAGCCGGTTGACCGCTCCGAAGTCGAGCACCCCGAGCCGGCCGTCCTGGGTGATCCGGAAGTTGCCCGGGTGCGGGTCGGCGTGCAGGAGGCGGGCGCGGTTCGGCCCACGGAGCAGGAACTCGAAGTAGAGGGTGGCTGCCTCGTCGCGCTCCTCCCGGGTGCCGTCGGCGATGATCCGCGACAGCGGCGTGCCGTCGACCCACTCGGTGACGAGCACGTGGTGCGAGTCGACGAGCACGTCGGGCACCAGCACGTCGTCGTCGTCGCGGAAGGCCGTGGCGAAGTGTCGCTGGTAGCGCGCCTCGAGGTGGTAGTCGAGCTCCTCGCTCATCCGCGCCTTGAGCTCGTCCATGATCGGCTTGACGTCGATGCCGGGTAACCACGACCCGGCCATCCTCGCCACCCGCGAGATCTGGTTGAGGTCGGACATCAGGGCCTCGGCCGCGCCGGGGTACTGGATCTTCACGGCGACCTCGCGCCCGTCGCGCCAGACCCCCTTGTGCACCTGGCCGATCGACGCGGCGGCGGCCGGCACGTCGTCGAACTCGACGAGCTTGGTGCTCGCCCAGCGCGGTCCGAGCTCGCGGGCCAGGATCTCGTGCACCCGGTCGGCCCCCATCGGCGGGCCGGACTCCTGCAGCTTGGTGAGGGTCGCGCGGTACGGCCCGGCGAGCTCCTCGGGCATCGCGGCCTCCATGACCGACAGGGCCTGGCCGAACTTCATCGCCCCGCCCTTGAGCTGGCCGAGCACCGAGAAGAGCTGCTCGGCGGTGCGCGCCTGCAGCTCGGCGGCGACGGCCTCGGCGGGACGGCCCCCGACCCGCTTCCCGACTCCGAGGGCGGCTCGTCCGGCGTGCCCGAGGGGCAGGCCGACGAGCTTGGCGGTCCGGGCTATCGAGCCTCGGGGGATGTCGGTCACCCCGCCATTGTCACTGACGCGCAGGCGCAGTCCGGCCGCACCTTCCACAGGCGGTGCGTCACGGCCACCTCGTCAAGGCCGATCTCGGTCGAGATCCCGCCCAGCGAGGTGTCGCCACGCAGCGTCGCCAGTACCGTCACGGTGGTGACCGCCGCGGCCAGCACGGCCGTCCCGGCGGGCACCGACCCCACCCCGCTGACCCGGCCGGCCGGCCAGGCCGGACCGGCGCAGCGCAGGCAGGCGGTGCGCCCGGGCAGCACGAGCGGGCCCACGACGACACCGGTGTCGGCGAGCACGACCGGGAGGTGGGCGATGCCCCGGGCCTGCCACGGCGCCCCGGCCCACGAGGGGCTGCGCCCCTCGGCGACGATGACGACCGCCGACGGCAGCGCGGTACGGTCGGCCAGGGCCAGCTCGGCCCCGTCGGCCGCGTGCCGGCCGCCGCGCACGTGCACGTCGCAGCGGCGCAGCTGGGCGAGCACCTCGTCGGCCAGCGGGCCCCAGCCGTCGACCACCACGAGACCGTCCACCGGCACCCCCTTGCATCCCACCGTCGCGACGCAGCCATCCTGCCGCGCGCCCACCTCCAGCGGCGGCCATCCACAGCCCCACCAGCCCCCCGAACGGCGAACGGCCCCGATCCCGCGGGATCGGGGCCGTTCGGCTCGAGACCGGTGGTCAGGCCTTGCCGAGGATGCGGTTGAGGTTGGTGCCGCACACCGGGCAGACGCCCTTGGCCATCCGGCGCCCGTTGTCGGAGACGACCACATTGCCCTCGGCCTCCCGCTTCTCCTTGCACTTCACGCAGTAGAACTCGCCCTTGTAGGTCTCGTCAGCCATGAACGTTCTCCTTGTCGTCGACCGCGGCGGCGCGCCGGGTCGATGCCTCTGGTGCCGCCACTGCGGCGGGGACGCCACAACCCTAGCCACGGCGCAGCACGATCGCCCCCGTGACGCGCCCGCGTCGACGCACGCCCGGCGCACCCGGAGCCACACCCGTACCATCCGCCACTCCCGGTGGTCACCGCCCTAGGCTCGCCCCGTGAGCAGCGACGACGTCGAGGTCCGGCGCAGCCGCCGCCGGCGGCGCACGGTGAGCGCCTACCGTGACGGCGAGCGCACCGTGGTGCTCATCCCGGCCTCGTTCAGCGCCGCCGAGGAGGAGCGCTGGGTGGAGCGGATGCTGGCCCGGCTGGGGGCGGGCGAGCGCCGTCGCGAGCCCTCCGACGCCGCCCTGGCCGCTCGCGCCGAGACACTGTCGCGTCGCTACCTCGGTGGGCACTCCCGTCCGACGAGCGTGCGGTGGGTGTCGACGATGGGCCGGCGCTGGGCCTCGTGCACCCCGGCGGAGGGCACCATCCGGGTCTCCGACCGCCTGCGCGACGTGCCCGACCACGTGCTCGACTACGTGCTGCTCCACGAGCTCGCCCACCTGCTCGTGCCCGGCCACGGCCCCGCCTTCTGGCGCCTGCTGGCGTCCTACCCGCATCTGGAGCGGTCGCGGGGCTTCCTCGACGGGCTCGCCCACGCCGAGGGGCTGCCACCCGACACCGACGGCGCGGACCCGGTCGACGGCGGCTCAGCCGAGCCCGAGAGCCCGTCGGGCGGCTGACACCAGCGGCACGAGCTCGCCGCGGGTTCCCTCCGGCAGGGCCTCGGCCGGCCACCACCGCACGTCGTGGGACTCGGCGCTGACGACCGCCCGCACGCCCACCGGAGCCACGGCGGCGAAGCGCACGTCGAGGTGCTCGCGGCAGGCGCCGAACGACCCGACCAGCGTGTGCCGGTCGAGCTGCACGGGGTGGGGCAGCGGCTCCAGCCCGCCGATGCCGGACTCCTCGCGGCCTTCCCGCCGGGCGGCAGCCCAAACCGAGCGGTCACCGGCCTCGAGGTGGCCGCCGAACTGGAACCACTCGCCGGCCTTGCGGTGCAGGGTGAGCAGCACTCGCTCACCGGCGGTGTCGAGCACCACACAGGACGCCGTGAGGTGCGCCGGAGGCCCGGCCTTCGCGACGGCGTCGGGGTGGGCTGCGAGGTGGTCGAGGTAGGCGCGCCGCAGCCGCTCCTGCCCGGCGCCGGGCGCTGCCCACCCCTGGAGCACGTCCACGGCGTCGGTGTGCAGGGCCGCGAAGGCCGTCACCACGCCGGGGTCGGGCACCGCCCGCACCGGGCTCGTCGGCCCGGGTCCGGCATCGCTCACGCGTCGCGCTCGCCGCGCAGCAGGGCGTCGAGGGCGGCATCCATGTCGTCGGTCTCGGGCCGGGCCGTGCTCTCGACATAGCCCAGCGGGTCGTCGAGATCGGTGGCGCCCGGTGCCAGGTCGGGATGCCGCCACGCGCCGTCGCGGGCACCCGGGCCGCCGGAGTCCTCGAGTGCCGCGAACA
The DNA here is from genome assembly GCA_963747405.1 of uncultured Actinomycetota bacterium. GTDB lineage: Bacteria > Actinomycetota > Actinomycetes > Actinomycetales > Dermatophilaceae > Fodinibacter. The sequence continues at coordinate 207,036 of CAVVFG010000019.1, forward strand.
GGTTGGCGGCGTCGCGCAGCCGCCGCGGACGCAGCTCGAGGCCGACGAGCGCCCCGAAGGCCTTCTCGGCCGGCCCGCCGGTGGCCCGGCGCCGGCGCACGGCCTCACCGAGGGCGTCGGCCTGTGGGAGGTGTGGCCGGGTGGCCCGGTCGGCGACGATGTCGACCCAGCCCTCGACCAGGGCGAGCAGGGTCTCGAGGCGGGCCAGGGCGGCCTGCTGCGACGGGGAGTGCTGGGGCGCGAACAGCCGGCCCTGGAGCGCCTGCTGCACGGCCTCGGGGTCGCTGGGGTCGATCGAGCCCAGGGCCTCCTCGATGGCACCGGTGTCGATGCTGATGTCGGAGGCGTAGTCGCGCACCGCGGCGAGCAGGGCCGGGGCGAGCCAGGGCACCGCACCGAACAGCCGCACCCGGGCGACCTCCCGCACGGCGAGGTAGAGGCGCGCCTGTGGCTCGTCGACCTCGAGCCCTGCGGCGAACTCGCGCACGGCGGCCGGCATCAGCACGACGGTCGGCGCGGCCACCAGGGGCAGCGAGACCTCGCAGCCGGTGAGCACCTCGGCGGCGAGCGTGCCGGTGCCCTGCCCCAGCTGCATCGAGAACATCGACCCGTGCATCCGGCGGAGCATCGGCCCGGCCTGGTCGAGCATGCCCGCCGGCAACCCGGTCTCGGCGGCGTCCCCGAGCTCTGCGAGCTGTCCGAGCTGCCCTTCCAGCGCCGAGCCGACGGCGTCGGTCACCCCCGCAGCCACCGGCTCCACGAGGTCGGTCCACACCGGCATGGTGGCCTCGACCCACTCGGCCCGGCTCCAGGCCGCGCCGGTGAGCCCGGGCGTGGTGAGGTCGGTGACGGCATCGAGCCACATGCCCGCCACCTGGACGGCCTCGGTGGCGGCCCGGGCGTCGGCGGCGCTCACGAGCGAGTCGCCTGCGGCGGCCACGGTCTTGCGCGCGATGTCGGTAGCCATGACCACGTTGACGGCGGTGTCGCCCTCCGGTGCCGCGAACATCGCCTGCACCTGCCCCATGACCATCTCGAGCATCTGGGGGTCGACCTTGTCGAGCCCCATGCCCTGCATCATCGAGGCGAGCTCGGGCGGGACGTCACCGCCGGTGAGGCCGCGCAGCAGCTGCTCGATCTCCGCGGGCAGGCGCGGTGTGTCGTCGTCGTCGGGCTGGGAGTCGCTCACGCCGGTCTCCTCGCGAGGGGTGAGAGGATGTGGTCTCGATACAGCCAACCACGATCCGGCCCGGAAGGTTCCGCCGGATGCGTTCCCGAGGAGCCCCATGCCGACCGACCACGACCCGGTCGCGCTCGTCGCGCTGCGTGACCAGCCGCTGTCCGTCGACGAGGTGCTCGACGCCGTGCGTCACCCGACCTGCGGTGGCATCGCGCTCTTCGTCGGCGTCGTGCGCGACCACGACCACGGCGACCCGGTCACCTCGCTCGACTACGAGGCCCACCCGAGCGCCGTCGAGACCATGCGTCGCACCTGCGCCGACGTGCTGGAGCGGTCGCAGGCCGTGCACGTCGCCGCCGTACACCGCACCGGCGCCCTCACCGTCGGCGACCTGGCCGTCGTCGTCGCGGCAGCCGCACCCCACCGGGGTCAGGCCTTCGACGCGTGCCGCGACCTCATCGACACCCTCAAGGCCGACACCCCGATCTGGAAGCACCAGCGGCTCGGCGACGGTTCCACCGAGTGGGTGGGACTGCCGTGAGCACGCCGGCGCACGGCGTGCTGCCCGGCGACGCGGACTCCGACACCGACATGGAGACGCGCGGCACGCACGATCGGCGGGACGGCCGCGCAGGAGGCCCGCAGTCCTCCCGGCCCGGCCTGCTGGCGGGGGTGCTCCTGACCGCCACCTTCGTCATGATCACGCTCGCCGCGGCCCTGACCTTCGTCGGGCTGCCGTACGTCGTGATGTCACCGGGCCCGGCCACCAACATCCTGGGCACCGTCGACGACAAGCCGCTGCTGTCGATCAAGGGCGCCCGCACCTACCCCACGAGCGGCACTTTGGACTTCACGACCGTGAGCGTCGACGGCGGCCCCGGGGTGCGGGTCACCGTCTACGACCTGGCGCAGGCCTGGCTCAGCGGCTCGCAGGAGATCCTCCCGGAGGAGCAGGTGTTCCCGCCCCAGCAGACCGAGCAGGACGCCCAGGAGGAGGGGGCCGCCGAGATGGCCGGCTCGCAGAGCGTCGCCACGGCGACCGCGCTGCGAGCGGTGGGGAAGAAGGTCCCGGAGATGGTCGTCATCGCAGAGGTCCCCGACGGCAGCCCCAGCGAGGGCATCTTCCAGCCCGACGACGTGCTCGTCACCGTCGACGGCGACCCCGCGTCGTCCTCGGACGCCGTGCGCGACGCCGTGCGGCGCCACCAGCCGGGCGACACCTTCCCGGTGGTCGTGCGCCGTGGCGGCAAGGAGCAGACGGTGACGGCGAAGACCACCGAGGCCGGTGGCCGCACGGTCATGGGGGTCGGGCTGCGCCTCGACTACGACCTGCCGGTCGACGTGACGCTGCGCACCGGCAACGTGGGTGGGCCCTCGGCCGGGCTGATGTTCAGCCTGGCCATCTACGACGCGCTCACCCCGGGCAAGCTCACCGGCGGCAAGAAGATCGCCGGCACGGGCACGCTCGACGACGCCGGCACGGTCGGGCCGATCGGCGGCATCCGGCAGAAGCTGATCGGGGCGCGTCGGGCCGGTGCCGACTTCTTCCTGGCTCCCGCCCAGAACTGCGCCGACGTCGGCATGGACGTCCCCGAGGGGCTGCGGGTGGTCAAGGTCGCTAGCTTCGACGAGGGCCGCGCAGCGGTCACGGCGATCGGCGAGGGCAAGGCGGCATCCCTGCCGACCTGCGGCTGAGGCGCGGCCGCCCGGCGGTGCTCAGTCCTCGCTGAAGGTCGCCCGCAGCGCGTGCACCAGGCCGGGAGCGATGTCCTCGCCGAGGGCCACCCGGTCGTCGGTGTCGTGGGCACGCTGGCGCAGCAGGCAGCGCGCCGCTCCGTCGCGGGTCACCGCGACCAGCAGGCGGACGTCGGCGCGGTCGGGGTGCTCGGCGACCGCGCGCAGGGCCGCGTCGTCGTCCTCGGGAAGGTCGCGCTCAGCCTGCGGGGGCACGACGATCCGCTCGACCGCGAGGGCACAGCCCACCACCTGGTCCGGCCAGGCGATGCGGGCCAGCAGGTCCTCCAGGCCCGGCGCGTCCGGCAGCCGGTCCTGCTCGACGGCGCTCAGCGCACCGTCGACGGTGTCGTGGGGCGCCAGCCCGCCGGCGAGCTGCGGCTCGTGCTCGAGCAGCTCGCGGGTCGGCACCAGGGCGAACAGGCGCACCGGCTGGTCCCACCCCGACCGGGCGACGTGCCGCTCGGTGTCGAGCGCGGCGAGGGTGAGGGGGTCGGTCACGGGCTGGGGTGCGTCGGTCACCGGACCATGGTGCCCGATGGGGCGCGCAGGTCGCCGGGGTACATTGCTCGCCACGGTCGAGACGGGGGATCCCCGACGACGGGACGAGGAGAGTAGTGAGTCGCTCGGAGTGGTTCGACGGGCCCACGGGTCCAGGAGATGGTTCAGCACGCCCCGAAGGGTCCGACGGGGGAGCCGGGGAACCGGCTCCCGCCACCCGGCGTCGCCGGCGGGGGCCGCTGGGCACGACCCTTCTCGTCATGCTCGGCGTCGTCGTGGTCGGCGGGATCGCCGCCGACGTGCTCACCGACGTGTGGTGGTACCAGTCGGTCGGCTTCGTCGACGTGTTCTACAAGGAGCTGCTCACCAAGGTCGGGCTCTTCCTCGTCGCCGGCCTCCTCACCGGCGCGGTGGTGGCCTCCAGCCTGGTCATCGCCTACCGCACCCGCCCGCTCTACATCCCGGTCACCCCGGCGCAGCAGGTGCTCGAGCAGTACCGCCAGGCCATCGAGCCGCTCCGCCGCGTCGCCGTGTGGACGGTGCCCGTGGTGCTCGGGCTGCTGGCCGGGTCGGGCTCGATGGGGGCCTGGCGCACCTTCCTGCTCTGGGTCAACCGCCAGCCCTTCGGCATCAAGGACCCCCAGTTCGGGCTCGACGTCGGCTTCTTCGTCTTCACCCTGCCGTGGCTGCGCTTCATCGTCAGCTTCGTGACCGTCGTGCTCGTCCTGGCGTTCGTCGCCGCGGCATTCACCCACTACGTCTACGGCGGCCTCCAGCTGCCCGGCCGCGGGCCCACCACCCGTGCGGCCTACGTGCACCTCGGCATCCTCGGCGCGCTCATCGCCCTGACCCGCGCCGCGTCGTACTGGCTCGACCGCTACTCGCTGTCGACCCAGAAGGGCTCGCTGCTCACTGGCATCACCTACACCGACGACAAGGCGGTGCTGCCCACGAAGGCCATCCTCGCGGTGGCGGCGGTCATGTGCGCCGGGTTCTTCCTGGCGGCGATCTGGAGCCGCAGCTGGCGGCTGCCCATCACCGGAGTCGTGCTGCTCGTGGTCACCGCCGTGGTGGTGGGCGGCATCTACCCCGCGCTGATCCAGTCGCTGCGCGTCACGCCGTCGGCCAAGTCGCTCGAGGCCAAGTACATCGAGCGCAACATCAACGCCACGCGTGCGGCCTTCGGGCTCGACCGGGTCAAGCGCATCCAGAACCCCTCCGCGCCCGAGACCGAGAACAAGGCCGTGCTGCGTGCCGCCGCCAACGACATCCCGGGCGTGCGGATCATCGACCCCAACGTGGTCGCGCCGACCTTCCGCCAGCTGCAGGCCCAGCGCGACTACTACGCGTTCCCCGACACCCTCGACGTCGACCGCTACACGATCGACAAGCAGACGCGCGACGCCGTGGTCGCGGTGCGCGAGATCAACCTCGAGGGACTGCCCGACGGCCAGCGCAACTGGCTCAACGACCACACGGTCTACACGCACGGCTACGGCTTCTACGCCGCGTACGGCAACCAGCGCACCGCCGAGGGTGACCCGGTCTTCTTCGAGGGTGGTGGGCTCAGCGCGATCGGCGACTACCAGCCGCGGGTGTACTTCGGCGAGCTGTCACCCGCCTACTCCGTCGTCGGCGCCGAGAAGGACGCCCCGCCGCGCGAGTTCGACTACCCCGCCGGTGGCGAGGGTGACGTCGCGGTGAACAACACCTACTCCGGCAACGGTGGCGTGCCGATCGGCTCGACGATGCGGCGGCTCGCCTACGCGGTCAAGTACCGCGAGGCCAACTTCCTGCTCTCGGATGCCGTCAACGGCGCCTCCCGCATCCTCGACCACCGCACGCCCAAGGAGCGGGTGCAGCGGGTGGCCCCGTGGCTGCGCCTCGACGGGAACGTCTACCCCGCCGTGGTGCAGGGCCGGGTGCAGTGGATCGTCGACGGGTTCACGACGTCGGCCAGCTACCCCAACAGCCGGCTGATCGAGCTCGCCGAGGCCACTTCCGACTCGGTCGCCCAGCGGTCCAACGTGGTCGGCGTGGCCGCGGGCCAGGTCAACTACGTCCGCAACGCCGTCAAGGCCACCGTCGACGCCTACACCGGTGAGGTGCGGCTCTACGGCTGGGACACCAAGGACCCGATGCTCAAGGCGTGGAGCGACGCCTTCCCCGGGTCGGTGCGCAGCATCTCGGAGATCTCCGGCGACCTGATGGCCCACATCCGCTACCCCCAGGACCTGCTCAAGGTGCAGCGCGAGCTGATCACCGAGTACCACGTCACCAACCCCGGCGACTTCTTCTCCGGCTCCGACAAGTGGCGCGTCCCGCGCGACCCGTCGTCGAGCGCGCAGGACCAGCCGCCAGTGTTCCAGTCGATCGCGATGCCGGGGGAGACCGACGCGGCCTTCTCGATCACCTCGCCGTTCGTCCCGGCCACCACCAACGGCGAGGGCGGCCGCGAGATCCTGCGCGGTCTGCTGGCCGTCGACGCCGATGCCGGTGACCGGGCCGGCTCACCGGCCGCCGACTACGGGTTGCTGCGGTTGCTCGAGTACGGCTCGGCCACGCCGTCCGGCCCCGGGCAGGTGCTCAACCAGATCAAGAACTCGCCGGTGCGCTCGCAGAACGAGGCCGAGCAGCTCTCGCTCGCGCAGTACATCACCAACAACTCCACGGGCGGCAAGACACTGACCTACGGGAACCTGCTGAGCTTCCCGCTCGAGGGCAAGATGTTCTACGTCCAGCCGATCTACGTGCAGGCGTCCTCGGGCTCGGGCTCGTTCCCGCAGAACAAGATCACCGCAGCCGTCTACGGCAACACCGTGGCCTGGGGCGACACCCTCGGCCAGGCCGTGAGCGGCCTGTTCGGCGAGGGCGCCGCGGCCGACGAGCCGACCGAGCCCAACGGCCCACCGACGCCCGGGGGCACCGCGGCGGCCCAGCTGACGGAGGCGCTGACCGAGATCCAGGCGGCCTACCAGGCGGGTCAGGACGCGCTGAAGGCCGGCAACTTCGCGGCCTACGGCGACGCGCAGAAGCGGCTGGACACCGCCATCAAGCGGGCCCAGGCGCTGGCGCCACAGCTGGCGCTTCCCGGGCCCACGCCGAGCCCGTCGCCCAGTGGCGCGGCGAGCCCGTCGACCACCGCGTCGCCGACCGGCTGACCGCGCCTGACCGCGGCCGGCCGCTCCGGTCGATTTGTCCTGCGCCGGGTGGGTCACGTACGCTCGGGTCATACCGAGCACGGGTTCTTCGAAGCCGTGACTCACTCGACGCGGGGTGGAGCAGCTCGGTAGCTCGCCGGGCTCATAACCCGGAGGTCGCAGGTTCAAATCCTGCCCCCGCTACCACCAGCAGAAGCCGGACGGTCACCCCGTCCGGCTTCTCGCGTGTGGAGCCCAGGGGTCCTTCTCGCACGGGCCTGCCACGCCCGACATGGGTCAGGGCGCGATCGGCGTGAAAGGCGCCACCTCGTCGTCGGCCCCGTGCACCAGCACGCTGGAGGACTCTGGGATCTCGCGCCACGCCCCGGCAAGCTCGCCGAGCGGCTCGGAGACCACGAGCCGCGCGTCGTCCGACAGGTCGTGCAGCACCGGGTTGTCCGGGTACTGCGCCCGCAGCGTCGAGACGTCGGTGCTGTGGAACAGCGAGCGCGACTTCCCCTCGCTGGAGTACCGGAACGCCCAGGTGGTGTGGCCGTCGGTGGTGGCCACCGTCATCTGCACCGGGAACGGGATGCCGTGACTGCGCCCCACCTCCTCCACCAGACCGACCGCGCGCGCCACGCCGGCGCGGGGATCGTCGCGCAGCCCGAAGCTGAGCGCGAGGAAGAAGAGCATCTCGGAGTCGGTGGAGCCCGCGATGTCGGCGAACAGCGCCGGGTCGACCTCCATCGCGAGGTCGCGCTTGATCTCGTGGAAGCCGGCCAGGTAGCCGTTGTGCATCCACAGCCAGGTGCCGTGGCGGAACGGGTGGCAGTTGGTCTGCTGGACCGCGGAGCCGGTGGACGCCCGGATGTGCGCGAAGACCCGCCCGGCCGCGGCGTGGGCGCACAGCTCGCGCAGGTTGAGGTCGTTCCACGCCGGCTCGGTGCTCCGGAACAGCCCCGGGGTCTCGTAGGCGCCGTACCAGCCCACCCCGAAGCCGTCGCCGTTGGTCGTCGTGGCACCCATCAGCGAGTGCTTGCTCTGCACGACCAGGGAGTTCTTCGGCTTGTAGAGCAGGTCCTCGAGCAGCACCGGTGATCCCGAGTACGCCAGCCAGCGGCACATGATGGCCTCTCTTCCCGTGGTGGGGACCGCTCCAGCCAACTCCCGGGCAAGCCGGCTCGCCTCATCCGCGCCGGGTGACCGGGCCGTCCGGGGGCAGGGACCGGTCCCGCGCCAGGGGTGACTTGTCGCACGTCGCGGGTATGGGGCATACCGTGCAGACTCCCCGCGTTGACCCGCCCGTGAGCACCCCCCACAGAGTCGTCGTCATCGGTTCGGGCTTCGGAGGCCTCTTCGGCACCCAGGCGTTGCGGCGTCGCAAGGACGTCGAGATCACCCTCATCGCCCCCACCGCCCATCACCTCTTCCAGCCGCTGCTCTACCAGGTCGCGACCGGCATCCTCTCCGAGGGCGAGATCGCGCCGAGCACCCGCGAGGTGCTCTCGCGCCAGAAGAACGCCCGGGTGGTGCTCGGCACGGTCACCCACATCGACCTGGAGGCCCGCACGGTCACCTCGCAGGTGCTCGGCCGCGAGTCCGTCACTCCCTACGACAGCCTCCTGGTCGCCGCCGGCGCCGGGCAGTCCTGGTTCGGCAACGACCAGTTCGCCCGGTACGCGCCCGGGATGAAGTCGATCGACGACGCGCTCGAGCTGCGCGGGCGGATCTTCGGTGCCTTCGAGCTCGCCGAGCTGGCGAAGACGCCGGCCGAGCGCGAGCGGGCCTTGACCTTCGTCGTCGTCGGCGCCGGCCCGACCGGGGTCGAGATGGCCGGACAGATCGCCGAGCTGGCCAACCGCACGCTGAAGAACGACTTCCGGCGGATCGACCCCACGCAGGCTCGCATCATCCTCGTCGACGCCGTCGACACGGTGCTGTCGTCCTTCGGCGAGCGGCTCGGCGGAGCCGCCCGCCGCCGGCTCACCGAGATGGGGGTCGACGTGCGGCTGAACACCAAGGTCACCGACGTCGACGCCACCGGCATCATCGTCACCGAGCCCGACGGGGGGTCGACCCGCATCGAGTCGCTCACCAAGGTGTGGGCGGCCGGCGTGCAGGCCAGCCCGCTGGGTCAGCAGGTCGCCGAGCAGTCCGGCGCCGGCACCGACCGTGCCGGTCGCGTGCAGGTGCTGCCCGACCTCACCGTTCCCGGCCACCCCGAAGTCTTCGTCGTCGGCGACATGATGGCGCTGGACGACCTCCCGGGCGTGGCCCAGGTCGCCATCCAGGGTGCCCGCTTCGCCGCGAAACAGATCACCCGGCGGCTCGACGGCGAACCGGTGGAGGAGCGCTTCGAGTACTTCGACAAGGGCTCCATGGCGACCATCTCGCGGTTCAGCGCGGTGGCCTCGATCGGCCGGCTGCGCTTCTCGGGCTTCGTCGCCTGGGTGCTGTGGTTGGCCATCCACCTCGTCTACATCATCGGCTTCAAGTCGCGCATCACCACACTCCTGCACTGGGCGGTCAGCTTCCTGGGCCGCGGGCGCTCGGAGCGGGTGGCCACCGAGCAACAGGTCTTCGGGCGCCAGGCGATGGACGGCCGCGCGCACGGCTCGCTGCCCGTCATCCCCACCGACCCGGCCGACTCCGAGGTGAGCGGCGTCGCCGAGCTCGAGCACCGTCACCGCGCGAAGGCCTGAGCGGGTGCGGCGTGTGCACGTAGGGTGACCGCCATGCCGCTGGACTACCCCATCCACCGCCGCACGCTTCCCAACGGGATGCGCGTCGTCGTCAGCCCCGACCACACGGTCCCCAACGTCACGGTCAACATCTGGGTCGGGGTGGGTTCGCGGCACGAGAGCGCAGGCCGCACCGGCTTCGCCCACCTCTTCGAGCACCTGATGTTCCAGGGGTCGCGCCACGTGCGCAGCGGCGAGCACTTCGAGGCGCTGATGGCGCAGGGCGGCCGGCTGAACGCGACCACCTGGTTCGACCGCACCAACTACTTCGAGACGGTGCCGAAGGGCGCGGTCGAGCTGGCCCTCTGGCTCGAGGCGGACCGGCACGGTCACCTGCTCGACGCCGTCACCCAGGAGAACCTCGACAACCAGCGTGACGTGGTCAAGGAGGAGAAGCGGCAGCGCTACGACAACCAGCCGTACGGCAACGCCCTGATCGACGTCTATGCCGCCGTCTTCCCGCAGGGGCACCCGTACCACCACGCCACCATCGGCTCGATGGCCGACCTCGACGCCGCCAGCCTGGACGACGTACACGCCTTCTTCCGCGCCCACTACGGCCCGGACAACACCGTCATCACGCTGTGCGGCGACCTCACCCCCGAGCAGGGGTTCGAGCTGGTCGAGCGCTACTTCGGCGACCTGGAGCCCGGCTCGGTCCCGCGCCGGCCCGACCACGCCCAGCTCGCGCCGCTGGAGCACCCCGTTCGCGTCGACCGGCGCGAGGCGGTGCCCAACGACCGCCTCCACGTGGCCTTCCGCCTCCCCGTCGACGAGACCGACGAGTTCCTCGCCACGGCGGTGGCGCTCGACTGCATCGGCGGCCTCGCGACCTCCCGCCTCGTCCGCCGGCTGGTGCGGCGCGAGCAGACCGCGCTCGGCGCCCACGCCACCGCGTGGGGCTTCGTCGACGGTGCGTCGCTGGGCTTCGTCGTGCTCGACGTCGCACCCGGCACCGACGCCGACGTCGTCGAGTCCGCGTTCGTCGAGGAGCTCGCCGGCTTCCTCGAGCACGGCCCGACCGACGCCGAGCTCGAGGCCTCGCTGGCCCAGTCGGAGCGGTCCTGGCTCTCGGCGCTGGCCAGCCAGGAGGAGCGTGCCGACCTGATCAGCCACCACCTGCTGCTGCACGACGACCCCGGTGTCGTCAACGCCCACCTCGACCGGTTGCGCGACGTCACGGCACAGCAGGTGCTCGACGCCGCGCGCCGCTGGCTGCGGCCCGACAGCCGCGCCACGGTCGCGTACCTGTCCGCCGACGAGGGCTCGGATGCCGGTGCCGCCCGTGCCGAGGACGTCGCGTGAGCGCGGCCCGCCCCGAGGTCACCCCACCGCAGCCGTGGACCTTCCCCGTGCCCGTCGAGCACGAGCTCGGAAACGGGCTGCGGGTGCTGGTGCACGACCTGCCCGGGCAGTACGTGCTGTCCCTGCGCGTCGTGGTTCCCACCGCCCTGTCCGACGAGCCGCCCGGCAAGGAGGGGATCGGTGCGATGACCGCCCGGCTGCTCGACGAGGGGACCGCCGCCCACGGGTCCGACGAGTTCGCCGAGCTGATGGAGCGCACCGGCATGGTCCTCGGTGCGGGGGTCTCCGACGGGGGCCTGCTCGTCGACGTCGACGTGCCGCAGCGCCACCTCGACACCGCAGCCGGGCTGCTCACCGAGGCGCTCGCCGACCCGGTCTTCCCCGACGACGAGGTTCGCCGCATCCTGCGCAACCGGCTCGCCGAGATCGAGCAGGAGCGTGCCTCGTCGGCCCACCGTGCCGCGCGGGAGCTGGCCCGCACGCTGTGGAGCCCCCACGACCGGGCCAGCCGGCCCACCGCCGGCACACCCGAGTCCATCGCGAGCCTCACGCGTGACGACCTCGTCGAGTTCCACGCGACCGCGGTCGGCCCGCGGGGAGCGACCGTGGTGGTGGCGGGCGACCTCGCCGGGGTCGACGTCGTCGCGGTGCTCGAGTCGACCCTGGGCCGCTGGTCGGCGCCCCGCCACCGCCCGGGCACCACGCCGGTCGCCCCGGTGCCCGCGCCGGACGCCGCGCGGGTGGTCGTGGTCGACCGCCCCGGCTCGGTGCAGACCGAGATCGCCGTGGGCCGCCCGGGCCCCGACCGGTCGACGCCGGAGGGCTGGGCGCCCCACCCGGTGCTGTCCTTCGTGCTCGGCGGGTCGCCGAGCGCCCGGATCGACGCCGTGCTGCGCGAGGAGAAGGGTTACACCTACGGCATCCGCAGCTCGTTCCGGCCTCGGGTCGCGGGCGGGTCGTTCGTGACGTCGGGGTCGGTGCGCTCGGAGGTCACCGGCGAGGCGGTCGAGATCCTGCTCGGCCTCCTCGACGGTGCCCGCGAGGGCTTCACCGACGCGGAGGTGCGCTCCGGGGTCGACTACGTCGGCAAGACCGCGCCGGGGCGCTACGCCACGGCGGATGCCGTGGCCGACGAGACGGCGGCGCTGGCCCTGGAGGGGCTACCGCTCGACTTCACCACCCGCAACCTGCGAGCGGTCGCCGGGCTGCGGCGCGCCGACCTCGATGCCGCCTACCGCAAGGTGGCCACGGGGGAGTGGAGCGTGGTGCTCGTCGGTGACGCCGCCACCGTGGTGCCGGCCCTCGACGGCCGGGTGACCGGGCCGGTGAGCACGGTTGCCCTCTGAACCGGGCGGCTCCCGCTCGGTCGTGATGGCGTCGCCGTTCGGCCGGATCGAGCTCGTCGAGGAGGGTGGTGCCCTCGTGGCCGCGCACTTCGGGGCGCCCGCCGACGGCACGCCCGGGCACGAGCGCGGCGGGTCGGCGGTGCTCGTCGAGGCCCGTCGGCAGCTGCGCGAGTACTTCGCCGGGCAGCGCCGCGTCTTCGACCTGCCGCTGCGGCCGGCCGGCACGCAGTTCCAGCGCCGGGTGTGGGGCGTGCTGGCGACGGTGCCCTGGGGCACCACGACGACGTACGGCGCGATCGCGGCCCGGCTCGGGCTGCCGCCCGGTGCCTCGCGCGCGGTCGGGGCGGCCAACGGGGCCAACCCGATCGCGATCGTGCTGCCCTGCCACCGGGTGATCGGCTCCGACGGGCGGCTGACCGGCTACGCCGGCGGGCTCGAGCGCAAGGCGGGCCTGCTGCGGCTCGAGGGCGTGCCGACCCGGGCCGACCAGGACCCCCTCTTCTGACCCACTGACTTCGCCCCACCCCACCCTTGCGGCCCGGGCTCGTGCGTCGGTGGTGGGCGAGTCGCCGAGAGCCTGGGCTCAGGACACGCCGAGGTAGCCCAGCACCTCGTCGTGCAGGAGCCCGTTGGTCGCCACCGCGTTGCCACCGAACGGCCCGTCGACGCCCGAGAGGGAGGTGAACCGGCCGCCCGCCTCGGTGACGATGGGCACCAGCGCGGCCATGTCGTGCAGGCCGAGCTCGGGCTCGGCCGCAATGTCGACCGCCCCCTCGGCGAGCAGCATGTACGACCAGAAGTCGCCGTAGGCGCGCTCGCGCCAGCAGGCCCGGGCGAGGTCGAGCACCTCGTCCTGGCGCCCGACGGCGGCCCACGAGGTCCAGCTCGAGCAGGAGATCGAGGCGTCCTCGAGCCGAGCGACCCGGGAGGCGTGGATCTGCTTGGCCGAGGTCAGGCTGCGCCCCGCCCACGCACCGGAGCCCAGGGCCGCCCACCACCTGCGCCCGAGGGCGGGTGCGGCGACCAGCCCGATGACGGCCACGCCGTCGTCGACGAGCGAGATCAGGGTCGCCCAGACCGGTACGCCGCGCACGTAGCTGTGCGTGCCGTCGATCGGGTCGACGACCCACTGGCGCGGGCTGGACCCCGTGTTCGGGAACTCCTCGCCGATGACCGCGTCGCGCGGCCGGGTGCGCTTGAGCTGGGCGCGGATCAGCTCCTCGGCGTCGCGGTCGGCATCGCTGACCAGGGTGAGGTCAGGCTTGGTGTCGACCCGCAGGTCCTCGGCCCGGAAGCGCGCGAGGGTGATGCGCTCGACGGCATCCGCGAGCACGTGGGCGAGGCGCAGGTCGTCGTCGTAGCCGGGCACGGGCCCCAACCTAGCGGCCGGCCACCGAAGAATCTTCGGCCCGGCGACGATCCGGTCGCGCTTCGGTCACAATCCAGTCTCGGGCGCGTCTAATGCTTCCGTTGCGGCCGACCATGGTCTTTCATTGAGCACGCACGCCGGAGGGCGACGCACTCCGGGACGCCCCCGATCGGGAGCGGCACCCGGCACCCGGCCACCCGACCAACGGGTGGCGACACCACTTAACGTAGGAGGACATCCATGCGAGGAACCACTCGCACGGTCGCGGTTGCGGCTCTGTCCGCAGTTGCGCTGCTCGCCGCAGGTTGCGGCAGCGACGACAGCGGCGACACCGCGACCTCGGCAGCCGGCGGCAAGACGGGCGGCGAGATCACCGTTCGTGGGTGCAACCCGCAGAACCCGCTCGTCCCGAGCAACACCACCGAGACCTGTGGTGGCAACGTCATCGACGCTGTCTTCGCCAAGCTCGTCCACTACGACGCCGAGACGGCCAAGCCGACCAACGACATCGCGGAGTCGATCGAGACGACCGACAACCAGAACTTCACGGTCAAGCTGAAGCCGTACAAGTTCCACGACGGCACCGAGGTCACGGCCAACAGCTTCGTCGACGCCTGGAACTACGCCGCCTACGGCCCGAACGCCCAGAGCAGCGGCTACTTCATGGAGCCGATCGAGGGCTACGCCGACCTCCAGTGCGCCGGCACCACGAACCCCGACGACCCGTGCGACGGCTACACCCCGAAGGCCAAGGAGATGTCCGGCCTGAAGGTCGTCGACGACAAGACCTTCACCATCAAGACCACCGAGAAGGTCTCGAACCTTCCCGTGCGCCTGGGCTACTCGGCCTTCTCGCCGCTGCCCGAGGTCTTCTTCAAGGAAGGTCCCGAGGCCTTCGGCGACAAGCCCGTCGGCAGCGGCCCCTACAAGCTCGACTCGTGGACCAAGGAGCAGGCCATCGTCCTGTCCAAGTTCGCGGACTACTCGGGTGACTTCGGCGGCAACGTCGACCAGGTCACCTTCAAGATCTACCAGGACCCCGACGCCGCCTACAACGACGTCATCGCCAACAACCTCGACGTCACCGACGAGATCCCGGCGAGCGCCCTGATCGACGACAAGTACAAGTCGGACCTGCCCGACCGCAACGCGCAGAAGGAGTCTGGTGTCATCCAGACGATCACCGCCGCGCCGGCCAAGGTCGACCCGAACTACGCCGACCCGAAGGTCAAGCAGGCGATCTCGATGGCGATCGACCGCGACACCATCATCAAGCAGATCTTCAACGGCACCAAGGTCCCGGCCACCGGCTGGGTCTCCCCGGTCGTCGACGGCTACAAGCCCAACCAGTGCGGCGAGTACTGCCAGTACGACCCGGCCAAGGCCAAGGCGCTCCTCGCGGAGGCCGGCGGCTTCAAGGGTGACAAGATCACCCTCTCCTACAACGCCGACGCCGCTCACAAGGAGTGGACCGAGGCCACCTGCAACAGCATCAAGCAGGCGCTGGACGTCGACTGCCAGGCCGTCGGAGTCGTCGACTTCGCGACCTTCCGCAGCCAGATCGCCGACCGCAAGATGAAGGGCCTGTTCCGCACCGGCTGGCAGATGGACTACCCCTCGATCGAGAACTTCCTCGCCCCGATCTACAAGACCGGCGCGTCCTCGAACGACGGCGACTACTCCAACCCGGAGTTCGACAAGCTCCTCGTCGAGGCTGCGGCTGCCGTCGACCCGGCGGAGGCCAACGCCAAGTACCAGGAGGCCGAGGCGCTCCTGGCCAAGGACATGGCCTCCATCCCGATGTGGTACGGCAAGGCCACCATGGGCTGGTCCGACAAGGTCACCGGCGTGAAGATCACCGCCTTCGGGACGATCGACATCCCGTCGATCTCCATGAAGTGAGGTAGCTGAACCACCAGGTTCACACCACGTGACGTCGGCCTGTCAGCGCCCGCTGGCAGGCCGACGTCCGTGCGGGGGCCCGAAACACCTCGGATGCCGGGACCGCAGGGTTGGGTGCCCGGGTCCAGTGGGCTAGGTTCATCCCGTTACGACACAGACGACGCCGTCCCACCGCAGTGACGGCCCGAGAACCAGGAGGTGACGTGGGCACCTACATCATCCGACGGTTGCTGCAGATGATCCCGGTGATCCTGGGCGCGACGTTCCTCATCTTCGCCATGGTCTTCGCCCTCCCCGGCGACCCCTTGGCCGGGAAGTGCGGAGAACGACCGTGCTCGCCGCAGTACGCCGCAGCGTTCCGTGAGAAGTACAACCTCAACGACCCGCTGCCGGTCCAGTACGGCAAGTACCTCGGGAACCTCGTGCGGGGTGACCTCGGCGAGACGTCCAACGGCATCAAGGTCTCCGAGCAGCTCAAGCTGCGCTACCCCGTCACCGCCAAGCTCGCCCTCATGGCGATCGTGTTCGAGTCGGTCCTCGGCATCATCGCCGGCGTGCTGACCGGCATGCGAAAAGGCGGCTTCCTCGACAACCTGGTCCTGGTCTCGACGATCGTGGTCATCTCGATACCCACCTTCGTCATCGGTGGCCTCGCCCAGTACTTCCTGGGGGTCAAGCTCGGCCTGTTCCCGGTCACCGTCACCTCGCTCAACCCCTCGTTCTACGAGCTGGCGCTACCCGCGATGGTGCTGGGCTCCATCTCGCTCGCCTACGTCACCCGGCTCACCCGCACCAACCTCAGCGAGAACCTGCGGGCCGACTACGTGCGCACCGCGGTCGCCAAGGGACTGACCCGACGCCGCGCGATCGGCCTGCACGCCATGCGCAACTCGCTGATCCCCGTCGTCACCTTCATCGGCTTCGACTTCGGCGCGCTTCTCAGCGGCGCCATCGTCACCGAGAGCATCTTCAACATCCCCGGCATCGGCAACTACATCTTCCGCTCGATCCGAGCGCGCGACGGTGCATCGGTGGTCGGGGCGGTGACCGTGCTCGTCATCGTCTACCTCTTCGCCAACCTGCTCGTGGACCTGCTCTACGGCCTGCTCGACCCGAGGATCAGCCATGACTGAAATCGCATCCGTCGAAGAAGTCGACGCCACCGACAGCTACGAGGGTGGCGACGTCAACGAGGAACGCTCGCTGGCGTCGGACGCCTGGCAGTCGATGCGCCGCAACCCCCTGTTCTGGGTCTCGATCACCCTGATCACGGTGTTCGTGCTGATGGCGATCTGGCCGAGCCTGTTCACCAGCACCGACCCGAACGCCGCCATCCTGGCCAAGTCGCGGGAGCGGCCGAACGCCGACGCGTGGTTCGGGCGCGAGATCCAGGGCTACGACATCTACGCCCGCTGCGTGTACGGCGCCCGCGCGTCCATCCTCGTCGGTGTCCTGTGCACGCTCGGCACCGTCCTGATCGGCGGCACGATCGGCGTCATGTCCGGGTACTCGGGTGGCTGGGTCGACGCGCTGATGTCGCGCGTCGGGGACGTGTTCTTCGCGATCCCGCTGCTGCTCGGCGCGATCATCTTCCTCGTCTCCTTGCCCGACCTGTTCAACAACAACTACTTCCTCATCGTCTTGAAGGTGGTCCTCGCGCTGGTCATCCTGGGCTGGCCGAGCCTGGCGCGACTCATGCGCAGCAGCGTCATCCAGGTCAAACCCAACGACTACGTGCAGGCCGCCAGGGCTCTCGGGGCGAGCCCGAACCGCATCGTGCGCTCGCACGTGCTGCCGAACTCGCTGGCCCCGATGATCGTCGTCGCCACCATCAACCTGGGCGCCTACATCGCCGCGGAGGCGACCCTGTCCTTCCTGGGGATCGGCCTGCAGCCGCCGGCCATCTCCTGGGGCATCGACATCAGCCGGGCGATCGTCGGCCTGCGCACCACGCCGCACATGTTGTTCTTCCCCAGCCTCTTCCTCTCCCTCACGGTGCTGGCGTTCATCATGCTCGGCGACGTGGTGCGCGACGCCCTCGACCCGAAGAACCGCTGACCCGACGGAGGAACGTTGACCACCCAGGACACCAAGCCCGCGTCCAAGGCCGCGGGCAGCCAGTACACCTACACCCCGCAGGACGGCCTGCTGCTCGAGGTCGACGACCTCTTCGTCGAGTTCCACACCCGTGACGGCGTGGCGACGGCGATCAACGGGGTGTCGTTCACGCTGCACCAGGGCGAGTCGCTCGCCATCCTCGGCGAGTCGGGCTCGGGCAAGTCCGTGACCGCGCAGGCCATCATGGGCATCCTCGACATGCCGCCCGCCGTCATTCCCGAGGGGCACATCCGCTACTGCGGCCAGGACCTGCTGTCCATGCCCAACGAGCAGCGCCGGCTCTCTCGCGGTCCGGAGATCTCGATGATCTTCCAGGACGCGCTGTCGTCGCTGAACCCGGTCTTCCCGGTCGGCTGGCAGATCGCCGAGATGTTCCGCACCCACCAGGGCATGAACAAGTCCGACGCCCTCGAGCAGGCCATCCGCCTGATGGAGCGGGTGTCGATCCCGGCGGCGCGCGAGCGCGTCAAGGCCTACCCGCACCAGTTCTCCGGAGGCATGCGTCAGCGCATCATGATCGCGATGGCCATCGCGCTCGACCCGGCGGTGCTCATCGCCGACGAGCCGACGACGGCACTCGACGTCACCGTGCAGGCGCAGATCATGGCGCTGCTGCAGGAGCTGCAGGAGGAACGCCAGATGGGGCTCATCCTGATCACGCACGACCTTGGCGTGGTCGCCGACGTCGCCGACCGGATCGCGGTCATGTACGCGGGCCGGCTCGTCGAGACCGCCATGGTCCACGAGCTCTACGCCTCGCCCGCCCACCCCTACACCCGGGGGCTGCTCGAGTCGATCCCGCGCCTGGACCAGAAGGGGCAGACGCTCTCCGCGATCGGCGGCCTGCCGCCCAACCTGATGCGGATCCCACCGGGTTGTCCGTTCAACCCGCGCTGCCGGATGGCCCAAGAGGTGTGCCGCACCGACCGTCCCCCGCTGCGCGAGGTCATCCCCGACCGCTTCTCGGCCTGCCACTTCGCGGAGGAGGTCGTCAATGCCTGAGGTCATTCTCAGCGCCCAGGATCTGGTCAAGCACTACCCGATCAAGAAGGGCGTGCTGCGCCGGACGGCGGGACAGGTCAAGGCCGTCGACGGCGTCAGCTTCGACCTGCACAAGGGCGAGACGCTCGGCATCGTGGGCGAGTCCGGCTGCGGGAAGTCCACGCTGGGCCGGCTGCTCATGCGCCTCGAGGAGCCCACGGCCGGCAAGGTCATCTTCGAGGGGGCCGACTGGAGCTCGGCGTCGGGGCGGGACATGCGCCGCTTGCGCCGCGACATCCAGATCGTCTTCCAGGACCCGTACACCTCGCTCAACCCCCGGATGACGGTCGGCGACATCATCGGTGAGCCGTTCGAGATCCACAAGGACGTCGTGCCCAAGGGTGGGCGGCGCAGCCGGGTGCAGGAGCTGCTGGCCCTCGTCGGGCTCAACCCCGAGCACATCAACCGCTACCCCCACCAGTTCTCCGGCGGCCAGCGCCAGCGCATCGGCATCGCCCGTGGCATCGCCTTGAACCCCAAGGTGCTGGTCTGTGACGAGCCGGTGTCCGCGCTCGACGTGTCGGTGCAGGCGCAGGTGGTCAACCTGATGGAGAAGCTGCAGGACGAGCTGGGCCTGGCGTACGTGTTCATCGCGCACGACCTGTCCGTCGTGCGGCACATCTCGGACCGGGTCGGCGTCATGTACCTCGGCCGGCTGGCCGAGCTGGGCACCGAGGACGAGGTCTACACCCGCCCGACGCACCCCTACACGCAGGCGCTGCTGTCCGCCGTGCCGGTGCCCGATCCGACGCTGCGCGGCAAGCGCGAGCAGATCGTGCTCGTGGGCGACGTCCCGTCGCCGGCCAACCCGCCCTCGGGATGCCGGTTCCACACCCGCTGCTGGAAGGCCCAGGACGTCTGCTCACAGGAGGAGCCGCAGCTCGAGCTGCGCTCGGACGGCGAGTCCGATCACCTGTC
The DNA here is from genome assembly GCA_963747405.1 of uncultured Actinomycetota bacterium. Lineage (GTDB taxonomy): Bacteria > Actinomycetota > Actinomycetes > Actinomycetales > Dermatophilaceae > Fodinibacter. The sequence goes on from CAVVFG010000019.1 coordinate 226,334, forward strand.
GGCCTGCCACTTCGCCGAGCCGCGCGCCATCGTCGAGACCCGCGACGTGTCCGGCCTCGCGCCGGACTCGCGGTTCGTCGACAGCAGCGTGCGTGACGACGCCATCGCGGCCGACGACCCGGCCGACCTCCAGCAGATGGCCGACCGGTCGCGCCGGCTGCGTGGCGACGAGGGCGACGCCCCCCAGGAGACGACCCGGCTGATCGACGAGCAGCCCGGGGACCACCGCTCGAACGGCTGACCGACCTCAACTCGACCGATTGCGGAGAATCCACCCTCCCAGCGCACCCGCGCGCAGCCCGCAGGGTGGATTCTCCGCAATCAGTCGTCGGTGGCCGGGGTGCGGGCGCGCAGGAGGCGGCGCAGCGAGTCCAGCCGCGAGGGGCCGGCCGGGCCGGCGGCGCCGCCGGCCACGAACTCGTCGAGCGCGCACTCCTCCTCGGCATGCGTGCAGCCGCGCGGGCACTGCTGCGTGCCCGGCTCGAGGTCGGGGAAGTGCTGGATGATCCGCGCCGGGTCGACGTGCGCCAGACCGAAGGAGCGGATGCCGGGGGTGTCGATGATCCAGCCGTCGTCGTCGGGCAGCGCGAGCGCCACGGCGGAGGACGAGGTGTGCCGGCCGCGACCGGTGACGTCGTTGACGACGCCGGTGGCCCGCAGGGCCAGCGGGACGAGGGCGTTGACCAGCGTGCTCTTGCCGACCCCGGAGTGGCCGACGAGCACGCTGACCCGCCCCGAGAGCGCCTCGCGCAGGGCGTCGAGGCCGTCGGTGCTGCCGTCGTGCCGCGCGGTGACGAGGTGGCGCACCGAGAGAGCGGCGTACTGCTCGAGGAAGGGGCCGGGGTCGGTGAGGTCGGCCTTGGTGAGCACCAGCAACGGCTCCATGCCGGCGTCGTAGGCGGCGACCAGGCAGCGGTCGATGAGCCGGGGCCGCGGCTCGGGGTTGGCCAGGGCCGAGACCACCACGAGCTGGTCGGCGTTGGCCACCAGCACCCGCTCGACCGGGTCGGTGTCGTCGGCGGTTCGACGCAGCACCGTGTCCCGAGGCGCCACGCGCACGATGCGGGCCAGGCTGCCGTCGGCGCCGGTGGTGTCGCCGACGAGGAAGACGGCGTCGCCCACGACGATGCCCTTGCGGCCGAGCTCGCGCGCCCTCATCGCGATGACGACGTGCCGGTCGGGGCCGTCACCGACCAGAGTGGTGTAGCGGCCCCGGTCGACACCCGTGACCCGCCCGGGGACGGCATCCTGGTGCGCTGGGCGGTCCTTGCTGCGTGGTCGAGTTCCCCTGCGGTTGGGGCGGATTCGCACGTCGGACTCGTCGTACGTGCCCGCCGCTCGTGCCATCAGGCGCCCGCCGCGACCCGGTCGCCGAGCATGTGGTCCCACAGCTGGGTGAACTCCGGCATCGTCTTGGCGACGGTGCCGACGTCCTCGACCACGAGCCCGGGCAGCACCAGCCCGAGCACCGCGGCAGCCATGACCAGGCGGTGGTCGGCGTAGGTGTGGAAGGTGCCGCCGTGCAGCGGCCGGGGCCGGATGCGCAGCCCGTCGTCGGTCTCGTCGACCCCGGCGCCGAGCCCGGTGAGCTCGGTGCGCAGGGCGGCGAGGCGGTCGGTCTCGTGCCCGCGGATGTGTGCCACGCCGCGGATGACGCTCGGTGAGTCGGCCAGCGCGCACAGGGCGGCGACCACCGGGGTCAGCTCGCTGGAGCCGTGCAGGTCGACGTCGACGCCGCAGATGCCACCGCCACCGGCGACGGTGAGCCCCGCCCGGTCGAGCACGACCTCGGCGCCCATCATGTCGAGCACCTCTCGGATGAAGTCGCCACCCTGCGTCGTGTACTGCGGCCAGTGCGGGACCTGCACCCGCCCGTTGGTGACCAGAGCAGCGGCGAGGAACTGCGCCGCGTTGGACAGGTCGGGCTCGACCTGCACGTCGAGGGCGTTGACCTCGCTCGGCTCGACCCGCCAGGTGTGGGCGTCACCGTCGTCGACCACCACCCCGGCGTCGCGCAGCGTCTCGACGGTCATCTCGATGTGCGGCAGGCTGGGCACCGCCTTGCCCTCGTGGTGCACCGTGACGCCTTCGTCGTAGCGGGCACCGGAGAGCAGGAGCCCCGAGATGAACTGTGAGGACGCGGAGGCGTCGAGGGTGACGACCCCGCCACGGACCGCGCCCCGGCCGTGCACGGTGAACGGCAGGCTGCCGCGGCCGTCGTCGTCGACCGCGGCCCCGAGGGAGCGCAGGGCGCCCAGCATCGGCGCCATGGGGCGCAGCCGGGCGTGCGGGTCGCCGTCGAAGCGCACGGCGCCGTCGGCCAGCCCGGCCACCGGCGGCAGGAAGCGCATGACGTTGCCGGCCAGCCCGCAGTCGACGGTGCCGCCGCCGAGCAGCGGTCGGGGGGTGACGATCCAGTCACCGCCCTCGAGGTCCTCGACCTCGACTCCGAGGGTGCGCAGCGCCGCGACCATCAGCAGGGTGTCGCGCGACCGGAGCGGAGAACGCAGCCGGGACACGTCGGTCGCCAAGGCGGCGAGCACGAGGTAGCGGTTGGTGAGCGACTTGCTGCCCGGCAGGACGACGCGCGCGTCGACCGGCCCGTGAGCGGTGGGAGCGGTCCAGTCAGCCGATGGCATGCTGCGCCTGGACCGCCTTCAGCTTGGCCTCGCGGGCGGCGGCGTGCGCGAGGTGCTTCGCCTCGCGCCTGGTCTGGCGGGCGGTGCGCTGCGCGCTGTCGCCCACCATGTGGGCGCGGTAGGCCAGCCCGGGCTTGCCCTCGGTGTCGACGGCCGCGAGGAGCAGCCCGCCGAGCAGGCCGAGGTTCTTGAGGAACTGGGTGCGCTGGCGGGCCCGGGCCTCGGGGTCCTGCTCCGCCCAGTAGGCGTGCGCGGCAACCGTGGTGGGCACCAGCGTGGCGGCGAGCACCATGGAGGCGATGCGGGGAAGGCGCCCCATGGCCAGCAGCGACCCGGCCCCCACCATCGCCGCGCCGTTGGCGCGCACCAGCAGCTCGGGGTCGTCGGGCAGGCCGAGCACCGGACCCACCTTCTCGAAGAGCGGCGCAGCGGTGTCGGTCTTGCGACTCGGGTGCTTGAGCTGGTCGAGGCCGCCGACGACGAACATCGCGGCGAGCATGGGGCGGGCGACGCGTCGCACCAAGGTCATGGGGTTCCTCCCGGTCAGTTCCTACTGGTCCGATCTGAAGTCCCTACGGTAGTTCCTCTCCGCCCCGGTCAGTAGCCTGACGCCCATGTGTGGTCGGTATGCCGCGACGGCGAACCCGGACGAGCTGGTGCTCGAGTTCGAGGTCGACGACGACCGCACGGGCGATCCGGGGCGCAGCGTGCTGGTCAACCCGCAGGACCCGCCGCCGGGTCGGCCCGACCACAACATGGCCCCCACCAAGCGCGCTCCGGTCGTGCTCGCCCGCTCGCCGCGCGAGGACCGCGAGGCGGCGCCGCGGCGGCAGCTTCGGCTGCTCACCTGGGGCCTGGTGCCGAGCTGGTCCAAGGACCCCGGCGGTGCGGCCCGGATGATCAACGCCCGGGTCGAGTCGGTCGCCGACAAACCCGCCTTCGCCCGGGCCCTGGCCGCACGGCGCTGCCTCGTGCCGGCCCGCGGGTGGTACGAGTGGCAGGCCTCGCCGACCGCCCGTGACGCGAGGGGCAAGCCGCGCAAGCAGCCGTTCTTCACCTCCCGCACCGACGGCGCGAGCGTCGCGATGGCCGGGCTCTACGAGTTCTGGCGCGACCCCACCGTGGCCGACCCCGACGACCCCCTCGCCTGGCTCACCACCTTCACGGTGGTCACCGGCCCCGCCGAGCCGGGGCTGGACCGCATCCACGACCGCCAGCCCCTGGTGCTCGAGGCCGAGGAGTGGGCCACCTGGCTCGACCCGGGCACCGGGGCGGCGGAGGTGCTCGGGCTGCTCGAGCCGCGGGCGCCGGGCCGCTTCACGGCGTACCCCGTGTCGCGGGCGGTGAGTGGCACGCGGGCCAACGGGCCACAGCTGCTGGACCCGGTTCCCGCCGACGAGCTGATCGGCGTCGTCGACCCGGTGACCGGCGAGGTCCTCGGGCGCGACGGGTGAGCGGCCCCGGCGACCCCGCCGACGCGACCGGGGACGACGTAGCGGTGCGGCTCGTCGACACCCCGCTGGGCCCGGCCCGCACCACCACGACACGGCCCGACGGCATCCCGGCCGGGTCCCTCGTGCTCGGCCACGGCGCCGGGGGACTGCGCTGGACCCTCGACGTGCTCGCCGTGCGGGATGCCGCCGTGGCTGCCGGCTGGCTGGTGGTGCTCGTGGACCAGCCCTGGCGGGTGGCCGGCAAGCGGCTCGGCCCCGGCCCGCCGTCGCTCGACCGGGCCTGGCTGCCCGTGCTCCACTCGCTGGCCCCCAGCCCCGGTGCGGGCCCGCTCGTGGTCGGTGGCCGCAGTGCCGGTGCCCGCGTGGCGTGCCGCACCGCGGCGGCTGCCGGCGCGAGCGCGGTGCTGGCCCTCTCCTTCCCGCTGCACCCGCCGGGCCGGCCCGAGCGCTCTCGGGCCGCGGAGCTGGCGGCGCCGAGCGCGCACGGCATCCCCGTGCACGTCGTGCAGGGACGCACCGACCCGTTCGGCACCCCGGCCGAGGTCGAGGCGGTCCTGCCGGCCGGGGCCACCCTCGACGTCGTCACCGGCGCGCACTCGATCGGCGGGTCGGCCGGCGCGGTGGCCGCGCTCGTGCTCCAGCGGCTTCCCGTGGCCTGAGCTCCGGCGCGCACGGCGGGGAATGCCCTCACCGGAGGGGGCGTTGACCGACCTGTCCGCCCCTCCGCCAGGAAGGTCACGCCCTCGTGTTCGTGCTCGACACCACAGCGCCCACCCGGGCCCGGTTAGGGTGGGAGACGATGACCACTCCACCGACTCCCGTCGACAGCCCCACGGACGCCGAGGTCGACGTCGCCACCGAGACCCCCGCCGAGCGGCAGGCCCGCTTCGAGCGCGAGGCCCTCCCGCTGCTCGACCAGCTCTACGCGGCCGCGATGCGCACCACCCGCAACCCGGCCGACGCCGAGGACCTGCTCCAGGAGACCTACGCCAAGGCCTACGCCGCGTTCCACCAGTACCGGCCCGGCACCAACCTCAAGGCGTGGATGTACCGCATCCTCACCAACACCTACATCAACACCTACCGCAAGCGGCAGCGTGAGCCGCTGCAGTCCGACGCCGCCGAGGTCGAGGACTACCAGCTCGCGCGGGCCGAGTCGCACACGTCGGTGGGCCTGAAGTCCGCAGAGGTGCAGGCACTCGAGCACCTGCCCGACTCGGAGGTCAAGCGTGCCCTGCAGGAGCTGCCCGAGGACTTCCGGATGGCCGTCTACCTCGCCGACGTCGAGGGGTTCGCCTACAAGGAGATCGCCGAGATCATGGGCACCCCCATCGGCACCGTGATGTCGCGACTGCACCGTGGGCGGCGCCAGCTGCGCGGCCTGCTCACCGAGTACGCCAAGGACCGCGGCTTCGGCAGCGGCACCCAGGAGGAGTCATGACCCAGGACGCCCACGCCGGACACGGTGACTGCTCCGAGGTCCTGCACCGCATCTACGAGTACCTCGACGGCGAGATGAGCGCCGACGACGTGCGGCGGGTCGCCGCCCACCTCGGCGAGTGCCAGCCCTGTCTGGCCGAGCACGACCTCGACGTCGCGCTGAAGCAGGCCGTGCGCCGCTCGTGCTCCGGCGAGACCGCCCCCGTGGCGGTGCGGCTGCAGGTCATGCAGCGGATCACCATGGTGCGCCTGGAGTCCGAGGGCTGAGACCGGGGCACCCCCGAACGGCCCCACACGACGCGAACACCCGGTATGCCGTCAGGCCTACCGGGTGTTGGGTGACGCGCTCAGGCGTTGGGCTTGCGGCCGTGGTTGGCCTTGTTGCCCTTGCGCGAGCGGCGCTTGCGGGCGCGCTTGCTCATGGGGTGCCTTTCGTCGGGGGACGGTGTGCCTGGTGGCGCGATGTGACGCACATGGCTCGTCAATGATTGTCGCACACCACGGCGCGTGCGAGACTCATCCTGTCCCGTCCCCAGCCGTCCAGGGGACGGACGACCGCCTCTGAAAGGAACTCCATGCGCACCTTCCGCGCCGCACTGGCTGCCGCCGCTCTGGCTGCCGTCGCCCTGCTCGCTCCCGCCACCGCTTCCGCCGCATCCGCCAGCCCGGCTGCATTCTCCGCACCTGTCGTCTCCGCCGCACCCACCGCCCTGGTCCACCGGGTCGACCCGACCCGCGCGGTGCAGCTCGCCTGGGGCTGGGAAGGCGGCTGAGTCGTTGACCGATGACCACTGAGGCGCCCGCGGGGGAGGGTGGCGCCCCACGTCGAGCCCAGTACGCGACCAACACCTACGTCGGCCTCGTCGCCGCGGCCGGAATCTGCCTGACCGCCGGCGCCATCCGGGTCGACGGCCTCGGCATCGACACCACCACGTTCTGGATGATGCTGCTGCTCGCCGTCCTGGCGTGGTGGTTCGGCTCGGTCAAGGTCGACGCCGACCGGGTGTCCCTGTCCTTCACCAGCATCGTACTGCTCGCCACCATGGCGCTGGTCGGCCCGGCCGCCGCCGGCATCGTGGGCACCATCATGGGTCCGTTCCACTCCGGCGGGGGAGTGCCGCTGCGAGTGCGGATCTTCAACTCGGGCATGTTCGCGACCATGGGAGTGGTCGGGGGCGCCGCCTACCTCGCCGCGGGTGGGGTGCCGGCAGGGACGGCGCCGGTGGGCACCCAGGAGATCGTCCGGGACATCGGCATTCCCGTGCTCGTCGCCGACGTCGTCCAGTTCGTGCTGAACGTGGTGCTCATCGCCGTGGTGGTGCGCCTGGCGTCGGGGCTGTCGATGCGTGCGCAGGTGGGCCGCATCCTCGGGACCGGGGGGTCGGCCCACCTCGGCTACGGCATCATCGCGTTCATCCTGGTCGTGCTCTGGGGCCCGGCCGAGCTGGGCGCGGCGAGCGTGTTCCTCATCCTCCCGCCGCTCCTGGTGGCCCACTGGGCCTACCGCCAGTACGCCGAGGAGGTCAAGGCGCACGAGCGCGCGCTGTACGTGCTGGTCGCCGCCGTCGAGGCGAAGGCCCCCCACCTGGCCGGCCACAGCACCCGCGTCGCCGACCTCAGCGCGTCGATGGCCGAGCACCTCGGCCTGCGCGCCCACGTGGTGTCCGAGACCCGGATGGCCGGCATGCTCCACGACCTCGGGCTGACGACCCTCCCCACCGGCCTGGTCCGCAACACCGGGGTCATCGGTGAGCCAGCCCTGGAGCACTACCCCGAGCGGGGCGTCGGTCTGCTGCGGGAGCTGAGCTTCCTGACCGGCTCGCTGAACGCCATCGCCAACCACCGCCTCGCGGTGTCGCCGGGCACCAGACCGAACCAGGTCAGCCTGCCGGCCCTGGTCGTCGGGTTGGCCGACGAGTACGACCTGCTCACCGAGGTCGGCACCCCCGACGGCGCCCGGGTCGAGCGGGACTCGGCGCTGGAGCTGCTCAGACGGAGCCCGGCGGGCCGCGAGGACCTGCTCCAGTCCCTCGAGCACGCCCTGACGCGTCGCGCCGGGGTCGCCGGCCCATGAGGACCGTCCCGCCCCGGGCCCACGTGGCACGCGCCTGGGGTGTGCTGGCCCTGGGCCTGCTGGTGCTCGTCCTCGGGCTCTACGCCAACGGCATGTCGCTGGTCCTGCAGCTGGTCGGCCACTGGCCCACGGTCGTCTCGTTCGTGGCTGCCATCACCATCGGCGAGCTGTTCCGGCTGCGCATGCCCAGCGGGCGCGAGGCAGCCCCCCTCGCGTCGGCCTCGGCCCTGGGGGTCGTCTTCCTCGGCGTGGTCGACAGCGAGCCGCCCTTCGACGTGGCGGCCGGGCCGGTCGTGCTCGTCGTCGCGGCGGGGCTGCTCCTCGCCGCCCTGGTGCGCGGCCTGCGAGGGGCCACCGTCGGGCTCGACCAGGTGTCCGCCCGCCTGGTCGGGGTGGCCGCGGCCGCCTGGCTCACCCGGGCCTTCGCCCCGCAGGGGGTGTCGTTGTGGGACCTCGGCGTCGACAGCTCGGTGCCACGCTGGGCCGTCGCGATCGGGCTGGTCGCCGTCGCCGGTGTGGGCATCGGGGTCGAGCTGGTGCTGTCGTCGGCACTGCGCTCGGAACGGCAGCACACCCCGTGGCTCGCGGCCGTGCGCGACGAGTTCGGCGAGGTGACCCCCTTGACGGCGGCCGTCGTTGTGTCGGGCCCGATGGTCGCCCTGATGGCACCGGCCCTGGGGCTGCTGTCCCTCCCTGTGGCGCTGTTCCCGCTCGCCATCACCTACGTGGCCGTCGACCGCTACGCGCAGAACCGGCTCACCTACCGCCAGACCATCGCCACCCTCTCGCACATCACCGAGCACGGCGGCTACACCTCCGCGGGCCACGCCGAGCGGGTGGCCGACCTCGCCGTGCGCATCGGCCGGGTGCTGGGCATCTCCGACCGCGACCTGCGCGACGTCGAGTACGCCGCCCTGCTGCACGACCTCGGCCAGATCTCGCTCATCGAGCCGATCCCGGGGGGCGCGACCGTCCTGGCGGCACCCAGCGACCAGCGCGACATCGCCGACGAGGGGGCGCGGATCATCCGGCACGCGGAGGGGCTCGAGGAGGTGGCCGACTACGTCGAGGCGCAGACGATCCCCTACCGGCAGGTGCGCGAGCTCGGCGAGGAGGTGCCGGTCGCGAGCCGGATCATCAAGGTGGCGAACGCCTTCGACGACCTCACCGGTGGCAGTGGCGACCCGCAGGACATCCTGGCGGCCAACGAGCGCATCCACCTCGGTCTGGGCTACGAGTACGACCCGGACGTCGTCGAGGCCCTGGCGGTGGCGACGGCGGACGCCCTCGTCGCCCGCGTGGGGGAGTGGGAACCGGCCGCACGTTAGCATCGGTACCCACCTGCTGCCACCCCCGGAGAGGGCCCCGTGGATCGCCTGACGCCCGTCATCTTCACCGACGCGTGGGGATCGTACGTGTCCATCGCCAGCCTGCAGGGCCGGGACATCCCGAGCCCGCAGCGCGAGTCCGAGCTGTGGATGGGCGCGCACGAGGCGGGCCCGGCCGGCACCGACCGACCGGGTGCGCCGACCCTCGCCACGGTCGTGGCCGCCGACCCGCTCGGTGAGCTGGGCGAGGACTGTGTGCGGCGCTTCGGACCACGCCTGCCCTTCCTGCTCAAGGTGCTCGCCCCCGGGCGCGCCATCTCGATCCAGGCCCACCCGAGCGCCGAGCAGGCCCGCGAGGTGCGCGCCACCACCGGCGACTCGGTCTACGTCGACGACTGGGGCAAGCCCGAGCTGCTGCTGGCCATCGCGCCCTTCGAGGTCTTCGTCGGGATGCGGGCGCCCGACGAGGTGGCCGACCTCGTCGGGCGGCTCGGCATCCCCACCCTCGTCGAGATGGTCGAGAAGGCGGCGGTCACCGACGACCCCGCCCACGCGATGCTCGGTGCGGTGCTCGCCACCCCGGCCGGCGAGGTCGACGGCCTGGCCCGCGAGGTCGTGGCCGCCTGCGTGCGGCTCGAGGCCACGGGCGACGAGTTCGGGCGGGCCGCGGCCGCCGTGGTGCAGGTGGCCGAGGAGCATCCCGACGACATCGGCCTGGTCGTGCTGCTCCTCATGCACCACTGGGTGCTGCAGCCGGGGGAGTACATCGACGTCGCCGCAGGGGTGCTGCACTCCTACGTGCGCGGGCTGGGCATCGAGGTGCTCGCCAACTCCGACAACGTGGTGCGCGCCGGCCTCACGAGCAAGGCGGTCAACGCCCCCGAGCTGCTGCGGATCGTCGACCCGCGCGCCGACGGTGTCGCCGGTCGCGCTCGCGTGGTCGAGCCCGGGCTCGAGGCCTTCGACAGCGCCTCCGACCGCTTCCTGCTCTACCGCGTCAGCCCGGGTCGGTCACTGCCCGGCGAGGGCCGTCCGCGCATCGTGTTCTGCCTGCGCGGCGGAGTCACGCTGGCCTCGGCCACCGGCAGGCTCGACCTGGGCGACGTCGAGTCGGCCTTCCTCCCGGCCGGTGAGGGTGCCGTCGACCTCGAGGGAGTCGGCGACGTCTTCGTCGTCACCGTCCCCGCGCCCTGAGGCTCCTGCACGACGAGGGCCGCCCTGGCTGTCGCCGGGGCGGCCGTCGTGGTGGGGCCGCAGTCAGGCCTTCTTGGTCTCCGCGAAGATGCGCGCGATCTCGTCGATCTTGGCGAGCAGCTCGTCGGCCTTGGCGGCGTCGAACTCACCCTTGGTGCCGGACGCGCCGGCCAGCTTGGTGGCCTCGTTGAACAGGGTGTGCAGCTCGGGGTACTTCTCGAAGTGCGGGGGCTTGAAGTAGTCGGTCCACAGCACCCACAGGTGGTGCTTGACGAGCTCCGAGCGCTGCTCCTTGATCAGGATGGCGCGGGTGCGGAAGTCGGGGTCGGGGTTGTCTGCGACCTTGGCGATGATTCCCTTGATCGACTCAGCCTCGATGCGGGCCTGCGCGGGGTCGTACACGCCGCACGGCAGGTCGCAGTGCGCCGAGACGTCGGTGATGCGGAACAGGGACAGCATGGGTGTCTCTCCTCGGGGTCGGGACGTGCGGTCCCGCCAAACCTACCCCAGCGGTCGCCGCACAGAGCCGACGACCACCGCGAGGATGTCGTCCTCGGCGAGTGACCCGACGTCGAAGGAGGTGACCCCCTCGGCGGCGTTGTCGGAGTCGATCCACCAGCGGTGCGGTGCAGCAGGATCCGGCCCGGTCAACCGCTTCACCGAGAGCGGTCGGGGACGGCCCCCAGCGGCCGGGGGGAGCCGGACGACGGCGGCCCGCCCGGGACGTGGCCGGATGCCGCGCAGCACCAGCAGGACGTCACCGTCACGGTAGGTGGGCAGCATCGAACGCCCACGGACCCGCACCAGGGCGGGCCACGGCATCCGCAGCCGCCCGCTCACCGCTGCTGGGTGGCGTCCCGCGCGTTCTCGACCGCCGCCCGGGCCGCCTGGTCGGCCTCGGCGTCGGCCGCGGCGATCGCGGCGAGGGCCTCGGCATTGCCGCCGGCGGTGGAGACGACCGCCTCCGCGTGCGCGGCCTCCTCCTGACGCATCCGCGACAGGAACGCCTTGGTGCGGTTGTGCTGCGGGTCGGCGATGACCTGGGAGGGCGGGCCCTCCTCGACCACCACGCCGGCATCCATGAACACCACGCGGTCGGCCACCTCGCGCGCGAAGCCCATCTCGTGCGTCACGACGATCATCGTCATGCCGCCGTCGGCGAGGTCGCGCATCACCTTGAGCACCTCTCCGACGAGCTCGGGGTCGAGGGCGCTGGTCGGCTCGTCGAAGAGCATCAGCTTGGGGTCCATCGCGAGCGCCCGGGCGATGGCGACGCGCTGCTGCTGGCCACCGGAGAGCTGGGAGGGGTAGGCCGACGGCTTGTCACCCAGGCCCACCTGCTCGAGCAGCTCGAGGGCCTTGGCGGTGGCGTCCTTCTTCTTCACGCCCTTGACGTGCACCGGTGCCTCGATGACGTTCTCGAGCACCGTCTTGTGCGGGAAGAGGTTGAAGCGCTGGAAGCACATGCCGATGTCGCGGCGCTGCGCCGCGATCCGCTTGTCCTTGAGGCGGTGCAGCGTGCCGCTGCGGTCCTCGTAGCCCATCAGGTCGCCGTCGACCCAGATCCGGCCGCCGTCGATGGTCTCGAGCTGGTTGATGCAGCGCAGGAAGGTGGTCTTGCCCGACCCGGAGGGGCCGAGCAGCACGACGACCTCCCCGCGGCGCACGTCCATGTCGATGCCCTTGAGCACCTCGGTGCCGTGGAAGGCCTTGGTGACGTTGACCGCGTGGACGAGCGGTGCGGCATCCGCGCCGGTCGTGGCGGTCGTGGAAGTCGGCTCGCTCATCAGTGGTCAGCCCCGATCTCGGTGATCTTCTGCTGCGCCTTCTTCGGCATCGCTCCGAAGCCGCGGCCGTAGTAGCGCTCCAGGCGCGACTGCCCGACCATGAGGATGGAGCAGACGATGAGGTACCAGATCGTCGCCGCGACGATGCCGGGCATGATCTGGAAGCTGCGCTGGCCGAACTGGTAGCTCTGGTAGAACAGCTCGACGATGACGGGCACCGCCGCGAGCAGCGAGGTGTCCTTGACCATGGCGATCGTCTCGTTGCCGGTCGGGGGGACGATGACCCGCATGGCCTGGGGGAGCACCACCCGCCGCATCGTCTTGCCCGGCGGCATGCCGAGCGCCTGGGCGGCCTCGGCCTGCCCCTTGTCGACCGACAGGATGCCGGCCCGGGCGATCTCGGCCATGTAGGCGGCCTCGGAGAGCCCGAGGCCGAGGATGCCGACCCAGATCGTGCTCGAGATGCTGTTGTAGTCGAGCGAGAAGAAAGTCATGGACGTGTCGAGGCCGAGCAGGTCGGCGATCTGCTGCCCGAACGGGACCCCGATGTCGAACGCGGGGTAGAGGAAGCCGATTCCGGTGCCGAGCAGCACCAGCAGCACGTAGCGGGGGATGGCGCGGAAGAACCAGGTGTAGACGAAGGCGACTCCGCGCAGCACGGGGTTGGTCGACAGCCGCATCACCGCGAGGAGGATGCCCAGGCCGATGCCGAGGATCATCGCGCCGACGGTGCCGAAGATCGTGCCCTTCCACAGCCCCTCGATGACCGGGGTCTGCTGCATGATCTCGAACGCGAACGGGAAGTTCCACTTCTCGTTGGACACGAACGAGCTGATGATCATCGCGACGACGATCGCGATGATGACCACGGCCACCCACCGTCCGGGGTGCCGGACCGGCCGGGCGTCGATGGCGCCCGGCCGGTCCTGCGTCGACGCGGTCATCGCGTCAGCTGACCGTCGGGTTCACGGCGAAGTCGCTGATGGCGCCACCCTCGGTCTTCCACTTGCTGAGGATCTGGTCGTAGGTGCCGTCGGCCTTGAGCTGGTTGAGCGCCTCGACGATGGCCTCACCGAAGGCGGTGTCCTCCTTCTTCAGCACGTAGCCGTAGGGCGCGGAGTCGTACTGCTCGCCGAGCAGCTCGAGGGTGCCGCCCGTGGAGTCGACGGCGGCGATGGCCGGCGGGAGGTCGACGAGCATCGCGTCGGCCTTGCCGGACTGCACGCTGGCGGTCACCTTGGCCTGGTCGGCGTCGACGAGCACGTTGATGGCGGGCTTGCCGGCGGCCTTGCAGGCCTCCTGGCGCTTGGGGAGGTCCTCGTCGGCCTGCACGGTGCCCTTCTGCACGGCGACGTTCTTGCCGCACGCGTCGTCGGGGTCGACGCCCTTGGGGTTGCCCTTCTGGGTGACCCACTGGGTGCCGGCCTTGAAGTAGCTGACCATCGTGGCCTGCTGCATGCGCTCGGGGTTGACCGTGAAGCTGGAGACGCCCACGTCGTACTTGCCGCTCTGCACACCCAGGATGATCGCGTCGAACGCGGAGGGCACCCAGTTGGTCTTGATGCCGAACTTGCTCATCACCGCGTCGAACAGCTCGACGTCCATGCCGATGACGGTCTTGCCGTCGGCGTCGAGGTACTCGTTGGGCTGGTAGGTGGCGTCGGTGCCGATGTTGATCGTGCCGGCATCCTTGACCTTCGCCGGCAGCTTCGCGACCAGGGCGGGGTCGACGGTCGGAGCGCTGGCCGACGTGGTGGCGGAGGCCGAGCTCGAGCTGCTCTCGGAGAGCGAGTCGGAACCACAGGCGGTCAGGGCGAGTGCGGTCGTGGCGAGAGCGGCCACCGCGAGGGCGCGGTTGCGGAACATGAGGGTCCTTTCCCGGGGTGGCACCGAGGGAAGGCGGGGGACCTCGGCGCGGTGTACGGGGCCGATACTGCCACCGGCGGCCGTCGCGCGCGTCACACCCCGGTAACTATCTCGCTGTGCGATGATGCTCACCCGCGGCCACCCCCGCGCGCAGCGAACGGCGGAGAAGCACCCCCCTCGGCCCCGCGCACTGCCCGGCCCCCGCCTCGCGCCGGTGGGCCCACCACGGACTCCCAGCCCAGGAGCTGCCCCATGGCCGCGTCGCCCCACGCCCCCTTCGTCGACCTGCAGAGCCCGGTCTTCCGTGCTCACGAGGGCGGCAAGCTGGGGGTACACGCGACGCAGCCGTTGCGCGGGCGGGAGGACCTGGCGCTGCTCTACACCCCGGGCGTCGCCGAGGTCTCGCTCGCGATCGCCGCCGACCCGACCCTGTCGACCCGCTACACCGCGCGGGGCAACACGGTGGCCGTGATCAGCGACGGCACGGCCGTGCTGGGCCTCGGGGACATCGGCCCGCTCGCGGCGATGCCGGTGATGGAGGGCAAGGCGGTGCTCTTCAAGCACTTCGCCGGCATCGACGCCGTGCCGGTGGTGATGGAGACCGGCACCGTCGAACAGCTCGTCGAGGCCGTCGCCCGGATCGCGCCGTCGTACGGCGGCATCAACCTCGAGGACATCTCGGCGCCACGCTGCTTCGACATCGAGGAGCAGCTCACGCAGCGGCTCGACATCCCGGTGTTCCACGACGACCAGCACGGCACCGCCATCGTCGTGCTGGCGGGCCTGCTCAACGGCGCCCGGGTGCTCGGTCGCCGGGTGCCCGACCTGCGCATCGTCGTGTCGGGGGCCGGTGCGGCCGGGGTGGCCGTCACCCGCCTGCTGCAGCGGGCCGGGGTGCGCGACGTGGTGGTGTGCGACTCGCGCGGCATCATCTCGCCCGGCCGCAACGACCTCACCGGGCACAAGGCCCGGCTGGCCGCCTCGACCAACCCGCGGGGGCTGCAGGGCCGGCTGGGGGTGGCGCTGCACGGGGCCGACGTGTTCGTGGGGGTCTCGGGTGGGCAGGTGCCCGAGGAGGAGGTCGCTGCGATGGCGCCGCGCGGCATGGTGTTCGCGCTGGCCAACCCCACCCCGGAGGTCCACCCCGACCTCGCCCGGCGGCACGCGGCGATCGTGGCCACGGGTCGCTCGGACTTCCCGAACCAGATCAACAACGTGCTCGCCTTCCCCGGCATCTTCCGCGGTGCGCTGGACGCCGGTGCCACCCGGATCACCGAGGCGATGAAGCTGGCGGCCGCCCACGCCATCGCCGACCTGGTGCCCGAGCCGACGGCCGACTGCATCGTGCCGTCGGTGTTCCAGGAGGGCGTGGCGGAGGCGGTGGCCGCCGCCGTGCGTGGCCTCGCGACGGGCGCCCGGCACGCCTGATCGTGCGGCGGGAGCGTCACCTGCCGCGCTGGGCGAGCTGGTCGGCCCGGGCCCGGCACCCGGCATCCGTCGGGAGCCGCCCGGACGCCACGGCATCCGAGAGCGAGGGCGCGGCGTCGTCCTTGGGCGAGAGCAGCGGCTCGACGCCGGCCGGCAGCACCAGCCCGACCTCCGGGTCGAGCGGGTGGACGCCGTGCTCGGCGGTGGGGTTGTACGTGGCGGTGCACAGGTACATGGCGGTGGTGCCGTCCTCGAGCGCGCAGAAGGCGTGGCCCAGGCCCTCGGCGAGGTAGACCGCGCGCCGGTCGACGGCGTCGAGGGTGACGGCCTCCCACCGGCCGAAGGTGGGTGACCCCACCCGGAGGTCGACGACGTAGTCGACGAGCGAGCCGGCCAGCACCGTGACGTACTTGCCCTGCCCGGGGGGGACGTCGGCGAAGTGGATGCCGCGCACCGTGCCGCGCGAGGACACCGAGACGTTGGTCTGCACGATGTCGGGACGGTGGCCGAGGTGCTCGGCGAGGTGGTCGCCGCGGAACGACTCCAGGAACACGCCCCGCGCGTCGGGGAACTGGCGTGGCGTGACCACGTAGGCGCCCGCGATGGGCAGCGGCTCGATCCTCATCAGCGGCCGGTCCTCCCGCGCGCCAGGCAGTCGTGGATGTAGGCGCCGTAGCCCGACTTCACGAGCTCGTCGCCGAGCCGGCGGAAGGTGTCGTCGTCGACCCAGCCGGCCCGCCAGGCGATCTCCTCGACGCAGCCGATCTTGTACCCCTGGCGCGCCTCGACGACGTGCACGAACTGGCTCGCGTCCATCAGGCCCTCGAACGTGCCGGTGTCGAACCAGGCGGTGCCGCGCGGCAGCACCGTGACCGTGAGGTCGCCGCGCTGCAGGTAGGCCTCGTTGACGGCGGTGATCTCGAGCTCGCCGCGGGCGCTGGGCGTGAGGCTGCCGGCGATCCCGACGACGTCGTTGTCGTAGAAGTACAGGCCGGGCACGGCGTAGCTCGACCGCGGGTGCTCCGGCTTCTCCTCGATCGACAGCACGGTGCCGTCGGCGTCGAACTCGACGACGCCGTAGGCGGTGGGCTCGCTGACGTGGTGGGCGAAGATGTGCCCACCGCGCACGTCGGTGAGCTGGCGCAGCGCCGTCCCGAGGCCGGTGCCGTAGAAGATGTTGTCGCCGAGCACCAGCGCGACGCTGTCGTCGCCGATGAAGTCGGCCCCGATGACGAACGCCTGGGCCAGCCCGTCGGGGCTGGGCTGCACGGCGTACGAGATCTCGACGCCCCACTGCCGGCCGTCGCGCAGGAGCCGCTCGAACTGGTCGAGGTCCTGGGGCGTGGTGATGACGAGCACCTCGCGGATGCCCGCCATCATCAGCGTCGAGAGCGGGTAGTAGACCATCGGCTTGTCGTAGATCGGCATGAGCTGCTTGGAGATCCCCCGGGTGATGGGATGCAGTCGCGTGCCCGAGCCGCCGGCGAGGATGATGCCCTTCATGGTGGGTGAGCCTAACGGCGCCGATGCCGGGGAGGAGCCACGGCAGGCGGCGGTCGTGGCGGCGCGGTTGGCGGCCGAGCGGGCTGCGGCGCAGGCCCGGCTGGCCCGCACCGACGAGGACCTGGCCGCCCTGTTCGCCGCGTCCCGCGACTCCAACGCCGACGACGAGCACGACCCCGAGGGCCAGACGATCGCCTACGAGCGGGCCCAGCTCACGGCATCGAAGCGGTCGGCCCACGACCACCTGCGCGAGGTCGAGGCCGCCGTGGCCCGGCTGGCAGCCGGCACCTACGGCGTGTGCGAGGTGTGCGGGCGGCCGATCGGCGTCGCGCGGCTCGACGCCCGGCCCACGGCCCGCACCTGCGTGGAGCACGCACCGCGTGCCGGTCGCGCGCGGTGACCCCGCCGCCGGGACGGGCCGCTGTTCCCGGCCGATACCCTTGCGCGCATGAGGGTTCTCGTCACCGGTGGGGCCGGTTTCATCGGCAGCAACTTCGTGCACCTCACCCTGGCGACGCGCCCGGACGCCGAGGTGAGCGTGCTCGACGCGCTCACCTACGCGGGGTCGACGGCCTCGCTCGACGGTGCGATGGACCGGATCCGCTTCGTCGAGGGTGACGTCGCGGATGCCGGCCTGGTCGACCCGCTGGTGGCCGAGGCCGACGTCGTGGTGCACTTCGCCGCCGAGTCGCACAACGACAACTCGCTCGACGACCCGAGCCCCTTCGTGCGCACCAACCTGGTGGGCACCTTCACGCTGCTCGAGGCCGCCCGCCGGCACGGCGTGCGCTACCACCACATCTCCACCGACGAGGTCTACGGCGACCTCGAGCTCGACGACCCGAGGAAGTTCACCGAGCAGACCCCCTACAACCCGAGCTCGCCGTACTCGTCGACCAAGGCCGGCTCCGACCTACTGGTGCGCGCCTGGGTGCGCTCGTTCGGCCTGCGCGCCACGATCTCGAACTGCTCGAACAACTACGGCCCCCGCCAGCACGTCGAGAAGTTCATCCCGCGGCAGGTCACCAACGTCATCGACGGCATCCGGCCCAAGCTGTACGGGGCCGGGCTGAACGTGCGCGACTGGATCCACGTCGACGACCACAACGAGGCCGTCTGGACGATCATCGATAAGGGCGTCATCGGCGAGACCTACCTGATCGGCGCCGACGGCGAGGTCAACAACCGCGACGTCGTGCGCCTCATCCTCGAGCTGATGGGGCAGGACCCGGACTCCTACGACCACGTCACCGACCGCGCCGGCCACGACCTGCGCTACGCCATCGAGTCCGCCCGGCTGCGCACCGAGCTGGGCTGGACGCCGCGGTACGGCAGCTTCCGCGACGGCCTCGCCGCGACGATCGACTGGTACCGCGGCAACGAGGGCTGGTGGCGGCCGCAGAAGGACGCCACCGAGGCGAAGTACGCCCGGACCCAGCACGTCGTGAGCCGCTGATGGCCCGCTGGTTCGTCGCCGGTGCCGCCGGCATGCTCGGCCAGGACCTCTGCACGGTGCTCGAGGCCCAGGGCCACACGGTGACCCGCGCCGACCTGCCCGGGCTCGACATCCTCGACCCGGCGCAGTGCGCCGACCAGGTGGCCGGTCACGACGTCGTGGTCAACAGTGCCGCCTACACCGCCGTCGACGCGGCCGAGACCGACCAGGCCCGGGCCTTCGCCGTCAACGCCGTCGGCGCGGCGAACCTGGCCCGGGCGGCGCACGCCGCGGGGGCGGCCATGGTGCAGCTGTCGACCGACTACGTCGTCGCCGGCGACGGGCGCGAGCCGTATGCCGCCGACGCGCCCGTGAGCCCCGCCACGGCCTACGGCCGCACCAAGGCGGCGGGGGAGTGGGCGGTGCGCGCCGAGTGCCCCAGCAGCTGGGTGGTCCGCACGGCCTGGCTCTACGGCGCCCACGGCAAGAACTTCCCAGCGACGATGCAGCGCCTGGCGGGCGAGCGCGAGACGCTGACCGTCGTCGCCGACCAGGTGGGTCAGCCCACCTGGACCGTCGACCTCGCCGAGGGCATCGTGCGCATCGTCGACGCGGGGGCGCCGTTCGGCACCTGGCACGCCACCGGGGCGGGGGAGTGCTCGTGGTTCGACCTGGCCCGGGCGGTGTTCGAGGAGCTCGGGCTCGACCAGCGCCGGGTGTCGCCGATCTCCACCGCGCAGTTCCCCCTGCCGGCGCCCCGGCCCCCCTACAGCGTCCTCTCGCACGACATGTGGGCGGCGGCCGGCATCGCGCCGCTGCCGCACTGGCGCGACGCGCTGCACCGCGCGGCGCCGTCCGTGCTGGGCGGCTGAGCCAGTGGGCCGGTGTCAGGCGGGCTCGGCCGCAGCGGTGACGGCGGTGGCGTCGGACACCTGGTGTCCCGGCTCCGTCGGGCGCGCGACCACCACGAACTGGTAGGTGAGCAGGTCACGCACCCCGGGGACCCAGCCGACCAGCAGGGCCAGCCGGTTCACGGCCACGGGGGCGTCGACGAAGCGCTGCGACCGCTTCCAGGAGGCCGGCTCGAGGGACGCGCCGGCCAGCAGCTCGGAGATGTCGTTGCGGGCGAACCAGCGCACGTGCGTCGAGTCGTGCAGCCCACGGTCGCGACGCGGCCACGTGCGGCGCAGGAACACGGCGCTGAAGGTGGACAGGTGCCCGACGTTGGGCAGGCTGACGATCACCTCGCCGCCGGGTGCCAGGCGCTCGGTGAACGCGGTGAGGCAGCCCCACGGGTCCTGCAGGTGTTCCAGGACGTCGGCGAAGACCATGCAGTCGTACGGGCCGTCGAGCTGGCCGAGGATGCCGTCGAGCTCGTTGAGGTCACCGGTGACGACCCGGTCGAGCCGGCCCCTCGCCTCGGCGGCCAGCTGCTCGTCGTACTCCACGCCGGTCACCTGCGCGGACTGGCGGTTCT
Source organism: uncultured Actinomycetota bacterium (assembly GCA_963747405.1). Taxonomy (GTDB): domain Bacteria; phylum Actinomycetota; class Actinomycetes; order Actinomycetales; family Dermatophilaceae; genus Fodinibacter. The sequence goes on from CAVVFG010000019.1 coordinate 245,959, forward strand.
TGACGGCCTCGCCGAGGACGCCGTTGGAGCAGCCGACGTCGAGCACGTTGCGCCGGTCCCTGCGGATGCGGGAGAAGATCTCGGGCCGCAGCCCGGTGTAGGCGGAGTAGCGCGACAAAGTCCTCATGGGCGGCCAGTCTGCCGTACCGGCGACGCCCGCCCGCACCGTAGGGTTGGTGGATGCTCGCCGTCACCTGCGTCAGCCAGTCCGCCTCCGACCCGCTGTCCGGGCTCGAGGTGGGTGAGCGCCCGGACCCGCAGGTGCCGGACGGGTGGACCACCGTGCGGCTGCGCACGGCGGCGTTGAACCACCACGACATCTTCTCGCTGCGCGGCATCGGGTTGCCCGCCGACCGGCTGCCGATGGTGCTGGGCTGCGACGGCGCGGGGGTCGACGCCGACGGCAACGAGGTGCTCGTGCACGCCGTGGTGGCCTCACCCGGGTGGACCGGCGACGAGACGCTCGACCCGCGTCGCAGCCTGCTCAGCGAGGTGCACGACGGCACCCTGGCCGAGGTGGTCGCCGTGCCCCGCCACAACCTGGTGCCCAAGCCCGAGAGCCTGACCTGGGAGCACGCCGCCTGCCTGCCGACCGCCTGGCTGACGGCCTACCGGATGCTGTTCACCAACTCGGGCGTGCAGCCCGGCGGCACCGTGCTGGTGCAGGGTGCGGCCGGCGGCGTCGCGACCGCCCTGGTGCAGCTCGGCACGGCCGCCGGCATCCGGATGTGGGTGACCAGCCGGGAGGCCGCCAAGGGCGAGCACGCCGTGGCCCTGGGCGCCGACCGCGCCTTCGAGAGCGGGGCCCGGCTGCCGGAGCGGGTCGACGCGGTCATGGAGACGGTCGGGGCGGCGACCTGGTCGCACTCGGTCAACAGCCTGCGTCCCGGGGGGACGGTCGTGATCTCGGGAGCGACGTCGGGCGATGCCCCGGCCAAGGCCGAGCTGACCAAGATCTTCTTCAAGCAGCTGCGAGTCGTCGGGTCGACCATGGGCTCACGCGACGAGCTCGAGCGGCTCGCCCGCTTCGTCGTCGACGCCGGCATCGAGCCGCAGGTCGACTCGGTGCGACCGCTCGCCCGGGCCCGCGAGGGGTTCGAGCGGATGCTGCAGGGCAGCGTCTCCGGCAAGGTCGTCTTCACGCTGTGACCGGGGCCCGGCATGTGTGACCCGACACCGCCGTCCGGCCGCCTTCCTTACCGGACGGTAACCTGAGGTGGACCCCACCCGACCACCCGAGGAGCCCGCCGTGAGCGCGCCGCCTGCCGAGCGCACCGTCACCCTGCACGGGCACGCGTTCTCGTACACCGACAGCGGATCGGGGCCGACGCTGCTGTTCATCCACGGCATCCTGGGATCGCAGAAGCAGTGGGGCCACCTCGTCGACCGGCTCGACGACAACCACCGGCTCGTCGTCCCCGACCTGTTCGGCCACGGCGAGTCCGACAAGCCGGTCGGTGACTACTCGCTCGGCGCGCACGCGGCCACCCTGCGCGACCTGCTCGACCGGCTCGGCATCGCCCAGGTGACCCTGGTGGGTCACTCGCTGGGCGGCGGCATCGCGATGGTCTTCTCCTACCTCTTCCCCGAGCGGGTCGACCGGCTCGTGCTCGTCGCGAGCGGCGGCCTCGGGCGCGAGGTCAACCCCCTGCTGCGCTCGGCGACCCTGCCGGGTGCCGAGTACGTGTTGCCGGTCATCGCGTCGGGGTGGATGCGCGACCGGATCGCCTCGGCCGCACGGGTGCTCGGCTCGGTGGGCCTGCGCCCGGGCCGCGACCTCACCGAGGTCTGGGACGGCTTCACCTCGCTCGGCGATGCCGACACCCGCCGTGCCTTCCTGGCCACCACCCGAGCCGTGATCGACCCCGGCGGCCAGAGCGTCAGCGCCCACGACTACCTGCCGGACTCCGCGCCCATCCCCACGCTGGTCGTGTGGGGCACCAAGGACCGGATGATCCCCGCATGGCACGCGGCCTCCGCGACCACCTCGATCCCGCACTGCCGGGTCGAGCTCTTCCAGGGTGCGGGGCACTTCCCGCACCTGGACGAGCCCGACCGCTTCGCGGCGCTGGTGCGCGAGTTCGTCGGCGAAACGGCCTGAGCGCCGCAGGCGGCCTCAGGAGATCTGGAGCCAGTCGTCCCAGCCGTTGTGCAGCACCAGCCAGGCGATCAGCCCGTAGCCGGCCTGCCCGGGGTGGTGCTGCACCCGGCTGGCAGCCAGGTCGCTGCTCCACTGGTCGTGGCCCATCAGCGGCGCGAAGCAGTCGACGAAGGGGATGCCGCGCCGGGCGCAGACGTCGGCCTGGGCGTCGACGAGCACCTCGAGCCGCTCGTTGAGCTCGGCGTCGTCGGTGGGCGGCGGGCTCACGACGAACGCCCCGACCCCCGAGGCGGTGGCGTCGTCGAGCAGGTTGGCGAGGTTGAGCCGGTGCCGGGCCAGGGTGATGCCGCTGACGACGTCGTTGGTGCCCACCGAGACGACGACACGGCGCTCGCTGCGCCCGGCCCACCGCAGGGGCACCTCGGTGCCCCAGCGCTGCAGGACCTGGGCGGAGGTGTCGCCGCGCACGCCGAGGTTGTAGGCGGTCAGCTCGAGGTCGGGGTGCTGGGTTCGCCCCACGACCCGGGTCACCCAGCCCTGGCCCTTGGGGTCGCCGATCCCGGCGACGAGGGAGGCCCCGAGGAACACCAGCGCCAGGTCGCGGGCGCCCTCGGGCACCACCTGGGCCTCGACACTGGGCCGGAACTCGATCGGCGACGTCGTGTCGTCGCCCTGTTCGTCAGGCATCTGCTCGATCACTCGTCCTCGTCGTCCAGGCGGGCCAACCAGGTCGCCAGCCGCTCCACGGGGACCTCGAAGTCGGGGTTGAGGTCGACGAAGGTGCGCAGCTGTTCGGCCAACCAGTCGAAGGTGACCTCCTCGTCACCCCGACGGGCCTGCAGCTCCTCGATGCCACGGTCCGTGAAGTACACGCTGCGAGGTTACCCGTCGCGCGGGGGCCCGCTCGGCAGACCCGCGGTCAGCGCTCGAACGACTGTGCCACGAGCTCGGCCTGCTCGACCTGGTGCTTCTTGGTCGAGCCGGTGGCCGGCGAGGCCGACGGGGGCCGCGAGATGACGCGCAGCGTCCGCTCCTCGCCGTGCCTGACCAGCGCCTGGGGCAGGTTGAGCGCCAGGAACGGCCAGGCGCCCTGGTTCCTCGGCTCGTCCTGCACGACGACCACCTCGGCGCCGGGGTACCTCGCGAGCTCACGTGCCAGGTCGCCCGCCGGCAGTGGGTAGTACTGCTCGAGCCGCAGCACCGCGGTCGCGGTGTCACCGCGCTTCTCGCGTTCGGCGAGCAGGTCGTAGACGACCTTGCCGGCCGCGAGGAGCACGCGGGACACCTCGTTGGTGGTGCCGGAGTCGGGCATCACCGGCAGGAAGCGGCCGGAGGTGAAGTCCTGCGGCGCGCTGCTGGCGGCCTTCAGCCGCAGCATCGACTTCGGGGTGAAGACGATGAGCGGGCGGCGCGGGCGGGCGTAGGCCTGGCGGCGCAGGAGGTGGAAGTACGACGCCGGGGTCGACGGGTAGGCCACCGTCATGTTGTTCTCGGCGCACATCGTGAGGAAGCGCTCGATGCGGGCCGAGGAGTGGTCGGGTCCCTGCCCCTCGTAGCCGTGCGGCAGGAGGAGCACCACCGAGGAGCGCTGCCCCCACTTCTGCTCCGAGCTCGAGATGAACTCGTCGATGATGGTCTGCGCGCCGTTGAAGAAGTCGCCGAACTGCGCCTCCCAGAGCACCAGCGCGTCGGGCCGCTCGACGGAGTAGCCGTACTCGAAGCCCATCGCCGCGAACTCCGACAGCAGGCTGTCGTAGACCCAGAACTTGCCCTGGCCCTCACCGAGGTACAGCAACGGGGTCCACTCGGCGGCGCTCTGCTTGTCGATCAGCACCGCGTGGCGCTGCACGAAGGTGCCGCGCCGGCTGTCCTGGCCGGCGAGGCGCACCGGGGTGCCCTCCATGAGCATCGAGCCGAAGGCGATGAGCTCGCCGGTGCCCCAGTCGATGCCGCCCTCGCGCACGCTGGCGGCCCGCTTCTCGAGCATCTGGTGCAGTTTGGGGTGCACGGTGAAGCCGTCGGGGACGTCGACGAACGCGTCACCGATCCGGTGCAGCGCCTCGGTGCTGATGGCGGTCTCGGTGGAGGAGTGCTTGGTCGCGTCGGCGTTGCGGGCCTGGGCGGCAGGCGGCTCGAGGCCGGTGTGGCCTTCCGGGTCGGTGCCCGAGTAGCTCGCGTCGGCGGCCTCTCGCTCGGCCTCCTTCAGGGCGGCCTTGGTCTCGACGAACACGCGCTCGAGCTGCTGCTGGTAGTCGCGCAGCGCCGCCTCGGCATCCTCGACGGTGATGTCGCCACGGCCGATGAGTGACTCGGTGTAGAGCTTGCGCACGCTGCGCTTGGCCTCGATGAGGTTGTACATCAGCGGCTGGGTCATCGACGGGTCGTCGCCCTCGTTGTGGCCGCGGCGGCGGTAGCAGACCATGTCGACGACGACGTCCTTGTGGAACTCCTTGCGGAACTCGTAGGCCAGCTCGGCCACCCGCACGCACGCCTCGGGGTCGTCGCCGTTGACGTGGAAGATGGGCGCCTGGATCATCCGGGCCACATCGGTGGAGTAGGTGGAGGAGCGCGAGCTGCTCGGCGAGGTCGTGAAGCCGACCTGGTTGTTGATGACGACGTGCACGGTGCCGCCGGTGCGGTAGCCGCGCAGCTGCGAGAGGTTGAGCGTCTCGGCCACCACACCCTGCCCGGCGAACGCGGCGTCGCCGTGCATCAGAACGGGCAGCACGGTGAAGTCCTCGCCGGCGAGGTTGAGGCGGTCCTGCTTGGCGCGCACGATTCCCTCGAGCACCGGGTTGACCGCCTCGAGGTGCGAGGGGTTGGCGGCGAGGTAGACCTTGGTGGTGCGGCCACCCTCGGCGGTGAAGGTGCCCTCGGTACCGAGGTGGTACTTCACGTCGCCCGACCCCTGCACCGAGCGGGGGTCCTGCTTGCCCTCGAACTCGCGGAAGATCTGGCCGTAGGACTTGCCCGCGATGTTGGCGAGCACGTTGAGGCGCCCGCGGTGCGGCATCCCGATGCAGACCTCGTCGAGCTTGTCCTCGGCGGCCCGCGACAGGACGCGGTCGAGCAGGGCGATGACCGACTCGCCCCCCTCGAGCGAGAAGCGCTTCTGCCCGACGAACTTGGTCTGCAGGAAGGTCTCGAACGCCTCGGCGGCGTTGAGCCGGCGCACGATGCGCAGCTGCTCCTCACGGGTGGTCTTGGCGTAGCCGACCTCGATCTTGCTCTGGATCCACTCCCGCTGTTCGGGGTCCTGGATGTGCATGTACTCCACGCCGATGGTGCGGCAGTAGGAGTCGCGCAGGATGCCGAGGATCTTGCGCAGCTTGAGGAACGGCTGGCCGCCGAACCCGCCGGTGGCGAAGGTGCGGTCGAGGTCCCACAGGGTCAGGCCGTGGGTGGTGACGTCGAGGTCCTGGTGGCGGCGCTGCTTGTACTCCAGCGGGTCGGTGTCGGCCATCAGGTGGCCGCGCACGCGGTAGGCGTGGATGAGCTCCTGCACCCGGGCGACCTTGTTGATGTCGTCGTCGTGCGAGGTGTCGACGTCGCGCACCCAGCGGATCGGCTCGTAGGGGATGCGCAGGCTCTCGAAGATCTCGTCGTAGAAGCCGTGCTCACCCAGCAGCAGCGAGTGGACCACGCGCAGGAAGTCGCCGGACTGGGCTCCCTGGATGATCCGGTGGTCGTAGGTGCTGGTGAGCGTCAGGATCTTGCTCACGGCGTTGCGGTTCAGGGTCTCCAGGCTCGCACCGAGCCACTCGGCGGGGTACTCGAGCGCGCCGACGCCGATGATGGTGCCCTGGCCCCGCATCAGGCGCGGCACCGAGTGGACGGTTCCGATGGTGCCGGGGTTGGTGAGCGAGATCGAGGTGCCCTGGAAGTCCTCGACGGTGAGCTTGCCGCCGCGGGCCTTCTTGACCATCTCCTCGTAGGCGGTCCAGAAGTGCGCGAAGTCCATCGTCTCGGCGGCCTTGATGGACGGCACGAGCAGCTGGCGGGTGCCGTCGGGCTTGGCGAGGTCGATGGCCAGGCCCAGGTTGACGTGCGCCGGCGTGATGAGCACCGGCTTGCCGTTCTCGTCGTGGCCGAAGCCGTTGTTCATCTCGGGCAGCACGCCCAGCGCCTTGACCAGGGCGAAGCCGATGACGTGCGTGAAGCTGACCTTGCCGCCGCGGCTGCGGGCGAGGTGGTTGTTGATGACGATGCGGTTGTCGATGAGCAGCTTCGCCGGCACCGCGCGCACCGAGGTGGCGGTGGGCACCTCGAGCGAGGACTGCATGTTGGTGACGACCCTCGCGCTCGCACCGCGGATGGGGGAGGAGCTGGCGTCGCCCAGCGGGCCTGCCGCCTTGGGCGCGGCGGCCTCGCGCGGCTTGGGGGTGGTGGATGCCGGGGGCTGGGGGCGGGAGGGCGTCGCGTCCTTCGCCTCCGGGGCGGCCTGCTTCGACTCCGGGGCGGGGGCGGCCTGCTTCGCCGGGGCGGGGGCGGGCTGCTTGGCCGCCGGGGCGGGGCCGGCCGCGCGAGCCGGCGCCTTGGCCGGACCGTTGGTGGCCGAGCCGTTGCCGGACCTGGCTGCCGCACCGTCGGAGGTGCGCCGGGCCGCCGCTGCCGCGTCGCGCCCGAGCGCGCCCTCACCCGGCGTGTAGTCCTTGAAGAAGTCCCACCACGCCCTGTCGACGCTGTTGCGGTCCTTGGTGTACTGCTCGTACAGCTCGTCGACCAGCCACTCGTTGGGTCCGAAGGAGGTCAGGGGGTCGCTGGACGGGGACTGCTCGGCCACGGAGGATGCGCCTCTTTCTCGGCTCGTCGGTAGTCGTTGCGGTGATCGGCCAAGCCTATCCCCGCTGCCCGCACCTCACGTCGCGGGACGGGCGAGTGGTGGGCACGTTGCGGCGGCCGGTCCACCGTGGTGACGGTGGGCCGGCCGCCGTCACCGACGTCCGCCCGACGGGGCTCCCCCCGGGCCGCGGTGCTCAGCTGATGTCGGCGCGCGTCATCCGCCAGATGCCGAACCCGGCGAGCAGCACCGCGTAGGCCACGAGGGTCAGCGCGCCGCCCCACCACGCCAGGCGCACCTCGTCGGCGTTCTGCGAGATCGCGTTGAAGGCCGCACTGGTGGCGTTGGTGGGCATGAACGGCGCCACGTTCTCACGGCTGAAGTCCCAGATCGTGAGCAGCAGCCCCAGCAGCGGCTCGACGATCCACGCCACAGCGACCCCGATGAAGAGCGCGGCGACCTGGTTGGGGATGAGGATGCCGATGCCGAGGCCGATGAGCGCCCAGAGGGCGAGCACGAGCAGGCTGAGCGCCAGGGTGCGGGCGACCTCGGCCGAGGGGAATACCGGCCGGTCGATGATCTTCAGCACGATGGCGCCGACGACGACCGACCCGGCCAGGCTCAGCAGCCCATAGAAGCCGCCGATGCCCACGAGGGCGACGGCCTTGGCCACCATCGCGCGGGCCCTGCGGGGCGTGGCCAGCAGGGTGGCGGAGATGGTCTTGTGCCGGAACTCGCCGCCGATGGCCAGGATGCCGATCGTCAGGAGGAACAGGCGGCTGATGCTGATGCCGGCGGTGTAGATCGAGTTGGCGACCTGGGTGTCGGTGCCGATGATCCGTCCGCCGCCGGGGCCGCCGGCCGCACTTGGGTTGGCGATGATGACGCCGGTGAGGGCGGCGAAGGCCGCCGCGGCGACGAAGGTGGCGATGGCCATGCCCCACCACAGCCGGGTGGTGAAGAACTTGCGCAGTTCGCTGCGGACGGCGGGCATCACCGCTGCGCTCCTTCCTGGCCGGTCACGGCATCCTGGCCGGGCGGCGCGCCCCCCGGCGACTCGTTACGGTTGGTGCCCTCGGTGAGCTCGAAGAACAGCGCCTCGAGGTCGGCCCGCTTGGGCTCCAGGCCGTAGATCGGCAGGCCGGCGCGCAGCGCGACGTCTCCCACCAGGCGCAGGTCGGTGGTGTCGGCGACGAGCGTGTCGTCCTTGCCGGGCGCGCTGGTGACGTCGGCGACGCGCAGGGCGCCGGCGAGTCGCTCGCGGTCGGAGGTGCGCACGATGGCGCCGGGCGCCCCCTGCAGGTCGGCCACGGCGCCGGCGCGCACCAGGCGGCCGTTGGCGATGATGACGACCTCGTCGACGGTCTGCTCCACCTCCTGCAGGAGGTGGCTGGACACCAGGATCGTCTTGCGCTGCGAGCTGAGGTGGCGCAGGAAGCCGCGCAGCCAGCGGATGCCCTCGGGGTCCAGGCCGTTCGACGGCTCGTCGAGCACGAGCACCTGCGGGTCGCCGAGCAATGCGGCGGCCAGCCCGAGCCGCTGGCGCATGCCCATGCTGTACTCACCGGCGCGCTTGCGGGCCGCGGCCGGGATCCCGGTCAGCTCGAGCAGCTCGTCGACCCGGCTGACCGGGATGGAGCCGGCGTCGGCGAGCACCCGCAGGTGGTCGCGGCCGCTGCGCCCGGGGTGGAAGTTCGTGGCCTCGAGCGCCGCACCCACCATCGACTGAGGGGCCGGGAGGTCGACGTAGCGGTGCCCGTCGATCGTGGCGCTGCCGCTGGTCGCGTGGACCAGGCCGAGCAGCATCCGCAGGGTGGTGGTCTTGCCGGCGCCGTTGGGCCCCAGGAAGCCGGTGATCCGTCCGGGCTCGACGTCGAAGGTCAGGTCGTCGACCGCGACGAAGGACCCGAAGCGCTTGGTGAGGCCGCGGATCTCGATGGTGGCTCCCGTCGCGGACGTGGTGCTCATGGGGTACCTCGAGGTGTCATGTCCCGATCCTTGCAGCCTCCCGTGGCGTCAGGGTCAACCCCCCGGTGGATACGGCTCCGTCGCCGGGCGGACCCGCAGGTCGAGGAACGGCGCGGCGCCCCCATACGATGGTCCGATCATGACCCCATGGCTGCTGCTGCTCCTCGGCGTCGTCCTCACCGTGGGCACGGCCCTGTTCGTCGCGGCCGAGTTCTCGCTGGTCGCGCTGGACCGGCCCACGGTGCAGCAGGCCGTCGACGAGGGTGAGCCCGGGGCGCGCTCGGTGCTGACCTCGCACCGGCGGCTGTCGACCCAGCTCTCGGCGTGCCAGCTCGGCATCACGCTGACCACGCTGGTGCTCGGCTTCATCGCGAGCCCGTCGGTCGGCGCGCTGCTCATGGGGCCGCTGCAGTCAGTGGGGTTGTCGGAGTCGGCGGCCTCGTCGGCGGCCTCGGTGCTCGCCATGCTCATCGCCACCGTGTTCTCGATGATCGTCGGCGAGATGGTGCCCAAGACCCTCGCCGTGTCCCTGCCCATGGCCACGGCCAAGGTCGCGGCCGGCCCGGTGCGCTGGTTCGGCATCGCGATGAAGCCGATGATCCTGCTGCTCAACGGCGTCGCCAACCGCACCCTGCTGGCGCTCGGCATCGAGCCGCAGGAGGAGCTCTCGGCAGCCCGCAGCCCGGCCGAGCTGGCCTCCCTCGTGCGCTCCTCGGCCGAGGCGGGCACCCTCGACCGCAGCACCGCCCGGCTCGTCACGGCATCCCTGGGGTTCGCCGACCAGACCGCCGCCGACGTGATGACGCCACGGTCGCAGGCCACCTCGATCGAGCGCACCGCCACCGCCGCCGACGTCGTCGCCCTGGCGCGGCGCACCGGGCACTCCCGCTTCCCCGTGGTGGGGGCCGACTGGGACGACATCGACGGCATCGTGCATGTCAAGAAGGCGATCGCCGTGCCGTTCCACCGCCGCCCCGACGTCCCCGTGTCGGCGCTGATGGGCCCCGCCGTGCTCGTGCCCGAGACATTGCGCCTCGACCCGCTGCTGCTCCAGCTGCGCCAGGGTGGCCTGCAGCTCGCGGTCGTGGTCGACGAGTACGGCGGCACCTCGGGCGTCGTCACGCTCGAGGACCTCGTCGAGGAGATCGTCGGTGAGGTGAGCGACGAGCACGACCGCTCGCAGACCACGGGGCGCCAGCTGCGCGACGGGGCCTGGACGGTGCCGGGGCTGTGGCGGCCCGACGAGGTGCGCAGCCGCGTCGGGGCGGACATCCCCGACGGGCCCGCCTACGAGACGATCGGGGGCTGGGTGATGTCGACCCTGGGGCGGGTGCCGGCCGTGGGCGACACGCTGCCGGTCGACGGCTGGACCGCCCGGGTCGTCGACATGGACGGACACCGGGTCGACCGGGTGCGCCTGGAGCGCACCGAACCCGCGCCCACCGACGGTGACGACGAGCCGGAGGACCGGTCGTGAGCGGCTGGTTCGTGGTGCTGGTCACCCTCGTGCTGCTGGCCGCCAACGCGTTCTTCGTCGGCGCCGAGTTCGCCGCCATGTCGGCCCGGCGCAGCCAGCTCGAGCCGCTGGCCGACGCGGGCAGCAAGCGGGCGAAGGTGGCCCTCGACGCCATGCACCGCACCGGGCTGCTGTTGGCCACAGCCCAGCTCGGCATCACCGTCTGCTCGGTGCTGCTGGGTGCGGTGTCGGAGGCTGCGCTGCACCACGCGCTGGTGCCCGTCGCGGAACGGCTGGGGGTCTCCGAGGGCGTCGCGGACGCCGTGGCGCTGGTCATCGCGCTCGCCATCGTGGTCTTCCTCCACGTCGTGTACGGCGAGATGATCCCCAAGAACATCTCGATCGCCCGGCCCGAGCGCTCCGCGGTGGCCCTGGTGCCGGCGCTGGTGATGGTCGCGCGGGTGCTGGCGCCGGTCATCGCGGCCATGGACTGGCTCTCGAAGGCCGGCATCCGGCTGTTCGGGGTCGAACCGAAGGACGAGGTGGCGTCGGCGTTCACGGCGGAGGAGGTCGCCCACATCCTCGACGAGTCGCGCGAGGAGGGCCTGGTCGAGGACGAGCACTACGAGCGGCTCGGCGCCGCGCTGGAGTTCAGCGACAAGGATGCCGCCGACGTGGGCGTGCCGCTCGCCGGGCTGGTCACCGTGACGGGTGCCGCGACCCCGCTCGACATCGAGCGGCTCGTCGCCCGGCACGGCTACTCGCGCTACCCGGTGCTCGACGAGGACGGGGACCTCGGGGGCTACCTGCACCTCAAGGACGTGCTGTACGCCGACGAGGTCGAGCGGCTCGAGCCGGTGCCCGCCAAGCGGGTGCGCCGGATGGCGAACGTGCGGCGCGACGACGAGGTGGAGTCGGTGCTGCAGACGATGCAGCTCACCGGCTCGCACCTGGCCCGGGTCGTGGCCGACGACGGCCAGGTGGTCGGGGTGGTCTTCCTCGAGGACGTCATCGAGGAGCTCGTCGGAGAGGTGAGCGACTCCTCGCACGGTGAGGCCCGCCGGCGCTGAGTGGTGCTGCCGCGAACAGTGCCGCGACCGGACGTGGCCGGACAGGTGTAGGGCGCCCGTGGGCGGGCAGGACCGTGGCATGCGCCTTCGCGACCACGACCGGGCCGACCTCGCCCTCGCCGCCCTGACCCTGACCGTCACCACGGCCGCGGCCGTCAGCGAGACGGTCCGCTGGGGCGTTCGGCGGCGTCGCGCGTCCGCGGCACGCGGGCGCCGCTCGGGCTACGGACGTGACCGTTCGCCATCCACGGTGCGCAGGTAGGACAGGACGGCCGCGACCCGGCGGTGACGGACGGGCTCGTCGGCGAGGCCGAGCTTGCCGAACACCGACGAGATGTGCTTCTCCACCGTCTTGGGGCTCAGCGTGAGGTGGTCGGCGATCGCCATGTTCGAGCGCCCCTCGGCCATCGAGGCCAGGACGTCGCGTTCCCGGGGAGTGAGCGACTCGAGCGGGTCGACCCGGCGGCGGCGTCCGAGCAGGGCGGCGACCACGTGGGGGTCGATGACCGTCCCTCCCGCGGCCACGTCGCGGACGGCCGAGACGAACGAGCGCGGGTCTCCGACGCGGTCCTTGAGCAGGTAGCCGATGCCACCGGTCGACCCCTGGATCAGCTCGAGTGCGTTGCGGGTCTCCAGGTGGTGGGACAGGATCAGGATGCCCAGGCGGGGGTGCTCCTCGCGCATCCGGCGCGCTGCGTCGAGGCCCTCGGTGGTGTGCGTCGGCGGCATCCGGACGTCGACCACGACCACGTCGGGGTCGGTGTGGTCGACCAGCGCCACGAGCTCGTCGGCGTCACCGGCCTCGCCCACCACCGTGAGCCCCGCATCGGTGAGCAGCCGCGCAAGGCCGACCCGGAGCAGCACGACGTCGTCGGCGAGCACCACTCGCGGCCCGCTCATCGTGGGCCCCCACCCGCGGGCGGGTCCGCCAACCGCACGTGCGCGGGCAGCCGGGTCACCAGGGTGGTCCCGCCCCCGCGGGGCGAGCGCAGCTCGAGGTTCCCGCCGGCGGCCTCGACCCGGTCACGGAGGCCGGCCAGCCCCGTGCCCCGCGCGAAGTCAGCCCCGCCGCGGCCGTCGTCGCGGACGGTCACGACGAGCCGGTCGTCGGGCAGCTCCAAGCCCACCGTCGCATGGGTGGCCCCCGCGTGCTTCGCCACGTTCGCCAGGGCCTCGGCGACGACGAAGTATGCCGTCACCTCGACGAGCTCGGTGAGCCGAGGCACCTCGCCGCGGACCTCCACGGGCAGGGGCGCCCGTTCGGCGAGGGCGTCCACGGCGCCCTCGAGGCCCTGCTCGGTGACCACGCTCGGGTGCACGCCGCGTGCCAGGTCCCGCAGCTCGGCCATCGTCTCCTGCACCAGGGCCGTGGCCTGCCTGACGAGGTCGCTGCCCGGGCCCTGCTCCTCGGCCAGCGCCAGCAGCAACCGCACCGTGACCAGTCGCTGCTGGGCGCCGTCGTGGAGGTCGCGCTCGAGCCGACGACGCTCCTCCACCTGGGCGGCCGCCAGGCGGTGCCGTGACTCGGCGACCTCGGCCAGCTGAGCGCGTGCCAGCGCGCCGAGGCGCTCCTTCTCCAGGGCCAGGCTCGCCGTGGCGAGCACCGCGGACAGCACCTCCGGCTCCGAGACGAGCTCGGGATCGTGCTCCAGCACCGCCAGCGTGCGCCCCGCCGCGGCGACCGCGGTGCGTGCCCGACCGTCGGCCTGCGTCGCCGAGGCCTCCTCGAGCGAGAGCAGCCGTGCCGACGGGTCGCCGAGTGCCGCGGCCAGCAGCGGCTCGAGGCGATCGCGCGCTGCCGCCGTGTGCGGCTCGACCGCGGTCACCAGCGACCCCACCACGCCCGAGCGCGCCTGGCTGCGGAGGATCCCGAGCAGCACTCCGACCGGCAACAGGCTGAGCAGCAGCGGCTCGAGCAGCACGGCAACCGCGCCGAAGCGCTCCACCGGCCGGAGGAGGCCCACCACCGTCATGACCAGCACCGGCACCGCCGCCAGGTACGGCGCGGCCAGCACCCTGCGGCGGGTCGGCCTCGCACGCCACCACCGGACGAACATCCGCTGGCCGACCACGGCCACCACGCCGGCCCCGACCACGCCCACCATCCGGTCCAGCAGCACCACGAGGTCGGGGTCGTCGCGCACCAGCAGGGCGTTTCCCGGGCAGCCCCATCCGAACGGGTTGGTGCAGTCGAGGAAGAGGTTCGGCAGCACCTTCGACGCGACGGTGGTGCCGTAGACGAGGGCGACCAGCGAGCGGTCGAGCCCGGTCTCCAGGTGGCCATCGGGCAGTGACAGGAGCAGCTGGAGCGCCACGGCGACCTGGGTCCCTGCCAACAGGCCGCCCACGGTGAACGGCAGCGCGTGGTTGGAGAACGCCAGGAGCGCGAGCATCGTGACCAGCCCCATCGCGACCAGCAGCCAGGCGCTCGCGTTGCCCGGTCGCCAGCGGCCCACGAGGACGCCGGCCAGGACCGCGACCCCGCCGGCGAAGAGCACCGGGACCACGTCGTAGGCCGGGGGTGGGACCGGCAGGTTGCGGGCCGTGACGACGGCCATCGCGACGCCGACCAGCGCCCCGGTGGCCAGGATGACCACCTGGGCTCGCGGCGCCATCGCCCCCCTCGCGGTCCCGGCAGCTGCACTGGCCATCCGGCCATGCTCGTGCAGTCGGCGCGGGACTGCCAGAGGGACAGCCCCCAATCGCTGGCCGGATCCTCCGCTCGGGGAGACAGTGGACGGACGACCGCCGGCTCGTTGCCGGGGGTGGGGCTGACCCCTATGCAGCGCCCGGAAAGTGCAGGGTCATCCTCGATGTCCGGCACTGCCGGGAGCGGTTGTCTTGATGGTGACCAGGAGGCGCGACATGACCATCACCCATCAGTACCGAGCCAGTCACAGCTGGGCGCCGATCGCCCTCGTGCTGCTCCTCGCCGGCTGTGCGGATGCCGGGAGAGAACCGTCCGAGTCGCCCAGCGGCCAGGCTGCGGCGACGGCCCGCGCTGCCTTCGACAAGGTCGCCGCCGGGTTCGTGGCCGGTGACCCGGCCGGGCTCCGCGACCTGTCGACCGGGCCTGCGGCGGCATTCTTCGCCCACACCGACCACCTGCTGCGGGCCTCGGGCGAGGCCGCGGACACGGTGTTCCCGCATGCCCACGCCGACCCCGGACGGGCAACCGTCGACACGACCTCCGTCACGTTCGCCGGGCCGGTGACCTGGGGTGACCCGGAGGGTCCACCGGTCCGGGCGCTCACCGACCTGACCTTCCGGGCGGACGGCGACGAGTGGATGTTGGACTCGTTCACCCGCAACGAGTTCCCGATCGGACGGTGGGTCACCCCGGCGGCCGACGACAGTGCCGGGACGACGCCGGTCACCGGCCGTGTCGTCGGTGTGTTCGTCGACGTGACCTGCCTCGAGGGAACCGACCCCGGGTGCCCGAAGAACCTGGACGGCGCTCTGGCGGTCGACTTCGAGGTGACCAACGACTCGGACGCCCCACTGGAGCCGGCCGAGCTGACGCTGCCCGATGGCAGCACGTCCATGGCGTGGCTCGAGACCCCGTCGGGAGGCGTTCACCCGCTGGTCGACGCGGTCCTGCAGGGCCTCCCCCCTGCCGAGACCAGTCCGGTCACTGCCCTGGTCGGCGGGGTCGACGCGATGGGCGAAGGGGGTGTGCTCCACATCGCGCTGCGGACCGGCGACGGCACGGTGCACCCCCTGGACCTGCCGGTGCCGGCCTACCCGGCCACGTGGTCATGAGGTTCGCAGCACGCACGGACAGGCCGACCAGCGGGCCGTGAACCTCAGGGCACGACGGGCCCTGCGGCGGCCAGGAAGGCCAGTGCCGCCTTGACCCGGCGGTTGTCGCTGGTGGTGCTGTCCAGGTCCAGGGCGCGGAAGATCGATGCGACGTGGGCCTCCACCGTCTTCACCGAGAGGGACAGGGTGTCGGCGATCCCCGCGTTCGACTGTCCTTCGGCGATGAGCGTCAGCACCTCCCGCTCGCGCTGGGTGAGCCGGGCGAGGGGTTGGGCATGGCGGCGGGCGGACATCAGCACGGTGACGACCTCGGGGTCGAGGGCGATCCCGCCCGCGGCGATCCGTTGCATGACGCCCAGGAGCGCGGCGACGTCCTCGACCCGGTCCTTGAGCAGGTAGCCGACGCCTTCGGGCACGGCGTCCAGCAGGTGCGTCACCCAGCGAGCCTCGACGTACGTCGACAGGACGAGCACTCCCATCCCCGGGAACGCTGCGTGCAGCTGGGCGGCGGCCCGGATGCCCTCGTCGGTGTTCGTCGGTGGCATCCGGACGTCGACGACGGCGATGTCCGGTTGGTTGCGGGACACCGCTGCCACCAGGTGCTCGACGGAGGCCACCGATGCGGTGACGGTGACCCCGGCAGCCGCCAGGAGCG
The DNA here is from genome assembly GCA_963747405.1 of uncultured Actinomycetota bacterium. Lineage (GTDB taxonomy): Bacteria > Actinomycetota > Actinomycetes > Actinomycetales > Dermatophilaceae > Fodinibacter. The sequence continues at coordinate 261,751 of CAVVFG010000019.1, forward strand.
AGGCCAGTCCCTGCCGGAAGATTCCGGAGTCGTCTGCGAGCACCACCGAGAGTGGCGGCATCCGCTCGGCATCGGGACCGGACCGGTGCGGTGTCGTCATGGGGTGGCCGCCGCCAACGCCTCGGGCAGCCTGGCTCGCACCCGCGTTCCCGCCCCGGTCGGGCTGTCGACCTCGAGGGTCCCGCCCAGAGCCCTGACGCGGTCGGCGAGCCCGGCCAGTCCACCACCGGGGCGTGCGACGGCTCCACCGGGGCCGTGGTCGAGGACGGTGACCACCAGGGCCGCGTCCTGGAGGTCGGCCTCGATCCTGACCGCGCTGCCCGCGGCGTGCCGCAGCGCGTTGGCCAGGGCCTCGGCGGCGACGAAGTAGGCGGTGGACTCCGCGGCCGGCACCAGCGGTGTGCCCGCGGCGATCTGGGGCCCCAGCCGTACCTCGACGTCCTCCACACCCGGGGCCAAGCCGGCCAGGCCCCCGGGGAGGCCGCCCTGGCTCAGGGCCGCGGGGTGGATGCCGCGCGCCAGGGACCGCAGCTCGGCCAGGGCGGCGGTGAGCTGCGCCCGGGCGTCGTCCACGACGGTGCGCAGGCTTCCCTCCCCGTCGGTGAGCGACGCCCGGGACAGGGTGGTGGCCACCGCGAGGAGGCTCTGTTGTGCTCCGTCGTGCAGGTCGCGTTCGAGCCGTCGGCGCTGCTCGACCCCGGCCTGGACGATGCGCGCGCGCGAGGCCGCCAGCTCCGCGAGATGGGCTGAGCGCTCGGCGGCCAGCCGGGTGTTCTGCAGGACCAGGGTCGCCGCGGCCAGGGTGACCCGGAGCTGGGCCGGGTCCAGTCCCACCTGCTCGTCCGCGTCGAGGAGTGCGACCGGCCGGGCGTCCGCATCCAGGAGGGCGCGCTGCACCCGTCCTGCCTCGGCGCCGCGCCCGGGGGTCGGGCCGCCTCGTGCGAAGACCCACGCATCCTCCACCCGGAATGCCAGGACGAGGGTCGGGTCGCTCAGCTCGTCTCGAAGCACGTCTTCCACCGCCGAAGGGTCGCCGGCGGCGGCGAGCAGCCGCTCGACCACGATCCCTCGGCGGGCGGCCGACCGCAGGGCCACGGTGACGAGGGCCAGGACCGCGGCGAAGGCCATCAGGTCGACGGCCAGGTCCAGCCGGGCCTGGAGGTCGGCGCCGGCGTCCACCCAGCCGGCCCGGATGACATGCCGGGCACCCTCGCGAAGCACCACGCCGACCGCGAGGAGGATCCCGGACGCGGCCACCAGGCGCGTGGCCGTGCGCGCAGCCCCGCGCGCGGACCGCCACCGGCGACCCTCCAGGACACCCAGGCCGGTCGCCAGCACGACGAGCACGCCGAACGACAGGAGCTGGATCTCCCGCGTCAGCTCGCCCGCACCCACGGCGAGCCACTGGGCGGGAATCTCGAGCCCGCTCGTCTCAGGGCTCCAGGAGAGGGCGGCCGCCACCCTGAGAGGGGCCGCCCACAGCCACGCGCCGACGACGAGCAGCCGGGCGGCCGTGCCCTCCGCATGCGGCTGGGGGTAGGCGATGAGGAGGGGGAGGAGAACCGGGATGACGAGCAGCTGGGACGACCACCCGACCTGTAGCCAGTACCCGGACATCTGCTCGAACGTCGAGCTCTCGAGCATGCCGACGCCGACCAGGAACCCCGCGACGAGGAGGCGGGCAGCGTGACCGCGGTTCTCGGGATCGAGCCAGAGCAGGACGCCCGCGAAGGTCAACATGAGCTGGACGGCCAGCGTGGCCACGGCTCCCCAGCCGTCGGACACGAGGGCGACGCAGGTGGGCACCAGACCCGAGGCGGTCAGCACCGCGAGCAGGGCCAGTAGGGCGGCGGTGCGGATGGGACCACTGCGCACCTCACGAGTGTCCCGCGCCGAGGGCCTGCTGTCTGCAGGGATAACCCTCGTTCGAGGTGGGTGGTGGCCCGCTTCCCGGTGGGCGGCACATCGCGGAGCGTGGTGGGCATGAGCAGCCACCTCGCCCCGCGCCGACTCCGCGTCGCCCAGCCGACCGACTGGGTCCTCCAGGCGGTGATCGCCCTGTTCGTCGTCATCGGCCTGCTCCTCCTGGCCGTCGTCGTCGCGTCCCAGGTGCGCGAGGGCCACGAGACGATCTGGGCACCGGGCCCGTTCGCGTCGTCGCCGGCTCCGCACGTCGTGGTGTGAGGGACGAGCTCACGTGGCCGGCACGCGGGACCGTCGGGGGGTGGCGGCACTGGTCGCCGTCGCGCTGATCTGGGGCGGCGCCCTGTCAGCGAGCAGCGCCGCCCTGGAGGGCGTCGCCGCCGTCCAGCAGGTGGCGCTGCGCTTCGCCGTCGCCGCCGTGACCCTTGCCGCCACACTGCCCGGAACACGTCGCAACGTCACTCGTTCGACGCTCATCCGGGGTCTGGGTCTGGGGACCTTGCTGGCGGCCGGCTTCCTGCTCCAGACCTGTGCCCTGGAGACCACCCCGGTCGTCACCTCGGCGTTCCTGACCGGGACCGTCGTCGTCTTCGCACCGGTCGTCGCCGTGCTCTGGGGCGGCGCCGGCCTGTCGGGCCACTCCGTCACCGGGGTGCTGCTCGCAACGACCGGCCTGGCGTTGATCACCCTGCGTGGCGTCGGCATCGGCGTCGGCGAGCTCATGACACTCGCGGCGGCACTGGCGTGGGCGGTCCACCTCGTGGCCCTGCAACGATGGGGCAGACCCGGTGAGGCGCTCCCGCTCGCGCTCATCCAGGTCGCCTCCGTCGCCACCCTCGCCTGGGCCCTGGCCGCCCTCCAGGGCTGCGCCCTCTCGGTTCCCCGAAGCGCCGCGCACGCGGTGTTGGTGGCCGGGCTCGGCGCGATCGGCACCGGCGCGGCCCTGGTGCTGTTGACCTGGGCCCAGAGTCGGGTCGACGCCACCACCGCAGCCGTCGTCCTGACCCTGGAGCCGGTCTTCGGAGCAGCCTGCGCCTGGGCGGTCCTCGGCGAGACGCTCACACCCACCGTGGCACTCGGGGCGACAGCCGTCGTGACCGCGACGCTCCTCACCGTCTGCCCCCGGGGCAAGCCGTGGCACGCCGCCCAGCGACCGCCTCGACCATCCGCCCGAGCCTCCACCGGCTCGCAGCCGGTCACGGATGAGTCGGGCCCCGGCTCGTCCGTCGCTCCTGCCCCTGTCGGTGCAGTTCAGCGGGCGTTCTTGGTGGTGCCCCCGGTAGGATTCGAACCTACGCTCCCGCCTCCGGAGGGCGGTGCTCTATCCCCTGAGCTACGGGGGCCTGGGTCGGCCGTGCGTCAGATTCTTCAGGGTGGATTCCCCGCGGTTTCCAGCGCTCCGCGAGGGTAGCAGCCTAGTCTGGCGTCCATGCAATCCGGGACCGGCGCCGGGCGTCCGGCGCCCCGAGTGCTCGTCTGCGACGACATGGAGCCGATCAGGCGTCTCCTGCGCATCAACCTCGAGCTGGCGGGCTTCACCGTCGAGGAGGCGGCCGACGGGCACGAGGCGATGGCGCGCCTCATCGACCCGGAGCGTCCCGCCCCCGACGTCATCGTGCTCGACTCTGAGATGGCCCCCGTACGACGGCTGGTGGGCCATCGCCGCCATCCGCTCCCACCACCGCCTCGACCCGGTGCCGGTGCTGCTCGTCACCGGCTCTGTCGTCGTCCACGACGCCCCCGAGGCGAGCGGCGCGGGGTTCGACGGGTTCATCTCCAAGCCGTTCGACCCGGACGAGCGGGTGGATGCCGTCTCACGGCTCGCGACCACCGGAAGGGCCCCGAAGCGCCGCCCATAGAATTACGCGGTGACCCCCGAACAGCTCTCGGCCGCGATCCGTGCCGCGCTCCAGTCCGCCGTCGACGCCGGTGACCTCGGGTGTCACCGTGCCCGCGGAGGTCCGGGTCGAGCGTCCGCGCAACCGCAACCACGGGGACTGAGTCGGGCCCCAACGTGGCCCTCCAGCTCGCCAAGGGCGCCGGCGTCCCGCCACGCGACCTGGCGACGGCGCTCGCCACCCACCTCGCCGACTGTCCCCGGGGTGGAAGGCGGTCGACGTCGCCGGGCCCGGGTTCCTCAACATCACGCTGGAGGCCGCGAGCGCTGGCGAGCTCGCCCGCGCGATCGTCGAGGCCGGGGCCACCTACGGGCACAGCACCGCCGAGGCCGGGCGGGTGGTCAACCTCGAGTTCATCTCGGCCAACCCATCGCACCGTCCACCATCGGCCACACCCGGTGGGCGGCGCTGGGCGACTCGATGCGCCGCCTGCTCACCGCGGCCGGGGCACAGGTGGCGGCCGAGTACTACATCAACGACGCCGGCGCCCAGATGGACAAGTTCGGGGCCTCGGTGCTGGCTCGGGCCGCCGGCCAGGCGCCGCCGGAGGATGGCTACCCGGGCGAGTACGTCGCCGACCGGGCGGCGGAGGTGCTGGCCCTGCGCCCCGACCTTCTCGAGCTGCCGCACGACGAGGCCGTCGCCGTCGCCCGCGACCTCGGCTACACCGCCCAGCTCGCCGCCATCCGGCGCACC
>CAVVFG010000020.1:0-22805 GCA_963747405.1 uncultured Actinomycetota bacterium
CTCAGCCGCGCGAGAGCACCTCGACACAGGCGCCATGCGGCGGGATGCCGGGGGTCAGCACCCGCCAGGCGTCGCCGCCGAACGAGCGCACCTCGTCGACCCGGGTGCGCTGGGCCAGCACGAGCACGGACGGCCCGGCGCCGGAGATGACGGCGGCGTGGCCGGCCCCGCGCAGCGCGTCGACCAGCTCCATGGAGTGGGCGTACGAGGGGCGCCGGGCCTCCTGGTGCAGCCACTCGCGGGTGGCCGCGAAGAGGTGGTCGGGGGCGGCGCCGAGCGCATGGGTGAGCAGCGCGGCGCGGGCCGAGTTGGCGGCCGCGTCGGCCAGGCGCACCTGCTGCGGCAGCACCGAGCGCGCCTTGGCGGTCGACAGCTGCACGTCGGGTGCGAAGATCACCGGCTCGACGTCGGGGTGCACGGGCAGGTGCACGGTGGTGGTGCCGCCCCCACGGTCGTCGGTCCACGACAGCGTGGCGCCGCCGTGCACGCTGGCCGACGCGTTGTCGGGGTGACCCTCGAGCCGCGACGCCAGGCTGTTGGCGAAGGCCAGGTCGACGGTGTCGCCGGGCTGGCCTCTCGAGACGTCGTGCAGCGCCTGCGCCGCCACGATGCCGGTGACGATGGCCGTCGCCGACGACCCCATCCCCCGGCCGTGCGGCACGGCGTTGACGCAGGAGAGTGACAGCCCGTCGGGTGGCTCGACGCCCAGCTCGGCCCAGGCCACCTGCATGGCACGGTGCACCAGGTGGGTGGCGTCCAGCGGCACGGCGCCCTCCCCCTCGCCGCTGACGGTGACGACGAGCCCCGGCGTCCCGGTGACGGTGGCGCGGCAGCGGTCCCAGACGCCGAGGGCGCAGCCGACCGAGTCGAACCCCGGGCCGAGGTTCGCGCTGCTCGCGGGGACCCGGACCTCGACGGCGGCCCCGACCCGCAGCCGGTCCCCGCTCACGTCACCCCTCGAGGCCCAGTGCCGCCGCGACGCTGAAGGCGTCGACCGGCACGCGCACGGGCTGGATGTCGGACCCGTCGGCCGTGCGCAGGGCCCACTGCGGGTCCTTCAGGCCGTGCCCGGTCACCGTGCACACCACCGTGGCGTCGGGGGGCACCGCCCCCGCCCGGTGCGCCTTGAGCAGGCCGGCGATGCTCGCCGCCGAGCCGGGCTCGACGAAGATGCCCTCGGTCGAGGACAGCAGCCGGTGCGCCTCGAGGATCTGGTCGTCGGTCACCGACTCGATGCGACCGCCGGACTCGTCGCGTGCGGCCACGGCCTGGCGCCACGAGGCGGGGTTGCCGATGCGGATGGCGGTGGCGACGGTCTCGGGGTGGTCGACCGGGTGGCCGAGCACTATCGGGGCCGCGCCGGCCGCCTGGTAACCCCACATCTGCGGCGTTCGCGTGGCGACCGGTGCAAGCACCTCCCCACCGAGACCCTTTGTTGCGCAGGCATATTCGGTGTAGCCCTGCCAGTACGCCGTGATGTTGCCGGCGTTTCCCACCGGCAGCACGTGGATGTCGGGGGCGTCGCCGAGCGCGTCGACGACCTCGAACGCCGCGGTCTTCTGCCCTTCGATGCGGGCCGGGTTGACCGAGTTCACGAGCTCGACGGGGTAGGCCTCGGCCAGCTTGCGCGCCACGGTGAGGCAGTCGTCGAAGTTGCCCTCGACCTGGATCAGCGTCGCCCCGTGTGCGACGGCCTGGCTCAGCTTGCCCATCGCGATCTTGCCGTCGGGCACGAGCACGGCACAGGTCATCCCGGCCTTGGTCGCGTACGCCGCGGCACTGGCGCTGGTGTTGCCCGTGCTGGCGCAGATGACGGCCTTGGCACCGTTGCGCTTGGCCACCGACATCGCGGTGGTCATGCCGCGGTCCTTGAACGACGCCGTCGGGTTGAGACCCTCGAACTTCACGAGCACGTTGGCCCCGGTCAGCTCCGACAGGCTCTCGCACGGGACGAGCGGCGTGCCGCCCTCGAGCAGGGTCACGACCGGCGCGCCCTCCAGCATCGGCAGTCGGGCGGCGTACTCGCGGATGACTCCGCGCCACTGGTGCGCCACTGCTCAGGCTCCTTCCACGCGCATGACGGAGGCGACGTCCTGCACGGCCTCGAGGTCGGCGAGCGCGTCGACCGTCGACGCGAGCGCGGCATCCGTGGCCCGGTGCGTGACGACGATGAGCTTGGCGCGCTCCCCGTCGCCCGGGGCGACCTGCTGGCGCACCGTCTCGATCGAGACGCCGTGCTCGGCGAACACGGCCGCGACCTGGGCGAGCACGCCCGGGCGGTCGGCCACGTCGAGGCTGATGTGGTACCTCGTGACGGACGAGCCCATGTCGACCACCGGCAGGTCGGCGTAGGCCGACTCCCCCGGCCCGCGACCACCGGCCACCTTGTGCCGGGCCACCGCGACCACGTCACCGAGCACGGCGGACGCCGTGGGGTCGCCACCCGCTCCGCGCCCGTAGAACATCAGCTCACCGGCGGCGGCCGCCTCGACGAACACGGCGTTGAACGCCTCGCGGACGCTGGCCAGGGGGTGGCTGCGAGGGATCATCGCGGGGTGCACGCGCACGCTCACCGCGGACGCGCCGTCGGCACCGGCGACCCGCTCGCAGATGGCGAGCAGCTTGACCACGCAGTCCATCTCGCCGGCGGCCTGGATGTCACCGGCGGTCACCTCGGTGATGCCCTCACGGTGCACGTCGAGCGAGGAGACCCGGGTGTGGAAGGCCAGGCTGGCGAGGATGGCGGCCTTCGCGGCGGCGTCGAAGCCCTCGACGTCGGCGGTGGGGTCGGCCTCGGCATAGCCCAGCGCCTGGGCCTGCTCGACGGTCTCGGCGAAGCCGGCTCCGGTGGTGTCCATCTTGTCGAGCACGAAGTTGGTGGTGCCGTTGACGATGCCGAGCACGCGGCGCACGTCGTCGCCGGCCAGCGACTCACGGATGGGGCGCAGGATGGGGATGGCGCCGGCCACCGCTGCCTCGTAGTAGAGGTCGACGTCGCACTTGTCGGCGGCGGCGTAGAGCGTCGGGCCGTCCTCGGCGAGCAGCGCCTTGTTGGCGGAGACGACCGACGCGCCGTGCTCCATGGCGCGCAGGATGAGGCCGCGGGCCGGCTCGATGCCGCCGATCACCTCGATGACCACGTCGGCGCGGGTGACCAGCTCGTCGGCGTCGGCGGTGAAGAGCGAGGGGTCGACCGGCACATCGGGTCGGGGCCGCTGCGGCCGGCGCACCGCGATGCCGACGAGCTCGAGCGGGGCTCCCGCGCGGGCGGCGAGGTCGTCGGCGTTCTCGACGAGCCGGGCGGCGACGGCGGACCCCACGACGCCGCAGCCGAGCAGCGCGACACGCAGGGGGGCACCGGGTTCGTGCGCCATGGTGGGGTCCATCTCCTCGCTGTGGGTGCTCACGCGTCCGCCACGTCGAGGGCGAGCAGGTCCTCGATCGTCTCACGCCGCACGAGCACGCGTGAGCGGCCTCCACGAACGGCGACGACGGGCGGGCGCGGGGTGTGGTTGTACTGGCTGGACAGGCTGCGGCAGTAGGCGCCGGTGCCCGGGACGGCGATGAGGTCACCCGGCACGAGGTCGGCGGGGAGGTACTCGTCGAGCACGACGATGTCGCCGCTCTCGCAGTGCCGCCCGACGACCCGCGAGAGCCGGGGCGGCGCCTCCGACCGGCGGCTGGCCAGCGTGCACGAGTAGTCGGCCTCGTACAGCGCGGGGCGCGCGTTGTCGCTCATCCCGCCGTCGACCGAGACGTAGGTGCGGGTGTGGCCACCACCCACCTCGACGTCCTTGACGGTGCCCACCTCGTAGAGGGTGAAGGTGCTCGGGCCGACGACCGCGCGGCCCGGCTCGACCGAGACGCGCGGCACGCGGGTGTCGTCGCCGTCGCCGACCGCCTTGAGCTCGCGCCCGACGATGTCGGCCATCTCGTGCGCCAGGGTCGCTGCCGGCAGTGGGGTGTGCTGCGAGGTGTAGGCGATGCCGTAGCCACCGCCGAGGTCGATCTCGGGGCAGTGGTGGCCGTGCTCGTCGGCGATCTGCGCGTGCAGCCCGACGAGCCGGCGGGCTGCCATCTCGAAGCCGCCGGTGTCGAAGATCTGGCTGCCGATGTGGCTGTGCAGCCCCCGCAGGTCGAACACGTCGGGGCGGGCCAGCAGCGCACCGGCCGCCTCGAACGCCTGCCCACCGGCGAGGCTGAAGCCGAACTTCTGGTCCTCGTGCCCGGTCGCGATGAACTCGTGGGTGTGCGCCTCGACCCCGACCGTCACCCGCACCATCACCGGCGCGACGACGCCGAGCTCGGCCGCCACCGCGGCGACCCGGTCGATCTCGTGGAAGGAGTCGACCACGATGCGCCCGACCCCGTAGCCGAGCGCCTCACGGATCTCGGCCGTCGTCTTGTTGTTGCCGTGGAAGCCGATCCGCTCCGGCGGGAACTGCGCCCGGCGCGCGACCGCCAGCTCGCCGCCGGTGCACACGTCGAGGTGCAGGCCCTCGTCGGCCACCCAGCGGGCGACGGCGGTGCAGAGGAACGCCTTGCCGGCGTAGTAGACGTCGGCCCCCGCCAGCGGCTCGAAGGCCGTGGCGAAGCCGTCGCGGAACTCCGCTGCGCGAGAGCGGAAGTCGACCTCATCCAGGACATAGGCCGCCGTGCCGTGCTCGCGTGCGAGGGTGAGCACGTCGACGCCGCCGACGGTCAGCCGGCCCTCCTCGTCGCGGTCGACGGTGCGCGGCCAGAGCTGCGGCAGCAGCTCCATGACGTCGGTGGGGAACGGCAGGTAGAGCGGCGGGCCGCCGTAGCCCTCGGCGTGGAGGACGCCGGCCTCGTGCGAACGCATCGGTCAGGCTCCCTACATCCGCTCGGGCGCGCCGACGCCGAGCAGGTCGAGCCCGTTGGCGAGCACCACCCGGGTGGCGTCGTTGAGCCACCGGCGGGTGCGGTGCAGGTCGGTGACCTCCTCGTCGACGCTCACCGGGCGCACCCGGCAGGTGTCGTACCACTTGTGGTAGCGGCCGGCGAGCTCCTCGAGGTAACGGGCGACCCGGTGCGGCTCGAGCAGGTGCGCGGCCTGCGCGACCACCCGCGGGAAGTCGCCGAGCACCGCGAGCAAGGAGGCCTCGGTGGGGTCGGTGAGCAGGCCCGCGTCGAAGCCGTCGGTGCGGTGCACGCCGTCCTCACCCGCGAGCCGCGCGACGTTCGCGGTGCGGGCGTGGGCGTACTGCACGTAGAAGACCGGGTTGTCGTTGGTCTGCTTGCGCAGCTCCTCGCCGTCGAGCGACAGCGGGCTGTCGGAGGGATAGCGCGCCAGCGAGTAGCGCACGGCATCCTTGCCGATCCACTCGATCAGCTCGTCGAGGTAGATCGCGTTGCCCAGCCGCTTGCCCATCCGCTGGCCGGCGATGGAGATCAGCTGGCCGATCTTCACCTCGATGTTGTGCTCGGGGTCGTCACCGGCGCACGCCGCGATGGCCTTGAGCCGGTTGATGTAGCCGTGGTGGTCGGCACCGAGCAGGTAGACCTTCTCGTCGAAGCCGCGGTCCTTCTTGCTGAGGTAGTAGGCGGCATCGGCGGCGAAGTAGGTGGGACTGCCGTCGGTGCGGATGAGGACGCGGTCCTTGTCGTCGCCGAAGTCGGTGGTGCGCAGCCACACGGCGCCCTCGGCGTCGAAGACGTGGCCCTGCTCGCGCAGCCGGGCGACGGCCTGCTCCACGGCATGGCCCTCGTGCAGGGCGCGCTCGGAGAACCAGACGTCGAAGTAGACCCCGAACTCGTCGAGGGTGCGCCGGATGGCGGCGAGTTGGGCGGTGTAGCCGAGGTCGCGGGCGACGGCGACGGCCTCGTCGTGCGGCAGCTCGAGCAGGTCGGGGCGCAGGGCCAGCACCTCCGCCGCCCGGTCGGCGACGTACTCGCCCGGGTAGCCATCCTCCGGCGGCTCCTGGCCGGCGGCCCGAGCCAGCACCGAGGCCCCGAACTTGTCCATCTGGGCGCCGGCGTCGTTGATGTAGTACTCGGCCGCCACCTGTGCCCCGGCCGCGGTGAGCAGGCGGCGCATCGAGTCGCCCAGCGCCGCCCACCGGGTGTGGCCGATGTGGATGGGGCCGGTGGGGTTGGCCGAGATGAACTCGAGGTTGACCACCCGCCCGGCCTCGGCGGTGCTGTGCCCGTAGGTGGCCCCGGCCTCGACGATCGCGCGGGCGAGCTCGCCAGCGCTCGCGGCCTCCAGCGTGATGTTGAGGAACCCGGGCCCGGCGACGTCGACCGCCTTCACCCCGGGGACGTCGGCGAGGTGGGTGGCGAGCGCCGTCGCCAGGTCGCGTGGCGGGACGCCGGCGCCCTTGGCGAGCTGGAGGGCCACGTTGGTCGACCAGTCCCCGTGGTCGCGGTTGCGCGGACGCTCGACCCGGACCTCCGCGGGCACGGTGACACCGAGGTCACCGGCGTCGACGGCGGACTGGAGCGCGGCACGGATCGCGGCCGAGAGCTGTTCGGGGGTCACCGCGTAATTCTATGGGCGGCGCTTCGGGGCCCTTCCGGTGGTCGCGAGCCGTGAGACGGCGGCCACGAGCTCGTCCGGGTCGAACGGCTTGGAGATGAACCCGTCGAACCCCGCGCCGCTCGCCTCGGGGGCGTCGTGGACGACGACAGAGCCGGTGACGAGCAGCACCGGCACCGGGTCGAGGCGGTGGTGGGAGCGGATGGCGGCGATGGCCCACCAGCCGTCGTACGGGGCCATCTCAGAGTCGAGCACGATGACGTCGGGGGCGGGACGCTCCGGGTCGATGAGGCGCGCCATCGCCTCGTGCCCGTCGGCCGCCTCCTCGACGGTGAAGCCCGCCAGCTCGAGGTTGATGCGCAGGAGACGCCTGATCGGCTCCATGTCGTCGCAGACGAGCACTCGGGGTGCCGGACCGCTGGCGCCGGTCCCGGATTGCATGGACGCCAGACTAGGCTGCTACCCTCGCGGAGCGCTGGAAACCGCGGGGAATCCACCCTGAAGAATCTGACGCACGGCCGACCCAGGCCCCCGTAGCTCAGGGGATAGAGCACCGCCCTCCGGAGGCGGGAGCGTAGGTTCGAATCCTACCGGGGGCACCACCAAGAACGCCCGCTGAACTGCACCGACAGGGGCAGGAGCGACGGACGAGCCGGGGCCCGACTCATCCGTGACCGGCTGCGAGCCGGTGGAGGCTCGGGCGGATGGTCGAGGCGGTCGCTGGGCGGCGTGCCACGGCTTGCCCCGGGGGCAGACGGTGAGGAGCGTCGCGGTCACGACGGCTGTCGCCCCGAGTGCCACGGTGGGTGTGAGCGTCTCGCCGAGGACCGCCCAGGCGCAGGCTGCTCCGAAGACCGGCTCCAGGGTCAGGACGACGGCTGCGGTGGTGGCGTCGACCCGACTCTGGGCCCAGGTCAACAGCACCAGGGCCGCGCCGGTGCCGATCGCGCCGAGCCCGGCCACCAACACCGCGTGCGCGGCGCTTCGGGGAACCGAGAGGGCGCAGCCCTGGAGGGCGGCCAGGGCCCAGGCGAGGGTGGCGACGGAGGCGACCTGGATGAGCGCGAGCGGGAGCGCCTCACCGGGTCTGCCCCATCGTTGCAGGGCCACGAGGTGGACCGCCCACGCCAGTGCCGCCGCGAGTGTCATGAGCTCGCCGACGCCGATGCCGACGCCACGCAGGGTGATCAACGCCAGGCCGGTCGTTGCGAGCAGCACCCCGGTGACGGAGTGGCCCGACAGGCCGGCGCCGCCCCAGAGCACGGCGACGACCGGTGCGAAGACGACGACGGTCCCGGTCAGGAACGCCGAGGTGACGACCGGGGTGGTCTCCAGGGCACAGGTCTGGAGCAGGAAGCCGGCCGCCAGCAAGGTCCCCAGACCCAGACCCCGGATGAGCGTCGAACGAGTGACGTTGCGACGTGTTCCGGGCAGTGTGGCGGCAAGGGTCACGGCGGCGACGGCGAAGCGCAGCGCCACCTGCTGGACGGCGGCGACGCCCTCCAGGGCGGCGCTGCTCGCTGACAGGGCGCCGCCCCAGATCAGCGCGACGGCGACCAGTGCCGCCACCCCCCGACGGTCCCGCGTGCCGGCCACGTGAGCTCGTCCCTCACACCACGACGTGCGGAGCCGGCGACGACGCGAACGGGCCCGGTGCCCAGATCGTCTCGTGGCCCTCGCGCACCTGGGACGCGACGACGACGGCCAGGAGGAGCAGGCCGATGACGACGAACAGGGCGATCACCGCCTGGAGGACCCAGTCGGTCGGCTGGGCGACGCGGAGTCGGCGCGGGGCGAGGTGGCTGCTCATGCCCACCACGCTCCGCGATGTGCCGCCCACCGGGAAGCGGGCCACCACCCACCTCGAACGAGGGTTATCCCTGCAGACAGCAGGCCCTCGGCGCGGGACACTCGTGAGGTGCGCAGTGGTCCCATCCGCACCGCCGCCCTACTGGCCCTGCTCGCGGTGCTGACCGCCTCGGGTCTGGTGCCCACCTGCGTCGCCCTCGTGTCCGACGGCTGGGGAGCCGTGGCCACGCTGGCCGTCCAGCTCATGTTGACCTTCGCGGGCGTCCTGCTCTGGCTCGATCCCGAGAACCGCGGTCACGCTGCCCGCCTCCTCGTCGCGGGGTTCCTGGTCGGCGTCGGCATGCTCGAGAGCTCGACGTTCGAGCAGATGTCCGGGTACTGGCTACAGGTCGGGTGGTCGTCCCAGCTGCTCGTCATCCCGGTTCTCCTCCCCCTCCTCATCGCCTACCCCCAGCCGCATGCGGAGGGCACGGCCGCCCGGCTGCTCGTCGTCGGCGCGTGGCTGTGGGCGGCCCCTCTCAGGGTGGCGGCCGCCCTCTCCTGGAGCCCTGAGACGAGCGGGCTCGAGATTCCCGCCCAGTGGCTCGCCGTGGGTGCGGGCGAGCTGACGCGGGAGATCCAGCTCCTGTCGTTCGGCGTGCTCGTCGTGCTGGCGACCGGCCTGGGTGTCCTGGAGGGTCGCCGGTGGCGGTCCGCGCGCGGGGCTGCGCGCACGGCCACGCGCCTGGTGGCCGCGTCCGGGATCCTCCTCGCGGTCGGCGTGGTGCTTCGCGAGGGTGCCCGGCATGTCATCCGGGCCGGCTGGGTGGACGCCGGCGCCGACCTCCAGGCCCGGCTGGACCTGGCCGTCGACCTGATGGCCTTCGCCGCGGTCCTGGCCCTCGTCACCGTGGCCCTGCGGTCGGCCGCCCGCCGAGGGATCGTGGTCGAGCGGCTGCTCGCCGCCGCCGGCGACCCTTCGGCGGTGGAAGACGTGCTTCGAGACGAGCTGAGCGACCCGACCCTCGTCCTGGCATTCCGGGTGGAGGATGCGTGGGTCTTCGCACGAGGCGGCCCGACCCCCGGGCGCGGCGCCGAGGCAGGACGGGTGCAGCGCGCCCTCCTGGATGCGGACGCCCGGCCGGTCGCACTCCTCGACGCGGACGAGCAGGTGGGACTGGACCCGGCCCAGCTCCGGGTCACCCTGGCCGCGGCGACCCTGGTCCTGCAGAACACCCGGCTGGCCGCCGAGCGCTCAGCCCATCTCGCGGAGCTGGCGGCCTCGCGCGCGCGCATCGTCCAGGCCGGGGTCGAGCAGCGCCGACGGCTCGAACGCGACCTGCACGACGGAGCACAACAGAGCCTCCTCGCGGTGGCCACCACCCTGTCCCGGGCGTCGCTCACCGACGGGGAGGGAAGCCTGCGCACCGTCGTGGACGACGCCCGGGCGCAGCTCACCGCCGCCCTGGCCGAGCTGCGGTCCCTGGCGCGCGGCATCCACCCCGCGGCCCTGAGCCAGGGCGGCCTCCCCGGGGGCCTGGCCGGCTTGGCCCCGGGTGTGGAGGACGTCGAGGTACGGCTGGGGCCCCAGATCGCCGCGGGCACACCGCTGGTGCCGGCCGCGGAGTCCACCGCCTACTTCGTCGCCGCCGAGGCCCTGGCCAACGCGCTGCGGCACGCCGCGGGCAGCGCGGTCAGGATCGAGGCCGACCTCCAGGACGCGGCCCTGGTGGTCACCGTCCTCGACCACGGCCCCGGTGGAGCCGTCGCACGCCCCGGTGGTGGACTGGCCGGGCTCGCCGACCGCGTCAGGGCTCTGGGCGGGACCCTCGAGGTCGACAGCCCGACCGGGGCGGGAACGCGGGTGCGAGCCAGGCTGCCCGAGGCGTTGGCGGCGGCCACCCCATGACGACACCGCACCGGTCCGGTCCCGATGCCGAGCGGATGCCGCCACTCTCGGTGGTGCTCGCAGACGACTCCGGAATCTTCCGGCAGGGACTGGCCTCGCTCCTGGCGGCTGCCGGGGTCACCGTCACCGCATCGGTGGCCTCCGTCGAGCACCTGGTGGCAGCGGTGTCCCGCAACCAACCGGACATCGCCGTCGTCGACGTCCGGATGCCACCGACGAACACCGACGAGGGCATCCGGGCCGCCGCCCAGCTGCACGCAGCGTTCCCGGGGATGGGAGTGCTCGTCCTGTCGACGTACGTCGAGGCTCGCTGGGTGACGCACCTGCTGGACGCCGTGCCCGAAGGCGTCGGCTACCTGCTCAAGGACCGGGTCGAGGACGTCGCCGCGCTCCTGGGCGTCATGCAACGGATCGCCGCGGGCGGGATCGCCCTCGACCCCGAGGTCGTCACCGTGCTGATGTCCGCCCGCCGCCATGCCCAACCCCTCGCCCGGCTCACCCAGCGCGAGCGGGAGGTGCTGACGCTCATCGCCGAAGGACAGTCGAACGCGGGGATCGCCGACACCCTGTCCCTCTCGGTGAAGACGGTGGAGGCCCACGTCGCATCGATCTTCCGCGCCCTGGACCTGGACAGCACCACCAGCGACAACCGCCGGGTCAAGGCGGCACTGGCCTTCCTGGCCGCCGCAGGGCCCGTCGTGCCCTGAGGTTCACGGCCCGCTGGTCGGCCTGTCCGTGCGTGCTGCGAACCTCATGACCACGTGGCCGGGTAGGCCGGCACCGGCAGGTCCAGGGGGTGCACCGTGCCGTCGCCGGTCCGCAGCGCGATGTGGAGCACACCCCCTTCGCCCATCGCGTCGACCCCGCCGACCAGGGCAGTGACCGGACTGGTCTCGGCAGGGGGGAGGCCCTGCAGGACCGCGTCGACCAGCGGGTGAACGCCTCCCGACGGGGTCTCGAGCCACGCCATGGACGTGCTGCCATCGGGCAGCGTCAGCTCGGCCGGCTCCAGTGGGGCGTCCGAGTCGTTGGTCACCTCGAAGTCGACCGCCAGAGCGCCGTCCAGGTTCTTCGGGCACCCGGGGTCGGTTCCCTCGAGGCAGGTCACGTCGACGAACACACCGACGACACGGCCGGTGACCGGCGTCGTCCCGGCACTGTCGTCGGCCGCCGGGGTGACCCACCGTCCGATCGGGAACTCGTTGCGGGTGAACGAGTCCAACATCCACTCGTCGCCGTCCGCCCGGAAGGTCAGGTCGGTGAGCGCCCGGACCGGTGGACCCTCCGGGTCACCCCAGGTCACCGGCCCGGCGAACGTGACGGAGGTCGTGTCGACGGTTGCCCGTCCGGGGTCGGCGTGGGCATGCGGGAACACCGTGTCCGCGGCCTCGCCCGAGGCCCGCAGCAGGTGGTCGGTGTGGGCGAAGAATGCCGCCGCAGGCCCGGTCGACAGGTCGCGGAGCCCGGCCGGGTCACCGGCCACGAACCCGGCGGCGACCTTGTCGAAGGCAGCGCGGGCCGTCGCCGCAGCCTGGCCGCTGGGCGACTCGGACGGTTCTCTCCCGGCATCCGCACAGCCGGCGAGGAGCAGCACGAGGGCGATCGGCGCCCAGCTGTGACTGGCTCGGTACTGATGGGTGATGGTCATGTCGCGCCTCCTGGTCACCATCAAGACAACCGCTCCCGGCAGTGCCGGACATCGAGGATGACCCTGCACTTTCCGGGCGCTGCATAGGGGTCAGCCCCACCCCCGGCAACGAGCCGGCGGTCGTCCGTCCACTGTCTCCCCGAGCGGAGGATCCGGCCAGCGATTGGGGGCTGTCCCTCTGGCAGTCCCGCGCCGACTGCACGAGCATGGCTGGATGGCCAGTGCAGCTGCCGGGACCGCGAGGGGGGCGATGGCGCCGCGAGCCCAGGTGGTCATCCTGGCCACCGGGGCGCTGGTCGGCGTCGCGATGGCCGTCGTCACGGCCCGCAACCTGCCGGTCCCACCCCCGGCCTACGACGTGGTCCCGGTGCTCTTCGCCGGCGGGGTCGCGGTCCTGGCCGGCGTCCTCGTGGGCCGCTGGCGACCGGGCAACGCGAGCGCCTGGCTGCTGGTCGCGATGGGGCTGGTCACGATGCTCGCGCTCCTGGCGTTCTCCAACCACGCGCTGCCGTTCACCGTGGGCGGCCTGTTGGCAGGGACCCAGGTCGCCGTGGCGCTCCAGCTGCTCCTGTCACTGCCCGATGGCCACCTGGAGACCGGGCTCGACCGCTCGCTGGTCGCCCTCGTCTACGGCACCACCGTCGCGTCGAAGGTGCTGCCGAACCTCTTCCTCGACTGCACCAACCCGTTCGGATGGGGCTGCCCGGGAAACGCCCTGCTGGTGCGCGACGACCCCGACCTCGTGGTGCTGCTGGACCGGATGGTGGGCGTGGTCGGGGCCGGCGTGGTGGCCGTGGTCGGCCAGCGGATGTTCGTCCGGTGGTGGCGTGCGAGGCCGACCCGCCGCAGGGTGCTGGCCGCGCCGTACCTGGCGGCGGTGCCGGTGCTGGTCATGACGGTGGTGGGCCTCCTCCGGCCGGTGGAGCGCTTCGGCGCGGTTGCCGTGCTGCTCGAGCCGCTGCTGCTCAGCCTGTTGCCGGTCGGAGTGCTGCTCGGGATCCTCCGCAGCCAGGCGCGCTCGGGCGTGGTGGGGTCGCTGGTGACCGCGGTCGAGCCGCACACGGCGGCAGCGCGCGATCGCCTCGAGCCGCTGCTGGCCGCGGCACTCGGCGACCCGTCGGCACGGCTGCTCTCGCTCGAGGAGGCCTCGGCGACGCAGGCCGACGGTCGGGCACGCACCGCGGTCGCCGCGGCGGGGCGCACGCTGGCGGTGCTGGAGCACGATCCCGAGCTCGTCTCGGAGCCGGAGGTGCTGTCCGCGGTGCTCGCCACGGCGAGCCTGGCCCTGGAGAAGGAGCGCCTCGGCGCGCTGGCACGCGCTCAGCTGGCCGAGGTCGCCGAGTCACGGCACCGCCTGGCGGCCGCCCAGGTGGAGGAGCGTCGTCGGCTCGAGCGCGACCTCCACGACGGCGCCCAGCAGCGACTGGTCACGGTGCGGTTGCTGCTGGCGCTGGCCGAGGAGCAGGGCCCGGGCAGCGACCTCGTCAGGCAGGCCACGGCCCTGGTGCAGGAGACGATGGCCGAGCTGCGGGACCTGGCACGCGGCGTGCACCCGAGCGTGGTCACCGAGCAGGGCCTCGAGGGCGCCGTGGACGCCCTCGCCGAACGGGCGCCCCTGCCCGTGGAGGTCCGCGGCGAGGTGCCTCGGCTCACCGAGCTCGTCGAGGTGACGGCATACTTCGTCGTCGCCGAGGCCCTGGCGAACGTGGCGAAGCACGCGGGGGCCACCCATGCGACGGTGGGCTTGGAGCTGCCCGACGACCGGCTCGTCGTGACCGTCCGCGACGACGGCCGCGGCGGGGCTGACTTCGCGCGGGGCACGGGGCTGGCCGGCCTCCGTGACCGGGTCGAGGCCGCCGGCGGGAACCTCGAGCTGCGCTCGCCCCGCGGGGGCGGGACCACCCTGGTGACCCGGCTGCCCGCGCACGTGCGGTTGGCGGACCCGCCCGCGGGTGGGGGCCCACGATGAGCGGGCCGCGAGTGGTGCTCGCCGACGACGTCGTGCTGCTCCGGGTCGGCCTTGCGCGGCTGCTCACCGATGCGGGGCTCACGGTGGTGGGCGAGGCCGGTGACGCCGACGAGCTCGTGGCGCTGGTCGACCACACCGACCCCGACGTGGTCGTGGTCGACGTCCGGATGCCGCCGACGCACACCACCGAGGGCCTCGACGCAGCGCGCCGGATGCGCGAGGAGCACCCCCGCCTGGGCATCCTGATCCTGTCCCACCACCTGGAGACCCGCAACGCACTCGAGCTGATCCAGGGGTCGACCGGTGGCATCGGCTACCTGCTCAAGGACCGCGTCGGAGACCCGCGCTCGTTCGTCTCGGCCGTCCGCGACGTGGCCGCGGGAGGGACGGTCATCGACCCCCACGTGGTCGCCGCCCTGCTCGGACGCCGCCGCCGGGTCGACCCGCTCGAGTCGCTCACTCCCCGGGAACGCGACGTCCTGGCCTCGATGGCCGAGGGGCGCTCGAACATGGCGATCGCCGACCACCTCACGCTGAGCCCCAAGACGGTGGAGAAGCACATCTCGTCGGTGTTCGGCAAGCTCGGCCTCGCCGACGAGCCCGTCCGTCACCGCCGGGTCGCGGCCGTCCTGTCCTACCTGCGCACCGTGGATGGCGAACGGTCACGTCCGTAGCCCGAGCGGCGCCCGCGTGCCGCGGACGCGCGACGCCGCCGAACGCCCCAGCGGACCGTCTCGCTGACGGCCGCGGCCGTGGTGACGGTCAGGGTCAGGGCGGCGAGGGCGAGGTCGGCCCGGTCGTGGTCGCGAAGGCGCATGCCACGGTCCTGCCCGCCCACGGGCGCCCTACACCTGTCCGGCCACGTCCGGTCGCGGCACTGTTCGCGGCAGCACCACTCAGCGCCGGCGGGCCTCACCGTGCGAGGAGTCGCTCACCTCTCCGACGAGCTCCTCGATGACGTCCTCGAGGAAGACCACCCCGACCACCTGGCCGTCGTCGGCCACGACCCGGGCCAGGTGCGAGCCGGTGAGCTGCATCGTCTGCAGCACCGACTCCACCTCGTCGTCGCGCCGCACGTTCGCCATCCGGCGCACCCGCTTGGCGGGCACCGGCTCGAGCCGCTCGACCTCGTCGGCGTACAGCACGTCCTTGAGGTGCAGGTAGCCCCCGAGGTCCCCGTCCTCGTCGAGCACCGGGTAGCGCGAGTAGCCGTGCCGGGCGACGAGCCGCTCGATGTCGAGCGGGGTCGCGGCACCCGTCACGGTGACCAGCCCGGCGAGCGGCACGCCCACGTCGGCGGCATCCTTGTCGCTGAACTCCAGCGCGGCGCCGAGCCGCTCGTAGTGCTCGTCCTCGACCAGGCCCTCCTCGCGCGACTCGTCGAGGATGTGGGCGACCTCCTCCGCCGTGAACGCCGACGCCACCTCGTCCTTCGGTTCGACCCCGAACAGCCGGATGCCGGCCTTCGAGAGCCAGTCCATGGCCGCGATGACCGGCGCCAGCACCCGCGCGACCATCACCAGCGCCGGCACCAGGGCCACCGCGGAGCGCTCGGGCCGGGCGATCGAGATGTTCTTGGGGATCATCTCGCCGTACACGACGTGGAGGAAGACCACGATGGCGAGCGCGATGACCAGCGCCACGGCGTCCGCGACGCCCTCGGAGACCCCCAGCCGTTCCGCGACGGGCACCAGCGCGTGGTGCAGCGCAGCCTCCGACACCGCACCCAGCAGCACCGAGCAGACGGTGATGCCGAGCTGGGCTGTGGCCAACAGCAGCCCGGTGCGGTGCATGGCGTCGAGGGCCACCTTCGCCCGCTTGCTGCCCGCGTCGGCCAGCGGCTCGAGCTGGCTGCGCCGGGCCGACATGGCGGCGAACTCGGCGCCGACGAAGAACGCGTTGGCGGCCAGCAGCACGAGAGTGACCAGCACCACGAACCAGCCGCTCACGACCGGTCCTCCGGCTCGTCGTCACCGTCGGTGGGCGCGGGTTCGGTGCGCTCCAGGCGCACCCGGTCGACCCGGTGTCCGTCCATGTCGACGACCCGGGCGGTCCAGCCGTCGACCGGCAGCGTGTCGCCCACGGCCGGCACCCGCCCCAGGGTCGACATCACCCAGCCCCCGATCGTCTCGTAGGCGGGCCCGTCGGGGATGTCCGCCCCGACGCGGCTGCGCACCTCGTCGGGCCGCCACAGCCCCGGCACCGTCCAGGCCCCATCGCGCAGCTGGCGCCCCGTGGTCTGCGAGCGGTCGTGCTCGTCGCTCACCTCACCGACGATCTCCTCGACGAGGTCCTCGAGCGTGACGACGCCCGAGGTGCCGCCGTACTCGTCGACCACGACCGCGAGCTGCAGGCCACCCTGGCGCAGCTGGAGCAGCAGCGGGTCGAGGCGCAATGTCTCGGGCACGAGCACGGCGGGGCCCATCAGCGCCGACACGGGGACGTCGGGGCGGCGGTGGAACGGCACGGCGATCGCCTTCTTGACATGCACGATGCCGTCGATGTCGTCCCAGTCGGCCCCCACCACGGGGAAGCGGGAGTGCCCGGTGCGCCGCGCCAGGGCGACGACGTCGGCGGCGGTGGCGGTGCGCTCGATCGAGGTGGCCTGCGACCGTGGCGTCATCACGTCGGCGGCGGTCTGGTCGGCGAACCCCAGGGATGCCGTGACGAGCCGGGCGGTGCTGCGGTCGAGGGTGCCCGCCTCGGCCGAGGAGCGCACGAGGGAGGCCAACTCGGCCGGGCTGCGGGCTGCCGAGAGCTCCTCCTGCGGCTCGATGCCGAGCGCCAGCAGGGTGCGGTTGGCGACGCCGTTGAGCAGCAGGATCATCGGCTTCATCGCGATGCCGAACCAGCGCACCGGGCCGGCCGCGACCTTGGCCGTGGCCATGGGCAGGGACACGGCGAGGGTCTTGGGCACCATCTCGCCGACGATCATCGAGAACACGGTGGCGATGAGCATGGCGAGCACCGAGGCCGCCGACGAGGCCGCCGACTCCGACAACCCCACTGACTGCAGCGGCCCCATGAGCAGCGCGCCGACCGACGGGCTCGCGATGAAGCCGAGCACCAGCGTGGTCAGCGTGATGCCGAGCTGGCACGCCGAGAGCTGGGTCGACAGCCGCCGGTGCGAGGTCAGCACCGAGCGCGCCCCGGGCTCACCCTCGTCGACGGCCTGCTGCACCGTGGGCCGGTCCAGCGCGACCAGCGAGAACTCGGCCGCGACGAACAGGGCCGTGCCCACGGTGAGGACGACGCCGAGGAGCAGCAGCAGCCATGGGGTCATGATCGGACCATCGTATGGGGGCGCCGCGCCGTTCCTCGACCTGCGGGTCCGCCCGGCGACGGAGCCGTATCCACCGGGGGGTTGACCCTGACGCCACGGGAGGCTGCAAGGATCGGGACATGACACCTCGAGGTACCCCATGAGCACCACGTCCGCGACGGGAGCCACCATCGAGATCCGCGGCCTCACCAAGCGCTTCGGGTCCTTCGTCGCGGTCGACGACCTGACCTTCGACGTCGAGCCCGGACGGATCACCGGCTTCCTGGGGCCCAACGGCGCCGGCAAGACCACCACCCTGCGGATGCTGCTCGGCCTGGTCCACGCGACCAGCGGCAGCGCCACGATCGACGGGCACCGCTACGTCGACCTCCCGGCCCCTCAGTCGATGGTGGGTGCGGCGCTCGAGGCCACGAACTTCCACCCCGGGCGCAGCGGCCGCGACCACCTGCGGGTGCTCGCCGACGCCGGCTCCATCCCGGTCAGCCGGGTCGACGAGCTGCTCGAGCTGACCGGGATCCCGGCCGCGGCCCGCAAGCGCGCCGGTGAGTACAGCATGGGCATGCGCCAGCGGCTCGGGCTGGCCGCCGCATTGCTCGGCGACCCGCAGGTGCTCGTGCTCGACGAGCCGTCGAACGGCCTGGACCCCGAGGGCATCCGCTGGCTGCGCGGCTTCCTGCGCCACCTCAGCTCGCAGCGCAAGACGATCCTGGTGTCCAGCCACCTCCTGCAGGAGGTGGAGCAGACCGTCGACGAGGTCGTCATCATCGCCAACGGCCGCCTGGTGCGCGCCGGCGCCGTGGCCGACCTGCAGGGGGCGCCCGGCGCCATCGTGCGCACCTCCGACCGCGAGCGACTCGCCGGCGCCCTGCGCGTCGCCGACGTCACCAGCGCGCCCGGCAAGGACGACACGCTCGTCGCCGACACCACCGACCTGCGCCTGGTGGGAGACGTCGCGCTGCGCGCCGGCCTGCCGATCTACGGCCTGGAGCCCAAGCGGGCCGACCTCGAGGCGCTGTTCTTCGAGCTCACCGAGGGCACCAACCGTAACGAGTCGCCGGGGGGCGCGCCGCCCGGCCAGGATGCCGTGACCGGCCAGGAAGGAGCGCAGCGGTGATGCCCGCCGTCCGCAGCGAACTGCGCAAGTTCTTCACCACCCGGCTGTGGTGGGGCATGGCCATCGCCACCTTCGTCGCCGCGGCGGCCTTCGCCGCCCTCACCGGCGTCATCATCGCCAACCCAAGTGCGGCCGGCGGCCCCGGCGGCGGACGGATCATCGGCACCGACACCCAGGTCGCCAACTCGATCTACACCGCCGGCATCAGCATCAGCCGCCTGTTCCTCCTGACGATCGGCATCCTGGCCATCGGCGGCGAGTTCCGGCACAAGACCATCTCCGCCACCCTGCTGGCCACGCCCCGCAGGGCCCGCGCGATGGTGGCCAAGGCCGTCGCCCTCGTGGGCATCGGCGGCTTCTATGGGCTGCTGAGCCTGGCCGGGTCGGTCGTCGTCGGCGCCATCGTGCTGAAGATCATCGACCGGCCGGTATTCCCCTCGGCCGAGGTCGCCCGCACCCTGGCGCTCAGCCTGCTCGTGCTCGCCCTCTGGGCGCTCATCGGCCTCGGCATCGGCATCCTCATCCCCAACCAGGTCGCCGCGCTCTTCATCGGGGTCGCTGTGGCGTGGATCGTCGAGCCGCTGCTGGGGCTGCTGCTCACGATCTGGGACTTCAGCCGTGAGAACGTGGCGCCGTTCATGCCCACCAACGCCACCAGTGCGGCCTTCAACGCGATCTCGCAGAACGCCGACGAGGTGCGCCTGGCGTGGTGGGGCGGCGCGCTGACCCTCGTGGCCTACGCGGTGCTGCTCGCCGGGTTCGGCATCTGGCGGATGACGCGCGCCGACATCAGCTGAGCACCGCGGCCCGGGGGGAGCCCCGTCGGGCGGACGTCGGTGACGGCGGCCGGCCCACCGTCACCACGGTGGACCGGCCGCCGCAACGTGCCCACCACTCGCCCGTCCCGCGACGTGAGGTGCGGGCAGCGGGGATAGGCTTGGCCGATCACCGCAACGACTACCGACGAGCCGAGAAAGAGGCGCATCCTCCGTGGCCGAGCAGTCCCCGTCCAGCGACCCCCTGACCTCCTTCGGACCCAACGAGTGGCTGGTCGACGAGCTGTACGAGCAGTACACCAAGGACCGCAACAGCGTCGACAGGGCGTGGTGGGACTTCTTCAAGGACTACACGCCGGGTGAGGGCGCGCTCGGGCGCGACGCGGCAGCGGCGGCCCGGCGCACCTCCGACGGTGCGGCAGCCAGGTCCGGCAACGGCTCGGCCACCAACGGTCCGGCCAAGGCGCCGGCTCGCGCGGCCGGCCCCGCCCCGGCGGCCAAGCAGCCCGCCCCCGCCCCGGCGAAGCAGGCCGCCCCCGCCCCGGAGTCGAAGCAGGCCGCCCCGGAGGCGAAGGACGCGACGCCCTCCCGCCCCCAGCCCCCGGCATCCACCACCCCCAAGCCGCGCGAGGCCGCCGCGCCCAAGGCGGCAGGCCCGCTGGGCGACGCCAGCTCCTCCCCCATCCGCGGTGCGAGCGCGAGGGTCGTCACCAACATGCAGTCCTCGCTCGAGGTGCCCACCGCCACCTCGGTGCGCGCGGTGCCGGCGAAGCTGCTCATCGACAACCGCATCGTCATCAACAACCACCTCGCCCGCAGCCGCGGCGGCAAGGTCAGCTTCACGCACGTCATCGGCTTCGCCCTGGTCAAGGCGCTGGGCGTGCTGCCCGAGATGAACAACGGCTTCGGCCACGACGAGAACGGCAAGCCGGTGCTCATCACGCCGGCGCACGTCAACCTGGGCCTGGCCATCGACCTCGCCAAGCCCGACGGCACCCGCCAGCTGCTCGTGCCGTCCATCAAGGCCGCCGAGACGATGGACTTCGCGCACTTCTGGACCGCCTACGAGGAGATGGTCAAGAAGGCCCGCGGCGGCAAGCTCACCGTCGAGGACTTCCAGGGCACCTCGATCTCGCTCACCAACCCCGGCACCATCGGAACCGTCCACTCGGTGCCGCGCCTGATGCGGGGCCAGGGCACCATCATCGGCGTCGGCGCGCTCGAGTACCCCGCCGAGTGGCTCGGTGCGAGCCTGGAGACCCTGAACCGCAACGCCGTGAGCAAGATCCTGACGCTCACCAGCACCTACGACCACCGGATCATCCAGGGAGCCCAGTCCGGCGACTTCCTGCGCGTGGTCCACTCGCTGCTGCTGGGTGAGCACGGCTTCTACGACGAGATCTTCGAGAGCCTGCGCATCCCCTACGAGCCGATCCGCTGGGTGCGCGACGTCGACACCTCGCACGACGACGACATCAACAAGGTCGCCCGGGTGCAGGAGCTCATCCACGCCTACCGCGTGCGCGGCCACCTGATGGCCGACACCGACCCGCTGGAGTACAAGCAGCGCCGCCACCAGGACCTCGACGTCACCACCCACGGCCTGACCCTGTGGGACCTCGACCGCACCTTCGCCACCGGCGGGTTCGGCGGCCAGCCGTTCCTCAAGCTGCGCAAGATCCTCGGCATCCTGCGCGACTCCTACTGCCGCACCATCGGCGTGGAGTACATGCACATCCAGGACCCCGAACAGCGGGAGTGGATCCAGAGCAAGATCGAGGTCGGCTACGCCAAGACCACCCGTGAGGAGCAGCTGCGCATCGTGCGCCGGCTCAACGCCGCCGAGGCGTTCGAGACCTTCCTGCAGACCAAGTTCGTCGGGCAGAAGCGCTTCTCGCTCGAGGGGGGCGAGTCGGTCATCGCCCTGCTCGACCGCGTCCTGTCGCGGGCCGCCGAGGACAAGCTCGACGAGGTCTGCATCGGGATGCCGCACCGCGGGCGCCTCAACGTGCTCGCCAACATCGCGGGCAAGTCCTACGGCCAGATCTTCCGCGAGTTCGAGGGCAAGCAGGACCCCCGCTCGGTGCAGGGGTCGGGCGACGTGAAGTACCACCTCGGTACCGAGGGCACCTTCACCGCCGAGGGTGGCCGCACCACCAAGGTCTACCTCGCCGCCAACCCCTCGCACCTCGAGGCGGTCAACCCGGTGCTCGAGGGAATCGTGCGCGCCAAGCAGGACCGCCTCAACCTCGCCGGCGAGGACTTCACCGTGCTGCCCGTTCTGATGCACGGCGACGCCGCGTTCGCCGGGCAGGGTGTGGTGGCCGAGACGCTCAACCTCTCGCAGCTGCGCGGCTACCGCACCGGCGGCACCGTGCACGTCGTCATCAACAACCAGGTCGGCTTCACGACCTCGCCGAGCAGCTCGCGCTCCTCCACCTACTCCACCGATGTGGCCCGGATGATCCAGGCGCCCATCTTCCACGTCAACGGCGACGACCCCGAGGCGTGCGTGCGGGTGGCCGAGCTGGCCTACGAGTTCCGCAAGGAGTTCCACAAGGACGTCGTCGTCGACATGGTCTGCTACCGCCGCCGCGGCCACAACGAGGGCGACGACCCGTCGATGACCCAGCCGCTGATGTACAACCTCATCGAGGCCAAGCGCAGCGTGCGCAAGCTCTACACCGAGTCACTCATCGGCCGTGGCGACATCACCGTCGAGGATGCCGAGGCGGCGCTGCGCGACTACCAGCAGCAGCTCGAGCGCGTGTTCGTCGAGACCAAGGCCGCCCTGAAGGAGGCCGAGCGAGAGGCCGCCGACGCGAGCTACTCGGGCACCGACCCGGAAGGCCACACCGGCCTCGAGCCGCCTGCCGCCCAGGCCCGCAACGCCGACGCGACCAAGCACTCCTCCACCGAGACCGCCATCAGCACCGAGGCGCTGCACCGGATCGGTGACGCGTTCGTCGACGTCCCCGACGGCTTCACCGTGCACCCCAAACTGCACCAGATGCTCGAGAAGCGGGCCGCCAGCGTGCGCGAGGGCGGCATCGACTGGGGCACCGGCGAGCTCATCGCCTTCGGCTCGATGCTCATGGAGGGCACCCCGGTGCGCCTCGCCGGCCAGGACAGCCGGCGCGGCACCTTCGTGCAGCGCCACGCGGTGCTGATCGACAAGCAGAGCGCCGCCGAGTGGACCCCGTTGCTGTACCTCGGTGAGGGCCAGGGCAAGTTCTGGGTCTACGACAGCCTGCTGTCGGAGTTCGCGGCGATGGGCTTCGAGTACGGCTACTCCGTCGAGCGGCCCGACGCGCTGGTGCTCTGGGAGGCGCAGTTCGGCGACTTCTTCAACGGCGCGCAGACCATCATCGACGAGTTCATCTCGAGCTCGGAGCAGAAGTGGGGGCAGCGCTCCTCGGTGGTGCTCCTCCTGCCGCACGGCTACGAGGGGCAGGGACCCGACCACTCCTCGGCCCGCATCGAGCGCTTCCTCACGATGTGCGCCGAGAACAACATGACGGTGGCCTACCCGTCGACCCCGGCGTCGTACTTCCACCTCCTGCGCCGCCAGGCCTACGCCCGCCCGCGCCGCCCGCTCATCGTCTTCACCCCGAAGTCGATGCTGCGGCTGAAGGCCGCCAGCAGCGCGCCGCAGGACTTCACCTCCGGCCGCTTCCTGCCGGTGATGCCCGACTCCGGCACCACCAACGAGGTGTCCCGCGTGCTCCTCGCGGCCGGCAAGGTCGTCTACGACCTGCTCGCCGAACGCGAGAAGCGCGGTGACACCGCGACCGCGGTGCTGCGGCTCGAGCAGTACTA
>CAVVFG010000021.1:0-84616 GCA_963747405.1 uncultured Actinomycetota bacterium
AGGAATCGAACCTACGTCGCTTGTCCTGATTCAAAGTCAGGCGGGCCCTGCCAGCAGACCAACCGGGGACCGCCGCGCGCGCTGGACGCACGGCATACCGGCGAGGGTAGTGGACCACGAGGCCGCGACGACGGCCGCCCGCAACGTCCCGCACGCCCCGGCGTGGGCGGGCGCGGCCGGCATCCGGGCACAATGGCCTGGTGAGCGACCCTTCGACAGACAAGCCCTCGCGCGCCGCACGGTCCCGGATGACGGGGCGCGAGCGGCGCGAGCAGCTGATCGGCATCGGCCGCAAGCACTTCGCCGACAAGGGGTTCGAGGGGGCGACGGTCGAGGAGATCGCCGCGTCCGCCGGGGTGAGCAAGCCCGTGGTCTACGAGCACTTCGGCGGCAAGGAGGGGCTCTACGCCGTGGTCGTCGACCGCGAGATCGAGAGCCTGCTCGCGTCCGTGCAGGGAGCCCTCACCTCGGGCGGCACCTCCCGCGAGATCATCGAGCGCGCCGCGCTGGCCCTGCTGAGCTACGTCGAGACCTCCACCGACGGCTTCCGGATCCTGGTGCGCGACAGCCCGGCCGGGCAGGCCACCGGGTCGTTCGCGAGCCTGATGAGCGACATCGCCAGCCAGGTCGAGCACATCTTGGCGGCTGAGTTCAAGAGCCACAAGCTCGACCCCAAGGCCGCACCGATGTACGCGCAGATGCTGGTCGGCATGATCGCGCTGACCGGTCAGTGGTGGCTCAACTCGCGCAAGTTCAAGAAGCACGAGGTGGCGGCACACGTGGTCAACCTCGCCTGGAACGGCCTCACCGGGCTGGAGTCCAAGCCGACCCTGACCACCGACATGGACTGACGCCGCTCCTCACCCGGCGGCGGCCCGCTTCCGCGCCACGGCGAAGACCCGGCGGAACGGGAAGAACACCCCGGCCGACGAGCGCGGGTAGGCCTCGAGCAGCGCCTCGGCGTACGGCTCGATGAACGCGGTGCGCTCGTCGTCGTCGGTGAGGATGTCGAGGACGGGCCTCAGCCCGGTCGCCGACACCCAGCTGAGCACCGGGTTCTCCTCCTGGGCCTCCGGGTCGAGAACGTGGAGGTAGGTGGTCTCCCACGCGTCGACGTCGCAGCCGAGCCGGCTGAGGTAGCGCAGGTAGGAGGCCGGCTCGCCGACGGCCGGCAGGTCCAGCGCCGCGCCGAGCTCGCCGGCCCGCTCGTGGTGCTCGGCGGTCTCGCGCATCAGCCGGTGGCTCGGTGCGTCGAAGTTGCCCGGCACCTGCAGGCCGAACCAGCCACCCTCGGCGAGGGCTCCGACCCAGGCGTCGAGCAGGTCGAGGTGCCCGGGCACCCACTGCAGGGTCGAGTTGGTGACGATGACGTCGGCGGGCTGGCCCAGCGATGCCGGGTCCCACTCGCGCAGGTCGGACTGCACCCACTCCACGCGGTCGGCGGAGTCGAGCTCACGGGCCGACTCGAGCATCGACTCCGAGGAGTCGACACCGACGACCCGCGCCTGCGGCCAGAGCTCGGCCAGGGTCAGCGTCGGCGGGCCGTGGCCACACCCGAGGTCGACGACCAGCTCCGGGTCGTCGGCGCGCATCTGCGCCATCAGGTCGGCGAACGGCCGGCTGCGCTCACCGGCGAACCTGCCGTAGGCCGTGGGGTCCCAGCTGGCGTGCTCGCGCATGTCGTCCTCCCGGACGCCGCTGTCTCGACGTCAAGAAACTTGATGGGCACTAGAATCGGCTCATGCCCGCTGACGATGTCGACCGTATCGTCTCCGCGTGGCGGCGGGAGCGTCCCGACCTCGACGTGAGCCCGCTCGAGGTGCTCTCGCGGGTGTCCCGGTTGGCCCGCCGCCTCGACCGGGTACGCGGCACCGCCTTCGCCCAGAAGGGGCTCGACGGCTGGGAGTTCGACGTGCTGTCGGCGCTGCGCCGCGCCGGCACGCCCTACCAGCTCAGCCCCGGGCAGCTGGTCACCGAGACCCTGGTCACGAGCGGAACGATGACCAACCGGGTCGACCGCCTGGTCGCCCGCGGCTGGGTCGAGCGCGAGCCCGACCCCACCGACCGGCGTGGCGTCATCGTGCGGCTCACGCCGGCCGGCATGGCCGTGGTCGACTCGGCACTCTCCGACCTGCTCGCCCACGAGCACGAGCTGCTGGGCGAGCTGGGAACCGCCGAACGCGACGAGCTCGCCGCGTCGCTGCGGCGCCTGCTGCGCCCGTTCGAGCGCGAGGGCTGAGCGCGCCACGGCGGTTGAGGTGATCCACTCACACCCCCCGGCAGAACATCACCTCGAGCCGCGAGGTCAGCCCTTGCCTGCGCCCTTTGCCCAGTCGAGGACGAGCCTGCCGGTCGGGGTGACGTCGGCATCGGCGGCGATGCCGTCCATCGTGATGTCCCAGCCGTGAGCGCGACCGGGCAGCTTCACGAAGCGCTTCTGTGTCGCCGGCGAGGCGGCAACGGCAGCGGCGAGGGCGTCGGCGGGGATGCCGCGGTCGGCGGCCGAGGTGACCACCAGCAGTGGCACCGTGGTCGCCCGAGCCGCGTCGACGGCATCCGGGACACCGTCCCAGTGCGCCGGACCGGAGAGGTCGACGACGACGTCGGCCCCGCCGGACTGGCCCACCCCCAGCGCCCTGGCCCCACCCATCGAGGCCCCCACGACGGCCACCCGGGTGGCCCCTCGAGCCCGCGCCCAGTCGACCGCGAGCGCCACCATCTCCCGGGTGTCGCCCGCCGCGGGTCCGGTGCACCGCGAGGAGCCGTGCGTGCAGTCGTCGACTGCCACGGCGAGCACGCCCTCCCCCGCTGCCCAGCGGGCGTAGGTCACCCACCCGCACAGCCCACCGCGCCCGGTCTGGTGCAGCAGCACCAGCGCCGTCGTGCCCGAGCCGTACGCGACGGCGCCCAGCCGATCGGGGGCGCTCGCCGACGGCAGGTCGACGACCTCGCCCGGCACGTCGAGGAAGCACCGCTCCTCGACGCTGCGCGGCACCTCGCTGGTCGGCAGCGGGGTGGGCGTGCGGCCCGGTGGGCCGGATGCCGGCGTCGAACCGCAGCCGCCCAGCGCCACGGACACAGCGGTGGCGAGGGCGAGCGCCAGGAGGCGAGAAGTCGGTGGGTGCGGACGCATATGTCAATCCTGACATAGATTGCTAGCCTGCGACCATGACGTCGACGCTGGGCCACGCGATCCTGGGGCTGCTCGCTCGCTCCCCCGCGACCGGCTACGACCTGGCCCGCCGGATGGAGCGCCCCGTCGGCTACTTCTGGACCGCCGGGCACAGCCAGATCTACCCCGAGCTGGCCCGCCTGGAGGCAGCCGGCCTCGTCGAGCACGAGGAGATCGACGGGGCCGGCCCCCGCCCCACGAAGCGCTACTCCGTCACGGCCGCCGGGCTGGCGGCGCTGCGCGAGTGGGTGGCCAGCGACCTGGAGCCGCAGCCGGTGCGTGACCTCGAGGTACTGCGGCTGTGGTCGGTGTGGACCGTCGAGCCTGATGCCGCCCGCGCCCTGGTGCGCCAGGCCCGCGCCCAGCACGCCACCCGCCTCGCGGCCTACGACGAGGAGCTCGCCGAGGCCTCGGCCGAGCCGGCGTCTCGGGACACCCGCCACCCGGCCTTCGCCAGCCGGGTCACCCTCGAGGGCGGTGTGCGCGGCCGGCGCGCGGCCGTGGAGTGGTGCGACTGGCTGCTCGCCGAGCTCGGCGAGCCCCAGCCCCCGCCGTAGCCCCAGCCCTCATCACCAGCCCCAGCTCTAGCCGAGCAGCTCGGCCGCCTCCAGCCACTCGAGCTCGAGCGACTCGCGTTCGTCGACGACCTGACGCAGCTCGCGGTTCAACCCCAGCACCCTCTCGTGGTCGGTGGCCGAGGCCAGCATCGCCGCGTGCAGCCTCTCCTCGCGCTGCGCCAGCCGGGCCAGCTGCTTCTCGACCCGCGCCATCGTCTTGCGCGCCTCGCGCGCCTCTGCCGGCGACACGGCATCCGGCGCAGCGGACCCACCACCGCTGGGCGGCGACGACGCAGCGGCGGCCGCGCGGCCGGCATCCGCGACCGACACCGCCGCACGCTGGGCCGCGGCGTGCCGCAGCCGCAGGTACTCCTCCACGCCACCGGGCAGGTCGCGCAGCCGGCCGTCGCCGAGCAGGGCCACCTGGCGGTCGCAGACCCGCTCGAGCAGGTAGCGGTCGTGCGAGACGACGAGCAGGGTTCCGGCCCAGCCGTCGAGGAGGTCCTCGAGCGAGGTGAGGGTCTCGATGTCGAGGTCGTTGGTCGGCTCGTCGAGGAGGAGCACGTTCGGCTCGTCCATGAGCAGCCGGGTCAGCTGCAGCCGGCGCCGCTCACCACCGGAGAGGTCGCCCACCCGGGTCTGCTGGCGCGGCCCGGTGAACCCGAGGCGCTGCGCGAGCTGGGATGCCGTGAGCTCCTTGGCGCCCAGCCGCACCACCGAGCGCACGTCCTCGACGGCCTCGATGACCCGCCGGTCGCTCCACGCCTCCAGCTCACGCACCTCCTGCGAGAGCACGGCCAGGCGCACCGTGACCCCCACCTTGCGCTTTCCGGCGGCGAGGGGCAGGTCGCCGGCGATGGCCCGCAGCAGGCTCGACTTGCCGGCGCCGTTGACCCCGACGATGCCGGTGCGCTCGCCGGGTGCCAGCCGCCAGGTGACGGAGTCGAGCAGTACCCGGTCGCCGAGCTGGATGCGGGCGTCGAGGAGGTCGACGACGTCCTTGCCGAGCCGGGTGGTCGCGAACCGCATCAGCTCGACGTCGTCGCGCGCCGGCGGCTCGTCGGCGATCAGAGCATTGGCGGCGTCGATGCGGAACTTGGGCTTGCTGGTGCGCGCCGGCGGGCCGCGACGCAGCCAGGCGAGCTCCTTGCGCAGCAGGTTGTCACGGCGCTCGGCCGTGACCCCCGCCATCCGCTCGCGCTCGGCCTTGGCGAGCACGAACGCTGCGTAGCCACCCTCGTAGGAGTGCACCGAGCCCGAGTCGACCTCCCAGGTCTGGGTGGCGACAGCGTCGAGGAACCACCGGTCGTGGGTGATGGCGACGACGGCGTTGTCGGGGCGGGCATGGCTCCGCACCAGGTGGTCGGCGAGCCAGGCGACGCCCTCGACGTCGAGGTGGTTGGTCGGCTCGTCGAGCAGCAGCAGGTCGGGCGAGGCGACGAGCAGCGCGGCCAGCGCCACCCGGCGCCGCTCGCCTCCGGACAGCGGTCCGACCGCCGCCGCCATCCCGCCCACACCCGGCGCGTCGGTGCCGCCGAGCAGCCCGGTGAGCACGTCACGGATGCGCGCGTCGGCCGCCCAGACGTGCTCGGGCAGGTCGCCGATGACGGTCTGGTGCACGGATGCCGAGGGGTCCATGCCGTCGTCCTGGGTGAGCACCCCGATGGTGAGCCCACCGACCCGCGCGACCCGGCCGGAGTCGACCTCGCGCGAGCCCTCGAGCACCCGCAGCAGCGTCGTCTTGCCGCCACCGTTGCGCCCCACGATGCCGATCCGGTCGCCACCGCCCACCCCGAGCGAGACGGCGTCGAGCACCTGGGCGGTGCCGAGCGCCAGGCTGGCGCGCTCGACAGAGACGAGGTTGGCCACTAGTCGACCCGGTGGTGGATCACGTGCGCGCCGTGCACCGGCCCGCTGGCCCGCCGCACGTCGCGCACCACCCCGCTGGCGGTGAGCGCCACGGCGAGGTCGATGCCGGCCTCGTTGTCCTCGACGAGGAAGGCCGTGGTCGGGCCCGAGCCGGAGACGATGCCGCCGAGCGCGCCGTACTCCATGCCGGCCGCCAGCACCTCGCCCAGGTCGGGGCGCAGCGAGATCGCGGCGTCCTGCAGGTCGTTGGAGAGCTGCGGGGCGAGCTCGCGCGGGTCACCGCTGCGCAGCGCGCTCATCAGGGCCGGGGTGGCGACCGGGTCGGGGACGTCGGCGTCGCCGCGAAGCCGGTCGCACTCGGCATACACCGCGGGGGTGGACAGGCCGCCCTCGGCGAGCGCGAACACCCAGTGGTAGGTGCCGCGCGCCAGCACCGGTGCCAGCATCTCGCCGCGGCCGCTGCCCATGGCGGTGCCGCCGGCGACGAGGAACGGCACGTCGCTGCCGAGGTCGGCGCCGAGCTCCTCGACCTCCTCGCGGTCGAGGTCGAGGCCCCACAGGTGGTCGAGCGCGACGAGGGTGGCGGCGGCATCGGCCGACCCGCCCGCCATGCCGCCGCTCACCGGGATGCCCTTGCGGATCGCGATGTGCACCGGCTCGACGTCGAAGCGTGCCTGCACCAGGCGTGCGGCACGCATCGCCAGGTTGTCGCCGTCCTCGGGCACACCGGCCGCCAGCGGGCCGCTGACGCTGACCCCCCATTCGTCGGCGATCGAGACGGTGATGTCGTCGTAGAGGCTCACGGCGTGGAACACCGTCGACAGGCTGTGGTAGCCGTCGGCCCGGCGCGGCCCGACCAGCAGCTCGAGGTTGACCTTCGCCGGAACGCGCACGGTCACGGGCCCGGGCACGACGGGGACGGCGGTCATGCGCCCACCCTAGTCAGAGGACGCGCTGGTCAGGCGGGCGCGGCACGGGCCGTCGAGCGGGCCGCGGCGATGGCGGCGAACGCCGCCACGTCGAGCCGTTCCCCCCGGGTCCGGGGGTCGACGCCCGCTGCCACGAGCGCTTCCTCGGCCAGGACGGGGGAGCCGGCCCAGCCGGCCAGCGCCGCCCGCAGGGTCTTGCGGCGTTGGGCGAAGGCCGCGTCGACGCAGCCGAAGACCTCCTCGCGCGTGGCGGTGGTGACCGGAGGATCGCGGCGGGTGAGCATGACCAGCCCCGAGTCGACGTTGGGCACCGGCCAGAAGACGCTGCGCGACACCGACCCGGCCAGCCGCACGTCGGCGTACCAGGCGGCCTTGACGCTCGGTACGCCGTAGGTGCGCGACCCCGGCGGAGCCGCCAGTCGCTCGGCGACCTCGAGCTGCACCATCACCACGATGGTGCGCAGCCCGGGGAAGAGCTCGAGGAAGCGCAGCACCACGGGCACCGAGACGTTGTAGGGCAGGTTGGCGACCAGCGCCGTGGGCGGCGGGCCGGGAAGCTCGCGCACGGCGAGGGCGTCGGCCTGCACCACCTCGAGCCGGTCGGCCAGCGCCGGCGCGTGCGCGGCCACGGTGTCGGGCAGCGCGGCGGCGAGCACCGGGTCGACCTCGACGGCGACCACGCGGTCGACCACCGGTAGCAGGGCCAGGGTGAGCGACCCCAGCCCGGGGCCGACCTCGACGACGGTGTCCTGTGCACCCACGCCGGAGACCCGCACGATGCGGCGCACGGTGTTCCCGTCGACGACGAAGTTCTGCCCCCACTGCTTGGTCGGCCGGATGCCGTGCTGCGCCGCCAGGGCGCGGATCTCGGCGGCCCCGAGCAGCTGGACGTCGTGGACGTCGGGGCCGTCGGTCATGCGTTCACCCTAGCCATGGGCACGGCATCCGACGCATGGCGAGATCCCCACGCCGGGGGCCTCACCCCCATGCGGAAGACCCACGCCCGCGGCCACCGAGGTGGCCGAGGTGCGTGGGTCTTCCGTACCGGGTCGTCCGGCCGCAGGCGTCGGTGCGTCAGGCAGCGCCCGCGCAACCCCACGGGCCCAGGCCAGCCTTGGCGTAGTAGCGGTTGGCGACGGTGATCTGCTCGGCGCGCGACGCGAGGTCGGCGCGCGAGGCGAAGTCGGCGCCACCGTTGGCGAGCCAGGACGCCTTGTCGAACTGCAGGCCGCCGTAGTAGCCGTTGCCGGTGTTGATGTGCCAGTTGCCAGTGGACTCGCACTGGGCGATGCGGTCCCACATCGCGGCGCGGGCCAGGTTCAGCCCGGCTCCCGAGCTGCTGCCGCCCGAGCTGCGGCTGGAGGAGCTCGACGAGCGGGACGGGCTCGAGGTCGCCTTCTTCTTCTTCACCACGGGACGCGCCTTGGTGCCGACCTTGACGACGGCGGCGACGGGCTTGGTGGTGACCTTGGAGGACACGAGCGTGGTCTTGGTGAGTTTGCCGTCGACCCAGGTCTTGCGCTGCACGACGACCCGGGTGCCCTTCTTGCCGGCCTTGACGACCTGGGACTTCCCCTTGTAGAGGGAGGCGTCCTTCTGGTGGGTCGTGGTGTAGCCGACCGACCGCGTGGTGCGGACGTTCTTCACGACGACGCGCTTGAGCACGACCTTCATGCCGTTGTCGAGGGCCGTGGGCATCGCCGGGGTCACCACGTCGTCGACCTTCTTGGTGATACCGAGCTCGGCGAGCAGCCCGAAGACGGTCGAGCTGGAGGAGGTGACGGTGCGGGTCTTGCCGTCCGCGACGACGGTGACCTTCTTCGGGGTCGTCACCGCGAGGTTGAGACCGCCGCGGCCGAGCGGCTGCGAGCGCGAGGCGGACAGCACGGCGCCGTCGGCACGGATGCCGAGGTCCTTCAGGGCGGTGTCGACGGTCGTGGCGGTGGTCCAGTACTCCTTGGTCTGGCCGTCGACGGTGACCGTCAGCTTGCGTCCGTAGCGCACCGAGATGTGGTCACCGTCGCTCACCGAGGTGGCGAGCGTGGGAACCACGACGTCGTGCGGGCCGACGGCGATGTCCTGCTTATCGAGGACGTCGGCGACGGTGGTTCCCAGGACGTGGACCGAGCTCGGCTTCCCGTCGACGGAGACCTCCACGGCCTTGTCGTAGTGGGCGATGCCGACCGAACCGGCGGCCACTGCGAGCGCAGCGGCGCCCTGAGCGGCATGACGAAGGGGTCGAGATAACAGCACAAGTGCTCCAGTGGTCGTGTTCTCCGGGCACCAGCGTCGGACTCAGCCTGGGGCGGCCAGGAGCCCGGGTCGGGGCGCCTGCGGGTGAGCCATGCCCCCCTCGGCATCGGCGGCGAGAGGGCCAGTCACCCGTGTCGTCCGAGGCGATCCGGCCCCGGCCATTCACTCCACGGTGCAGGACGCTGGGGGCCAAGGTCAAATTTCGGTAACGGAGTTGGAGCCGGTGGCGTGTCCCAGTGGACACTTACGCCCCTTGGGCCACGCCGGTTACGAGATCTACGTCACGACGTCCACGATGCGGGCGCTGACGGCGTCACCACGGGCCGTAGAGCCGCTCGGCGTTCTCGCTGAGCGCTTGGCACAGGGTCGGCACCGCCACGCCCAGCACCGCCGCCATCGACCGCACCGTGAGCGGCACCAGGGCCGGGCTGTTGGGAGCTCCTCGCCAGGGGTGCGGCGTGAGATAGGGGGCGTCGGTCTCGACCAGCAGCAGCTCGAGCGGGGTCACGGCGAGCGCGTCGCGCAGCGCCTTGGCGCTCTTGAACGTGACCGTGCCACTGAACGAGAGGTGGTAGCCGCGCTCGACGCACTCGCGGGCCATCTCCGGGCCACCCGAGAAGCAGTGCATCACCGTGCGGTCCGGCGCACCCTCCTGCGCGAGCACCCGCAGCACGTCGTCGTGGCTGTCACGGTCGTGGATCTGCAGGGTGCGGTCGAGCCGCTTGGCGAGGTCGATGTGCCAACGGAACGAGTCCTGCTGTGCCGGAACGCCATCGGGTCCGGTGCGGTAGTAGTCGAGCCCGGTCTCGCCCACGACGCGCACCCGGGGCAGCGCCGCCAGGCGCTCGATCTCGGCGTACGCAGCCCCGAGGCCGCCACCGGCCGCCAGAGCGGGGACCTCGTTCGGGTGCAGCGCCACACCGGCGACCACACCGGCATAGCGGTCAGCCGCCTCCACGGCGAACCGGGCGCCGGGCAGGTCGCAGCCGACCTGCACGACCCGGTCGACGCCGACCGCGGCTGCGGCCGCCAGCACCGGTGCGAGGTCGTCGATCGTGACCGGGTCGCCCTCGCGGCTGATGTCGAGGTGGGTGTGGTTGTCGACCACGGCGATGGGCAACGGGTCGGGCGGCTCCGGCGCCCCCCGCCGACTCGGCTGCGAGGTCACCTGTCAGGCTCCTGCCGCCCGGGCGAGCTCCTCGTCGACCACCGACTCGTCGAGCTTGGTGAACACCGGCGTGGGCTTCGAGATGGGGGTACCGACCGCCACCGGCCGCGACTGCCAGCGCGGGGTGGCCGAGTAGTCGCCCGTGATGACCGGGTAGCGACGGCCCTCGTCGCCGGCATCCAACCCGGTGACGGTCTCCAGGCGCGGCATCGGCACGAAGGCACCGTCACCGCCGAGCACGGCATCGACCCGATTGGCGGCGTGCGGGAGGAACGGCGCGAGCACCGTATTGAGGTCGGACACGCACTGCACCAGCGTGTGCAGCACCGTGGCCAGGCGCTCGCGTTGGTCCTCGCCCTTGAGCTTGAACGGCTCCGTGCGCGAGACGTAGGCGTTGACCTCGCCGACGACCCGCATGGCCTCGGCGATGGCGGCCTTCTGCCGGTGCCGTTCCAGGAGGCCGCCGACGGCGTCGAAGCCGGCCAGCACCGTGGCGCGGATCTCGTCGTCGACCGGCTCCAGCGCGCCCGGCTGCGGGATCTCGCCGAAGTTCTTCGCGACCATCGCCGCGGTGCGCGAGACGAGGTTGCCCCAGCCCGCGACGAGCTCGGAGTTGTTGCGCTGCACGAAGTCGCGCCAGGTGAAGTTGGCGTCCTGGCTCTCCGGGCCGGCGGCGCAGATGAAGTAGCGGATGCCGTCGGGCCCGTAGCGCTCGAGCACGTCACGCACCAGGACCGTGTAGCCGCGCGAGGTCGAGAACTGCTTGCCCTCCATCGTGAGGAACTCGCTCGACACGACCTCGGTGGGCAGGTTGAGCTCGCCGAACACGCCCGGCTCGCCACCGCGGCTGCCCTGGCCGGCGTAGCCGAGCAGCTCGGCCGGCCAGATCTGGGAGTGGAAGGTGATGTTGTCCTTGCCCATGAAGTAGTAGGACACGGCCTCCGGGTCGTTCCACCACTCACGCCAACGCTCGGGGTCACCCTGGCGACGGGCCCACTCGACGGATGCCGACAGGTAGCCCACGACGGCGTCGAACCAGACGTAGAGCCGCTTGGTGGGGTTGTCGCGCCAGCCGTCGAGCGGCACCGGGATGCCCCAGTCGATGTCGCGGGTCATGGCCCGCGGCCGGATGTCGTCGAGGATGTTGAGGCTGAACTTGATGACGTTGGGCCGCCAGGTACCCGACGCCTCGCGCTCCTCGAGCCAGGCGCGCAGCGCGTCGGCCAGCGCCGGGAGGTCGAGCAGGAAGTGCTGGGTCTCGACGAACAGCGGTGTCTCGCCGTTGATCCGGCTGCGCGGGTCGATGAGGTCGGTGGGGTCGAGCTGGTTGCCGCAGTTGTCACACTGGTCGCCGCGGGCCTCGCCGTAACCGCAGATCGGGCAGGTGCCCTCGATGTAGCGGTCGGGCAGCGTGCGCCCGGTCGAGGGCGAGATGGCGCCCTGGGTGGTCTGCTCGACCATGTAGCCGTTCTTCCACACCTGGGTGAACAGCTCCTGCGCCACCGCGTAGTGGTTGGCGGTGGTGGTGCGGGTGTACAGGTCGTAGGAGCAGCCGAGGTCGGTGAGCTCGCCGGCGATCACGGCGTGGTTGGCGTCGACGAAGTCGCGGGGGGTCACTTCGGCCTGGTCGGCCAGCACCAGGATGGGAGTGCCGTGCTCGTCGGACCCGCTCACCATCAGCACGTCGTGGCCCGCCATCCGCATGTATCGGCTGAAGACGTCGGAGGGTACGCCGAACCCGGCGATGTGGCCGAGGTGGCGCGGGCCGTTGGCGTACGGCCAGGCGACGGCGGAGAGGACCTTCATGGGCACTGATCCTAGGGGCCGGGGCAACCGGATTTCCCCCACCGCCGGTGCCGCGACGGCAGGCTGCGCAAACCCGGTCGCGCGCAACGCCTCTGGCCTGCCCGTCGTGCCCCTCACCGGCCCAGATGCCAGGCACGCCCTTCGGCCCGGACGCACCACGCGCCCGGCCGGCCCGGCGTCGAGAGCCCGGTGCCGGCCAGCGGGCGGGACTAGGCTCGCCCTGCCGCACGTTTCACCGGTCGGCACGGCCGCGCGGTGCGGTCGTGGTGTCGATGAAGGGACCGCCGTGCTCGCTGCGCTCACGGGGATGGGCCTGTCCGCCGCCGCGGGCCTGAACGCCTACATCCCGTTCCTCGTCGTCGCGCTCATCGCCCGGTTCACCGACTACATCACCCTCCCCGTCGGCTACGAGTGGATCGAGAGCAGCTGGGCCATCGGCATCGTGGCTGCCCTGTTGCTCGCCGAGGTGGTGCTCGACAAGATCCCGGCCGTCGACACCATCAACGACACCATCCAGACGTTCATCAGGCCCAGCATGGGCGGGCTGATCTTCGCGGCCACCACCGCCGCCGCACAGCTCGACAACTCCACGTGGATGAAGGACAACCCGTGGGTGTCGGTGGTGCTCGGAGTGCTCATCTCCGGGCTGGTGCACACCGGCAAGATGGCAGCCCGCCCGGTCATCAACGTGGGGACGGTGGGGGCGGGAGCGCCGGTGGTCTCGACCGTCGAGGACATCGGCTCGCTCGGGCTGTCACTGGTCGCGCTCATCGCGCCCGTGCTCGTCATCCTCGCGCTGGCGCTGCTCGGCTGGCTGCTGATCTGGATGTGGCTGCGGGTGCGCCGATGGCGACGCACCCGCCGTGACCCCGCCTACACCTCGACCTGACGCAGGTCAGCTCTCTACGACGCGGTCCGGCGGCGGCTGGGTGAACGTCGTGGCGCGCCCCCAGTCGGAGAAGGTGAGGTCGGCGGGCGCACTCTTCGGGCCGACGAGGCGCAGCACGGTGCTGCTCCCGTCGGCGGCCACCCACAGCCGGGCCCCGCCCTCCGCGCCGAGCACGTAGGCACGCCGCCCGTCGACCTCGGTCGTGGTGGCCGCGCCCGTGTCGGACTCCAGCACCGCCAGGTCGGGTCGGGCGAACGCGTCGGTGAGGATCGAGCGCAGCGTGAACGCCCCCAGCTCGGTCGCGTCGCTCTTGGTGACCGGTGCGTACTTGCCCACCAGGGCCTTGGCCGCCTTGGGGTCCCCGGTGACATCGGCCCAGTGCGCCTCGTCGCCACCGACCCAGTAGTCGTTCCCGACCGTGAGCACCTCGGCGACACCGCCTGCGGGGGTGGTGATGAACACCTTCTGGTTCGAGCCGTTGGCCAGGCCCTCGACGTCGACCCGCAGCGGCGTACCGTCGCTGGTGACGGTGCCCACCGCGTGTCCCGACTCCGCTGACAGGGCGGCGGTGCGGGCGTCCCGGTAGACGTCGGCAACGCTCGGGGCCGACGGGCTCGGCGTGGGCGTCGCGCTGGCGACCGTGGGTCCGGTGCCGGTGCCGGATGCCGTGGGGCCGGTGCCGCCGCTGCACCCGGCGAGCAGTGCGGCGGCCAGGACCAGGGCGATGGCCGGCAGGCGCCCGGCGCGGCCCTCGGGGTCGGTCAGCACAAGGCCCTCCTCCTCAGGTCGACAGTCATCCGGTCACGTGCAGGCCGCGCACCACGAGGGGCACGGCGGCGCTCACGAACGCGGGCCGGCGGCCGGACGGCATCCGGATGGCGGTGGCGAGCACACCCTCGATGGCCGCCACGCCGACGGCCGCCCGCAGTGCCGGGTCCTCGCGCCCGGCGCAGCGCACGAGCTCCTCGACGACGCGGACCAGGCCCTGCCGCCAGGGGTCGAAGACGTCCATCAGCTCCGGGCGGCGGGCGGCCTCGAGGGCGAGCTCGGCCTGGGTGCGCACGATCTCAGGGCGGCGCAGCCAGCGCAGCAGCAGGTCGGTGACCGCCTGCGCCACGGCGTCGGGGTCCTCGGCCTGCGGGGCGGCCGACGCGGCCATCGCGTCCACGTCGCGAGCGAGCAGACCGCCGACGTGCTCGGTGAGGGCGACGAGCAGGGCAAGGCGGGTGCGCAGGTAGGCCGAGCAGGTGCCCTGGGGAAGAGCGGCCCGGGCGTCGACCGCGCGGTGCGTGAGCCCCCGCAGTCCCGAATCGGCGACGACGTCGACCGCCGCCTCGAGCAGCTCGGCGCGGCGCCCACCGCGGATGCCGGAGGGAGCCGTCGTGCTGGTGGGCGTCACTCCCCCATTGTGTCGCGTCCCCCACCGGACCGCCGGGAATGCCCGAGTGCGGGAACGACTTACTACTGACGTAGAATCCTCTACATCCGTAGAAAGGAATGTCTCATGGGTCCCATCACCGGCCTCGCCACCATCGCCACCGCCCTGCTGGTCACCATGGTCGTCAGCACCATCGTCGTGCTCGGCCTCACCGTCGCGTTCGTCGTGCCGGCCCTGCGGGTGAACCGCACCGACCGGCTGCGTCGCTCGCTCAGCGTCCCGTCGTACTACCTGCACCCCGCCGCCGCGCACTGACGCCGGCGCGAGGCTCCCAGCAGACGTCCAGCGAACGTCCGGCCGACATGCGGTGTGGCGGCATAGCCTGACGCCCATGCGGCGCCGGAACCTCACCGAGACCTGGCTCGTCCTCGGCGTCTCGCTCGGCGCCTCGGCGGTCTGGTCGCTGCTGCGCATCGTCGACAAGCTGACCCGGGTCGAGTCGCTCGGTGCCCAGACCACGGCGATGAACAACTCGGTCACCCCCGACCGGCCCTGGCTCGACCTCGCCTACCAGCTCACGGGCATCGTCATCGCCCTGGTGCCGGTGCTGCTCGCGCTGCACCTGCTGCGCCGCGACGACCCGAACGAGCCCCACACGATGGGCTTCGACCTGCGGCGTCCCGTGCAGGACCTCCTTCGCGGGGCGCTGCTCGCCGCCGCCATCGGGCTGCCCGGCCTGGCGCTGTACGCCGCCGCCAAGGCCCTTGACCTCAACACCACCATCGCCGCGGCCAACCTGGCCGGCGCGTGGTGGACCGTGCCGGTGCTGGTGCTCGCGGCGGCGCAGAACGCGGTGCTCGAGGAGGTGGTCATGGTGGGCTACCTCTTCAGCCGCTGGAGATCGGTCGGCTGGGGCACGTGGCGCATCATCGTCACCAGCGCGCTCATCCGCGGCAGCTACCACCTCTACCAGGGCTTCGGCGGGTTCGTCGGCAACGTGCTGATGGGCGTCATCTTCGGCTGGTTCTACACCCGCACGAAACGGGTCATGCCGCTCGTCGTCGCGCACACCGTCCTCGACGTCGTGGCCTTCGTCGGCTACGCGCTGCTCAAGGATCACCTGTCCTGGCTCTGACCCGTCCCTGGTGTGACCTATTGGTCGATCCCGGGACACCCCCGCGTCCCTGGTGTGACCTATTGGTCGATCCCGGGACGGCATCCCCCTGAACGCCGTGAGGCCCGCCGCATTGTGGGCGGCGGGCCTCACGTGCAACACCCCTACCCACTCCGCCGCGCATCCCGGCATCCCGGCATCCCGGCTGTCGCGTGGTGCAGGGACCTTCGGCGTGGCACCCGCTCGGAAGGGATGCGACGCCGAGCCTCCGGGATCGGTCGAATACGTTGGTGCGCGGGTCAGCCGCCGGAGCGCCAGGCCTTCATCAGGTCGTGGTTGAGCGTGGAGATGACGTCCTGCGGGATGCCCTTGGGGCACGCGACCGAGCAGGCCCCGACGTTGGTGCAGCCGCCGAAGCCCTCGGCGTCGTGCTGGTCGACCATCGTCACGACCCGCGCCATCCGCTCGGGCTGGCCCTGGGGGAGCTCCGCGAGGTGGGTCACCTTGGCGCCCATGAACAGCATCGCGCTGGCGTTGGGGCAGGCGGCGACGCAGGCGCCACAAGAGATGCACTCGGCCGCCTGGAAGGCGCGGTCGGCGTTCGGCTTGGGCACCGGGGTCGCGTGGGCGTCGGGGGCAGACCCGGTGTTGACCGAGATGTAGCCGCCGGCCTGGATGATCCGGTCGAAAGCGCTGCGGTCGACGACGAGGTCCTTGATCACCGGAAAGGCGCTGGCCCGCCACGGCTCGATCGTGATGACCTCACCGTCGCTGAAGCTGCGCATGTGCAGCTGGCAGGTGGTGGTCTTCTCGGGCCCGTGCGCGTGGCCGGAGATCATCAGCCCGCAGGTGCCGCAGATGCCCTCGCGGCAGTCGGAGTCGAAGGCGATCGGCTCCTCACCCTTGGCGTTGAGCTGCTCGTTGAGCAGGTCGAGCATCTCGAGGAAGCTCATGTCAGGGCTGATGTCCTTGACCTTGTAAGTCACCAGGCCCCCGGTGTGGCGCGGGCCGGCCTGGCGCCAGATCTTCAGGGTGAGGTTCATGATCGGGGTCCCTGCAAGGTGTCGGAGTGGCGGAACGTCGGATGGTGGGGGGTGGCGGCGGTCACTTGTAGCTCCGCTGCTTCAGCTCGATGGCTTCGTAGGCCAGGTCTTCCTTGTGCAGCACGGGGGCGCTCATCTCGCCGTCACCGTCACCGCCGGTGAACTCCCAGGCCGCGACGTAGAGGAACTCGTCGTCGTTGCGCCGGGCCTCGCCGTCCTCGGTCTGGCTCTCGGACCGGAAGTGACCGCCACACGACTCGC
Organism: uncultured Actinomycetota bacterium; assembly: GCA_963747405.1. Classification (GTDB taxonomy): domain Bacteria; phylum Actinomycetota; class Actinomycetes; order Actinomycetales; family Dermatophilaceae; genus Fodinibacter. Next base: position 16,440 of record CAVVFG010000021.1, read on the forward strand.
GGCGGTGCAGCGCGTCGACGCACATCAGCTCACCGAGCTCGAGGAAGTCGGCCACCCGGCCGGCCTTCTCGAGGCTCTGGTTGAGCGTGTCGGCAGCGCCGAGCACGCGCACGTTGCGCCAGAACTCCTCACGCAGGCCGCGGATGAGGTCGATGGCCTTGAGCAGGCCCTCCTCGTTGCGCTCCATGCCGCAGTACTCCCACATGATGTTGCCGAGCTCCTTGTGGAAGGAGTCGACGCTGCGCTCACCGTTGATGGCGAGCAGGCGGGTGGTGCGCGACTCGACCGAGGTGCGCGCCTCGGCCACCGCCGGGTCGTCGACCGACAGCGGGCTGAACGGGCCCTTGGACAGGTAGTCGCGGATCGTGTTCGGCAGCACGAAGTAGCCGTCGGCCAGGCCCTGCATGAGCGCCGAGGCACCGAGCCGGTTGGCGCCGTGGTCGGAGAAGTTGGCCTCACCGGTGACGAACAGCCCGGGGATGGTCGACTGCAGGTCGTAGTCGACCCACAGCCCGCCCATGACGTAGTGCACGGCGGGGTAGATCCGCATCGGCACCTCGTAGGGGTTCTCCCCGGTGATCCGGGCGTACATGTCGAACAGGTTGCCGTACTTGGCCTCGACGGCCGCCTTGCCCAGGCGGTCGATCGCGTCGGTGAAGTCGAGGTAGACACCGCGCCGGAAGTCGCCCACCAGCGGCCCGACGCCGCGGCCCTCGTCGCAGACGTTCTTCGCCTGGCGGGAGGCGATGTCGCGGGGGACCAGGTTGCCGAAGCTGGGGTAGATGCGCTCGAGGTAGTAGTCGCGGTCGCCCTCGGGGATCTGGCGGGGGTCCTTGTCGCAGTCGTCGCGGTTCTTCGGCACCCAGATCCGGCCGTCGTTGCGCAGCGACTCCGACATCAGGGTCAGCTTGCTCTGGTGCTCGCCCGACACCGGGATGCAGGTCGGGTGGATCTGCGTGTAGCAGGGGTTGGCCATGTAGGCGCCCTTGCGGTGCGCGCGCCAGGTGGCCGTGACGTTGGACCCCATCGCGTTGGTGGACAGGTAGAACACGTTGCCGTAGCCGCCCGAGGCGAGCACGACGGCGTCCGCGAGGTGCGTCTCGATCTCACCGGTGACGAGGTCGCGGGCGATGATGCCGCGCGCCCGGCCGTCGGCGACGACCAGCTCGAGCATCTCGTGCCGGCTGTACTGCTGCACCGTGCCGGCGGCGACCTGACGTTCCATGGCCTGGTAGGCACCGATGAGCAGCTGCTGGCCGGTCTGGCCCCGGGCGTAGAACGTGCGCGACACCTGCACGCCACCGAACGAGCGGTTGTCGAGCAGCCCGCCGTACTCGCGGGCGAACGGCACGCCCTGCGCGACGCACTGGTCGATGATGTTGGCGCTCACCTCGGCGAGCCGGTAGACGTTCGTCTCCCGGGCGCGGTAGTCGCCGCCCTTGACGGTGTCGTAGAAGAGCCGGTACGTGGAGTCGCCGTCCTCCTTGTAGTTCTTCGCGGCGTTGATGCCACCCTGGGCGGCGATCGAGTGCGCGCGCCGGGGGCTGTCCTGGAAGCAGAACGACTTGACGTTGTAGCCCGCCTCGCCCAGGGTCGCGGCCGCGGCACCGCCGGCCAGCCCGGTGCCGACGATGATGACGTCGAGCTTGCGGCGGTTGGCCGGGTTGACCAGCGCCGCCTCGAACTTGCGGGTGGTCCACATGTCGGCGATCGGGCCGGCCGGGGCCTTGGTGTCGGCGATCGGGTCGCCCTCGGTGTAGAGCCGGTGGGCGATGCCCGCGTTCACGGTGGTGTCGGTCATGTCAGTGCCTCACTAGATCAGGCCGAAGAGGATCGCCAGCGGCGGGATGATGAACCCGACCGCGATGACGGCCGCGAGGGTGTAGCCCACGACCTTGGCGCGCCCGTAGGCGGCCGGGGAACTGGTCCAGCCCAGCGTCTGCTGGGCGCTGAAGGTGCCGTGCGCGAGGTGCAGCGCCAGCGCGCCCATCGCGAGCACGTAGACGATCGTCAGCCACGGCACCTGGAAGCTCGCCTCGACGAGCCGGTAGGGGTTGTTGACGACCGCCGGGCCCTGCGCGTCGGGGTTGACCGAGATCTTGACGATCGTGAACTCGAGCAGGTGCCAGACGAGGAAGAGCAGCAGCGCGATGCCGCCCCACCGCATCCACTTGGTGCGCATCGCCGACTTCACGGCCGAGTAGCGGGTGCGGCGGGCGTTGCCGGCCAGGCCCCACAGCTTCAGGCCCGCATACAGGTGACCGACCAGGCAGAGGATCAGCACGACCCGCAGGATCCAGAGCAGGCCGCCGCGCGGCAGGATCGGCTCGCCGAAGGTGCGCAGATGCTCGGCGTAGGTGTTGTAGGCCTCCTCGCCCAACAGCACCTTGAGGTTGCCGTACATGTGGAGCAGGACGAACCCGACGAACACCAGCCCGGTCCCCGCCATGAGGACCTTGAGGGCGATGGTGGTGCGACGGGCCGACGCGGGACGCGATGGTGCTGTCGTTGTGGCCACGCACGGATCCTAACTAGGGGTTCGGGGGGAGGCGAGGGCAGGCGAACCTTAGTCAGGTGTGACATTGGCCCGGTTACCAGCCGGTATGGCGCTGTGGGCCCGCCCGGACGCGGCGCGGAGCCGGGCCGGGATGCGTTCCCCGGCACCCGTTCGGCGCCCGGACGGGGGGGTCCAGCGCCCGGACGGACGGGGCTCAGCGCCCCGTCGTGGGCGTCGGGTCGACCGCCGGGAAGCCGGCGTCGCCCGGCATGCCGTTGACGTCGGAGGTGTTCATGGCGTACTGCAGAACCGCGAAGCCGAGGGCGTCGGCGTTGACGTCGAGCGTGCGCAGGTCGACGTTGTCCAGCGTGTCGCAGGCGCGGTGGTAGCACGGGTCGTAGGGCTTCCCGGCGGAGCCGCCCCAGCGCTGCGCCTCCTGGGCCGACTTGAGACCGTCACCCCCGGAGAACAGCCCACCCGACGGGATGCCGGCCCGCAGGAACGGCTCGTAGTCGGAGCGGCCGTCGAGGTCGGTGCCCTTGACCGGCAGGTGGCGCTGGGCGAAGAACGCCTCGAAGGTCTTCTCGATGCGGTCCGAGCCGCTCGGGCCAGGGCCGGCACCGACCGCGTCGGAGTCGTCGCCGTCGTGGACGAAGAACACCGGGTTGGGCGACCCGATCATGTCGACGTTGAGGTACAGCGCGATCCGGCCGCGCTCCTCGTCGGTGAGGCCGGTGACGTAGCGGGTGGAGCCGACGAGCGTGGACTCCTCACCTCCCCACCAGGCGAAGCGCACCCGGTTGACCGGCTCGACCCGGGCCAGCTGCTCGGCGACCTCGAGCAGGGCGGCGGCACCGGAGGCGTTGTCGTTGATGCCGGGCCCGGCGTTGACCGAGTCCAGGTGCGCGCCGGCCATGATCACGTTGCCGTCGTCGCCGCCGCGGGTCTCGGCGAGCACGTTGTAGGTCGTGGCCGGTCCGCGCGAGGTCGACGTGGCCACGTGCACCACGGCACCCTTCGTGGCCGCCAGCTCGGCACCGACCGCTTGGGTCACCGAGGTGACGGGGATGTCGAGGGCGAAGCTCTCGCCCAGGGTGCCGTCGAGGTCCCCCGGCACGTTGTTGGCGATGACGACGGCGGCCGCCCCCGCGGCATACGCGTTCTGCGCCTTCATGGCGAAGGTGCAGCCACCGCGGCTGACGAGCGCGACCGTGCCGGCCGGGAACGTGCCGTAGTCGGCGACGTCGCAGCCGGGGGTCACGTCGACCGGGGCGGCGGGCAGGGCGGTGATCGCCGCCGTGACGTCGCCCCCGCCCGAGTAGCCCAGGATCGTGTTGGCCACCGGGCCGCCAGGAGCGGGCTCCACGCGCTGCAGCACCGCCGGGTGCAGGGAGACGAAGGTGGTGAAGGTGAACGGGCGCACGTCGGGGGTGTAGCCCGCCGCCTTCAGCCGCTCCACCACGTAGTCGACCGACGCGTCGTAACCCGCGGAGCCGGACACCCGGGTGCCGTGGTGGGCGTCGGCCACGCGCTGCAGGGCGGCCTGGTGCTCACGCACCCCGGCCACGGTGATGCACTCGGCCAGCAGGGCATGGGTGTCGTTGACCCGGGCCGCGCAGGATGCCGGCCCGGGTGGGGCCTGCGGCGGAGAGGCGTGGGCCACCGGCGCGACACAGACCACCGCGGCAAGGGCCGCGAGCGCGGCCCAGAGTCTGCGGGACGTGCGGGACATGAGGGGCTCCAGGGTCTCAGGGGTCCCGGCCGGTGGGCAGGGGTTTGGCTGACCGGCGGGATCCCTACAGCCTAAGGAGGGCGACACCGTCGGTAAAGGGCAGCCGGCCGAGGTGGCCGCGGTGGTCAGCCGCGACGCTGGGCGATGGCGGCGTCGTAGAGCAGCTTCTTCGACAGCCCGGTGGCCGCGGCCACGTCGGCACAGACGGTCTTGAGCCGCTCCCCCTCGGCCACCCGCTCGCGGATCCCCTCGAGCTGGCTGGCGAGGTCGGCCACCCGGCCGCTCGAGCCGGACACCACCAGGGTCACCTCGCCGCGCACGCCCTCGGCGGCCCAGGCCACCAGCTCGGACAGCGCCCCGCGGCGCACCTCCTCGTAGGTCTTGGTCAGCTCGCGGCAGACCGCGGCCCGCCGGTCGGCGCCGAACGCCACCTCCATCGCCGACAGCGTGCGGGCCACCCGGTGCGGCGCCTCGAAGAACACCATCGTGCGCCGCTCCGCAGCCAGCCCGGCGAGCGCCGCCGCTCGCTCCCCGGCCCGCCGGGAGAGGAAGCCCTCGAAGCAGAACCGGTCGACCGGCAGGCCCGAGACGGCCAGCGCCATCAGCACCGCCGACGGCCCCGGCACACCGGTGACCCGCACGTCGATGCCGACCGCCGCGCTGACCAGCCGGTAGCCGGGGTCGGACACCGACGGCATCCCCGCATCGGTCACGACGAGCACCCGGGCGCCCTCGCGCAGCCGCTCGACCAGCTCGGGAGTTCGCTCGGCCTCGTTGTGCTCGTGGTACGACACCACCCGGCCGGTGGGGTTGACGTCGAGCGCCTGGCACAGCCGGCGCAGCCGGCGGGTGTCCTCCGCGGCGACCACGTCGGCCAGGCGCAGCTCGTCGGCCAGGCGGGGGGCGGCATCGCGCGGGTCGCCGATCGGGGTCGCTGCCAGCACCAGCACGCCGCCGCTCATGGGGCGATCCTCGCACGCCGTGCCGGGCGCCCGGTGCGCTCGATCCCCCGACCTAGGATGTGCCGGTGACCCGGACCGACGAGCTGCGCCTGCGGCTGCTCGGCACCGGTCCGACCGACCGGCTGTGGGGGTGGCTGGGCCCGGGCCTGATCGCCCTCCTCGGGGGCGTGCTCCGGCTCTGGAACCTCGACCACCCCCGGGCCCTGGTGTTCGACGAGACCTACTACGTCAAGCAGGCGTACTCCCTGCTGCACTTCGGCGTCGAGATGCGGGTGCGCGACTCGCTGAAGAAGCCCGACGACGCCTTCGTCAGCGGCAGCCAGAACATCTTCTCCACCACCGACGGCGACATGGTGGTGCACCCACCCGCCGGGAAGTGGCTCATCGCAGCCGGCGAGTGGCTGTTCGGGTCGGGCTCGGGGCTGGGCTGGCGGTTCTCGGTGGCGCTGGTCGGCACGCTGTCCATCCTGGTCGTGGGGCGCGTGGCCCGTCGGATGTTCGGGTCGACGGCCCTGGGCTGCGTGGCGGCCTTTCTGCTGGCCTTCGAGGGGTCGCACTTCGTGATGTCGCGCACCGGCATCCTCGACATCATCGTGTCGTTCTGGGCGCTGTGCGGCTTCGCGGCGCTGCTCGTCGACCGTGACCGCAGCCGCGAGATCCTGGCCCGGAAGGTGGGTGCGCTGCCCCGCGGCAGCTGGCCGGTGGGGATGGGGCCCTGGCTCGGCTGGCGGCCGTGGCGGTGGGTCGCGGGCCTGTCGCTGGGGCTGTGCACGAGCACCAAGTGGTCGGGACTGTTCTTCCTGGCGGCCTTCGGCATCATGTCGGTCTGGTGGGACATGGGTGCACGGCGGGCGGCCGGCGTGCGCCGGTGGGGTCGCGGCGCCCTGTTCAAGGACGGCCCTTTCGCCGCGGTGGCGATGGTGGGCACCGCCGTGGTCGTCTACGTGGTGTCCTGGTCGGGGTGGTTCCTGACCTCGATCGGCTACCACCGCCAGTGGGACACCTTCAACCCGGGCCAGGGGCCGCAGTGGCTGCCGCCGGTGCTGCGCAACTGGTGGAAGTACCACCAGGACGCCTACCAGTTCAACACCACGCTGCGCACGCCGCACCCCTACCAGTCGAACCCGTGGTCGTGGCTGGCGCAGACCCGACCGACGTCCTTCTACTACGAGAGCCGCGCGCGGGGCGTGGCCGGCTGCACGGTCGACCAGTGCTCGCAGGCGATCAACCCGATCGGCACGATCTCGGTGTGGTGGGTCGGCATCCTCGCGCTGCTCGTGGTGCTGTGGTGGTGGCTGGTGCGCCGCGACTGGCGGGCCGGTGCCATCGCCGCGGGCTTCGTCGGCGGCTACCTGCCGTGGTTCGCCTACCAGGACCGCACGATCTACACCTTCTACGCCGTGGCGTTCGAGCCGTTCGTGGTGCTCGCGGTGGCGTTCCTCATCGGGTTGTGGGTGGGGCGGCGCGAGGACGACCCCGCCCGGTGGCGCCGGCGCTGGTACGTCGTCGGCGGCTACCTGGCCTTCACGCTCGCGCTGTTCGCCTTCTTCCACCCGGTGTACGTCGCCGACACCATTCCCTACGCGCAGTGGCGCTGGCGGATGTGGTTCCCGAGCTGGATCTGAGCGGCGGGCCCGCAGCGCGGTCCGTTGCCGCGCTGATCCCACGGCCCCCTGCCGGCAGGTCGTGCGACCTCGAGAGGCCGCAGCGCACACGGCGACGGGCCGGAGGAGATGTCCTCCGGCCCGCCGCCGTGTGGTGCTCGGGTGGTTCCCCTGGTTACGGGGTGACCGCCCGGGTGTCGATCCGGATCTTGACGGAGGTGCCCTTCTCCTTCAGAACCCGGATGGTGGTGCCGCTACCGGCGACCTTCACACCAGCGGTGGGCTGGTCGGTCTTGAAGTAGCGCATCGGGTTGCTGTCGTCGAAGAGCGGGTTGCCCTTCTGGCCACGCAGGTAGCTCGCGCGGCCGGTGGCCGGGTTGTGCAGGGTGAACGAGTCCACCTTCTGCAGCCCGAACGGGGCGTCGTACATCTGGATGCGCGGACGCCACGGCTGGCCGTCGAGGTTGTAGATCGTGCGCGGGTGCGCGTCGATCGGGAGAATGAGCCCCTCACCGGGGTGCTGGCTCGTGTTGTTGTCGCCCTGCGAGGTGTCCCACTGGGAGATGAGCAGGCCGTCCTGGTAGGGGAAGTGCTCCACGAAGTCGGGCTTGTTCGGGAACCCGAAGTTGTACGGCCCGGTCTTCAGGTAGCGGTCGAAGGCCACGTACTCGCGGTTGCTCGCGATGTAGTACTGCGGGTACTGCGTGGTCGACGTCGCGCCCACGGAGGTGAACCCGTTGAGCGTCCAGCCGTTCGGGCTGGTCTCCGCGCCGTCCGAGAGCAGCGTGGTGCCGCCGGCGGTCAGGGCGATGTCGTCGACGAAGATGCCGCTCGGCACGTCCGGCTCCTGGCCCTGGGCTGCGCCGTCGGTGGAGTAGCGCACCCGCAGGTCGATCGTCGTGCCGGCGTAGGCGGACAGGTCGAAGGTGGCCGAGGTCCAGTCAGGCTGGTAGCCGTCGATGCCGTTGCCCTCGGCCGCCGTGGTGATGTTGCCGGGGATGGCCTTGAAGCCGCTGCCGTCGTTCACCTCGACGAAGGCGTAGTCGCACGGGTCGGGGCCGCAGTCCTCGATGTTCCAGCGGGCCTGGAACGTCAGGGTGGCGGGCTCCGCGGGCAGCGCGACCGAGCGCGACATCGTCGAGTTCAGGCCGTCGCCCGAGCCGGACCACCACTGCTTGGAACCGGCGAAGGGTGCACCCAGGGTGGTGGAGATCTCCTTGTCGGGCAGCACCACCACGACGCCCTGGGCCTTCTTCGAGTTGTACTCGTGCGGGCCGAGCTCGAGGGTGCGGCGCTGGCCGGGCACGACGATCTCGTAGTCGAGCCAGCCGAGCTGCAGCTTGTCCCAGGCGGACAGGTCGGCCGCACGCGAACCGATGGCGTTGTCGCCGGGTGCGGAGACCCGGCTCTGCGCCATCAGGGTCCACCAGTTGACCGGGTTCTCCTTGCTCGAGGGCGGGCCGGAGGTGTCGTAGTGGTCGGGCAGGCCGAGGTCGTGGCCGAACTCGTGGGCGATGACCGACAGGCCACCGTTCTCGGGCTGCACGGTGTAGTCGGCGGCCCAGATGCCGGTGTCGCCGACGGGGGTGCCGCCGAGGATCGGGATCGGTGCCGCGGGGTTGGTGCCCTGGAAGGCGCGCCAGCGGTGCGACCAGATGGCGTCCTCGCCCTGGTAGGGGTCACCGTCGGCCTGGTCGCCGCCGGCGTGCACGATCTGCAGGTGGTCGATGTAGCCGTCGGGCTCGTTGAAGTTGCCGTCGCCGTCGATGTCGTAGCGGTCCCAGACGTCGAACTTGGCGATGATGGCCTTGATCTGGGCGGCCGTCTTGCCGGCAGCCTTCTGCTGCGCGACCCAGGCGTCCATGCCGTCCCTGACCAGCGCCCAGGTGTTGCTGCACACGTTGCTGCCGCACGGGTAGCCGTCGCTGCGGCCGTACCGGGCCTCGTTGTAGGGGACGGTGACCGGGTCGGTGACCAGCCCGGCGATGGAGTAGCGGCCGGAGGACTGCTTCTCGTAGTACTGCCGCATCGACTCGGTGCCGGTCACGGAGCCGTTGCCGAAGTAGAGGTCCTTGTAGTAGGCCTTGCCGTAGTTCGGGTACCAGTCCGTGGTGTTGTCGACCGCGCGGTTGGGCTCGGGGATCTCATTGAACTTGGGCCCGTCGAACCGGGTGGGGCCCGCGATGTTCGGGTTGGTGTCCTGGTCGGGGTAGTTCGGGTGACGTTTGTTGCCGAACTGCACGACGAGGACGAACAGCTGGTCGGTGTCCTCGCGGGCGAGCTCGACGTACTGGTCGACCTTCTTCGCCTTCCGGGCCTTCTTCTTGCCCTTGCCCGCCGTGGCGGCCTGCTCGCCCTCGCCGACCTTGACGACGGTGCTGTTGCCGATCCGCTGTGGCCTGGCCTCGCCCTGGAGCACCGAGGAGACGGCCGTCTTGCGCAGCTCGGCCTGCTTGTCCGCGATGGGGTCGGGGAGGCTGTCGCTCGGGATGGCGGCTTGTGGCTCGCCGAGCGGGCTCTGCGACGGAGCCTTGGAGGCGGTGGCGGCGGCCATCGGAGCCGTCATCGTCGCCCCCAACCCCGCTGCAAGCGCCAGGCTGAGTAGCCCGGTAGTGGTCTTTCGCACTGGTTGTCCTCCTGCAGATGGTGAAATGGTCCGTGCTGCCCACGAGATCACCGAAGAGGCAACACTGCGAGCGACCATAAGTGCCGGTGCCGGAGTCTGCTACCTGAACCGCCGGCCGCTCTGTGAGCGGTGTCACGGCGACGGCGCCGTCCGGTCGGGCCGGGGGCTTCGACCGGCAGCCGTCGCGGGCCGCCACGCGGACGCCGGTGCCAGGGTCCTGTCGGTGGGCCGGGCTAGGTTCGGGTCATGTTCCTCCTCGGCGACTCCGGTCGGCTCGTCATCAGCGCGAGCGACCTGCGCACGGCGGCGGCCTGCGAGTTCGCGCTGGTGCGCGAGCTCGATGCCGTGCTGGGCCGGGCGTCGCGGGTCGCTGCCGACGACGACCCGATGGCCGCGCGGGTCATCGCCCTGGGCAACGAGCACGAGCAGACCGAGCTGCGCCGGCTGGCCCGGGCGCACCCGGGTCGGGTCGTGCAGTTCCAGCGGCCGGGGTACTCCCCCACCGACCTCACCCGGGCCCACGCCCAGACGCTCGAGGCGCTGCGCTCCGACGCCGAGGTGGTCTACCAGGCCACCTTCTTCGACGGGGGATTCGTCGGGCACGCCGACTTCCTCGAGCGCACCGACGACGGCTGGCTGGTCAGCGACACCAAGCTGGCCCGCACCGAGAGCGTGCCGGCGCTGCTGCAGATCGCCGCCTACGCCTCACTGCTGCGCGAGGCCGGGGTGCCCACCGCGCCCTTCGCCCGGCTGGTCGTCGGCAGCGGTGAGGTGCGCGACTTCGCGCTCGACGACATCGTGCCGGTCTACCTGGCGCGGAGGGCCCGCCTCGACGCGCTGCTGTTCGAGCACCGGGCGTCCGACGGCCCCGCTCGCTGGGGCGACCCCTCGTGGCTCGCCTGCGGGCGCTGCGAGGTGTGCGAGCCAGAGGTCGAAGCGGCCCGCGACCTCCTGCTCGTGGCCGGCGTCCGCGCACCGACCCGCCGCAGGCTGCTCGATGCCGGGGTCTCGACCATCGACGAGCTCGCGGTGCGCGTCGAGCCGGTCGCCGACGTGCGGGCGGCGACGCTGCACCGGCTGCGCGAGCAGGCCCGGCTCCAGCTCGAGCAGGAGCGCGACCCTGCGGGGGGCGTCCGCTCCGAGGTCACCGACCCCGAGACGCTCCGCCGGATGCCGCGGCCGAGCCCGGGTGACGTCTTCTTCGACTTCGAGGGCGACCCGCTGTGGTCCGAGCGCGGCTCGCGCACCTGGGGGCTGGAGTACCTCTTCGGCATCGTCGAGGTCGACACCGGCGAGCCGGTGTTCCGTACCTTCTGGGCACACGACCGTGAGGCCGAGAAGCAGGCCCTGGTCGGCTTCGTCACCTGGCTGAACGAGCGGCGGCAGGCGTGGCCCGACCTGCACGTCTACCACTACGCCGCCTACGAGACCGCGGCGCTGCTCCGCCTCGCGGCCCGCCACGGGGTGTGCGAGGACGAGGTCGACCAGCTGCTGCGCGAGGGCGTGTTCGTCGACCTGTATGCCGTGGTGCGCTCGGCGATCCGGGTGTCGCAGCGCTCCTACTCGATCAAGAAGCTCGAGCCCCTCTACATGGAGGCCCGCGACGCCGCGGTCACCAACGCCGCCGACTCGATCGTCGTCTACCACCAGTTCATGGCCGCCCGCGACGCCGAGCGGCACGACGAGGCCGCACGCCTGATCGACGAGATCGCCGTGTACAACCGCGACGACTGCGTGTCCACGTGGATGCTGCGCGACTGGCTGCTGGCCCAGCAGGCGAGCGCGGGAGCGGCCGGGCCCGACGACGCCCCGGTCGCCGGAGCGGAGGCCGGCGCGGCCCAGACCCCCGGCGAACAGCGGCTGGCACTGATGCGCCTGGAGGCACTGCTGCGCGACCGCGTTGCCGGCGTCAAGCCGCACGAGCGCTCGGCCGAGCAGCAGGCCGTGGCCCTGGTCGCCTCGTCGGTGCTCTTCCACGCCCGCGAGGACAAGCCGGTGTGGCAGGCGCACTTCGAGCGGCTGCGGCTGCCCGTGGGCGACTGGCGCTCCAGCGAGGGGGTGTTCCTCGTCGAGGGCGGGGAGGTGCTCCGGCAGTGGCACACGCCGCCGCGCGCCCGCAGCTCGCGGCGAGTCCTACGCCTCGAGGGCGAGCCGATGCGCGGCATCCCGCTGTCACCTGGCGTGCGGGTGAGCACGGTCTACCCCGACCCACCGCCCGACGGCATCACCACCCTTCCCGGCCACGCCAACGCCTGCTCCGGGGCGGGGGTCACCGTGCTCGAGGCGCAGGAGGGCACCGCCTCGAACGGCCGGCTCCACCAGACGCTGGTCGTCGAGGAGCTCCAGCCGAAGGTGGCCTGCGAGCACGACGACCTGCCGGTCGGCCTCGTGCCCTCGGGGGTGCTGCGCACCCGCCCGATCGACGACGCCCTCGCCGAGGTCGCGCAGCGGGTGGTCGATGCCGGTGACGAGCTGCCGCGATCGGCCGGCATCGACCTGCTCGTGCGCCGGCTCCCCCGGCTGCGCGGGGCGGCGGCGCTACCCCCGGTCGGTGTCGGGCGCACGCGCCACGTCGACGCCGTGCGCGCCGCGCTGCTCGCCACCGACGACTCCTACCTCGCGGTGCAGGGGCCGCCGGGCACCGGCAAGACCTACGTCGCCGCCCACGTCATCGCCGGCCTCGTGCTCGAGCACGGCTGGGCAGTGGGTGTCACCTCGCAGGGGCACAAGGCGATCGAGAACGTGCTGCGCGCCGTCGTGGCGGCGGGGGTGCCGGCCCAGCGGGTGGGCAAGTCCACCCGCGACCCCGACGGCGCCACCTGGACCGTGCTCGACAAGGCCGACGACCTCGGCGCGTTCGCCGCCGCCCACGCGCGGGCCGGCCGGGGCTACGTGGTGGGCGGCACGGCCTGGGACCTCACCAACACCAAGCGGGTCGGGCGCGGCCAGCTCGACCTCGTGGTCGTCGACGAGGCGGGCCAGTTCTCGCTCGCGAAGACGCTGGCGTGCTCCGTGGCCGGCGACCGCCTACTGCTGCTCGGCGACCCCCAGCAGCTGCCGCAGGTGTCGCAGGGCATCCACCCCGACCCGGTCGACGCGTCGGCGCTGGGCTGGCTGATCGGTGACGAGCCGGTGCTACCGGCGCAGCTGGGTTACTTCCTCGAGACCACTTGGCGCATGCACCCCGCCCTGACCGCTCCCGTGTCGCGGCTCTCGTACGCCGGGAAGCTGCGGTCCGAGACCACGGTCACGGCTGCCCGCGCCCTCGACGGCATCGACCCAGGGCTGCACGTGCGCCTGGTCGACCACCACGACAACTCGACGTGGTCACCGCAGGAGGCCGTCGTGGTGCGCGACCTCGTGCACGACCTGCTGGGCCGCACCTGGCACGACCCCGCCGAGCGCGACGCTGCCGGCGCCCCGGTCCGTCCGCGGCCGCTCGGCCCCACCGACGTCATCGTCATCACGCCCTACAACGGCCAGGTGGGCCAGCTGCGGCGCACCCTCGACGATGCCGGGCTGGCCGACGTGCCGGTGGGCACGGTCGACAAGTTCCAGGGGCAGGAGGCGGCGGTCGCCATCGTGTCGATGGCGGCGTCGTCGCACTCCGACGTGTCGCGCGGCATGGGCTTCCTGCTCGACCGGCACCGGCTCAACGTCGCGATCTCGCGCGGGCAGCACTGTGCCTTCGTCGTGCGCTCGAGCGTGCTCACCGACTTCGCCCCGCGCACGCCGACCGAGCTGATCGACCTGGGCGCCTTCCTCGGGCTGTGCGAGTCGGCCGTGAGCACGCACGACTGCACGCCCGCCGTGGCCGTGGTGCCGGCCTGAGCAGGGCCGGCACGACGGCGGTCACCGGTTCGGCGCGTGGCACCTCACCCGGCCACGGCTACCTGACCCGGCCGGCGGTCCACTTGGTGGTCCACAGCGTCGACAGCTTGACCACTCCCCCGGGTTTGGGTGAGTGCCAGATCTTCCCGTGGCCGGCGTAGACGCCGACGTGGCTGACGCGTGACGTCGAGCTCGCCGCGAAGAAGACCAGGTCGCCGGGCCGGATCGAGCTCTTCGAGACGCGCATGGTGGCCTTGCGCTGAGCCGTCGCCGTGCGCGGCAGCTTCTTGTGGAGCCGGGTGTTGTAGACGTAGACGACCAGGCCGGAGCAGTCGAAGGCCCGGGGGCCGACCGCCCCGTACTTGTACGGCTTCCCCTTCTGGGCCGCCGAGATCGAGACCGCCTTCTGGGCGATGGTGGCGGCGTCGGCCTGCGGGGCCGGGGTGAACATGACCATGGCGAGCACGGCAGCAAGGGCTGCCACCAGGGTTCGGGCAGCGTTTCGCCGCCCGGGCATCACGGTGTGCATGGAGGAGTCCCTTCCAACCGCCTGCGAGGTCAGCTGTCGGGTTCGGACGGAAGGCGCCCGGCCACGCGATGCGCGGCTTCACCCCAAGGCAGATCGGTGGACCGGCCCAAGGTGGGTCCCCCGTTCCTGCCCCGGCTGAAGTTCCGAGGGCGAGCGTCGGGGGACAGGACTCGGCGGCCGACGTTCGCGCCGGCCCCTGCGGACCGGCCCGACCAGAATGCCCTTCCGGCTCGCCGAATGCAGCATTGCCGACTCAGCAAATTGCCAGACCGTTGCCCGGGCTCACCTCACCGGGTCGGCGGTGGGGGCGGACCCGGCCACCGGGGTCACGGCATCCGGTTGCAGGTCGGTGCGGTGGCCGAGGCGCTCGAGCCAGCGCACCAGCTGGTGGTGCACCGTGTCGGCGCCGCGTAGCCGGCCACGCTCGTCGAGCAGGTCCTCGTCGATCGCCCACTGCGCCGGGTGCACCAGCAGCGGCCGGGTCTGCCACCCGCCCAGGCCGCCGTGGCAGCCGACCAGCTCCTCGAAGGCCGCCACCTCGTCGAGCACCGGGTCGTAGAGCGAGTTGACGTAGATGTCGGGAGCGTTGGCGTAGGAGGAGACGTGGATGAAGTCCCCCACCGCGTCCGGCCCGAACAGTTCGAGCGGGTCCTCGCCCACCACCTCGCCGGTGGTGAGGTCGTGGGTGCCGTCGGCGCCCAGGGCCACCGGCCCGTGGTCGGTCGCCACCACGACGAAGCCGATGCCCGGGTGGGCGGCCAGCATCGCGAGCAGCCCCGGGTGCATCCGCTCGATGTCGGCCAAGGTCAGCCGCTGCCGGTGCCGGCTGAACCAGACGCCGCCCAGGTTGCCGGAGCCCACCACGGTGATCTCGGCCGGCGCGTCGCCGGGTCCGGTGGTGTCGATGCTGACCCCGGAGGGCCCGACCGGTGCCTCCTGGTCGCGGTCGGAGATCGCCCGCTTGGTGATCCGGCCCGAGACCGAGTCCTGCCCGGACAGCTGCCCGACCAGCACGTTGACCGGCCCCCAGGCCTCGACCTCACCGGTGGCGGCCGTCACCGTGGCGTCACCGTCGAAGTAGCCCAGGATGAGGTCCTCGAGCGAGACCCCGTAGCGCTGTAGGAATGTCGCGCCCTGGCTCTGCCCGTGGTCGGACACCAGCACCACGTGGTAGGGCCGCGGCGTGATGCCGGCGGCGATGACCTGCTCGATGCTGCGCAGCACGTCGTCGAGCCCGTAGAACGCCGCGAGCGACTCGGAGCGGGTGACACCGGCGTGGTGCGCGATCTCGTCGTAGTCGACGAAGTCGACGTAGATGGCCTTGGACCCCTTCATCATCGCCTCGACCACCAGCGCCACGTTCAGGTCCCTCAGGAAGACGTTGGTGACGGCCCGCAGCGCGACGTACGAGCCGCCGCGGTGGATGCGCGGCTCCACCCCACGGCGCACCTGGCGGCGCGCCTGGAACACCTCCTTGACCATCTCGCCGATGGTCATGATGACCGCCCGCAGGATGCCGGCCGGGTGGGTGAAGAAGGCAGCGTACGACTGCGACGGGCCGAGCCCCTTCCTCCCCTTCTTCAGGCCGCTCATCGTGAGCAGCGAGGTCGCCGCGTCGCCGGAGAACAGGTTCGAGATGCTGACGCCGTCGTCGGCGAGCAGTCCACGGCCGTTGCTGACCCGCGCCTCGATGATCGCGGCGTCCTCGGGGCGGTTGGCGACGAGCAGCCGGCCCATGTCACGGTCGAACCAGCGAAAGGCCGGGATGCCGTCGTTGTTGCCGTGCAGGAGCCCGGCCTGGCTCACCGGGGTGGTCGACGGCACGCGGGCTGTCCACTCGGTCCAGGTGTGCGTGCCGGAGCGCACCCAGCGGCTGATCGTGGGGACGTTGCCGGAGCGGATCTCGTTCTCCAGCAGAGGGGCCGGCACGCCATCCAGCTGCACGAACACCACCCCCGGCACGCCGGATGCGCCCTCCTGGGGTTCCCGCGCCCCCATCCGCATCGCGTGCACCGTGAGGTAGTCACGGCTGTTGATGCTGAACGCCCAGCTGATCAGCGTCATGACGAACGCGTAGACCCAGGCGGCGAAGAACGCCACGACCGGGCTGGACACGTTCACGCCCGGGGTGAGGTAGAGGCCCAGCCCGAGCACCACGGCGTTGGCGAACAGAGCGAGCAGCACCGCGCCGATCCAGCCGAAGTGCAGGGCCACGCGCATGAAGAGCGGCTGCAGCAGCCACCCAGCGAAGGACACCATCACCGCGGCGATGATCAGCGATGCGGGTGAGTCGGTGGTGACTCCCGGCGTCAGTGCGATCGTCGCGCCGAGCACGACGAGCCGCAGCAGGAAGTCGAGCACCCGGGCGCCCGACGGCTGGTGCTCGGCCCCCTCGGCGTCGAGGGAGTCGGCGAGGGCGCTGTCGCGGCCCCGGTCGAACCACCGTGAGCTCACCGGGTTCCAGACGAGGAGCAGGATGACAACCGCGATGGCCAGGCCCGCGAAGCCGGACACTCGCTGGACGTCGAGCTGGGCACCGAGGTAGAGCGCGTGCAGCTGCTGCGCGACGAGGATGAGGGTGACGATGAGCCGCGCAGCGTTCGAGCCCCTGGCCAGCTGGTAGGCGACCACCGCCTGGACCACCCCGAAGACGAGGAAGACGCCCGCCACGACCCGGGCCGAGAGCGTCGTCTGGTGCTGCGTCATCTCCGCGACCGACCCGATGTCGTCGACACCGGTGAGCAGCAGCACGCCGACGACGAGGTCGAGCAGCGCCACCACGGCGGTGAGCACCACCACCAGGGTGACGGCGAGAGGGCGGCGGGCTGCGGGTTCAGCGCTCATGGTCGGTGCTCCAGTCGATGGGCGAGCGTGGGGGGCGGCGGTACGTCCAGCGGCAACACCACGGCGTCGACTGCCACCCCGCAAGTCTGCTCCGTCGTCCCGCACCGGGTCCGAGATCCTCGTCACGCCGTCAGGTCGCCCGTCAGCCGGGTCAGGTGCCCGGCGAAGTACGAAGCGTCACCCGAGACCGTGATGTTCTCGGCGGCCAGCTCGTTGGCGACGAGGACGTAGGTGGTCACCCCTGCCACCGCGAAGATGGCCCCCACGACCATCGTGATGAGCCCGACCGGTCACGCCTTGCCTGGTGTCTGTGCCATGACTGCGCCTTCCCTCGCAGAGATGGTGCCGACAGTCTCGGCCGCAACCGGGGGGTGCGGGCTCACCCGCCCTGGTGAGCGGGCAGGGCGGCAGGGACCGGCGCCACGACGGCGAACGGCCGAGCCGGATCCACCGCCCGTTGGTGCGCGGTCGTACGTTTCTCCCCGTGGGCAAGTCCGTTGCCGGCATCCGACGTGGACGTGAGGAGACAGGCGTGGGCGAACAGGCTGGACGGCAGAACGTGCGGTTCCCGGGCGGGGACGGCGAGGCCTTCGGCTACCTGAGGGCGCCCGAGTCGGGCTCGGGCCCGGGCGTCGTGGTGATCCAGGAGTGGTGGGGTCTCACCACCCACGTGGCGCACATCGTCGAACGGCTGGCGGATGCCGGGTTCGTCGCCCTGGCGCCCGACCTCTACGGCGGCTCGACGACGCACGACGCCGCGGAGGCTGCCCAGCTCCTGCAGCGCCTGCCGATGGAGCGCGCCGCGCAGGACCTCGCCGGGGCGGTCGACCACCTCGTCGGCCTGCCGGAGGTCACCAGCTCGACGGTGGGCGCGGTCGGGTTCTGCATGGGCGGCGGCTTCGTCTTCGCGCTGGCCGCGCGGCGGCCCGACCTGGTCAGCGCTGCCGTGCCGTTCTACGGGCTGCCGCGCGACGACTCCCTGCTGCCTGGCATCCGGGCTGCGGTGCAGGGCCACTTCGGGCTCGAGGACCACAGCATCCCGGTCCACCGGGTGCGCTCGGTGTTCGACGCCCTCGACGAGCGAGCGGGTGTGGCTGCTACCGAGCTGCACCTCTACCCGGCTGGTCACGCCTTCCTCAACGACGAGAACCTGATCGGCACCTACGACCCCGAGGCCGCCGCGCTGGCGTGGCCGCGGATGCTCGAGTTCCTCTCCGAGCACGTGCGCTAGGCGCCGGCGCAGCGGCATCCGGGGTCGGGAACCCGAAGGACCCGGAGGCACACCAGTGCGTCCGGGCCCGTCGACTGGAGTGGAGCCGAGGGGATTCTCCACTCACACAATGCCGATGAGCGGATGCCTCGCTTCGCCCACCAGGGAGCGTCCCCGAGGTGCTGCACACCGCCCACTTGGACGCATTCATCAGCAGATGGCGCGGACGGTCATGACCACATGCGTCACCCTCCGGAACCTCCGCGTGGCCATGGCTGGGTAGTTGGCCCGGCCACGCTCGGGAGGCAACCACGGGCCAGTGTGGCGGCCGCGACGAGGTGTACTTGTGGACGGTCAGCCGGCCGCCCCGTGGGCGACCGCGGCCCGTGCGGACGCCTCGTGCAGCGAGACCTCGACGTCGTGCGCGTGGGGCGCGAGGTCGAAGACCACGGTGCGCACCGTGCCGGTGAAGGCGTAGGGGGCGCGGTCCTCGTAGTCCAGGTCGACGACACCGCCGTTGTCCCGTGAGATGTCCATGCCGGCGTAGGTGGTGAACAGCAGCGCGATGGTGTGTGGGATCTCGCCCTCGCCGATCTGCTTGTCATCGGCCCACAGCGTGACGTGGCCACCGGTGCCGGGCGTGGACTCGTCTGCCTCGAACAGCATCGTGAGGGTGACGTCACCGGTGGGGATCGGCTCGGTGGAGGTCTGGCGGTAGGTGTCGATGCCGAGGAACTGGTAGGTGTGGTTGAGCAGGCCGTTCTCGTCGACCCAGAGGGCGAAGCCACCAATGAAGTCCGCGAAGGCCACGAGCACCCCCTCGGCGCCACCCTCGGGGACGTGCACGTCGGCCTCGATGGCGTAGGACCGGCCATAGATGCGCGGGATCATCGTCGTCTGGATGTTCTGCACGTCCCCGGCGAAGGTGAACCGGGTCTGGGTCGGCATCGGCGGCAGGATCCCGAAGAATGCCGCGAACCCACCGAGCAGGGGCAGGACGCGGTTGCGCTCGGCCTCGGCCCAGAAGAGCTGGACGAGCTCGGCGACCTTGTCAGGGTTGTCAGCGGCCAGGTCGTGGGCCTGGGAGAAGTCGTCGGGGAGGTAGTACAGCTCCCAGACGTCGTCGTCCGGGTCCCAGCTACTGCCGGGGCCGAACCGCGCGAGCGTCTCTGGGGAGAAGTCCCAGGGCAGCTTGTCGAGCTTGGTGCTCGCCCACCAGCCGTCCTTGTAGATGGCCCGGCTTCCGTACATCTCGAAGTACTGCACGGCGTGCTGCTCCTCGGCCGCCGGGGCGTCGAAGGTGTACGCGAAGCTGGTGCCGTCCATCGGCTCCTGGTCGACACCGTCGACGACCGCCGGCTCGGGCAGGCCGACGACCTCGAGGACCGTGGGCACGATGTCGATGCAGTGGGTGAACTGCGTCCGTAGGTCACCTCCGGCAGCGATCTTGCGAGGCCACGAGATGACCATCGGGTCGCGGGTGCCCCCGAGGTGGGAGGCCATCTGCTTGCCCCACCGGAACGGGGTGTTGTTCGCGTGGGCCCAGGCGGCGGCGAAGTGCGGTGCGGTGTGGAAGCCGCCGAGCTCGGCGATGCCGCCGTACTTGTCGATCAGGGCGAGCTGCTCCTCGGCGTCGAGCACGACACCGTTGAAGAAGGTGGTCTCGTTGAAGGACCCGGTGAGCGTGCCTTCCATCGAGGCGCCGTTGTCGCCCCAGATGTAGATGACGAGCGTGTTGTCGAGCTCGCCCATCTCCTCGATCGAGTCCAGCAGCCGACCCACGTTCCAGTCGGCGTTCTCCGAGAATCCGGCGAACACCTCCATCTGGCGGGCGTAGAGCGTGCGCTCGGCGTCGGAGAGGTCCGCCCAGGCCGGGAAGGCGTCCGGGCGCGGCGCGAGCTCGGTGTCCGCGGGGACGATGCCGAGCGTCTTCTGCCGCTCCAGGGTCCGCTCGCGGTAGGCGTCCCAGCCGTCGTCGAACTGGCCCTTGTACTTGTCGGCCCACTCCTGGGCGACGTGGTGCGGCGCGTGCGTCGCCCCGGTGGAGTAGTAGACGAACCACGGCTTGTCGGCATCTTGCGCGCGGACGGCGTGCAGCCACTCCACGGTCTTGTCGGTGATGTCGTCGGGGAAGTAGTAGAGCTTGCCGTCCTCGCCTTCCGGGACGCCGAGGGTGGAGTTGTCCTGGGTGATGATGGGGTCGTACTGGCCCGCGGCGCCGGTCAGGAAGCCCCACCAGTGGTCGAAGCCCCAACCGGTGGGCCAGTGGTCGAACGACCCAGCGGCGCCCATGTCGCGCCCGGGTGTCATGTGCCACTTGCCGAACCCGCCGGTGACGTAACCGTTCTCACCCAGGATGCGGGGGAGCGCGGTGCACGCCTGGGGCCTGACACCGGTGTAGCCCGGGAACGGCCCGGGGAACTCGGCGATGCCGCCCATGCCCACCCGGTGGTGGTTGCGACCGGTCAGCAGGGCGGCGCGGGTCGGGGAGCAGACCGCGGTGACGTGGAAGCGGTTGTAGGTGACGCCCTGCTGCTGCACACGGGTCAGGTTGGGGGTGCGGATGCCGCCGCCGAAGGTGTCGGGGCCGCCGAACCCGGCGTCGTCGATGAGCACGATGAGCACGTTCGGCGCGTCCTGCGGGGCCTTCGCGCCCGCGACGATGGTCCAGTCGCCGACCGACTCGTCGATGGTGTGGCCCGCCACCCCGCTGAACGGCTTGTCGGGCAGCGGGAGCACGGAGCGATCGGGTGAGAACTTGCCCATGGCCTCGGCCAGTTTCGCCTTGAGCTCGTCGATGCTGCGCTCGTCGCTCTCGACGACGGACTTGAGCGGGGCACCGGGCAGGGCCCGCTCGACGGCCAGCCGGGCGTCGGCGGGGAACACCCCGATGATCACGGCCGTGCCGGCCTTGAGGGCCGCGCCGACCTGCTCCTGGACGGCAGCGGTCAGCTTGTTGCCGGCGAAGTGGCCGACGACGGCGCCGGCCGCCGCGCCCACCGCGACCGCCCCGAGCATCGGCGGGGCGAACATGCCGACCAGCACACCGGCACCGCCGCCCCACCCCGCCCCTCGACGGCCCAGATGGTTCCCGGTGTCCATCAGCCGCGGCTCGCCGTCGGCGTCCTTGCCGACGAGGATCATGCCCTGGCTGCTCAGCTCCTTGGCCTCGACCTTGGCGGCCAGTGCCCGGAACTCCGCCTCGGCGACGTCGACGTCCGGGTAGCCGGCGACGATCAACATCTGGGTGTCACTCATGAAATCTCCCATCCACCCGGCGAGGACGCCCCTACCGAGTCGTGTCCTGTGTGGCCTAGGTGCACACCGCGGCGTCATCCGCCCTCGGCGGGAACGTCATCGACCGAACGGTGACGCCGGTTCGATGCTCGCCTGCGATCGAGCCAGGCGCATCATCTACATGAGGTGAGACCCGGCCACACCGGCCACACCGGCTACGGCGCGACGGCACCGTGGCGACCGGTGAAGGTTCGTCCGCCGCCGACCAGGTCGTCGGGAGCTGGGCATGAGCCCGGCCTGCCCGCCGATCGTGGTGGCTTCGGTCGCCACGGTGGTGAGAGGCAGCGAACGCCATGGCCTGAGGCTGTGCCCGACCCCAGCTCGCCGCGCCTTGCGTTCCGCCACCGACCTTGCGTTCCGTGACCGATCCTGCTCTGCTGAAGCTCGGCATCACCCTCCGGCAGATGAGAGACCGATGGACCGGACCGCGCGCGACCTGAGCGCAGACGACCGGAGCGCGGTCGACGAGGACGACGGGGCGGCATCCCGGCTGGACCGGATCTATCCGGGGGTGATCCGACGAACCTGGGTGCCTCGACCACGGCTGCAGGCGATCCTCAGTGGCGCCGCGGGCGAGGGGCAGCCGATCGTCATGGTCAGCGGGCCTGCGGGATCGGGCAAGTCTGTGCTGGCCCGGCAATGGCTCGAGGTCGACGACCGCGACCACCTCGAGGTTGCGCTGAGCCCCCAGTTGGACGATGTATCCACCCTCATCCGCACGTTGGTCGGCGCCATGGAGACCGTCGGCCCGCCGGCTCCCAACCTGCGCGCGAGCATCACGAGCACCGAACCCCAGCTCTCCACAGTCCTGCTGCCGGCGCTGGGGCGTCTCGTGGCCTCCCGTATCCGCGACTACGTCCTGGTGGTCGACGACCTGCACCTGCTGCGTGACCGGTCGTGCCACGACGTCTTGCTGGCGGTATGTGACGCGACGCCCCACGGCAGTCAGGTCGCCTTCCTCAGCCGAGAGGGACCTCCCCCGTGGCTGGCCCGCGCGAGGGCCGAGGGCCGGCTGGTTGAGGTCACCGGAGAGGACCTGCGCTTCGAGGAGGACGAGGCGGCCGAGCTCCACTCCCGCATGGAGGTACCCGGCGGCGGCCCGGACATCACCGAGGTCATGACCCACACCGAGGGGTGGGCAGTAGCGCTCTATCTCACCGGGCTTGGGCTACGCCATGACCACGCCTCCGCCCGAGGGACCCGGGCAGCGGGCACCGGGCAAGGGCACCGTTTCGTCTCTGACTACGTGATGACCCAGGTCCTGCAGCCACTGGACGCCGATCTGCAGTCGTTCCTGACACGAACATCCGTCCTCGACGAGCTCGGCGCCGACCTGTGCGATGCCGTCCTATGCCGCGACGACTCCGCGGCGCTGCTGGCACGCCTGCAGGATCAGGTACAGCTCGTGATCCCACTGGACCCCCTCGGCCACCGCGTGCGGTACCACCACCTGCTTGGCGAAGCCCTGCGCCGCGAGCTCACGCTCCGGTCCCCCGCCGAGGTCCCGGTGCTGCACGGGCGCGCGTCACGCTGGTATGCCGACCGCGGCCACTTGGACGCGGCGATCCGCCAGGCCAAGGCCGCACACGATCTGCCGGAGGTCGGGAGTCTGGTCTGGTCGGGGACCGCGCACTGTGTCGGGTCGGGTGAGAAGGACCGCCTCGCGTTCTGGCTGCGTGACCTGTCGGAGGACCAGCTGTCTCGCGACCGGTGGCTCACTCTGGCCACGGCGTGGCTCGCGCTGCAGTCCGCCGAGATCGACCGGATGGAGCGGTACATCCAGCGCTCCGAGGCCCACGCTGGGCCGGAGTGGAGGCGCCGGGCGGCGCAGGACCCGTACGCGGCGGCGGTTGCGGTCATCACCGCCGTCGCGGGGCGAACGACTCTCGCGGAGGCCGAGGACCTGTGCGGGGCGGCTGTCCGTGGGCTCCCTGCCGAGTCTGGCTTCCGGGCCGCGGCGCTGTTCCTCCAGGGTGTCGCCCTGACCCTGGGCCGCGAGTCGGATCGGGGCCGTCGGTGCCTCACGGACGCGGGGAGGTTGGGGCGGGTGCTCGAAGTGCCCATCCTCGAGGCCGACTCGCTGTCGTGGCAGGGAGTGCTCGCCATGGCGGAGGGTGACCACCGGGCGGCGCGGAGGCTGATCACGGGCGCCACCGACGTCATCCGGGAGCACCGGCTGGAACGTCTCGCGACCGCCGCGCACAGCATCACAGCCCAGGCCCTCCTGCAGGCCCTGAGCCAGGACCCTGAGGCCCCCACGACGCTGGCAACGGCGCGACGGCTGACCGCTCAGCTGAGTGACGTGGTGCCCTGGTTCTCCGTTTGCGGTCGGCTGATCCAGGCACGAGCTGCCATCGCACTGGGCGAGCGGTCGCTCGCCCGGCAGCTCGTCATCGAGGCGACGGCCCGGATGACACCGGACCTGAAGGACTCCGTTGCGCAAGACCTGCTCCACGACTGCCAGGACGCGCTCGGTCGGCTCACCGTCGACGGGGTGACCGCTCCGCCTCTTACGGCCGCTGAGACGCGGGTGCTGCAGTTCCTGCCCAGCCACCTGCAACTGCCGCAGATCGGAGAACACCTGACCATCTCCACGAACACCGTCAAGACCCACATCAGGGCCATCCACCACAAGCTGGGGGTCTCCACGCGAGGTCAGGCGGTGGAGCGCGCGCAGGAGCTCGGGCTCCTCGAGGCCCCGGCCTACGACTGAACGTGCACCGCGGCCGGCCCCTCCCCTCAGCCGAGTGATGCGACCTGGGGCGACCGGTTGATCTGATGGGCATGAAGGTGTCCGCATCGCTCGAGCGAGGTGACGTCCACGGTGTCCGCGCAGATCCTTCCCGGAGGCAGTGCGCTCGCCACGCTCTCCAAGGCAGCGCTTGTCGACGTGACCTTCGTGCAGGTCGCCGCTGCAGCGCGCGTTGACGGGCCTGGGCTGGCGTCGGCGTCGCTCGTGGCCGATCTCGGCCTGGTGGACCCGGATGCGGCGCGGTTGGGGTATCCCCTCTTCCGGGTCCGCGCGCCGAGGATCAGGGGATCCGGCCTCCAGTTCGACGTGGAGGTCGTGGCTGGGATGTTGCGCGCGCACCGCGGCGCGTGCGCGCTGTTCGTCGGACCCGGCGCCGAGGGCCCGCCCGCCGGGCCCGAGCCAGTGACGCAGAGCCGCCCCCAACGTCGAGCCCGGTCCCTCGGCAGGTCACAGCCCGGTCCTTGCCTCCAGACGGCCGGACTGCACGGCCTCGACCAGCACGTGGTAGTCACGCTCGTTCTGGTCTGCGTAGGCAACGGCGAAGTCGGCGATGGCGCGGTCGAAGACGTCGCCGTTGCCGAGGTAGGACGCGATGGCGACCCGGTCGCCGGAGCGGGCGTGGGCGCGGGCCAGGGTAGCGCCGCAGATCCGGGAGTACCCCGCCATCAGGCCGTGGGCCATGGTGTCGATGTCGGCAGAGCCCTTCCAGTCCCGCAGCTGGCGCAGGTAGAAGTCGCGCACCACCCCGTCGAGCCCGCTGACCCGCTGCCACCCCAGGAATATGTCGCTGGCGGCCTGCATCAACCGCTGGCCGGCCACGACGCGCTGGCCGTGGTTGGGGTACTTGCTCTTTCCGACGAACCGTTCCAGGACCGACTCCTGCGCCTCCTTGGCCTGCAGGAACAGCGGGTCCTGGCCGTCTCGGCCGAGCATCAGGATGATCCAGGCACGGGTGCCGACGCTGCCGACACCGACCACCTTGCGGGCCGCGTGCACGTACTCGAAGCCCTCCAACAGCTCACGCCGGTCGGTCTCCAGGGTGCGTCGGTAGGACCGGATCAGGCCTCGCAGTTCTCCCTCGACGTCGTCCCGGGCGGACCCCTCCGGGATCAGCTCCTCGATCGGCACGATCAGCGGGGCGTCGGACACGATCCGGCGTTGACCGTGCACCTCGCGGGTGAGTTTGGTGAACGCCTGCATGTTGTCCCGGGTACGTGCCTTGGCCACGTTGGCCGCAGCCCTCGCCTGCTGCTTCTTCGTCGCGCTTGCCTTGAGGTCCTCGAAGAGCGTGTCAACCTCGATGTGCGCGTACCAGACCTCGAGGTTGCGGGCCGCGGCGGCCTGCCGCATCCGGCCCCGGTACTCGGCGACGCCCGCGGTCACGACGTCCCGACGCTGCGCGGCATCGAACCCACGGTCCCGGCCGGCGATCTCGAAGCTCGCCGCGAGCCGTTTGACGTCCCACTCCCACGGGCCGGGATGGGTCTCGTCGAAGTCGTTGATGTCGAACATCAGCTGCCGCTCCGGGGAGGCGAACACCCCGAAGTTCGACAGGTGCGCGTCACCGCAGATCTGCGCCTTCAGGCCTGATCGCGGTGTGGCGGCGAGGTCGGAGGCCATGATCAGGGCCGCGCCGCGGTAGAAGGTGAACGGCGAGACCAGCATCCGGCCATACCGAAGGGGCACCAGGTCGGGGACCCGCGTCGCCCCCTGCTCTTCCAGCAGGGCGATCGGGTCCGGGCGGTTCGTGGCCGGCTCCCATCGGCCGTGGCTGCTCCTTGTGCATTCGATGCGCGCGGCCTTACCCCGAGCCGCCCGCTCCCCGGCGGTCAGCCGGATGGTTTTCCGCGCCGTGCCACCCCTGGCCGCCGTCGTCGCGGATGTGGACTGTCCACCAGTCATCACGCTCTCCTACCTCGGGCCACTTGGTGTCGGCAGGCGTCGCCCGCACCCGACTAGGCTGGCACGCCCGACGGGCTGGCGTACCACCCTTGCGGGGCGATGTGCAACAGCGTCCCTCGGGGCGGCCTTGCTCGCGAAGCACCACCGCGCTCGGGCGAAGCGACGCGCGCTGGATGCGCTCCTGCTCCGCCTTGCTCCAAGTCGATCACGGGTTCACGGCGAGCGCCGGTCCTCCGACGACGCCCTCACGTGGCGCGCGTGCCACCAGTGTCGTAGGCCCGGGGCCGTGCCGGCGGTAGCTCGGTGCGGTGGCCAAGGTGCTCGAGCCACGACACCAGCTGGCGGTGCACGGCGTCCGCGCCGACCAGCCGCTCGGGGGGGCGGGGGAGGTCGCTCGGCCAGACCAGCATGGCGCGGTCCTGCCAGCCACCCAGGCCACCGTGGCAGCCCACCAGGCCCTCGAAGGCGGCGACCTCGCCGGTCACCGGGTCGAGCAGGCTGTTCACCGCAATGTCGGGAGCCTCGGGCATCGCCGACGCCCGTAGCAGGAACGCGGCCGCCTCCGGCCGGAAGGGGGTCAACGGGTCGATGCCACTCACGACACCGTCGCGCAGCCGGTGCTCCCCGTCGGGACCGATCGCGACCGGACCGCCCACGGTGTCCACCACGGCGAACGACACGCCCTCGTGCCCGACCAGGCCGGGCAGCAGGCCCGGCCACCGTGCCTCGATCTCGGTGCGGGTGAGCCGGTGGTCCTCGCCGCTGGCGTACACCAGGCCGAGGTTCCCGGAACCGAAGACGAGCATGGGCTGCTCCACGGCACCGGCCGCCGGAGCTCCCTGGGCCGCGGAGGAGGTGATGCCGGCCTGCGCCGCAGCCTCCTCGGCCTCCGCCTGCTCGAGCGCGTCGGCGCTGCCAGCCCGCAACACCTGGGCGACCAGGGCCGGCTGCTCGTCGGTGAGCACGTCGACCCGGGCCGAGCCCTCGGTGTTGACCTCGGTGCCGCCCACGGTGGTGCCCGTGAGCCGGGAGACCAGCTCGGACAGGCTCTCGCCGTAGCGGTCGGCGAAGACCTCGCCCTGCGACTGCCCGTGGTCGGACAGCACCACGATGCGGTAGTCGCGCTGGGCCTCTGCGGCGACCTTCTCGAGCTGGCCGAGGAGGGCGTCGAGCCCCACCAGCGCATCCAGCGACTCGGGTCGCATGATGCCGGCGTGGTGGGCGACCGCGTCGTAGTCCACGTAGTCGACGTAGATGCTGCGTGCTCCCGCAGCCAGGGCCTCGCCGACCATGACGCTGTTGAAGTCGCGCATGACGCCGTTGAGGGCTCCCCGCTCGCCGGCGAAGTCCCAGCCGCGGTGCACCCGCGGACGCATGTTCTGCCGCACCTGCCGTCGCGCCTGGATGCGCTCCCGGACCAGCTCGCTCGTGGTACGCACCACCCCGCGCATGAAGCCGTCAGGCCGCATCAGGAAGCGGTTGAACCGGCGCCGACCGTCACGGTCACCGCGCAGGGCTCCCACCCGACTCATCGTCGCGAACGTCGTCGGGGCGTCACCGCTGAACAGGTTGCTCACCGACACCCCGCCATCGGCGAGGAGCCCTCGCCCGTCGGAGTGCAGCGCCTCGATGTCGACGGCATCCGCCGGCTTGTTGGCGACGAAGACCCGCCCGGTGGCCCGGTCCACCCAGCGGAAGGCCGGGATGCCGTCGGTCGTGCCGTGCAGGATCCCCATCTGGCTGGCGGGAGTGGTCGCCGGCAGCGTGGGGGTCCACTCCATGAACCCGTGGCTGCCACCGCGGATCCACCGCGACAAGGTGGGCAGCGTGCCACCCATCACCCCCCACTGGAGCACGGGGAAGGGCACCCCGTCGAGCTGCACGAACAGGATGCCGGTCACCTCCGGGTCCGACACGGACTTCCCCCGTCTCGCCCCGCGCACCAGGTGGACGAAGACGGCGTCGTTGGTGCCGGCCGTCATGACCCACGAGGCCAGGGTGGCGACGCCGGCCACGATCCAGGTCGCCCAGAACGCCGCGACGAACGAGTCGGCCGTCACGCCCGGCACCACCGAGAGGGCGATGTAGGCGACGATCGCCTGCCCGAGCAGAGCGAGGACCAGGGCGCCGACCATCCCGAAGGGGGTGGCCAGCGCCACCAGCACGGGCCGGATCACCAGCCCCACCACCGCCATGACCAGCGCCACCAGCACCACGGGCCAGACGCCGTCGAAGCTGATGCCGGGCAGGATCCAGCCCGCCAGCGCGAGGCCGACGCAGCTCGCCAGCAGGGCGACGAATGCCCGCCACCCGTCTGATCGATCGAACCCAGCGAGCACGGACCTGCCCATGACGTCTCCTCGAGACTCGGCGGTTACCGGAGGCGCGACACTGACGGGCCGCGGCCTCCTGGTCAAGTGACCAGTGGTGGTTGTCGTCGACTCTCTCAATGCGCGAGCCACGTGGCATCACCCTCGGTGAGTGAAGGATGCTGCACCCCCGCCCGAGACCGCCCCCAGGCCGAGCGCGTGACGGCTCGGACGGACTGGCGACCCAGAACCGGCGGTCGCGCCGGTCCTCTCGCCGGTCGCTGCGGCGGTTGACGCCGTGACCGGCGATGGCTGCGGTTGCGAAGGGGCGGCGCGCGAGCCGCCGGGGCGCCGACCACGCCCCGTCGGGCCGCTCGGGCGGGCGAAGAGGCAGGTCACTTCCCTTCTTCTTCGTTCAGGTGCAGAACCCCAAGAAGGTCCACTGGTCCACCGGACCCAGAATGTGACCCACATTCCGCCGATCTCGGCTCCGCAACCTCCGTGCCTTGCCACGCCGCGGATAGGGCGATCGGTCCCGTCGAATACCGGATGCTCGAGGGCCACCCCGGTGATTGACGTAGATGTACAATTCAGCGGTTCCAGCGATATGATCAGCGTCATGAGTGAGATCACCGTCAGCGATGCCCGGGCCCGGTTGGCCGATGTCGTCGATGCCGCGCGCGTGCGGCACGACCCCGTGTACCTGACCCGTCGTGGGCAGCGGGTGGCCGCGGTGATCGACGCCGACGACCTCGACGCTCTGATCGCTGCGGCCGAGGACCTGGCCGACATCGAAGCCGCCAGAGCCACCCGGGCCGAGATCGCCGACGGTGAGGCCACGATTCCGTGGGAGCAGGTCAAGGCCGACCTCGGCCTGGCATGACGTACCGGGTGGAGGTCGCGCCGGCGGCCCTACGTCAGCTACGCAAGCTCGACCCTCCCGCCGGACGGCGCGTCCAAGCGGCCATCGAGCTGCTCGCCGAGCAGCCGCGGCCGAGCGGGGCCAAGAAGCTGGTCGGCGGTGAGGGCGAGTGGCGGGTCCGTACCGGCGACTACCGCATCGTCTACGAGGTGCACGACGACGTGCTGGTCGTCCTGGTGGTCCCCGTTGGCCACCGGCGTGAGATCTACGAACGTCGCTGACGACTTTCCGGTCCTGCCGTGGACGGCGTGCTTCGCGATCCTGCCGATGGTCGGACGTTGCCCAGAGCCGGTTTCCGTCGCCCACGCCGCACGCCCGGCTTGCCGGTCGGACTTCGCGGACATGGTTCGAGGCGAGTGCGGGGCCACTCGACCGCTCGAGGGGAGGCAACAGCGGCTGTTCGGGCCAGCCGCTGATCGAGCCAGGCCTGCGCCCTCAGGCGGTGAGTGCAGGCAGGTCCACCGCCTCGATATCGGGGCCGTGGACGGAGGCACCCCCACGTGAGGCAGCCGTGGAGGCTCAGCAGTTTGAGATCCGTCGGCCCGTCGACGTCGTGGAGATCCTGCATGGTCCGAATCTGGTTCGCCACCAGTACGCGCTGCCCTGAGCCAGCCCGCGACGACCCCGATGGTGCGGCCCGCGCCCCCGCTGGTGTCCATGAGCTCCAGGCCCCGGGGGCCGCGACTCCTCGGCGGGTCTTCGTCCGGTGATCCGGTGACCCCCTTGCGGGGGCCCAAGTGGGCCGGAAGTCGGCCCCAAGTCACCCCCAAGCACTCCAGCCCACGCTCGAGAGGTCAACAGCCACCTGATCTGGAGGACCCGCATGTCCACTCTTCTCTACCGCCTCGGCCGGGGAGCCGCGCTCCACCCGTGGCGCGCCATCGGCGCCTGGCTCGCCTTCTCAGCCCTCGTCTTCGCCGTAGCTGCCTGGGTCGGTGGCGACACTCGGGAGAACTGGCAGCTGCCAGGATCGGAGTCCCAGCGCGGGCTTGACCTGATCCGTGAGCACGTCCCCGCCGCCGGCTCGGCGATGTCCCGGGTGGTCGTCCACAGCGATCACCCGATCGCAGCCGACGCCCTGGACACCCTCGACGCCAACCTGGCGCGGATGCCGCACGTCGCGGCCGTCAAGGCGCCGGCCGTCTCGGCCGACGGCGACACCGCGCTCGTCATCGTCACCTACGACGTGCAGGTCACCGACCCCGACCTGATGGAGAACCTCGCCCCGCTCGAGACCGCCATCGCGCCGACGAAGGACGCGGGCTACCAGGTCGAGCTCAACGGGGAACTGCCCGAGACCGCGGCAGCACCGATGCGCGGAACGGGAGAGCTCGTCGGCGTGATCGCCGCACTCGTCATCCTCGTGGTCGCGTTCGGTTCCGTCATCGCTGCCGGCCTCCCGGTCCTCACGGCGATCGCCGGCCTGGCTGTCGGGTCGGCCGGCTTGGCGATCCTCGCCGGCGTCATGGACGTCTCGAACACCGCACCCACCGTCGCCACCATGGTCGGTCTGGGCGTCGGCATCGACTACGCACTGCTGATGGTCAGCCGCCACGTCGAGTTCCTGCGCGCGGGTCACGACCCCGTCGAGGCTGCCGGGCGGGCCTGCGCCACCGCAGGGCGGTCTGTGGTCTTCGCGGCGATGACGGTGCTCGTCTCGCTGCTGGGCCTGCGCCTGGCCGACCTGCAGACGTATGCCGCCTTCGGCTTCGCCACCGCCATCGCCGTGATCTGCGTCCTCGCCGCGGCGCTGGTCCTCGTACCGGCGCTGTGCCGCCTGGGTGGACGCCGGCTGATGCCGCGAACAGCGCGCCGCGGCTCGTCCGCCGTGGCCGCCACGACGCCACTCACCGCCCGCTGGGCAGCCCGTGTCGGCCGCACGCCACTTCCGTGGGCCCTGGCCGCCGTCGTCGTGATGCTGGCCCTGGCAGCACCGGCGCTCGACATCCGCACGTGGCCCGGCGACCCCAGTGCCGCATCCAGCGAGCTCACGACCCGCAAGGCCTTCGACCTCATCGCCGAGGAGTTCGGGCCCGGCGCGAACGCCTCGTACGTCGTGGTCGCCGAGCGCGACCGGGTCGATGCGGCTGCCGTCGGGGCGGCCCGGGATGCGCTCGCTGCACGCAGCGACCTGGCGGCCGTGTCGCCCGTCGTGGACTCCCCGGACGGCGCGATCTCGATCATCGAGCTCCAGCCGACCTTCGGCCCGATCGACGCCCGAACGCCCGATCTCGTCAGCGACATCCGTGCCGACCTGCCCGACGGCGTCGTCCTCACGGGGCAGACCCCACTGCTCAGCGACATCTCCGAGCTGCTCGCCGAGCGGCTCTGGGTCGTCATCGCCTTCGTCGTCGGGGTCTCGATGCTCCTGCTGATGATGGTGTTCCGCTCCGTGCTCGTCCCGCTCAAGGCAGCGCTGATGAACCTGCTCTCCATCGGTGCGGCCTACGGAGTCATGGTCGCGGTCTTCCAGTGGGGCTGGGGCGCGCAGCTGCTCGGCCTCGACCACGCCACGCCAGTCTCGAGCTGGGTCCCGATCCTCATCTTCGCGATCCTCTTCGGGCTGTCCATGGACTACGAGGTCTTCCTCCTCTCCCGGATCCGCGAGGACTGGCTGGCCACGGGCGACGCCCAGGCCAGCGTGGTCCGAGGGCTCCGCGACACCGGACGGGTCATCTCATCCGCCGCAGCGATCATGGTCGCCGTGTTCATCGGCTTCGCCAGCGAGGTCGACGTCGTCGTGCAGATGCTCGGGGTGGGTCTGGCCGCTGCAGTCCTCCTGGACGCCACCGTCATCCGGATGGTGCTCGTGCCGGCGACGATGACGATGCTCGGGCGGTGGAACTGGTGGATGCCGTCGTGGCTCGACCGGGTGCTGCCCGCCATCGAGGCAGAGGCCTCGCCGTCCCCGGCCGGCCCTGCGGCCACCACGGCCCCGCAGGACTCCACGCCCACTGCGGAGCCCACACCCGAGCGCGAACCGGCGCTCGTGCAGCACTGACCACCGGGCCCGGCGACTCCGCCGTCCCCACCCACCCCACTGCGAAAGGACCACCACCATGAGCATCACCGACCCCTCCACCCAGCACCGGCGGCAGCTGCGCCTGCCCGGGCAGGCAGCCGCCCCCGACGGCCCGCTGGACATGACGATGATGTATCTGATGCATCACGCGTTCCGACGGGACCTCACGGCGTTCGCCGTCGCCGTGCCCCGTACCCCGGTCGACGCCCGGGACGCGTGGGCGGCACTGGCGGCGCGCTGGGAGCTCTTCTCCGCCACCCTGCACAACCACCATCACGGCGAGGACGAGCACGTCTGGCCCGCGCTGATGGAACGGGCCGACGAACAGGACCGCGCCACCCTGGAGGCGATGGAGGACGAGCACGCCGTCATCGACCCCGTCCTCGACGCCTGCCGGGACGGCATCACGCTGATGACCACCCACCCGACCGAGGACGTCCGCAGTGCCCTGGCTGTCCGCCTGGTGTCCGCCCGTGAACATCTGGCCCGCCACCTCACCCACGAGGAGACCGACGCCATCGCCTTCATGCAGCGGGTCCTCACGGCCGAGGAGTGGGATGCCATCGAGGACCGGCTGCGCAGCACCCTGAGCCTGGGAAAGATCGTGCGGATGGTGCCGTGGGTGATCCACGAGCTGCCGGTCGACGCCCGGCACGAGCTCTTCCACGAGATGCCCGGGGGTCGCGCCTACCAGTTGGTCTGGTGGTTCACCCGGCGCCGGTTCGCGCGGCGGGATGCGGTGGCCTTCGGGTTGGGAGCCTGACCAGCCTCGTGCTCAGATGCCGAAGAGGTCCCGCTGTCCGCGCCACCACAGGGCGAACAGCGGGATCTCCCACGCCTCTGCCAGTAGCTCGGCAGCGTCGGCGTGCCTGGTGGCCAGCGCCTGCTCACCGGTTGCCACGGCAGCCAGCGCCAGGTAGGCGTCGACCGGGCCGGACGCCACGCCGGAACCCGCTACGCAGCTACGCCCCTCGTAGGGCGCGAGGAGGGCGTAGGCCTTGGACGCAAGAGCCGGGTTCCCGGTGTAGGCACCCATCG
Organism: uncultured Actinomycetota bacterium; assembly: GCA_963747405.1. GTDB lineage: Bacteria > Actinomycetota > Actinomycetes > Actinomycetales > Dermatophilaceae > Fodinibacter. Next base: position 49,517 of record CAVVFG010000021.1, read on the forward strand.
CTGCGGCGCAGCCCCAGTTGAGCAGGGAGTACCAGTCGACGGGGGCGAGGTTCGGCGGGTGCTCCTCGAGCCAGGCCCGCGCGCGCTCCTCCTGGCCGTCTCGCCACAGCACGAACGCGACCGTCGACCCGGTCGGCATGCTGCTGCTCGAGAGGCCGACCAGGAGATCCTCGGACAGCGGGAAGTCGTCGCGCCACACCACCAGGCAGGCCAGGTTGCCGCCGATGGCATCCTCGCCCTGGGCCAGTTCCGACTCCTTCACCATCCGCACCACCTCGGCCAGGAGGCGGTCGCACTCGACGACATCGCCGGCCATCGCGCGCCACGGGATGACCAGCGACTGCAGCGCGAGCTCGGCGTACGTCATCCGCATCCGCTCGGCACCGGCGAGCGCCTCACGCTGCCGCTCCCACATCTCCTGGGGCCGACCCAGCTCCCCGAGGACGAAGGCGGTCTGCACGGCGGCCACCACCTCGGCGTGGGTGTCGCCGACCTCGCGCGCGATGACGATGGCCTCCTCCGCCAGTGCCCGGCGTCGATCCGCGGTCTCCGGCACCCAGATGGCGGTGTACGCGGCCGTGACGACGTCGAGCAGCAGCGGCCGGTCGTCGAGTCGACGTGCCATGGCGATGGACTCATCGACCAGCGCCCGGCGTTCCTCCACGCCGCCGGCGTAGTAGATCTCACCCGCCAGCACGGCGAGGCACCGGCATCGTAGGGCCGAGTCGCCGGGCGGCAGCGCGTCCAGGCTCCTGCGAAGCGCGGCGACCAGGCTCGTGTGGACAGCACCGTGCCGGGCGGACTGCCACAGCCCACCGCGAAGGGTGAGCGTCGCCGCTTCGGCCGCGAGGACGACGTCGCCCAGGTCGTCCGCGATCCCGACCGCCTCCTGTGCTGTGGCGGTGAGCTGGTCCCACCGGCCCGCCCACCGGTCGGCGACGGCGCGCTGCACCAGCACGTCGTACCAGTCGCGCGGGCTCGACGCCGGATCCTGGGTCTGGGCCTCGAGGGCGCTCGCGAAGAGCGCGGAGGCCTCGGGATGGGCGTGGGCTCGCATCGCCACCTCGCCGGCCGCGGCCGCCGCTCGCCATGCCTGCGCAGCACAGGCGGGTCCGGCCGCCAGCCAGTGCCGCGCCTCCTCGGTCTCCCGGTTCGCGTGTCGCCCGAGCGCCCGGGCAACCGTGCTGTGTTGGCGCGCACGGCGCGACGGGCTCAACCTCACGTACAGGGTGTCGCGGACCAGCGCGTGCTCGAAGGTGAACCGGTCGACCCCGACCTCGCGGACCAGGCCGCTCGCCTGAGCCGGGTCGAGCAGGTCGAAGAGCGCGTCCTCGTCGTGGCCGGTGCAGTCGGCGAGGACGGCGAGCTCCACCTGACGCCCGATGACCGATGCCGTCTCCAGGATCTGCCGGGTGGCGTCGGGCAGGCGTTGGAGGCGACGGGCGACGACCTCCTGGACCACTGTCGGCGGGTCCGGCTCGGCCAGCAGCTCGGCAAGCTCGCGTCCCGTGCCGGCCAGGCGGGAGTACTCCACGAGGAAGAAGGGGTTGCCGTCGGTGCGCTCGTGCAGGGCGCGCGCTTGGGCGTCCTCGGGTTCGCGCTCGGTGACGGCGGCGACGATCCCTGCTGCCGCGGACTCATCCAGCCCGTCGAGCTCGATCCGGATGGCGTGGCCTCGCCCCAGTACCTCGGCCACGTCGGCCAGCGCGCCGGTGGCGATGGGTCTGCTGCGCCAGGTCGCGACCACGACAAGCGGTACCACCGGGGCGGACTCGACGAGCAGGCGCAGCACTCGCAGGGTCGCCGTGTCCGCCCAGTGGAGGTCGTCGAGCACGACGAGCAACGGTTCCTCACGCGCCGCCGAGACCAGTGCAGTGACGACGGACTCCCACGCAGCGAAGTCCGAGCCCTCCCCCTGGGGTTCCGCGCTCGGACGGTCCAGCGCTGAGAGGATGCTGCGCCAGGGGTACAACGGTGGCGCACCATCGTCCTGGGAGCAGCGGCCAAGGACCGCACGGACCCCTTGCTGGCGGGCGCGGTGCATCAGCTCCGTGGCGAGCCGGCTCTTGCCGATCCCCGGGTCACCGGACAGGACGGCGAAGGTCGTCTCGCCGGAGGTCGCCCGGTCCAACGCCGCGACGAGGCGAGCGAGCTCGTGGTCCCGGCCGAGCATCGGCCACGAGGCCGTGCCGACCTGGGACGACGGGCCGGGCACGGAACGGGCCGGGGCTGCGACGGACCACTGCCCGGGTCGCTCCGAATCCGCGCTCGCCGTCGACGTCCCCTCCGGCGGGGGCGACCACTCGAGGGCCGGGTCCTGGGCGAGGATCCGTGCCTGCATGTCCCGCACCCCGGTCCCCGGATCCAACCCGAGCTCGTCGGACAACACCTCGCGCAGCTGCCGGAGCGCGTCGAGGGCATCGGCCTGCCGGCCGCTCCGTACGAGCGCGAGAGCGCGCAGGGTCCACGGTCGTTCGCGCAACGGATGCGCCGTCGTCAGCTGCTCGAGGTCGGCAGCGATCGAGGCGTGCTCCCCCAACAGCAGCCCGGCGGCCGCACGAGCCTCCTGCGCGAGCAGTTTGAGCTCCTCGAGGCGCGCGCGCTCCGCCACGGCTGCGGGAGCATCACCGAGCTCGGCGTACGCCTCGCCGCGCCACAGCGCCAGCGCCTCTTCCACCCGAGACCTTGACTGCTCGAGCTCGCCCCGAGACCGCTGCGAGGTGAGCACAGAGGCGCTCAGCTGTCGGTGCTCCACCGCGACGACCTCCGCGAACCGGCGGGCGTCCAGGAGCTCCGGCGGCACCATCAGCGCGTAGCCGGGCGCCACCGTCACCAACACCGCCGCCGGCGTTCGACGGGCCCGCCCCGGTTCGAGCACCTTGCGCAGCCCTGAGACATAGGACTGCAGCGTTGTCATTGCGCCGGGAGGGGCTGCCTGTCCCCACAGCGTGTCAAGCAGGGTGTCGACCGGGACCGGACGGCCGACGGACAGGGCGAGCGCGCTGAGCAGGGCGCGCGACTTCGGGGCACCGAGCTCGAGGTCCTCCCCGTCGCGGGTCGCTTCGATCGGCCCCAGGACCCGAAGTTGCACAGGGGGAGCATAATCCGGGAGGGGACCACAAGCAGGACCGCTGAGGGTGAAGGGGTCGGCTCACGAGGTGCCACCCGATGCCTCGTTGCGCCGGGCGTGCCAGCACCAGGAGGCCGACGAGCGCGACCACGGCGGCTGTCTGGAGTGCAGCGGCATCCACGCGGCCGGTGTGGAGGCTGGGCCACACGCGGGGAATCCTGTCCGGGAGCTCTTCCCGGACCGGGCGGGACACCCGGCTGGTGTGTTCGGGCCTGCCTCAACGCTCGTCCGCTCCTGGCTCCTCGAACCACTCGACCGCGAACGCTCCGCCTTGCATAGCCCTTTCCGCCGCGATGGCGCGCCGCCGCAGCGCGGTCTGAGCGTCGCAGGGTCGGGTCATGAGTCCGAAGAGTCGTGGGCGCCCGAGGGGGCGGGGTCGACCCGTGCCACGGTCTGTCGTAGTGGTTTGAGCAGGTGAAAGACGACCCCTCGGCAGGGCACGGAGGCTGTGTGCATTGTCGGGCCTTTGGCAGGGTATGCCGATGGCGGCGGCCACCCGGGACCGCTCGCTCGAGTCGGCGGTCGAGATGCTCGGCGCGCGAGGCGTGCGTGCGTTGAGCCACGCGCGGGTCGATGACAGTGCAGGTCTTGCAACGGCTCACGGTCGATCCCGAACTGGACCTGCGCCCGGCCATCGGGCGCGCAGTGCGCGCGCTGGCGAACCCCTGACCTGACGGTGTGCCATCGACACCTGGCGATGTGGCCAGCCCGACGCGCACCTGCACGCCGGGTGTTCCTCCTCGGACCGCCACGGTTCGCGCCGCGCCCGGGGCGGGCATCAGCACTCGAGGTGAGACAACACGGTGATCGGCGGTGCCCTGTGCGTCGTTCACGCACATCTGTTCCCATGGCGCGGGCCGCGACGACCTACGATGACGGTCGTCCACCGCGGCACGAATAGGAGCATCTGCGTGAGCCCCAACTCCACCCACCGCTACACCAACACCGCCGTCCTCGGGATCGAGCGGGTCGAGGCGCCAGTGGTCGTGACGTCCGACGAGCTGGACGAGCGCCTGGCCGACGTCTACGCGCGGACCAAGATGCGTGGCGGGATGCTCCAGAACGTCGTCGGCATCCACGAGCGTCGTCGCTGGTCCGAGGGCCAGTCCTTCACCGAGGGTGCCATCGCCGCCGGTCGGGCCGCCCTCACCGCCAGCGGGGTGGCCCCCGCCGACGTCGGCCTGATGATCAACACCTCGCTGAGCCGCGAGTGGCTCGAGCCGTCGACGGCGGTCTTCATCCACGACGCCCTCGGGATGCCGCCCTCGTGCCAGAACTTCGACGTGACCAACGCGTGCCTGGGCTTCGTCAACGGCATGGAGATCGCCGCGGCCATGATCGACTCCGGGGCGGTCGACTACGCCCTGGTCGTCGACGCCGAGGACTCCACACCGGTGCAGGAGGCCACCATCGCCCGGCTCTCCGCGGCGAGCGGCTCCTCGCACGACGTGATCTCCGAGTTCGCGGCGCTCACCCTCGGCTCTGGTGCTGCCGCGATGGTGCTGGGTCGCGCCGACCGGCACCCCGAGGGTCACCGGGTCGTCGCCGCCGTCAGCCGCGCGGCCACCCAGCACCACGCGTTGTGCGTCGGGAGCAACGAGATGATGATCACCGACCTCAACGGCCTGCTGGTCGCCGGGTTGGACCTGTCCGCCGACCTGTGGTCCGACGCCGCGAAGGAGTTCGGCTGGGACGAGGGGATGGACCGCTACTTCATCCACCAGATCTCCCAGGTGCACACCGAGGCGATCTGCGCGCGCCTGGACATCGACCCCGAGCGGGTGCCCCGCACCTTTCCGACCTTCGGCAACATCGGGCCCTGCTCGGTGCCGTTCACGATGGCGGGGGCCACCGACGGCCTCGAGGCCGGCGACCGGGCGCTGCTCATGGGCATCGGGTCGGGGCTGAACGCCTGCGCCCTCGAGATCACGTGGTGACCGCAGGCCCCACCAACGGCTTGGCCGCCGCGGTCGGCGACGCTCCGCCGGCACCCGACCTCTCCGGCCTGCCCGGGCTCGACCCGTCGTGGTCGCGCACGGTGACCGTCCCCGACCGAGAAGGTGTCCCGCGCACCTGGCACCTGCTTGACAACGGTGCCGAGCCGGTGCACGGCACGGTGCTGTGCGTGCACGGCAACCCCACCTGGTCCTACCTGTGGCGCGGCCTGCTGGCCGCGGCCCCGCCCGGGTGGCGCGTGGTCGCACCGGACCACCTCGGGATGGGCTTCTCCGAGCGAACGGCGCGCGCGAGGACCGTCGACCAGCGCATCGACGACCTCGGCACCCTCACCGCCGCCCTCGGGATCGACGGCCCGGTCGTCACGGTCGGCCACGACTGGGGCGGCATCATCTCGCTCGGCTGGGCGCTGGCGCACCGCGACCAGCTGGTCGGCGTCGTGCTGGGCAACACCGCGGTGGCTCAGCCCCCGGGCGACCATGGGCCCCCGCTGATCCGTCTGGCACACCTGCCCGGCCTCCGACCGTTCGGCTGCGTCGCCACGCCCCTCTTCGTCCGCGGGACCACGGCACTGTCGTGGCCCGCCCTGCCACGCGAGGTGCGCGATGCGCTCGCGCTGCCCTACGGCACCGCGGATCGGCGACAGGCCGTCGGCGACTTCGTCGCCGACATCCCGTTCTCCCCGGGCCACCGGTCCTACGACACCGTGGCCGAGCTGGCCGAGGGAGTCCGTGGCCTCGACGTGCCCGCCCTGATGTTCTGGGGCCCGCGCGACCCCGTCTTCGGTGAGCGGTATCTCGCCGACCTGCAGGACCGGCTCCCCCAGGCCCGGCTGCACCGTTTCGAGGGAGCCTCCCACCTCGTCACCGAGGACGCGCCGCAGTACGCGGATGCCGTGGCCTGCTGGCTGCGCGACCTGACCTCCGATGGAGTCCTGGAGCCGCTGCCCTCCACGGCATCCGGGTCCGCCAACGACAGCGTGTGGTCGGCCCTCGAGCGCCGCGCCGACGACCCCAGTCCGGTGATGGCGGTCGGCGGCACCGTGGTGAGCTGGCGGGACATGGCCAGGCGGGTCCACGAACTCTCCGCCGGCATGTCCGCGGGCGGCATCCGCCCCGGCGACCGGGTCGGGCTCCTCGTCGAGCCCTCCGCCGACCTCACCACGGTGGTGTACGCCGCGTGGCGCGCCGGCGCCGTCGTCGTGGTGGCCGACAAGGGGCTGGGCTTCACAGGGATGCGACGCGCCCTGCGCGGCGCATCGCTGGACCACGTGGTGGCCGCCAGGCCCGGCCTGGTGGCGGCCCGCGCGATGGGGCTGCCGGGGTCCCGCATCGCCGTGCATCCCCTGCCCGCCGCGGCTCGCCGGGCCCTGGGCGTCACCCACGACCTCGACGGACTGACGCGGCTCGGGCGGCACACGCCCCTCCCAGCAGAGCCCTCGTCCGACGCGGACTGCGCGGTGGTCTTCACGTCGGGGGCCACCGGCCCGGCCAAGGGCGTCGTCTACCGCCACCGCCAGCTGCGCGCGCAGGTCGACCTGGTGCGCAGGACCTATGACCTTGGCCCAGACGACACGTTCGTCGCGGCCTTCGCCCCCTTCGCCGTTCTCGGGCCGGCCCTCGGGCTCGGCTCGGCGGTGCCCGACATCGACGTGACCGCCCCCGACACCCTGACTGCGCCCCTCTTGGCCGACGCCGTCGCTGCCGTCGACGCCCGCGTCGTCTTCGCCTCCCCCGCAGCCCTGCGCCGGGTGGTGGCCACCCGGGACCAGCTCGGCCCGGGCCAGCGTGACGCGCTCTCGCGGGTGCGGCTGCTCATGTCGGCCGGCGCGCCGGTGCCCGCCGCGCTGCTCGCCTCCGTGGGCGAGGTGCTGCCGGGGGCGAGCCTGCACACGCCATACGGCATGACAGAGGTGCTGCCGGTCACCGACGTCTCCCTAGGGCAGATCCTCGACGCAGGAAACGGCGAGGGTGTCTGCGTCGGCCGTCCACTCCCGGGGGTCGACGTGGCGCTGGCTCCGCTCGCGGATCCCGAGGCTGTCGATGCCGTCGATGGCGGCCCTGTCGCGACACCCGGGATCACCGGGGAGATCTGCGTACGAGCCGCCCACGTCAAGGACCGCTACGACGCGCTGTGGATGACCGAGCGCTCCGCCTCTCAGCATCCGGGCTGGCACCGCACCGGAGACGTCGGCCACCTCGACGACGACGGCCGACTCTGGGTCGAGGGCAGGCTCGCCCACGTGGTGCACACCGCCGACGGCGCCGTGACGCCCGTCGGCATCGAGCAACGGGTCGAGGCGCTCGACGGGGTGGGAGCGGCGGCAGCCGTGGGCGTCGGCCCGGTCGGCACGCAGGTGCTCGTCGTGGTGCTCGTCCCGGCCGCACCCGCCTCGCGGTTCCGGCGGCCAGGTTCCGGTATGGGCCTGCAGCTTGCCGGTCACGACCTCGCGCAGGAGGTGCGCCGCGCCGCCGGCAGCCCCGTCGCCGCCGTTCTCAGTGCCGAGCGGCTGCCCCTCGACATCCGGCACGCCTCCAAGGTGGACCGCATCGAGGTCGCTCGCCGGGCCGGTCGGCTCCTCGCCGGCCGCGGTGGGTCGTGAGGATCCTGGTCACCGGCGCCTCGGGCCTGCTCGGGCGCAGCGCCGCCACGCTGCTCATGGCGCGTGGTGACGAGGTCACCGTGCTGCAGCGTCGAGCCTCGGGGGTCGGCTGCCGTGAGGTGCTGGGCGACGTCGCGGACCGTGACGTCGTGCGCCGCGCGGCCACGGGGCAGGATGCCGTGCTGCACCTGGCCGCCAAGGTTGACGTGGTCGGCCCGCTGGCCGACTACGTGCACGCCAACGTGGAGGGCACGCGCAGTGTCGTCGAGGCGTGCCGCAGCGAAGGTGTGCGTCGCCTCGTGCAGGTGTCCTCGCCCTCGGTGGCCCATGCCGGGCACCCCCTGAGCGGTGCCCCGGCGGGGCCGGCCGACTCCCACACGGCCCGCGGCCACTACGCACGGACCAAGGCAGAGTCAGAGCTCCTCGCCCTGGCCGCGGACGGCCCGGACCTCGCGGTGCTCGCGGTGCGACCCCACCTCGTGTGGGGGCCCGGCGACACCCAGCTCGTGGCGCGGCTCGTCGCTCGAGCTCGGGTGGGCCGGCTGCCCGTGCTGGGTGGAGGGGCCGCGCTCATCGACACGACCTACATCGCCGACGCAGCCGACGCGCTCGTAGCCGCCGTCGACGCCTGCGGGCCGGGAGCGCACGGGGAGCCCCTCGTCGTGAGCGGGGGCGAGCCGCATCCGGTCGGCGAGATCCTCGACCGCGTGTGCCGGGCCGCGGGTGCCCCGCCGCCACGCCGTCACGTGCCCGAGGCACTCGGACTCCTCGCGGGCTCCGCCGTCGACTCCGTCTGGGCGGCAGCAGGCCGCACCGACACCCCTCCCATGACGCGCTTCGTCGCCGAGCAGTTCACCACAGCGCACTGGTTCGACCAGCGCCGAACTCGCGAGCTCCTCGGGTGGTCACCCCGGGTCGGACTGGACACCGGCTTCGAGCGGCTGGCCCGCTGGTACGAGGACGGCTGTCCGGACGTGTGGGGGCAGCCCTGAGCCGTCGCTCGACCCGTCCGAGCTCCGTCCCTCCGCCCACTGAGGTGGCCGGCCGGACGTCGGTCCTACCGACAATCGTCGAGTAGCCAGTTGAGCCAGCGGCCAACGGTCTTCCCCGGCATGGCCCTTCTTCTGGAGTACGTGCCAGGCGAGTGGGAGCTGGCATCACCAGGGCACCTCAGTGGAGGACGACCCACAAAACAGCGGAAACAGCGCAGCCCACGCGACACGAGCAGACCCTCTGGGAGTCGGCTCCCCGCCCGGTCAGCAGCCGGGCCACCGCGAGACGCCGAACATCGACCTCACAGGCGGACGCGCCGCTGCTCGTCATCGCCACCGGCCACGTGCTGCACGCGACGCTCAACCGGTCGGTGGTCGCCCGGGGCCGACGGATCCACGACCTGCTGCACCCCGCTGCCCACCTTCGGCTCGCCCGCGGAGTGGGCCCCAGCACCGGGCTAGCGTGAATGGGGCACGCGTCGATCGCGACGGCGAACCTCTACCTGCACCACCTCGGGAGGCCCGCCGACCGGGCGGGTCTGGACCGTCTGAACGCCCCGGCCTACAGGGGCGTACACGAACCGATGTCGGGCACCGCTGACAACGACGAAACCACGCCCGATCAGCGACCTTCATGCTGGTCGGACGGGTTCCCGTCGGGTGGAGCTGAGGGGATTCGAACCCCTGGCCTTCTCATTGCGAACGAGACGCGCTACCAACTGCGCCACAGCCCCGCGATGCGGGAGAAACGATAACACCAGCGCACAGGCTCTCCGAAACCGGATCGCGGGCCCCGACGGCCGCCACCCGCAGGTCAGCACGCCGTCATGGCGGGCCGCTCACTGGTCAGGACATACGATCGCGGGATGCGACTGCGCCTGCCCCGCCCGGACCGGACCGGAGATGATCCCGCCGCTCTCCCCCGCGCCATCGTCGTCGGTCCCCCCATCGCCCCCGTGGATCCCGTGGACCCCGTGGCCCCCGTGGCCCCCGTGGTCCCCGTGGTCCCCGACGACCCGAACCGGCCCGTCTCCTGGGAGGTGCCGCGCGGCATCCGCACCGCGAGCGAGTGGGCCTGGCGCGCCCTGGTCATCGGCGCCGCGCTCGTCGCGGTGCTCTACCTCACCGGGCTGCTCTCCGAGGTGGTCATCCCGATCCTGGTGGCGATGCTGCTCGCCGCCCTGCTCCAGCCCGTCTACGGCGCCCTCACCCGGATCATGCCTCGCGGGGTCGCCGCCGGCATCACGGTCTTCGGCACGCTCGCGATGGTCTTCGGGATGCTGTCGTTCATCGGCACCCAGCTGACCAGCCAGATCACCGACATCGGCACGAAAGTCACCGACGGCATCGACCAGATCCGCCAGTGGCTCAGCACCACCTTCGGAGTCACCGACACCCAGCTCGAGGGCTACGTCGGCAGGCTGCGCAACTGGGTGAGCTCGGGTAGCCTCACCGACACCGCGGCATCCGCCGGGCTCACCGCGACGCACATCGTGGCGGGCTTCTTCATCGCGATGTTCTCGCTGTACTTCTTCCTCTACGACGGCCCGCTCGTGTGGGGCTGGGTGGTGCGGCTGTTTCCCAGGACGGCGCGCGAGCGGGTGCACTCCTCCGGCCTGATCGCCTGGACCCAGCTGTCGGCGTTCACCCGGGCCACGCTCATCGTCGCGGCCGTGGATGCCGCGGGCATCGGCATCGGTGCCGCCGTGCTGGGCGTGCCGTTCGCGTCGGGCATCGCGCTGCTGGTGTTCTTCGGTGCGTTCATCCCCCTCGTGGGTGCCACCGTCTCGGGCGCCGTCGCCGTGCTCCTCGCCCTCGTGGCCCTCGGGCCGATCCAGGCGCTGATCATGCTCGGCATCATCCTCGCCGTGCAACAGCTCGAGGCGCACGTGCTCCAGCCGATCCTCATCGGCCGGGTGATGAGGATCCACCCGCTCGCCGTCCTGCTCGGCATCGCGACCGGCGTGATCCTCGCCGGCATCGTCGGCGGCCTCATCGCCGTGCCGACCGTCGCCGTGCTGAACGCCGTGGGCCACCACCTGCTCGACGGCCCGCAGACTGAGGACGACGTCCCGCCCGGACGGGCCAAGACGCCGGGCGAGGTGCTCGACTCCGGCGGGGAGGCGCGGGCCGAGGCAAAGGCCGCCGAGGTCGAGGAGCGCTCCGAGGCCGGCTCGTCACAGCCCGACACGGTCTGACCCGCGGCCGGAACCGGCGCAACGGGGGTGCGCCCCGAGGAAACAGGCGGTACGACGTCGGGTGCCGTCGGGCCGTTGCCGGTCGTGCGGAACTGCCGGGGCCCGGCTCGTTCCAGCCTCGCTACTGCTTGTCGGCAGGCGCACCCGCGTGGGCGCCGGCCGGGAGGGGCCTGGCCCTCAGGCGCCGGCGACGCGGCGCTCGTCGAAGCCGGACCCGTCGCTCTCGCGCTCGACCGGAGCCGGGTCGGGGGTGACCGCCGCGGGCGAGACCTCGGGCCGCTGCGCCTTGGCCTTCATCGTGTAGGTCGGGCGGGGCACCGGCACGGGGTCCCAGGTGAGCGGGATGTCGTCGTCGTCGACGATGGGCACCATGACGTCGGCGGCCTGCTCGACGGGGGCGACGACCTGCGCCGCGACCGGCTCGACCACGGCGGAGTCGCTGGCAAGCAGGGCCGGCTCGCCCGGGGCGGCGTCAGGGGCCACCGCAGCAGCGGCCGTGGGGGCGGCGACCTCGTCGTCGGCCGTCTGGGCCGTCTGGGCCAGGTCGGGTCGGGCGGATGCCGCTGGGGCCGGGGACCGGCGCAGGCCCGGAGCGCTCGTGGTCGCCGGGGCGGCGGCGCGACGGCGGCCCAGGTCGGCCCGGCGGCGCCGGTGGGCCCGCACGAGTGCCTGCTCGGCGCGCACTCCCGACCGCACGAACAGGAATGCCGCCACGACGGCCAGCAGCGCAGGCGCGAGCGCCCACAGCGGGAGCAGCGAGCCGGCGGTGAGCGCGCCGATGAGGAGCAGCTCGGCGAGGGCGGCGAGCAGCAGCAGACCTCGTGCCCGGCGGCTGGGCCGCACCCGGCGACCGCCGGTGGCCGGGGCGGCCGGGCGGCGGACTGGACGGGGCGGCGACGAGGCGGGCGACGCGGGCGACGGGCGGGAGGCGGGCGCCGGAACGGGCGGCACGGCATCCGGGCGCACCGTGATGCGTTCGGTGACTCCGGCCGCACCCGGCTCGGCGGCCACGGCTCGCTTGACGAGCACCTGTGGCCGGGCGCTGCGCCGGGGGTGCACGGCGTACGACGGCGGCGCCGCCTCGGAGAGGTCGGTGCCGGGAAGGGGGTCACGGCGTTCGAGCACGCGCATCGCCTCACTGAACTGTTCGACCGAGCGCGCCGTGGAGAGGTGGTCGCGCCGGCGCACCCAGTACTGCACGAAGTAGGCAGCCCAGACACCGAGGAGGACCAGGAAGATCAGGCTCGAGGGCGACTGCACGCTACGACGGTAGGTGCGCGTCGCCGTCGGACGCCGGACCCACCTCGGTGTGTCGCGCAAGTGACTGCTGTGACGACTGCGCCCGGAGCGGCGCCGGGTTGGCCGTCGGGTTCGTCGCCCGGTTCGCGGTCGGGCTCCGTGCCGGGTTCGCCGTCGAGCTCTGCGCCGGGTCGACCACCGACTCCGCTGCCGTGATCCGCGCGAGCCGGTCGACGAGGGTCTCGCCGGCGAGGTCCTCCGTGGTGAGCGCGAAGGACAGGTGGTCGCGCCACGCGCCGGCGATGTGTAGGTAGTTCAGGCGCAGCCCCTCGGAGCGGAAGCCCAGCTTGCGCACCACGGCCAGGCTCGCGGTGTTCTCGGGCCGGATGTTGACCTCGATGCGGTGCAGACCCACCGTGCCGAGCACGTGGTCGCCGGCCACCGCCAGGGCCGTCGGGATGACCATCTGCCCCGCCGCCGACCGGGTCACCCAGTAGCCGACGTAGCACGAGCGGAACGACCCCAGCACGACCGAGCCGACCGACAGCTGCCCGACGAACCGGCCCCCGACCTCGACCGCGAAGGGCAGCGCCCGGCCCGCGCGGGCGTCGCGGTCGTACTGCTGGACCAGCTCCTCGAAGGTGCGGGACGGCGCGTCGGGGTCCGGTGAGGTCGCATCCCACTCCTCGAGCCACGCGGCGTTGGCCCGCCGCACCGACTGGAAGGCGGCGCCGTCGTCGACCGTGAGCGGCCGCAGCACCACCTCGACGCCGGTCGGCGTGCGGCCGGTGAGCCGCACTGGCCACGGCCACACCTCGGCGCTCTCGCTCCCGCCGCCGCGGGCCGCCGACCCCGCGCCCCGCTGACGCAGCCGCTCCCACATCAGTGGTCGCCTCCCTGCACCTGGCTCAGCGCGTGGGGTAACACCTCGGCCAGCACCTCGAGCGCATCGCGCACCCCGCCGGTGGATCCGGGGAGGTTGGCCACGAAGGTGCGTCCGGCGAGCCCGGCGAGGCCCCGCGACAGCACCGCCGTGGGGATGCCGGAGGTCACGCCGCGCGCCCGGATCGCCTCCGCGACCCCCGGCACCTCACGGGTGAGGAACGGACGGGTGGCCTCGGGGGTGCCGTCGGTGGGGGTCAGGCCGGTGCCGCCGGTGGTGAGCAGCAGGTCGGGCCCGGTGGCGAGGGCGGCCTCGATGGCCGCGGCCACCTCCGGCCCGTCGGGCACCACCGTCGGGTCGGGCACCACGGCGCCCCAGCCGCGCAGCACCTCGACGAGCAAGGCACCACCGCGGTCGGGGTAGACGCCCGCGGCGGCGCGGGTGGAGCAGGTGACGACCACCGCGGTGCGACCCCCGAGGGCTGGGGGAGCCGGCTCCGTGGCGGTCACGCGCCCTCCTCCCAGTCGTCGCTGCGGCCCCCCGACTTGGCGGTGACGCGCACGTCGGTGATGCGCGCGTGCTTGTCGACGGCCTTGACCATGTCGATGAGCGCCAGCCCAGCGACGGCCACGGCGGTCAGCGCCTCCATCTCGATGCCGGTGCGGTCGGCGGTGCGCACCACGGCCCGGATCTCGACCCCCTCGTCGACGACGTCGAGGTCGACCTCGACGGCATGCACCGCCACCGGGTGCGCCAGCGGGATCAGCTCGGGGGTGCGCTTGACGGCCTGGATGCCGGCGACCCGGGCCACGCCGAGGGCGTCACCCTTGGGCACCACCCCGTCGCGCAGCGCTGCGACGGCAGGGGCCGACAGGAGCACCCGCCCGGCGGCTGCGGCCCGCCGGGCGGTGACGGCCTTGGCCGAGACGTCGACCATGTGCGCCGTGCCGTCCGCGCGCACGTGAGTGAGCCCGGCGGGCGCGGGTGCCGGCGTCGCGGGGTCAGAGGCCACGGTCGCGATCCTGCCCCAGGAGCGGCAGGCAGCGCAGCCGGTCACCCGGCTCGACCCGCTCGACCTCGGCGGGCACCACGGCCAGAGCCGTCGCGGCCGAGAGGGCGCCGAGCACGTGCGAGCCCTGGCCCCCCGACGGGCGCACCCGACCGGCGACCTCGACCACCCTGGTCAGCTCGACCTTGCCGGGGGCGGCCGGCCAGCCCACGTCGGCCACCGCGTCGAACACGCCGGCGGCCTGCGGGTCGAGCCCCGCGAGCCGCCGCAGCGCTGGGAGCACGAAGACGTGGAAGGAGACCAGGGAGCTGACCGGGTTCCCGGGCAGGGTGACCGCGGGGGTGCGCGAGCGTCCGACGACACCGCAGCCCTGCGGCATCCCGGGTCGCATGGCCACCTTGACGAACTCGACGCCCCCGTCGGCGGTGAGCACCTCCTTGACCGTGTCGTAGACGCCCATCGACACCCCACCGGTGGTGAGCACCAGGTCGGGGTCGCCGGGTAGGTGGTCGAGCAGCGCGCGCATCGCGCTCGCGTCGTCGCGCAGGTGCACCGACCCCACGACCTCGCACCCCGCCGCCTCGACGAGCGCCCCCAGCATCACGGAGTTGGAGTCGACGATCTGGCCGTGCTCCAGGGCCGACCCCGCCGTGACGAGCTCGTCGCCGGTGGAGACCACGAGCACGCGCGGGCGCGGGTGCACCGACAGCTCGGGAACGTTCGCCGCCGCGGCCAGGGCGAGGTGTCCCGGCCCCAGGCGGGTGCCGGCCCGCAGCACGCGATCACCAGTGCGCACGTCCTCGCCGCGGTGCCGCAGCGACGCCCCGACGCGGGGGGCCAGGCGCAGCGCCACCTCGGTGGCGCCGCCGTCGCTCTGCTCGACCGGCACGACGGCGTCGGCGCCCTCCGGCACCGGGGCGCCGGTCATGATGCGCAGCACCTGGCCGGGACGGAGCACGTGCCGGGTGGTGTCACCGGCAGCCAGGTCGCCCGCGACGGGGAGCACCACCGGCGAGTCGGGGCCGGCCCCGACGAGGTCGGCCGCCCGCACGGCGTAGCCGTCCATGGCCGAGTTGTCGAAACCGGGCAGGTCGACGGCCGCCACCACGTCGTCCGCCAGCACCAGGCCCAGCGCCGACCCGACCGGCACCGAGCGAGCGGGCAGCGGCGCCACGAGCGCGAGGACACAGGCCCGGTGCTCGGCCAGGCTGCGCATCAGGCCCGCCCCTCGAGGTGGGCGCCGTCGGGGACGTGGCTGACGTCGGCGGTCACGACCACGTCACCGGTGCAGACGACGCCGGCGCCGAACGTCGTGTCGCCCTCGACCTGCAGGCTCGAGCAGCCGCGGATCGAGGGCACCCCGCGGGGGAAGCGGTCCTCGAATGCGCCGACCAGCGCGTAGGGCTTCGAGAGGTCGACGAACGGCTCGTCGTGGTCGATGGTCGACCGCACGACCGAGTCGTCGTCGAGCCGGTAGAGGTCGGAGCGGATGAGGAGCAGCTCGTTGGTGGTCTTCACCGGCCGGAAGCGGGACCGGTCGACCGCCAGGGCGCGCGAACCGTCGAACACCTCGACCGCCGCGCCCATCGCCGACTCGATCTGGATGACGGCGGGGCTGTCGGGGCGGGTGGGGTCGACCGTCTTGCGGTTGACGATGATCGGCAGCCCGAGGATGCCCTCGGACTCGGCCAGGCGCGCGGCGAGCACGTCGAGGTCGACCCACAGGTTGTTGGTGTGGAACCACGGGTGCCGATCGGTGTCCTGGAAGAAGTGGTCCTCGCCCTCGGCCACCATCGCGCTGTCGCGCAGCACCAGGCGGCCGTCGCCCTTGCGCACACCGAGGTGACCACCCTTGCGGTCGTTGCGAGTTCGCGCCGACACCTCGGCGACGTAAGGGATTCCCTCACGCTCCATCCAGGCCGGCACCGCTCCCTCGCAGGTGGCTCCGAGGTTGTCGGCGTTGGACAGGAAGGCGTAGCGGTAGCCGCGCTCGCGCAGCGCGTCGAGCAGCCCGGTGGTCTGCAGCGCGACGTAGATGTCGCCGTGGCCGGGGGGGCACCACTCCAGCGAGGGGTCCTGCGGCCAGTCGACCGGGCCCAGGTCATCGGCCCGCAGCTTGGGCTCCATGTTCTGCAGGAAGTCCAGCGGCAGCCCGTCGACGGCCAGGCCGGGGTGGCGCTCGAGGATCTCGAGCGACTCCTTGCGGGTGCGGAAGGAGTCCATCAGCACCAGCGGGGTCTGCACCCCGTGCCGGCGGCGCAGCGCCAGCACCTGGCGGGCGATGATGTCCAGGAAGCTCATCCCGTCGCGCACCGTGAGGGCCGACTTGGGCCCGCTGATGCCCATGCTCGTGCCGAGCCCACCGTTGAGCTTGACCACCACCGTGTGCGCCAGGGCCGCCGCCACGGCGGCCTCGCCGGGGCGCACGTCGTCGAGGTGCGGCACGTCGGTGAGGGGATCGATGGTGTCCTCGGAGATGGCGCCGGTGGCTGCCGACCGCAGCTGCTCGTGGAACCTGCCGAACACCGCCACCGCGAGCTCGGCGACCCCCGCCTCGCGCATCTTGTCCGTCGCCGCCCGGAGTCCGTCGATGGTCATGCGGCAACCCTACGATGCCGGCATGGCCCGCAATCCCGAGAAGTCCGCCCGCCGGGCCGAGCTGCGCGCCCGGCGGCGCGCGTTCGTCGCCGCCCGCGACGAGACGTCCGACGGCACCCGGCTGGCCGAGCACGTGCTGGGGCTGCTCGGCGACCTCGGCCGCGGCGCCGGTGCCGTCGTCACCTCCTACGTGGCGGTGCCCGGCGAGCCGCCGACGGCGCCGCTGAACGCCGCCCTGGCGGCAGCCGGCATCCGGGTGCTGGTGCCGATCACGTTGCCCGACTTCGACCTCGACTGGGCCGACGCCACCGACCCCACCGGGGCCCCGCTCGGCACGGATGCCGTGGGGCTCGCCGACGTCGTGCTCGCACCGGGGCTTGCCGTCGACCACCACGGGACGCGGATGGGCCAGGGCGGCGGCTGCTACGACCGCGCGCTCCTTCGCCGGCGGCCCGGCACGCCGGTGGTCGTGGTGCTGCACCCCGGCGAGCTGCTCGACCCGACGGCACCGTCGCTGCCGCGCGAGCCCCACGACCAGCCGGTCGATGCGGTGCTGACCGCCGACGGAGTCGAGGATCTCGGCGTCAGCCGGTGGCGCCCTCCGGCCGCAGGGTGAGCACGTCGGGATCGGTGTCGCGCACGGCGGCCTCGCTGAACGGCCACGGTCGCTGACGACCGGCCACCCAGTCGTCGACCTGGTCGGCGTAGTGGTCGTCGGTGGGGTGGCCGCTGACCCCGGTCTGGTTGATCCACGTCGACGCGTCGAGGTCGGCGAGGTCGACGACCATCCGCATCGACGGCCCCTTGACGACCTGGTACCCCTCGCTGGCGTTCCAGCCGTTGGCGTTGACGATCGCGGAGCCGCCCGGCATCTCGTACGGGCCCTCGTTGACCAGCCAGCGCACCGGCCCCGGCACGCTGTCGCCGCCGAGCACCGGGTGCTCGAGGGTGAGCCGGTGCAGCTTGCCCCACTGCCACTGGGCGGGGTCCTTTCCGAGGGCGCGGGTCAGCTCGAGGCGGGCCGCCACCAGGGCCTGGCGCAGCACCTCGTTCTTGCCCTCGGTGACGTTGGGAGTCAGCTTGTTGTCCCACCACGCGCTCTTGGGGTTGGCGAGCAGCTGCTGCACCGCCGAGCGCCACCGCGCATCGCCGTTCGCCTTGAGACCGGCCGGCAGCTCGTCGTCGAAGAGCCGCTCGAGCAGGTTGCGCCACACCGCGTTGTAGTAGGCGGCGGCCGCACCGGACTCCCCGTCGCCGGTGGGCGTGGTGAAGTCCCACGTGCGGAGCAGCTCGCGGGCGTCACGCGTGAAGTCGAGCAGCTCGCCGCTGTCGGGGGATGCCTCGGTCGCCTCGAGCGGCACGGCCAGCAACGCCGGAACGAGCACCTTCGCGAAGGAGTCCACGGTGTCGAGCTGGATGTCGGCCATGTCGGCCGGCGACACCTTGTCGCGGCCGGCGAGCCGTTCGCCGATCCGGGTCGAGCGCCAGCCATGGTCCCACTCGGTGGTCAGGAACGGCGTCGACCGCCGGGAGACCTCCTGGTTCGCCGCCACGATCACGCCGTCGGGGGGGTCGAGCGCCCACGGCAGTTCGGAGAACTCGACGAAGCCCTGCCAGTCGTAGGTGGAGTCCCACCCTGGCGCCGGCCAGTACCCCGGCGGGGTTCGGGGCAGCGCGGGGCGGCGGATCGGCACCTGACCCGGCGCCTGGTAGCCGATGTGGCCCTGCCGGTCGGCGTAGAGCAGGTTCTGGGCGGGCACCGCGAACGAGCGCGCCGCCTCACGGAAGTCGTCGAAGTTCGTGGCGAGGTCGAGGTCGAGGATCGCGTCGGCGGTGCGGCCCGGGAGCAGACCGGTCCAGGCGAGCGACACGGCATACGCCTCGTTCTCGTCGCCCTCCTGCTCGGTGGGCGCGCGGGAGCCCGCGTCGGCCACGGCGTCGACGACGTCGGAGAGCACCGGTCCGTGGACCGTGCTGCGCACGGTGATGCTCTGGTCGGCGCCACCCGCCACCTTGATCACCTCCTGGCGGCTGGTGACCGGCTGCCAGGCGCCGTCGCGCAGGTAGGTGTCGCCGATGATGCGCTCGAGGTAGAAGTCGGAGACGTCGGGGCCGAGGTTGGTGAAGCCCCAGGCGATGTCGGCGTTGTGGCCGATGACGACGCCGGGGACGCCCGCGAACGAGAAGCCGCTGACGTCCATCGGGCAGTCGGGTGACACGGTGCGGCAGCTGAGGCTGTTCTGGATCCACACGCCAGGCTGGCTCACCGCGAGGTGCGGGTCGTTGGCGAGCAAAGGCTTTCCGGTGGTGCTGCGCTCGCCGGAGACGACCCACGAGTTTGAGCCCACCCCGCTGCCGCGCCCGACGAGCTGGGGGATGGAGGTGAGCGCCGCGTGCACCCGGGCGTAGGCGGCCTGCGCTGGAGGGCTGGTGAGCCGGTCGTCGGCGGGCGGCGGCGCGGCATCCGAGCTCGTGGCCGGCGCGCGCCGGGTGAGGGCCGAGGGAACGGCCGACTGGGTGGCGCGCTGGGGCACCGGCGGCGACCACTCCTCGTCGCTCAGGATCGGCGGGTGCGCATCGGGGTCGTAGGGCGGGTAGATCTGGCTGATCTGCTCAGGGGTCAGCCGACCGGACAGGCGCGCCCGCGCGAGCTCGTCGTCGTAGTTGCCCTTGAGGTCCCAGGCCATCGCCTTGAGCCAGCTCAGGCTGTCGACCGGCTGCCACTCCTCGATCTCGGGGGTGGGCAGGTTCAGGCCGAGCACCGTGTACTCGAGGGCCACCTCCCGGGGGCTGCGACCGCGCAGGTAGGTGTTCACGCCGTCGGCGTAGGCCTGCAGCATCTGCCGGGTCTGCGGCTTGAGGGTGGGCAGCTCCTCCTCGGCGATGCGCCGCCAGCCCAGCGTGCGCACGACCTTGTCGGTCTCGATGCCGTCCTTGCCCACCAGCTCGGACAGCCGCCCCGCCGTGATGTGCCGGCGCAGGTCCATCTGGAAGAACCGCTCCTGGGCGTGCACGTAACCCTGTGCCCGCGCCAGGTCGGTGAGGCTGTCGCCGAAGATGTGGGGGATGCCGCTCCCGTCGCGCATGACCGTGACGGTGCCGGTGAGCCCCGGAAGCTCGGCGTTCCCCGAGGTGGCGGGCAGGGAGGCCCGCACGGTCGACACGACGACGGTGGTGGCCACCAGCGCCGCGACCACCACGACGGCGAGCAGTCCATAAAGGACACGACGGGCGACGGCGACACGACTCACCCTGCGAGACTAGGTCACCGGAGAACGACGACATGCGAGGACGGGCCGTGGGAGAGACCTGGAGGCTTCCGTTCACGAGCGGCGCCTCGTCCTCCACCTTCTCGCTCGAGGACCTCACGCTGGCGCTGCTCATCGGCAGCCTGGTGCTCGTGGTGGCCGTTGCCGCGGTGCGCCTGTCGCTGCGGTCCGGCCTGCCGTCGCTGCTGATCTACCTCGGCATCGGCCTGGTGCTCGGCGAGCAGGGGTTCGGCATCCACTACGAGAACCAGCAGCTCACCCAGGTACTGGGCTACGCCGCGCTGGTGCTGATCCTCGTCGAGGGCGGTCTCACGACCCGGTGGTCGGGCATCAAGCGCTCCGTCGCCCCGGCCGCCGTCCTCGCCACCGTCGGGGTCGGCATCTCGGTACTGTCCGTGGGGGTGGCGGCGCACTACCTGCTCGGGTGGGACTGGCAGGTCGCCTTCCTCGTCGCTGCCGTGCTCGCCTCCACGGACGCCGCAGCCGTGTTCTCCGTGCTGCGCCGGGTGCCCCTCCCCCGGCAGGTCTCCGGGGTGCTCGAGGCCGAGTCGGGTTTCAACGACGCGCCCGTGGTGCTGCTGGTGACCGCCATCGCCGCCGGCATGGTGCCCAGGGCGACGTTCCACCCGCTGTGGCAGGTCGGGCTCGTCGCCGCCCTCGAGCTGCTGGGTGGAGCCCTGGTCGGGCTGGGCATCGGCTGGGTGGGCGCCCGTCTGCTGCGCCTGGTGGCCTCCACCTCGTCGGCCCTGTTCGCGATCGGCGTCATCAGCGTCGCGGTGTTCGCCTACGCGGCCGCCGACGCCCTGCACACCTCGGGTTTCCTCGCCTGCTACCTGGCGGCGCTCGTGCTCGGCAACCTGCGCCTGCCGCACCGGCCGGCGGTGCTGGGGTTCGCCACGGCGATCGGCTGGCTGGCGCAGATCGGCCTGTTCGTGCTGCTCGGGCTGCTCGCGCATCCCGGCGAGTTCCTCGAGGTGCTCGGACCGGCCCTCGTGGTGGGGGCCGCGCTGCTGCTGCTCGGCCGCCCGCTGTCGGTGTTCGTCTCGCTGCTGCCGTTCGGGATGCCGTGGCGCACCCAGGCCTTCCTGTCGTGGGCCGGGCTGCGCGGTGCCGTGCCGGTCGTGCTCGCCACCGTCCCCGGCACGGTCGGGGCGCCCGGCGTGCCGTGGCTCTTCGACCTCGTGTTCGTGCTCGTGGTGATCTTCACCCTCGTGCAGGCGCCGACGCTTCCCTGGGTGGCCCGCCGGCTGGGCCTGGCCACCGCCCACCACCAGGTCGACCTGGCCGTGGAGACGACCCCGCTCGACGATCTCGGCGCCGAGCTGCTCGAGATCGACGTCGGGCCGGGCTCACGCATCGGCGGGGTGCGGGTGTTCGAGCTGCGCCTGCCGGTGGGGGCCAACGTCTCGCTGGTGGTGCGCGAGGGCCGGTCGTTCGTGCCCCGGGACAACGACGTGCTGCGGCACGGCGACCAGCTGCTCGTGGTCGCCCCGAGTGCCGTGCGTGCCGCTGCCGAGGATCGGCTGCGTGCCGTCAGCCGCGGCGGTCGCCTCGCCGACTGGCCCGACCCCCCGCCCCGCCGTCCCCAGATCGACCAATAGGTCACACGGGGGACAGCATCCGGTGGGTGACGCGTCCCCACATCGACCAATAGGTCACACGGGGGACGCCCGCCGGGTGGGCGGGGGAACAGCCGCGGCGCCGGCTCGCTTACCCTTGGGTGACGCCGTCGCTGGCCGGCAGCGTCGTCCGGTCGCCCGGGTCGACACCCGGGGCGGCGCACCACACCTTTCGCTCAGGAGGACCATCGTGCCGACGTACGCCTACGCGTGCACCGAGTGCGACCACCGTTTCGAGGCGGTGCAGTCCTTCAGCGACGACTCGTTGACCGTGTGCCCCGAGTGCGAGGGGCGCCTGCGCAAGGTCTTCAACGCGGTCGGCATCGTCTTCAAGGGCGGCGGCTTCTACCGCACCGACTCGCGCTCCGACGCCCGGTCGGGCTCGTCGGTCACGGCGGGCGCGGCCACGAACGGCCCCGGATCCTCCGAGAAGTCTCCTCCTCCTCCTCCTCCTCCTCCGACACGTCCGGTTCGTCGAGCTCCGCGTCGTCCACAGCCCCCGCGAAGCCGGCGGCGTCGTCCACACCCGCGAGCTGACCTGACCGATGCCGTGCCGCGGCACCTAGCGTCGTCGGCATGCCCCGCCCCTCCCGCCCGCTGCCCGGGCTCACCGGCCCGGGGCGCCGTGCCCGGTGGCGGCGACGGGTGCTGCGCCGCCTGGTGTCAGCAGTGCTCGCGGCTGTCGCGGTGCTGCTCGTGGTCGCCGAGCTGCTCCCACCCGCCGGGCCGGTGACGCCGGCGCTCGTGGCCGCCCGCGACGTGCCCGCCGGGGCGGTGCTCGTCGAGGCAGACCTGCGCGTCGACCACGTGCCCCGCGGCGCCGTGCAGCCCGGCGCCCTCACCTCGGTCTCGGATGCCGTGCGCCGCCGGGTCGGTGCCGGGCTGGCCCGCGGCGAGAGCCTCACGGCATCCCGGCTGGTGCCACGCGGCGCCCTCGACGGCCTGCCCGCAGGGAGGGTGGCCCTGCACGTGGTGTCGGCCGACCCCGCAGCGGTCGACCTGCTCTCCCCCGGCGTGCCCGCCCGGGTCTATCCCTCAGTCGGCGGGCCGCCGCTGGCGGTGGGCGCCACCGTGCTCGCAACCGACCCCGCGTCCGGCGCAGGTGTTCCGGCCGGGATGACCGGGCCGCCGTCGCGTGGGGTGGTGCTGTCGCTGAGCGCCGGCGAGGCGGATGCCGTGCTGGCCGGGCACGGTTCACTCGAAGGGCCGGTCACCGTCACGGTCGTCGCCGCCCCGGGCTGAGCAGTCGCTGCGGCCCGGGGAGGCAGACCCTCGACGACGAGCCGGTCGGCGCGGGCACTGCCCGGCCAGCCGCTGCCCCGCCCCTAGGCTGGCCCCGCCGGGGGCAGCGCAGCCTCCGCCACCCCCACCTGCACGACCCTCCCCCGAGAAGGAGCCACCCATGAAGGGTTTCAGGGACTTCGTCCTGCGCGGCAACCTCGTCGAGCTCGCCGTCGCGTTCATCATCGGCGCCGCGTTCGCCGCCGTGATCAAGTCGTTCACCGAGGTGCTGCTCGAGGCGATCGGCAGGATCGTCGGCGACAACACCTTCGACTTCAGTGAGTGGAGGCCCGGCGGCTGGTCGACGGTCGGGCCGTTCCTCACCGCCCTCATCGCCTTCCTCATCATGGCGTTCGTCGTCTACTTCTTCATCGTCAAGCCCTACGAGACCGCCAAGGAGAAGTTCTTCCCGGCCGAGCCCCAGGCCGAGACCATCGACCCCAACACCGAGCTGCTCCGCGAGATCCGCGACGAGCTGCGCGCCCCCCGCGCCTGACCGACCACGGATGCCGCGTCGGCCTCACTCCCAGTGGGGTGGGCGCTGCTCGCGCAGCCAGCGGTCGTGCTGGCTCTCACCGGGCTTAGGGCCCTCGCGGGGCGCCAGCACGTCGGGCGCCTCGTCGGCCGAGGGATTGGTGCCGGCCCGCTCGGCCCGACGTCGCACCCGTCGTCGCGTGGGAGGAGCAGCGTCGCCCTGACCCGGGTCAGTCATCGCCCGGGGCCTCGCGCACCCCTGCCGCCTCGAGGATGCGGGACACGTCGCGGGCGGGGTCGCGGAAGACGTCGGTCGACCACACCCGCAGGTGCCGCCAGCCGAGGCGCTCGAGCTGCTCGGCCCGCAGCCGGTCACGGTCGCGGGTGGTGCGCATCGCGGCATACTGCGGGCCGTCCGACTCGACCGCGAGCAGGAGGCGGCCGCGGTGGGCGGGGTCCTCGATCGCCAGGTCGACCGGGTCTGCCGACGACCCCAGGTCCTCGTGCACGACCAGCCCGTGGCTGCGCAGCCGGCCGGCGAGGTCGGCCAGCACGACGGACCCGGTGCCGGCAGCGGGAGCGGGAGCGGTGTCGGGAGCGGGAGACACGGCATCCGCGGCCGTGGACGCAGCAGCGGCACCGGACCCCGCGAGAGCGGCTGTGGGAGAGGCGGATGCCGCGGCACCGGGCAGCGCACCACCGGCGGCGTATGACAGGAAGTCACGCAGCATCAGCGCGCCCCGCGCGCGCAGCCGGGACGGGTCGAGGTCCTCGGCCGCGATGGCCGAGACCACCGTCATCGAGCGACGGGCACGGGTGATCGCCACGTTGAGCCGCCGCTCCCCACCCTCGAGGTTGAGCGGTCCGAAGCGGTGCAGCACCCGGCCATGAGGGGTCTTGCCGTAGCCGACGGTGAGCACGATGTCGTCGCGCTCGTCGCCCTGCACCCGCTCCAGGTTCTTCACGAAGAACGGCTCGGGCCGGTCCTCGTCGAAGAAGGGGAGCAGGTCGGTGGGCGCCTGCGCCAGGGCGGCGCGCAGGGCCTCGTCGACCCGGGTGGCGTGGATGATGCCCAGCGCGATGACGCCGAGCGAGCGGTCGGGGCGGGTGCGGGCGTGCTCGAGCACCAGCTCGACCACCCGCTCGACCTCGGTGGGCGTGCTCTCGAGCGCCGAGTCGCCCGCCCCGATGATGCCCTGGCCGTCGACCGGCACCAGGCGCACCACGGGATCGACACCCGTCCCGGGAAAGGTGACGAGCGAACCGTCGTAGACCTCGGCGTTGGCGAACTCGATGAGCCGCTCGTCGAGCGAGCGGTAGTGCCACGACAGGCGACGGCTCGGCAGGGCCGCCGCGAGCACGTCGAGGATCGACTCGACCCCTTCGGTGATCGCCTCGTCGGCGCCGACCGCCGCCGGCTCGCCGTCGGTGGCGGTGGTGAAGAACGAGGTGGGCGGCAGCTGGTGCGAGTCACCCGCCACGACGACCTGGCGGGCTCGTGAGATCGCCGACACCGCCTCGGCCGGCGGCACCTGGGATGCCTCGTCGAAGACCACGACGTCGAACCACTGCCCCGGCGGCAGCACCGAGGCCACGACGAGCGGGCTCATCACCCAGCACGGCCGCACCGCGGTGACGAGCTCGGGGCAGCGGGTCACGAGGTCGCGCAGTGGCGCCAGCCGGCGGCCTCGGGCCCCCTCGGCCCGCAGCCAGGTCTCCTGCTCGGGGTGCTCGCGCACGACCTCGACGACGTGGTCGGCAACCAGCGCACGCACCCGTTCGGCGTTGGCGCCCACCACCGCCGCATCGGCCTCGGCGAACTCCCCGATGCTGCGGGTGAGCGCCCGGCCGTCGTGCGCGGCGACCCGCGGGTCGCGCATCGCGATCTCCTCCGACAGCGAGGACCACCACACCCACTCGACCTCCGAGGCGACCCGCTCGGCGGGCACCGCGCGGGCCCGCAGGTCGTCGACCAGCGGTCGCAGGCCGGATGCGGCGAGCCCGTCGAGCGCTGTGGTGATCGCCGGCACGACTGCGAGCCGCCGCGTGGCGGCCGCGAGTGCCTCGACCCGGGCGCGCAGCGAGACCACGTCGAGGTGGACGAGGTGGGTGGCGGCGTCCCCCGGTTCGGCATCCCCCGGTTCGGCATCCCCCGGTTCGGCGGACCCCGACGCGTCGGCACCGGGCAGGTGGTCGTCGAGCCAGGCCAGGTCGGCGACCAGGGCGGCGTGGGCCGTGCGCGCCCGGTCGAGGTCGACCGGGATCTCGGGCCGGCCACCCGAGCCCACGAGCCGGCGCCAGGCCACCCGCTGCTCGCTGGCGGCGGCCAGGGCGGCGTGCAGGTCGGCCGGGGGGCGGCCGGGCCGGAGCAGGGTGCGGGCCTGTCGCCGCAGCCGCCAGCGGTCGAGCCAGCCGAGCTGCGAACCGACCGAGCGGCGGTAGTCGGAGCTGCCGGTGGCGGTGACGAGGTCGTCGAGGGGAATGTCGAAGACGTCGGGTCGGAACACCTCGAGGGTGTCGCGCACCTCGCCGACGGTGGTGAGCACGCGCCCCCAGTCGTCGGTCGTGGGGGCCGCAGGCAGCTGGATGCCGCGGAAGACGTCGGCGAGGGTGTGGGCGGTGTCGTCGACCCCACCTCCGGCGAGCCGCTCGACCAGCTCGCGGGCCCGGTCCACCTCGTCGGCCGTGCGGATGTTCGCGCCGAACCACGGGTCGTCCGCGCCCCCCGCATCCCAGTCGGCGAGCGATGCCACGGTGGTGAGGTCGGCCGCCACGGTGGCGAGCTCGTCGCGGTCGAGCCGGTCGAGGGCGTCGCCGCGCAGCCGGACGCGCGACCGGGGTGGCACGGCCATCGCCGCGAACGCGCAGACGGCCTCCTGCACCTCGTGCAGCGTGACCTCCCACGGGGCGCGCTCGTCGTGCAGCGAGCGCACGTGCTGGGTGAGCCGGTCGGCGGCGGCGCGCCGAACGGTTGCGGGCACGGTGACCCGCGACAGGGCCGGCTCGGCAGCGGCTGCCGACCGCCGGGGCCCGCGGGCGGGCTCGAGGCGGGCCAGCCGGTCGAGGGCGTCGACGAGCTCGCGCGCCACCCGGCGGCGGCCGTGCGCCCCGGCGTGCAGGTCGAGCACCAGGTCGCGAAGGCCCACGCGGTCGAGCCGGCCTACGACCGCGTCGATGGCGGCCCGCTTCTCGGCGACGAACAGCACCCGCTTCCCGTCGGACGCGAGGGCGGCGATGAGGTTGGCGATGGTCTGCGACTTGCCGGTGCCGGGCGGCCCGTGGATCACCAGGTGGGAGCCGGACCGCACCGCCTCGATGGCCTCCTGCTGGCTGCTGTCGGCGTCGAGCACGAGCACGTCACGGTCGGGGTCGTCGAGGTCGACGCGGGTGAGGTCGAGCTCGGAGCGCACGGACCGCAGGGCGTCGGGGTCGCCGGCCAGCGCCGCGACGACGTCGTGGTCGGCGAGGCCGTCGCCCTGGGCGGCGAGATCGGCGACCATCGGCAGCTTGGCGTAGGAGAAGGTGCCGACGACCAGGCGAGGCGCCACCGAGAAGTCGGGCACGTCGACACACAGGTCGCCGAGCGCCGCGTAGAGCGGATAGGGGTCGAACTTCGCGTCGGGAGAGATCAGGGCATCCAGGGCGTCCTCGTCGACCTCGATGCCCTCCTCCGAGCGCAGGTAGTTGATGAGCACCGGGTTGAGCTCGAGCTCGGGCCCGAGGTCGAGCAGGTAGTCGCCGGCGGCCGCCCCCGTGGGGCGCAGGGTGCAGGCCCGCAGCAGCACGGGGGCCGCGGGCGAGCGCGGGGCCCGGCGCCCGTCGGGCAGGCGCACCGCCCAGGTCGCCATGCCCACGGCGAGGAAGCAGGTGAGGATGCCGCGCTCCTCGGCGAGCTCGCGGCTCTTGGCAGCGATCGCGCGGGCCCGCCGGCGGGCGTCCTCGAGGGCCGCCGGCTCGCGGACCAGATTGGACACCCTGGTGGGCCGGCCCGCCATGACGCTCGCGACACCACCGGGGTGGGCCGAGGTGAGGTCGAGGGTGCCCGTGGGCAGGTCGCGGTACCAGAGCAAGGTGTTGCGCCCGCCGAGGTCGACGAGGTGTCGCGTCCAGGCGGCCCGGGCAGCAGCGACCCGGACGGCGCGCGGATCGTCGTCAGGGGTCGGGCCGTCGCCGGCAGCGCCCTCGACGGGCGTGGCCTCGCCGCTCGTCGGGGACGCGTCAGTCACTCCAGCAGGCTAACAACGCAGCGGGTCCGCGCCACCGGCCCCCCGGCATCGGCACGGTTCTCCCACGGCGTCGGGATGCCGGTCAGGCCACCGTGGGGTGGGTGCGCACCGCGCTGAGCGCTGCGACCAGGCCGATGGCGATCGCGACCCCGAGGGCGGCCAAGGCCAGTACGGTGAAGCTGGCGCGGTCGACCACGACGCCGGCGAGCGCACCACCCAGCCCCGCGACCAGACCCATGACGAGGTCGGATGCCCCCTGTGCACCCGGTCGCTCGAGGGCCGGCACCGCGGCGGTGAGCATCGTCGAGCCGGCCACCAGCGTGCACGACCAGCCCAATCCCAGGAGGAACAGCCCCAGGCCCAGGGTGGTCGACCCGCCCTCCGGGGAGGCCGACGCGAGCAGGGTGGCCGACGACAGCACCACCGACCCCACCACTGCCACGGCGCGCCCGCCGAACCGGTCGACCGCCAGGCCGGTCAGCGGCGAGAACGCGAACATGCCGACGATGTGGATGCTGATGACCAGTCCGATCAGCACCAGCCCGGCGTGGCCGTGGGCCATGTGCAACGGGGTCATCACCATCACGCTGACCATGACCATGTGACCCAGGGCGAGGGTGAGCAGCCCGAGCCGCGCGGCGGGGATGCCGGCCACGACCCGCAGCCCGCGGCTGACCGACCCGTGGGCCGGGCCGGAGTCGTCCCCGTCGGCGACCCGCCGGCGCCGGGCCTCGAGCAGCGGGTCGGGTCGAAGCCGCAGGCTGACGACGGCGATGGCCAGGAGCAGCCCGATCACCGAGAAGACGTAGGGACCGGTGAGCGCGGGCAGCCCGAGCGACCGGGCGACCGGTGCGCTCGGCCCCACGAGGTTGGGCCCGAGCACGCTGCCCACCGTGGTCGCCCACACGACGATGCTCAGGTCGCGAGCGCGGTGCGCCGGAAGCGCGAGGTCGGCTGCGGCATACCGGCTCTGGCTGTTGGATGCCGTGGCGCCCCCGAAGAGGACACTCGAGACCAACAGCAGCGGGAAGCTGCCGATGAGACCGGCCGTGATCAGCCCGACCGCACCGGCGGCCGCCAACACGTAGCCGAGCACCAGGCCCGGACGCCGGCCGCGCGCCGCCATCAGCCGCGACATCGGGATCGCGATCACCGCTGCACCGAGGATCTGGAAGGTGCCGCCCAGCCCGGCCCAGCGGGCCGAGCCGGACACCTCCTGCGCCAGCAGCGCACCGACGGCCACCCCGGCCGACATGCCGACCCCTCCTAGCATTTGTGCGACGACGAGGGTGCGCACCACGTGACGCTGCACCCGGTCGGGGGCAGCCTGGGTCGTCGTCACCGGAGCAGTATGCCGGGCGGCTCGGACAGGGGGCCCGCTCGAATCGGCGGAGGTCAGCGCCGGCGCCGCACCATCGTCCACTCGTTGTGGCCGTCGACGCGCCGGTAGTCGAGGTCGTCGAGAGCCACCCGCGCGATCGCCAGTCCCCGCCCGTCCTCGCTGTCGGTGTCGGGCATCGGGCGCTCCGACTCCGGCAGCGGGGGCCCCTCGTCGTGCAGCCGCCCGAGCAGCTGGTCGTTGCGCACCTCCAGGGTGAACGAGTAGTGGACGGCTCCCGGCGGGCGCCCGTGCTCGACCACGTTGGTGGCGATCTCGATCACCGCCGTCTCGAGCAGCATCAGGTCGGTGGCCGCGACGTCGGGGCGCTCGGCCCGCACCCGGTCGAGCAGCTCGTGCACCAGGCCGAGTGTCTCGGGCAGGGCGAGGGTGTCGACGCGGTAGTCACCAGCCATTGACGGCATCACCGACGGTGTCGAAGGGCTGCAGGATGCGGTCGAGGTTGGTCAGGTCGAGCACCATCCGCACCTGCTCCTGGGCGGAGGCGATGCGGAGGTCCCCACCGGCCTGGCGGGTGCGCTTGAGCCCCGCCACCAGGGCGCCCAGGCCAGAGGAGTCGACGAAGGGGGTGCCGACGAGGTCGATCACGAGGTGCACCCGGCCCTCGGTGACCGCCTCGTCGATGGCGCTGCGCAGCGTCGGCGCCCCCACCATCGTCAGGCGGCCCTGACAGCTCAGCACGGTCACCTCCCCCATCGTCGAGCGGTGGACTTCCATCAGTGGGCCTGCTCCTTCTCGAGTCCCTGGCACGCGCCGGGCCGGCGGTGGCGCGTCATCCGGCGTTGCGCTTGACGACGACGACCGTGACGTCGTCCGAGGGCCGGGACCGGTCGGCGTACGCGGTGATCTCCTCGACCAGCTGGTGGGCATCCAGACCGCGGTCGCCCAGCTCGGACAGCGCCTCCAGCGCCGCGGTGGGCGTGTCGAAGAAGTCGAGGATGCCGTCGCTCACCACGACCAGTGCGTCGCCCGGCGCCAGGACGAGGTCGTGCGCCACCCAGCGGTCGCCGCTGATCGCACCGATCGGGAGGCCGCCGGAGGTGAGCCGGCGCGGGACACCCTCGGCATCGATGATGACCCCCAGGCCGTGGCCGGCATCGACGTACTGCCCGCGCCCGGTCGCCGGGTCGATGCAGGCGCCGAAGGCGGTGACGAAGGTGCTGGTGTCACCGAGGTCCTGGTCGAGGTCGTAGGCGGTGCGGTTGAACGCCTCGTCGATGCTGATGAACCGCGCCGCGCCCCGCAGGACCGCACGCACCGAGCTCGCGATGAGCGCCGCCCCGAGGCCCTTGCCCATGACGTCGCCGGCGAAGATGTGCAGCCGCTCGCGCGCCACGAACCAGTCGTAGAAGTCGCCGCCGACGTGTTGGGCGGTGACGCACCGACCGGCGACCTCCAGCCCGGTCAGGCGGATGACGGACCGCGGTCGCAGCGCCCGCTGCACCAGGACGGCGCGGTGCATCTCGTTCTCGCTGGCCAGCTCGACCTCGACCCAGTCGGCGAGGGTGCGCAGCAGGCGCAGCTCGCCGGCATCCATCCGGCGCTCCTCATGGCCCATGACGCACAGCACGCCCACGCGGTGTTGCCCCGAGTGCAGCGGCTGTCCCGCGTAGAAGCGCAGTCCCGAACTCGTCAGGAGGGGCGAGGACCTGAAGCGCTTGTCGGCCGCGAGGTCGGGGACCACGAGGGGCTCGTCGCGCTCGATGGTGACAGTGCAGACCGAGTCGCGGCGCGGCATCGAGCGGCCAGGCAGGCCGGTGGCGGCCTTGGCCCACAACCGGTGCTCGTCGACGAGCGTCACGGCCGCCACGGGCACGTGGAAGAGCTCCTTGGCGAGCGCGACCAGTCGGTCGAAGCGCTCCTCGCGCGGAGTATCGAGCACCTGCAGCGCATGGAGCGTGCGCAGTCGAGCGCTCTCGTCGGTGCGCTCGACGACATCGGGTCGCGACACGTGACCAGCCTTCCCCACCTGCGGGCAGGTGTAGCTCGAGCCGTCCCCAACCTACGACGCCGCGGCGGGTCGCGCCCTGCCAAGAGGGCGGGTTGGGGCCGTCCGGACGACGGTGACCACCGTTCGGACGATGCGTCCCAGGCCGAGGCGGGGGTGAGGATGCCGTACCCGGGCCGCTACCCTGTGGGGGCCTCGCGGCACGCCGCGAGCGCGCCCTCGTAGCTCAGGGGAAGAGCACTTCTCTCCTAAAGAAGGTGTCGCAGGTTCGAATCCTGCCGGGGGCACGCACGAAACCCGCTCTGAACAGGGGGTTTCCGTACGTTTGGTCATCGACCGACGTGGCATGAGTGGAAACGAATTGGGTGCGGCTCCTCTGGAGTGACTATGCAGCTCGGGGGATGACGTCGTTGGCGTAGCAGGACTGGTGGACTCGTTGGCGTTCTCGCTGGAGGTGGAAGCGCCAGTAGTTCTCGAAGTCGTTGTTGGCTCGGACGGCTCGGAGTTTGAGCACGGCTTCGGCGCCGTCGACGCTCCAGCGGGCTCCGGTGATGTCCATCCGGTCGGCGACCAGGTGGCGGCAGGCGCCTTCGATGATCCCGGTGGCGATGGGCCAGCCGGCGGCCAGCGCGCTCGGGTAGTCCAGGTAGCCGGCCTTGTTGACCAGGTAGGTGGCGCACTGGTCGGCCTTGCGGCGTTTGGCCTTGGCGAGTCTGGCGGTGGTGGCGCGTCGTCGGATGCCCGCGGCGACCTGACGGGGGTGGCCGTGGAGGATGGCCAGGGCCCGTTCGCGTACCCAGGTCTCGGCGTCCGGGTCGGCTTCGGGGAAGAAGCACCATGCGGCGCCCCAGAGGTATTCCAGGACGTGGACCAGGTCGATCAGGATGGTCACGGCCACGCCTTGGGTGTTCGCTTCGGCGTGGATGCGCTGGATCTGGTGGTTGTTGCCGTCGACCAGGGCAACCCAGGTGCGGGCATGGCCGGGGTCGCATCGCTGGGCTTGCTCGAAGATGGCGGCGATGACCGTGGCGGCGTCATCGACGACGCTGGCGGTGACCCACTTGTTCTTCGCCTTGGGCGCCGGTGGCGGTTCGGGGTCGTGCTCGTGAGGGTCGTGCCTGTCGCTGGTGAGTACGTCTGCGGGGGATCGGGATACGGGGGTCAGGTCATAGACCGCGCCGACCTCGGCCATCCGTTTCCGGTTGCGCTTCTCGCCCTTGGACAGGCGGGTGGCCAGCTTGGTCGTGGCCCTCGCGGCGGCCTTGGCGGTGGCGGCACGCAGCGCGTCGGGGCGCATCACGATGCCCTTGCCGTCGGCGGAGATGACCAACACGTCACCCTCGATGCCCTCGGTGGGGGCCCGGGTGGCGTAGAAGTCCTGCACGTCGGCCGCGGCCCGGGCGGTCAATGCCTCAACCTGCCGTTTGCCGAGCTGCTGGCCGGTGGCTCGGGTGATGGCCGCGGCGGCCTGCTCGAACGAGCCGCGGGAGGACTCGACCGCGGCCAGCCGGCGCAGCCCGTGCGAGTGCCGCTCGACCGGCAGGTTGAGCAGCCCGTCGGCCGGACACAGGTTGCGGTGGCCCCGGTGCCGGTAGGCCAGTCGCTGCACCTCGACCCGGCCGAACACGCTGGCCAGCGCCCGGCGGTGACCCGCCTCGACCCGGGAGTGCAGGACACCCTCGTCGTCGGTCACGGCCGGCAGGCGCTCTTCGGTGATGGCACGCAGGCTCAGGTGGTCCTGCAGCAGGCGCCGCAGCAGCTCCCGGCCGCGGCACTCCAGCTGCTCCTCGAGCTCACCGTGCGACAGCATGGCCGACTCGTTGCCTTCCAGCCAGGCCAGCACCTGCTCGAAGCACCCACGCGAGGAGGCCCCGAAGACCGCCGGCGCCTCAGCGGTCCCGCCTCTCACCGCCCGCTCCGGCGCTCGACCCGCAGCCGTGCCAAGCCCTCGGCCGCCTGCGCGTCCAGCTCGCTCTTGGCCTGCTCGTAGCGGGCCAGCGCCGCGGTGACCTGCGCGACCTCGCCCGGGCTGAGCGTCAATGTCTTGGTCCGGCCGTCCTCGGTGAACCGCAGCGCGGGACTCTCATGCGGGTCCCCGTCCGCACACCGACAGCCCGCCTTGCCGCAGCGGCGCCGGAACGTGGTCAAGGTGCCCTGCAGCAGCAATGGTCTGGTTCGTTGCGCGATGCACGACATGCTATCCCCAATCTGTATCCGCTACTGCATACAGAGAGGGAACCGCAGGAACGGCCAGAAGTGAGGGACCCTGCCTGCGTGTCACCCGGTCAGCCCGCGGCCATCACTCCTGACGGGACGTCACTCCAGCGGAGCCGCACCCAAATCGCGGGTGAACCGCGCCCCGGGCCTGGCCCAGGGCACCTGCTCGGTGACCACCCGCGAGCAGCGTCGGCACCACAGGCGCCGGATCTCGGCTCGCAGGAACAGCTTGGCGGCGCCTAGATCGAGCCCCCGCCACGACCGCGTGGAGCGGTCATATCCAGCGCGGGTGGACCAGCCGCACGGACACCGAAGCCGCCTGGCGCGACGCTTGAGGTCGACCACGATCCCCTCGGGCGCGAAGGTCACCGCGGCGACATAGGCGCCAGGGATCGCGAGCATCTTGTTGAATGCAGTGGTGGCGCGCACGTGAGAGCTCCTGTCGGTCCGGTTGGCTTCGCAACCCCGAACCTAGGCAGCCCACACGTGCGCGTCACCCCACAGCGCCGCCCCAACGCCAAAGCCCAGCCCTACACGCGAATCAGCCGAGAACTGGCTCACCCGGACCCACAGGAACCTGAGGAGTCCCCCAATTCCGGTTCTCCTCACCTTTCCGTGGGTAGCGCGATGGTGAGTCCGCCGCAGCAGAGGTAGATCATCGCGATGAGGGCGGGGGCGCTGTGGTGTCCGTAGCCGCGGTGGTTGATGAGGCGGATCTTGGAGTTCAGTCCCTCGAGTTTGGAGTTGGACAGGTCGAGCTCGATGGCGGCCAGGATCCTGTCGTGGTTGGCCCGGATGGTCTTGGACAAGGTGACGAACGCGGGGATCCGGCAGCGGCAGGCCCAGGCCAGCCACCAGTTCAGGTGCGCTGGTGCGTCGGTGGGGTCTTCGAGGCGGTAGAGGTCGCGTAGCCCTTCCTTGAGTTGCCAGCAGCGGTAGAGCACCGAGCCGGTGCGGCGCAGCTCGTGCAGCACCTGAAGCTGGGCGGGCTTGAGGGCGTCGGGGTCCTTCAGCAGCGCCCAGCGGGTGTGCTTGACCCAGCGGGCCTGGTCCCGTCCCGGTGGTGGGCTGCCTGCGGGTGGCCGGCCGCGCCGTTTCGGTCCGGCGGTCATGGCGGCCTGCTTGGCCTTGTCCCGTTCCAGGTTCCAGGCCCAGCGGCGGGCCTTGTTGATGGCCTCGTTGGCCAAAGCGATCAGGTGGAACGGATCGACGCACTGGAGGGCCTGGGGCGCGTTGGTGTCGGTGGCCTTCTTGAACGCCGCACCCAGATCCATTGACACCGCCTGCAGCTGGGCGCATCGGGCCTGGCCGAGCTCGTCGTAGAACCCCTGCAAGGTGGCCGCGCTCTTGCCCTCACCAGCCCAGATCACCGCGCCGGCACGGTCGTGGTCGGCGACCACGGTCAGGTACCGGTGGCCCTTGCGGTAGGACACCTCGTCGACCCCGATCCGGTAGACCTCCTCCAGGCGGGAGTCGTCGAGCTGGTCGGCCACGACCCGGCCCACGATGCCCGCGACCGCCTCCCATGAGCAGCGCAACAGCCGGGTGATCGCGGTCTTGTCCATCCGCTGGGCCAGCCAGGCCACCACGTCCTCAAAATCGCGGGTGAACCGCGCCCCGGGCCTGGCCCAGGGCACCTGCTCGGTGACCACCCGCGAGCAGCGTCGGCACCACAGGCGCCGGATCTCGGCTCGCAGGAACAGCTTGGCGGCGCCTAGATCGAGCCCCCGCCACGACCGCGTGGAGCGGTCATATCCAGCGCGGGTGGACCAGCCGCACGGACACCGAAGCCGCCTGGCGCGACGCTTGAGGTCGACCACGATCCCCTCGGGCGCGAAGGTCACCGCGGCGACATAGGCGCCAGGGATCGCGAGCATCTTGTTGAATGCAGTGGTGGCGCGCACGTGAGAGCTCCTGTCGGTCCGGTTGGCTTCGCAACCCCGAACCTAGGCAGCCCACACGTGCGCGTCACCCCACAGCGCCGCCCCAACGCCAAAGCCCAGCCCTACAACGCGAATCAGCCGAGAACTGGCTCACCCGGACCCACAGGAACCTGAGGA
>CAVVFG010000022.1:0-95725 GCA_963747405.1 uncultured Actinomycetota bacterium
ATCCTGTCACCCCGACCGCTGATCGAAGGGCCCTGAACTGCGGAAGCGCGATCAGGGCCCTTCTGCTGCGGATTCCTCGCGCACAACTGGGGCACAACCACACCTGCAGCGGGCCGCCCGCATCTGCTGTTGAGGCGGCCGTTTCGGGGGCAGAGCGACAGCCAGATTGGGGCTCTGAGGCAGGCGGATAGTCCGCAACGTGGCTGGACCCCAGTCATGGCGGGAGCACTGAGTCGAGCGTGACGACGACGAACATGACGAGGTGCACCCTCGCAAATAGTTGTTGCTACAAGTAATGCGCTACACTGCCCGGATGCAACCCCGATGGCTCGACGCCGGCGAGCGCGCCGCCTGGCTGCGGCTGGCCGCCGTGGCCGAGCTCCTGCCGGCCGCGCTCGACACCCAGCTGCGCCGTGACTCGGGCCTCACCCACTTCGAGTACTTCGTGCTCGCCATGCTGTCGGAGGCGCCGGAGCGCACCCTGCGGATGACGGCCCTCGCCCACCGCACCAACGGCACCCTCCCCCGCCTCTCGCACGTCATCGCCCGTCTCGAGGGTCGCGGGCTCGTTGAGCGCGTCCCCTGCCCGCAGGACCGGCGCGCCACCAACGCCCGGCTCACGGCCACCGGCTGGGACACCCTCGTCGAGGCGGCGCCCGGCCACGTCGACGCGGTGCGCCGGCTGGTGCTCGACCCGCTCTCCCGCACCCAGGTCGACCAGCTGGCCGCCATCGGGGAGGCCCTGCTGACCCGGCTCGACCCCGACGACCGGTTCGGCGCGCGGGCGGATGCCGCGACGGACGCCGGCGTGGATGCCGGGCCCGAAGTCACGCGCTGACGCCCGGCCGTGCGCACTTCCCGGGCACGACGAACCGCCCTCCCTCTCAGGCCTCCCGGCGGTGCAGGGCCACGACCGGGATCACCCGGGTCGTGCGGGTCTCGTACTCCTTGAACCCCGGGCTCGCCGCCGTGAACTGCGCCCAGCCGGAGTCGCGCTCGGCACCCTCGAGCACGCGACCACGAACGGGCACCGTACCCTCTCCCGGCACCTCGATGGAGACGTCCGGGTGTGCCTGCAGGTTGTGGAACCAGGCCGGGTTGTCCGGCGCGCCGGCCTTGGAGGCGGCGACCAGCCAGGTGTCGGGGTCCTGCCGCAGGCCCATCACCGGCGTGACGCGCTCTGAGCCGGACTTCGCGCCCACGTGGTGCAGCAGCACCAGGGCGCGCCCGAAACCAGCGGTGGCCACCGTGCCGTCGTTGGCGCGGAACTCCTCGATGATGTTCTGGTTCCAGTCGTTCGCTCGCTCGGCCATGTGGATCTCCTGACGGGATGGGGCACGTCCCACCAGCCTGACGGATCCGGAGCTCCTACCGCTACGAGGTCCATCGCCCGATGAAGCAGCAAGTCCGCCAGTCCCTCAGGACTCCTCCGAGGGTCGCCGCCACGCCCCTGACCCGCCCGGGGGCGTCATCGGCACCCGCGGCCATGGGCCTACATTCTGGGGATGGATCTCGACCAGTACCTCAGCTCCGATGCGACCACGCTGGCCGGCTCGGTGGCCGCGAAGGAGGTCACGGCATCCGAGCTGCTGGCCCTGGCCCGCGAGCGCAGCGAGGCGGTGAACCCGACCATCAACGCGGTCGTGATGCCGCTGACCCGGGTCGCCGACGCCCGGGCCGCCGACCCGGGCCTCGCCGGCCCCTTCGCCGGGGTGCCGTTCCTCATCAAGGACCTGGCCCAGGAGTACGCCGGCTTCCCGACCTCGAGCGGGTCGCGCGCCCTGGCCCACGACGTCGCCACCGAGCACGCGCTCGTGACCCGGCGCTTTCTCGAGGCCGGGCTGGTCATCATGGGCAAGACCAACACTCCGGAGTTCGGGGCCAAGGCCGTCACCGAGTCGGTGCTGTGGGGGGTGGCGCGCAACCCCTGGGACGTCACCCGCACCGCCGGCGGCTCGTCGGGCGGGTCCGGCGCGGCGGTCGCGGCCGGCATCGTGCCGGCGGCCGGTGCGAACGACGGGGGCGGGTCGATCCGCATCCCGGCCGCGTGCAACGGCCTCGTCGGGCTCAAGACCAGCCGCGGCATCGGCCCATACGGCCCACAGACCGGCGAGCTGATGTTCGGCATGGTCACCCAGGGCGTGGTCTCCCGCACGGTGCGCGACAGCGCGGCCCTGCTCGACGCGATCATCGCACCGGATGCCGGGGCCGCCTACGAGGTCGCCCTGCCGCCGGTGCCGTTCGCCGAGGCTGTCCTTCGCGCGCCGGGCACGCTGCGGGTCGGCTACTCGGCCGCGTCGGCGATCAACGCCCACCCCGACCGTGAGGCGGTGCTCGCGGTCGAGGCCGCGGCGACCCTGCTGGCCGAGCTCGGCCACGAGGTCGAGGAGGTCAGCCCCCCGCACGACGACGAGGCCCTGGCCCGCGACTTCCTCACCATCTGGTTCGCGCAGCTCTACGGGCAGATCGCCGACGCCAAGAATCGGTTCGGGTCCCCGGACAGCCACTTCGAGGCCGACTCGCTGGCCGCGGCCGAGCTCGGGCGGGCGGCCGGCATCCGGCCGCTCATCGAGGCGGTCAGCCGGATCAACGACCACACCCGCGCACTCGCCCGGTTCCACGAGACCCACGACATCTTCCTGACGCCGACCCTGGCGCAGCCCCCGCTGCCCGTGGGCGCCCTCGACGCGTCCCGGTCGCTGCAGCGCGCGTCGCGCGTGGTCTCGCGTACGCGCACGGGCAAGCTGCTCGCGGCATCGGGCGTGCTCGACCAGATCATCTCCGACAACCTCAGCTGGGTGCCCTACACCCAGCTCGCCAACCTCACCGGGCGGCCGGCCATCAGCGTGCCGCTGCACTGGACGAATGCCGGTCTCCCGCTGGGTGTTCAGCTGGTCGGGCGGCTCGGTTCCGACGGGCTGCTGCTGCAGGTGGCCGCGCAGCTGGAGGAGGCGCGGCCCTGGTTCCATCGCTACGCCGAGCTCGACCCGGTACTCGACGCCCCGACGGGCGCGCCGACCCACACCGCCTGAGCGGTACCCGGTGTGTCGGCGCGGCGTGCCGGTGCCGGTGAGCCACCTGCGGAACGCCGGAAAACCGTTGTGTGAGTGCAATACCCGACCAGAGACGGACGGGAAGAATGCTCAGGGGTCAACCGACCAACGGCGCTCGGTTTCGCCTCCACGGTCCCGGCGGCAGCCCCTCCAGCGCACCGTGACGTCGGCCCCAGTCGGGCCTAGCGGCGGCGACGACCAGCCGCGCCACCACCGGCGCCTCCGCCGAAGAACGCGCTGACACCGATCATGAAGCCGACGTCGTACCAGTTGCCGTTGTTCTGCACCTCGTAGATCGACACCTGGTCGGTGAACAGCGACACGATCAGGGTGACCGGCGAGATGAAGCCCTGCCACAGGCCCATCCAGAACCCGGCCGGGTCGGCACCGGTGTCGAGCGCGGGGTTGGGCCCGGCGGCGCAGGCGGACAGCGCCACCACCCCCAGCACGGCGAACACCACCATGGTGACCCCTGACACGCTGCACGTCCGCGTGGTCATCGTCCTCATCTCCCGCCCCGGTGAACGACGGGCCTGCTCACCCAGCGTCCCACCGGGCCGCGCGACCGATGGATGTCTGCGGCCATCGCCACACCACCAGCCAGGTATCACCCGCCACCGACCGGCCTCCTGTGCACCAAGCAGCCACAACGACGCAGGAGACTCCCATGCCCAACCGCATCACTGCCGCGACGTCCGACATCCCGATCGCCGACCTCACCGCTTTGCGAAAGCAGCTGAACGAGACCGAGTTCAGCGCCGTCGAGGCCGCTCCCGCCTTCACCTCGGCGTTCGACCGCAGCCCGAACCGGGCCGTCGCCCTCGCGCGCGGCTATGCCGCCACTCTGAAGACGACCGAGGACCACCGTCAGCTGTTCCAGGCCGTTGCAGGGATGGATGACACCCACCGGCGCGCGCTCATCCAGGGCTACCGGCAGGAGGGCCAGGGTCGCGGTGTCGTGCAGGCGATCTCGCTCCTCCCCCGCGCCCAGGGTCGAGCCGTCATGGAGTCACTCGTGCTCAAGGCCGACGGCGACGTCGACAAGCGCGCGGCCAAGGAGGTCGGCTCCTGGCTGCGCGACGCCGGTGCCGTGATGCGCGCCCACGCGATGGGGCTGCCCAGCCCCGACGTGGACGACGCCGTCGTCGAGTTCTTCGAGGACGTGGGCGACGCCATCTCGGATGCCGTGAACGCCGTGGTCGACGCGCTGGACGCCATCGGCGAAGCCTTCGTCAGCGCCATCTCCGACGTCGTCAACTGGACGATCGAGGCGGTCAAGGACCTCGCCCACGCGCTCTACTCCGCCGCCGCGAGCCTCGTCGAGCTCGTCGGGAAGATCGCCGAGGCGACCTTCCAGGTGCTCAAGACGATGCTCAGCGCGCTCGAGCAGATCGGCATCGCGATGCGGGACGTCGTCGTAGCGGCCCTCGAGCTCGCCCAGTCGGTGATCGTCGACGTCTTCCGGGCCATCGACCAGCTCGGGCGCACCCTGGCGCAGCTGCTCTCGACCATCGCCGGCCTGGCGCTCGGCTTCATCCGCAAGGCCGTCGAGGCCCTGATCGCGATCGGCAAGGAGATCGGGAACATCCTCGCCCAGGCGGTCGCCTTCGGGTTCACCCTCGTCAACGGCATCGTCACCGCCCTCCTGGCCCTCGGCAAGGCCATGGGCGAGATCCTCGTGACGCTCGTGACCCGCCCCGGCGACCTGCTCGGCCAGGTCGTCCGCTCGTTTCGCGAGCTCGGCAACACCCTGGGCCAGGTGCTCGACGCGACGATCACCGCCGGCGCCGACTTCGTGCGCCGGGTGGCCGCCGCCGCCGCGAGCATCGGCGAAGCCGTGGTCGACCTCGTCTCCTACGCGACCTCCGCGGTGATCGCCATCGGCAGCGCCGTCGTGCAGGGCCTGCTCGACGCGGGCAAGACCCTCGTCGACCTCGTCACGAGCATCGCCTCGGCCGGCTTCGCCACCCTCAAGAAGCTGGTGCAGATCGCCTTCGACCTCGGCCGGGCCCTGGTCTCCGTGCTGCGCGACCTCAGCAGGATCGCCTTCGGCCTGCTCAAGGACGTCATCAAGGCCGCCTTCGAGCTCGGCAAGACGATCGTCGAGTTCGCCGGCGCGATGGTCGAGTTCACGTATGCCCTCGCGGCGCGGCTCATCGAGGCCGCGATCCAGGCCGGTGCCGCGGTCGCCGATCTGCTCGAGGCCGTCGTCGCCAAGGGCTACTTCGTGCTCCGCAAGCTCGTCACCGGCGTGCTCCAGGCGCTCGGCCCGGTCGGCGACATCTTCGAGTGGCTCATCGAGCGCGGCGAGGCCCTGGCCAGCGAGCTCTGGCGCCAGGCCGTGCTCGCCATCCGGTTCGTCAAGCACAGCGTCACCGAGATCCTCGACTGGGCCCGGGCCCAGGGCGCGGCGATGTTCGACGCCATGCTCACCTCCATCGAGGCGGCCGGCGAGGCCATCTACACCGTCATCGAGTGGGCGGAGGCCGTGGGCGACCAGGCCCTCGAGCTGCTCGCCGAGGCCACCGTGCGGGTCGGCAACAGCATCGGGTACGTGCTGTCCTACGTCGCCAACGACGCGCTGCCGGCCCTGGGCAACGTGATCAAGGGGGCGCTCGACGCCGGGATGGCACTGGTCGACGTCATGGCCTGGGCGCTCGACCGCTCGCTCGAGGTGCTCACCGAGACCGTGCAGTCGCTGCTCGACCTGGGCAGGACCATCGCCCAGCTCGTGGCCGCGACGCTCGCCAACCCCGGCGACGCGCTGGACAACCTGCTCAAGGCCCTCGACGCCGTCGGCCAGACCCTCGGCCAGATCGCCGACGGCGTCTGGACGCTCGGCGAGGTGGCGTGGGAGGCGTTCGTGCGCTCGGCCAAGGCCATCGGCCGCGCCGTCGTCGACATCCTCGCGGCGGCCTGGGACATCGTCGGCGCCGCGCTCGGTGCCGCAGTCAGCATCCTGCTGAGCACCCTCGCCGGCTACCGCTCGATGACCGCCCAGGAGGTGGCCGAGGCGCGGCTGGTCTTCGACGACGCCCTCGACTACGACCACATCTTCTTCGCGGTCGACGACATCACCAACGACATCATCTTCGGGATCCAGGACTGGTTCCGGGGCCGGCCCGACTCGCGGGCCTTCGTCACGAACAGCCTGGTGAACTTCGACGTCGACGACGGGCTGGGCCGCCGCACGATGATCCACGAGCTGACCCACGTGTGGCAGTACCAGCACGTCGGGTCCGCGTACCTCGCCGATGCCGTGTACGCGCAGGCGACCGGGGACGGCGTGGGCGACAGCGGCTACAACTACGGCTACCGCGAGCAGGCCGCGCCCACGGTCACGATTCCCAAGGACTTCGGGACGGCCACCGAGACCGGCCCGGTCGGCGAGTGGATGGGCGAGGAGGGCGACGACGACCTCGCGGCCGACGGCTCCACGTGGGCCACCCTCAACCCGGAGATGCAGGCTCAGGTGATCATGCACTGGTACGTCCGCAAGGTCCTCGAGGGCCAGACCGACGCCGAGGTCGCCCCGTGGCAGCCGTACGTCGACCTGGTCCGCGCGGCGTGATCGACAGCGGGTACGAGGAGCGGGGCATGGAAGGGCACGCGGTCACGGTCGTCGCCGACCCGGCATCCGCCGAGGCGCTCGCCCCCCTCCTCGACCACTGGCGACACGGCCCCGGCCTGCGGCTGCTCCCCTGGGGCAGCGTGGCCGGCGGCGGGTCGCGTACGGTCGCCGGCCTGGCCGACGGCGCCAGCGCGGTGCTCGTGGTCGGGCCGCGGGAGCGGTCGCCGCGCACCGTGCTGCCCGGCCCGGTGCTCACCGCGCGCGACGGTCGGGTGGTGCCGGCGGCGTGGCTGCCGGCCACCTCCCCGCAGGACCTGGCGCGGTTCGCCGGCACTGCCCTGGCCGTCCACGCGCGGGCGGCGGGCGGCGGGCACCCGGCCCGCGGTCCGGGGCGGTCGCGCACGCTCGCCGTGCTCGGCGAGCGGCATCCGCGCTTCGACCGGCTCGTGGACCGCATCGTCCGCATCGGCGGCGAGGGGGCCCAGGACGGCCATGACGGCGAGCTGCACGTGCGTCGGGCCACGGCCTACGAGCTGAGCCGCGACGACCTCGTCGACCTGCTGGCCACCGGACCGGCTCTCGGCGTCTACGTCGGACACGGCCGGCCGATCGGCTGGGTCGGCTACGCCGGCACGCGCGGCCACCACCTCGCCGATGCCGTCGGGCGACCGGGCCACCGCCCCCCGGCCGCCATCGTGTCGCTCACCTGCCAGACCGCGAGCCGGCGGCGCACCGGGCTGTCGTTCGCCGAGTCGCTGCCCCTGCGCGGCGTCACCGCCGCCGCCCTGGGCGCCGTCACCTCCACGGTGCACACCGGGAACGCGCGCTGGGCGCTGCGGATCGCCCGGGACCTCGCGGGCGCAAGGACCATCGGCGACCTCGTCGTCATGGTCGCCCCGCACGACCCGCACGCCTGCACCTATCGGCTGCTCGGCGACCCCACCGCACCCCTGCTCGACGCACCCGCGGCCGCACAGGCGCTCCACCCCCACCCCCTCGAGGAGGCATCATGAACCGCTCGGACATCCTGGCAGTCGTCCGTGAGGAGCTCGCCGTCGCGGCTCCCGACGTCCCCGCGGAGGCGGACACCGCGGCCCACTTCGGCCTCGACCTGGAGGTCGACTCCCTCGCCGTGCTCGAGTTCGTCGCCCGGCTGGAGTACCGGTTCGGCATCGCCGTGCCAGATGACGCCTGGCCCGGGCTCACCTCGATGGATGCTGTCGCCGACTTCCTCGGCTCCGCACTCGTCGGTGCGCAGTGAGCCGTTCCGGCCAGGTGGTCGTCACCGGCACCGGCGCGGTCAGCGCGCTCGGCGGCGACGCCGAGGCGACGTGGCACGGCATCCTCCAGGGGCGCACGGCCGTGCGGCACTGGCCCGACCTCGCTGCGGAGGGCCACGCGCTCGACGTCGCGTGCCGGGTCGACGACGCGGTGTGGGCGGGCGACGTGCCCGGCGCCCGGGTCCGTGGCCGCGCGCTCGCCCACCGCGCCGCCGAGGAGGCGCTCACCGACGCTGGCCTGCTCGGCGCCGACGGGCGCCTGGCCGACGGGGTCGACCCCGCCCGGGTCGGCGTCTTCGTCGGCACGACCATGGGTGAGTCCGGGGTGTACGAGGAGTCGACGGCGACCGGTGGGTTCGACCTCGCCGAGGGTGGTTCCCAGGTGTTCGCCACGTCGGTGGCCGCAGCGTTCGGCGTGGCCGGGCCCTGCCGCACTCTCGGAACTGCCTGCGCCGCAGGCAACTACGCCATCGGCGCGGCCGCTCGGGCGATCACCTCCGGGCGCGTCGACATCGCCGTCGCCGGCGGTGTCGAGCCGTTCTCGCGCATCGCGATGGTCGGCTTCGCCCGGATGCGGGCGATGGCACCGGACGGCTGTGCACCCTTCGGGCTCGGCCGCCGCGGCATGACCCTCGGCGAGGGCGCCGCGTTCGTGGTGCTGCAGCGAGGGGAGGACGACCTCGCGGCACGTGCCGTCGTCGGCGGGCTCGGGCTCAGCGCCGACGCCCACCACCCCACGGCGCCGCGCGAGGACGGCAGCGGCATGGCAGCCGCGATGCGTGCCGCGCTCGCGGCATCCGACCTGTCCCCGGGCCAGGTCGGGTGGGTGAGCGCACACGGCACCGGAACGCCGCGCTCGGATGCCGCGGAGTCACTGGCGCTGCACACCGTCTTCGGCGACGCCCCGCCGCCGGTCTCGAGCATCAAGGGGGCGCTCGGCCACTCCCTTGGCGCCGCGACCGCGCTCGAAGCCGTCGTCGCGGTGCGCTCCCTCGAGAGGGGGACATTGGTGCCGAACGCCGGTGTGGCGCGGGTGGACCCCGCGCTGGACGTCGACGTGGTCCTCAGTGCCCGCACGGCCCCCGACCTCGACTGGGTGCTCAGCTGCGGATACGCCTTCGGCGGGCTGAACTCCGCCCTCGTCCTCGGGAGGGCCGCATGACCAGCGCGACCGCCACGACCACCCACACCTGGACGAGCGAGCCGCTCGACGTCTGCGGCGAGGCGGTAGCCGCGTGGGTCGCCGCGCGGCTGGGGGAGGCCGACCCGGCACTTCCCGGCGGTGAGCGGGTCGCGCTACACGTCGCCACGCCCGACAGCGGCTCGCGCGAGGCGTTGTCGTTCTGGCGGGCGGCCCGGACCACCGGCTACGCCCTGGCTGCGCCGGGAGCCTTCCCGTGGACGCTGTCGAACAGCGTCACCGGGCGCATCTCGCTCGCCCTCGGGGTGACCGGCCCCTGCACGACGTGGGTGGGGGGACCCGAGGCCGCGACCGAGGCCGAGCTGGCCGCCCGCCTCGACCTCGACGACGGCCTCGTCGACAACGCGCTGGTCATGACGCTGGCGGGGGTCACCCCGCCGGATGCCGTCGGGTCACCGGCGCGGGTCGTGCTCACCGTGTCGGTGCTGACCCGCCATGAGCCGGCGGAGCTGCCGGCGGCGTCCCGGCTCGAGTGTGGGTGACTGCTGGCATCTGGGTGAGGAGTCCTGGAATTCACCCGGCGTCCGGGCGAGGCCCCTGGCCCACATCGGTCGAGGGTG
The DNA here is from genome assembly GCA_963747405.1 of uncultured Actinomycetota bacterium. Taxonomy (GTDB): domain Bacteria; phylum Actinomycetota; class Actinomycetes; order Actinomycetales; family Dermatophilaceae; genus Fodinibacter. The sequence goes on from CAVVFG010000022.1 coordinate 9,666, forward strand.
CCGCGGTCACAGGCCGCCGATGCCCTTGGTGAGCACGAGTACGCCGACAGCGAGCAGCACGACGGCCAGCACCGCGGCGTTGTGGTCGGTGAGCCAGGAGTTGGCCCGCTGCAGCGGCGAAGTCGCCCGGTCGCCCAGCACGAGGTGCGCGACGAGCGGCAGTGCGACGGTGACCGACCCGGCGAGCGCGAAGAGCACCACAGCCGGCCCGGCCCCCGCCGGCCCCGAGGTGGCGACGCCGATCGTCATCCCGGCAGCGGCGCAGAAGAGCAGGATCGTGGGGTTGGCCAGCGACAGGAGCCCGCCGAGGCGGGCGGCTGACCGCGGTGTGGCCGACGCGAGCGACCGCATCCACGGCGGTGCCGGTCGCTCCTCCCGGCGCGAGAGCCACTGCCGCACCCCGAGCACCAGCAGGGCTGCGCCAAGCGCGACGCGCACCCAGGCCAGCCAGGTCGGCGGCTCGTCGAACTTCTCGACGAGCGCCTCCAGCAGCACGAAGGCGGTGGTGCCCGTGAGGATGCCGGTGAGCCACCCACCCGGGAACGCGCCCGCGTTTGGCGGTGGCGCGGGGGGTGAGCAGCAGCACGATCACCGCGATGAGGGGGAACGGGGAGGCGGCGATGCCGAGCGCGAGGGGCAGCAGGTCGGCGATCACGTCGTGATGTGTGGGCCGGGGCCCCCGGCGGAGTCGAGCCGTCCGCGTGGAGCCCCCCGAGTCGATCGTGGGTGATTCCTGTCGCCTGGACGACGATTTTCACCCACGTTCGCGCGAGGAGGAGGCTCAGGGGCGCAGGGGGGCGCCGGCACGCTCGACGACGCGCCGGGCCAGGGCGTCGATCGAGTCGACGACGGTGGGGTCGTCGACACCGAGGTCCTCGTGCAGCACCGACAGCTCGGTGCAGCCCAGGGCAACCGCCTCGGCGCCCTGCTCGCGCAGGTGGGCCACGACGGCGTCGAAGCGCTCCCGCGGCACCGGCTCACCGGCCTTGACCCCGTCGTAGATGATCGACATGACCTCGCGCTGCACCTCGGCCGAGGGGGTGAGCAGGTCGAGCCCGGCGGCAGCGGCAGCGGCGGCGTACGTGCCCGCCAGCAGGGTGCCGTCGGTGGCCAGGACGCCGAGCCGGGTCAGCCCCGGCACGGCCCGCTCCGCCGCCGCCACGGTCTCGGCCACCGTGTCGAGCACCTCGATCGACACCGCGGCGCGCATCTGCTCCACCCACACCACCGCCGTGTTGCACGGGATGGCGATGAAGCGCGCTCCCGCGCGCTCGAGCGCCACGGCATCCGCGACCAGCACCGGCTCAGGGCTCTCGCCGTGGCCGAGGAGGAACGCCGAGCGGTCGGGGATGCTGCCGTGCTGCCAGACCACGAGGTCGACGTGGTCCTGGTCGCGATGGGCGTCGGTGCGCTCGACGACGCGCGCCATGAAGTGCACCGTCGCGGCCGGCCCCAGCCCGCCGAGCACCCCGACCGGCTCGTCGCGGTGCGCCCCGCTGCTCATCGCGCGACGAAGTGCGTGCGGAACTTGCGCACCTGGTTGAGGTGGTAGGCCAGGTTGTAGGCGCGACGCTTGAGGGTGAGGTCGGGGGCGTACCAGTTCGGGTCGCTGGCGCGGCCGGCCTTCATCAGCGCCAGCGCCTTGTCGCGCAGCACGGGGTCGAGCACGTACTTCTTGACGACGTACCTCGGCACGAACGCGAACAGGTGCTCGCCGCGGGCGATCTCGACCCCGGTGAGCTCCTCGTGCCTGACCCAGTCGCGCACGTACCACTCGGAGACGTTGTTGCCACCGGCCGTCACGTAGAAGTTGGACCGGCCCAGGCGCACGTTGATCTCGAAGAACTTCAGGGTGCCGTCACGCCGGTCGTACTTCAGGTCGAAGTTGGAGAACCCGACGTAGCCGACGTGCTCGAGGAAGCGGGTGGCCTGCTCGATGATCGCGTCGATCTCGGTGTTGATGATGACGCACGGGTTGCCGATCGCCATCGGGTGGTGCTCCTCGAGCAGCACGTGCCCCACCGCACCGAAGCGCACCTTGCCGTGCTGGTCGGAGTAGCAGGTGAGCACCCTCATGTTGGTGTCGTCGCCCGGGACGAACTCCTGCAGCAGGAAGTTGCCGTCGTAGTTCGACGCCCGCACCGCCGCGAGCGCGGTCGCGAGCTGCTCGCGGTTGTCGTGGATGAAGACCTTCTTCTTGCCCGGGTAGCGCGCGTAGTGGTGCAGCGCGCTGTCGGCGGGCTTCATGACGACGGGGAACTCGAACGGCAGGTCGTGCTCCTCGCCGAGGTCCTGCGACATGTCGACGACCACGGTTCTCGGGTAGGGCACCCCCACCTCGTCGAGCAGGCCGTAGAACACGTCCTTGCGCACGACCCGGTCGAGCAGGTCGAGGTCGATGTAGGGGATCGTGAACCACTGCCCGAGGTGGTCCTTGTGCTCGATGATCATCCGCACGTACCAGTCGCCGGCGGCCACGAGCAGCAGCGGGATGCCGGGCCGCGAGTGCTCGCGGCCGACCTCCTCCAGCGCGCCGACGAAGGTGTCGGCGTCCTCGAACCCCTCGACGTAGACGTGGTCGCACAAGGTGCTCAGGCCGATGGGGCCGCCGTCGGTCATGTTGACCACGAGCGGGCGCACGCCGTAGGCAGCGTGGAAGGTGCGCACCAGGCTGTATGCCGTGATGTCGCCGCCGAGGATGACGGGACGGAAGTCGGTGGCCGGGGCGTCGGGCACGCGGGGGTCCTCCGGGTCGGGCGGGGGGCGGCGCCATGCCGCGGGTCGTGACCTAGGTTCCCACAGCGGATGCCGGCCCCGGTCCGTGCCCTCGGCACCCCGCTGAGCACGGGGAACGGCGACGGCCCCGTCGTGGTCGATCGGCTCAGATCCGGTCCTCGCGCAGCACCGTGCCGTCGGGGTCGAACACGTCGTACAGCCGGGGCGCCCAGAGCATCTGGCTACGGGTGAGCGTCGGCGGGTCGAGGCGGCGCAGCCGCCCCGGTGGGCGCTCGACCCCGTCAGCCCCGTGCCAGCCGCCCGATCTCCGCCGCCAGCGCACCGACGTGCCCTTCATCGGTGCCTTCGGGCGCGGAAGGTGCCGGCGACCGCGTGGCCCGGACCCCGCGGCATACCAGTCGTCGAGTGCGGTGGCGGCGGCCGCCATCAGGTCCCACACGGCATCCGGGTCGTCGGGGACGTCGTCGGGCTGCACTCCCAGGTGCTCGGCCACCAGCTCGCGGCGCACCCGCAGCGCGAAGGAGTCCCGTGGCACCGGGGTGTCGCGGTCGGACACCCGCAGGTCCTGCACGGCGCAGGCCACCTCGGAGTCGCTGGACCACGAGCGCCGGTTGAAGTTGTCGGAGCCCACGCTGGCCCACACGTCGTCGATGATGCAGACCTTGGAGTGCACGTAGATGGGGTACCCGGCCTCGCTGGTCAGGCCGTAGACGGCGACCCGGTCACCTCCGGCATCCCTGAGCAGGTCCAACGCCAGCTTGCGGCCGTACAGCTGCGGGGGCAGCGTGAGCGCGCCGTCCTCGTCGGGAACCATCGGGATCACGGCGATCAGTCGCAGCTCGGGGTTCTCGCGCAGGGCCGTGCCGAAGTGCCGGCCCACCTCCTGCGACCACAGGTACTGGTCCTCGAGGTAGACCAGCCGCCGGGCATGCGCGACGGCCTTGGTGTTCGCGTGCGCCACGCTGCGCTCACCCCACGGCGCGAAGTCGTAGCCCTTGGGCAGGATCGAGGGGTAGGTGCGCAGGATCTGCACGGCCTCGGTCGCCGCCTCGGCCGGCGACGGGGGCGGTGGCGACTGCTCGGGCAGCGGCCGTGGGGCCAGCGGCTCGCGCTGCGCCAGGCTCGACAGCAGCCGCCCGGGGTTGAGGGTGAGCGGCGTCGAGTCCTCCCACCGCTCGCGAAAGGTCGTCTCGACGTCGAACACGGCCGGGCCCTCGATCGCCACGTGCACGTCGTGCCAGGCCGGGCGCGGGCCGAACGCCTGCGGCATCGCGATGACCTGGAGGTCACCCTCGTGGGTGATGTCGTCGCGCCGGCTGTGGCACAGGTCGATGCCGCCGAGGAACGCGATGTCGCGCGATGGGTCGTCGCGGTGGCGCAGCACGACGAACTTCTGGTGGTGCGAGCCGCCGGTGCGCACCCGCATGTCGCGCAGGCACTGCCCACCCGCCTCGTCGATCTCGATGCCGAGCAGCCGCGACTTCTCGGAGTGGAAGCCGATCCTGTTCCAGTGTGAGCGCCAGAGCAGCCCACGCACGTCGGCGCCGCGGCGGGCCGCCGCGGCGAAGGTCGACGACACGGTGGATGCCGGTTCGTCGGTGAGGCGCTGGTCGGGGTCGCCGCGCCAGTCGACGAAGTAGAGGAGGTCGCCGTCCCCCAGCGCCAGCACCCGCTCGTGCAGCTCGGCCATGTAGGGCCGGCCGTGCACGATCATCCGCACCCGGTTGCCCTCGCTCCAGGCCACGCCCTCCGGGTGGTGCTCGTCGATGGCGGTGTCGGGGTTGTCCCGCTCGGCGGGCCGCAGGAACAGGTCAGGGAGCACGTCGCCATCCTGCCGCCCGGGTGCGATCCGACGAAGTCCGCTGGTCGAGGCCCTCGGCTCATACCATGTGAGGATGCCCGGCATGCGCGTGGTGCTCGCGGAGGACAGCGTGCTGCTCCGCCGCGGTCTCGTCGCGCTGCTGAACGAGCACCCCGCGGTCGCCGAGGTGATCGAGGCCGGTGACCTCGGTGAGCTGCTCCACGCGGTCACCGAGCACGACCCCGACGTGGTGCTGGCCGACATCCGGATGCCGCCGACACACACCGACGAGGGGATCAGAGCTGCCGAACGGTTCCGCCGCACGCACCCGAAGCTGGGGGTCGTGGTGCTGTCCCAGCACGCGGATGCCGAGGGGGCGCTGGCGCTGGTGACCGACGGCAGCACCGGGCGCGGCTACCTGCTCAAGGAGCGGGTCGCCGACGTCGAGCACCTGGTCGCGGCCCTGGAGGCGGTGCGTCGCGGCGAGAGCGTCATCGACCCGCACGTCGTCGATGCGCTGATGCGGCACAGGCTGCGGTTCGAGGCGAGCCCGGTGGCACGCCTCACCGGCCGCGAGCGCGAGGTGCTGGGGCTGATCGCCACCGGCGCGTCCAACTCGGCGATCGCCTCGTCGCTGCACGTCACGTCGCGGGCCGTCGAGAAGCACATCAACTCGATCTTCACCAAGCTCGACCTGCCGACCGGTGACAGCACCCACCGCCGGGTGGCGGCCGTGCTGCTCTACCTCGGCGACAGCGGCTACAGCCCGTCGTCGGCCGTGGCCGGGCCGGCGGTCTGACGGTGGCGCGGCTCGCGGGGGGCGACGCCTGGCGCGCCCCCGGCAGCCGACGGGTCGCCAGGATGCACCGCTACCTGCGCTCCAGCCTCGTGGCGGTCTGGTCCTCGATCGTGGCCCTCGGGCTGCTCCAGGTGCTGTTCCACCCCACCCCCACGCTGCTCGACGAGCTGTGCGCGCTGCTCGGGTACGGCGTGCTGGCCGTGGTCGCGGAGGTGCTGGCCGCCCGCGGGCGCGTCGCTGCCGCCGCCGCCGTCACCACCCTCGCCACCTGGGGCACCGCGATCGCCATCGTGTGGGTCAGCCCGTTCCTGGCGCCGGTCGGGCTCCTCGCCCTGCTGCTCCCGCTCGTCATGGTCGCCGACCTCCTGGACCCGCGGCTGCTCACTCCGACCATCGCCACCACGGTCGTCCTCAGCGGGGTGCTGGCCGGCACGGGGCTGGCCCGCCGCCCGGCCTACGAGCGTGAGCACCCGGTCACCGCGTGGACCGTGCTCCTCGTGGCAGTGCTCGTGACGGTGCTCGTCAGCGCGCTCGTCGCGGGACTGCGCGACTACATCACCCGGATCGGCGAACACACCCGCGAGCTCGAGGAGTCCCGGGCCCGGCTCGCCGTGGCCGCGGTCGAGGCCCGGCGGTCGATCGAGCGCGACCTGCACGACGGCGCCCAGCAGCGCCTGGCCACCATCGCCGTCGACCTCGGCCGGGCCAGCCGGCTGTTCGACAAGGACCCCCAGCAGGCCCGCGGCATCGTGCTGTCCCTGCAGGGCCAGCTCGAGGCGGCCATCCGCGAGCTGCGCGACCTGGCTCACGGCATCTACCCCCCGCTGCTCGGCGAGCGCGGGCTCGTGGGGGCGCTGCCGGCTGCAGGCCGGCGCACCACGCTGCCCTGCACAGTCGACGTGCGCTCGCTGGGGCGGCACTCGCCCTCGGTGGAGGCCGCGGTGTACTTCTGCTGCACCGAGGCCATCCACAACGCCGACCGACACTCCGGGGGCTCGCTCATCACCGTGCAGGCCAGCGACGACGGTCCCGGCCGGGGCCTGCGGTTCAGCATCACCGACGACGGGGACGGGTTCGACCCGGAGGCGACCCGCTCCGCGCACGGCCTGACCGGGATGCGCGACCGCATCCGCGCCGCCGGCGGCGAGCTGCGGATCATCTCCGCCCCGGGGGAGGGCACCACCGTCGAGGGGCTCTTCCCAGCGGGGACGCAGCGCCGGCGGTGACCCGCTGGGCGCGGGAACGGTGCGCGATCGTGGCGGCCGGTGCCAGGTGGTGCCAGCACCACCACAGGTTCGGATGGGGGCACCCCCGCGAGCACCGGAGCGGTCGGGCACAGTTGAGCCCGTGACCGTCGCAGGGGACGGTGCACGCCCACCCGGGGCCTGGTCGGCAACGACCGCCCCGTGAGCGGTGGGTCGCACGGACGGCGTGCGACCCACCGCTGTGGGAACTCCCCTCGCCCGCGGTGTCGCGGGAGAAGTCACCTCCGCGCTGCCCGGCCGGCTCGGTCGGCTGCCGGCCACCCGGAACACCCGTGCGCCCCGCGGGGTTGACCGGGGATCGGGCCGTTCGACACGGCATCCGCGCGCGACACTCGAGGAGAGCTCATGAAGGCCACCTGGAACGGCACCGTCATCGCCGAGTCCGACGACACGGTCGTCGTGGAGGGCAACCACTACTTCCCCGCCGACGCGGTCGACCAGAGCCTGCTGCGGCCCTCCGACACCCACACGGTGTGCCCGTGGAAGGGCACCGCGTCGTACTGGAGCCTGCAGGTCGACGGCGCCACCAACGCCGACGCCGCCTGGTCCTACCCCGAGCCCAAGGATGCCGCGGCGCAGGTCCGCGACCGGGTCGCCTTCTGGAAGGGTGTCACCGTCGAGGCGTGACAGTGCCGCCGCGCCACGCACGGCGAGGGCTGCAGCCCGAGCCCGGCTCAGATCGCCAGCAGGGCGAAGACCAGGGCGAAGACCAGCGGCACCCCGAAGACGACGTCGAGCACGTTGAACGGCACCCAGAACAGGTGGGTCACCTTCCAGCCGTAGTCGGCGTCGGGCCACTCCGGTGGCACCCACCGGCGGGCGCGCCACAGCCGCTGGCCGACGAGGAGGGCGGCATACACCCAGACCGCCGCCCACCAGGCGTCGACCACGGTCAGCCCCGGGTCAGCCCTGGCCGATGGAGCCGAGCAGGTCGGTGAACCACGGAGTGCGCGCATCGAACGCCTTGCCACCCTTGATCCGCGGGAACTCGACGGCGCGCAGCTCGTCGCCGCGCTCCTCGTCGTGGCCGATGACGCCCGCCTCGCCGCGCAGCGCGCAGTCGACCGCCAGGTCGGTGCACTCCTTGATCAGCGCGAGGTCGCGCTCGTTGGCCGCCGCGGAGCGGGCGAAGTAGCCCGACTTCTGCACCATCGTCTTCTCGGCGCCGAGCAGCTCGGCGAACTGCTTGGCGAACCAGGCGCCCGGGTTCACCTTGTCGAGCTGCACGTGCCCGAACGGGTCCTTCGGCACCTCCTGGCCCGCGGCCTCGAGCTCGGCAACCACCTCGGCCACGCCGGCGCCCTCGGACAGGAAGATGTTGACGCAGCCGAGGTCGTCCATGACCGCGCGCAGGCGGCCGGCCTCGGCGTGCAGGTCGATGGGGCGCTCCGGCACGAAGACGGCGTGCACGTCCCAGCGGCGCGGGTCGTTGCCGATGCCGGGCACGAAGTCCTGCTCGGCCACCCAGTTGTGGTACGCCTCGGCCGTGGCGGCGGTGAGCCACCCGCAGTTGCGACCCATGACCTCGTGCACGATGAGCATCCGCGGGTTCGAGGTGTGCTCGGCGATGATGTTCTGGGCGAAGATCGACCCCTGCTCGGCGGCGGTCCACGCCCCGAGCGACTGCCGGATCGGCACGACGTCGTTGTCGACGGTCTTGGGCAGGCCCACCACGGTCAGCTCGTACTCGTTCTCGTGCAGGTAGGCCGCGAGATCGGCCGCCGTGGTGTTGGTGTCATCGCCGCCGATGGTGTGCAGCACGTCGACGCCGTCGGCGGTGAGCCGCTCGGCTGCGACGTGCAGCGGGTCCTGGCCCTCCTGCACCAGGCCCCGCCTCACGCAGTCGGCCACGTTGGTGAGCTTGACCCGGCTGTTGCCGATCGGGGACCCGCCGAAGTGGTGCAGCAGGTGCGCCTTCTCGCGCACCGCGGGGGTGACCTCGACCGACTCACCCCTGAGCAGCCCGGCATACCCGTTGGTGTAGGCGATGATCCGCACGTCGGGGGCCAACTCGGTGTACCGCTCGATGAGTCCTCCGACGGCAGAGGACAGGCAGGGGGCGAGACCCCCGGCGGTGAGCATGGCGACGGTGCGAACGGTCATGGTGCGCTCCTGCGGTGCGAGGGTCGGTGCGGGGGTCGTGCGGAGGTGGGTGGTGCCGGGACGGTGGGCGCCGGGCGGCACCACGGCATCCCGCTGTCCATTGTGGCGCGTCGGCCGCCGCACCGGTCACCCGGCCACCATCCGAGCCCCCGGATGCCGTCAGCCTCCGCCGAGCTCGCGTGCCACCAGCTCGGCGGTCTGCACCATGTTGAGCGCGGCCCCCTTTCGCAGGTTGTCGCCGCAGATGAACAGGTCGAGGGTGTAGGGCGACTCGGGCGCCTGGCGCAGCCGCCCGGCGAAGCGCGGGTCGGCGCCGACGACGTCGTTGGGCGTGGGGAACTCCGGCTCGTCGGGGTCGTCGAGCACCACGACCGCCGGGGCCTCGATCAGCGCGCGCCGGGCATCTGCCACCTTCACCCGCTGCGAGAACGTGGCGTGGATGGTGACCGAGTGCGACGACACGACCGGCACGCGCACGCAGGTCGCCGAGATGGGCAGGTCGGGCAGGTCGAGGATCTTGCGGGTCTCCTGGCGCACCTTGACCTCCTCGGAGGTCCAGCCGTCCCCCACGTGGTGGCCCACGAACGGAACCACGTTGAGCGCCAACGGAGCCGGGAACGGTGACTCGCCCAGCTCCTCCTCGATGAGACGGCGGACATCGCCCGGCCGGGTGCCCAGCTCGCGATGGCCGGAGATGACGTCGAGCTCGTCGTGCAGCCGCGTCATCCCGGTGCGGCCCAGGCCGGAGGCCGCCTGAAAGGTCGTGACCACGAGCTCGGTCAGCTCCCAGACGCCGTGCAGCACGGCCAGCGCGTCGATCATCGTCATCACGGTGGCGCCGGGGTTGGCGATGATGCCGCGCGGCCGGTCGGCGACCTTGCGCGGGTTGACCTCGGGCACCACGAGGGGCACGTCGGAGTCGATGCGGAACTCGGTGCTGTTGTCGATGGCGACCACACCGTGGGCCGCCGCGAGCTCGACCCAGTGCCGGGCGATGGAGGGCGGGATGTCGAAGATGCAGACGTCGATGCCGTCGAAGAACTCCGGCGTCAGCGCCTCGACGACGACGTCCTCGCCATGCAGGCGCAGGGTCGAGCCGACGTCCTCGTCGCCGGCCGCGAGGCGCACGTCCCCCCAGTGCGCGTGACGGGTGGGCAGCACGTCGAGCACCACCCGGCCGACGGCGCCGGTGACCCCCACGATGCCCAGCGTGGGCAGCGCGTTCCCCGTCATCCCCTCTCCGGTGACAGCCACGTCAGCGGCCGGTGCCCCCGTACACGACGGCCTCCCCCTCGGCGGAGTCCAGCCCGAACGCCGTGTGCACGGCCCGCACCGCGTCGTCGAGCAGGTCGTCGCGGGTGATCACCGAGATGCGGATCTCCGAGGTGGAGATCATCTCGATGTTGATCCCGGCGTTGGCGAGCGCCTTGAAGAACGTCGCCGAGACACCGGGGTTGGAGCGCATGCCGGCACCCACCAGCGAGAGCTTGCCGATCTGGTCGTCGTACTGGATGGACGAGAAGCCCACCTCGTCCTGGATGCGCTGCAGGGCCTCGACGGCGGCGGTGCCGTCGGTCTTGGGCAGGGTGAAGGAGATGTCGGTGAGGCCGGTGTCGGTGGCCGAGACGTTCTGCACGATCATGTCGATGTTGATCTGGGCCAGGGTCACCGCCTCGAAGATCTGGGCGGCCATGCCGGTGCGGTCGGGCACGCCGACGACGGTCACCTTGGCCTCGCTACGGTCGTGGGCCACACCGGCGATGATCGGGGCTTCCACGGCGTCTCCTTCGGGGTCCGGCTGGTCCGTGACGATCGTGCCCTCTTTCTGCGAGAACGACGACCGCACGTGGATGGGGATGTCGAAGCGCCGGGCGTACTCGACGCTGCGCAGGTGCAGCACCTTGGAGCCCGAGGCGGCGAGCTCGAGCATCTCCTCGTTGGAGATGCGGCGGATCTTGCGGGCTGCCGGCACGATGCGCGGGTCGGCGGTGAACACGCCGTCGACGTCGGTGTAGATCTCGCACACCTCGGCGCGCAGCGCGGCGGCGAGTGCCACGGCGGTGGTGTCGGTGCCCCCGCGGCCCAGGGTGGTGATCTCCTTGGTGCCCTGGCTGACGCCCTGGAAGCCCGCCACGATGACGATGTGCCCCTTGGCGACCGCCTCGGTGATGCGGCCCGGGGTGACGTCGATGATCTTCGCCTTGCCGTGCACCCCGTCGGTGATCACTCCGGCCTGGCTGCCGGTGAACGAGCGGGCGCTGTAGCCGAGGTCGGAGATCGCCATCGCCACCAGGGCCATCGAGATGCGCTCGCCCGCCGTCATGAGCATGTCGAGCTCGCGCGGCGGCGGCACCGGGCTGACGTCGCGGGCGAGGTCGAGCAGGTTGTCGGTGGAGTCGCCCATCGCGGAGACGGCTACGACGACGTCGTGACCGGCCTTCTTCGTCTCGGCGATCCGCCGCGCGACCCGCTTGATGCTCTCGGCGTCGGCCAGCGAGGAACCGCCGTACTTCTGGACGACGATGGGCACGCGCTACTCCCGGAACAGTGGTACGTGTGGGGTCGGCGACCACTCTAACCGCAGCCCTTTCGCACCCTTTGCCGCGCCCGGATGCCGGTCAGCCGGCATCCGGGCGCCGCTCGCGTCACCCGCCCGGGTGCCGCGAGCACCCATCCGCACTGATTGCGGATTGTCCACGCCGCTCGCGGAGGCCCGCGGCCGGCTGGTGCGGGAAATCCGCACAAAGTCGAGACACGGGGGACGGCGGCGGGCGCGGTTCGGCGTAGCGTCGCGACATCCCACCTGAGGAGGTCGCCCATGTCGATCGTCATCGTCGGCGCCGGCCTGGCCGGCGGTACCGCCGCCACCGAGCTGCGCGAGAACGGCTACACCGGTGCGGTGGTGCTCGTCGGCGCCGAGCAACACGCGCCCTACGAGCGGCCGCCACTGTCGAAGGGCTACCTGCTCGGCAACGACCCGCTCGACGACGCCTTCGTGCACCCGAGCGACTGGTACGCCGAGCACGACGTCGAGCTGCGCCTGGGCGTGGAGGCGACCGCGGTCGACACCGACGCGCATGTGGTGCACACCGGTGCCGGTGACATCGGCTACGAGGGGCTGTTGCTGGCCACCGGGGCCGAGCCTCGCCGGCTGCCGGTGGCCGAGGAGAGCGGTGTTCCGACGGCCTACCTGCGCACCATCGAGGACAGCGACCGGCTCAAGGCCGCCTTCGCCGAGGGTGGGCGGATCGCCGTCGTCGGGGCCGGGTGGATCGGGCTCGAGGCCGCCGCAGCCGCCCGGACGCTCGGCTGCGAGGTGACCGTCTACGAGACGGCCGAGCTTCCGCTGCTGCGGGTACTCGGGCCCACGGTGGCCACGGCGTTCGCCGACCTGCACCGCGCCCACGGGGTCGACCTTCGCCTGGGCACCGAGGTCACCGCCGCCGACCTGGCCGGCGCCGACCTGGTCGTCGCCGGCGTGGGGGTCACCCCGCGGGTGGCCCTCGCCGAGGCCGCCGGGCTGTCCGTCGACAACGGCGTGCTCGTGGATGCCGGGCTGCGCACCTCTGTGCCCGACGTGCTCGCGGTCGGCGACATCGCCAACCACGACCACCCGGTGCTGGGCCGCCGCATCCGGGTCGAGCACTGGGACACCGCCATCAACCAGGCCAAGGTGGCCGCGCACAACCTGGCCGGGGCCGACGAGGTCTACGACGCGATGCCCTACTTCTTCACCGACCAGTACGACCTCGGGATGGAGTACGTCGGCTCCGCCGGTGCCGAGGACGAGGTCGTGGTGCACGGCGACCTCGAGGCGCTGAACTTCCGGGCGTTCTGGCTGCGCGACGGCCGGGTGGTCGCGGCCATGCACGCCAACGACTGGGACGCCACCGACGACCTGCGCGCGGCGGTCGCCTCGGGCGAGCTCCCGGCATCCCCCTGACCGTCCCGACATCGACCAATAGGTCACTTCCGGTACGGCGGCTGGGTGTCCGCCGAGTGACCTATTGGTCGATGTCGGGACACGGGGGGCTCGGCCCGGGCGGGTTCGGGCTCAGGGGTGGAGGGCGTCGAACTCCGCCTCGGACACGGCATCCGGGTCGGCGTCGAGGCGCACGTGCGCGAGCAGCGCCTGGACCACCCGCAGGGCGCAGGCCGCCCGCTCGCCCCAGTGCGAGAGGTAGCTGAACTGCCACCACCACAACGCCTCGACCGGGCGGCCGGCCTCGTGGTGGCTCAGCCCGTGCGTGAGCGCCGAGGCGATGTCGACGAGGTCGTTGCTGAGGTAGCCCACCGTGGGCTCGGGGTCGAGCACCGGGTCGGCGACGTCGGCGTACTCGTCGAGCCCCTCGAAGACGTTGGCCAGGCTCTCGCGCAGGGGGTCGAGCTCGGCATCGGGGCCCGAGTCGGGCTCGAAGCGTGCGACCGGCACGACGTCCTCGACCGCACCGAGGCGGGCACCCATGACGAGCACCTGCGACAGGGCGAGCAGCGCCATCGGCAAGGTGGCCTCCGGACTGTTGCCCGACGCGATCTCGCGCACCGTGAGCAGGTAGACCTGTGCGTCGGCCGCGGACTGCTCGGACAACGCGGTCCAGTCGTCAGACATCGAGCAGCCGCCTCCCCTCGAAAGCCCGCCCCAGGGTGACCTCGTCGGCGTACTCGAGGTCGCCGCCCACCGGCAGGCCGGATGCCAGCCGGGTGACGCGCAGCCCGAAGACCTTGAGCATCCGCGAGAGGTAGCTGGCCGTGGCCTCGCCCTCGAGGTTGGGGTCGGTCGCGATGATCACCTCGGTGACCACGCCGTCGCCGAGCCGCGCGAGCAGCTCGCGCACCCGCAGGTCGTCGGGGCCGATGCCGTCGATCGGGCTGATCGCGCCGCCCAGCACGTGGTAGCGCCCCCGGAACTCGCGGGTGCGCTCGATGGCCACGACGTCCTTGGGCTCCTCGACCACGCAGATGGCGTGCACGTCGCGGCGCGGGTCGAGGCAGATGCGGCAGCGGGTGGCCTCGGCCACGTTGAAGCACAGCTCGCAGAACCGCACCCGCGCCTTGACCTCGGTCAGCGACTGCACCAGGCGCTCGACGTCGGCCGGATCGGCCTGCAGCAGGTGGAACGCGATGCGCTGCGCGCTCTTGGGACCGACGCCCGGCAGCCTGCCGAGCTCGTCGATGAGGTCCTGGACCGCGCCTTCGTACACACGTCGAGACTACGACCTCGCGAGCACGGTGTCGTCCGCGGCCGCGCCCGGATGCCGTGGCGTCCGGTGGGTGGTCAGCTGCGGACGAGGACGTACTCGGCGGCCTCGTCGAGGGCGGTGCCGACCTCGTCGTCGGTGAGGTCTCGCTCGGTGACGACGGTGACGGTCGAGGCACCGCCGTCGACCACCTCGACCTGGGCCTCGAGCACGCCGTCGAGGGCCACCAGCTCTTCCCTGACCGCGGCGGCGCAGTGGCCGCAGGTGAGCCCGGTGGCCCGGAAACGCTGGGTCGTCGACATGGTGTTCTCCTTCTCAGATGCCGACTGCCGCACCCGTGGAGTCGGGCGGCAGCTCGTTGTAGGTGTCGGCCCGCTCCTGGCCGGAGAGGGCGGCGATGGCGTCCATGACCTCGTCGGTGAGCAGCCGGCGGGCCTTGCCCGCGGGCAGGCCCGTGAAGGATGCCGGGTAGATCGGCCGGCCGAAGGCCACCCGCACCCTCGCCAGCCGCGGGAAGCTGGCCCCCACGGGCTGCACCCGGTCGGTGCCCACCAGGCCGACGGGCACGACGGGGACCCCCGCGGTGAGGGCCAGCCAGGCCACGCCGGTGCGCCCCTTGTACAGGCGGCCGTCGCGCGAGCGGGTGCCCTCGGGGTAGATGCCGAAGCCGCCACCCTCGCGCAGGACGAGCAGGGCGGCATCGAGCGACTCCTGGGCGGCGCGTGAGGAGTGCCGGTCGACGGGGATCGCGTTGGAGTTCGCGAAGAAGGCCCTCCGGACGGCCCCGCTGACCCCTTTGCCGGTGAAGTAGTCGGACTTCGCGAGGAAGGCGACCGGTCGCGGCGCTGCGATCGGGATGGCGAAGGAGTCGATGAACGACAGGTGGTTGCTGGCGATCAGGACCCCACCGGTGGGCGGGACGTTGTCGGTGCCGGTGATGGTCGGCCGCCAGATCGCCTTGGACAGCGGTGCGACCACGCGGTGGCTCACCCGGTAGGAGCGTGCACTCACCGCGGGTCCTCGGCGATCACGGTGCCCCCGAGAATGCGCTCGACCACCGGGACGCCCACGTCGGTGAGGTCGTCGATCGACTCGTCGTCGTCGCTGATCGCCGTGTCGTCGACGACGTGCTCGGCCGCGACCACCTCGGCCTGCGCCTCGACGGCGACCGCGGCCCTGGCCTGTTCGAGCGGGCTGGCCCACGACGGCGCCGTGTCGGGCGGGGGCGGGGCGTCGGACCAGCTCGAGGGCTCGCCCCGGGTGCGACCGCCACCGGAGTGCGGGCCCGGCCGCTGCGTCGAGCCGGCAGCCGAACCTCCGCGGCCCTCACGCCCAGCCGGTGCTGCCGTGGCGCCGGAGGGCGCCGGCCCGGGCCCGGCATCCCATGGGCTGGGGCCGGACCCGGCCGGCGCTGACGCCGACCCACCGCGGGTGGCGACGGTGTCGTCGGACGGCACGCCCTCGACCCGGGCGTCGACGCCGAGGACGTCGATCAGGGCCTGCCGCACGTAGTCGGCGTGGGCGCCGCGACGGAAGGTCTCGGCGAGGCCGACGGTGGAGATGCCGAGCAGCACGCGCTGGCCGTCGTAGTCGACGACCTGGGCGTTCTGGGCGACGAAGGTCCAGGTGACCCGCTTGTTGCGGCTGAGCCAGTCGAGCACGTCGGGCCACGACCGGCGCAGCGCGTCGGTGTCGAGGCCCCCGGGACCCGTCGGGCGCGCGACGGGCGCCGGCTCGGGCGCCGCAGCGGGGGCGGCGTGCTCCGGCGAGGACCCGGCCGAGGCACCGGATGCCGGTGCGGCCGTCGGTTCGCGCGCCCCCTCGCGCCGGGGCGCGGCGTCGCGCTCGGGCGGCTCGACGTCGGCACCCGGGCCCGGCCCGGGCGAGGCGTGACCGGTCGCGGCGGACGTGGGCGGCGTCGCGTGCGACGGCGGGCTGGACGCCTCGGGGGCGGCCCCGGAGAACACCGGGGCCGCGGGCGTCGGCGGCTCCGGCGCGACCGGCACCACCGCGGCCGCAGCCGGCGCGGCCCCAGCAGCGGGCGCGGCCGCAGTCGGCTGCGGCGCAGCGGACGGCGCCGCACCTGCCGGCGCCGGTGCGGCGTACGACCCGGCGGCGGTCGGCACCCCGCCGACGTCGAGGCGTCGCTCGAGCCGGTCGAGGCGCGCGGCGTACCCGGCCTCGCCGGCAGCCCCCGGCAGCAGGATGCGGGCGGCGATGAGCTCGAGCTGCAACCGGGGCGCGGTGGCACCGGTCATCTCGGTGAGGCCGGAGTTGACGACGTCGGCGGCCCGTGAGAGCGCGCCCGGCCCGAACGCGGCCGCCTGGCGCCGCATCCGCTCGAGCTGGTCCTCGGGCACGTGCCGCAGCACCGATCCGGCGCCGTCGGTGACCGCCGCGACGACGATGAGGTCGCGCAGGCGCTCGAGGAGGTCCTCGACGAAGCGCCGGGGGTCGAGCCCGGTCTCGACGACCTTGTCGATGGACCGGAACACCGAGGCCGCGTCACCCGCCGCGAACGCGTCGATGGCGGCGTCGAGCAGCTCGCCGTCGGTGAACCCGAGCAGAGCCGCGGCTGACTCGTAGGTGAGGCCCTCCGGACCGGACCCCGCGATGAGCTGGTCGAGCACCGAGAGGGAGTCGCGCACCGAGCCGCCGCCGGCACGCACGACGAACGACAGCACACCGGGTGCGACCGCGACGCCCTCCTTGACGCAGAGCTCCTCCATGTAGGTCTGCAGCCGCGCAGGGGGCACCAGCCGGAACGGGTAGTGGTGCGTGCGCGAGCGGATGGTGCCGATGACCTTCTCGGGCTCGGTCGTGGCGAACACGAACTTCACGTGCTCGGGCGGCTCCTCGACGATCTTGAGCAGCGCGTTGAAGCCCTGCGGCGTGACCATGTGGGCCTCGTCGATGATGTAGATCTTGTAGCGGCTCTGGGCGGGGCCGTACGACGCGCGCTCGCGCAGGTCGCGGGCGTCGTCGACGCCACCGTGGCTCGCGGCGTCGATCTCGATGACGTCGACAGTGCCGGACCCGCCGCGGGACAGCGCGACACACGAGTCGCACTCGCCGCACGGCTCGGGGGTGGGGCCCTGCTCGCAGTTCAGGCAGCGGGCCAGGATGCGCGCGCTGGTGGTCTTGCCGCACCCGCGTGGGCCGCTGAACAGGTAGGCGTGGTTGACCCGGCTGGTGCGCAGCGCCTGCATGAGCGGCTGGGTCACGTGCTCCTGCCCGATGACGTCGGCGAACGTCTCGGGGCGGTAGCGGCGGTACAGCGCGGTGCTCATCACCCGAACCCTAGCCGCGATGCCGGACACCCGGCACGCCACGCTTCGCCCTGTGGACGCCTTCCCACCGGCCACCCCGCCACGGTCCCACCGGCTGCCCTGCCACGGCTCGGCGAGGCCCCGGCCGGGCCGCTCCAGCGGGCCGCACCAGCGGCCCGCGCTAGGGTTCCGACGACCGGTGCAGGACGACGTGGAGGTGTCCACAGTGGCGGCAGGAACCGTCCCCGGATGCCGGGTCGTGGCCGACGGGGTGTCCAAGGTGCTCGATGTCGCACCCCTCCTCGCTCCCATCAGTCTGGTCGCCGAGCCCGGGTCGTGCGTGGTGGTGCGGGGGCCGAACGGGTCCGGCAAGACCACCCTGCTGCGGCTGGTCGCCGGGCTGCTGGCGCCCACCACCGGGTCGGTGACCATCGACGGCGACCCGGCCGACGAGCGCCACCGGTCCACCCGCGAGAACGTCGCGGCCCTCATCGGTCCCCCGGCGGCCTACCGCGACCTCACCCTCGCCGACCACCTGACCCTCGTCGATGCGACGTGGGGTCGCGACGCCCCCAGCTGCGCGCAGCGGGTGCAGCACGCACTCGACACCTTCGGCCTGGGCGCCCTGGGGGAGCGCTTCCCGCACGAGCTCTCTTCGGGGCAGGGCCAGCTGTTCCGGTTGGCGCTCACCTGGTTCCGGCCGGCCCGCCTGCTGATCCTCGACGAGCCCGAGCAGCGGCTCGACACCGACCGGCGGGCGATGGTCGGCGACCAGGTGCTCGCCCGGTGCGGTTCGGGCACCACCGTGCTGATGGCGTGCCACGACCCGGTGCTCACGGCAACGGTGGCCGATGAGGTGGTCGACGTCGGCGGCCCGCCGTGACCTCCGGGCCCACCGGCGCCGAGCAGCGAGCCACGGACTCCGAGCGCCTGAAGGACATCACCCACGTGGTGCACGGCCCGCACGGGACCGGTGCCGTGCAGCGCGTGCTGTACGCCGTGTACCTCCTGGGGCTGCTCGCGTTCACCTACGGCTTCACCGTGGCGCGCGCCCTGTTCATCACCACCGACCCCGCGTGGATCCACGGCCGGTTGCTCGGCCCCGGCGCGGCGGTGGTCACCGTCGCCGTGGCGGGGGCGCTCACGGTGCTCGTGCACGGCATCGGGCGACGCCGGGGGCCGGTGGTGCCACCCCTGCCCTGGGTCGACCACGTCGTCGCGGGCCCCCTCGACCGGGCGACCACACTGCGTGAGTGGTGGCTGGTCTCGGCCACCCTGCTCGTCGCGGGCGCCACCGTCACCGCGGGCGTGCTCGGTGGGGGCCTGTGGGCCGCGGGCTCGACCGGGCCCCTCGCTCTCCTCGTCGCGCTGCTGGCCGGTCCGGCGCTCGGGGTGGTGGTCGCCGCGGCCTGGCTCGCCGGCCAGGTCGGAGCCGGCACGCGAGGCCCGGACCGGATGCCGGCGCGCACCCCCGGCGGGCGACCCGGCATCCGGGCCGTCGGACCGTCCGTGGCGCTGCGCCGACTCGGGCTGCCCGAGCTGCGCGCGCAGAGCATCCGCTCCACCCGGCTGGGCGGCGCGGTGCTCGCCGGTGACCTGCGCGCGGCGCGGCTCGAAGCCGCTACCCCGGTGCACCGGGGGCGCGGGCTGCGGTTGCGCTCGCGCGGACGGCTCGGCACCGTGGTCGCCCGCGACCTGCTCGGCCTGCGCCGCCAGCCCGGGCTGCTGCTGTCCGGCGCCCTCCTCGCCGCGCCGGGAGCGGCCGGGTTGGCCTGGTCGCTCAGCGACCCGGAGGTGCCGGTGGCGATCGGCGTGGTAGCGGTGGCCGCGCTCTACCTCGGGGTCGGGGTGTGGGCCGAGGGCCTGCGGCTGCTCGGCGACACCCTCGGCACGCCCCGGCTCAGCGGCCTGGGCCTGGGCACCGAGGCGGCCGCGCACACCGTGCTACCGGCCGCGTTCCTGCTGGGGGCGGGGCTCCCCGTGGCCGTCGTGGTGCACGCCCTCGTTCCGCGGTCGCCGGTGGGGCTCGTCGACGTCGTGGGGTGGGTGACCTGCGTGGCCGCGCTGGCCCTGGGGGCGCAGTGGGTCTCGGCCTTCCGCGGGCGCCCGCCGTTCCTGGCGTTCCTGCCCGACGTCGGCCCGATGGTCATGACGCTGTGGTTCGCGCGCTCCCTGGTGCTCTGCGCCCTGGTCGGGGGGCTGCTCACGGCGCGAGCGGCCGACCAGGGGGTGCTCGGAGGCACCGGCCTGAGCCTCGTCACGGCCGTGTCGCTGGGCTGGCTCTGGGGCCGGCGCACGTTGCGGTCGGCCGCCGACGAGCACCGGGTCTGACGCCACCCGCCCCGGCAGCCGGCACCGCCACCGGCCCGGCCGCCGCCCGGCCGTCCGCCGCCCGGCCGGTGGACGCGCGTTCGGTCGCGCGGGGGTCGGCGGACTACCCTCGAGTGATGCGCATCGACGTCTGGTCCGACATCCTCTGCCCTTTCTGCCACCTCGGCCGGCGGCACCTCGAGCTCGCCCTCGAGCAGTTCGAGCACGGCGACGAGGTGGGGGTCGTCTGGCACAGCTTCCAGCTCGACCACAGCGCCCCGGCCGTCGACGACGTGCCGGCCATCGACCGGGTCGCCGAGAAGTACGGCGTGCCGCGCGAGCAGATGGTCGCCCAGCACGAGCGGATGGCGGCCGATGCGGCCGCGGTCGGCCTCGACTTCCGGTGGGAGCAGCTGCGCGGCGGCAACTCCTACGACGCGCACCGCCTCCTCCACCTCGCCCGCGCCCTGGGCCGCGAGGACGAGGTCACCGAGCGAGTGATGCGCGCCTGGTACACCGAGGGCGAGTCGATCGGCGACCCCGAGACCCTGGTGCGCCTGGGTGTCGAGGCGGGGCTCGACGAGGCCACCGTGCGCGAGCTGCTGGCCGGTGACGACCACGGCATCGACGTGCGCACCGACCTCGCGCTGGCCAACCAGATCGGCATCACCGCGGTGCCCACCTTCGTGCTCGACCAGAAGTACGGCGTCAGCGGCGCCCAGCCGGTCGAGGTCATGCTCAACGCCGTCCGCCAGGTCTGGGAGCTGCAGGGCACCGAGCCCGAGCCCGTCGCCGGTGGCGGCGGCTGCGGCGGTGGGTGCTGCGGCGGCGCGTGTGGCACGTCCGCGGCAGACGAGACCGCCGAGGATGCCGGCCACGGCTGCGGCTCCGAGGGCTGCGGTGGCGCGTGCGGCTCCGGCGACAGCGAGGGTGACAGCGAGCCTGCGGCGCAGGAGAGCGTGCCCGCCGCGCGGTGAGCCCACGGGCACCCGGGTACGAGGACACCCCGCGTACCTGGAAGAGCCCACCTGCCCTTGCTGCATTCCTGCCCTGGGGGAGTTCAGCGGGGTACCACCACGCGGGGTGCCGGGCACGATCCTAGGCGGGCACCCGGCATCCCGGGAAATCCGCTGCCCACAGCGCGGGCGTTGACCTTCGCACCGCCGCGACGCCAGAATGGGCCGGTTGTCCCAACGTGACGCAGGTCACACCACCGGCCCGGGCGGAGAGCCGCGGACCGGCCTTCTCCGGCCACGGCCGGACCACCTTGGGTACTGCAGGGAGCACGCACATGCATCCATCGAGGTTGACCATCAGCTGCGCCGCCGCCGCGGCCGCAGCCCTCCTCATCCCCTCCACCGCGTTGGCGTCCGGCCACGGGCACGAGCACCAGACGCCGACACCGGTCGTGCGATCGACGCAGCTCGCGGCGCCGTTCAACCTGGCCGTCGACCACGGCTCGGTCTACGTCGCCGACGGCGGGCTCAACCTCGTCGGGAAGCTGGCCCGCGACGGGGCCATCCGCACCATCGCGGCCGACCAGCCCGGCGCCTCGGGCGTCGACCGGTCCAAGGACGGGCGCCGCCTGGCCTTCACCACCACGGTCACCAACTTCGAGACGTTCGAGAACACCGAGAGCGGGCTGAACATCTGGCGGCCGCGCGGTTCACGCGTCTACGCCGACACCCACGCCTTCGAGGTCGCGAACAACCCCGACTCGGTCAACCACTACGGCGTCCGCAACCCGAGCCAGTGCGTGATCGACGCCTTCACGGCGGCGCAGTTCCCGGTCGCGTACACCGGTGAGGTCGACTCGCACGCCTACTCGGTGGCCGCGTGGGGCCGCTCGTGGGTGGTGGCGGATGCCGGCGCCAACGCGCTGTTCCGGGTGCGTAACGACGGGTCGATCAGCACGTTGGCCGTGCTCCCGCCGCAGCCGAGCACCATCACGGCCGAGCAGGCCGCCGCGCTCGGCCTGCCCGACTGCGTCGTGGGGGTGACCTACGCGTTCGAGCCGGTGCCGACCGACGTCGAGGTCGGCAAGGACGGGTGGCTCTACGTGACCACGCTCCCCGGCGGGCCGGAGGGCCCGGTGCTCGGGGCACGCGGCGCGGTGTGGAAGGTGAACCCGCGTACCGGTGCTGCGACCAAGGTCGCCGGTGGCTTCCTCGGGGCGACCAACCTGGCGCTGGGCTCGCACGGCACGATCTACGTCGCCGAGCTGTTCGGTGGGCGGATCTCCACGGTGCGGCACGGGATGGCCGTGCCCTACCTCGACCTCCCGGGCGTCGTGGCCGTGGAGACCGGTAAGAACGGCACGCTGTGGGCCGCGACCCTCGGCAACGAGGACCCGCCCGCCCCCGGCACGATCGTCCAGATCAGGAACGGGAAGGTGCGGCACTAGGGGCCTTCGAGAGCGCGGCTGGCCGCGGAGCCTGGGCTCCGCGGCCACCTGCGTGCCCGGCACGGGCGCGTCGCCGCGACCGTGGGTCAGCCGCGGATGAACCAGATCGGCGACAGCGCGGCAAGGCCTATGACGACGAAGCCCCCGCCGACGGAGAGCAGGAGGCCGATGCCGAACCCGCCGATGCCGCTCCAGCGCCCGGCGACCCCTGGTGGGTGGACCGTGTCGGGGGGCTCGAACCTCGGGCGGATCAGCTCGGCGACCGCGAAGACCGGCATGCCGACCGCGAACGGCCCGCCCATGGCAGCGCCGGCCTGCGAGCGCGACGATTTCGGGCGTTGGTGTGCCCTCTAGTAACCTCACCCGCGGAGGATTCGCATAGTGGCCTAGTGCGCACGATTGGAAATCGTGTTGGGATAAAACCCTCGGGGGTTCAAATCCCCCATCCTCCGCCAACAGGAACGCCCAGCCGCTCGCGGCTGGGCGTTCCTGTTGGCGGAGGATGGAAGATGGGGATGCGGGAGCGGGATCCTGCCCACGCCCGGGGATGTGGGTGAAGATCGTTGCCCGGACGACGGTCTTCACCCACGTTGCCGAGCGGGCGACGCAATGTGGGTGAAGATCGCCGCCCTGAGGACGGTTTTCACCCACGTTGCGGAGCGGGCCGACGCCAAGGGATGCCGCAGAGCCCGGGCCAGCATCCCCCACAGTCACCGCTGCGGCTCAGGCCAGCGGCAGGCGCTCCCCCACCCGGCATCGGGTGTCGTGCAGCGCCACGAGCCGCTGCTCCTCCGCTCCCGGCTCCGGGCCGGACGCGCTCACGAGCCGGCAGACGGCGTGGCCCGACGACCGCCCGTCGTACTCCGACACCCATGCCTCATGCCTCGCCCGGGCCCCATCGTCGACGAACGGCCACGACACCGGCAGCGCGCGCATCCCCACGCGAAACGGCTTGGGCGTCAACCGCGCCCGGTAGCTGTCGTGGGTGGCACAGAGCTCGACGTAGAGCGGGTCCGACCCCAGCTCGGTGAGCAGCGCGCGCGCCCGGTCCGAGCCGGGCTCGGCGGCGGCCCCGGTCACCAGCACGCGCAGCCCCGCCGCGGTGCGGTACACCCGCACCCCGAGCTCGGGGCGGCGCCGGGCGAACTCCCACACCGGCTCGCACGCCAGGCACTCGGCCACGCTCGCATCGCCCGGCCGGGGCACGGCGGGCACGGCATCAGCACCGGTATCCGCACCGGCGCCGGTCGGCCCCTCCGCCGGCACCATCGGCGTGGGCGCCGGCTCCCCGGTGAGCAGCCGTCGGAAGAAGCCACCCACCCCCGACCCGCTCCGACCACGTGAGGAAGGCCGTCCCGCGCCCGAGGAGCCACCCCCCGACGACCCCCACACCCGCGGTGGCGCCTCGAGCTCGGGTGCGTCCACGTCGGCGATGAACAGCAGGTCGGTGCACAGCACCTCGCACCCCATCCGGTTGCGGGTGACCACGCCGAGCACGGCGCCGGATGCCGCCTCGACCTCCTCGACCACGGGCTCGCGCAACGGCATCCGCGGGTAGTAGCCGTGGCCGGGCGGCAGGCCGCCTTCGCGGGCCACCCGCTCCAGGGCCTGGGCGAGCCGCTCCCCCGCGACCCGCGCGGCATCCGCGTCGGACTGCGACGACCACCCCCACACGGTGAGCATCCCGCCGCCG
The DNA here is from genome assembly GCA_963747405.1 of uncultured Actinomycetota bacterium. Classification (GTDB taxonomy): domain Bacteria; phylum Actinomycetota; class Actinomycetes; order Actinomycetales; family Dermatophilaceae; genus Fodinibacter. Next base: position 33,244 of record CAVVFG010000022.1, read on the forward strand.
GTGCCCAGCTGCGGGCTGAACCCCTCGGCGGTGACCCAGTGCTGCGGCAGCTCCATGGCGCGAGTCTTGCAGCGCCTCCGGCCGCACGGAAGCACCGGGCCGGAGCCGCCCCAGAGCAGTGCCGGCGGTCCGTTCGGCGCGGTTTACGCCCGCCCGTGGACGATGCCGACCGGACCGCTGGCGCACCCACCCCCGGGTGGGTCCACGATGGTCACATGAGCAACGGCGCCTACGCAGCGGCATACGAGCAGTCGATCTCCGACCCCACCACGTTCTGGGGGAACGCCGCCAAGGCGGTCGAGTGGATCACCGAGCCGACCAGCGTGCTCGACGACTCCAACCCGCCGTTCTACCGATGGTTCCGGGGCGGCTCGCTCAACACCTGCTTCAACGCCCTCGACCGCCACGTGCGCGACGGGCGCGGCGACCAGGCGGCCCTGATCTACGACAGCCCGGTCACCGACACGGTGCAGACCTTCACCTACGCGGAGCTGCTCGACAAGGTGGCCACCTTCGCCGGCGCGCTCGCCTCGCTCGGGGTGGAGAAGGGCGACCGCGTGGTCGTCTACATGCCGATGGTTCCCGAGGCCGTGGTCACGATGCTCGCCTGCGCGCGGCTCGGCGCCATCCACTCGGTCGTCTTCGGCGGGTTCGCGCCGGCCGAGCTCGCCGCCCGGATCGAGGACGCCAAGCCGGCCGTCATCGTGGCGGCCAGCTGCGGCATCGAGCCCAGCCGGGTCGTCGAGTACAAGCCGATGCTGGATGCCGCGCTCGACCGCAGCGAGCACAAGCCCGAGTCCGTGATCGTGCTGCAGCGCGAGCAGTGCCGCGCCGACGTGGGTGTGCGCGACACCGCCTGGGAGGAGATCGACTGGGACGAGCTGGTCTGCGACGCCGAGCCCGCCGACTGCGTCGAGGTCGAGGCGACCGACCCGCTCTACGTGCTCTACACCTCCGGCACCACCGGCCGCCCCAAGGGCATCGTGCGCGACAACGGCGGCCACGCGGTGGCGCTTCGCTGGTCGATGGAGAACGTCTACGACATCGGCCCGGGCGACGTGTGGTTCACCGCGTCCGACGTCGGCTGGGTCGTCGGGCACTCCTACATCGTCTACGCGCCCCTGCTCACCGGCGCCACCACCGTTCTCTACGAAGGCAAACCGGTCGGCACGCCCGACGCAAGCGCCTTCTGGCGGGTGATCAGCGACCACGGGGTCAAGGCGATGTTCACCGCGCCGACCGCCTACCGGGCGATCAAGCGCGAGGACCCCGACGGCACCCTGATGGCCGGCCACGACCTCAGCACGCTCACGTGCGTGTTCCTCGCCGGTGAGCGGCTCGACCCCGACACCTACGAGTGGACCAGCGCCCTGCTCGGCGTGCCGGTCGTCGACAACTGGTGGCAGACCGAGACCGGCTGGCCGATCGCCGCCAACCTGCGCGGACTCGACCCGATGCCGATCAAGGCCGGCTCGCCCTCGGTGCGCGTGCCCGGCTACGACGTGCAGGTGCTCGACGACTCGGCCCAGCCGGCGGCGCCGGGTGTCGAGGGCGCGATCGCCATCCGCCTGCCGCTGCCCCCCGGCACGCTGCCCACCCTGTGGCACGACGACGAGCGCTACATCGCCGGGTACCTCTCGGTCTACGAGGGCTACTACCTCACCGGTGACGGCGGCCTGATCGACGCGGACGGCTACGTCTACGTGATGGGCCGCACCGACGACGTGCTCAACGTCGCCGGGCACCGGCTGTCGACGGGATCGATAGAGGCGGCGCTGGCCGGCCACCCCGATGTCGCCGAGTGCGCGGTCATCGGCGTCGCCGACGACTTCAAGGGGCAGGTGCCGCGTGGGCTGGTCGTGCTCAAGGGCGGGGTCGACGGCACCGGGGCCGACGGCGTGCGGATCTGCAAGGAGCTCGTGCAGCGGGTGCGCGACGAGGTGGGTGCGGTCGCGAGCCTGCGCCAGGTCGACATCGTCGGGGGCCTGCCCAAGACCCGCTCGGGCAAGATCCTGCGCAAGACGATGCGCGAGATGGCCGACGGGAAGACGCCCACCATCCCCGGCACCATCGAGGACGTCGGCGTGCTCGACGCCCTCGCCTCGGTGCTGCGCCCCGGCGCCTGACGCGTCGCGCAGAAGTTCGGATGCCGGGTGGCCGGTCCGCGGACCGTCCACCCGGCATCCGAGGTGCTGAGGTGTCGGGTCAGCTCACGGCGTCGAGGGCGTCGACCATGCCCTCACCGAAGTAGCTGTTGTCCTCGACCGGGCCGACGCAGGGGACGCCACCGGTCGCGGTCGAGCACGCCTTGTCGTCGGCCTGCTGACGGATCTTCGCGATCATCTCGGCCGGGGTCCACGACGGGTGGGCCGACTTCATGAGGGCGAGGACGCCGGCGACGTGCGGCGAGGCCATCGAGGTGCCGCTCTTGAGGCCGTAGCCGTTGTTGGCGACGACGGTCGAGAGGATCGAGGACCCCGGAGCAGCCACGTCGATGACGCCGAGGCCGCGGTTGGAGAAGCTCGACAGCCGGCTGTCCAGCGTCCCGGCCGGGAAGCGCTGCACCGACGACACCGTGACGACGCCGTCGAGCTCGGTGGGGATGTCGTTGCAGGTGCTGTTGAGCGTGCGGGTGACGGGGGTCCCGTCGTCCGGGCTGCCGGTGTCGAGGAAGGTGTCCTTGTTCGCGAGGTCCTTGGCCGAGTTGCCGGCCGCGGCCGCGTGGACCACGCCCTCCTTCGTCGACCAGGTGACCGCACGGCGCACGGCCTCCTTGGCGGCGTGCTGGTCGGGCTGGTCGTCGCAGTAGAACTCGAACGGGTCGACGTAGTAGCTGTTGTTCGTGACGTCCATGTGCTTCAGGCCCGCCTCCACGAAGCCGCAGACGGCGTACTCGGGGTAGATGAAGCCGTCGTCGTTGACCACCTTCACCGAGGCAAGGCGGACGTTCGGCGCCACGCCGACGATGCCGACGCCGTTGCGGGCCGCGGCGATGGTGCCGGCCACGTGGGTTCCGTGGTCGCTCGTCGTGGGCTCCCAGCCCGTGGTGCTCGGCCGACCGGCGTCGATGCAGTTGACCGAGCTCGAGACGTCGAGGTTGGCCACGAGGTCGGGGTGGTCGGCGTCGATGCCGCTGTCGAGCACGCCGACGAGGACGTTGCGCGAGCCGTCGGTGATCTTGTGGGCCTGGTCGGCCTTGATCATCTGCATGCCCCACTGCTCGGCCTCACGGGGGTCGGTGGTGACCGCCGGGGTGGCCGGGGACTCGAGATCGCCGTTGACCGGCTTCTTCGCGCCCTGCTTGTATCCGGACGCGCCCCTGCCCCAGGTCGCCGACACGTCTGCGGGGGTGCCCTCGGACACCGGCACGCTGCGGCTGGCACCGACCGACTCCAGCGCGTTGCCGGCCGACTTCGCGACGTCGGTGCGGAAGGCCGCCCGGTCGGAGTGGGCCACGAGGACGCCGATCTGCGGCCATGCCTGCACGACGACACCGCCGGACTTCTCGACCGCGTTGGTCACGACCCTGGTCTGGCCGGGGTTGGCGATCCTGGTGTTGAGCAGGTAGCTGAAGACGACCCCGTCGGGGGTCACGATCGGCACGGGAGTCGACGCGGCCTCGGTGGAGGCCGAGGCGGTGCCGGAGAACATGGTGGTGCCGATGGCGGCGACCGATGCCAGCGCGAGAGCGGCGCGCCACCTGGGGATGGGTCGGGTCACGAAGGAACTCCTCGACGACGTCGGGCCTGGTGGGCCCGAGGGGTGGTGTGGGTGCAGCCACCCTGCACGACGCTCGCCGCGACCGCATCCCAGGGGACACAGCAGCTTCCTCCGACGCAGCCCCCGGACCTCAGGCGCGGGCGGATGCCGGGTGGCCGGCATCCGACGTCGCCGCCCGGTCGCGGTACTGGCCCGGGGTGACGCCGACCAGCGTGGTGAAGTCGCGCGTGAAGTGGGCCTGGTCGTACCAGCCGTAGCGCACTGCGAGGTCGGTGAGCGTGCCGGCCCAGCCGGCGTCGAGGTCGGCCACGGCGTCGTGCAGGCGGTAGCGGGCCAGCACCCACTTCGGCCCGACTCCCACGTAGTGGGTGAACAGTCGCTGCAGGGTGCGCACCGTGACGCTGTGCCGGTCGGCGACCTCGGCCACCGTGAGCAGCGAGTGGTCAGCGAGCATGTCGGCGACGACGTCGAGCAGCAGGTCGTAGCGCGGCTCGGGCCGGCCCTGCGCCAGATCGGCCAGGCCGCGCTCGGCGGTGGCGGCCCACGCCGCGCCGTCGTCGGCGAGCGCGGGGTCGGCCAGCTCGGCGACGAGCGCACGCGGCAGCACCGCGGTCGCCGCGACCGACCGGTCGGTCCAGGCGGATGCCGGGTGGCCGGTGAGCGCCGCCAGGCCACCGGGGCGGAACCGCAGGCCGACGACGCGCCCCCAGCCGCGCACCTCGACGTCGAACCGGCGGGTGCACACCCCGGTGACGACGACGCTCTCGCCTGGCGGCATCCCCGCCCGCGGGTGGCTGCCGAGCTCGACCGTGAGCGAGCACGTGGGGTGCGGGATGACCTCGCTGTCGTACCACCGCCCGTCGGGCAGGCTCCAGCGCAGCGACCAGCGGTTCTCGACCCAGCGGGTGGCCTCCACCCCGGCCGGCTCGCGGACGAGGCCGACGTGTCGGGCGAACTCGTCGGGTCGCAGCACGCCCGCCGTGGAGGCGGTCGGCGCAGCTGTCGCCTTTGTCCTATCGGGCACCGGCCCAGACTAGGCACGGTGGACGACATCCCCGTCCTTACCGACCGACCCCACGAGAGGCACGTCCGATGGCCATCGCCGCACTCAAGATGCTCACGCTCGACAGCTCCGACGCCCAGCGCGACGCCACCTTCTGGTCGGCGTTGCTCGGCTGGGAGGTCGCCCATGCCCAGGCGGAGTACGCGATGCTCACCGGGCCCGGCGGGATGGCCCTCGGCTTCGGCACGCTGCCCGACCACGAGGCACCCGGCTGGCCGAACGAGCACGGCAGCAAGCAGTTCCACCTCGACCTGGCCGTCGACGACCTCGACGCGGCCGCCGCCGAGTGCGTCGTGCTCGGCGCCACCCTGCCCGACGAGCAGCCCGGCGAGACCTGGCGGGTGCTGCTCGACCCGAGCGGCCACCCGTTCTGCCTCACCCAGGCCGCCAACTGGGGCTGACCCGGCCCGTGCGGGCCGTTCGGGCTCGGGGTTGACGCCGGACCGGAGCGCGGAACCTGGCGCACGCGCCGGCGTGCGCCCGCGAGGATGGCGGCGTGGAGGGTGTCGTCCTGGGGTTCGCGACGATCGTCGCCGTCATCGGTGTCGGCGCCCTCGTCGCGCACCTCGGGGTGGTCGACCTGTCCGCGCAGAAGGTGCTCAGCCACCTCGCCTTCTTCGTCGCCTCCCCCGCGCTGCTGCTGACCACCGTCTCCAGGGCCGACACCCACGACGTGCTCTCGCGCAGCCTGGTCGCCACCGTGGTCGGGGTGGTCGTGCCGGCGGCCATCTATGCCACCGTCGCGTGGTGGAGGTGGCGGCGTTCGGTCGGCCAGCGGGTGATCGGCGCCCTGGCCAGCTGCTACGTCAATGCCGGGAACCTCGGCCTGCCGGTGGCGGCCTACGTGCTCGGCGATGCGGCCCTCGTGGCGCCCACCCTGTTGCTGCAGCTGCTGGTGCTCCAGCCCGTGGCGCTGGCCCTGCTCGACGCCGACGTCAGCGGCCGTCGCCCCACGCTGCGGCGCCTGGTCGTGCGCCCGTTCACGAACCCCCTGACCATCGGCACGCTGATCGGGCTGCTGCTGTCCGTCACGGGGTGGCAGCTGCCCCCGATCGTGCTCGACCCGGTCGAGCTGATCGGCGCGATGGCGGTGCCGGCGATGCTGCTCGCCTACGGCATCGCGCTGCGCCTGGGACCCGGCTTCGGCGGTGACGTCCCGCCCGGCGAGCTGGCGCTGACCAGCACCCTCAAGCTGGGTGTCCAGCCCCTGGTCGCGTATGCCGTGGCGCACCTCGCGCTCGGCCTGTCGGGTCACGCGCTGCTCGCCGTGGTCGTCTGCTCGAGCCTGCCGACCGCGCAGAACATCTTCGTGCACGCCACCCGCTACGACCGCTCGCCCACCCTGGCTCGCGACACCATCCTGGTGACGACGGTCGGCGCCGTCCCGCTCATCACGCTGGTGGTGTGGGTCCTGGGCTGAGCCCCCACACACCCGTGGAGCTGTCTGCCCGCAGCGCTCCGGGGGCCGGGTGCCCCCCGCTGGGCCAGAATGGCCCGATGATCTCGGTCGACCTCGCCCGCGCCCTGTTCAGTGATGCCGGCGTGCTCTGGGCACCGGCGGCCGGCGACCGCTTCGTCATCGACGCCGAGCTGCTCACGGGGGAGGTGTTCTGGATCAGCGACCTCACCGTCGAGGTGCAGACCTACCGCGACCAGTCGTTGCTGGGGTTCAACGGCACCACGGAGTGGGCGCTCGACTCGGTCACCCTCGACCAGGCGCTGTGGCTGCCGCGCGAGGACCAGCTGCGCGAGCTGCTGGGCGACCGGCTCGAGGCGGTGCGACGCACCGAGGGCGGGTGGGAGGTGACGTATGCCGTGCGGCCCGGCTACGTGCGCTCGGTGACCGACCCCGACATCGAGTGCGCCTACGCCAAGGCGGTGCTCACCCTCTGAGCAGCCGCGGGCTCTGGTTCGTCTGCCCCGGTGGCGGTGATCTGCGGGGTGGGCGGTGCCACGGCGTCGCCAGCGCGGCAGAACGTCGCCACTGCAGCGAACGGACCAGAGCCCAGTCGGGCCACGGGGCCCACCAGCGAAGCCGGGTCAACGCTTGCGCGAGGTGCCGAAGAGCGAGCGGGTGATCTCCCGGCCGAGCACCGTGCCGGCCGAGCGCAACGCCGACTTGAAGGCGCTCGACGTCACGACCGACTCGACCATGCTGGGCTCGGCGGCCCTCCTGCGCTCCTCGGCCGCGCGTGCCTTCTCGGCCGCCGCGGCATCCTTGGCCGCCTGCTTCTCCGCGGCCACGCGCGTCTTCTCGGCCGCTGCCTGCGCGGCCAGCCGCTCCTTCTCGGAGGCGGCCGCCGCCGCGGCGCGCACCTTGGCGTTCTCGGCCTCCACGGCTGCCGCCTGCTGGGCCTGCGTGCGGGCGGCCTCGGCCCTGCCGAGCATCTCCGACGCCGACTCCCGCTCCAGGTAGGTCACGTACTTCGGCGCGATCGGCGAGGCGGCGACGCTCGAGGTGAGCAGCGCGGCATCCGAGGGGGCCATCAGCGACTGCGGCGCGCGCATCCGGGTCCACGCCACCGGCGTGGGGGCGCCCTTCTCGGACAGCACGGTGATCACGGCCTCGCCGGTGGGCAGCTGGGTGAGCAGCTCCTCGAGGTCGTAGTCGGTGTTGGGGTAGGTGCGCACCGCGGCCTTGAGCGCCTTGGCGTCGTCTGGGGTGTAGGCCCGCAGCGCGTGCTGCACCCGGTTCCCGAGCTGGGCCAGCACGTCGGACGGCACGTCCTTGGGTGACTGGGTCACGAAGAAGACGCCGACCCCCTTCGACCGGATCAGCCGCACCGTCTGCTGGATCGAGTCCAGGAAGCTCTTGCTCGCCCCGCTGAAGAGCAGGTGCGCCTCGTCGAAGAAGAACACCAGCTTGGGCTTGTCGAGGTCGCCGACCTCCGGCAGGTCGTGGAAGAGGTCGGCGAGCAGCCACATCAGGAAGGTCGAGAACAGCTGCGGGCGGTCCTGCACCCCGGGCAGCTCGAGCATCGAGGCGGTCCCCCGCCCGTCCTGGGCCACCCGCAGCAGGTCGCTGGTGTCGAACTCGGGCAGCCCGAAGAACAGGTCGGCACCCTGGGCCGAGAAGTTCACCAGCTCGCGCAGGATGACGCCCGCCGTCGCCGACGACAGCCCGCCGAGCTCCTTGAGGTCGGCCCTGCCCTCGTCGCTGGTGAGGAAGTGCACGACGGCTCGCAGGTCGGTGATGGTGTCGAGCCACAGCCCCTTGGTGTCGGCGTAGTGGAATACGAGGCCGAGGCTGGACTCCTGCGTCTCGTTGAGCCCCAGCACCTTGGCCAGCAGGGTGGGCCCGAACGTCGAGACGGTGGCCCGCACGGGGATGCCGGTTCCCTGTCCCCCGAGCGCGTAGAACTCGACCGGGTACGCCGTCGGCGCCCAGGGCAGCCCCACGTCGGCCGAGCGCTGGGCGATCTTGTCGTTCGGGACCCCCGCGGTCGCCATCCCCGACAGGTCGCCCTTGATGTCGGCGAGGAAGACCGGCACCCCCTGGGCGAGGAGCTGCTCGGCCATCAGCTGCAGGGTCTTGGTCTTGCCGGTGCCCGTCGCACCGGCCACCAGCCCGTGGCGGTTCATCGCCGACAGCGGGATGCGGACGGTCGCATCGGCGTGAACCGTGCCGTCGACGACGGCGGCGCCGAACTCGAGGGACGGCCCCTCGAACGCATAGCCCGCGCGGATCTCGTCGACCTGGGAGGTGCTCGGATTCTCGCTCACGCAGGTCAATCTAGCCCGCACGGACGCGTCGCTCGCGCTGTCGCGGACCCCCTGCGGCATACAGTGACATACGTGATCTTCAAGGCCGTCGGCGACTCGCGCCCGTACCCCGAGCACGGGTACACGACGCGTCAGTGGTCGACCGTGCCGCCGCGGCTGGTCCGCCTCGACGAGCTGGTCACCACCAAGCGCGAGCTCGACCTGCAGATGCTGCTCTCGGAGGACTCCACGTTCTACGGCGACCTGTTCGCCCACGTCGTGGAGTGGGAAGGGGCCCTCTACCTCGAGGACGGCCTGCACCGGGCCCTGCGCGCAGCACTGCACCAGCGCCCGACGCTGCACGCCCGCGTGCTGGTGCTCGAGGGGGGCGGGTGAGCGACTACACGACCGAGGCGGTGGTGTCGGTGAGAAGGCGGCGCAAGCGCCGCCAGTTCATCGTGCTCGGTGTGGTGGTGCTCGGGTTGTTCTTCGCCTTCTGGTACGCGTGGTCCTACTACCAGGCCGACATCTCGGCCCAGGCCTCACGGGCTCCGGCGGCCGCGTGCGCTCCGTACGACCCCAAGGTCGTCACTCCGGACGACACGCTGGTCAACGTCTACAACGCCACCAGCCGCAACGGGCTCGCCGGCACGGTGGCGCGGGGCCTGAAGGAGCGCGACTTCCTGATCGGCAAGGTCGCGAACGACCCCTCGAGCCGCAAGCCGCCCAAGGTGGCTGAGATCCGCTACGGCCCCAAGGGCCAGGCTCGGGCCAAGCTGCTGCGCACCACACTGCCCAAGGGCACCGTGTTGTTCAACGACAAGCGCAAGCTGGGGCAGGTCGACCTCGCCCTGGGCCCGAAGTTCACCAAGCTCGCCCCGGTGCCGACCGCGACGACGCTGCCGATGTGCCCAGCGCCGTCCGCGTCCTGACCCATGGCGGATGCCGTCCAGCTGTGCGCCGACGCGCAGGCGCGCAAGTCGCGGGCCGTCGCGATCGACCCGGCATCTCCGGCATCCGCGGCGTTCGTCGCCATCGCGGCGGAGTGCACCGACCAGTGGCGCAGCAACGCCGCACTCCTGGTGCAGTCGCGGGCGATGCCGCACCTGCACCAGACCCGGGTCGGCATCCGCCGGCTGCGCTCGTCGTTCTCGCTGTTCCGGCCGCTGCTGCGCGACGTGCCGGGCGCCTTCTTCCTGGCCCACCGGCTGCGAGCCCTGGCCCTCCCGTTCGGCCCGGCGCGCGACCTCGACGTGCTGCTCTCCGGGCCGCTCGTCGACGACCTCGGCGACGAGCAGGTCACCCGGTTGGTGGCCGACCGCGAGGCGGCCTACGACGTGGTGCACGCCATCCTGCGCTCCCCCGACTGGGCGGATGCCGTGCGCTCCATCGACGGCCTCGTCCTCCTCGCGCCGTGGCACGGTGTGGCCGACCCGCCGGTACGTGACCTGGCCGGGCAGGCGCTCGAGAAGCGCTGGCAGCGGGTCGTCGGCCCCGTCGACACGCTGGCGACGATGGACCCGGTCGCCCGGCACCGGGTGCGCATCGAGGCCAAGAAGCTGCGCTACGGCTGCGAGTTCTTCGCCTCGCTCTTCCCCGCCGACGGCCCGACGGTGGTGACCGGCTCGGGCGAGGAGCTCTCCGGGCCGCTCGCGCTGGCCTGGCACGTCGAGCAGGTGCAGACCGCGCTCGGCGCCGTCAACGACCACGCCGTCGCCGACGGCCTGCTGCGGGAGGTCGGCTCAGCGGCGCCGAGGGTCGACGAGCACCGCCTGGTCGAGGAGGCCGTCGCGGCGGTGCGCGCCCTGCGCCGGTTCGACCCCTTCTGGCGCTGAGGCCTGTGCGCCCAGCCGGTCGCCCGCCGGCCCGGCGCACCGAACCCTCGATGGGGCTGGCGCCCCGACAGCCGGCAGGAGGAGGAGACGCGGTGGGAACCACCGACTCACCGTCGCGAGGCCGCCGAAGCACCGGCACGGGTCGGGGCCCCAGCACTCACGCGCTGGGGCCCCGGCTCAGTGGGATCGAGGGTCGTGCGGGTCAGACGTGCACCTGGGTCGAGCTGCGCCGACGGGCGAAGAGGACGGCTCCCACGCCCAGCAGGACGAGGAGGGACCCGCCCACAGCCAGCGGAAGGAAGTTGGTGCCCGTCTGGCTGAGCGAACCGTCGCTGCCGCCACCGCCACCGCTACCAGCGGCACCGGCGGCGTGGACGGTGATGTCCTGCGATGCGACGACCGACCCTGCGGAGTTGGTGACGGTCAGGGTGTAGTCGCCGACCGCGCTCAGGCAGACCTCGAAGCTCACCGCACCGCTGGCGTTCGCGGTCTGGGTGGACGACGTCGTGCTGGGACCGGTGACGCTGAGCGTGAATGCCCCGCCGGCGTTCGCCGCGCCACCGTCGACGGTCATGGTGACGCACTGGCCGGCAGCCGGCGTCGAGTCCGAGACCGTGGAGCTGAAGCCGGGGGCCGCATAGTCCGCCATGGCCACGCTCGGAACGAGAAGGGTGAGGGCCGCTGCGGCGACCAGAATGAGGGCGCGTCGGATCATGGGATTCCCTTTGACTGTGGCCGTACGTGTCGCCGCTCTTCGGACGACCCTGTGGGCAACTGTAGACCGATCACTGACATTGTGCTGACTGAACAACGCGATGGCCCCCGAATATGAGTGGGGTCATACGGAGCACGGGAATGCCGGGTTGTGCCGGACCGCTCAGAACGTCGTACTCGATGACCTCGGTCTGGCCCGGCTTGAGCTGCACCGTACGCCCCATGACGGCGAGCCCGTCGTGGGTCCGGGAGAAGCCGCCCCGTGCACCGCTGCGCACCCGGACGTCGTCGACCCGGCCCCCGGAAGGGGCGTAGAGCAGGATATTGGTTCTGACCTCGCCTTTTGGAATGACCCACCCAGCGGAGATATAGGGGGGAAGGTCGGCGGCATTCTTCGGGGCGGTGTTCGTCATCGTCGCCCTGACGCTCACCGACTGCGAGCCGTCCGGGTGGCACGCCTTCGTGGTGGCGACGACGTCCACGCGCAGGTAGTAGCCGATCTTCGCCTCGGTGCCGTCGTTGAGGTAGACCCCGATCACCGGGGAGTCATGGTCGACACCGACCAGCTCCCCGCTCAGCACGGTTCCGGACAGCAGCGCCTGCTCCTTCGGGTGCGAGGACCACACCATGAGCCTGCCCTCGCGGGCCGACCGTGCCAGGGCGTCGACCACCGGTGCGGGGTTCCCCTGGCCGGCGAGCATCGCCTTGAACACCGTGGCCGCCGTCGAGGCGAAGAACTCGTCCTGCTTCACGGGGTCGAGGATCGTGAGGTAGACGGTGTTCATCAGCAGCTTCTCGGCGTTCTTCTGGGTGAGCTGCTGGCCGCTCGACAGCGTGACCGGACCGGTCGCCCCGAGCACCTCCGCCAGTGTGCCCGGGTCGATCGAGAGCACACCGTCCAGGTCCTTCCCGACCTGCTGCTTCCAGATCGCCGCTGCCAGCTGGCCCGAGCGCGGGAAGTCGGGCGTGAACGTGACGTCAGCCATGTAGGTGCCCAGCCCGGTGCCGAACAGGGCCTGCTCGGCCCCGGTGAGGGGCAGGATCGGCGTGGACAGGGAGCCGAGGTCTCCGCCAGTCGAGCGGGTCTCGACGACCTTCACCACGCCGTCCACCGCGCGCAGCACGATGAGGGTGGACACACCGCCCGTCGCGCGCTGCTCGGCGTTGTTCTGCACGAGCATGAGGTAGGTGCGCGGACCGTCCCCACCCAGCATCGGCGGCAGCAGCTGCACGGCGCGAGATGCCGTCGCCGTCGTCACCCCGACAGTGCCCACCTGGGTGCGCAGGGCCTCCAGCGGCTCGGCGACCTGCGCGAGCAACGCGCCCTCGTCGATCCCGCCGAGCGTGCTCACCGCCGCCTGCACCTCGTCGTCGGCCGCGACGACCGCCGGAGCGGCCTTGGTCAGCGACTCGAGGTCGATGCGACCGTCCTCGAGCACCAAGGTCGTCGGGTCGACCAGCTCGGTGGCGTCCATCAGGCCCGGCAGCGCCTCGACCGCCAGTGCGTCGACCACCTCGCTGACGGTCTGCACCGCGGTGACGTTGGGGCCCAGCCACGGCAGCGCCCCCATCGCGGACCACAGCGGGCCATGGGTCTTGGCGCGCGCCTGGGAGGCGTGGGCCTGGAGCGAGGTCAGCGTGGCCTTCGCATCGGCGCGGTCTCCCTGCCGAACCTGCGACTGCAGCACCGTGACCTGCGCGGCCGCGGCGTTCAGCTCAGCGCGAGCCGTGAACGCATCCATGGCGACCCAGGCCAGCGCCGCGAGCAGGACCGCGAGGACCAGCAGGAGGAACACCAGCAGTCGCCGTAAGGTACGGGGCCGGCGAGGGGTGGGGTCCGCCTGGTCCTCGGCCGGCTGCCGGCCCTCCAGCAGCGCCTCCAGCCGGCCGTCCGGAACCGTGCCGCCGGACCCTTCGGCGTGCATGTCCGAGTTCGTCATCTCGTCACCTCGTCTCCGCCTGCCGCGGTGGGGAGAACCAGCACCGTCATGGCGTCGCACCGGGGGACTGCGGAGCGGTGGCGACGGTGTTGTCGTTGAAGGGCATGTGGGGCGCCACGGCGGGGAACACCCACACGAAGCAGACGGCGACCACCACGAGCACCAGGACCAGGCACAGCAGCGCCTTGACCGGCCAGGGACCCGGTAGCCGGCGCCAGAGCGCTGCGTACACGTCAGCTCACCGCCCCGGCTGGCACGGCCATGAAGGATGCAGGGAGCCCGTCCGCCCTGGGAATGTCCTTCACGAGCCGCGCGAAGATCACGTAGCGCTGCCTCGCGCTGAACTTGGGGTGGCAGGAGGTCATCGTCAGCCAGGCCGCCGTGGGTTCGGCGCCTGGTTTCTGTGGCACGGGCGCGATCACCTCCACCTGCCAGGGGCGCACGAGCAGGTGCCGGTCGACGGCATAGACGACGTAGCTCGCCTTGGTCTCGATGACGATGAAGTCGCCCTTGCGGAGCCGGTCGATGTTGTGGAAGGGCCGGCCGTACGTCGTGCGGTGCCCGGACACCGCGAAGTTGCCGACCTCCCCCGGCATCGCGGTGCCGGGGTAGTGGCCCACACCCTTGGCGAGGATGCCGCGGTCGCTGCCCTCGAGCACCGGCCTGGCGTAGTCGGCGCCGAACCGGGGGATGCGGATGATGGCGAACGCCTTCCCGAACGGGATGCTCTTGAGCGTGGCCAGGGGTGGCTGGCTGGGAAGGCCGCCGTGCTGCACGTCCGAGAAGTCGTCCTCGAGCGTCGAGATGATCTGGGCCTGCTCGCGGTTGGCGGTGACGTCGGTCCACCACAGCTGCCACGCGACGAACAGCAGCAGCAGCAGCCCCACGGTGATCAGGACCTCGCCGAGGCCACCGATCAGCCGACGCGCCATCCCACCGGCGTCGCTCCTCACCGCAACGCACCCGCGGGATGCAGCCCTCGGCGACCGACCGGCTGCGGGCAGCGCGACTCCAGGGTGGAGCGCGGTGGGCCACCGAGGAATGTCGTCACGGTGCCGACGATAGGAGTCGCACCTGAGTGCCGTGTACAGGTTCCCGACGCGCCAAGCTCACGACCGCCACCGGTCGCCCGGCGAGCCGCCATCTCGGGCCGTTGCTCGTGCCCCGCCCGGTCCGTGCCTCCGCCGCCGGCGGTGCGGTGGGAGCCGCCAGCGCCGATCGGGCTCGTGCCTGCGCACGACCGGCTCCGGCTCACGGCATCCCCCTGAGATCACCCCCATGAACGCCCCGCTGGAGCGGGGCGCCCATGGACTGGCTGGCGGTGGCGGTGGGATTTGAACCCACGGAGGGCGTGAACCCTCACACGCTTTCGAGGCGTGCTCCTTAGGCCGCTCGGACACGCCACCGCCGGAGAGGCTACCCGTTCCGGCGGCCCGTCCCGAAATCGGCGCGGCACGCGAACGCGCCGCCTCCCAGGAGGGGAGACGGCGCGGTGGCGGGCGGTCGACCGCGAGCGGTCGAGGCCGGGGGTCAGGCGCGTCGGGTGACGGCCTTGACGACGAACAGCAGCACGCAGGCACCGAACAGCGCCGTGAGGAAGCTGACGATGAGACCGCTGTTGCCGTCGATGTTGGCCAGGCTCAGGAGCCAGCCGCCGAGCAGCCCACCGATGATGCCGACGACGATGTTCAAGATGATGCCCTGCTGCGCGTCGGTGTCCATGATCTTGCTCGCGACCCAGCCGGCGAGGCCGCCGATGATGATCCAACCGATGATGCCCATGTGGGGGGAGAGCCTTTCGTCGAGTTCGCGGTTCCCGGTCGGGAAACCGTCGGCGCGCGACGCGACCCGAAGCCTTGTCGAAGGTCGGGGCTCGGTGACAGCCGAGTTCTGGCGACCGCCGGACCGCGTCACGGCCTCAGGCTCACTACCCGGTGGTGCCGCCGCCAAACCGCGAGCCTCGCGGCCGGTGGCCGTCGAAGAAGTCGCGCACCACGGCGCCGCACTCCTCCTCGAGCACCCCGCCGACGACCTCGGGCCGGTGGGTGGAGCGCCGGTCGCGCACCACGTCCCACACCGATCCGCAGGCCCCGAGCTTGGGGTCCCACGCCCCGAGCACGATGCGCTCCACCCGGGCCAGCATGGCCGCCCCGGCACACATCGGGCACGGCTCCATCGTCACGACCAGGGTGCAGCCCGACAGGCGCCACGTCCCGAGCCGGGAGGCGGTGGCGCGCAGGGCCACGACCTCGGCGTGCGCGGTGGGGTCCTGCTGCGCCTCACGCAGGTTCCACCCCTCACCGACGACCTCTCCGGACGCGTCGACGACCACCGCGCCGACGGGGACGTCACCGGCATCCGCGGCCCGCTGCGCGAGGGTGAGGGCGCGGCGCATCCACGCGGCCAGCGCGGGATCCGGCGGAAGGGGCACGCGCTAAGTTTCACCCATGCGCGTCATCAACCCGGACCACCGGCTCATCGCCCACAAGCTGACCTACCTCCGGGACAAGCGAACCGACTCCCCCACCTTCCGCCGGCTCGCCGAAGAGCTGATGACGCTGCTGGCGTACGAGGCCACCCGTGAGGTGCGGGTCGAGCCGTTCGACATCGAGACACCCGTGGCGCCGACGACCGGCATCAAGCTGAGCAACCCCAAGCCCCTCGTCGTGCCGATCCTGCGCGCGGGCCTGGGCATGCTCGAGGGCATGGTGCGCCTGCTGCCCAGCGCCGAGGTGGGCTTCCTGGGCATGCAGCGCGACGAGGAGACGCTGCGGGCCATCACCTACGCCAACCGGCTGCCCGACGACCTGTCCGGCCGGCAGGTCTACGTGCTCGACCCGATGCTCGCCACCGGCGGCTCGATGGCCGACGCCATCAAGTTCCTCATCGAGCGCGGTGCCGACGACATCACGGCGGTCACCCTGCTCAGCGCCCCGGAGGGCATCGCCCACCTGCAGGAGGAGCTGGCCGACGTCATCCCCACCATCACCCTGGTCACCGGCGCCATCGACGACCGGCTCAACGAGGTCGGCTACATCGTGCCCGGCCTCGGCGACGCCGGCGACCGGCTCTACGGCCTGGCTCAATGACCAGGGGCGGGGGGCGACCGGAGGCGGCGTCGGGAGGCGACCGCACGGCATCCGGGTGCCCGCCGCGACACGCCCGGCGCGATCGCATCAAGCGTCACACCCGTCACATCTGACACCATGCTGGCTGAGGCGTGCGCCCCGCACACCCGACGCAGGAGGACGTGACCATGCCCCCGATCAAGAAGATCGTGATGTGGCTGATCGTCATCTTCCTGCTCTACGCCATCTTCACCGCGCCCAGCGAGGCCGCCGGCATGTTCCGCGGGGCCTGGGACTTCACGGTCAACGCCGTCAGCAACGTCGCGTCGTTCTTCACCTCACTGATCAACGGGTGACATGGCGCGCCGCCTACGGCTCGACCGTGAGCTGGAGCGCTACCTCGTCGACGGCGAGAGGGTCATCGTCGCCGTCCGCCTGCACTGGGTCCACTTGGTCCGCGAGATCCTGTTCGCCTCGGCCGCAACGGCATTGGCGTTCTGGGTCGACGTCAAGGTGTCGCTGAGCCCGGCCGGCCAGCTCCTCCACAACGCGAGCCTGCTGCTCTGGTGGGGTGCGGCGCTGTGGCTGCTGTGGCGCGTGCTGAACTGGCGCCGCGACTGGTTCGTCGCCACCGACAAGCGCTTCCTGCTCTTCTACGGCTTCATCCGCCGCCGGGTCGCCATGATGCCGCTGCTGAAGGTCACCGACATGACGTACGACCGCTCGATCCTCGGTCGCCTGCTCGGCTACGGCAACTTCGTGCTCGAGTCGGCCGGCCAGGACCAGGCCCTGTCGAACATCGACCACGTGCCGGATGCCGACACCCACTACCGGGCCATCTGCACTCAGCTGTTCGGCCCCGGCTCCACGGTGCGCTTCGCGCCGAACGGGATGCCACCCCAGCAACCGCCGCCGCCCGACGGTGGCGGTGGCGGCGGCGGTGGTGGCGGTGGTGGCGGTGGGACGACGGGCGGCGGCCCGGATGTCGGTGGGCCGGCTCCCGCAGGGGCGCGCCCGCAGCCGGCGCCGAGCAGCCAGGAGGCGCCGGTGAGCCCGGTTCGCCGGCCGGAGTCGTGGTACCGCAGCTCGAACCTCGACGACCCGCTGCACCTCGGCGACACCGGCGAGATCCCCGTCGTGCGGGTCCCCCGCGAGAGCGACGAGAGCCCGCTCTACCCGCCCGCGCACTGGTCCGAACCGGGCTGAGCGCTGCCGCCCCCCTGGTCGAGGTGATCCCCCGACGCGGCAGCGCCGGGCAATACCTCTACTCGTATCGTCCACAGGCGTGTGGTGACCGGGCGTGGTGACCACCGCGGGCAGGCATCCTCTGTCGGATGACGGCCACGCCCACCCCTTCGCGACGTCACGTGCCCGGCCCGACGGCTGCGCGTCGTCGGCGCGCGTGCGCTGGCCGACAGCCACGGCGGCGTGCTGTCTCGGCGAGCTCGACGTCGGGGCGGCACGGGCTGCGCCCGAACCAGGTGCAGCTGGGCGACGAGCTGGTGCTCAGGGTGTCGCTGCTGGGTCGGCGACTCACGCCCGAGGCCCACCTCGACCAGATCTGTGCCACCTACTGGTCGCGGGCGGGCCGGTCGCCCCTGACTCCCGTCGGCGAGCAGCCGGGTCAGGGCCGCAGCAGGGCCTCCGCCGCGCCGCCACCGGCCGAGGTGGACACGCCCTCGACGTCGAGCGGCAGGTCGAGCAGCGGCACGTCGACCACCGGGGCGTGGCGGTGCGGGTGGCGCTCACCCGTCGCCCGGCCCACCGGGCCCGTGGCGATCGGCAGCTCGAGCTCGAGCACGCCCTTGCCGAGCAGGCCGCCCTCGGGCAGTGGCACGGGGTAGGTGCCGGTGAAGCAGGCCGTGCACAGCCGGTCCTCGGACTGGTCGGTGGCGGCGATCATCCCGGCCTCGGAGATGTAGCCCAGGCTGTCGGCGCCGATCGAGCTGCGCACCTCCTCGACCCCGAGGCCAGTGGCGATGAGCTCGGCACGGGTCGCGAAGTCGATGCCGTAGAAGCACGGCCAGCGCACGGGCGGCGACGAGATGCGCACGTGCACCTCGGCCGCACCGGCCTCGCGCAGCATCCGCACCAGGGCCCGCTGCGTGTTGCCGCGCACGATGGAGTCGTCGACGACGATGAGCCGCTTGCCGCGGATGACGTCCTTGAGCGGGTTGAGCTTGAGCCGGATGCCGAGCTGCCGGATGGTCTGCGACGGCGCGATGAACGTGCGCCCGACATAGGAGTTCTTCACCAGCCCCTGGCCGTAGGGAATGCCCGACTCCTGCGCGTAGCCGATCGCGGCGGGCGTGCCCGACTCGGGCGTGGGCATCACCAGGTCGGCGTCGACGGGGTGCTCGCGGGCCAGGGTGCGACCCATCTCGACCCTGGCCTCGTGCACCACGCGGCCGTTGATGGTGGTGTCGGGGCGAGCCAGGTAGACGTACTCGAAGACACAGCCCTTGGGCGTCGGCTCGGCGAAACGCCGTGAGCGCAGGCCGTCCTCGTCGATGACGACGAGCTCGCCGGGCTCCACCTCGCGCACGAACGACGCGCCGACGATGTCGAGCGCCGCCGTCTCCGACGCCACGACCCAGCCGCGCTCGAGGCGGCCGATGACGAGCGGGCGGATGCCGTGCGGGTCGCGGCAGGCGTAGAGCGTGTGCTCGTCGATGAACACGAAGCAGAAGGCGCCGCGCAGTCGAGGCAGCACGTCGAGCGCCGCGGCCTCGAGGGTGCGGTCGGGGTCGTCGGCGAGCAGGGCCGTGACGAGCGCCGTGTCGGTGGTGTTGCCGCGGGCCAGCTCACCGCGATGCGCGTCGTCGCCGCGCCGGCCGTCGACCAGGTCGCGCAGCTCGGCGGAGTTGGTGAGGTTGCCGTTGTGCGCGAGCGCGACCGTGCCGCCGGCGTGCCCGCCGAGGGTGGGCTGTGCGTTCTCCCAGGTGGATCCACCGGTGGTCGAGTAGCGGCAGTGGCCCACCGCGAGGTGGCCCCGCAGCGACGCGAGCGAGCGCTCGTCGAACACCTGCGACACCAGGCCCATGTCCTTGTAGACGAGCAGCCGCGAGCCGTCGGAGGTGGCGATACCGGCCGACTCCTGCCCGCGGTGCTGCAGGGCATACAGCCCGTAGTAGGTCAGCTTGGCGACGTCTTCGCCGGGAGCCCAGACTCCGAAGACGCCGCAGGCGTCCTGCGGCCCCTTCTCGCCGGGGATCAGGTCGTGGGTGAGGCGTCCGTCTCCGCGTGGCACGACGCCGATTCTCCCACACCCACCGCTCAGGTCCGGTCTGCCCGACGATCGAGGAGAACGGCGACGACCGCGGCGAGCAACCCCACCAGCAGCGCACCGACGGCGCCGAGGTAACCCACGCCGGCGCTGGGAGCGTAGTTCGAGGCCACGGTGGGGTTGGGGTCGGCGAACCACCCGCCGAGGGAAAGGGTGGCGCCGACGAGGAACCCGAGCACGGCCCCGGTGAGGATGAAGGGCAGGAAGCGCGGACGGCGAACAGGTTTCACAGTTCTTACGGTACGTGAGGCAGTGGTGTGCTCCCCGGCCCTGCCCGCGCACACTGGAGGGGTGACGACATCCGCCGACGCCTTCCGCTCCGAACCTGCTGCATGACGACCACCCCGCCGACCGCTCCCCCGCGACGCCCGCGCGGACGGTGGTACGCCCTGGGCACGCTGCTCAGCGCGGCCGCCGGTGCCGGCATCGGGCACCTCGTCGCCGGCTTCGTCTCCCCCGGGGCGTCCCCCGTGCTGGCCGTCGGGTCCACGGTCATCGACCTCACCCCGACGCCGGTCAAGGAATGGGCCGTGGCGCAGTTCGGTACCGCCGACAAGCCGATCCTCATCGGGTCGGTCGCCATCGGCACCCTGCTCATCGCCGGCGCCATCGGGCTGGTGGCCCGCGCGCACCGCACCCTCGGCCTGGCCCTGCTCGCCGCCCTCGCGCTGACCTCGGTCTTCGCCGCCGTGCTGCGCCCCGCGAGCACCTCGGTCGACATGATCCCGGGCGTCGTCACCGCCCTGGCCGGGGTGGGCCTCGCCAGCTGGTACCTCGGGCTGCTCGACCGGCTCGGCGAGGCAGCCGCCGACCCGCTGGCGGGTGCCGGCGCCGACCACACGGCCCACGCGGACGGGCGCAGCGACCGGCGGCACGTGCTCGCCGCGGCGGCCGGGCTGGGCGTCGTGGCAGCGGCCGGTGGCTCCCTCGGCCAGCTGCTCGGCCGTGGCGCGTCGCCCGAGGCGGTCGCGCTGCCGGCCGCGGCCGAGGCCCTGCCCCCGCTGCCTGCCGGGGTCGAGAACACGGTGCGCGGCGTCTCGGCCTTCCGCACCCCTGCTGCCGACTTCTACCGGATCGACACCGCGCTGGTGATCCCCCGCGTCTCGACCGACGGCTGGAAGCTCACCATCGACGGTGACGTCGACCGCCCCTACTCGCTCACCTTCGACGAGCTGCTCGCGATGCCGCTCGTCGAGCGCGACATCACGCTCAACTGCGTGTCCAACGAGGTCGGCGGGCCGTACATCAGCAGTGCGCGGTGGCTCGGGGTGCGCACCAAGGACCTCCTCGAGCGGGTCGGCATCCGACCCGGTGTCGACCAGATCTTCAGCCACTCCACCGAGGGCATGACCATCTCCACCCCGGTACAGGCCCTCACCGACGACCGCGAGGCCCTCGTGGCGGTCGCGATGAACGGCGCTCCGCTGCCCGCCGTGCACGGCTTCCCCGCGCGCCTGGTCACCCCCGGTCTCTACGGCTTCGTCGGGGCCACGAAGTGGCTCACCCGGATGCAGGCCACCACCTACCAGGCGGCCAGTGCCTACTGGACCGACCGCGGATGGGCCACCGACGCCCCGGTCCTCACCCAGTCGCGCATCGACACCCCGCGCGGGCTGAACCGGCTGGATGCCGGCCGGGTCGTCATCGGCGGCGTCGCGTGGGCCCAGCAGCGCGGCATCGCGAAGGTCGAGGTGCGCGTCGACGGCAACTCGTGGCAGGAGGCCAGGCTCGGGCCCGACGCGGGCATCGACTACTGGCGCCAGTGGTACCTGCCGTGGGACGCACTGCCCGGGCGCCACAAGCTGACCGTGCGGGCCACCGACCTCGAGGGCAACACCCAACCCGAGCAGAAGGCTCCCCCCTTCCCGAAGGGCGCCACCGGGTGGCACAGCATCGTCGTCATCATCACGTAGCCAACGGGCCCCCACCTGGCCCAACGCCCTGCGACTTCGTGCGGATCTTCCACCTCCACCGAGCCCCGAGGGCCCCGCGGAGGGGGAGATCCGCAATCAGCTGTCTGGGAGGAGCCTAGACAGGCACGGGCTGACGTTCGCGAAAATAGTTCTCCTGCAATCCAATCCGATGGGGATGCCGGTGGCGAACCACGTGTGTACGCAAGCAGTCCCACACTCGTGAAGGAGCAGTTCCCATGCGCACCAGCCGCCTGACGATCGCCGCCCTGGCCCTCGCCCTCCCCCTCTCACTCGCCGCCTGCGGCTCGTCCGACGCCGACAC
Organism: uncultured Actinomycetota bacterium; assembly: GCA_963747405.1. GTDB lineage: Bacteria > Actinomycetota > Actinomycetes > Actinomycetales > Dermatophilaceae > Fodinibacter. Next base: position 54,807 of record CAVVFG010000022.1, read on the forward strand.
GGGGTCGGGTACCGCCTCCTCGAGCGCGCCGATGACCTCGTCCGCGGCACCGAGCCCCTCGGAGTCGATGAGCGCGTCCACCGCCTCGATGCCGTTCGGCCCCGGCTGCGCGGCCGTGCCCGCCGACGGTGCCGGTTCGTTCACCGGCATGGCCTCCGACCCGGTCGCCACCGCCGCCAGCAACAACCCGCTGCTCTCGACCCTGGTCACCGCGGTCGGCAAGGCGGGCCTGGGCGAGACCCTCAACACGGCCCAGGACATCACCGTCTTCGCGCCGACCAACGACGCCTTCGCCGCCCTCGACAAGGCGACCATGGACAAGGCGATGGGCGACCCCAAGGGGCTGCTCACCACCGTGCTCACCAACCACGTCGTCGAGGGCCGCCTGACGCCGGAGATGCTCGCCGGTGACCACAAGACGCTCGCCGGCACGACCATCACGGTCGACGGCATGGGCGAGGACTTCACCGTCGGCAAGGCCAAGGTCGTCTGCGGCAACGTGCAGACCGCCAACGCCACCGTCTACATCATCGACGGCGTCCTGCTCCCTGCGAGCTGACCGCGCAGTCCATGATGGGTGACATGCCAGCTGCTTCCCCGGGTGCCTCCGCGTCCGGGGGAGCGGCGGCCTCCACCACCGGGCCCCCCGCGACCGGCACCGACCTCGCAGACCTGCTGCGCCGGTCGGCCCGAGGAGACGAGGCGGCCTTCGCGGAGGTGTACGACGCCACGGCCAGCCGGCTGTTCGGGCTGGTGCTGCGCATCGTGCGCGACCACGCCATGTCGGAGGAGGTGACCCAGGAGGTCTACCTCGACGTGTGGCGGCAGAGCGCCCGGTTCGACCCCGACCGGGGCAGCCCGATGTCGTGGCTGATGACCATCGCCCACCGCACGGCCGTCGACCGGGTCCGCGCCAGCGAGGCCTCCCGTCGCCGCGACGACGCCCACGCGGCCACCTCCCACGATGTGGAGTTCGACACCACCGCGGAGGCCGCGCAGGCCTCCCTCGAGGCACAGCGCGTGCGGCGGGCCCTCACCACCCTGACGGACGCCCAGCGCAGCGCGGTCGAGCTCGCCTACCTCGGTGGCTACACCCACACCGAGGTGGCCCGGTTGCTCGACCTGCCGCTCGGCACCGCCAAGACCCGCATCCGCGACGGACTGATCCGGCTGCGCGACACGTTGGGAGTTCCGGCATGAGCCCCGATCTGCACCACCTCTCCGGTGCGTACGCGGTCGACGCGCTCGACGACGCCGAGCGCACGTCCTTCGAGCAGCACCTCGCGGTCTGCGCCGACTGCCGCGCCGAGGTCTCCGAGCTGTCGGCCACCGCCCACTCGCTGGGCTCCCTGACCGAGACCGCACCACCACCCTCACTGCGTTCCGCGGTGCTCGCCGGCATCGCCCAGGTGCGCCCCCTGCCCCCGCTCTCCGAGGATGCCGCTGCGCCGGCTCCCGCGGTTCCCTCCACGTCCATCTCCGTCCCCGCCGATGGCCCCGCCGCGCACGACGACCGGAGCGAGCCGGGTGCCGGTGACACGGTCGTGCCGATCGGTCGCCACCGGCGCCACCGGCGCACCGCCTGGTTCGCCGCGGCCGCGGCGGCAGCCGTCATCGCGGTGGGCGGGCTGGTCTGGAGCCCGTGGTCCGACGACGCCACCCCGCCGTCGCCGCTCGCCCAGGTGACCACCGCCAGCGACGCCCAGCGCACCAGCAGCACCCGGGCCGGGGTGACCACGGAGGTCGTCTACAGCAAGCAGCTGGGAAAGGCCGCCATCTCGGTGAAGGGGCTGCCGCCCGCACCGGCCGGGAAGACCTACCAGCTCTGGTACGTCGGGGCGGGCGGCACGATCACCTCGGCCGGGCTGTTCGCGGTCGACCCCGACGGCAACGGTTCGGCGCTGCTGTCCGGGCAGGCGACCCCGACGGACAAGGTCGCGGTGAGCGTGGAGCCGGCCGGTGGCTCGGAGCAGCCCACGACCGACCCGCTGGTGGTCCTCCCCCTCGTCTGACCCCTGGTCTCGGGTCAGCGGGGGGCCAGGACCGCGTCGGCGACGGCCTCGAGCACCGCCACGGTCCCGGCATACGGGCTGTCGGGTCGCGGCCAGTGGGTGACCACGTCGGTGAAGCCGAGCTCGCCGGCGCGCCCGGCCATGTGGGTGTAGAGGTCGACCGACTCCAGGGCGTAGCGCGGCGACGCGTCGAGCAGCAGGTAGCGGTCGAGCGGACCGCGCCGGTGCTCGGCGCACTCGGCGTCGAAGCGGGCGACGAGGCCGGCCACGTGGTCGAACCACTCGTCGACGGTGTCTCCCCTGCCGCCGTAGGTGGCCCACGCATCGCCGAGCCGGGCGGCGAGGCCGACCGACCGTGGGCCGTTGCCGGCGACGACGAGTGGCACTCGCTCGCGCACGGGTTCGGGGAGGGTGCGTGCGTCGCGGGTGGCGTAGAAGGTGCCGTCGTGGTCGACGTGGTCCTCGCCCAGGAGGCGGCCGAGCAGCTCGGTGAACTCATGGAAGCGGTCGGCCCGCTGCTTGACCGAGTGCTCGGCGCCGAGGATGCGGCTGTCGAGGTCTCCGCCGGCGCCCACTCCGAGCAGGAAGCGGCCGCCGCTGGCGTCGTCGAGGGTGATGGCGTCCCGGGCCAGCACGTACGGATGCCGGAAGTTGGGTGACGTCACGAAGACGCCGAGACCGATCGTCGCCGTGACCGTCGACGCGAGGGCGAGGGTGGGCGCGGAGGCGAAGACCGGCGAGTCGGGCAGGCCACCCCACACCAGGTGGTCGTAGGTCCAGGCGTGGTCGAAGCCGAGGGCCTCCGCGGCCGACCAGAGCGGTGCGGCGTCGCGCCAGCGCAGCTCGGGCACCACGACGATGCCGTGCCGAAGCCCGGGCCTCGTCATGGCGCGGGGCCGAGTGCCGGGCGCGCTCACCGGTCCGCTCGCACGGAGCCGGGCGCCGGCTCGGTGAGCGGGAGCAGACCGTCGAGGTGGGCACGAATGCCGCTGACCCGCAGCCGACCGTCGGCGAGGGCCTGCGCCCAGCGCTGCTCGCCGGTGGCCAGGCGCAGCCAGGTCTCGGGGTCGGCCTCGACGACGTTGGGCGGGGTACCTCGCGTGTGCCGCGGACCCTCGACGCACTGCACCGCGCCGAACGGCGGCACCCGCACCTCGACGCTGCGGCCCGGGGCGCGGGCGCCGAGCTCCTCGAGCGTGTAGCGGACCGCGGTGCCCCGGGTGCCCGGGTCGACGCCCTCGGGGTCAGCGCGCCACGCGGCGAGGGCGGCGCGGCCGGCGTCGGGGGCGGTGCGTCGGCGCGGCGGCATACCGGCATCGTAGGCGGGGGCGGTGACGGTGCGCAGCCGGCGATCGCGGCGCGTAGCCTGCCGCAATGGGCGAGGCCGAGTTCGAGCGCGAGGGGCCGCTCGTGACCGTCGTGCTCGACGGCCAGCCACAGTCGGCGGTCGATCTCGACGACCCGACGCGCCTCGACTTCGAGTACGTGCAGCACCTCGCGCTGTGCGTCGACACGCTCGCCCCCAGTGGGTCGCTGCGGGTCACGCACGTGGGAGGTGCCGGGCTCACGCTGGCCCGCTGGGTGCAGGCCACTCGGCCGGGGTCGCCGCAGGTGGTGCTCGAGCCGGATGCCGCGCTGACCGACGCGGTGCGCCGTGAGCTGCCGCTGCCGCGCGGGCACCGGATCCGGGTGCGCCCGGTGGACGGGCTCGCCGGCGTGGCCGGGTTGCGCGACGCGAGCGCCGACGTCGTGGTCGTCGACGCCTATGCCGAGGGCTGCGTGCCGCCCGAGCTGTCGAGCGTCGAGTGGTTCACCGACGTCGGCCGGGTGCTGGTGCCCGGTGGCTTGGTGATGGCGAACGTTGCCGACGAGCCGGGGCTGCGGTATGCCGCCCGGGTGTTCGCCGGCGCACGGGTCGCCCTGGGGCACGTGGCGGTGGTGGGGCTGCACGAGGTGCTCAAGGGAAAGCGGTTCGGCAACCTGGTGCTGGTCGCGTCCGGTCGACCGATCGACGTGTGGACGCTGCGCCGGGCCGCGGCCTCGGCCTCGCTCCCGACAGGGGTGCTGACCTGGAACGAGGTGGAACGACGCCGGCCCGGGGCACGGCCGTTCAGCGCGATCGACGGCGACACGGCATCCTCACCCGAGCCGCCGGAGCGGGGGGCGTGGCGCCGACGGTGAGCTCAGGGTTGGGGCGTGGCGCGGGCCGCGTCCTGGCACTGCGTGCTTGCGCTGGACCCGGTGAAGAGGGTGTCGACGTCGACGCCCTGCTTCGCCGCCACGGCGCCGAGCAGGCGGCACAGGTCGGTGACCTCAGCCTGCGAGGCGACCCCGGAGCCGTCGCCCGTCCGGACGACCAGGTCGCTGACGTTGCTCGCGCCCGAGCAGGAGGCGAGCAGGATCAGCACCAGGACGACGTTGACCCACGTCGTGAGCCGGACGACCGGGGGCTTGGCTGCAGCGCGGCCGTCGGCGGGTGGGGTGGCCGGCGGGGTCGGTGGGAGTGGCTCTGACATCGGTCTCCTCCATCGTCACGACGGCCGTGCCCGTCCCTGCGAGGAGTATCGCGCGCGGGGCCGCCGGCTGCGGGCAGAGCGGCTGAGCGGCTGAGCTCCGTCCTGCAAACCGCGCCACGCAGGCTGCCGGAGCCGAGGCGGCGGTGCGGTGTGACCGACCAGACGGTGCCGGCCGGTGCGTCGCGCAGGACGATGGAGCCATGGCCAGCACGCCCTCCGCCTCGCCTCTCGACGTGCCACGGCACCACGGGGAAGGGGACCGGCCCACCCACCGCAGCGGCTGGGTCGGGTTCGCCCCTTGGGTGGCAGTCGCCGCGATCTGGGTGCCGACGCTGCTGTTCTCTCTGTTCGCCCCCGACCTGGTGACGGGGTCCCAGCAGGAGCACCTTCCGCTGGGCGGGCTCACCGCTTGGCTCTGGGCGGCGGCCGCCACCGGGTACGTGCTGATGGCCGCCCGCAGCGGCGAGCCGTCCGACGACCCCTCACGCTGGCTCGGGTTCGGCCTGTCGGTGGCCACCATCTGGGTGGTCGTCGCCGTGGCCGGCATCTTCGCTCCGGAGCTCGTGACCGGCACCGACCCGACGCGGATCCCTCTCGCGACCCTGGTCGCACCGATCGCCGGCATGGTCGCCACCGGCTTCGTCGCCCTGCACGCCACCACCTCGCGTCGGTAGCGACGGCCGGGGCTGCGATGTGGGCGGCGTCGGTGGTCGGCACCGCGGGGGCCACGAGCGCTGCGTGCCCGCGGTCCACCACGTGAGGCAACCCCCTGGATGCATCACGTGGTGAGCCGGGTGCGGGTGGCTCGCCACGTGAAGCATCCGGACGTCCCTGGGAGATGTACCTCGCCGGGCCCGAGCGGGCCTCCGCTCAGCCGACCCAGACCCGTGCGTTGCGGAACATCCGCAGCCAGGGGCTCTCGGACTCGACGGGGCCGGGCGTCCATGACATCTGGGCGTTGCGGGCGACCCGCTCCGGGTGCGGCATCATCGCCGTGAACCGGCCGTCCGGCGTCGTGACCGCGGTGAGTCCGTCGGGAGAACCGTTGGGGTTGAACGGGTATGCCGTCGCAGGCTCACCCCCGTGGTCGACGAACCGCGCCACGCGCGCGACCCGACCCGAGTCACCGCGGGCCGAGAAGTCGGCGAAGCCCTCGCCGTGGGCGACCGCGATGGGCATCCGGCTGCCCGCCATCCCGGCGGTGAAGATCGAGGGGGACTCCAGCACCTCGACCAGCGTCATCCGCGCCTCGTACTGCTCGGAACGGTTGCGCGTGAACCGTGGCCACGCCTGTGCGCCCGGGATGAGCTCCGCCAGCGCGGCGAACATCTGGCAGCCGTTGCAGATGCCGAGCCCGAAGGTGTCGTCGCGGGAGAAGAAGTCGGAGAAGCCCTCGGTGAGCCGCTCGTTGAACAGCACGGACCGGGCCCAGCCCTCACCCGCCCCGAGCGTGTCGCCGTAGGAGAACCCACCGCAGGCCACGAGTCCCACCACGTCGGTCAGGTCGAACCGTCCGGTCTGCAGGTCGGTCATGTGCACGTCGTACGTGTCGAAACCGGCTCTGTCGAAGGCGAAAGCCGTCTCGACGTGGCTGTTGACACCCTGCTCGCGCAGGATCGCCACCTTCGGCCGAACACCGACCCTCAGGTACGGCGCCGCGACGTCGTGGGTGGGGTCGAACGACGGCGCCACCACCAGCCCCGGGTCGTCGTCGGCACCGACGGCCTCGTGCTCCTCCTGCGCGCAGGCCGGGTTGTCGCGCATCGTGGCGATCCGCCAGGAGACCTCGTCCCACGCCTGGGCCAGGTCGCGCACCGACTCGTCGAGCACGCGTTCACCCGCCAGCGAGACCCGCAGGCGTCGGCCGGATGCCGTACGGCCCACCGTGCTGCTGAGGTCGCCCAGGCCGTGGGCGGCGAGCACCTCGTCGACGACCTCTACGTGATCGGCCGGCACGCCGAGCACCACGCCCAGCTCCTCGGCGAAGAGCGACGCCACTGAAGGCACGTCGAGCTCGACGCCCACGGCCCCCGCGAACGCCATCTCGCACACGGCCGCCCACAGCCCGCCGTCGGAGCGGTCGTGGTAGGCGAGCTCGATTCCCCGAGAACGAATCTCGGCCAGCGCTTCCACCAGCGACCGAAGCCGCCGGGGGTCGTCCAGGTCGGGCACCGGGCCGCCGAAGACATTGGTGGCCTGCGCCACGATCGAGCCGCCGAGCCGGTCCCGGCCCGCCCCGAGGTCGACGAGGACGAGGGCCGATCCGTCACGCAACTGGGCCGTCCAGGTGCCCCGCACGTCGGGCAGCGACGCGAACGCGGTGACCACGAGCGACACCGGGGACGTCACCTGCCGCGACTCTCCCGAGGCCGGGTCGGTCCAGCGCGTGCGCATCGAGAGCGAGTCCTTGCCGACCGGAACGGACACCCCGAGCTCGGGCAGCAGCCGCATCGCGACGGCCTCGACCGTGTCGTAGAGCGCGGCGTCCTCCCCGACCTCACCGCACGCGGCCATCCAGTTGCAGGACAGCTTGATCCCGTTGAGCGACACCAGCGGCGCCGCCAGCAGGTTGGTCAGCGCCTCACCGACCGCCATCCGCCCGGATGCCGGTGCGTCGACCGCGGCGAGCGGCATCCGTTCGCCGGTCGCCATCGCCTCACCGGCGAAGCCGACGTGGTCGGCCAGCGTCACCGCCACGTCGGCGACGGGCACCTGCCACGGCCCCACCATCTGGTCACGGTGGGTCAGCCCGCCGACGGTGCGGTCGGCGATCGTGACGAGGAAGCGCTTCGAGGCAACCGTCGGGTGGCGGAGCACGGCGTACGCGGTCGAGCGCAGGTCGAGACCCTCGAGGTCGATCGACCCGCCGTCGCGGGCGACGCGGCGCACGTCGCGCGCCATCCGTGGTGGCTTGCCAAGCAGCACCTCCATCGGCATGTCGATGGCGCGGTCCTCCTCGTCGCGGTCGTCGGGACCGTCGGCGAGCACCAGGCGTCCGTCGTCGCGCGCCACCCCCACCACGGCATACGGGCACCGTTCACGCTCACACAGGGCGGCGAACAGGTCCAGCGAAGAGCGTTCCAGCGCAACGACGTAGCGCTCCTGCGACTCGTTGCACCACACCTCCTTCGGCGCGAGGCCCGACTCCTCGACCGGCACCGCCGACAGGTCGAAGCGCGCTCCCAGCCCTGCGCCGTCGACCAGCTCGGGGAAGGCGTTCGACAGCCCACCCGCTCCGACGTCGTGGATCGCCAGCACCGGGTTGTCGGTCCCCAGGCTCCAGCAGTGGTTGATGACCTCTTGCGCCCGGCGCTCGATCTCCGGGTTGCCCCGCTGCACGGAGTCGAAGTCGAGCTCGGCGGCGTTGGCCCCCGCCGCCATCGACGACGCTGCCCCGCCCCCCATCCCGATGCGCATGCCCGGGCCGCCGATCTGCACGAGCAGCGTGCCCGCCGGGAAGACGACCTTCTCGGTCATGTCGGCGCCGATCGTGCCCAGCCCGCCAGCGCTCATGATCGGCTTGTGGAATCCCCGGCGGATGCCGTCGACGGTCTGCTCGTAGACGCGGAAGAACCCACCGAGCCCCGGCCGGCCGAACTCGTTGTTGAAGGCCGCTGCCCCGATCGGCCCCTCCAGCATGATCGCTAGCGGGGTCGCGATGTGCTCGGGAGCCCCGTACGGCGAGCTCTCCCACGGCTCCTCGAGCCCCGGAAGGTGCAGGTTCGACACCGCGAACCCGGTCACCCCGGCCTTGGGCTGCGACCCCCGGCCGGTCGCTCCCTCGTCGCGGATCTCACCGCCGGCGCCGGTCGCGGCACCCGGGAACGGTGAGATCGCCGTCGGGTGGTTGTGCGTCTCGACCTTCATCAGCACGTGCACCTCGTCGTCGCGGCCGGCGTACCGGCTGGGGCGGTCGGCCGACTCGGGTAACCAGCGCTCCCGCCGCCCCCCGACCATCACCGAGGCGTTGTCGACGTAGGCGACCACGGTGCCCTCGCCCGCGACCTCCTCGGTGTGACGGATCATCCCGAACAGCGAGCGCGGCTGCGCGACCCCGTCGACGACGAAGTCGGCGTTGAAGATCTTGTGCCGACAGTGCTCGCTGTTGGCCTGCGCGAACATCATCAGCTCGACGTCGGTGGGGTTTCGGCGCAGGCCGGTGAACGCCTCGACGAGGTAGTCGACCTCATCGTCGGACAAGGCCAGGCCGTAGGCCGTGTCGGCCTCCTGGATCGCCACCCGGCCCCGCCCGAGCACGTCGACGTGCTCCATCGGCTCGGGCTCGCGCTCGTCGAACAGCGCCGCGGCATCGGCTCTGGTCGGCAGCGCGGTCTCGGTCATCCGGTCGTGCAGCAGGTCGGCGGCGGCCGCCCACTGGCCCTCGGTGAGCGGCTGGTCGGTCGCCAGGTGGTACTCGGTGACGCGCTCGACCCGGCGCACGTCGACCCCGCAGTTGTGCGCGATGTCGGTTGCCTTGCTGGCCCACGGCGAGAGCGTCCCCAGGCGCGGGGCGACCACCACCACGGCGACGTGCGCACCCACGGCGTCCCCGGCATCCGCTGGCCCGTAGGTCAGCAGCCGCTCCACGGTGGCCGTGGTGGCCCCGTCCAAGGGCGCCTCGCTCGCCACCCAGTGCACGTGCCGGGCCGACACGGCGGTGAGAGCGGGCACGGCTTGCTGCAGCCGCGCGAGCAGGGCGGCGGCGCGGAACGGGGAGAGGGCGTTGCCGCCCGGGACGGTGGTCAGCACGAGGTCGTGCGACGAGGCCATGGATGCGGTCTCCCGGTCGGACGGAGCGGGCGGATGCCGTGCCCAAGGCTACCGGGCAGGGAGCCGGGTCGGTTCCTCGCCCAGACCCAGCCCGTCCCGCGATGTCCCCACTGCCACCACTCCCCGACTTTGCAGGTGAGAAGCCGCGTCTGCGTCGGTCTCCACCGCGTGTTGCCCGGCTTCTCCCCTTCAAAGTCGGGGAGGAGCCGGGCGTCGGGGAGGAGCCGGGCGTCGAGGAGGAGCCGGGCGTCGGGGAGGAGCCGGGCGTCGGGGAGGGGCCGGGAAGGGGGGTTGTGGCACCCGGGTGGCGTATGTACCATTTGGAACATGGTTCAGGTCACCCGCGACAGCACCGCACCCGCCGACAAGCTCTGGGCGGTCCTCTCCGACGTGCGCCACTGGGCACAGTGGCTCCCGACGGTGGATGCCGTCACTCCCCACGAGCCCGACCGACCCGACGAGGTGGGCGCCTCCTACACCGTGGAGCAGCCGGGCCTGCCCCGCGCCGCCTGGACGATGACCGCCATCGAGCCCGGCCACTCCTTCACGTGGGAGTCGGGACGGCCCGGCATCCGCACCGTGGGCACCCACACTCTGACCCCTGGGCCGGACGGCCGCACCACCATCGCGCTCGGCATCCAGTGGTCGGGCCCGCTCGCGCCGCTCGTCCGCCTCGCCTTCGGGCGCAGGAGCCTGGACTACGTCACGCGCGAGGCGGCGGCACTCGACACCACCGCGAAGGCCGCCGAGCCGGCGACCGGTGCCTGAGGCGCCCGAGGCACCTGCCGCGCCGGCGGCGGCGCCCGCCGCCCGCGACTCCCAGCCGCGGGGGCCGACGGCCCGCGACGAGCTGCTCGGTCGGGTGGTCGGGTGGTTCGTAGAGCACGGCGTCGGCGACACCAGCCTGCGTACGCTCGCGTCCGGCGTCGGCACGAGCCACCGGATGCTCAACTACCACTTCGGTTCTCGTGAAGGGCTGCTCGGTGCCGTCGTCGAGGCGGTCGAACAGGGCGAGCACGCAGCACTACTCGACCTGTCGGAGCAGTACGACGACCCGTTCGAGGCAGGTGCCGCGTTCTGGACCCGCGTCGCCGACCGGGCGGAGGTCTTCGCCCCGCTGTTCTTCGAGCTGTCGACCCACGCGATGCGCGGGCACCCGCACGCGGAGGGCTTGCGGACCTGGCTGCGCACCGGCTGGCTCGACGCCATGCAGGCGGGGTTCGAGCAGCTGGGGGCGCCCACTGACCGGGCGCGAACCCTCGCCCTGCAGTCTCTGGCCATGGCGCGCGGCCTGCTCTTCGAGGTGGCCGTGACCGGCGACCGCGCCGCCGCCGACCTGGCGATGGACCGCTGGACGGCGATGGTGCGCCGCGAGCTCGACGGCTGCTGAGGTTCTAGAAGCGGTCGCCGGTGAGCCGCTCGTAGGCCTCGACGTACTTGGCGCGGGTCTGCTCCACGACGTCGTCGGGCAGCGGCGGTGGCGCCTCCCCCGACACCCTCGACCAGCCGGATGCCGGTGAGGTCAACCAGTCGCGCACGTACTGCTTGTCGAAGCTCGGTTGGGGGTGCCCGGGCTCCCACTGGTCGGCCGGCCAGAACCGGGACGAGTCGGGCGTGAGCACCTCGTCGGCCAGGACCACGTCGTCGCCGCGTAGCCCGAACTCGACCTTGGTGTCGGCGAGCAGGATGCCGCGGGCAGCCGCGATCTCGTTGCCGCGCTTCAGGATCGCCACGGTCAGGTCGCGAACGTGCCCGGCGAGCCCGCGCCCCAGCTCGGCCTCGACCACCGGGTAGGAGATCGGCTCGTCGTGCTCCCCCATCGGCGCCTTGGTCGACGGGGTGAAGATGGGCTCGGGCAGGAGGTCGCCGTCGACCAGCCCGGCGGGCAGGCGGATGCCGCTCACGGCGCCGGTCGCCGCGTACTCACCCAGGCCCCCGCCGGTGAGGTAGGCCCGCGCCACGCACTCGACCGGCAGCATCTCGAGACGCTCGACGAGCACGGCGCGGCCGCGCACGGCATCGGGCACGTCTGCCGTGACCACGTGGTTGGGGACGAGGTCCTCGAGCTGGTCGAACCACCACAGCGACAGGCGGGTGAGCACCTCGCCCTTGTCGGGAATCGGGGTGTCGAGCACGAAGTCGTAGGCCGAGATGCGGTCTGAGGCGACGAGCAGGAGCCGGTCGGGGCGCGGCTCACCGTCGACGGGGTCGACCGGGGCGTAGAGGTCGCGGACCTTGCCGGAGTAGACGTGGGCGTAGCCGGGCAGGTCCAGCGGGGCGTCGGGCATGGTGGCGATTCTTCCAGCACCCACCTGCGAGCGCCGGGGCCGGTCGTGGAGGCAGACCGGCCCCCGGCTGGGGCCACCCGGCGCCTGACCGCGTCGGCCCCGGGTCGACCGGGTCAGTAGCGACCGGCGGACGTGCGCTTGGTGAACTGGGTGTCCCACGTGCGCACCGCGGCGGCACCCGGCGCCGCGGCACCCGGTGAGGCCGCGCGCAGCGAGGGGGCGGCGGCGCGCGCCGCGAGTGTCGTCAGCGTGGGCCTGGACCCCGTGAACAGCCAGGCGTCGAACAGGTCGTCGAGCTGCTGCCCCGAGACCCGCTCGGCCAGCGCGATGAACTGCGCGGTCGTCCCGGTGCCTCCCCCACGCTCCTGCACCCACTGCCGGGCGATCCGCCAGAAGGCGTCGTCGCCCACCCGGCTGCGCAGCGCCTGGAGGGTCATGGCGCCGCGCAGGTAGACCGGGTCGCCGAACAGGTCGTCGTGCGGCGGCTGCCCGACGACGAACGCCCAGAACGGGTCACCGGCAGGGATGCCGGTGTAGTAGAAGTCGAAGGCGTCCTGGGGGGTGAACTGGCCCTCGTGCTCCGCCCAGATCCACTCGGCGTAGGTGGCCCAGCTCTCGTTGAGCCAGATGTCCTGCCACTGCCGCAGCGCCACGTGGTCGCCGTACCACTGGTGGGCGAGCTCGTGCGCGAGCACGCTGTCACCGCCGTCGGGCCAGAAGTACTTCGAGTACACCGGCCGGGTCTGCGTCTCCAGGGCGAAGAACAGGTCGGACTGGTCGTCGATGATGGCGCCGACCGTGTGGAACGGGTAGTGGCCGAACGACGACTGCAGCACGCCGAGCACCTCGCTCTGGCGCTCCAGCGAGGAGCGGATGGACGGGCCGTAGACCGGGTGGGCGAGCAGGTCGGGGTCGACCGCGTTGTAGACCGGGATGCCGGATGCCGTGCGGCCCCGCTGCACGTCCCACTTCCCGATGTCGATGGTGGCCAGGTAGCTCGACATGGGCTCGGGTGCGTGCCAGTCGAACCGGGTGCTGTTGCCGCGAGTGCGCTGGCCGGCGAGGAACCCGTTGGCCACGACCCCGAGCCCGCGCGGCACCGTGACATGGAAGTCGTAGGCCGCCTTGTCCCGCGGGTGGTCGTTGACCGGGAACCACCCGGCGGCGACGTCGGGCTGGCCGGCCACCGTCGCGCCGTCGTCGGTGGCCATGAAGCCGGTGCGCAGCGAGGTGTTGCCCAGCGGCAGGACGAACTCCTTGGGCACGCCGGAGTACGAGATCCGCACCTGGATCGAGCTCCCCGCCCGGATCTTGTGCTTCGGCGTGACGACCAGCTCAGCACCGCGGCGGGCCCAGGTGGCGCGGGAGCCGTTGACCTCGAGCCGGCGGATGGTCATGCCGTCGAAGTCGAGGTCGAAGCGAGACAGGTTCTGGGTCGCCTTCGCCGAGATGACGGTGGTCGCCGACCAGACGTCGGTTGCCGGGTCGTAGGTGCCGGTGATGTCGTAGTGCCGCACGTCGTAGCCCCCGTTGCCCGCGAGGGGGTAGTAGCGGTCCCCGACCCCCGGTGCTCCCGCCGTGAAGCGACCGTGGCCGTGGCCGTCCTCGTGGTCGTGGTCGTGGTCGTCTGCGCTGGCGAGTGGTGCGCTGAGGGCGAGCGCCGTCGTCGCCGCCGCGACGACCGACGCGGTCAGGACCGCCCGGGTGCGCGCTCGTGCATTCATCGTTCCTCCCCTGGTACCCCGCCCCGAACGACGGGAACGATTCACGCTACTGCCGCGCCCCGGCGCTTTCCACCGCTGCGGCGGCACCCCCGTCGCCGGCCGGCTCGAAGGCCTCGACGGCCAGCACGGTGGGCAGGTGGCGGGCGATCTCCGCCCACGACTCGCCCTCGTCGGTGCTGGCGAACACCGAGCCGGTGTTCGTGCCGAAGTAGACCCCGGCGCGCTCGCGGCGGTCGCCGCTCATGCTCTGGCGGAGCACCGTGAAGAAGCACGCTTCCTGGGGCAGGCCGGCGCGCAGCGCCTGCCAGGAGGCACCGGCATCCCGTGAGCGCCACACCGCTGCGGCGGCATCCGGCGGGTAGCGACCCTCGGTGTCACCGTTGAGCGGCAGGGTCCAGATCGTGCGTGCGTCTCGCGGGTGCGCCCACAGTGGGAAGCCGAAGGTCGACGGCAGCCCGGTCGTGATGTCGTTCCAGCTGCGGCCACCGTCGGACGAGCGCCAGACCCCGTGGTGGTTCTGCTGGTAGAGCGCCTCGCCGTCGCCGGCGGCCCGCTCGACGTGGTGCACGCAGAAGCCGGTGTGTCCGTCGGATGCCGCCGCAGGGTGAGCGGGCCCCTCCCCGTCGCTCGGGTCGGCGAGGTCGTTGCGCCGCTCCCACGTCACGCCGCCGTCCTGTGTGGCGAAGACCCCGGCGGCGGAGATGCCCACCCACAGCTTCTCGGGGTCGCCCGGGTCGGCGACGATGGTGTGCAGCACCAGCCCGGCGGCGCCGGGGCCCCACTCCGACGCCGAGGGGTGGTCGGTGAGGCCCTTGACGGTCTCCCAGGTCTCGCCGTCGTCGTCACTGACGAGCAGGGTCGCCGGCTTGGTGCCGGCGTAGAGGCGGGTTCCCACCCGGGCCAGCGACCACACCTGCGAGAAGCGGTCGCCGAAGGGTGCCGGCGACTCGGTCCAGCCGATCGACGCGGCGAACCCCGGGTCGTCGGCCGCCCAGGCGTCCACCTGGCCCGTCGTCAACCTGCTGAGCCGCCAGGTGTGGCCGCCGTCGTCGGACCGCCAGACCCCGGCACCCGACCAGTCGCCACCGCCCCCGGCCCAGATGGTGCCCGTGGCGGGGTCGCCGATGACGTGGTTGACCGGCCACCCGTCGCAGTACGGACCGCGCACGGTCCAGCGACTGCGACCCTCGTCGCCGTCGAGCACGAAGGCGCCCTTCGTGGTGCCCACCAGCAGGTGGATCGGTCCGTCGGACATCACAGGTCCTCCCCGGTGCTCGGCCACCCTCCGCGGCGCAGGGCGGTCCGACCCAGTGTTCCGACCCTTGCGGAGCCCGGCAAGCCCCGGGTCGTGCCGGAGGCAGCCGAAGGCGTCCCCCGGGCGAACCGCACCGTCACGCTGGTCCGGGTCAGCGGTGAGGGGGTGGGGCGTGCGGCACGTTCACCGTGGGGATGCCGGTCCCGCACCGGGCGATGACGGCCAGCGACGCTTCCCGGCCGGGGTTGGACTCCCGGTGCACCGTGAAGGCCGGCACCCGCACGTAGTCGCCCGCCACGGCATCCACCCAGCCCTCGACGCCTTCGCACTCGAGGCGGAGCACGCCGCGCACCACGTAGAGCATCGAGGAGTTGGAGTCGTGGTGGTGCCACCCCGAGAAGGCGCCGGGCTCGGTCACCACCTGGCCCGCCCACAGCCCCGGCGCCTCGAACGCGCGCCAGCGCAGCATCCCCGGCGTCGGGTCGGCCTCGAGCAGCTCCTCGTCACGGATGACGCGCACCGGCTCGGGCAGCTCCATCCGGCCACGCTAGCCCGCTGCCGGGATGCCGTCCACGAGTGGCCACGCCGCCGGGGAAGCCACGCACGCCGTGCGGCACGGGGCAGTGACCGACACTTCCTGGCCCGCCGAGTGGGGGCCGGCACCCCGGCGAGGCTGGACACCCCTCAGCCGGCGTGCTGGGCCCGGACGTCGTAGACGAAGTGGATGCCGGCTTCCAGCGCGCCGTCGGATCGCCGCGGCCGGTACTGCAGGTCGACCTTCGTGAACGTGAGGGCGACCTCCTCCACGCCGACGTCCGCCTCCGCTGCGAGGCTCGCGGCGACGCTGGTGACGACGACGTCGGTCATCGTGACGACCAGGTGGTCCTGCTGCTGTGGTCCCCCGTGGCGCACGCTGATCGTCGCGTCGCCGAGCCGCTCGCCGGTGGCGCACGCCGTCATCAGCAGCGGCGACGCCATGTCGACGACATGGGTGAAGGTGAGGTCGCGGAAGACCGCCTTGCCGACGCCGGCACCCGCCCCCGGGCCTGCGGCGACGGCCGCGTGCGACACCCCCCACGACCAGGTCAGCACGTCGATGTGGTCCCGGTGCGTGGCGTCTCGCGACTCACCCGCGATCGCACCGATGCGAGCGAATATCGACATGCCCATGGCATCCTCCTGGTCCTCGGCCGGCTGGGCCCACGGTGGTCGCGGAGGCGACCGCGGTCAACCGCAGCCGTGTGAAGCGTCGCTATCGCCCCTGAGCGGCCGGCACGCGGGGGTCGTCCGCGCCCTCGTCGGGCAGAAGTGATCGTTGGTCGAGCACGTAGAGCAGCCCGAATGCCGGCACGAGCACCAGCGCCGCGAGCGTGGTGGCCACGAGGACGGCGGTGATCGTGCCGGAGGGCGCCGCGCCCGCGGTGATGGTGAGCGTCTCGGGCAGCAGGTAGTCCCACTGGGCCACGGCCCAGGCGAGGATGACCGAGCCGACCGCGACGACCGCCACGAGGCGAGCGCCGCGGCGCGCGTGGCGCAGCAGCAGCACCAGCGCACCGGTGCCGCAGAGCACCGACACGGCCACGACAGGCAGGGCGCGGGAGGTGAGCCCGTCGTAGAGGTAGGGGGCATCGCCGGAGACCACGAAGATGCCGACCACGCCGACGAGGCCGGCCGCGACCGCAGCGGCGGCGGCCCGGCGTCGGAAGTAGCCGACCATGCTGTCGTCGGCGAGCCGCCGGGCGTCTGCGACGAGGAAGAACGAGGCGAGGTAGGCGCACAGGCTGACCGCGAGCAGCCCGGCGATCACCGAGGTCGGGTTGACCCAGGAGCTCCACGGGTCGCCGGCGACGCCGCCGGCTGGGACCCGGCCCGAGGCGACACCGCCGATGACCGCGCCCAGGCAGTAGGGCACCAGCACCGAGGAGAGCGCGAAGGCGGCACCGAAGGCGCGCCGGTCACGGGTGCGCAGTACCGCCTTGCGGAAGGCGAACCCGGCCCCGCGCAGCACGACCCCCAAGGCGGCGAGGGTCAGCGGCACGAACATGGTCAAGGTGATCGAGGCGTAGGCCTGCGGGAAGCAGGTCCACAGCACCACGAACACGAAGATCAGCCAGACGTGGTTGGCCTCCCACACCGGGGCGATCGAGTGGTCGATCACCTCCCGGGGCCGCTCACCGCGCTGCGCCCCGCCGGCGATCAGGTCCCAGAAGCCGGCCCCGAAGTCGGCGCCGCCGAAGACGGCGTAGAGCGTCATCGCGACCACGAGCACGACGGCGGCGGCGGTGCTCATCGCCCGCGCGCCTCGAGCTCGTCGGCCACCCGGCTGGGGCCGTAGGGCACGTTCGCCTCGTCCACGGCCCCGCCGGCCTCGCCCGCCTCGTCGCGGTGCCGGTATCGGCGGCTCATCCCGCGCAGCACCAGCACGGTGGTGACCCCGAGCCCCACGTACAGGATCACGACGCCGATGAAGGTGACCCAGATGCCGGTGTTCGCCGTGGCGGCGTCGTCGACCTTCATCAGCTCCCAGACGATCCACGGCTGCCGGCCCACCTCGCTGACCGTCCATCCGGCCTCGAGCGCGACCACGGACAGCACGCCCGAGATGGCGGCCAGGCGCAGGAACCAGCGGCTGCCCGGCATCCGCCGACGGAAGACCCAGCTGGCCCACCACCACAGCGAGAGCAGGAACAGGAGGGTGCCCACCCCGATCATGACGTCCCAGGCCAGGTGGGTGACGTTGACCGTGCCGTTCGTGGGACGGTCCGCGGCGGGGATCTCGTTCAGGCCCATCACCACCGTCGAGGTCCCGGTGCTCGGGTCGGACAGCACCGACGCCAGCCCCGGGATCGGGATGCCGCCAGTGACCTGCCCCTGGGCGTCGAGGTGGCCGAAGAGGATCTCCGGCACGTCGCTGCCGGTCTGGGTGACCATCTCGATCGCCGCGAACTTCGCCGGCTGCTCCTGGTACACCCACCGCGCCAACCCGTCACCCACCCCCATCTGGATCGGGGTGGCGACCGCCGCCACGCAGAACCCGATGATGAACCCGAGCCGGTGGTACCGGTCGCGGCGGCCCCGCAGCATCCCGACCGCGTACACCGACGCGATGAGGAAACCGCCGACCATGTACGCGGCCACCACCATGTGCGCCGCCATCAGCGGCATCGCGCTGTTGAAGATCACCCCCACCGGGTCGACCTCGACGACCGCCCCCGTGGAGTCCAGGGTGACCCCCTCCGGGGCGTTCATCCACGCGTTGGCCGCCACGACCGACACACTGCCGAGGATGCCGGTCACCGCGATGGGCACGCCGGTCCAGAAGTGCGGCCACGGGCGCAGCCGACGCCACCCGAAGATGTAGATCGAGATGAAGATGGCCTCGAGGAAGAAGAAGATCCCCTCGAACGCGAACGGCACCCCGAACGCCGCCCCCCATTGGCCCATGAACGTCGGCCACAGCAGCCCGAACTCGAAGGACAGCACCGTGCCGGTCACGGCGCCGACCGCGAACGTGACCGCCATGTAGGTCGACCAGCGCTGGGCCAGCCGCATCGCGTCGGCGTCGCCGTGCCGGATGCCGCGGTAGTTCGCGATCAGCGCCATCACCGCCCACGAGACCCCCAGCGGCACCAGCACGATGTGGAAGGCGAGCGTGAAGGCCATCTGCGACCTCGCCCATGGCACCGGATCGACCGCGAGCGGCACGACGGCGGTCGACAGGACATGGAGCAGCGTCACGGTCGCTCACCACCGGTTGTCTGTCGCGTGTCCATGGCCTCGTCCCTGTCAGCCCCGGCCTCGAAGGGCCACTGGCGCGTCACTCGATCTGCCCTCCACTGCACGACTCACCGTGACCGTTCGGGGGGCCGGCCGGCATCCCCCCATCCGGGTGAGTGGGCGACGGGTCTGGAGGCGCAGCAGGATGCGCCGGACGGTTTCACACCAAAGGGGTGATGCCGGACGGTGCGGGGCGGGCCCATCGTCGTTACCGGGTCAACCAACTGAGGAGGTCAACGGTGAGTCTCTCGTCGTCGCCGTTTCCGCCGATTGCCGACTACGCGTTCCTGTCGAACTGCCACACCGGGGCCCTCGTGGCGCCGGACGGGTCGGTGGACTGGCTGTGCGTGCCCTCGTTCGACTCGCCGAGCGCCTTCGGCAACCTGCTGGACCGGGGGGCGGGCTCGTTCCGGTTGGGACCGTACGGCATCAACGTGCCGACCCAGCGGTCCTACGTGCCCGGGACGAACGTGATGACCACGACCTGGCATACGCCCAGCGGGTGGCTCGTGGTGCACGACGCGTTGACCCTGGCCAGGCGTACTGGACCGGACCTGGTCACCCCGCACACCCGGCCACCGGCCGATGCCGACGCCGAGCACGTGCTCGTGCGGGTCGTGGAGTGCGTCGAGGGCTGGGTCGAGGTCGAGCTGGTCTGCGAGCCGGCGTTCGACTACGGCCGCGCCCCGGCGAGCTGGACGCTCGGCGACGAGGAGGGTCACGTCGCCGACGCGTCGGGTGCGGGGCAGGTGCTGCGGCTGAGCACCGACCTGGCCCTGGGCGTCGAGGGCAGTGCGGTGCGCGGCAGGCACCGCCTGGCCAAGGGGGAGCGTGCGTTCGCCGCGTTGTCGTGGGCCGATGGCCTGGCCGCCCCGACCGACGTCGAGGACGCCGCGTCGCGGATCCAGACCACCGTGCAGTTCTGGCGCGCCTGGCTCGCGCGCGCCCGGATCCCCGACCACCCGCTGCGTCAGCTCGTCGAGCGCTCGGCGCTGACGATCAAGGGGCTGACCTACATGCCGACCGGTGCCACGGTCGCCGCCCTGACCACGTCCCTGCCCGAGACCCCGGGAGGTGAGCGCAACTGGGACTACCGGTACACCTGGATGCGCGACACCACCTTCACCCTGCAGGCGCTGCACTACCTCAACCTGGACTGGGAGGCCGACGAGTTCATCCAGTTCGTCGCCGACCTCGAGCCCAACCCCGACGGTGGCCTGCAGATCATGTACGGCATCGACGGCCGCCGCGACCTGAGCGAGTCCACGCGCGACGAGCTCTCCGGCTACGAAGGGGCCCGACCTGTACGGATCGGCAACGGCGCCTTCGACCAGCGCCAGAACGACGTCTACGGGGCGGTGCTCGACTCCATCCTGCTGCACACCCGCCGCAGCAAGCGCTTGCCCCGACGCCTCTGGCCCCTGGTGAAGTCCCAGGCCGAGGGCGCCCTGGCGTCGTGGCGCGAGCCCGACCAGGGCATCTGGGAGGCCCGCGGCGCCCCGCGCCACTACGTCTCCTCCAAGCTGATGAGCTGGGTGGCGCTGGACCGCGCGGCCAAGCTGGCCGGCATCCGCGACGACCCCGAGCTCGAACAGTCCTGGGCCGCCGCTGCCGAGGAGATCCGCGCCGACATCCTCGAGCACGGCGTCAGCGACCGCGGGGTGCTGCGCCAGCACTATGACACCGACGCCCTCGACGCCTCGACCCTGCTCGCCGCCCTCTTCGGGTTCCTGCCCGGCACCGACGAGCGGCTGCGCAACACCGTCGACGCCATCGCCGACGACCTCAGCGAGAACGGCTTCGTGCTGCGCTACGTGACCGGCGAGACCGACGACGGCCTCTCCGGCAAGGAGGGCACCTTCCTGATCTGCTCCTTCTGGTTGGTCTCCGCCCTCGCCATCGTCGGCGAGATGCGCCGGGCCACCGACCTCATGCAGCGGCTGCTGCGCATCGCGTCGCCCCTGGGCCTGTACGCCGAGGAGTTCGAGGTCGACCGCGCGCGGCACCTGGGCAACTTCCCGCAGGCGTTCTCCCACCTCGCCCTCATCGAGGCTGCCGGCCGGATCATCCTGGCCGACCGCCGCGAGGAACTGTCCGTCTGACCAGGCACCGCCCGGCACCACAGGGAAGGGGACCCGCCATGGCCCTCCAGGAGTCGCCTGCGCTCCGTTCCGCCATCCCCGCACGCCTCGACCGGCCGACCGATGGCCGCCGCGAGGCCACTGAGGGCCCGCTCATTGCCGCTGGAGGTGGCGGCCGTGGCTGACAGGGTGCTCGTCCTGGGCGGTGGGATGGCCGGGGTGGCCTGCGCACGTGAGCTGGGCGCTCAGGGCGTCGAGGTGACCCTGGTCGACCGCAACGACTACCACCAGTTCCAGCCCCTGCTGTACCAGGTGGCCAGCTCGCAGCTGCCGGCCGAGGACATCGCCCGCCCGCACCGCACGATCTTCCGGGACCAGGACAGTGTCGAGGTGGTGACCGCCGAGGTGACCGCAGTCGACGTCTCCACGCGCAGCGTGTCCCTCGCCGATGGCCGCGCCCTGACCGGCGCATACCTGGTGCTCGCCGCCGGCGCGCAACCGAACTTCTTCGGCGTCCCCGGCGCCGCGGAGCACTCCTTCCCGCTGTACTCGGTGGCGGACGCGGAGCGCCTGCGGATCCATCTGCAACGGCTCATCCAGGAGGCGATGGCCGAACGGTCACCGGCGGCCATGAGCACGCTCGACGTGGTCGTGGTCGGGGGCGGCCCGACCGGCGTGGAGACGGCCGGGGCGTTGGCCGAGCTGCTGACGGCCCTGCACGAGACCGGCCGTCTCCCCCATCCCGGCCGGGTCACCCTGGTCGACCGCGGGGCCAGCCTGCTCGGCCAGTTCTCGAGCAGTGCGCACACCTACGCCCTCGAGCGGCTCACCCGCGCCGGGGCCGAGGTGCGGCTCGGTACCGGTGTCCGGGCCGTCCACCCCGACCGTGTCGACCTCGACGACGGAAGCAGCGTCCCGACGCGCACCGTCGTCTGGGGCGGCGGCGAGTCGGGTGCGTCGGTCCTCGAGGCAGGCGTGCCGGCCACCGGCCGGGGCGGCCGCATCGACGTGGGACGCGACCTGGCCGTGCCGGGCTTCCCGGGCGT
The DNA here is from genome assembly GCA_963747405.1 of uncultured Actinomycetota bacterium. Lineage (GTDB taxonomy): Bacteria > Actinomycetota > Actinomycetes > Actinomycetales > Dermatophilaceae > Fodinibacter. Next base: position 76,276 of record CAVVFG010000022.1, read on the forward strand.
CTACGCCGTGGGCGACGTGGCCAACATCCCCTCGGGCGAGGGTCCGCGCGAGGGACCCTTGCCCCAGCTGGGGTCGGTGGCCCAGCAGTCCGGCAAGTGGGCCGGGGCCAACATCGTCCGCGGCCTGAGGGGGGAGCCGGCCCGGCCGTTCGAGTACAGGGACAAGGGGATCATGGCGATGATCGGCCGCAATGCGGCTGTCGCAGAGGTCGGCCGGCACCGGCACGAGGTCGAGGGCCCGCTCGCGTTCGCGGCGTGGCTGGGGGTCCATGCGGCTCTGTTGAGTGGCGTGCACAGCAAGACCGACGCCTTCCTGGAGTGGGCCTGGGACTACTTCGAGCGCGACCACGCGGCCACCGTCGAGGCTTTTGCCGCACCCCGGCGCCTTGCCTGGGCCGACCACACGGAAGACCTGCCCCACATCGTCCTTGAGCCCTATCGGGCCACTGACTCCGCTGACCAACAGTTGACCTGAGGGAGAACGACATGTCTGACGACTACGACGTCATCATCGTAGGTTCGGGTGCCGGTGGAGGGACTCTCGCACACCGGCTGGCGCCATCGGGAAAGCGGGTGCTCGTGCTGGAGCGTGGTGACTGGCTCCCCCGGGAGATCCAGAACTGGGACGCCACCGCCGTCTTCGTCGACAACCGCTACGTCTCGGCCGACACCTGGTACGACAAGAACGGCAAAGCCTTCCAGCCGCAGGTCCACTACTTCGTCGGCGGTGCCACCAAGTTCTACGGCGCTGCGCTGTACCGCCTGCGGGAACAGGACTTCGGCGAGCTGCGCCACCACGGGGGCATCTCACCGGCGTGGCCCGTCGGCTACGACGTCTTTGCCCCGTACTACGCCCAGGCCGAGGAGCTCTATCAGGTGCACGGCATCCGCGGCGAGGACCCCACGGACCCGCCCGGGGATCCCTACCCGTACCCGCCGATCTCCCACGAGCCGCGCATCCAGAAGCTCTTCGACGACCTGTCGAGGGTCGGTCTGCACCCGTTCCACAGTCCCAACGGGATCATGCTCGACGAGGCCGACAGCCTCTCGAGCGCCTGCATCCGCTGTTCGACCTGCGACGGCTTCGCCTGCCTGGTGCATGCCAAGTCCGACGCCGACGTGGTCGCAGTGCGACCCGCGCTCAAGCACGAGAACGTGACGCTGCTGCGCAACGCCCACGTGCGGCGCCTGGAGACGGACGCCAGCGGCCGCACCGTGACCTCGGTGGTCGCGGACGTCGACGGCGCTGAACAGCGGTTCACGGCATCCATGGTCGTGCTGTCGGCCGGGGCCGCGAACTCGGCCAAGCTGCTGTTGGCGAGCGCCAACGACCAGCACCCGAACGGCCTGGCCAACGGTTCGGACCAGGTGGGGCGCAACTACATGTTCCACAACAGCAGGGCGTTCCTCGCGGTCTCGAAGGAGAGGAACGACACGCGCTTCCAGAAGACGCTGGGCCTGAACGACTGGTACCTCGGCGACGACGACTTCGGGTTCCCGATGGGGAACGTGCAGATGGTCGGCAAGTCGTCCGCGCCGATGTACCGCGGGGAGAAGCGAATCGCGGAGCTCGCGCCCCTGTTCGCACTCGGGGAGGTCGCCGAGCACGCGGTCGACTTCTGGCTCTCGACCGAGGACCTGCCGGACCCGGACAACCGGGTGACGCTCAACAGCGACGGCGACATCGTGCTGAGCTACACGCCGAACAACCGCGAGCCGCTGGAGCAGCTGTACCGCCGGGTGAAGCACAACCTCGACCACCTGGGCATGCATCCCCACCACCTGGTGCCGCGTGACGTCTACATGAAGAACGACATACCGGTCGCCGGATGCGCGCACCAGTCCGGGACCGTTCGGTTCGGCAACGACCCGGCGACCTCGGTGCTCGATGCCGACTGCAAGGCGCACGAGCTCGACAACCTGTACGTCGTCGACACGAGCTTCTTCCCGAGCATCGGGGCCGTGAACCCGGCCCTGACCGCGATCGCGAACGCCCTGCGGGTAGGAGACCACCTGCTGACCCGGCTCGGCTGACCTTCTCGGTGAGCGGGGCTGCCATGGCGTCCACTGCGGAGCTTCGGGTGGTCAACCTCGCCGGGCTGGTGCAGGGCATCGTGCTGGTGACCTTTCCCGCGGCCAGCACGGTGTTCACCGACCCTGCCAGCTACGACCTGTCCGGCACCCAGTACGGGGCGATGTTCCTGCCCCAGGTGGTGACCGCCATCATCACCTCGTTGCTGGGGACGAGCGTGGCCCGCCGGCTCGGCAGCAAGACGGTGCTGCTGCTCGGCCTGGGAGCGAACATCGTCGCCATGCTGGTCCTCGTGGCCAGCAGCCTCGTCGAGACCCACCCTGTGGCCTACCCGATGCTCCTGCTGGCCACCGCGTTCCTGGGAGCCGGGTTCGGGATGACCGTGCCGGTGCTGAACACCTACGTCGCGGCGTTCCGGCCCGACCGTCCGGACCGCGCCGTGCTCACGCTCAACGCCCTGCTCGGCGCCGGTACCGCGCTGGCGCCCGTCTTCGTCGCCGTCTTCGTCGGGCTGGGTTTCTGGTGGGGACTGCCCGTGCTGTCGACGGTGCTGTTGGGCCTGCTCGGCGCCGCAGCAGCCCGGCTACCGCTGCGCACCGCGGAACCCGGGCAGGCGGCCCCCGCGGCGGGCCACGGTGGTGTCCCCGGACGGTTCTGGCTCTTCGCCGCCTTCGCGGTTCTCTACGGCATCTGCGAGACAATGAACGGGAACTGGTCGCAGTCCGACATGACCACCTCGCTGAGCGCGTCGGCCACCCAGGCGGCGTTCGCGCTCACCGCCTTCTGGGCCATGGTGACCCTGGGGCGGTTGCTGTTCGCCGCGCTCGGGCGGTGGATGCCGGCGAGCACCGTGTTCCGCGCGCTCCCGGTGCTGCTGGTGGGCACCTTCCTCCTGACCGCCGCCCTCCCGCCGGACCTGCCGTGGCTGGGGGTTGCGGTCTTCGGCCTCTCGGGCCTGGGCTGCTCGGCCCTGCTCCCGCTCACGATCAGCCTCGGTCAGAACGCCCTGACTGCCATGTCGGCAGCGGTGGCCGGCGGCGTGATCGCCTTCTACCAGGTGGGATACGGCATCGCCGCATTCGGGGTCGGACCGCTCGTCGACGCCGGGACCGACCTGTCCGTGCTCTACGGCTGGACTGCCGTGGCCGCAGTCGCCATGACGCTGCTCGCGTTCGTCATCGTCCGGAGCGGGCCCGAGCGCGAGGAGGGTGCGCCCCCGGCGACGGGGGCCGGGCCCGCAGCCGACGTGGCCGGGCTGCCGTGAGCGCGCCGGCTCGCCACCCACCATCTGACGCGCAGCCCGTCGGCAGCTGTGCCGACCTGCGCACCGAAATCACCACCCGTGGGCACTCCGGTGAGCGCAGGTCGGCTCGGTCCGTGTCGACGGCCGACGGGGTGAGTGAGCCTCTCGCGGTACCCTCGGTGCTCGTGAGGACGGCCCACCGCATGCGGGTGAGGCGCTGTTCCGGGTTACTGTCCTCACCCGGGCCTCTAGCTCAACTGGCAGAGCTGCGGACTTTTAATCCGTAGGTTGTGGGTTCGAGCCCCACGGGGCCCACCCACGCCGCTGTACTCGCTCCGCCTGAGGCATGAGGTCTCGGGCTCGTCTCGGATGAGCGTGGGCGAGGCTCGGTGGCCCGCCGGCGATGAGGGGCGTCCGGAGGCGGCTCTCGTCTCGATCACGTGGGCCGCGGGCGTTGCCGACACGTCGATGTGCTTCGCCCGAGCACGGCGCCGCAAACGTCGACGCCGCGGCTGTATCAACGACCGGATCTGCAGTTCCTCGTTCCTGTGAGTGGTTCTTCGGTAGACGAGTGGGTGCAGGAGCAGATCTCCGCGCTCGATGTGTGCGCGAGCGTGTGGGATGACGCGACGCTGGCGCGGTACATCCGCGCCGTAGCAGAGTCCAGCCTCGAGACCATCGACGCGGACGCCGACGAGTTCTCCACGTTCATGGCCGAATGTGCGGCCCTTGCGGCGGACAACATGCAGGACGCCCGGTTGAACATCCTGGAGCAGGCGGTGGCCGAGCTCGAGAATCCTGAGTTCGACCTCACCGACGCTCTTCGGGGCGCCGTGCTCGTGCTTGCCGGAGAGCTGGTCATCACCACGCTGTGCCACTTGGCGTACAGCGGTCGCCGCAACCGCTCACCACATTGGATGAAGAGGTCGCAGGAGAGCCAGGCGGCCTTCGAGGCAGCCGGGCAGCTACGGGAGATGGCGCGGATGGCTGAAGCGGCAGCAGGGGTCGCCGACGAGACCGTGGTCGACCGGGTCATCGACGCCTACCAACCCCCGCCGGAAGGCTGGGCTCCTACCGATGCCCACCTCAAGGTGCTCCTGAAAGGTGTCCGCCACACCACGCTGGCCCGCGCGGGCCGGACGCTCGGCGAGGGACTGCGCGACATCACCGGCCACGGGCTCTCAGCGACTGCGAGCGGCGTGGCGGAGCCCTTCCGGACCTCGGGCATCGTAGGAGGGTTCCTGTCGAAGATCGCCACGGAACGGCGACAGACCTGTGAGGCACTTCGTGACCTCCGCCTGCATGTGCGCTTCGTACCGGGACGAGTACGCCAGCGACAAGATCCACGAGCTCCTCGTGCTCGCCGCCGAGAGTGCTGCTGCACCAGACCGCCCCTCGGAGCTCACGGCCGCCGAGCGCGACCTGTGCGCCCTTGGCTTCGAGTCATTGCTCTGGAGGCTCTGGCTCAAGCAGAACCACCTGCTCGGCCAACCCGAGTTTCGCAAGCAGGTGAGCGTCGGAAGGGACATCGACCAGCACGGAAACGTCGGGGGGATCGCCTCGTCATCCACTCGGAGGAGGTCGCGACAAGGATGAACGTTCCTGAGCTCCAGACCGCGGTGCGCAATCGTTCCGGGCTCAGGTGGCCCGGTGCCAACCGCCTGAGCGACGAACAGGCCGCCTACCTCTTCGACACCTTCGCGCGGTCGGTGTTCGCCCACGACCCACAGCAGAGCCTGTTCAACAACCCTGAACTGCCCGAGCATGCCCGGCGCCCCTTCGAGGCCGCGCGCTGCGACGAGATCTGGTCCATGCCCCGCAAGAACTGGGTCGGTCTGGACAACAGCGAACGCACCGTGCGGATGAACGAGCTGAAGATCCTCGTGGTCGACTACTTCACCCGCAACGACCTCCCGCGGGATGGCAGCAGCCCCGCGTCGCAACAGGCGAGGAGGCTGCGCGAGGGGATCCGCGGCGCCCTCGAGCTCGACGACCATGACCCGAGCCCGCTCGAGCAGCTCCTCGACGAGCTCCCTGTCCGCCCGGCCGAGCCGGCGCCCGTCGTGTCCATGGGCACGGGGGTCGAGGAGCTGGGCGCCCTTCTCGCCGGGGCAGGCGGCCCGGAGCGGCGTTGGCTGGCCGCCGGGGAACCGACCCGTCTCGAGGTGGCCGTGGCCGACCTCGACCTTCAGGTCACCGCCTACAGCGCCGCCGCGGCAGATGGTGGTGGCGACGGCGATCCGGAAGCACTGGCCGACCTGAGCGACCAGGTCGCTGCGCTACAGCGTGAGGTCCAGGAGCACTATGACGCCCTGATCGACCTGGCCGGTGGCAGCTCGCCCGCCATCGACCAGCAGACCCTCGCGGCGGTGCGGGACCGGCTCGACGGACGAATCCGCGACCTCACCGCCTTCTCGCCGGACTCGGTCCCCGCCAATGCCTCTCCGTGGCGCTGGTACGGGGGGCCGGACGCTGGCGAGCCGATCAGCAGCAGATCATCGAACACCACAGGGGAAACGTCGTCATGACCATCAAGCAGGAGATGTTCCGATTCGTGAACAGCCGTCGCCCCGAGAGGGTGAGACTGCACCGCGTGGACAGCAGGTTCGTCCGCGACTTGCGGCCGACTCGGGACGAGGGCTTGCTCGCGGTCCTGTTCGGCCCGGGGCCCTACGAACCGAAGCTCGCCGAGGCCGAGACCTTTGCGCGCGGTGCCCGCTTCGTCGAGCCCCGCGACGCTTCGCTGCTCGCCCTCGAACCGGCCGTCGACGTGCTGCGCGAGCGCCTCGAGGAGGGGGTCGACCTGCAGGAGCTGGCCGACGCCCTCGTGGAGGAGCTTCCCTCCCTGCCCGAGCTGCTCAGCGAGACTCCCCCTGCTGAACTCGCCCTGGCGGTGGTGGTGTTCACGGCCCGGCTGTGGGACACGATGTACGCCCTCACCATCTTGGGCTTCGACCGCTACGTCAGCACCAACTACTGCGCCGACGCCCTGCGCTGCTACCACGTACTGCGGGTGTGGTGGCTGGCGGCTCAGGCGGGTGCGACATCGTGGCCCGGCGGACGCTTCGACGACTACGAGGTGCTGATCGACCTGGACAAGGCCGCCGACCCGGGCTCCGGCAGCCGCACCGGGGCCGCGGTCGCAGGGCTGGGTGGCTCCACGCTGGCATCCGCACTGGCCGCTCCGAGCTTCCGGGTTCCTCTGACGGCGGGCCGAACCCCCCCACCGGCCATCGGTGACCTCATCGTCGTCGAGGAGGAGCTTTCCCGGTACGACCTGAGCGAGATCGCCGACGTCACCTCCGTGATGCGCTCGGAACGGCGCGAGCAGACCACGCGGAACCTGTCGCGCACCAGTCAGACGACCTCCCTCGAGACCGTCTCCGAGGACGAGCGGACCAGCAGCGTCCAGACCGCGGAGCGCTTCCAGCTGTCGTCGCAAGCCGAACAGTCGGCGAGCCAGAACTTCGGCATCCAGGCAGGGGTGACCGCCACCGGCAAGTTCGGCCCCGTCCAGGTCAGTGCCACGGTGAACGCCTCCTACGACACCAGCACGTCGTCGTCCACGTCAACCGCTCAGGAGTACGCAAAGGCCGTCACCGAGGAGGCGAGCCGCCGAATTCGTAACAGCATCAAGCAGGTCAGCTCGACCACGGTGCTGACAGAGTCCCAGCAGACGACGCTTCGCGGGTTCAACAACGAGAACGGAAGCGACAACATCAACGGGGTCTACCGCTGGCTGGACCGCATCTACCGGGCCAAGCTGATGAACTACGGTCGCCGTCTGCTGATCCCGATGGTCGTCCCCGAACCGTCCGCCGTCTACCTCAGCCGGCTCAGTGACCTGGCGACGACCGAGCTCGCCGACCTCACCGCGCCCGTACACCCGTCCCGCCTGAGCCGTTCCACCCGCGAGCCGCTACCGGACGACCAGCTCGCTGCCGGCTTCCGCAGCTTCCACGACATCGACGAGACCAACTACGCCGAGCTCGGTGCGGTCTACGACGTCGCAGGGCTCGAGGCGCCTCCCGCACTCGATTTCACCGGGAGCAAGGCCTTCGTCTATCCCGAAGCGATGGAGGCGGAGGAGGTGTCCGTCCACGACCAGGTCAACGAACTGAGCCTGGTCAGGGCCGACAACACCCTCACGTTGGAGCCCGGGTACCGGCTCACGAGCGTGACGGTGACGGCACCGAAGGGAAGCAGCGGCGAACTCGGGTCGTACGCCGACGCGCTCAAGCTGGGCATGGTGGCAGGGCCGAAGTCGCCCCAGGACGGCACGACGATCCCGGAGGCCGACCTCCTGCTGGTGCAGGTGGGCACCCTCAGCTTCTTCCTCACCGTCCGGCGCGGCGACCCTGACCCCGACCTCCAGAAGATCGTCTCGAACTTCGGCGAGTGGCTTCCGGTCAACGACCACACCGCCGACTGGCCGGCGTACGGCGAAGAGGTGCGCCCGGTGATCCCGATCACGGTCACGGCGAAGTTCGAGGGCATCTACGCCTTCACCGTGATCTACCAGGCCCAACGCACGGATGCCGCCCTCGACGACTGGAAGGCCAGGGCCTTCGCGGCCATCCTCAAGGGCTACCAGGCCCGGCTCCAGGAGTACGAGCAGTCGCTGGCGCTCGCCCGCGCGAAGGTCGCCACCGCGACCGAGGACCAGACATTCGCACTGCGTGCCGACCAGTACCGCGCCATCGAGGTGACCGAGCTCAAGCGCAGCTGCATCGACCTGATGACCCAGGGCACCGCAGCCGGCCACACGTCGATCACGATCGACGAGGACGGCACCCCCCGGATCGTCTACGACGAGGCGGAGGGCGCACTCTTGCAGGACTGGCGCCACCCCCTCTCCAACGGAGCCGTCGTGGAGGCTTTCGAGCACATCTACGAGTGGCCGCAGATCACCTACGAGTTCCATCCGTACTACTGGGCCGGGACATCGCGATGGAGCGCCCTCGCCCAGGCTGCCGGCGCGGACCCGGTCTTCGAGCAGTTCCTCAGGTCCGGTAGCGCCTCCGTCGTCGTCCCCGTACTGCCGGGGCACGAACGCGCCGCCATCCTCTTCCGCCGTACCGGCCGGCTGTGGGCGGGTGGGTACTGCCCCCTCTTCACAGACCAGGAGATGCTCGACGTGTACGCCGACGTGGAGCTGGCGCTGCAGCTCGACCCGGCGCAGCAGATCGGTGAGACCTGGGAGGTCCGGGTGCCGACGAGCATGCTCATGCTTCAGGAGGACGACGTCCTGCCGGAGTTCCCAGAGGAGGAGGAAGCGGCCGAGGGGGTGCGGATCGCCCGTGAACCTGTCATCGACAAGGAGACGGTTCCGTTCTGAACGAGCTGAACTCTCGTTCCGGTGAGGCCGGGTTCGCGGTGGCCGGCCGTCCGGCGACACCCCGTCCGGCGACACCGACGAGTCAGCCTCGGGCACCGAGCCTCCGGGTGGCTACCCCGACGGGTTGCGGCGGCCACGCAGGATGAGCGCCACCCCACCGATCGCCACGATCGGACCGACGACGGCCCACAGCGCGACCCCGCTCATGACGCTGCCACCGAGCACCCCGATCCCCTGGAAGAACCAGATCAGGCCGATGACGACGAGGATCCCACCGAGGACGAGGGTGACTGGACGGTTCATCGCCCGAGCGTAGCCCGCGTGCGGCTCAGAGCCGCACGACCATCTTCCCGGTGTTCTCGCCGCGCAGCACGCCGAGGAACGCGTCGACCGCCCCGTCGATGCGGTCGGCGAACGTCTCGCGCGACTGCAGCCGCCCGTCGCCCAGCCACTGCGCCGCCAGGCCGGCGTACTCGCGAGCCAGGTCGTAGTGGTCGCCGACGAGGAACCCCTGGATGCGGCCGCGGGTCTGGATCAGGCGCGAGAGGTTGCGCGGCCCGGGCGCGGGCTCGGTGTCGTTGTAGACCGAGATCATCCCGCACACGGCGACGCGCCCACCGAGCCGCAGCGATCCGATCGCGGCCTCAAGGTGCTCGCCGCCGACGTTGTCGAAGTAGATGTCGATGCCGTCGGGGGCCGCTGCGCGCAGCTGCTTGGACACCGGGCCGTCCTTGTAGTTGAACGCCGCGTCGAAGCCGAGGTCCTCGACCACGTGCCGCACCTTCTCGGCCGAGCCGGCGCTGCCGATGACCCGGCTTGCACCGAGAGCCTTGGCGATCTGTCCCACCGCGCTGCCCACGGCGCCGGCCGCACCGGACACGAACACCACGTCTCCCGGCTGGATCTCGGCGATGCGGGTCAGGCCGGCGTACGCCGTCAGGCCGGTCATGCCGAGCACGCCGAGATAGGCGGATGCCGGCGCCACCGACACGTCCACCACCCGCGCTCCGCTCGCGTCGATGACCGCCACCTCGCGCCAGCCGAAGCCGTGCAGGACGTGGTCACCCACGGCGAAGCCGTCCGCGCGCGACTCCTCCACGACGCCGACGGCGCCACCGCTCATCGCCTCGCCGACCTCGTAAGGGGCGGCGTAGGACTTTGCGGCGCTCATCCGCCCGCGCATGTAGGGGTCCACCGACATCACGACGTTGCGTACGCGCAGCTGGCCGTCGGACACCTCGGGCAGCTCGCTCTCGACGACCGCGAAGTCGTCGTGGGTGGGCCAGCCGACCGGGCGGGCGGCGAGGCGCACCTCGCGGGGGGCATCGGTGGGCTGAGCGGAGCTGGGCCGGGCGGTGGTGTCGGTCATGACGACCTTCCTGTTGACGTCGTGGGGCACAAATGGGTGCAACGACGGTCCTCCCCCGCGTATGCCGTGACACTCACCACCGCGCCCGCCCGCCGGCATCCGCGCTGGTGGGCACACCACATCCTGCGCCGTGGCGCCGCGCCAAGAAGGTCTCAGCCGCGGGCGCTGTCCTGACCGGCGAGCCGGGCGGCCCGAGCAGCCTCGACCTTGGCAGCCCGCTCGCGCTCGAGGCGGCGCTGGGGGTCGCGCTCGTCACCGAGCTGAGCCGGGCCGAAGACGTGCAGGCCGGCGTACTTGAGCCGCCACATGAAGCGGTAGCCCAGGCTCAGGTCCTCGTTGTCGCTGTTCCGGCCCATCGCCGATCTCCCGTTCCTCCGGTACTTAGTGCCCTAACCATATGCCCCCTCGGCACTACACTCCGGCCATGTCCAGATCGAGGATCACCAGCGCCCCACCCGCGACGAGCCCCGGTCCCGACCTGCTGGCCCTCGACCGCCAGGTCTGCTTCGCGCTCGCCGTCGCCTCGCGCACCGTCATCTCGCTCTACCGCCCCCTGCTCGAGCCGATGGGACTGACCCACCCCCAGTACCTCGTGATGCTCGCCCTCTGGGAGGCCGAGCCGCTGCGGGTCAGCGAGCTCGCCGACCGGCTCAGCCTGGAACCCGCCACCCTGTCGCCGCTGCTCAAGCGCCTCGAGACAGGGGGGCTGGTCGCCCGGCGCCGCGACCCCCACGACGAGCGGGCCGTCGCAGTCACGCTCACCCCGGCCGGCCGACGACTGCGCACCCGGGCCGAGCGCATCCCCCCGGCCGTGGTGGCGCGCCTGGGAATGGAGATCGGCGAGCTGGAGGAGCTGCGCGACCGGCTGACCACCGTGATCGAGGCCGCCCGCAGCGAGCACTGAGCACGGACCTCAGTGTGCGGCGAGGGCCGCCTTGACGACCGCAGGGCTGGGGTTGGTGTGCGCGGCGCCGTGGATGACCACGGTGGGCACGGTCTCGTCGCCACCGTTGACGCCGGCCACGTAGGCGCGGCCGGCGTCGTCCTCCCAGATGTTGACCCAGGCGATCTCGTCGCGCCGTGCGCGCACCGCCATCCGCAGCCGGTTGCAGAACACGCATCCCGGCCGCCAGTAGACCGTCACCCCGTGCTCCGCGCGGGCCAGCGCCTCGGCGTGCGGCGTGGAAGCCGGGCGTCCGGCCACCAGGTCGATGACTCCCATCAGACCAGCGTAGGCCCCTGGCGGGGTAGCGTCACCCCAGCGGTTCCGCCCTCGACGCCGCGTGTGGTCCGCGGCCGGCACGCCCGCGCCGCACCCGACCCCGGCCTCGGAGGTGCTCCGTGCCCCACCCCTACCCCCTCCCCGGCGGGCCGGCCACCTCGGCCACCGTCGGCGCCACCCTCGACATCCCGGTCGAGGCCGCCGGGCGGCTCGCCGTCTCGGTCGCCGTCGCCGCCGGCCTGGATGCCGTCGAGACCCTCACCATCCACGGCGAGGACGGCACCGCCGTCCCCCACCACGTGCTCGAGCTCGACCGCGGTACCCGCGTGCACGTCATCGACGCGCCGGCGGGCCGGCTGACGGTGGCCTACGAGGCGACCGTTTCGCTCGGACTCCCGGATGTCGGTGAGATCACGGACACCGAACGCTTCCACTACCGCCTGCCCAGCCGCTACTGCCCCAGCGACCGCGTGGAGGGCTTCGCCGCAGCGGAGTTCGGCCCGGTGACCGACGAGGCACAGGCCGCCCAGCGGGTCGTCGCGTGGGTGCACGACCGGCTCTTCTACCTACCCGGCTCGACGACCGCTGCCGACGACGCGCTGGTTCCGCTGGGCACCGGGCAGGGCGTCTGCCGCGACTACGCGCACCTGGTGGTCACGCTGTGCCGCGCGCTCGGGATGCCGGCCCGCTACGTCTCCGTGTACGCCCCGGGGCTGTCACCGATGGACGCCCACGCCGTCGTCGAGGTGGCGGTCGACGGGGTGTGGCGGGTGTTCGACGCGACCCGGCTGGCACCGCGCGCCTCGATGGTGCGCATCGGAACCGGGCGCGACGCCGCCGACACGGCCATCCTCACCGCCCTCGGCGGCGCCAGCCAGCCAGCGACGTTCACCGTGCTGGCGACGTCGGACCCGAGCCTGCCGGTCGAGGACGTCGAGGCGCTGGTCGTGCTGCAGTGAGCCGCAAGCCGGCTCGTTGAGCCCCAGGATCGTTCACCAGGGCGCCGAGAACGGCCCGACGAGGAAGAACGCCACCATCCCCACCGTGTTGCCGAGGCCGTGCGCCACCACCGGGGCCCACACCGAGCGGTAGGCATAGCGCAGCGCGCCGAAGAACACGGCATCCACGAAGACGAGAACCATGCCGGTGGGCCCCTGCTCGCCATGGATCAGGGCGAACAGCAGGGCGACGGCCACGACCGCAGCAGCGCGGGCGAGGGGGGAGTTGCCGGCGAGGTCGGTGATGCGGGTGAGCAGGTAGCCGCGGAAGGCGAGCTCTTCCACGACGGCGGCAAGTGTCCAGCTGAGGGCGAGGAAGACGAGCAGCAGGGGGACGTTGCCCTCGAGGTCGGCGAACTCGCTGGTGTCCTGGGTGGAGCCGGTGATGTGCTCGGCGACCGGCATGACGAGGAGGAACACCATGGTGGTCCAGACCAGCGCCAGCCCTGCGACCTGGGACAGCTGCCGTGCCGGGTGCGGGAGCCGATGGAAGCCGAGCGTGCTCGGCCCCTCCCGGCGCACCGCGAGCGAGACGGCTGCCATGACCGAGAGGACGACGGCCGGCAGGAACAGGTCGAGCAGCACCGCGGTGACGGCGAGCACGACCTCGACGACGGTGAGTGCGGTCCACCAGGGTCCGCGGCGGCGACGCCTCACACGTGCCGGCTGGTGGGTGACCTCGTGCGGGCTGGCGTGCACAGCCATGACGACCTCGGGGAGTGCTGGGTGGAGTTCACCTCCGATCGTCGCGCCGGGGCCGCGACCACCGGAAGGGTGCCGCGCCGAGACCTTGCTCACCCCGCCGGGGCACCCGGCGGGGCACCCGGCGCGCCGATCGCCCGGGAGCCTCGCACCGCCGGTCAGGCGTCGAGCGGCACGGTGAGCGCCCCACCACAGTGGTAGACGTCGGGCCGGCCCGGCCACACCCGGCCGCCCTCGCGCATCTCGTCGTCGAGCTCGTTGCGCCAGGTGCCTCGCTCGTCGACGAACCAGCGGGCGGCGTGGTCCCAGAGCCGGCGGTACCAGTGCTCCCAGTGCGGGTCGCCGGTGAGCCGCCGCAGCGCCGCGGTGGTCTGGATCCCCTCGCACACCGGCCAGTGCAGCCGGATGGCGGCCACCGGCGCGCCGTCCCAGTCGACGGTGTAGACCAGCCCCGGGCGGCCGTCGAGTCCCCAGCCGCCGTCGAGCGCGCGCCGGGTCAGCCCGTCGGCGGCCTCGACCAGCCAGGACGGCGACTCCACCAGCGGCGAGGCCTCGAGCTGGAGCAGGAAGCGCGACCACTCCAGGGAGTGCCCGAAGGTGGCGCCGTACGGCCGGAACGGGTGCAGCGGCTCGTCGCGGTTGTACTCGGGCAGCACCCCCCAGTCGGACGTGAAGTGCTCCGGCAGCAGCCAACCCCGTTCTCGCGCAGCGCGGTTGATCAGGCGGTCGGCGATCGCCAAGCCGCGCTGGTGCCACACGGCATCCCCCGTGGCGTGGCCCAGCGCGATGAACGCCTCGAGGCCGTGCATATTGGCGTTGGCACCGCGGTAGTCCTCGGAGTCGGACCAGTCCGGCGCGAACGACTCGAGCAGCGCCGACGCCGACGGGTCCCACAGGCGGGCGTCGATCACCTCCGCGACCTGGGCGAGCAGCGGCGTCGCCCCGGGGTGGCCGACGGCGAGGGCGGTGGACGCGGCGAGCCCCACGTGCACGTGGTCGTAGGTCATCTTGCGGGTGACCGTGCCCGGCTCGCTGAGCCAGCCACCGTGCACGGGGTCGGCGTGCAGGCCGGAGAGGGAGCCGATCGCGTGGTCGAGCAGCTCGCCCGACCCCGGGATGCCGTGTCGCACCCCCAACGCCGCCGTGTGCGCCATCCGGGCGGTGAGGAAGAGCTGGGGGCGTCGGCCCGGAATCGGGGACCCGTCAGCCGCCTGGTACGCGAAGCCACCCCCGGGAAGGATCGAGCCGAGCGCGAAGCGCAGGACGTCGGCGAAGCCGGCGTGCAGCCAGGCCCGGTGACCGGGCTCGTCGAGCCACGAGGTGCCCGGGGCGGTCACGTCGCTCACAGCGGTTGCACCTCGACCCGGTAGGTCGTCGTGTGCGACTCGCCAGGTTTCAGCAGCACCGCGTCCTGGAAGGTGTTGGCCGCCTCGACGCACACGAAGCGTTCCCAGTCGTCGTCGCCGATGTCGGCCGCCGCCGCGGCCTTGGCCGCCCACGGGTTCCACACCACGAGGTTGGCCGCCCCCAGCGTGGTGACGACCAGCCGGCGCGCCAGGGCCGGGTCGTGCAGCGTCACGGGGCCGCTGGTGCGGTACACGGCATCCGTCTCGCCGGAGAACGCGAGGTCGCCCTGCTGCACACGCTCGGCGCCGGTCACCTTGTCGCGCGACGGCGCCCCGTCGAGGCCCTCGATGCGCACGCGGTGCACGTCGCCCACTGCGAGGTAGGCGTGCAGGGCATCCTCGTAGTCGACCGCCTGGTCGCCGGTGTTGGTGACGCTCAGCGACACCACGAGCGCCGGGCCGAACCGGGCGCGCACCTCGGCGCAGTACAGGTGCGGCCAGTGCGGCGAGGTCGCCTCGTCGGAGGTTAGCCGGTGCACCACGGTCGTCTCGTCGTCGCGGTCGGTCACCTCCACGAGGTCCCAGGAGGAGGTGCGCGCGAACCCGTGCGCGGGTTCCATCCCCGCCTCCCGGCCCGGGCCGAACCACGGCCAGCAGACCGGCACCCCGGCCCGGATCGCCCGGCCCGCCTCCAGCCGGAGGGCGGTGCTCGCGTAGAGCACCGGGTCGGCGCCGGTCGGGGCCCACCGGGTCACCTGGGCACCCTGGTCGGACACCTCGCCGGTGCACGCGGTGTTCTCGACGGTGCGCGGCGGCGGCAGGGTCTGCGTCATGGACCCAACCTAGGGATGCCGTGGACCCGCGCACCAGCGGGACACTCGCTGGTGCGCGGTACGGCATCAGGTCGGGGCCGACTCCCGCTCCGGCCGGGTCTGCGCCTCTGCGTCCGCCTGCGCGTCCGCGGACCGGCGGGCGTCGCGCCGGTTGGCCAGCACGCTCGTGGTGATGACCAGGGCGAGGAGGCCGATGATGACGGCGAGGGAGGCGAGGGTGGGCACCTCCGGCACGGCCGCCCACACGCCGTGCGCCCAGTGCAGCACGAGCTTGGCGCCGATGAAGGCGAGGATGGCCGCCAGCCCGTGGGCGAGGTGGCGCAGCGAGCCCAGTGCGCCCTCCACGACGAAGTAGAGCGCGCGCAGACCCAGCAGGGCGAAGGCGTTGGTCGCGAAGACGAGGTAGGGGTCGCCGGTGATGCCGTAGACCGCCGGCACCGAGTCGATCGCGAAGACCACGTCGGTGCCGAGGATGGCGGCGACGGCGAGCGCGAGCGGCGTGAGGGCCCGACGACCGGCCCGCTGGACCGTCATCCGGGTGCCGTCGTACGACTCGGTGACCGGCCAGAAGCGACGCAGCACCCGCACGGTGCGCAGCGATGCCACGTCGATGGCGTGCTCCTGGTCGGAGAAGGCGTCGCGGCCCACCTTGATCGCGGTGGCGAGCAGCACGGCACCGAAGAGGAGGAACGCCCACGAGAACGAGGCGATCAGCTGGGCCCCGAGGGCGATGAAGATGCCGCGCAGGATCAGGGCGCCGGCCACACCGATGAGCAGCACCCGCTGCTGCAGCTCGCGCGGAACGGCGAAGGCGGTGAGCAGCAGGAGGAACACGAACAGGTTGTCGACGGACAGCGACTTCTCGACGAGGTAGCCGGTGTAGTACTCCAGGCCACGGTCGCCGCCGTACTGCTGCCAGATCCACACACCGAAGCCGACCGGGATGGCGACGTAGAAGGCCGACCAGCCGACGGCCTCCTTCATCGAGACCTCGTGCGGGCGCCGGGTGATCAGGAAGTCGACAACGAGCAGCACCACGATGGCGCCGATCGTGACGGCCCACAGTGCGGGGCTTCCGATCGTCGGCTGGGCCGCGACCGGTTCGGCGGCGGCCAGCACGGAATGCGGGGACATTGATCTCCTCAAGACGGAACTGCGGTCTTGAGGTCTCCTTCACCGCCCGGATGCCGGGTGGCGCCGCACCGGGTCCGCGCTGGGGCGGACGTACTGACCGGCACGAGCTTGGGAAGTACTCCCCTCGTGGACACGAGTGTAGGGAAGGTCGGCCATTTCCCCAACTCACGGTGTGGAAACTCCGAAGCTTCGACAAGGCCTCGTCGGACCTCGCGCTGCGAGGTGCGGTGATCACTGCGCACCTCCGCCTGGGTCCGTCCTGCGGCCTGTGGACAACTCTGGGGAGTGTCGTAGCACGCCTGTACGATTAGTGCATGGAAGGCGGCCTCACCCTCGACGAGCGGCTCGCGCGCATCGCGGCCGGTGCGCAGGCGTGCCGCGGCATCGAGGGTGAGCTGTGGCGGGCTGGTTCGGGTGAGCTGGCGCAGGTGATGGGCGCGGTCGACGCGATGGTGGTGGCGGGGGAGTCGGCGCGCGTGGTGGTCACCGCGGAGGCGATCACCCGAGGTGAGCCCGGCTCAGGGCCGCAGGCGCTGTCGCCGGTGGCGTGGGTGCGACGGCACGCTCCGTCGACGGTCGCAGGTGGGGCAGGCCCGGTCGTGGCTGTCGCGCAGGCCTTCGCGGTGCCCGGGAGGGCGGCGGTCAAGGATGCTGTGCTGTCGGGGGTGTTGCCGGTGCGCAGTGCGGCGGTGGTGCTGTCCGAGGCCGACAAGCTGTTGCCGAGCGTGGTGCAGGAGGCGCGGCCGACGGTGTTGGCTGGGTTGGTCCGGATCGCCGCGGACGCCGGCCCGCGGCAGTGCCGCAGGCTGCGCCCGGAGCTGTTGGCCAGGTACGGCGTGGAGGGTCAGCTGCAGCGCGAGCAGGACGCCGCGAAGCGGTACGTGGCGCTGTCGCAGCCGTACGTCGACGAGATGGGCGTCGCGGAGTACCGGCTGACCCTGGACCCCGAGGGCAAGGCGGTGCTCGAGGCTGCCCTCGGGCCGCTGTCCGCGCCGCGGCCGGTCGAGGGGGAGCGCGACCTGCGCTCCAGCGACCGGCGCCGCGGCGACGCCTTGGTCACCCTGGTGCGGCGCGCGGTGTCCACAGCGCACACAGGTCCGCGGCACACCAAGAGCCAGCTGTTCGTCACGGTCGACCTCGAGACGCTGCAGAGCGGCTTGCGCGGCGCCGGGGTGAGCACCGGCGGGCAGGAAGCGGGCACGCTGCTCGCGCCCGAGACCGTGCGGCGCCTGGCCTGTGACGCCACGATCATCCCCACCGTGCTCGGGGTGGCCGAGGCGGTGGTCGACCTCGGCATGGACGTGCGGCTGTTCACCCCGGCCCAGGTCAAACGCCTCTGGCTGCGCGACCAGCACTGCACCTACCCCGGGTGTGACATGCCACCGATGTGGACCGACGCGCACCACCTGATCCACTGGGCCGACCACGGCCCCACCGACCTGTCCAACGCCGCCTTGCTGTGCCAGCGACACCACAGCGTGGTGCACCAGCGCCGCTACGCCGGCCACCTCGTCGAGGACACCAACGGCCCCCGGGTCCAGTGGGACCTCACCACCGGCTCCTACGACCAGCTCCTCGCCACCCGGGCCGCCCGAGAACCCGCGTGACCCCGCCCCGCACCCCGCCCCACCCGGCGGGGCGCACAGCCATGTCCGAGCACTGAAGCCGGCCCCTGCACCGTCAACGTGGCGCCGATGGCGCCGGCGGGGTCAGCGGGTGGCGGCGCCGGAGCCGGCTGGCAGCGGGGCGCCGGCTCCAAGCCGGGCGCCGGCTCACAGCGGAGCGCCGGCTCCAAGCCGGGCGCCGGAGGGGTCCAGCGGAGCGCCGGCTCCAAGCGGGGCGCCGGCTCGCAGCGGGGCCCCGGCTCGGTTCGGGCGGGCGACCCGGTCGCACGCGCGACGCGGTGCGGGTGGCGTCCCCGGAATCGACCGCGGCCGTGATGGGCCATCTCCTGTCGGCGGCGAGCAGTGCGGGGGGCGACCGTCAGCGCTTGGTGGCCTCGAGCCGCGACAGCGCCTCGAGGCGCTCCGCGGCGTGGTCGACCAGCCGTTCCGGGTAGCCGTGCGCGTAGCCGTCGGCGGCGTCCCACGGCTGGTGCGCGGCCGCCCCGGCGAGGTGCTCCAGCTCGGGAACCCAGCGCCGCACGTAGTCGCCGTCGGGGTCGAACCTGACGCCCTGGGTGACCGGGTTGAACACCCGGAAGTAGGGCGATGCGTCGGTGCCGGTACCGGCCACCCACTGCCAACCGTGGTTGTTCGAGGCGATGTCGCCGTCGACGAGGTGGTCGAGGAAGTGGCGTGCGCCGACCGGCCACCACACGTGCAGGTCCTTGGTGAGGAAGCTGGCCGTGATCATCCGCAGCCGGTTGTGCATCCAGCCCTGTGCGAGCAGCTGGCGCATGCCGGCGTCGACGATCGGGTAACCGGTGTGCCCGCTCTTCCACGCCTCGATGGCGTCGTGCGGCTCGTCGTAGCGCATCCGCGCCATCTCGGGCCGCAGGTCGTGCCACGAGGTGCTCGGCTGGTGCCACAGCACGTCGGCGTAGAAGTCGCGCCAGGCGAGCTCGTTCTCGTAGGTGTGTGCACCCTTGCCGCGCTCGTCGGCGAGGTCGGCGAGCAGCGTGCGCGGGTGCAGCACACCGAGCTTGAGGTAGGGCGACAGCCGAGACGTGCCGTCACGGTCGGGCCGGTTGCGGTCGTCGCCGTATGCCGCGAGCGCATCAGTGCGAAACGCGCGCCACCTGTCGAGGGCGGCCTGCTCGCCCGCGGGAGGCAGCTCAGGCAGGCCGGGTGCGGCCAAGGCCGCCTTCACCGCCCTCGTCGCCTCGGCGTCGTTGCGGGCATGCCGCAGGGGCAGCTCGCGCGGCGTGGGGGCGGGGGCCGGCCAGCCGTGCGCCCGCCAGGCCTTCGAGAACGGCGTGAACACCTTGTAGGGGTCCCCCGAGCCGTTGACGACGAGACCCGGCCCCACGGCGTACGGCGTGCCCGTCTCGACCCACTGGATGCCGTGCTCGCCCAGCTCTCGGGCCACCGCCTCGTCGCGGCGGCGCCCGGCCGGGGTCGTCTCCCGCGAGACGTGCACCGAGGTGGCACCGACCCGGCGGGCGAGCTCGGGCACGACCCGACGGGGGTCGCCGTGCAGCAGGGTGAGCGCGCCGTCGAAGGCCTCGTTCGTGGCCTCGAGGGCACTGGCGAGCCAGGCCCGCCGGGCAGCGCCGCCGCCGTCCCACAGCC
>CAVVFG010000023.1:0-122900 GCA_963747405.1 uncultured Actinomycetota bacterium
GGATCGACCCCGACGGCTTCCGGACGAGGTCACCGACGTGTGCCCGCGTTGCGGCGCCACGATGGGGCGCCGCCGCGACGACCGCGGCTGGACGCGAACCGACCCCCGCCCCTGGCTCATGCCCCGTCACCGGCACCGCCGGTCGCCGGCCGACCTGAGGAGAGTTGACCATGACCCACCACCAGCCGCCCCTGCCTGACTACGACGCGATGACGATCGAGTCGCGCGTGCGTGCCCTCGACGCCGAAGGGGTCGAGCAGCCGCTCGACGACGAGCGCGAGCACGCGGACCGCCTGCAGGTCACGATGCTGCTGGAGCACCCGCCTGGAGGCTCTGCGCGGCGGGGATGCCGAGCCGTCGGGCGGCGACCCGAGCGCCGCCCCCGAGGTGAGGCAGGGCACAGCCGGCGGCTCGAAGGTCTCGCCGGTCACTCAGGGGCCGAAGCAGAACCCGCCGTCGCAGGGCGTGCCCACCAACCCGGCGCAGCCCCGCACCTGACCCGCAGCCCATCCTGCGTAAGCCCTGGTTGCGGTTGGTCACCCTGAGTGCTTCGGACGCACGCGCGGTCGGTCTCGCTCAGTCCTGGCCGTACTTGAGCTCCATGACCTCGTCGTAACCGTCCACGAACTGGATGACGCCCTCGAGCACCTCGAGCACGGCCACCGCCAGCTGCTCGGCTGGGAGGTCGAGGTTGCGCAGGGGGGCCTGGTCCGGAACGTCCTTGATGAGTCCGCGCAGGCGCTTCTGCTCACTGTCTGACAGCTCGAAGTCCTGGAGCACATCAGTGAGCACGTTGCGCAGGGCAAGCCGCGCCTGCTCCGGAGCAGAGGCGAACGTGCCGCTGGCAGCGTCGAGCCACTCGTCACCACCGACCTCGAGCGTGTCGACGACGGCACTGAAGAGCTGCTGCCCCGCCATCGCCGCCGCCGGATGCATCTGCTCGTGCTCGTCATAGGGCAGGGCAACGGCCCGATCGACGAACCGGCGAGCCCGGTCCTCGTCGCCGTCCTCGAGCGCACGCAGCGCCTTGTGGAGCAGGTTCGTCGCGGCATCCATCTGGGCCCTACTAAACGGTGACAGGGCAGCCGTGGCGCGCAGCGGGATGTCGCCCAAGCCTCGGTTCGCCTCCTGCTTCAGGTAGCGGCGGAAGTCTTCGTAGATGTCGTTCTCAGCCACGACGGCAACCTATCGTCATTGTCATCGTCATCGCCCGCGCCCGCGCCCGCGCCGGAGCAGTGAGCGGCTGGGCGCGGGAGGGTCTTGGGCGCCATCGATGGTGGACATGCATTACGGCTCACCAGCGCCGGGACGGTGGACAGCCAGGTGCCTGAGCCGAGGCTTCAGCGCGGGGGTGAAGCCGGCGCGCTTGTCGGCGCACCCTGTCCACCCGTGCTCGGTGACGAGGTAGACGTCGCCGTTGAAGGCCGCGGTGGGGTGGTTGCTGTAGCGCCAGGCGAGGAACCAGAAGAGCTCCTCCGGACCGGGAACGACGCGACCCGAGCGACAGACGATCGTCACGAACACGTGCTGCGGCGGCATCCACCTGCCGTCGACCCAGGGGCGCGGGCCCATCATCGCCTCGGCCTGCGCCCTCAGCAGGTCGGAGGCCTCGAAGCGCTTCGGCAGCTCTCCGCGGTGGACCCGAACGACGTCGACCAGCGACTGGTCGGGCTCGTCGCCCGACTGCACGAGGGCCACGAGCACGTCGCCCGGTCTGGGTCTGCGGCGACGCAAGGCGTCGTCGATGATCTGGGCCGGCTCTCGGACGTCCCACGGCTGGTGTGTCTTCATGCGGCCACCCTTGCAGCCCCGGGCGCCGCGCCGGTTCGTTCATCCACAGGGCCAGTGCCTGTGGACAACTCGGCAGTGGTGTCACACGAATCGTGCACTCTGGGGGTCGTGGTCGACGTGGTGAGGGGAGCGACGCGGTGGGTTTCAACACGGAGTACCTGGGCTATCTGCGCATCAGACCGACGCTGAACCGGGCGGAGGTGGAGTGGCTGAGCGGGTTCGCCGAGTGGGGCGCCCTCCCGGATGGCGACCCGTTCCGGCTGCCGATGAATCCCCGTGCGGCGCTCTCGAAGGCGTTCGCCGACGCGGGTGGGGCCATGGCCGGCCAGCCTGCCGTTCCACGCGGAGTGCATGACTGGCGAGTGTGCGAGCACGGCGACCGGATCAGCTGGGCGCGGTCGGAGAAGTCGAATGACGCCGTGCAGGCGCTGCGCTTCCTCGTCGAGCACTACTTGGGGGCTGGCGCGAAGGCCAGGGACAGTGACAACCCTGACTTCGCGGCGTTCACGTTCAACCATCGCCTCGACGGGGTGATCGCCGGGGAGCGCAACGACACCGAGGAGCTGTTCCTCCTCCGGGTGGTCGACAGCGTGTTCTCGTGGGAGACCGTGGTCCCCGGCGTCGCATGGTGGGACAGCCCGGATCTGGAGGAGTGGTGACCACAGAGCCTCGGTCCGAGGTCGCCCGCTCTCCGCCGACCGGACGTCGAGTCGTCCTTGTCGTCGCAGATCGAGAACATCACCGCCGGGGCTCGTGCCCTGGCCCTCGCCGAGATCGGGCTGGCCGAGCACGGCTCGAACGCCGAGCTCGTCGCGGCCGACGTCGGGTCGATGCAGCGTGCGCTGGTCGGACGGAGCGGATGACGCCCGACACGATCCTGGCCATCCACGCCGCGCTGATGCACGACCAGCCGTCGTCCGACCCCGGGCTGTTCCGCTCCGAGCCGGTGTGGATCGGCGGCTCCGGCTCCTAGCCGCACGGTGCGACGTTCGTGCCCCCGCACCACGAGCGGATCTGCGACGGCATCGACGACCTGTGTACGTTCAGCGCCCGCACCGACCTCCCGCTGACCGCGCGGGTCGCGATCGCGCATGCCCAGTTCGAGACGATCCACCCGTTCGTCGATGGCAACGGCCGCACCGTGCGGGCACTCGTCCACGCCATGCTGCGGCACGGCCGGGCCACGACCCCCACCAACGTGCCGGTGTCGGCCGGGCTGCTCACCGACACCGGCACCTACTTCCGGGCCTGACCGCCTACCGCGCCGGCGACCTCGGCTCCATCGTCGCCCGGTTCGGCGAGGCCGCCTTCGCCGCCATCGCGAACAGCCGGACCCTCGCTGCCGACCTCACGGCGATCGAGCAGCGCTGGCGCTCCGGGCTCACGGCTCGCCGCGACTCGGTGGCGTGGCGCATCCTGCCGATCCTGCTGGCCCAGCCCGCCGTGTCGTCCCGGGTGGTGCAGCAGCGCACCGGCGCCTCGCAGTCGGCCGTCGACCGGGCGCTGCGCCAGCTCGAGGATGCCTCCATCGTCACCTCGCTCAGCGGGCGCCGCACCCTCCGCGCGAGGCCGGGACCGGCATCCGGAGGGACGTGCTCCGCGTCCCGCACGCTGCGTCCACGCGCTCTGCATCCACGCGCTGTCGTCGGCGGTGCACTGCCCAGCCGGCTCCTGCTCCGTCAGTCGCGGTAGCGGTCACGCTCGGCGATGATCGCGGCCCGCCGCGTGGAGACGAGCAGCCCGGCGTCGCCCAACCGGTCATGCTCGACCCAGCGACCGTTGGCCCAGGCGCGGAGCAGGGCCTCGGCCTTCGTCGACGGGGCACCCGAGACGCCGAAGTCGCCGGCGAGGTCCTTGACGAGCACGGCCCCCTGCGGCCCCACGAGCCGGTTGGCGGTCCCGGTCACCCACAGCAGGCCGCACGCCCGGCCGCTGGCCGAGGCACGGCGCCGCAGCCAGCCCGGGTCCTTGACCGCGGCGCCCACCATCAGCCGGTGGGCGGCCGTGCGCCACTCTGCGCGAACGGGTCCGAGGTGCGCCACGCGTGGTGACGAGTCGAGCCACTCTTCCACGAGCGCCGCGATCTCGGCCGCTGCCTGCCGCACGTCAGCGGCCACGTCGTCGAGCACGAGTGGCTCCTGGGGGAGGGGTTCCGTGTCGAGGGCGTCGAGCGCCTCCTGGCCGCCGACCTCCTCGGCGAGTGAGTACTGCAGCAGGGGACCGTGCACTCCGTGCTCGAACGCTTCAACGAGCGGGCCGATCTCGCGCCACCGCCGCGCGGCTGGCGCCTCGCACATCACCTCGAAGGTCGGCATCCATTCCGCGACCGCGGCCAGGGTCTCGGCCGTCGCCGACGCCGGCACGCCGAGCCGACGGTGCGCGAAGCGGATGAAGGCGGGGAGCACCTCCTGCACGCCGTCGAGGGCGGCGTCGGTCGCGTCGTGCGACCAGGGCAGTCGCTGGGTGAGTGCGAGCTCGACCTGCAGGGGCGACCACCGCAGTGGGTGCCCGGCGAAGGCACCGGCGTCTGCGGCGAGGAGGAAGGCGGTCGCCTCGAGGTCGCCGTCCTCGTCGAGACCGCGTGCTTCGGCGGAGGTCACGAAGCCCTGTACCGCGTCTACCACCGACATCTCCGGCTGCGCACCGGACGTCAACACCGACACGCCACCGGCCGGCATCCGGCGCAGCAGCATCTCGACGAAGGGGCGTGCCGCGGGCCATCCGAGGCAGTCTCCGTCCGGACCGCTCCAGTCCTCTGGCACGAGCAGGGCGTCCGGGGCGTCGCCGCTGTCGATCGCCCGTTGGATGCTGGCGCGGGCCTCGGCAACGGTGATGGTCGCGAGCTCCGAGACCGACCCGCCGCCCTCGGCGAGCAGCTCCCGGTAGCGCTCGCACACCTCGCGGAAGGGCTCGGGCAGGAGGAAGACGTCCTTGACCCGCGTGCCGAACGCCTCGTCGACGTAGATCACGGCCGTGACGCCGCCGATGCCGGGCCACTGCAGGCCCAGGATGAGGTTGTCGCCGTCGCCGAGCTCGTCGCCGAGCTTGGCCGCCTCCTCGACGGCGATCTCGCGCACGCCCCGCACGAAGTCAGGCACGGGATGCCGGCGACCGGCCAGGGCCCGTCGCACCCGAGCGGCGTCCAGGTCGTCGGGCAGCAGCGCGGCGATCACGTGCAGCACGGCGGTCGTCTCGGCGTAGGAGGTGCTGACGAGAGTCTCGAGAAGGGCATCGAGAGGGATCCGCTCGCCGTGCAGCTCGTCGTTCTCCTCGACCTCGGCAGACCAGACATCGGTCACCGACAGCATCGAGGAGACCAATGAGGTCAAGGCCGTCGGGTCGGCTGAGCGCAGCGCCGCGCGAAGGGTGTTGAGCATCTCGGTGTTGGGGTTGGTCGTGTCGACCGACCGTAGGGGGCGCTCGCGCTGGACCCTGGTCGCAGACCGCTTCGGTCCATGATTTCCCCGTCGTCCACCTTTGCCAGCCACGGCCTTATCGAACCATGGCCGCTCTGCACGCCGGGAGAGCGAAGGGGTGGTGTCACTCGTCCCTCTTGGAGGGCATCGGTCGGTCGGGACCGCCTGCGTTCGCCTGCGTTCGCCTGTGGACAACTCTGGGGAGTGTCGTAGCACGCCTGTACGATTAGTGCATGGAAGGCGGCCTCACCCTCGACGAGCGGCTCGCGCGCATCGCGGCCGGTGCGCAGGCGTGCCGCGGCATCGAGGGTGAGCTGTGGCGGGCTGGTTCGGGTGAGCTGGCGCAGGTGATGGGCGCGGTCGACGCGATGGTGGTGGCGGGGGAGTCGGCGCGCGTGGTGGTCACCGCGGAGGCGATCACCCGAGGTGAGCCCGGCTCAGGGCCGCAGGCGCTGTCGCCGGTGGCGTGGGTGCGACGGCACGCTCCGTCGACGGTCGCAGGTGGGGCAGGCCCGGTCGTGGCTGTCGCGCAGGCCTTCGCGGTGCCCGGGAGGGCGGCGGTCAAGGATGCTGTGCTGTCGGGGGTGTTGCCGGTGCGCAGTGCGGCGGTGGTGCTGTCCGAGGCCGACAAGCTGTTGCCGAGCGTGGTGCAGGAGGCGCGGCCGACGGTGTTGGCTGGGTTGGTCCGGATCGCCGCGGACGCCGGCCCGCGGCAGTGCCGCAGGCTGCGCCCGGAGCTGTTGGCCAGGTACGGCGTGGAGGGTCAGCTGCAGCGCGAGCAGGACGCCGCGAAGCGGTACGTGGCGCTGTCGCAGCCGTACGTCGACGAGGTGGGCGTCGCGGAGTACCGGCTGACCCTGGACCCCGAGGGCAAGGCGGTGCTCGAGGCTGCCCTCGGGCCGCTGTCCGCGCCGCGGCCGGTCGAGGGGGAGCGCGACCTGCGCTCCAGCGACCGGCGCCGCGGCGACGCCTTGGTCACCCTGGTGCGGCGCGCGGTGTCCACAGCGCACACAGGTCCGCGGCACACCAAGAGCCAGCTGTTCGTCACGGTCGACCTCGAGACGCTGCAGAGCGGCTTGCGCGGCGCCGGGGTGAGCACCGGCGGGCAGGAAGCGGGCACGCTGCTCGCGCCCGAGACCGTGCGGCGCCTGGCCTGTGACGCCACGATCATCCCCACCGTGCTCGGGGTGGCCGAGGCGGTGGTCGACCTCGGCATGGACGTGCGGCTGTTCACCCCGGCCCAGGTCAAACGCCTCTGGCTGCGCGACCAGCACTGCACCTACCCCGGGTGTGACATGCCACCGATGTGGACCGACGCGCACCACCTGATCCACTGGGCCGACCACGGCCCCACCGACCTGTCCAACGCCGCCTTGCTGTGCCAGCGACACCACAGCGTGGTGCACCAGCGCCGCTACGCCGGCCACCTCGTCGAGGACACCAACGGCCCCCGGGTCCAGTGGGACCTCACCACCGGCTCCTACGACCAGCTCCTCGCCACCCGGGCCGCCCGAGAACCCGCGTGACCCCGCCCCGCACCCCGCCCCACCCGGCGGGGCGCACAGCCATGTCCGAGCACTGAAGCCGGCCCCTGCACCGTCAACGTGGCGCCGATGGCGCCGGCGGGGTCAGCGGGTGGCGGCGCCGGAGCCGGCTGGCAGCGGGGCGCCGGCTCCAAGCCGGGCGCCGGCTCACAGCGGAGCGCCGGCTCCAAGCCGGGCGCCGGAGGGGTCAGCGGATGGCGGCGCGGGAGCCGGCGATGCCGCACAGCACCTCGGCCGAAGGTGCCGCCGAGGGGCCGCACAGCACGTCAACCGAAGGTGCCGCCGATGCCGCTGATCAGGTCGGTGGGGTTGATGCCCAGTGCGTGCAGCTTGTCGTGGTCGGTATCGGTGTCGACCTGGTCGGGAAGCTCCTGCTCGGCCCGGTCGGCCGTCTCGTCCTCACCGATGCTGCGGAGCAGGTCCACGATCTCCTGCCTGTCGATCTCCATGGTCGTCCTCCTCGAGTCGGCGTCAGGTGCTGGCGCGCACAAGCAGACTCTCACGCGATCGGCACCTCCGGCTCGGGGAGGCCGACCATCTGCGAGCGGGCGCTCACCGGTTCGCCACGCTCGTCAGGCGCACCACTGTCGCCCACGCCGAGGCGAGGCACCCGACGCTCGCACCGCGGGTGGCTCGCCCGGCCGCACTCAGTGGCGCAGGTCGGTGACGTCGTGGTCCGGGGCGCTACCCACGTCAGCACTCCCGGCTACTCACCACGCCCGGCTACTCGCAGCGCGCCGCCGGGCAGGCGCATCCGGGCACGACGAAGCCCCGGTGGGCGGGTGCCGACCGGGGCTTCGTGGGTTCCGCAGTGGAGGTCAGACGGTTGCCGGAATCTTCTCGGCGGCGGGGGCGTCGATGCCCTCGACCTTGTGGGCGTGGCGCAGGCCCAGGACGCCCAGGGCCAGCATGACGGCCGCACCGATGAAGGAGGCGATGGCCGCCCACATCGCGATGCTGCCCAGGGTGGCGAAGGCGTAGGCGTTCAGGAGCATGCCGCGAAGGGTGGTGCCCATGAAGAGGGTCTGGCGAAGCTCGCCGAGGTCCTTGGTGGCCTGTGCGGTCGGGTCGGCCTTGGAGGCGGCCATGAACTCACCGGACACCTGCGAGTAGGTCTTGCCACCCGAGGCCTCGTCCATGTGCACCTGGATGTAGTTGTCGGCGTAGGCCTTGGCCTGCGCACCGGTGGTCAGGTCCTGGCCGGCGTACTGCCCGAGGGCCGCCTTCTGTTGCGGGGTGGTCAGCGCCTCGGCGACGGGCATCTTGATCTGCTGTGCCGCGAGCTGGTCGTGGACGTTCTGCGTGGCGAACGAGGAGGCCCAGACGAGTAGGCCGCCGGCCACGAGGAGGACTGCGGCGACGACGATGCCGGTCCAGGAGATGAGCTTGTCGAATGAGCTGCGCATGGTGGTCTCTGTGTCCTTCCGAGGCCCGGGGGTGGTGGGCCTGTGGTGGTCTCTTCCTTGCGAGAACCACATTACTACTACGCGTAGTAGTAAAACCCTCAATCACGTGTCTCGTAGGACACACCCGTTCCACGGAGTTTCAGGATGCCGTCCAGCGACAAGGCGCGCAGACGCCCTTGCCGGACCGCCGCCGGGCCGTGGGACGCAACGCGACATTGCGCGACTGCGCGCCGAACCCGGAGGCCGGACCTGGTCCCGTTGGGCGTGTCGGGCGCACGCGCCGGTGAGAACCATTGGGAGGCAAGGGATTTCGACCGCCGAGGACCCACCGGGTCATGGTTCTCTACCGAGGGCTGGGACCACGACGTGCCGCTGATCCCCGACCTTGAGGCCAGCACGGAAACGGGTTCGCCAGCCGCGACCGCGTCAGGAGCCCTGTGCGTCGCCGGTCGACCAGCTGCAGCGCACCGCCTCAGCTCAGCCGGTGCGGGCGCCCCAGGTCAGCGGGCCGACACCAAGGCGGCGTGCTCGACGCGGTCCCTGGCCCACCAGACGAACTCGGCCACGTGCTGAGGCCCGCTGAACCCGTCGCCGGCGAGCTCGAGGAGGAGGTCGTTCGACCACACCGCGAGGCGGCCCACCTGCATCGAGGTGAGGTCGACCTTGGGCAGGTGCAGCCCGTAGACCGCCCGCGTCAGGTCGCGCTTGCCGGTCTCCTCGGTGGCGTAGGTGAGGATCGGCAGGAACCGTTCGGGCTGCATGACGCACAGCACCTTGGTGAGCAGCGCCTCCTTGAAGCCGGGCATCCCCGTGCCGGCGTGGTCCTCGACGAGGTGCGTGAGGCGGTCCTCGAGCGGCACGGCATCCGGCCCACGCAGCAGGTAGCTGATGGAGGCGCGGGTGCGGTCGGCGGCCACGTCCTCGCCGAGCCGCTTCCAGGCGCGGCTGAACACGGAGGTGTTGCCGACGTTGACGCCGCTCTGCTGGCTCACGAAGTCCTTGAGGTCCTGGGGGGCGCAGCTCGCCAACCCGTCGACGGAGAAGAGCTCTCGGTAGCGGGCGTAGTGCTCAGCCACCGCCGGGTCGACCTCAGCTCCGCTGCCGGCCTTCAGGAACCTCGTCCTCAGCCGCTTGACGCGCGAGGCCAGGGCGGGCTCGACCATCTCGGCGTTCGCGAAGCGACCGCGAGCCATCTCGAACGGGCTGCGTGTGAAGGTGGGCGCGTGGGTCACCACGACGGGGGACCAGGTGTGGCCGCACTCGCCGCAGCGGAGGATCCGCGCCCCGTCCGGACCGCTGCCCTCGAGGTGGATGTCGTTGTCGGACTGGCAGTTGGCGCACGAAATGATGGCCATGTCGCGATCCCTTCCAGGAAATGGTGGTGTCGAGACGGTGGAGCCCGGCGCGGCAGTGGCGTGATGCCGTCCACCAATCTACCATCGATAAATTGTCAGTCTGACCCCTATGATGCAGCGGATGACCTACACCAGCGAGTACCCCCCGTTCTACGTCACGTGCGACCTCGTGGTGCTCTCGGTGCGTGCCGGAGCCCTGCACGTGCTGCTCGTGCGGCGCGGCGGCGAACCGTTCGCCGGCCGGCTCGCGCTGCCCGGCGGGTTCGTCGAGATCGACGAGAACCTCGAGGATGCCGCATACCGCGAGCTCGGCGAGGAGGCCGGGGTCGGGCGCGACGACGTCATCCTCGAGCAGCTCGCGGCTTACGGCGATCCGGAGCGCGATCCCCGGCAGCGGGTGGTGTCGGTGGCCTGGCTCGCGCTCGGGGCCGACCTCCCGGAGCCGACCGCCGGCTCGGATGCCACCGAGGCCCGGTGGGTGCCCGTGGCGGCAGCCCTCGGGGCGGACGAGCCGCTGGAGTCGGGCGAGGCCGCCGGGGTCGGCGAGACCGGCGACTCGGGCGACGATGGGACGAGAGCGACGAGAGCGACGAGAGCGACGAGAGCGACGAGGTCGACGGCGGCGACGATGGCGCCGCGGAGGAGGCGCTGGCCTTCGACCACCACCGCATCCTCGCGGACGGCGTGGAACGCGCCCGGGCCAAGCTCGAGGACACCGGCTACGCCGCGGCGCTGTGCAGGGAGGCGTTCACCATCGCCGACCTGCACGCGGTGTACGAAGCCGTGTGGGGGATCGAGCTGGACAAGGGCAACTTCCATCGCAAGGTCACCGGCGTGGAGGGGTTCCTCACCCCGACCGGCGAGGTGCGCGAGGGCGGCCGCGGGCGGCCGGCCCGGGTGTACCGCGGTGACCCGCGGGCCACCCTGTCGCCCCCCATCCTGCGCGGCGACCGCTGACCCCCATCCTGCGCGGCGACCGCTGACCCTCATCCTGCGCGGCGACGGCTGACCCTCGAGGCCGGCCGGCTCGTCGGGCCGCTGCACTGCCCGCTCAGATCGGCGGCAACTCCACCGTGCCGATGCTCGGCATCAACAGCATCCGCCGAATCGAAAGCTACGGCTGAGCGCCTCAGAGAACACCGAGGCGCCTGATGTCCCACGCATCGAGAGGTCGGTGGGGCCTTGACGGCGTGCCTCGCACATCGCGGGTGAGCCGGCCGGGACCTCCTGACGGCCCCGGGGTCGCGCGACTACGCTTCGCCCCATGCTCATCATCGGAATCATCCTGTTCGGCATGATCGCCGGCGCCGGCGCGCAGCTGCTCATCCAGCGCAGCACCGGGATCAACTGGCCACTGGCCTTCGCCACCGGCATCATCGGCTCGTTCGTCGGTGGGCTGTTGGTCAGCTTCCTCGCGGGTGACGGCCTCGCGCTGCGGCCGAGCGGCATCTTCGGCTCCATCTTCGGTGCCGTGCTCGTCACCCTGCTCTGGTACTGGATCCAGGACCGTCGCGCCCCCACCAAGGAAGAGCACCCGCGCCCGCACGTCGGCCCCTGAACGCCCCCGGCGGCCACGCCGCGCACTGTCGAAGGTTGACCGCCGGCGTGCGCGCCCACCTGCACAGCGCCCCTAGGTTGGGCGCATGCCAGCCCCCGACCCGACCAGCCGGCGCCTCCCCGCGCCGCAGACGGTGCTGGTCACCGGCGCCACCGGCTATGTGGGCAGCCGGCTGATCCCGAGGCTGCTGCGCGACGGCCACTGCGTGCGGGCCGCGGTCACCAACCTCGACAAGGCGCGGGGTCGCTGGTGGGCCGACCAGGTCGAGCTGGTGCGGATGGACGTGCTCGACGCGGATGCCGTCGACGTCGCCGTCGAGGGCGTCGACGCCGTGTTCTACCTGATCCACGGGATGAGCGGGGCGGACTTCGCAGTGCGCGACCGGGAGTCGGCCGAGACGATGGCCTTCGCCTGTGCCAACGCCGACGTCCGCACGATCGTGTACCTCAGCGGCCTGGTGCCCGACGTCCCCGAGGACGAGCTGTCCGAGCACATCGCCTCACGCCTCGAGGTCGAGCGCATCCTCACCGGCGCCAGCTCCGGCATCCGGACCATCACGCTGCGGGCCGCCATCGTGACCGGTTCGGGGTCCACCAGCTTCGAGATCGTCCGCCAGATCAGCGAGCGGTTGCCGGTGCAGGCGGTCCCAGCGTGGATGGACAGCCGGGTGCAGCCGATCGCCGTCGTCGACGTGGTCGAGGCGCTGGCGGGCGCGCTGCGCCTGGAGTCCGAGTCGCGGTCCTACGACGTCGGCGGTCCCGAGCGGATGCCGTATACGCGCCTTCTCGAGGTCTACGCCGCCGTCGCCGGGCTGAGCCGCCCCCAGGTCGTGCTCCCGGGGCTACCGGCCGACCTCGTCGGCATGCTCGCCGGTGCCATCACCGACGTGCCGGCCAGCACCGTCGAGGCGCTCGTCGAGAGCCTGCGGCACGACATGGTCTGCCACGACGTCGACTGGACCTACGACCTGCTCCCCGAGGACCACGAGATCCTCGAGGTCGAGGAGTCGTTCGCCCGGGCGCTCGCCGAGCCCGACGAGGGGGTGCCTCCAGTCGAGCGCGACCCGCTCGGCCCGATGCCGGGCGACCCGGTCTGGGCCGGCGGGCAGGGCGGCGGGCTGGCCTCCGCGGTCGCCGGCGCGAAGGCCGTGGTCGGCGGGCTCGCCGGGCGCCTGGTCGCCGGTAGCTGAGCGGGCGGGCGGGCGTGCCGGGGTGCGGTACTCCGTCGAACCTCGGCCGGCGGAGGGGTAGAGCCCCACAGGGCTGGGTAGGCCGATAGCTCGACCACCACAGCATCGCGCTCCAGGAGGACACACCCATGGCGAACACCGTCTCCCGGTCCCTGCACGACGTCGGCCTCTCGGCCTGGTTCGGCGGCACCCTGGCCAACGCGGTCGGGCTCAACGCGGCCGCGTCCGAGGCGGAGGGCAACGGCCGGTCCGGCGCAGTCACCAACCAGGGCTGGGACCGCTGGACCCCCGTCAACGCCGCAGCCATCGGCCTGCACCTGGTCGGCAGCGTCGGCCAGCTCGCCGGCAACACCGGGCGGCTGGAGGGCCAGAAGGGCGTCGGCACGATGGCGCTGGTCAAGACCGGCCTCACCGCCGCCGCCCTGGGTGCCA
Source organism: uncultured Actinomycetota bacterium (assembly GCA_963747405.1). Classification (GTDB taxonomy): domain Bacteria; phylum Actinomycetota; class Actinomycetes; order Actinomycetales; family Dermatophilaceae; genus Fodinibacter. The sequence continues at coordinate 12,692 of CAVVFG010000023.1, forward strand.
CGGCCTACAGCCGGATGCTCGGCCAGAGGGTCTCGGCCGAGCACGACGTGCCGGTCGAGTCGGGCACCGAGCCGGCCGCTGGCACCCCGAGGGAGGTCGCCACCGCGCAGCGGCAGCTGTCCGTCCTGCAGTGGGTCGTCCCGGCGATCACCGGTGCCCTCGTCGTGGTCAGCTCGTTCGCCGGCGAGCAGCAACGCCCGCACCGCGTCGCCGACGGAGTCAGCGCCCGGCTGCGCCGCAAGGGCTGACCCGGCACCTTCGACCACCCCCCGGCCGGCACCGCCCGTTCGTACCACGGCGCCGGCCCCCGACATACGGTGAGGACCATGGACTACCGATACCTCGGCAACAGCGGACTCAAGATCTGCGAGATCACGTACGGCAACTGGCTGACCCACGGGTCGCAGGTCGAGAACGACATCGCCGCGCAGTGCGTGCGAGCGGCCCTCGACGCCGGCATCAGCACCTTCGACACGGCCGACGTCTACGCCAACACCAAGGCCGAGACAGTGCTCGGCGAAGCGCTCAAGGGCGAGCGGCGCGAGAGCCTGGAGATCTTCACGAAGGTCTACTGGCCCACCGGCCCCGGCGGGAAGAACGACACCGGCCTGTCGCGCAAGCACATCATGGAGTCGATCAACGGGTCACTGACCCGCCTGCAGACCGACTACGTCGACCTCTACCAAGCCCACCGCTACGACACCGAGACGCCGCTCGAGGAGACGATGCAGGCGTTCGCCGACGTCGTGCGGCAGGGCAAGGCGTTGTACATCGGCGTCAGCGAGTGGACCGCCGAGCAGATCCGCGCCGGCCACCAGCTGGCGAAGGACCTTGGCGTGCAGCTGATCTCGAGCCAGCCGCAGTACTCGATGCTGTGGCGGGTGATCGAGGACGAGGTCGTCCCGACCTGCGAAGAGCTCGGCATCAGCCAGATCGTCTGGAGTCCGATCGCCCAGGGCGTGCTCACCGGCAAGTACGTTCCGGGACAGGTGCCCCCGGAAGGATCGCGGGCGGCCGACGAGAAGGGCGGCGCCGACATGATCAAGCGGTTCATGAACGACGACGTGCTCACCCGGGTACAGAAGCTCAAGCCCGTCGCCGACGACGCCGGCCTGACGATGGCCCAGCTCGCCGTCGCCTGGGTGCTGCAGAACCCCAACGTGGCAGCCGCGCTGGTCGGGGCCTCTCGGCCCGAGCAGGTCGGGGAGAACGTCAAGGCAGCCGGCGTGACCCTCGAGCCCGAGCTCCTGTCCCGCATCGACGACGCCCTCGGCGACATCGTCGAGCGCGACCCCGGCAAGACCGCCGAGACCGCACCCCGCGGCCGCGCGGCCTGAGCCGCGCACCCACCCGGGCAGCGCGCACCCACCCGGGCAGCGCGCACCCACCCGGGTAGCGCGGACCCGAGTGGGCGCCGACGGCGCGCGTGCCCGGCATCCGCACGATGGATGCCGGGCCCGCCCCGCCGGCGACCACTGTTGCGACGCGCAGCAGAGTGGGACGCTCGGGTCGTGGTGCAGCGCCGCCGAGCCGAGCAGGAGGACGTCATGGGTGACATCGCAGGTCCGTACCGTGCGGTGGTCGAGGACGACCGCGACCCGGAGCGGCGGGGCCGGCTGAAGGTGTCGGTGCCGGCCATGGGGGAGGGCTCGGCCTGGGCGGAGGCCTGCCTGCCGCCGGTGCCGCTGGCGATGCTGGCGATGCCGGTGGCCGGCTCGACCGTGTGGGTGCAGTTCGAGGGCGGCGACCCCACGCGACCGGTGTGGAACGGAATCGCCTGGGACGCAACGATGCTCGCGGACCACAGCATCACCAGCGCGACGTCCGTCACTGTGCGGGCGCCCGTGGTCACGGTCGAGGCCGCCATGGCCCAGTTCGCGGGGGTCGTGCGGTGCCAGACGTTGATCGCCGATTACGTCGTCGCCTCGTCGTACACCCCGGGAGCCGGCAACATCTCGTGACCGGGGCTCTCGACGAGGGCCGCCTCGCAGGGTGTCTCAGGCGCGGCCCAGTCGGCGCATGACGACGTCGTCCGCCGCGGCCAGGGACTCGTCGAGCCCCAGCACCGCGTCGAGGAAGTCCTCTCGCGGGCCAGGCTGTGGAGGGTGGTGTCCTCGGTGGCGGTCACGGTCGCGGTGCGCGGCACGTCGCGCAGCAGCCCCATCTCGCCGAAGAACCCGCCGGGACCCTCGAAGCGCAGGTGTGTCCCCGCCTGGGTCACCTCCACCCGCCCGCTGATGATCACCAGGAAGCGGTCGGACACCTCGCTCTCGCGCACGACGGCCGTGTCGGCGGGTGCCGTCTCCATGGTGAGCAGGCTCGCGAGGTTCTCGATGGTGGCCGGGGACAGCGGCGAGAAGATCGTGATGCCGCGCAGCAGGTCGGTGCCGGCCGGTGCCCGCAGGGTGGCGTCGAGGCGCAGGCACCGGGGGAGGAAGAGCAGTGCCGGCACCCCGACGACCACGGCCAGGACGGCCAGCGCCCACCGCAGCCCGAGCCCGGCGATGAGGAACGGCATGCCCGCCGACCCCAGCGCCATGGTGCCGATGAGGGCGCCTCGTAGGCGCCGAAGACACGGCCCAGGATGGCGTTGGGCGTGATGCGCTGCACGATCGTCGCGAAGTTGACGTCGACGAGCGGGTTGCCGAAGCCGAGCAGCACGGCCGAGGCGAACACGGTGGCGGGAGACGGGTACGCGACGACGAGCAGGAGCGGCAGGGACCACAGCGCCGTGCCCAGCGCCAGGTCGCCCGCCAGCCGGTTCCTCGTGGAGCGCGCGATCGCGTAGAAGCCACCCAGGATGGCACCGACGCCGAAGACCGAGTCGATGATGCCGACGCCGGCCGGGCCGGTCTCCAGGATCTCGACGGCGAACGTGACGCCGGAGACGATCGTCGCGCCGGCCACGACGGTCTGCGCGCACACCAGGACGGCCACCATCATCAGGTCGCGGTCGCGGCGGATGTGCCGGAAGCCGCCGGCCATCTCGGCGAACGCGCCGACCACCTCCTCGGGCCCGCCGGAGCCGAGGTCCCCGTCTTCGTCGGCGGGGTCGTCGTCGCCCGGCGTCGGGCCGGCGATCGGCCGGATGCCCCACACGAGGAACGCGGACAGCACGAAGGTGGCGGCGTTGAGCAGGAACACGACCTCGACGCTCGTCGTGGTCACGAGGAGGGCACCGAGAGCCGGGCCGACGAAGAAGGCCAGGCTCTCGATGGTGCTCGAGGTGCCCTTGGCGGCGGTGAGCTCCTCGGGACGCGAGGTGAGTGACGGCATCCACGCCATCTGGGCAGGGCGGAAGACGCAGCCGACCACCGAGAGCAGGGTGGCGACCACGAGCACGGCTCCGACCGGCGCACCGGTCACCAGGCAGGCGGTCGCGACGACGGCGAGCCCCGCACGCAGCAGGTCGCTCCCGATGAGCACGGTCTTGCGGGCAACCGGTCGGCGAGCACGGAGCCGATCGGCGACGCGAACGCCATGAGCAGCAACCGCACCGCCCCCCAGATGCCCACGAGACGGGCGCCGCCCACGCCGTACGCCCAGACGACGACGGCGGTGGCGTGTAGGCCCAGTCGCCGATCATCGAGCCGGCCAGCGCCAGCTCGATGCGGCGCAGGGCGGGGTTGACGAAGACCGACCGCAGCGAGCTCCAGGTGTCGCGTAGCGCGCCCCTCACGGCACCGGGTGCGTCGGCCAGCGGGTCGGCATCGACGGCCATCAGGGTCCCTCCATCGCAGGACGGCGCCCTGATGGCGTCACCCACGTTGTGCAGGATCTGCACTGTCCATAGCCCGAAATGACCAGACCGCCCCCGGCGGGTGCTCGCTCGGCTGTCGAGGCGGCTACTCGCCGCGCGCGCCGGGGCTCAGCGCGATGCCGTCGCGAGCAGGGTCCGCAGATCGATGGGGGCACGGCCGGTCACCCGGCGCACGTCGTCGCTGACCGTCTCGACCTCGCCCGCGGCGATCGCCGTGTAGGTCGAGACCCAGGCGTCGTGCTGCCAGCCCGGCACGTCCCACTGCCTGCGGGACTCGTAGGCCTCCTCGACCGTCTCGTCGTGGAAGGTCACCTCGCGGCCGGTGGCCTCACTGATGATGCCGGCCGCCTCGGTCAGGGTGATGGACTGCGGCCCGGTGAGGTCGTAGGTCGCAGACCGGTGCGACTCGGGGTCGAGCAGTACTGCGACCGCGACCCTGGCGATGTCGGCGCGGGCCACGGCGGAGACCCGTCCTGCACCGGCCGGCCCGCGGATGACGCCGTCGTCGCCGACCGTCAGCGGGAGGAAGTCGAGGTAGAAGTTGTCCCGCAGGAAGGTGAACGCCGTTGCGCGCGAACGGATGTGCTGTTCCGTGGCCCAGTGGTCGCGGCCCAGGGTGAACGTGCAGTAGGCGGATGCCCCGAAGAACGAGGTGTAGACGACCTGCTCCACCCCGGCATCCACGGCGGCGTCGACGAAGGTGCGGTGCTGCTCGAGGCGGTCGGCCGACTCCGCGGCGGAGACCATCAACAGCGTCCGCACCCCCTGCAGAGCCTGCGTGGCGGCATCTCGGTCGCCGTAGCCGGCGCGCACCGGCACCGCTCCCGGCAGCTGGGGCGCACGTTCGGGGGAGCGGGCGAGGAGCCGCTGGGGCACCCCGCGCTCGGCGAGGTGGCGTGCGACCAAGCCGCCGAGGGCGCCGGTCGAGCCGGTGATGGCAAGGGTGGGGAGGGTGCTCATGATGCCAGTGTCGCAAGCGCCGCGTCGCCGGCTCCTCGCGGCGCGACCGGCCCCGCGGCGCCGTCGCGCGGTCGCGCCGCGGCGCCGTGGGATCGGAGGAGCCCTCGCCGGCCTCCGCACCATCTCGGATGCCGGTTCCGCGGCTGAGGTTCGACAGTCACCGTCCGCTCGGATTGCCGGTGTCAGGGGTAGGTGGTTCGCTGTGCAACAGTCCGTCCGCAGCGGCGCGGGCGGCGGTGAAAGGCGAACTCGTGCGACCTGACTCGTCCATTTCCGCACGCCCCGACGGACCCGGCGCACCTGGTCGTCCAGCCCTGCTGTGGCGCGTCGTCCTGGCGGCGGCCCTCGCGGGCGCGCTCACGGCATCCGCTCTGGCAACCACCTCCGCCTCGGCCGCACCGGCGAGCAGGGCTGCCACCGCGCCGGCGGCGGCATCCACGGGAGCAGCGGCGAAGGTGGCGGCGACCGGCTTCGGGCCGCACGTGCTGGTGTTCGACCCCAGCATGCCGACCAGCGAGATCCAGGCAGCGGCCGACGAGATCTACGCGGCGCAGGTGAACGACGAGATGGGCCCGAACCGGTGGAGCCTGCTGTTCCGCCCCGGCACCTACGGCACCGCGGCGCAGCCGTTGCAGATCAAGGTCGGCTACTACACCGAGGTCGCGGGCCTGGGTGCGACGCCGGGTGATGTCGTGGTCAACGGCAAGATCGAGGTCTACAACCGCTGCCTCGACGGCGGCGGAACGACCAACTGCATCGCCCTGAACAACTTCTGGCGCACGCTGTCCAACCTCACGATCAACGTCAATGCCGCCGGCCAGGACGACTGCCGGGCCACGGCCAACTTCTGGGCGGTGAGCCAGGCGGTGTCGATGCGCCGCGTCGACATCGCGGGCTCGACGAATCTGTCGCTCATGGACTACTGCACGGCGGGTCCGCAGTTCGCCAGCGGCGGCTTCATCGCCGACACCCGCTCCACGTTCGTCATCAACGGCTCGCAGCAGCAGTGGCTCACCCGCAACAGCGAGGTCGCCGGGTGGAGCAACGCGGTGTGGAACCAGGTGTTCTCCGGCGTCGTCGGGGCACCGAGCGAGGACGCCTTCCCCGACCCCCCGTACACCACGCTCGACACCACCCCGCTGAGCCGTGAGAAGCCCTGGCTCTACCTCGACCGCAAGGGCGCCTACCAGGTGCGTGTGCCGGCAGCGGCGGCCGACACGCGGGGCACCACGTGGGCGGCGGGCGGGAGCGCGCGAGGGCGCAGTCTGCCCCTGTCGTCGTTCTACGTCGCCCACCCGGGTGACACCGCCAAGGCCATCAACTCGCAGCTGGCGCGCGGCAAGCACCTGCTGCTCACCCCCGGCCTCTACGACGTCGACCGTTCGATCGAGGTCAAGCGGCCTGGCACGGTGGTGCTCGGCATGGGCCACGCGACCCTCACGTCGGTGCGCGGCGCCGTGCCGATCGAGGTGCGCGGCCAGGCCGGCACCGTCATCGCCGGCGTCACCATCGACGCCGGAACGGTGCAGTCCGAGGCCCTGCTGCGGGTCGACGACAAGGGCTCGCGCCGCACCAGCTCCTCGGCGGCCGACCCGCTCACCCTGAGCGACGTCTACTTCCGGGTGGGCGGTCCGCACGTCGGCAGGACCAAGGTGGCGCTCGAGATCGACGCCGACCACGTGCTCGTCGACCACACCTGGGTGTGGCGCGCCGACCACGGCATCGAGGGCTTCACGGCCGGCACCGAGGGCGACACCGACCGCTGGCGCACCAACACCGCGCGCAACGGCGTCGTCGTCAACGGTGACGACGTCACCGCCACCGGCCTGTTCGTCGAGCACTTCCAGCAGCACAACACCATCTGGAACGGCGAGCGCGGGAGGGTCGTGCTCTACCAGAACGAGCTGCCCTACGACCCGCCCACCCAGGCCGACTGGACCCAGCGCGACGGCACCCTCGGGTATGCCGGCTACAAGGTCGGTAACCGGGTGCGCACGCACTCGCTGTACGGCGGCGGGTCCTACGTGTTCAACCGCAACAACCCCGCGATCGTCACCGAGCACGGGTTCGAGGTGCCGCGCCGGCCGGGCGTGCGGCTGCACCACCTGTTGACCGTCAACCTCGGGGCCGGCACCATCCGGCACGTCGTCAACGACGTCGGGGCGCAGGTGGACATCAACGGCATCGGCCAGCCCGCGTTCGTCGTCGACTACCCCTGACGTGTCGAGGGCGCCCTCGGACTGACACCGACCGCGGTCGGACGGTCAGCCCTGGGGGCGCGCTCCGCTCTCCTCGTCGGGCACCCGTCGGGAGGCGATGTGCTCGCCGTGCACGCCGTTCTCGGGCTCGTCGAGGTCGTTCTCGTCGTCCACAAGGGCATCCGCCAGGTCGGCGTCCGGGCCGCCGGCGAGGGCCGCATCCACCAAGGCGTCGTCCGGAACCGCCACCACGATGGGCGGTGCCGCGCGTGCCGCCTTGACCCCCGCGGCGATGGAGTGCCACACGTGCTCCGGCCCCAGCTCGTCGAGGAAGCCCGAGCGGGTCAGCACGTCGCGAACGTTGCCGAACACCCGCACCAGGTAGAGGTCGATGCCCTCCAGGCGCAGGCGCAGCATCATCTGCTGCAGGCGCTCGGCGGTGGTGGTGTCCATCTGGTTGGTGGCCTCGAGGTCGAGCACCACGGCCCGCAGCTGGTGGCGTCCGCGAACCAGGGTCTCGATGTGCTGCACCACGGAGTTCGCGTTCGCCCAGAACAGTGGGCCGTCCGGCCTGAGCACCGTGACGCCGCGGTAGGTGCGGCGCGACGGGTCGTTGGCGATCGACCCCCAGGCCGCCTTCTCGCCGTCGACCCGGCCCATCTCGTCGATCTCCACCTGCATCGACCGGTAGACCAGGCCCAGCAGCGACTGGCCGATGGCGATGAGCAGCCCGTTGAGCGGGCCGAGCACCAGCACCCCAAGGAACGCGACGACGGCGGCGAGGAAGTCGTTGCGGCGCACCGCGGCATACCGCCTGAAGGAGGAGATGCTCACCAGCCCCCACACGGCGTGGATGACGATCGCGGACAGCACGGTGCGCGGCAGGTTCGCGAGGAGGCCGGCGGCGAACAGCACGAAACCGAGCACGACCACGGCGGCGGCGACGCTGCTGATCTGGGTGTAGGCGCCGGCTCTCGCGTTGGCGGCCGTCTTCGACAGCGAGCCGCCGACCCCCATCCCGCCGAACAGCCCGGACGCGAGGTCGGCCGCGCCGTGCGCCACGAACTCCTGGTTGTCGGTGTCGGGGTCGACCGTGCCACTCGGCGCGAACGTGCGCACCGCGGCCAGCCCCTCGGCGATGCCCACCGCGGCGATGGCGAGACCGCCGGTGACGATGCCGCTCCACAACCGCACGTCCACGATGGGGATGGACGGGATCGGGATGCCGGTCGGCACCTGGCCGACGACGTGCACGCCCTCCGCGGCCAGGTCGAGCTGGGTGGAGGCCACGATGCCGCCGATGAGCACGATGAGCGACCACGGCACCCGAGGCGCCAGGCGGGAGCCGACGAACAGGATCGCCAGCGACGTCGCCCCGACGACCAGCGTCAGCCCGTGGAAGTCGGCGGAGTCGGCCACCAGCACGGCCACCCGCTCGAAGAGGCCTCCGGTGGGCGTCGGGAGGCCGGCCAGGGCGGGGATCTCTCCGAGCACGATGAGCACGACCAGCCCCGCGACGAACCCGGTGACGATCGGCTCGCTGAGGAACTGTGCCACCCAGCCCAGCCGCAGCAGGCCCACGGCGACCAGTACCACTCCGGCCGTGATGGCCAGCACAGACGTGAGCTGCACCGCGAGCTCTGGGTTGCCCCCCGAGAGCGCCCGAACGATCGAACCGGACAGCACGGACACCGTCGAGATCGGCCCGACGAAGAGCAGTCGCGAGGTGCCGAACAGGGCGTAGGCCAGCAGCGCCGGCGGCAGCGTGTAGAGGCCGACCTGCACCGGTACGCCCGCCACCACGGCGTAGCCGAGGGACTGGGGGATGGCCAGTGCGGCGACGAGCAGTCCGGCCAGCGCGTCGGCCGGCAGGTGCTGGCCGCGGTAACCGCGCAGGAGGCGCAACCCGATGGGGAGGCCCGGCGCTGGGAGGTGCACGGGGGACAGTCTGCCGCCTGACGCTCTTTGCTGCCGGGTGGTCCCAGTGGTCCGGGATGGTCACGGGCCGTCCGGGGTGGCCACTTGGTGGTGGGGGGTTGGTTGGCACGGGTCCGTTGGGGTCACGGGTCGTCGGAGGCGGCTGCGGCATCGGGTGGGGGGAGGGCTGGTGTCGCGGGTGTGACGTCCGTCCACCTGGCCCGGCGAGGCGAGAACCGCTGTCCTACGCTGCGTAGTAGAGCCGCAGGGGCAGCCCCGCGGGTGTGCAGCGAGAGGGACGGTTCACGATGAAGCGCACGTACGTCGTCACGGGGGCGGCCTCCGGTATCGGACAGGCCACGGCTGCACTCCTGCGCAACCGCGGGCACCGGGTCATCGGCGTCGACCTGAGCTCGGTCGACGTCATGGCCGACCTGTCCACTCCGCAAGGGCGCCAGGACGCGATCGACGGCATCCTGTGCGAAGCCGGCCGCCGGCTGGACGCGGTCATCGCCAACGCGGGGCTGGCCTCGCCGAGCCCGGCAGCCGTGGCGGTCAACTACTTCGGCGCCGTCGAGCTGCTCACCGGGCTGCGGCCGGCACTGGCGGCTGCGCGCGCACCCCGCGCGGTGGTGACGTCGTCGATGGCGACCCTGATGCCGGTCAGTGCCGAGCTCGTCGAGGCGTGCCTGGCGGGAGACGAAGCGTTGGCGCTCGAGGTCGCTGCGCGGCTGGAGGCTGCAGGGTCGCCGTCCGCCGGGATGATCTACCCGTCGAGCAAGCGGGCGCTGTCTCGGTGGGTGCGTCGTGAGGCGGCGTCGGCACGATGGGCTGGGTGCGGCATCCCGCTCAACGCCGTGGCCCCCGGCATCGTCGAGACCCCCATGGTGGCCGGCCTGATGGATGACCCGGCGACGCGCGAGGCCACCGACGCGATGGTGCCGATGCCGCTCGGCGGGCACCTGCAGGCAAGCCAGGTGGCCGCGCTGCTGGCGTGGATGACCTCGGAGGAGAACAGCGGCGTGTGCGGGCAGACCGTCTACATCGACGGCGGTTCCGACGTGCTGCTGCGCGGTGACGACGTCTGGGGCTGGAACGACCCGGTGAGCGCGGCCATCGCCGCTGGGTGAGCTCGTCAGGTGGGCTCGTCCTGTGAGCTGGCCGGACGTCCCTGGCGCCGATTCCTGTGGATAACTCGAGTGGCGAAGTCGGGGGTTTTGGTTAGCGTTTCCCTGCGGAGCCGACGAGGGGCGGCCGGGGAAGGGACGCATGCAGCAACGCACGATTCGGATGCCGTGGGGCCGGGTGAGGTCGTCGGCGGCGGTCGCGGTGGCCGGGTGCCTCGCGGTGATCGGGGTCCTTGCGGGGTGCGACTCGCAGGCGGAGACGCCGGGCGCGTCGAGCCCTCCCGGGTCCGCCACCAGCTCCGCGCCGAGCCCCTCCGCGTCGTCCTCGCCGCCCTCGCCGTCGGCATCCGCGAGCCCATCGGTCGCGATCCCCCCGGCCGCCCGGGTGAAGTCGGACAAGGGGGCCGAAGCGTTCGTCCGCTACTTCTTCGACCAGGTCAACGTTGCCTGGACAAAGCCGGACCCGAGCGCCATCGAGGCGAACAGCGAGAAGGGCTGTGAGTCTTGCAAATCGCTCGCTACAACCGCTTCAGAACTGAAGGCAAAGGGCCGCAAGTACGCGTCGCCGCCTGTAACGGTCAAGAACTCACGTTGGTGCCAGGAGCCCCCTCCGGTCAAAAGTACCTCGAAACCGATCTGCAACAGCACCGTGTCGATGTGGTTGACGCCTCCGGTCGTGTCGTACTGACTGACGAGAAGAAGACCCTTTTGAGGACAGTTGCGTCATTTGGAAGGAGGGCCGGTGGTTCGTCTACGGCGTATGCCTGATCGCCCGTCGTTCTGGCATCGCCCTTTCAGTGGTATTCTCAGGACCAGCGGCCGCCGACATAGGGGTTGGGGCGGCAAACCACCAAGGATGGCAGCAAAGTCCTGTTGACTAAGCAAGCGACATCGAAGCTCTGGCGTGCGGAGGTTCTGGAGGCTCCCCAGTAGGGCCAAAGTGGTAGCTTCGCCACATACAGCTTTCTGCGGGAAGCAGCCAGGCGAACCGGGAGCAGACGACTTGTGCCCGAAAGCGGTAGCGCTGTTGCGCCGCAACGCACGACCCAGAGGGTTGGGACCGGCGGTCAGCATCTTTCCCGAAAGGTGAGTCTTGACGGCACAGCCACTCGCTGGACGCGGCATGGCCAATGGGCGAGCCGAGGCAACACATGTTTCCCGCAGCTCGTACCGGGCAGCCTCAAGAGCACTCACCATGGCCATGATCCAGAGCGCGTTTCATGAGACCGACTTCGCCGTTCCGACGGTGAACATCCAGCCGGAGGGCGATGTCACGCTGGTTAACCTCCCGACCTACTTCGAGGTGCGGTTCCCGAAGGCCGGCTTCGGCCCCGACGAGGTGGACACGCCGGATCCGGCGCGCCTGCTCGGCTACCACATCGAGGTGCGACCCCGGTTGAAGTCGGTGACCTACCACCTGGGTACCACGACAGTGGGGCCGACGAGCTCCCTCGGTGGCCCGCACCCCACCGGTGACATCCGCACCATCTACACCCAGCCCGGGAAGCAACGGGTGCGGGCCGACATCGTCTACACCGGGCAGTTCCGCGTGGGCGGCGGCCAGTGGTTCGACATCCCAGGAGAGGTCGACCTGCAGGGCACTCCGGTCACGCTCACCGTCCGCGAAGCGAAGTCCCGGCTCTACACGCACTGACGCGTCCCCGCCCCACCGACCGGCAGCACGCGCATGCCGCGAGCCGCTCCTGACGGGCTCGAACCCGCTGCCGTGCGCCGTGTGAGCCGGGCCCCACGTGGGCCGACCTGCTGACGCACCGAGCGAGCGCTCGGGCGGCGCTGCGCGGCGGCAGCTGCCGGGGCACGGTACGGCAGGATTGCCGGCAGACGTTGCCCCCCGGCATCCACAGGGGGAGGCTGCACGGGGGCGTCATCCACAGATCGTGCGCACGCGGGCGTCGGTCCGCTGCGATGTCGGTGGCCGCACCTAGGGTCGTCTCACCAACACACGATCCGGCCGGCGATCCCACAAGAGCAGCCGTGCAGCAGGGAGGCGACGATGGAGGTCACCAGGGCACTGGCCACCGGGCGACGCCTGCTGCGCGAGCACGGCCTGCACGACTGGTCGATGGTCGCCGACCGGGCCAAGACCCGTGCCGGGGTCTGCCGCTTCGCCAAGCGCCAGATCGGGCTGAGCGCACCGCTGACCACTCTGCACTCCGACGACGAGGTGATCGACACCATCCTTCACGAGATCGCGCACGCCCTGGTCGGCCCGCAGCACGGGCACGATGCTGTCTGGCGGGCCAAGGCCCGCGAAATCGGGTGCAGCGGTGAGCGCTGCGTGTCGTCCGACTCGCCCCGTGTGCCCGGTGACTGGGTCGGCCGGTGCCCCGCGGGCCACGAGAAGACCCGGCACCGCGCGCCGACGCGCCTGATGTCCTGCGGGCAGTGCGCCCGACGCTTCGACCAGCGGCACCTGTTCGCCTGGAGCTACCGGGGGCGCCCGGCCACCCTGCCTCCGGCCTACACCGCGCAGCTCGCTGCCCTGGCCGCCACCCGCCGACCAGCCCTGCCGCTCGCCGCGACCCCGTTCGTCGGTGACCTCGTCGAGGTGTCGGTGGGGCCGTGGCAGGGGCTCGTGGGCGAGGTCGAGCTGGTGGGTGCCGTCCGGTGCCAGGTGCGCGTCGACGACGACGAGCTGGTCAGCGTGCCGATCGAGTCCGTGCGGGTGCTGCCGGCCAGCGCTGCGCGTCACTCCCGCAGCACCCTGCTCTGACCCGACGGCCTGCTCACCGAGCGATCTCTCCTCGAGGAGGGGGGAAACCCCCGAGCCACCGCGCACGGTGGCACCACGCGCCGAAGGTTGCACGGTGAGGACGCTCACGGGGCCGGTGGAGAGAAGACCTTCACACCGCTGGAACAATGGCGTGGTGAGCGAGAACGTGGTGCACGTCGACGGGACGAGTGGTGACTTCACGCGCCCGGTGGTGCGCGGTGAAGGTTTCGGCGAGTGGCTCGCGCCCACCAGCGGGCTCGACCGGGCCTTCGTGCTGGCCGGCGGGGGAGCCACCGGCATCGCCTGGGAGGCCGGGATCATCATCGGCCTGCGCGACGGCGGCATCGACGTGCGCGACGCCGACACCATGATCGGCACCTCGGCAGGGTCTATGGTCGCCGCCCACCTGAGAGTCGGCACCGACGAGGGCAACGCCTTCGCGCGCATCCGAGAGGGCGCACCGCTGGCGAGCTACGGCCGGCTAGGCCCCGGTGACGCCGCCCGGTACCTGCGTGCACAGCTCAACCTCGACAAGCGCAGCGGCCGAGCCCTCGTCGGCCGCGCCGCCCTGAGTGCCGAGACCACCTCCGAGGAGGACTGGCTGCAGGCCATCGGCCTGGGGCTGGTGGGCAAGCCGTGGCCCGAGGGCCGGCTGTTCATCACCGCCGTGGATGCCGAGACCGGCACCTCGGTGGTCTTCGACAACACCAGCGGCGTGCCGCTGGAGCGCGCTGTCGCTGCCAGCTGCGCGGTGCCGGGGGTCTTCCCTGCGGTCGAGGTCGAGGGGCGACGATACGTCGACGGCGGCCTGCGTAGCATCGCCAACGCCGACCTCGCCGCCGGGCACCGCCGCGTGCTCGTGCTCTCGCCGTACCCGATCGGCTCGCACCTGCGCGACCTCCCCCCGGTGCAGCTGCGCATGCTCAAACCATCGGCCAAGACACACCTCGTCGTCCCGGACGCCCGCGACCTGTGGGCCATGGGGGCCAACCCGCTGGACATGTCGCGCGGCGCCGGCACCTTCGAGACCGCACGGCTCCATGGCGCCCGGATCGCCGAGCGGGTCGCCGAGACCTGGGCTGACTGAACGGACCACCACCCGACCACCACCCGAGCACCGCGGCGCAGCCCTCGACGCCCATACCGGTGTATCACCGGTGCGGTCGCGGGCCTCCTCACCAGCGAGGCCACGGACCCGGTGGCCCCAGCACGCCGGAGGTCCCCCATGGCCGCGCTCGACGCCCTGCCGCTGCTCAAGCTCCCCTCGTCGTGGCCGCTGCCGGTCGTCGCCACGGTGTGCATGGCGGCCCTCGCGGCCCTGGACCTCTTCGGCGCGTTCGCGGCCAAGGAGTGGGCCGAGAGCAAGAACACCATGGCGCTGGGCGTCGGCGCACTGTCCTTCCTCGTGCTCTTCTGGGTCTACGCGTCCTCGCTGCAGTACGCCGAGCTGGCGGTCGTCACGATGGGGTGGATCGTGCTGCTGCAGGTCGGCATCCTGGTCATCGACCGGCTCGTGTACGACAGCTCGCTGCCGGCCGGCAAGCTGGCCGCCGTCGCCATCATCCTGGCCGCGCAGGGCTACCTGGTGCTGGCGCCGAGCGGCTCCACGGCCTGAGCGCCGGCCACTGTCACGCACCCCACGCCACGCCGGGTGCAGACCGGCCACGGTGGCGCCACGCCGGTCGCTAGGCTCGGCCGGGAGGAGGCGACGATGACGTCACTGCAGCACGCCGGCGACCCCGGCACCCCTGGTCCCACCGGTCACAGCGCCCAGACGGCCGCACAGATCGCGATGGTCGAGCGGTACGCCGCGCACAACTACCACCCGCTGCCGGTGGTGCTCACCTCGGGGGAGGGAGCTTGGGTCACCGATGTCGACGGCCGGCGCTACCTCGACTGCCTGGCCGGCTACTCCGCGCTGAACTTCGGGCACGGGCATCCACGCCTGCTCGCCCGCGCCCAGGCGCAGCTGGCCCGGCTCACCCTCACCAGCCGAGCCTTTCACAACGACCAGCTCGGGCCCTTCGCCGAGTCGCTGGCGGGCCTCACCGGCAAGGACATGGTCCTGCCGATGAACACCGGCGCCGAGGCCGTCGAGACCGCCCTGAAGGTGGCCCGGAAGTGGGGCTACCGGGTCAAGGGCGTGCCCGACGGCACGGCCAGCATCGTGGTGATGGAGGGCAACTTCCACGGCCGCACCACCACCATCGTCAGCTTCTCCGACGACAAGATCGCCCGCGACGAGTACGGCCCCTACACCCCGGGCTTCCGCACGGTCACCTACGGGGATGCCGACGCGTTGCGCCACGCGATCGACGACACCACGGTCGCCGTGCTGCTCGAGCCGGTGCAGGGCGAGGGGGGCGTCGTCATCCCGCCCGAGGGCTACCTGCGCGAGGTGCGGGCGATCTGCGACGAGGCCGGCGCCCTGATGGTCGCCGACGAGATCCAGTCCGGGTTGGCCCGCACCGGGCTCACCTTCGCCTGCGACCACGAGGGCGTGGTGCCCGACATCTACGTCATGGGCAAGGCCCTTGGCGGCGGTCTCTATCCGGTCTCGGCCATCGCGGCCGACCGCGACGTGCTCGAGGTCATCACCCCCGGCTCGCACGGCTCGACCTTCGGCGGCAACCCGCTCGCCGCCGCCATCGGCCACGAGGTCGTCACGATGCTGTCCGAGGGAACCTACCAGCGCCGCGCGGCCGAGCTCGGTGCCGTCCTCGCCAGCCGCCTCGAGCCACTCGTCGACCGGGATGACGGCTGCGGGCTCGCTGCGGTGCGCGTGCGCGGGCTCTGGGCCGGCCTGGACATCCAGCCAGGCGGCCCCAGCGGCCGCGAGCTGTGCGAGCGGCTGATGCACCGCGGCATCCTGGCCAAGGACACCCATGGGTCGACCATCCGGCTGGCTCCGCCCCTGGTGGTCACCGAGGACGAGGTCGGCCTGCTCGTCGACACGGTCGCCGACGCCCTGCAGCACCCGTAGCGCCGCAGGATCCAGCTGCCCCCAACGCTCGGAACGGCGTCGTCCGAGGGCCGCCTACGCCGAGTCGGCCTCCAGCGACGCCCCCGGGTCGGCGCCTGCGCCGGCGTCGGCGGACTCCGGCGCCTGCACGACTGCCTCGCGTGACACGTCCTCGCTCGCACGCTCCACCGACGGCTCGCCGGCCCGGGCGGCGTTGCGCGCGATCTCCTCGACGATCTCGGCTCGGCGAGGTCCCGGGAGGTCGTGAGCCATGTCCGGGAAGACGATCAGCCGCGAGCCGGGCACCGCTCGCGCCGTCGCGATGCCGCCGCTGGGCATCACGAGCTGGTCGCGCAGGCCATGGATGACCAGGGTCGGCACCCGCACCTCTCGCAGGGCGGGTGTGCGGTCCGGGCTGGCCTGGATGGCGACGAGCTGGCGGACCGTGCCCAGTGGGTTGACGTTGCGGCCGATGGCAGTGCGCACCATGCCGCCGATCTCGTCGGGGTCGAAGTGCGGCCCGGCGATCAGCCGGAACCCCTCCACGGCCATCCGCTCGGCCTCCGCGGGGTCCTCCGGCCGCGGCGCCGACATCGACATGGCCACCGTGGGAAGCAGCCGGGGGGAGACGCTGCCGTGCCGCCGGTCACCGGTGTTGGACATGATCGAGCACAGGCTGAGCACCCGTTCTGGGTGGTCGATGGTCAGCTGCTGCGCGATCATCCCGCCCATCGACACGCCCACCACGTGCGTGGCCTGCACGCCGAGGTGGTCGAGCAGCGACACGGCATCCGCGGCCATGTCGGAGAGCAGGTAGTCGGCGCGGGCGTAGCGCCGGTGCGCGAAGCCCTTGAACAGGGCCGCTCGGGTGGGCACCGGCCCCTCGGTCTTCGTCGACAGCCCGATGTCGCGGTTGTCCATCCGGATGACGCGGAAACCGCTGTCGGCGAGCCCCCTGACGACGTCGTTCGGCCAGGCCACGAGCTGGGCTCCCAGGCCCATCACGAGCAGCATCGGCTCGCCCTCGTCGGGTCCGTCCACCTCGTACTCGATCGTCACGTCACCGAGCTGCGCACTGGTCATGTGGCGCAGTCTCGCATCCGTGGAGGGACGTTCGGGAGCGGCCCGCCCGCGAGCTAGGGTTGGCGCCGTGAGAGAGCCGCTGACCTACGTCGTCGTGGGCCTGGCGTTCCTGCTGTTCGCGGGGTCCGGCTACTACGCACTGCGCGACCGGCTGATCGACGACAAGCTGCTCGCCGTGGCGGGCCTGGTGGAGGTCGGCTTGCTGGTGATGCTCGTGCTCGGGCTCATCGGCCTCGGCGCCATCGCCGACCCCACCGAGAAGGCGACCTTCGTGGCCTACCTGATCTCCCTTCCGGTCATCCCGATCGGCACCTCGTTGCTCACGATCAAGGAGAAGTCACGCTGGGCCATGGGGTCGATGGCCGTCGGCGCGTTCGCCGTGGCCGTGATGGCGCTGCGGCTGCAGCAGATCTGGAACACGTATGCCTGACCAACGACGCCGAGCCCTCGGCGGGCCGGGCGTGGTGCTCGTCGTCGTCTACGCCGTGCTCGCCCTGGCCGCCACCGGCCGCTCGGCGCTGCAGATCGTCAGCTACTACGACCGGGCCCCGCTGGCCTACGCGCTCTCGGCGCTCGCCGCCGTGGTCTACCTCCTGGCGACCTGGTGCCTGATCAGGGGCGGGCGGTGGGTGCGCGTCGGCGTGTGGGCGTGCACCTTCGAGCTCGTCGGCGTGCTCGTCGTCGGTGCGGCGTCCTACCTGCTGCCCGACGCCTTCCCGGACAAGACGGTGTGGTCGCACTTCGGGCAGGGCTACGGGTTCGTGCCGCTGGTGCTGCCGGTGCTGGGCCTGCTGTGGTTCCGCAAGGTCGAGCGCGAGGCCGCGGCCGGCGAGCCCACGGCCGGCGAGCCGACTCGGTGACGGAGGGCGGGCTCAGCCCGTCGCGGCGTCGCCCTTGACGCGCTCGAGCAGCAGCACCGGGATGAGCCGTTCGGTCTTGGTCTGGTACTCGGCGTACGGCGGGTAGGCCTCGACGCACCGCGGCCACCACTCGTCGCGCTCGGCGCCGGTGACCTCACGGGCGACGGCCGACCACGACTCGGTGCCGTCCTGCAGCGTGATACGAGGGTCCGCCGTGAGATTCGAGTACCACTGCGGGTGCTCGGGCGCGCCCCCCTTGCTCGCCACGGCGGCGTAGACGCCGTCGTGCTCGACCCGCATCAGGGGCACCTTGCGGAAGCCGCCGGTCTTCTTGCCCCGCATCGTGAGCATCACGACGGGCAGGTTCATGATGTGCACCGAGCGGGTGTCGCCGGTCGCCTCGATCGTCTCGACCTGCTTGCGGACCCAGCCGGAGGGGCTCGGGATGTAGTCGGTGTCGCTCATGGGCAATCTCCTCAGGATGGTGGGACGGCGGTGCGGACGGGGGGTGGCGCGGGCGGCGGGCGGCGGCCCGATGCTGGCGCCGGGAAGAGGTCGATGATGCTGTGTGAAGAGCTCGTTGATGCTGTGTGAAGAGCTCAGCGCTGGTGTCCGGAGGGCCCAGTGCTGCGGTCGGGAGGACCTCAGCGATGCTGCCTGGACCTCAGCGATGCTGTGTGAGCAGCTCAGTGGTCGCTCGAGGCCTTCCACAGGTTGATGCCGGCATCGACGGCGTGCTTGTCGATCTTGGCGAGCTCCTCCTCGCTGAACGAAAGGTTGTGAACGGCGTCGAGGCTGTTGTCGAGCTGCTCCACCGAGGAGGCGCCGATGAGCACCGAGGTGACCCGCTCGTCGCGCAGCGCCCAGGCCAGCGCCATCTGCGCCAGGGACTGACCCCGGGCCTTCGCCATCCGGTCGAGCGCGCGCACGTGCTTGAGCGAGGCGTCGGTGAGCAGGGACGGGTCGAGCGACTTGCCCTGTGCCGCACGTGAACCCGCCGGGATCCCCTTGAGGTACTTGTTGGTGAGCATGCCCTGCGCGAGCGGAGAGAACGCGATCAGGCCCAGCCCGGTCTCGCCGACGACGTCGAGCAGTTCCGCCCCGGCAGAGCCGGGGTCCCGCTCGATCCAGCGGTTGAGCATCGAGTACGACGGCTGGTGGATGAGCAGTGGCGTGCCCAGCGAGCGCGCGATCGCGACCGCCTCGCGGGTGCGCGAGCCGGAGTACGAGGAGATGCCGACGTACAGCGCCCGGCCCGAGCGGACGATGGCGTCGAGCGCGCCCATGGTCTCCTCCAGCGGCGTGGTCTCGTCGAAGCGGTGGCTGTAGAAGATGTCGACGTACTCCAAGCCCATCCGCTGCAGCGACTGGTCGCACGACGCGATGAGGTACTTGCGCGAGCCGCCGCCCTGGCCGTAGGGGCCGGGCCACATGTCGTAGCCGGCCTTGCTCGAGATGATCAGCTCGTCGCGGTAGGGGCGGAAGTCGCGGCTGACGATGGTGCCGAAGTTGCGCTCGGCCGAGCCGTAGGGCGGGCCGTAGTTGTTCGCCAGGTCGAAGTGCGTCACCCCGCGGTCGAACGCGCGGCGCAGCGTCGCCTGCTGGCGCTCGAGCGGTACGTCGTCACCGAAGTTGTGCCACAGCCCGAGGGAGACGGCCGGCAGGTCGAGACCCGAGCGCCCGACCCGGCGGTACGGCATCCCGGCCTCGTAGCGTCCTGCGGCGGCCTGGTACTCGTCAGCGTGGAAGGTCATGGCCCCATCCTTCCCGACTCATTGCGGATCTTCCCCGGGTGGGGGTGCCCAATTCGGAGATGGAGGCGGGGGAGATCCGCAATCAGTCGGGTTCGGGGGTTGAGACGAGTGGGGGGAGGGGGTGACCGGCATCGCGCGCCGTCTGTATATTTCCCGCAGGTCATGAGTGCCAGCGACAAGCCCCGGCTCGCTGGCCGGCAACCCTCCAACCGCGGTGGGGTGCCCCGGGTGAAGACCTGGCGCACGGCATCCGCCGGGCGCAAGCGCGGGACTGCTTCCGGTAGCCCCGCAGGCCACGTATGACGTGCGCCGGGCGGTTCCTCCCGGCGCACCAGATCACAGGGAGACACCGATGACCGACCCCTCGCAGTGGGGCTTCGAGACCACCCAGGTCCACGCCGGGCAGGTGCCCGACAGCGCCACCGGCGCCCGGGCGCTGCCGATCTACCAGACGACGTCCTACGTCTTCAACGACACCGCTCACGCGGCGAACCTGTTCGCGCTCAGGGAGTTCGGGAACATCTACACCCGGATCATGAACCCGACGCAGGATGCCGTGGAGCAGCGGATCGCCGCGCTCGAGGGTGGGCTCGCTGCCCTGCTCGTGTCGTCGGGCCAGGCCGCCACCACCATCGGCCTGCTCAACATCGCCGAGGCGGGCGACCACATCGTCTCGAGCAGCGCCCTCTACGGCGGCACGGTGAACCTGCTGAAGTTCACCTTCAGGAAGCTCGGCATCGACGTCACCTTCGTCGACGACCAGGACGACCTCGAGGCATGGCGGGCCGCGGTGCGCCCGAACACCAAGGCGTTCTTCGCCGAGACCATCGCCAACCCGAAGGCGATCGTGCTCGACATCGCCGGCGTGGCCGGCGTCGCCCACGAGGTGGGGGTGCCCCTCGTCGTGGACAACACGATCGCCACCCCGTACCTCATCCGCCCCCTGGAGCACGGCGCCGACGTCGTCATCCACTCGGCGACAAAGTACCTCGGCGGCCACGGCACGTCGATCGCCGGCGTGATCGTCGACGGCGGCACCTTCGACTACGGCCAGGACCCGCAGAAGTACCCGAACTACAACACGCCCGAGGAGAGCTACCACGGGCTGGTGTTCGCCCGGGACCTCGGCGTGGGGGGCGCGCTGGGGGCGAACCTCGCCTACATCCTCAAGGCCCGCGTGCAGCTGCTGCGCGACCTCGGTTCGGCGATCTCGCCGTTCAACGCGTTCCTCATCGCCCAGGGCGTCGAGACGCTCAGCCTGCGCGTGGAGCGGCACGTGTCCAACGCGCGGGCGGTGGCCGAGTACCTCGAGGCACACCCGCAGGTCGAGTCGGTGCGCTGGGCCTCGCTCGACGGCAGCGCGAGCAAGGCGCTGGCCGACAGGTACGCCCCCAAGGGTGCCGGTGCGGTGCTCGCCTTCGAGATCGCCGGAGGGCTGGAGGCGGGGCAGCACTTCGTCGAGGGGCTCTCGCTGCACAGCCATGTGGCCAACATCGGTGACGTGCGCTCGCTGGCGATCCACCCGGCATCCACCACGCACAGCCAGGGCGGCGACGAGGACCGGCTCGCGGCCGGCGTCACGCCCGGCCTGGTGCGGCTGGCCGTCGGCATCGAGTCGATCCAGGACATCATCGCCGACCTCGACGCCGGGTTCGCCGCGGCGAACGGGTCCGGCGAGGGGTCCTCCGGCGAGGGGTCCTCCGACGAGGGGCTCGGTCTAGAGCAGCCGGCCGACCTCGCCGGGGCGGGCGCGGCGGTCTAGCCGACGGCGCCCGCCAGCCGACCTGGGCGGCGCCCAGCCCACCCAGGTGGGACCACTCGGTGCGCGACCGGCCGTCCCCTGCGATCAGGGGCGGCCGGTCGCTGCCTGCGTGCGGACCTCCGTGGGCCGGCAGGCCTGTGGATAACTTCGCCGCCGGGTCGCCGCCGGTGCCTAGCGTTGGGCCATGACGACGATCCGGGTCAACGCCGCCGAGGTGGCCGAGCTGGGGGTCGCCCTCGCCGAGACGGGGGCCGACCTCCTCGACATGGGCGACCCCGCTGCCGAGCGGTGGGCGCTGGGGCCGGGTGAGACCGGCCCGGCCGTCGAGGAGCTGCTCGGCGGGTGGCGGCACGTGCGCCTCGCGCTGGGGGAGTGCCTGGCCGGCCTGGGTACGGCAGCAGTCGACGCCGGCTCGCTGTACCTCGACACCGAGGCCGGGGTGTCGCGCTCGCTGTTCGGGGGGTCGTGGTGAGCGGCCTACCGCCCCTGTCGGGCGACCCGGGTGCGGTGCGGCTGCTGGCCGACCGCCTCGCCGGCACGGCCCAACGGCTGTCCGCGCTCGCCGGGGTGCTGGCCAGGCTGCGCGACGGCGCCATCTGGGACGGCCCGGCCGGCGACGCCTTCGGGGCGCGGCTGGCTGAGGTCGCCCCCGTGCTGGATGCCGTGTCCGCGCGGCTCGGTGGGTCCGCTGCGCCGCTGCGGGCGCTGGCTGACGCGATGGGGCAGGCGCAGGTCGTCGTGTCCGCGGCGGTGCTCGACCTCGACGAGTCGGAGCATGCGTACGCCGTGCTCGAGGACCGTGCGGCGGCCCTGTGCCGTGCCGGCCGGTCCGAGGGCGACCCGGACCTCCTCCTCGTCCGGCACCTGCAGGTCGAGCAGGTCCGGGTGCAGCAGGACGTGCGGGCGCGCCACGCTGCGGCGGTCGAGCGGTTCCGTGACGCCGATGCGCGCTGCGCGGCGATCGTGCGGTCGCTGGCGGTCGACGGTCTTGCCGACGCCCTGCCCTACCGGGTGCTCGTGGGGGTGAGCAGCACCGGGCACGCCGTCGCGCGGCTCGAACCGCTCGCGACGCTGGTCCCTGAGCTCAAACCGGTCGTCGCCGTGGCCGACCCCGTTGCAGTGGCCGCCGACACGGCACTGCTCGTCGCGTACGACGAAGGTGACGGGCGCCGGCTCGCCACGGATGCCGCGGTGGCGGCCACGGGGGCACTGGGTGGGGCGCTGCGCACCGGTGCCACCCTGGGCGCGCGGCGCACCGCCGGCGGCATCGTGTCGACTGCTCGGCTGACCTCCGCGCAGCGGGTGGCTCGCGGCGCCGTGCAGGAGGCCCGGGCGCGGCGCGACGTGCTCAAGGCGTCGTTCCGGGCACCGCCCTCCCGTGGCACGGCCAGCTCGCTCGTCGGTGGCCCGGCTCCTCGTACGGTGGCGGCGGGCGGGCTCGGCGCCCGGCTGGCGGTCCCGGCGACGGCGGGCCGGCTCAGGTCCGGGGCTCGGCGTGCCGCGCGCGGGGTGAACGCGGCCACCCGTCGGCGGGTGGATCGCGTCTTCCTCGACGACTGGCGCCTGGCGACGGCCAACGGGCCGCAGGCGCAGCGGATGTACGTCGCCGGCACCACGCTCGAGGTCGCGACGAGCAAGACCCTCAAGCCGCGCGCCGGCAGCACCGAAGGGGGTGGGAATGTGCGGTGAACACTCGGGCAGCGCGGCCCACGGCGCGATAAGGCCCACCTCACGGTCGACGTGCGACAACGGACCGGCGGGGTCTGCCCAAGCACGAGCCAGTGTTCGGTGCGCTCAGGCGCGCATCCGTCGGCGACCGTCGGGGTGCCGCACGCCGGCTAACCCCTCGCCACGGCTGCGGGACGAGTGGCCGGTCGGTCCGGCGGGTCGGTGCGGCGGGTCGGTGCGGCGGGTTGGTGCGGCGGGTTGGTGCGGCGGGTTGGTGCGGCCTCTGGTCTCGTCCACCCCGGGGCCCTGGCTAACTGGTCGGGTGCCCGCGCCGGCCCGACCTATCCTTGGCGCCATGCCCGCCCAGCCCGTCGACGTCGTCGACCCCGCGCGGCTGAGGTATCCCGAGCACCTGCCCGTCGTCGAGCGACGGGACGACATCCTCGCGGCGCTGCGCGACCACCAGGTGGTGGTCGTCGCCGGTGAGACGGGCTCCGGCAAGACGACCCAGCTGCCCAAGATGTGCCTCGAGCTGGGGCGTGGGGGAGCCGGTCAGATCGGGCACACCCAGCCCCGGCGGATCGCGGCCCGTTCGGTCGCCGAGCGGATCGCCGAGGAGATGCAGGTCGGGCTGGGCGACCTCGTGGGCTACCAGGTGCGGTTCACCGACCACAGCAGTGACGCGACCCGGCTGAAGGTGATGACCGACGGCATCCTGCTCGCCGAGATGCAGCGCGACCGCGACCTGCGGCGCTACGACACGATCATCATCGACGAGGCGCACGAGCGCTCGCTCAACATCGACTTCATCCTGGGCTACCTCAAGCAGCTGCTTCCCCGGCGCCCCGACCTGTCGGTGGTCGTCACCTCGGCGACCATCGACCCGGTGCGGTTCGCGACCCACTTCGCCACCGACGAGCGCGGCCGGGTGGTGCGCGAGGTGCCGGTCATCGAGGTCTCCGGGCGCACCTACCCGGTCGAGCTGCGCTACCGGCCGCTGGTCGAGCTGCACCCGGACGGGCGGCACGTCGTCGCCGAGCGCGACCAGGTGACCGGTGTGGTCGAGGCTGTCGAGGAGCTGTGGACCGAGGCCCCGCCGAGCCCGGAGGCCACCGACATCCTGGTGTTCTTCTCCGGAGAGCGCGAGATCCGCGACGCCGCCGACGCGCTGAACGCACTCACGCTGCCCAACACCGAGGTGCTGCCGCTGTTCGCCCGGCTGTCGGCCGCCGAGCAGCACCGGGTGTTCCACCGCAGCGGTGGCCGGCGGATCATCCTGGCCACCAACGTCGCCGAGACGTCGCTGACCGTCCCCGGCATCGGCTACGTCGTCGACACCGGAACCGCCCGCATCTCGCGTTACAGCCAGCGCACCAAGGTGCAACGGCTGCCCATCGAGCCGGTCAGCCGGGCCAGCGCGGCCCAGCGCGCCGGCCGCTGCGGCCGGGTGGCCCCCGGCGTGTGCATCCGGCTGTACTCGGAGGAGGACTTCGAGGCGCGCCCCGAGTTCACGGAGCCCGAGATCCAGCGCACCTCGCTCGCCGCCGTCATCCTCCAGATGACCTCCCTCGGGCTCGGTGACGTCGCGCGCTTCCCCTTCGTCGACCCGCCCGACGAGCGGCAGGTGGCCGACGGCATCCGGCTGCTGGAGGAGCTCGGCGCCTTCGC
The DNA here is from genome assembly GCA_963747405.1 of uncultured Actinomycetota bacterium. Taxonomy (GTDB): domain Bacteria; phylum Actinomycetota; class Actinomycetes; order Actinomycetales; family Dermatophilaceae; genus Fodinibacter. Next base: position 37,145 of record CAVVFG010000023.1, read on the forward strand.
CGTCAACGACACGGGCCGCGGCCGGCACCGTGGGCGCGGGCGGCGGCTCACGGCATCGGGGCGCACCCTGGCCCGGCTGCCGCTCGACCCGCGGCTGGGGCGGATGGTCATCGAGGCCGGGCGGCTCGGCTGCACCCGTGAGGTGCTCATCATCGTCGCGGCGCTGTCCATCCAGGACCCGCGCGAGCGACCGGTGGACAAGGAGGCGCAGGCCGACCAGTCGCACGCCCGCTTCAAGGACGAGCGGTCCGACTTCGCCACCCTCCACAAGCTCTGGCTCTACCTCAAGGAGCAGCAGAAAAGATTGTCGCACAGTGCTTTTCGCCGCATGTGCAAGGCCGAATACCTGCACTACCTGCGCATCCGCGAGTGGCAGGACCTGCATGCGCAGCTGCGATCAGCGTGCCGCTCGGTGCGCATCGACCCTGACGTCGCCACCTCCGCCCGCGACGCCGAGCCCGACTGGGACACCATCCACAAGGCGCTGCTCGCCGGGCTGCTGTCGCACGTCGGCGCCCGCGACCAGGCCAAGCGTGAGTACGCCGGCGCGCGCGGCGCACGGTTCGGCATCAGTCCCGGCTCGGCCCTGTTCCGCAAGCAGCCAGATCTGGTGATGGCGGCCGAGCTCGTCGAGACCAGCCGGCTGTGGGCGCGCGTCAACGCCGCCATCGAGCCCGAGTGGGCCGAGGAGGTCGGCGCCCACGTCGTGGCCCGCACGGTGAGTGAGCCGCGCTGGAGCCGACGGGCCGGTGCCGCCGTCGCCACCGAGCGGGTGACCCTCTACGGGGTGCCGCTGGTCACCGACCGCACCATCCAGTATGCGCGCATCGACCCCGAGGCAGCCCGCGAGATCTTCGTGCGTGCCGCGTTCGTCGAGGGCGACTGGGAGCCGCAGCACGACTTCTGGAAGCGCAACCTCGCCACCCTCGCCCGGGTCGCCGAGCTCGAGGAGCGCGCCCGGCGTCGCGACATCGTCGTCGACGACGAGGTGCTGTTCGCCTTCTACGACAGCCGGATCCCGCCCGATGTGACCACCGAGCGGCACTTCGACCGCTGGTGGCGTGGCGAACGTCGTCGCCGCCCCGACCTGCTGACCCTCACCGAGCACGACCTCACCTCCGCGGCCGGCGAGCAGGTCTCGGCCGCCGACTACCCGCGCACCTGGCGGCAGGGGGACCTCGACCTCGACGTGACCTACCAGTTCTCGCCGGGCGCCGCCGCCGACGGCGTCACCGTGCACGTGCCCGTGGCCGTGCTCAACCGGGTGACGTCCGACGGCTACGACTGGCAGGTGCCCGGGCTGCGCGACGACCTGGCGATCGCCCTGCTGAAGTCGCTGCCCAAGGCCACCCGCCGGCACTTCGTGCCCACCCCCGACCACGCGATGGCGGCCCTGGCCCAGGCCGACCCCACCCGCGGGCCGCTGACCGCAGAGCTGGCGCGGGTGCTCCACGAGCGCACCGGCATCCGCATCCCGCCGGAGGAGTGGGACCTCTCGCGCGTGCCCGACCACCTGCGCATCACGTTCAGCATCGACGGTCCGGGCGGGCGCGTGGTGGCCCGCGGCAAGGACCTCGACGCCCTGCGCGACACCGCGGGCGGTGCGGTGCGTGCCGGGATGGCCAGGGCCGGTGCCTCGTTCGAGCGCGCCGGGCTGACGACGTGGTCGGTCGGCGCCGTGCCCGAGGCCTTCGAGGGGCGCTCGGGCGGCCTCACCGTCGAGGGGTACCCGGCGCTGGTCGACGAGGGAACGACCGTCGCGCTGCGCGTGCTCCCCGACCGCGGGGCGGCGCGAGCCGCGCACCGCCGTGGAGTGCGCCGCCTGCTGCTGCTCAACACGACGGCGCCGTGGAAGCGGGTGCTCGCCCGGCTCAGCAACGCCCAGAAGCTCGCGCTGGCCGACAACCCGCACGGGTCGGTGCCGGCCCTGTTGCAGGACTGCCTCGACGCCGCGGTCGACGACCTCGTGGCCGAGCACGTGCCGGGGGAGGTGCGCACGGAGGAGGCGTTCGCCGCCGCGCTCGCCGCCGTACGCACCCACGCGGCCACCCGCGTGCTCGTGGTCGTCGAGGCGGTCGAGCCGGTGCTCGCCCTCGCGGCGCAGGTGCGCCGCACCCTGGAGGCGCTGGAGCGGGGCGCGGCCTCGTCCCGCACGGCCGCCACCCGCGCGGACGTGCGGGCCCAGCTCGACAGCCTCGTGCGGCCCGGCTTCGTCGCGGCCACCGGGCTCGCCCGGCTGCGCGACGTGCGGCGATACCTGATGGCCATGCAGCACCGCGCCGAGCGGACCGCCACCAACCCGCGCGAGGCCGTGCTCCAGGAGCAGGTGGATGCCGTGGAGGCGGCGTACGCCGACCTCCTCGAGTCGCTGCCCCCCACCCGGCGGGCCGCGGCCGAGGTCACCGACATCGGCTGGATGGTCGAGGAGCTGAGGGTCAGCCTGTTCGCCCAGTCGCTCGGCACGTCGGGGCCGGTCTCCGAGAAGCGCGTGCGGGCCGCCATCGCGGCCGTGGCGGCGAACAGCGGCCGGTGAGCCCGTCGCCCACCGCCCCCGCGGCACCCGACAGTGCCCGACCTCGTGCGACTTACCTACGGTTCCGGCCGTCGTCTCAGCGGAAAACCGCAGGTGAGTCGCACGAGGTCGGGGGAGTGGGGCCGAGGTCGAGCCGAGCCGTGAGCCGAAGGCCGTCCAACGGGGGAATCCCTGCGGGCCGCCCGGACGTTCAGTGGGTACGCGCCTCACCCGTGAAAGGCTTGTGCCGTGCAGAACCCATCAGCGCTCTACCGCTTCGAGACCGACGCCGACCTCACCGTGCTCCGCCCCGGTGTGCTGGTCGTCGCCCTCGGTGCCTTCATCGACGCCGGCCACATCCAGGCCGTGCTCGGTGGCCACCTCCTCGAGACCGGCGACCCCGAGGTCGTGGCGTCCTTCGACGTCGACCAGCTGCTCGACTACCGCGGCCGCCGCCCGGCCATGGTCTTCGACACCAACCGCTGGGTGGAGTACGACGACCCGGCGATGCTGCTGCACCGGCTGACCGACCGCGACGGCCAGACCTACTACCTGCTGACCGGCCCCGAACCCGACTTCCAGTGGGAGCGCGTGGTGGAGGCGGTCCGCGAGCTCGTGGTGGCGCTGGGCGTCACCCTGGTGGTGCACACCCACGGCATCCCGATGGGGGTGCCGCACAGCCGCCCGGTCGGGATGACGGCCCACGCCACCAACGCCTCGCTCATCGGCGACTCGGAGTCCCCGTTCGGTCGCGTGCAGGTGCCCGGGTCGATCGGCGCCCTGCTCGAGCTGCGCCTGGGCGAGGCGGGGCACGACGCGGTGGGCTTCGCGATCCACGTGCCGCACTACCTCGCCGGCTCCGAGTGGCCCGAGGGTGCTCTGGCCTCGCTCAACGCCATCGTCGACGTCACGGGCCTGAACCTGCCCAACGACGACCTGGTCACCCGGGCGCGCGCGAACCAGCAGGCCATCGCCGCCGAGGTCGACGGCAACGAGGAGGCCGGCGCGGTGGTGAAGGCGCTGGAGCAGCAGTACGACACCTACCTCGAGGGTCGCCAGCGCCCGAGCCTGCTGGCCACGGAGGCTTCCCAGATCCCCTCCGCGGACGAGCTCGGCGAGGACTTCGAGAACTTCCTGCGCTCGGTCAACGACGACGACCAGGCCTGACCCACCGACGTCGCCCCGTTTGGCACGCCCCCCCGGACTCACTCCGCGGCCGGGCCGGTCGTCCCCGGGCGTCAGCCCTTGGCGTCGGACCAGCGGGCTATGACCGAGGTGTCGGCCACGAACCGCACCGGTGCGCCTCCGGCCCAGCGGCGCGCGGCGTCGTCGAGCGCGCGGTCGACGCGCGCCGCCACCTCGGCGGCGTGCTCGACCGGTGCGTGCACCAGCAGCTCGTCGTGCAGGCAGAGCACCACCTGGGCGCCCAGGTCACGGGTGGTCGCCCGCACCGTCGCGGCCCAGGCCTTGAACAGCTCGGCTGCCGCTCCCTGGATGATCGCGTTGCGCGCGAACCGGCCACGTGCGGCGTCGAGCGCCGGGTCGGCGCCCACGGGGCTGGCGGCCAGGAAGCGGCCGGTGGGGATCAGCCGGCCGCCGTACGTGCGCAGCGGCTCGCCGCGCCGCCCGGCCGCCGCAGCCCGCTCCAGCAGGCCCATCGCCACCGGGTAGGCCCGCTCCAGCCCCTTGAGCGCCTCGCCGGCGGCCCCGCTGCGCTGGCCGTACATCGCGGCCAGCACTGCCACCTTCGCCACCGGCCGCTCCACGCCCAGCCGCTGCGCGACCGGTGCGTACAGGTCGTCGGCCCGGGTGGCGGCCGCGAACGCCGCATCGCCGGAGACCACCGCCAGTACCCGCGGCTCGATCTGCCCGAGGTCGGCGCGCACGAACACATGGCCCTCGTGGGCGGCCACCCCCGGCCGCAGCACGGTGGGCAGGTTGTGCAGCCCGTTCTCGGCGGTCATCCGGCCGGCGGCGCCGTCGCAGGCCGTCCACCGCCCGCGCAGCCGGTCGTCCGGGCCGACGTGGGCGTCGAGCCAGCGGTAGCCGTAGGTCGTGGCGATCCGCTCGTCGCGGCGCCAGTCGAGCAGGCTCTCGACCAGCGGGTGCACCGTGCGATAGGGCTCGAGGACCCACTTGCGGGTGTTCGGCACGTCGACGCCCACGGCGAGCAGCAGCTCGAGCACCTGGGCCGGGTTGCGCAGGTCGGTCGACTCCCGGCCGGGGGCGTGCCGCAGCACCATCGCGTCGCGGGCGCGCCGGCTGGCCACCTCCTCGGTCTCGCTGGTGGGCCGGGGGCCGACCGCCTCGGCGAGCAGCTGCTCGGTGCGCGAGCGGTCGATGGGCAGCCCGTCGCGGCGCAGCTCCAGGCAGAGCACTGCGGCAGCCGACTCCGACAGCACCGTGCCCACCAGCCGCACCGACCCGGCCGCGGCGGCCTCGTGCTGCAGGTTCGCGGTGTCGAGCGCCGCCTGCGCCCAGGCGGCCAGGTGGGCGGGGTCGCGCAGCCAGTCCTGGTGGTCGCCACGCAGGTGGCCGGCGGCGTCGACGAGCGAGTCGGCCGCGATGGGGGGCGTGGTCGCGGCGAACTCGAACAGGTCGCCGCTCGGGGGAGCGGGCACCTCGTCGACGGGGATGCCGTGTGCCGCAGCCCAGCACTGGCCGGCGGTGGCGCTCCAGCCGCCGTGCAGGAGCCGGTGCGCCTCGGCGACGTCCCAGGCGCGCGCGACTGGCACCCCGGCATCCACCAGAACGGTGGCCGCGGACTCGGCCGACCACCACACCCAGCGCGGGGAAGCGGACGCCTCCACGCGGGCCGCCAGCCGCACGACCTGCGCCACCGGCCCGGTGTGGCACTGCCCGTCGTGCAGGAGGGCGGCACCCGGCTCACCGGCCCCCGGAGGCGTGACCGCGAGCACCGCGACGACTCCGGGGATCATGCCGAGAGCGTAGGCGGACGCTCCGTCACCGTCGGTCACGCCCGATCGGAACGCGCTCTCGACGTGGCAGGATGACGAGACGACGACGTGGCCGCACGGGCCGCCGTCAAGGGTCCGAGGAGGACGACGTGGCATTGCTCGGCATCGGTGGGAGCCGCGAGGGACAGGCGGTCAAGGACGTCCGCAGTGCCCTGGAGCAGGCCGAGGACGGCCCCAAGGACGACGGTGTGCTGGGCAACCAGGCCACCCGGCTGGTGCAGAACATCCTCGACCTCGGCATCGACGGCAAGGGCTGGTTCCACTCGGCCGACAAGGTCGCTCGTGACGCCCAGGCCGCCCACCCCGACCCCGAGGCGGCCGTCGACGCCATCGTTCGCCAGCACGTGCGGCTCGGCGCGGCATCCGGTTTCCTCACCAGTGCGGGCGGGTTCATCACGCTCCCGGTGGCCCTGCCGGCCAACGTCCTCGGCTTCTACCTCATCGCCACCCGGATGACGGCCGCGATCGCCAAGGTGCGCGGCTACGACCTGCGTCAGGAGGAGATCCGCACGGCGGTGCTGCTCACGCTCGTGGGTGCGGACGCCGACGACCTGCTCAAGAAGGCGGGGATGGCGTCGCCCGGAGGCACACTCAGCAACCTCGCCGCCCAGCGGCTCCCCGGCCCGGCGATGATGGTCATCCAGAAGGGCGTCGGCTTCCGGCTGCTGGCGACGGCCGGGAAGAACATGTTCGTGCGGCTGGGCAAGATCGTGCCGATCGTCGGCGGCGTCATCGGTGCCGGGCTCGACGGGTTCATGCAGCACCGCGTCTCGGTCAGCGCCAAGCGGGAGTTCCCCCAGGCCCACCCCGCGGTGTCCGGCGCCGGCTCCACGGAACAGGACGGGTCGGCCTGAGGGAACCGGAATCCGCGCCCGCTCGTCGTTCGTTGCGACATCGGGCCGAAGGTGCCCCGCTGTCACCAGCCCAGGAGGAAGCCCATGTCAAGGAACGCTCGCCTCGCGTCGGTCGTCGCCGTCGCCCGTGCGGTCCGGATGGCGGTGCGCCCCGGCGGTCCGTCGATCGGTGAGCGCGCCGGTGCGGTGCCCCGGATGGTCCGGGCGACGTTCAGCGGGAACTACGTCGGTGTCTCGAAGGCCCGGTTGCTGTTGATGCTGGCCGCCGCGGGCTACCTCGTCTCGCCGCTCGACCTCATCCCCGAGGCCGTGCTGCCGGTCGTCGGCCTGGCCGACGACGCGCTGGTGCTGAGCTGGTTGGCCACCCGGCTCGTCGAGGAGACCGAAGCGTTCCTCGAGTGGGAGAAGGCCACGATGGGTACTCCAGCCGGTGGGAGTGACGGTCCTGACGCCAGCGCGGCGGGTGCCGGTGCCGGCGGCTCGAGCAGCGCGTCCGCCGGCACCCGCCCGGCCGCCGCGCAGACCGTTCCCGGCGACGTGGTGCGCTGAGCCACTGACCCGGTGAGGGCTGGTCCGGCCCCGCGGGTGGCCTGGCCGTGGGCGATGCATGGCCGGGGGGGCACCAGAACCGGGCATCGCCTCCACGTCGGCGGGAAGCGCCGTGGTCGGCGCGAGCCCCCCCACGCACCGACCACCCTGAGCCCCCACACCGGGGGGGCGTCGTCCACAGGTCGGTGACGCGCCGACCTGTCATCCACAGGTTTTCGGGGGTCCGGCCGCACGCGGCCGGACCCGACACCGTGGAGGCATGACAGCAGACATCACCCTTCGAGGCCCCGGCGACGTCGTCGCGATCCTGCCCTACCAGCTCGGTTACCACCCCCGTGACAGCGTGGTGGTCATCTCCCTGCGGGACAGACGCGTGGGCCTGGTGGCCCGTGCCGACCTCCCGCCACCGGAGCACGTCGGCGAGGTGATCTCCTCGTTGATCGGCCCACTCCTTCGCGACGGTGCCACCTCGGTCGTCGTGGTGGGCTACGAGGACGCCCCCGACACCAGCCAGCCGCTCCTTCTCGCCCTCGTCGAGCAGCTCGAACGGGCCGGCGTCGACGTGGTCGACGTCGCGGTGGTGCGCGACGGGAGGCGGTACTCGCCGATCTGCTCCGACCCCTGCTGCCCACCGGACGGCATCGCGCTGCCCGACCCGGCTGACGTGCCGGGGGTCGCGGAGTACGTGGCGCTCGGCCGTTCGCCGCTGCGGTCGCGAGCCGACGTCGACGGCCTGGTCGCCCCGGAGCCCTGGCGGTGCCTCGGAGTCGCTCGAAGCGTGGCCTCGCGGGCGCGGATGCCGCGAAGTCGTCGACGCTGCGTGACCGCGTGGCGGGCGCTGCTCCAGCCGGGGGAGCGTGGGAGCCGTCCCCCGGACCGTCGCGCCGTGGCCGACCTCGCGCTCGGCCTGGCCGACATCCCGTGGCGGGACGGCCTCATCGCCTGGCTGGTGCCGACCCTCCTGCCGGCCGACAAGATCGACGAGCGGGTGATGACGATGCTCCGGTCCTCGCTGCCGCGATGGGGTGGCATGGGTGCCGGTCCGGTGCAGCCCCAGAGTCGGCTCGGCACCACCACGGATGCCGCCTCGCCTGCGGCAGAACCGCTCCCGCGCAGTGGTGCCTCCGGGCCGGGTGCCCCCCGGCTGGGTGCCGCCGGGCCGGGTGCCGCCGGGCCGGTCGGTGCGCAACCGTGCGGTGCCAACGACGAAGAAGCCCTCGGCCTAGCCGACCGCGCGGCCGTAGCCGCCGAGCGCGACGAGCTGCTCCAGCGCCTGCTGGCGCTGTGCCGCTCGGTGCCGGACGAGTGTCCCGACGAGGCGGCGGCAGTGTGCACGGTGGCCGCCCACGTGGCGTGGGTCGGCGGCGACGGCGCGATCGCCCGCGCCGGGGTGGAGCGGGCACTGCGCCTCGCACCCGACTACCACCTGGCCCAGCTGCTCCAGCGCCTCATCGACCTGGGGCTGCGGCTGCCCGCGGTCGGTGGGCGGGCCGTGCAGCCCGGCGTCCTGGGGGAGACCGGCTGACCCTGCGTGCCCGGCCCTCGGAACGCCCGCCTCAGGGTCACGGGGCACGGGTAGCATGGATGCCGGTCATGAGTCCCAGTGCCAAACCCCGGTTTGCTGGGCGGCAACCCTCCTCGCGGTGGGGTGCCCCGGGTGATGACCTGGCCGCCCCGCACGAGGTGGCAAGCGCGAGCACGAGGAGCTTCTGTCATGACGGCCACCCCGACGAGGTCGACCGCCGCGGTCTGGCGTCCCGGTGACCCCGTCGGCGACCGCCGCTTCACCTCCATCGGTGACCTGCACCTCGAGCGCGGCGGCGTGCTGCCCGACGTGACCATCGCCTACGAGACGTGGGGGACCCTCTCGCCCTCCGGTGACAACGCCGTGCTCGTCGAGCACGCGCTGACCGGAGACTCCCACGTCGTCGGTGACTCCGGCCCGGGCCATCCCTCGCCCGGCTGGTGGCCCGGCCTCATCGGCCCCGGCGCACCGCTCGACACGAACCGGCTGTTCGTCGTCGCGAGCAACGTCCTCGGCGGGTGCCAGGGCACCACGGGCCCCTCCTCGCCCGACCCGCAGGGGCGTCCGTGGGGCCGCCGCTTCCCGTACGTCACCATCCGCGACCAGGTGGCCGCCGAGGTGGCCCTCGCCGACGCGCTCGGCATCACCCGCTGGCACGGCGTCCTCGGTGGGTCGATGGGTGGCATGCGGGCCCTGGAGTGGGTGGCCGGGCACCCCGACCGCGTCGATCGTGCCCTGGTACTCGCCTCGACCCCCTACGCCACCGCCGACCAGGTGGCCTGGTGCCAGCCGCAGCTGCTCGCCATCCGGTCCGACCCGGCCTTCCACGGCGGCGACTACTACGACCGCGACCAGTGGCCGGTCATGGGCATGGGAATCGCGCGACGGATCGCGCACACCACGTACCGGCACGAGGCCGAGCTCGACGACCGGTTCGGGCGCCGGCCCCGCGTCGGGGAGGACCCCCTCGGTGGCGGCGGGCGCTACGACGTCGAGAGCTACCTCGACCACCATGCCGCCAAGCTGGCGCGACGCTTCGACCCCAACAGCTACGTCGTGCTCACCGAGGCGATGAACAGCCACGACGTCGGCCGCGGCCGCGCCGGGCTGTCCGCTGCCCTGGCCGGCTACGCCGGTGAGCTGCACGTCGCCGGGGTGACCACCGACCGGCTCTACCCGCTGCGGCTCTCGCAGGAGATCGCGGCCGCCCATCACGACACCGTGCTGTCGGCCATCGAGTCCCGGCACGGCCACGACGGCTTCCTCGTCGAGACCGACCAGGTGGGTGCGGTCATCGCCCGCGCGATGCGCGAGGGCTGAGCCCCTCCTGCGGTAACGTGCCTGACGTAGACACTGTTCGTCTGCCCTCAGGAGGAGATCGTGACCATCGTCGTCGGCTTCGTTCCCACAAAGGAGGGGCGGGCCGCCCTCGCTCGCTCGGTGGAGGAGGCGAAGACACGCCGGTCACGGCTGGTGGTCATCAACTCCAACCGCGGGGGCCGTGACTTCGACGACGAGTCCACCCAGGCGGCCGAGGCCGAGCTGCAGCGGGTCAAGGACGAGCTGGGCGGCGACGGCCTCGAGCTCGAGGTGCGCCAGCTGGTGCGGGGCAACGAGCCGGCCGAGGACCTCATCTCAGTGGCCAACGAGACCGGTGCCGACCTCATCGTGATCGGCCTGCGGCGCCGCACCCCGGTCGGCAAGCTGATCCTCGGCTCCAACGCCCAGCGGATCCTGCTCGACGCGCCGTGCGCCGTGCTCGCAGTCAAGGGCTGACCGCACCCGGTGCCACCGGCCGGGCCGAGGAGCCCGCCAGATGTGCCGGGCGACGCAGCCCCGCCGACGCCCCGTGGGCGGGGGGATGTGCTCGATGGGCCCTTCGCGTTTTATAATGGTGGAGCGCACCTCGTCACCACGCCGGCCGAGCATCCCCCGGCTCCTCGACCCGGTGTCGCACAGGACCTTCCCCGCCGCTTCCGGCCGGCCGCTCACGCGCCCTCGGAGTGTGGCCATCCGCGACGAAAGGTAGTCGGTGTCGCCTGTGTCCAACAAGCCTTCCGAGACGAGTGCACTCCCCCCGGAGTTCTCCCACAAGGCCCTGCAGTCCCTCGTCCGAAAGGGCTCCACGACCGGCTCACTGACGGGCGCCGAGGTGGCCGAGGCCATGCGCGCCGCTGACGTGCGAGCCGCTCGTGGGCGCGTGGTCCTGCGGGCCCTCGGAGAGCAGGGCATCATCGTGGCGATGGACTCCGCCAGCACCGGCGTCGCCGCCGCGACGAGCACCGCCAAGAAGGTGACGTCCAGCCGGGCGACGGCGAGCACGACCGCCAAGCCGGCCCGGGCGACCACGAAGGCCGCCGCGGCCAAGGCCCCCGCCAAGGCCGCTCCCGCCAAGGGCGCCACCGCGGCGAAGAGCGCGGCGGGCACGAAGAGCGCTGCCAAGGCCGCGCCCGCCAAGGCCACGACGACCCGCAAGGCCGCCGCCGCGGCGGCCGGCGACACCGAGGCGCCCGCGACGAGGACCACGGCGAAGAAGGCCGCTCCGCGCAAGGCCGCTGTCGCTGGTAAGGCGGCGCCCGGCGCCGACGACGAGGACGCCGCTCCCGCGGGCCCCGAGGAGGTTGCGGTCGAGGACGTCGCGGTCGAGGAGGTCGTGGCCGCGGTGGTCGACCTGGCCGACACCGACGACGATGACGGCGAGACCTCCGCGAAGCCGGCCGAGGCCGAGACCGAGTCCGGTGGCTTCGTGCTGCGCGACGACGACGAGGACGACGCCCCGGTTCAGCAGGTCGTCACCGCCGGCGCCACCGCCGACCCGGTCAAGGACTACCTCAAGCAGATCGGCAAGGTCGCCCTGCTCAACGCCGAGCAGGAGGTCGAGCTCGCCAAGCGCATCGAGGCCGGCCTGTTCGCCGAGGAGAAGCTGAACTCGGGCGAGAAGCTCGACATGAAGCTCAAGCGCGAGCTGTGGTGGATCGCCCAGGACGGCAAGAAGGCCAAGAACCACCTGCTCGAGGCCAACCTGCGCCTCGTGGTCAGCCTCGCCAAGCGCTACACCGGTCGCGGCATGCTCTTCCTCGACCTGATTCAGGAGGGCAACCTCGGCCTGATCCGTGCGGTCGAGAAGTTCGACTACACCAAGGGCTACAAGTTCTCCACCTACGCCACGTGGTGGATCCGCCAGGCCATCACCCGGGCGATGGCCGACCAGGCGCGCACCATCCGCATCCCCGTGCACATGGTCGAGGTCATCAACAAGCTGGCCCGCGTGCAACGCCAGATGCTCCAGGACCTCGGGCGCGAGCCGACCCCCGAGGAGCTCGCCAAGGAGCTCGACATGACGCCCGAGAAGGTCGTCGAGGTGCAGAAGTACGGCCGCGAGCCCATCTCGCTGCACACCCCGCTCGGCGAGGACGGCGACAGCGAGTTCGGTGACCTCATCGAGGACTCCGAGGCGGTCGTGCCGGCCGACGCCGTCAGCTTCACGCTCCTGCAGGAGCAGCTGCACAGCGTCCTGGACACCCTGTCCGAGCGCGAGGCCGGCGTGGTCTCGATGCGGTTCGGCCTCACCGACGGCCAGCCCAAGACGCTCGACGAGATCGGCAAGGTCTACGGCGTCACCCGCGAGCGGATCCGTCAGATCGAGTCCAAGACGATGAGCAAGCTGCGCCACCCGAGCCGCAGCCAGGCCCTGCGGGACTACCTCGACTGACCGAGCTCGCGCACGAGACGGATGCCGCGCACCTCACCGAGGGGCGCGGCATCCGTCGTCTGTCCGCAGCTGAGGACGGGGAGCCGGCTGCCCGACCGGTCGCCGGGCACCAGTCTGCTTCGCGGACGCCATGGGCGGCAGCGCCCGTACGCTGGGCCGGTGACCCTGACCCTGCGCCCGGTGCCGCAGGACCGGATGCCGGCCTGGATCCGGCGCAGTGCCGACGAGTACGCGCGCGATCTCGTGACCACCGGACGGTCGAAGGACGAGGCCCGTCGGGTGGCCGACGACGGGATGGCCGCATCGTTCCCCGACGGCAGTCCGCGGCCGGGTCACGCCGTGCTCGACCTCCTCGACGACCTGGGTCACCGCGTCGGCTACCTGTGGCTCGGTCCGAGCGGCCAGGGCGAGGCGGGGCAGTGGTGGGTGTGGGACGTGCTCGTCGACGAGGCCCACCGCAGGAAGGGCTACGGCGGGGCGGCCATGCGGCTGGCGGAGCAGTACGCCGCGGCCCACGGCGCCACATCGCTCGGGCTCAGCGTGTTCGGGTTCAACGCGGGCGCACGTGCGCTGTACGAGTCCCTGGGGTACGAGACCACCAGCGTGAAGATGGCCAAGCGCCTGCAGCCGCCCGCCTGACGTCCGGCGCACGCTCGGGTGCTGAACCGGTCGCTGGAGCAGCCGGCTGAGCACCCAGCCGCAGGGAGCCGCGCGGGCGGACAGGCTCAGCGGACCGGAGGCTCGTCGTCGGGTGGCTCGGTGTGGGAGCGCCGGCCGAGCAGGGAGCGACCCAGCCCCCGCCACATCCGCTTGCCCTCCTCGGGCAGCAGCAGGGCGCGAGCCCGGTCGCCGCGCCGCCGCCGCGACAGCGCCCCGCGCCAGACCGTGCGGGCGTCGTCGCTGACGTCGACGAGCGCGGCACCGGCGCGGGCGTAGCGGGCCCGCTCGAGGGTGGCCACCACCCGCCCGAGGGCGTCGTTCTCGTCAGGGGTGAGGTAGGCGTCGTGCCCGATCTGCCGGGAGGCCTGTCGCGGCGTGGCCCCGTCGGGCGGCACGAACCCGATGTCCTGCAGCCGCAGCAGCAGCGACTGCCACTCCGCCTCGACCCGCTCGGCGTCGTCGCGGGCGGCGGCCCGGGCCCGGCGACGGGAGAGCCACGCCCCCAACGGCACGATGGCGGTGAGCAGGACCGCGAGGAGCACCACGAGGACCGTCGTGACGTTGCGCTCCACGAACCGCACCGGACCGCCGCCCGTGGTGCCGCCGACCGTGTCGGCCTCGTCGGCGGTCACGTCGCGCGAGGGCCCGCTCGAGGGCGCCGGCGAGGGAACAGCCCCCGAGGTGGTCGGGCTGGGGCTCGCGGAGGACCCGCTGCCGATCGGTGTCGTGCTGTACTCCGGCGCCACGCCGCTGCGGGTGCCGGGGGTCGGCTCGAACCGCACCCAGCCCAGCCGGGGGAAGTAGAGCTCGGGCCAGGCGTGGGCGTCCGAGATGCGCACCACCCGGTCGTCACCGTCGATCGCGCCGGGCAGGAACCCGACCGCCATCCGGGCCGGGATGCCGGCCGCCCGCGAGAGCATCACCATGGCCGAGGCGAACTGCACGCAGTAGCCGCGCTTGGTCTCCAGGAACCGGGTCAGCGGCTCGTCGGACAGGTCCCCGTCGGCGGCCTGGTCGGCCAGCTGGAGGGAGTAGGTGAACTCGGCGCCGCGCAGGTAGGCCTGCACCTTGCGGGCCACCTGCAGCGCCGTGTCGCCGTCGTCGGTGACCTCGTCGAGCACCGCCCGCACCTCGGTCTCGGCCCGTGGGTCGACCTCGAGGTCCTTGCCGTCGAGCGGAGGGTTCGCCAGGTCAGCGGCGAACTGGGCGTCCTCCGGGTCGAGCTCGACGAACTCGGTCGAGTACGAGCTGACCGGCGCGCTGAGCTGCACCAGCCCGGGGACCGTCATGTTCCACGTGCCGGCGGGGAACGGACTGCCGATCGCTCCGGGAGGCAGCGCCACCTGAGGAATGCCGATCGCGTTCTCCGCCACCGAGAGCCGCTCCACCCGGCGCGGCACCTCCGGGCCGGCGATGGGGCCCGGGAGCTGTCCGTTCACGGGCACGAAGGTGAAGTCGGCACTGGACTGCCACTGCCCGCGGCGGTAGGTGTCGAGGATGCCGACGCGCAGCGGCTCGAGCCGGTCGGACGTGCTGCGGTAGCGCAGCACCGGATCCGTGGAGCGGTTGCCGAGGTCCCGGGCGATGTCGATGCTCGACGCGAGCCGCACGTTCGAGCCCGACCCACCGCGGCCGTCGGCGCTGCGGCCCAGGCCGTCGGCCAGGAAGGTCGTGGGAAGGTGCGGGATCAGCGCGGGGAGCACCACCGCCACGCCGAGCGCGCCGACGCCGACCACCCGGCCGAGGGTCGCGAAGGCGGTGCCCGGGTCGGCGAGCGGGCCGGAGGACGAGTGCGGGGATGCCGTGCCCCAGGCACGCAGGGAGACCACGCCCTGCCGGCCGACGAGGGCCAGCCAGGCCAGGGCCGCCGGCACGGCGTACCAGGCCCCGAGCCCGTCGCCGGAGTTGGTGGCGGAGGCGAGGAACGCGACCAGCAGCGGGATGCCGGCCAGTGCCGGGCTGCGGTAGGTCACCCCGATCGCGTCGACGGCCACGGCGGTCAGGCCGATGAGCAGGCTGATGGCCAAGATGGTGCCCCGGTTGGAGGGGGCGGGTGCGGTGTAGTTGGTGACGGTCGACTGCGCGTCCGCGAGCAGCACCCCGAGCGCGCGCCCGGTCTCCGGCACCGGCAGCACGCCGGCGAAGAGATGCCCACGGCCGTGCAGCAGCGAGGTGCCCAGCGTGAGGACCAGCAGCTGGCCGACGACCACCATGGGGCGCACCGTGGTGACGTGGCGCAGGCCCATGCCGACCAGGGCGACGACCGCGACGAGCAGCACGCTGGGGCGCAACCACGTGGACGGGGTGAACAAGGTGGTCAGGGGCAAGGTGATGGCGAGCGTGGCGAGCGCGGCGAGGAGGGCCTCGACGGGCCGGACCCGGTTCACCTGGCCCCCACGACCTGGCCACCGACGACGGCGGCCCAGGCGAGCGCCGGCGTGGTGCGGGTGTCGACGGGAGTCGTCATCCAGCCCGAGGCCTGCAGGGTCGCCAGCGTGGCGTCGCAGCGGCCGTCGACGGGTGGCCCCTTGCGGGAGCGCCCGGCGAAGGCCTCGGGGTCGACGACCATGGCGGCACCGGCCGAGCCGGGCTGGCGCAGGGCGGACAGCGTGCGGGCGTCATCGTCGCCGACCGGGCCGCCCACGTAGACGACCAGCCCGCCCTGCGAGGTGAGGGTGCTCGCGGCGTGCAGCAGGGTGCGCAGGCCGTCCTCGGGCCCGAGCGAGACGCGGGCCAGGGTCTCGAGCGCGTCGGGCAGGGTCTCGTCGTGGTGCACGCCGTTGTCGGCTCTGCCGTCGGCGGTGAGCAGGTGCACGGCGTACCCGGCATCCACGACGTGGGCGGTGACGGACGCGGCAGTGGTGACGCACCACTCCAGCGAGCTGCTGCGCCCCGAGCCACCGTGCCCGGCCGTGCGGGTGTCGAGCACCACCACCGCGCGTCGCTTCGCCGGGCGGTCCTCCTGGCGGACCATCAGCTCGCCGGTGCGCGCGGTGGCCGGCCAGTGGATGCGGCGCAGGTCGTCGCCGTCGCGGTACTCGCGCACGGTCTGGTCGTCCTCCCCGTGCAGGGCGACCATGTGCGGGACCGAGCCCTCGGAGCCGATGCCGCTGCCGAGGGAACGGCCGTGGGGGAGCGGCACCACCTTGGGGAGCACGACGACCTCGGCGTCACCGCTGACCGCTGCCGTGCGCAGGGTGAGGCCGAACGGGTCGCGAACCCGCACACCGAGCGGGCCGATGCGGTGCACCCCGCGGGTGTGCGACCGCACGGTGTACTGCACCTCCTGCACGTCACCGGAGCGCAGCGAGGGCAGCACGAAGCGTGGCCGGTCGCCCAGCGCGTAGTCGATGGACTCCTCGGCCATCACGACCGGCGAGGGCGTCGCCTCGATGTTGCGGATGCGCACGGTGACGACCGCCCGCTCGTCGATCGCGACGCGGGACGGGGTGGCCGTGCGCACGACGTCGAGGTGCAGGCCGTGGCGACGCACCAGCACGAGGGCGATGGCCGTGAGCGCGAGCAGCAGGATGCCGACCCGGGTGACGTCGTGCTGCCCGAGCAGGATGCCGGCGGCGACCAGCACCGCGCCCGAGCCGGCGAAGGCCGCACCGCGGGTGGTGAGGGAGCGTCGGAGCTGGCGCACGGTGCTCAGCGGGTCGGGGCCGGGACCCGGACCCGCTGCAGCAGGTCGCCCACGACGTCGGCCGTCGTGCGGCGGGCCATCTGGGTCTCGCCGGTGGGGATCAGCCGGTGCGCGAGCACGGGCACGGCCACCTGTTGCACGTCGTCGGGCAGCACGTGGTCACGCCCCGCCAGCGCCGCGTGCGCCCGCGAGGCCCGTAGCAGGTGCAAGGTGGCGCGCGGCGAGGCCCCAAGCCGCAGGGCGGTGCTGGAGCGGGTGGCGTGGGTGAGGTCGACGATGTACTGGCGCACCGCCGGCGAGGCGTACACCTCGCGCACCGCCTGCACCATCGCGGAGACGGTGGCGGCGTCGGTGACCGGCTGCAGGCCCTCGAGCGGAGAGACCCCACCGTGCAGGTCGAGCATCGACAGCTCGGAGCGCGCCGACGGGTAGCCCATCGAGATGCGGGCCATGAACCGGTCGCGCTGCGCCTCGGGCAGCGGGTAGGTGCCCTCCATCTCGATCGGGTTCTGGGTCGCCATCACCATGAACGGCCGCGGCAGCGTGTAGGTGGTGCCGTCGACGGTGACCTGGGCCTCCTCCATCGACTCCAGCAGGGCGCTCTGGGTCTTGGGCGACGCCCGGTTGATCTCGTCGCCGACCACCACGTTGGCGAAGATGGCGCCCGGGCGGAACTCGAAGTCGCGCACGTCCTGGTTGAACACCGAGACGCCGGTGATGTCGCTGGGCAGCAGGTCGGGGGTGAACTGCACCCGGCGCACGGTGCAGTCGATCGAGCGGGCGAGCGTCTTGGCGAGCAGCGTCTTGCCGACGCCCGGCACGTCCTCGACGAGCAGGTGGCCCTCGGCCAGCAGCACGGTGATCGCCGTGCGCACGACCGCCTGCTTGCCCTCGATGACCGAGTTCATCGCGGCGGCCAGGGAGGCCGAGACCTGCAGCACCTGGTCGAGCGACGCGCCCCGCGACGTGCGGCTGTCGACCGTCTCGGTCGGGGTGCGGCGGGAGTTCTCCAGGTCGCTCACGGCGATGCCTTTCCTCGTGGGTACCCACCCAACGACCGGTCAGGGCGCGGGGTGCCCTCGATCTTGCCTCACGGGCGGCGGCTTGCGAAGGTTCATTTCGGCCGGGATGCCGCAGGCAGGCGCCGCTGTCGAACCCTCCTGCGCGCACCGCCCCGGGGCTGGGCCCTCGCGACCGGGCTGCTCCCGCGCGCCGTGGGCGAGGCGACCCCACAGTCCTCCACCACCGGTCCCGCGATCCACCCACTGCACCCCACGGCACCCCCGACGGGGCCGTAAGTGGCCCGGCACGAGCCGCAGGCGCGTCCTGCTGCCCGCCCCCGAGGCGTGGTTGGGGCGCTACCGGCAAGTCTTCCTCCACTTCGCACCACCGCTGTGAACTGGGATAATGCTGAGAACTACCGGTACAAGGCGCGGTGTTGCCGGATTTCTGGCTCTCAGGTGGAGTAAAGTGGGGGAAGCCGGTGCGGCCGGGCGGTGCGGAGGGTCGAGGAGGTGGCGCCCATGGACGAGTTCCTGGGCACCTTCACGCCCCGGCTCGACGACAAGGGGCGGCTGTTCCTCCCGGCGCGCTTCCGTGCGGCGCTCGCCGGCGGGCTGGTCGTCACCACCGGCCAGGAGGGCTGCCTCTACATCTTCCCCACGGCCGAGTTCCACCGGATCTCGTCGCTGATGCAGTCCGCGCCCGGCTCCTCGCGCGTGGTGCGCGACTTCGTGCGCGTCTTCCGGGCCAGCGCACACCCCGACACCCCTGACAAGCAGGGCCGGGTCACCGTGCCGGCCGCACTGCGCTCGTACGCGCACCTCGACAAGGAGTGCACCGTCATCGGCAACGGCAACAAGCTCGAGGTCTGGGACTCCGCCGCCTGGGACACCTACCTCGCCGAGGTCATGCCCGCCTACTCCTCCTACTCCGTGGACTCGCAGGAGGTGGTTCCGGGCCTCTGACCTCCCTGCCGTCCCTGACCAGCCACTTCGACGACGCCCGACGACGACCCGACTGCCGGCCTCCAGCCGACCCGGATCCCGACGCGACTTCCCCCGCGCCGGGCCCGGATCGGATGGGGACCAGCCGCCGGGTCGACCCGCAGGCGGACCCCCGACGCACACCCCACGACCGCCCCCCGCCCCACTCCCAGCCATGACCGGAGGACCACGATGAGCAGCCGAGGAGACGCCGCAGCACGGCACGTCCCCGTGCTGCGCGACCGCATCGTCGAGCTCCTCGAACCGGCCCTGCAGGCACCCGGCGCGGTGTGCGTCGACGCCACCGTGGGCATGGGCGGGCACGCCGAGGCGATCCTCGACCGGTGCCCGGCCGCCCAGGTGATCGGGCTGGACCGCGACGAGGAGGCGCTGGCGCTGTCCGGGGAGCGGCTCGCCCGCTTCGGCGACCGCTTCGTCGGCGTCCACGCCGTCTACGACGACATTGCCACGGTGCTGGCGGAGCGGGCCGAGGGCACCGCGCTCGGCATCCTGTTCGACCTCGGCGTCTCCTCGCTGCAGCTCGACGAGCCGGAGCGGGGCTTCGCGTACCGCCACGACGCGCCGCTCGACATGCGGATGGACCAGAGCACCGGCATCACCGCGGCCGACGTGCTCAACACCTACGGCCACGGCGACCTCGCTCGCATCCTCAAGACCTACGGCGAGGAGCGCTTCGCGGGGCGGATCGCGTCCGCGATCGTCCGCGAGCGCGAGAAGGAGCCGTTCACCGGCTCGGCCCGCCTCGTCGGGCTGCTCCGCGACGCCGTACCGGCGGCCTCCCAGCGCAGCGGTGGGCACCCGGCCAAGCGCACCTTCCAGGCCCTGCGGATCGAGGTCAACGCCGAGCTCGAGGTGTGGCAGGGCGCGGTCCGCAGCGCCATCGAGGTGCTGGCGCCCGGCGGCCGGATCGCGGTCCTGTCCTACCACTCGCTGGAGGACCGGATCACCAAGCAGGCCTTCGCCGCCGGCGCGCACAGCCGCACCCCGCACGGGATGCCGGTCGAGCTGCCCGAGCACGCCGCCTACCTGCGCCTGCTCACCCGTGGCGCCGAGGTGCCCGACGAGCAGGAGCAGCACGCCAACCCACGATCCGCCTCGGCCCGCCTCCGCGCCGCCGAACGTCTCACCCCGAACGGAGCTCCCGCATGAGCCAGCTCGCCCCGGCCCGGCCGCTACCGCGCACCGGTCCCCGTCGCTCCGCGACGACCCCGCACCAGCTCAAGGTCGTCGCGCCGCCGCAGGGCCAGGGCAACGGCCTGTTCCTGGCGTTGTGCGTCGCACTGCTGCTCGGTGGCTTCGTCGCGGTGCTGGTGCTCAACACCGCGATGGCCAAGGGCTCCTACACCATGCGCGACCTCCAGCGCAGGTCCGACGCCCTGACCGACCACCAGGACGCGCTGCGGCACGCCATCGACGGGCTCTCCGGCCCCGGGCCCCTCGCGCGGCGAGCCCGCGACCTCGGCATGGTTCCCGCGGCCACCCCCGCGTTCCTGCGGCTGACCGACGGCAAGGTGCTCGGCGTGGCGCAGAAGGCCAAGAAGGACAGCACCTTTAGCGTGGTCACCGAGACCAAGGCCCCGACGAGGAGCACTCCCGTGGCGACACCGCCGGCCCCCACCGCCGCACAGCCGGCGGGCACCCCGAGCGCCCCGACGCGGGCCAAGCCCAGCACGCCCACCACGGCCGGGCCGAGCACGTCGACCACGGCCAGGGTTCCCGCGACCACCAACACCAGGACGGCCCAGACCCCGACGACGGGCACCGCGGCGACGAAGCCGCCGGTCGCCGACCCGGCTCCCACCAACTGACCGACGCCCCCCGCACCGAGACGACCGACGGAGAACGCCGTGACCCAGCGCAGGACGCCACCTCCCTCGGGACGCGCGCGGCCGGGTTCCTCCCCGTCGCGCGCGCCGGGCGCGCCCAGGTCGGCGACCGGGTCCTCTCCGAAGGCCACGGGGGGCACCGCGTCGACGTCTCGCACGGCATCCTCGAGCCGCTCCTCGGCGCGCGCCACCGGCCGGCCGGCCGGCGCACCCACCACCGGGGGTACCCGCCCCGCACGCCCCGCACGCCCCACCGGCACCCGGCCCGGCCCGGCCGGGCGCCGGCCCGCCACACCGGCCCGTACCCGAAGCCGCAGCGGCGGTGGGTCCGGGCGCCGCAAGGTCGCCCGCGCGGCCAGCTCACCCGCCGGCCACCCGCGTCGTCGGATGCGCTTCCTCACCGTGGCCAGCCTGTTCGTGCTGAGCATCTTCGGGGCGCAGCTGGTCCGCATCCAGGGCTTCGACGCGACGGCGGTCGCCCAGGAGGCCCAGCTCAAGCGGCAGGCGGCCCAGATCATCCCGGCCATGCGCGGCCAGGTGCTCTCGGCCGACGGCACCGTGCTCGCCTCCAGCGTGGTCCGCGAGACCGTCGTCGCCGACCAGCAGGCGGTGTGCACCTACGGCACCCGCAAGGAGAAGTGCGACCCGGCGACCTCCGAGGATGCCGTGCAGGCGGCGGCGACCAAGCTCGCCCCGCTGCTCAACACCACGGTGTCCGAGCTCGTGGGCGACCTCACCGGCAGCAGCCGCTACCGCGTCCTCAGCCGCGACGTCACGCCGCTGACCTGGAACACGATCGCCAAGCTCGGCATCCCCGGCATCGCCCGCGACCGGCGCGAGACCCGCTCCCAGCGCACCTACCCGCAGGGCACCACCACGGCCGCCCTCGTCGGCTACATGACCGGTGACGGCAAGCCCGGCGGCGGCGTCGAGTGGATGATGCAGAAGCACCTCGAAGGCACGCCGGGCAAGCAGACCTTCGAGCAGGGCCTCGACGGCACGGCCATCCCGGTGGGGCAGCGGTCGCTGGTGCCGGCGGTCGACGGCAACGACGTCACCCTCACGATCAACTCGAACCTGCAGTGGTACGCCCAGAACGCCCTCGCCCAACGGGTCAAGGAGACCAAGGCGAAGTCCGGCACCGTGGTCATCCTGGACGTCACCACCGGGAACCTGCTGGCCGTGGCCTCGTACCCGTCCTTCGACCCCAACACCGACATCGGCAAGAGGGGCACGCAGCTGAGCAACCTGGCGTTCTCGGACGTGTTCGAGCCGGGGTCGACGTCGAAGATCATGACGATGGCCGCGGCGCTCGAGGAGGGCACGGTCACGCCCTCGACCCCGGTCGTCATCCCCAACCGGCTGCCGCGCTACGACGCGAACTTCAAGGACAGCCACGAGCACCCCACCGAGTACCGAACCGTGGCGGGCACGCTCGCGGAGTCCAGCAACATCGGCACGATCCTGGTCAGCGAGACACTCAAGCCCAAGACCATGGAGTCCTACTTCCACCGGTTCGGGCTGGGGGCCAAGTCCGGCACGGGCTACCCCGGCGAGTCCCGCGGCCTCCTGCCGCCGTCCGACACCTGGAGCGGCACCAAGAAGTCGACCGTCGCGTTCGGCCAGGGCATCTCGGTCACCGCCATCCAGGCGGCATCGGTCTTCCAGACGATCGCGAACGACGGTGTGCGGGTGGCCCCACGCCTGGTCGACAGCTCCACGCAGGCCGACGGCACGCCCGTTCCGGCGCCGAAGTCGACCTCGACCCGGGTGGTGTCCCACCGCACTGCCGCTGACGTCTCGCGGATGCTCGAGGGCGTCGTGAGCCCCGACGGCACCGCCGAGGAGGCGCAGATCCCGGGGTACCGGGTGGCCGGCAAGACCGGCACCGCCGACTACTACGACTCCAAGGCCGGTCGCTACAGCGGGCGGACGGCCAGCTTCATCGGTTACGCGCCGGCCGACGACCCGCAGATCGTGGTGGCGGTCATCATCCAGAAGCCGACCTACCCGTTCTTCGGTGGCTACGTCTCGGGCCCGGTGTTCAAGGACGTCACGACCTACGCGCTGCAGGAGCTGAAGATCCCCCCGACCGGGGCCAAGCCGCCGAAGGTCACCCTGCACGTCACGCCGGAGGAGGCGCTGTCCGACCCCACCGTCCTGCGCAACGGGCACAAGCGCAGCGGACGGTAGGGTCGGTCGACGTGGCCGTCCCCCGACCGACCAAGCTCCGCAGCAGCTCGATCCGCGACCTCGCAGCCCTCGTGGGCGCCGACGACCCGGCATCCGAGGTCTCCGTGACGGGGGTGACCCTCGACTCGCGCGCCGTGCGGCCCGGTGACCTCTACGCCGCCCTGCCCGGCGCCCGCGCGCACGGTGCCGACTTCGCCGGCCAAGCGACTGCCGCCGGCGCCGTGGCCGTGCTCACCGACCGGGCCGGCACCGAGCGGATGTCGGCCGCGGGCGTCGCGCTGCCGGCGGTGGTCGTCGAGCAGCCCCGCTCGGTACTGGGGGCGGTCTGCGCGCGGGTGCTCGGTACCGAGCACCTCGGGCTGCGGCTGGTCGGCATCACCGGCACCAACGGCAAGACGACGACGGCCCACCTGGTGCACTCGGCGCTGACCGCGCTGGGCCGCCACCCTGGCCTGATCGGCACCGTCGAGACCCGCATCGGGGACGAGCGGCTCGACAGCGTGCGCACCACTCCGGAGGCGCCCGAGCTGCACGCGGTGCTGGCGGTGATGCAGGAGCGCGGGCTCGACAGCTGCGTCATGGAGGTCTCCAGCCACGCACTGGCGCAGCACCGGGTCGACGGCGTGGTCTACGACGTCGCGCTGTTCACCAACCTGTCCCAGGACCACCTCGACTTCCACGCTGACATGGAGGACTACTTCGCCGCCAAGGCCTCGCTCTTCACCCCCGAACGGGCCGGCCGGGGACTGGTGTGCATCGACGACGACTGGGGCCGCCGGCTGGTCGAGGCCTCCGGCATCCCGGTCAGCACGATCGGCAAGGCCACCGAGGCCGACTGGCGGATCCGGGTCGACCCCGACGACCCGGCCGCCTTCCGGCTCACCGGACCGGGGGTCGACCTCTACCTGAGGTCGAGCCTTCCGGGGGACTTCAACGTCACCAACACCGCCATGGCGGCGGCCGCCCTGGTGCTGCTCGGCGAGGAGGCCGGTGCCGTGGGCGAGGCGGTGCTCACCGACCCGCACGTGCCGGGCCGGATGGAGGCGGTTGCCGCACCGGACGGGGTCGACGCCCCCCGCGCCGTCGTCGACTACGCCCACACGCCGGAGGCGATCCGGGCTGCGCTTCGGGCCCTGCGCCCCACGACGCCGGGAACCCTGGTGGTCGTCACCGGCGCCGGCGGTGACCGCGACCGCGACAAGCGCCACCTGATGGGTGCGGCAGCCGCCGAGGTCGCCGACCTGGTGGTCGTCACCGACGACAACCCCCGCTCGGAGGACCCGGCCGCCATCCGCGCCGCCGTGCTCGAGGGCGTCGAGACCACGCGGGCAGCCGGCCGCGAGCTCGCCGTGCTCGAGGTCGGCGACCGCCGCGCCGCCATCGCGGCCGCGGTCGACGCCGTCTGGGGGCAGGGAGCGGCCGCGACGGTCGCCGTCGTGGGCAAGGGCCACGAGAGCGGGCAGGACGTCGGGGGTGTGGTGCACCCCTTCGACGACCGCGCCGAGGTGGCGCAGGCGCTGCGCCGGGCGGCGGGGGAGGGTGCCGCGTGATCGCGCTGTCGCTCCGTGAGGTCGCGCAGGTCACCGGAGGTTCGATCGTCGTGCCGCCGGGCGTCGACCCCGGGGCCGTGGTCGTCGACGGTCCGGTCGCCACCGACTCGCGCGAGTGCGGGCCCGCGGGCCTCTACGTCGCCCGGGTGGGGGAGCACGCCGACGGTCACGACTTCGTCGGGGCTGCGGTCGAGCGAGGCGCGGTCGCCGCCCTGGTCGCCCGCCCGGTCAAGGGCGTCGCCTGCGTCGTGGTCGCCGACACCCAGGACGCCTTCGCGGCGCTGTCCCGTGAGGTCGTGAGCCGCCTGCCCGGCCTGGCCGTCGTGGGCATCACCGGCTCGTCGGGCAAGACGAGCACCAAGGACCTGCTCGGCACCGTGCTGGCCACGGCCGGGCCGACGGTGGCGCCGGTCGGCTCGTACAACTCCGAGGTCGGCGTTCCGCTCACCGTCTGCCGGGTCACCTCCGACACGCGCTACCTCGTCGTCGAGATGGGCGCCCGGGGCATCGGCCACGTCGCCTACCTCACCCGGATGGCGCCGCCGCGGATCGGTGTCGTGCTCAACGTCGGCACCGCGCACGTCGGGGAGTTCGGCTCCCGTGACGCCATCGCCACCGCGAAGTCCGAGCTGCCCGCGGCGCTGCCCGCCGACGGGCTCGCGGTGCTCAACGCCGACGACCCCCGGGTGCGGGCGATGGCCGCGGTCACCGTCGCGCGGGTCGTGCTCGTCGGCGAGGCCGACGACGCCGAGGTCCGCGCCACCGACGTGGTGCTCGACTCCGGCGGCCGCCCCTCGTTCACCGTGCACACCCCGCGCGGCAGCCGTCCGGTGCG
The DNA here is from genome assembly GCA_963747405.1 of uncultured Actinomycetota bacterium. Taxonomy (GTDB): domain Bacteria; phylum Actinomycetota; class Actinomycetes; order Actinomycetales; family Dermatophilaceae; genus Fodinibacter. The sequence goes on from CAVVFG010000023.1 coordinate 61,991, forward strand.
GCTCGGGCTGGTCGGGCGTCATCACGTCGGCAACGCGCTGGCCGTGCTCGCCGTGGCCATCGAGCTCGGCCTGCCTCTCGAGTCGGTTTGTGCCGCACTGGAGTCGGCGCGTCCGCTGAGCCGATGGCGGATGGAGGTCGTCGAGCGGGCCGATGGCGTCACCCTGGTCAACGACGCGTACAACGCCAACCCCGACTCCATGCACGCCGCCCTCGGCGCGCTCCGCCGGATGGGCGAGGGCCGGCGCACGTGGGCGGTGCTCGGCACCATGCTCGAGCTGGGCGACGAGTCCGACACGCTGCACGCCGAGGTGGGGGCCGACGTCGTCGCGCACGGTGTCGACGAGCTGGTCGTCGTGGGGGCGGCGGCAGCGGCACTGGCCGCGGGAGCGCGGGCCGCGAGCCCGGCATCCGGCCGTACCGGCACCCGGGTGCGGGAGGTGCCGGACGCCGACAGCGCCGCGGCGCTGCTCGGTGCGGAGCTGGCCGGGGGCGACGTGGTGCTGTTCAAGTCCAGCCGCGACGCCGGGCTACGGTTGCTCGGTGACCGACTGGCCCGGCCGAGCGAGGAGCTGACGTGAAGGCTGTGCTGATCGCGGCCGTCGTGTCGCTCGTCATCGCGCTGTTCGGCACCCCGATGTTCATCCGCTACCTCGTGCGCAAGGGCTACGGCCAGTTCATCCGTGACGACGGCCCCACCTCGCACCACACCAAGCGTGGCACCCCCACCATGGGTGGTGCGGTCATCGTCGGCAGCTCGCTGGCCGCCTACGCCGTCGCGCACCTGGCCACCGGGCAGGGGCCCACCGTCAGCGGCATGCTCGTGCTCTTCCTGATGAGCGGCCTGGGGCTGATCGGGTTCCTCGACGACTTCATCAAGATCAGCAAGCAGCGCAGCCTGGGCCTGCGCACCGGCGAGAAGCTCGCCGGGCAGACCCTGGTCGCGGTCATCTTCGCGATCCTCGCGCTTCAGTTCCCCAACCGGTCGTTCCGCACCCCGGCCTCCAGCGCCGTGTCGTTCGTGCGCGACACGTCCATGAACCTGGCGTTCATGGGGGCGCTGGGCGGCGTCGTCCTCTTCGTCATCTGGGCGAACATCATCGTCGCGGGCACGTCGAACGGCGTGAACCTCACCGACGGCCTCGACGGGCTGGCCACCGGCGCCTCGGTGATGGTCTTCGCCGCCTACGTGCTGATCAGCATCTGGCAGTTCAACCAGAACTGCCAGTGGAACCCGGGCACCAAGTGCTACGAGGTGCGCGACCCCCACGACCTCGCGATCGTCGCCGCGTGCGGCATGGGCGCCTGCTTCGGCTTCCTGTGGTGGAACGCCTCGCCGGCCAAGATCTTCATGGGCGACACGGGGTCGCTGGCACTGGGCGGTGCCCTCGCCGGGCTGGCCATCCTCACCCGCACCGAGCTGCTCGTCGTCATCCTCGGCGGCCTGTTCGTCACGATCACGCTCTCGGTCATCATCCAGGTCGCGGGCTTCAAGACCACGGGCAAGCGGGTGTTCCGGATGGCGCCGCTGCAGCACCACTTCGAGCTGCTCGGCTGGCAGGAGGTCACGATCGTCATCCGGTTCTGGATCATCTGCGGGTTGTTCGTCGCCCTCGGGCTGGGGCTGTTCTACGCCGAGTGGGTGGTGGGCGCCGGATGAGTGGCGGCTCCGCCGCCCGGGTCGCCGGACTCACCCACCGCGACGCCGACTGGGCCGGGCTGCGGGTGCTCGTCACCGGCCTCGGCGTGAGCGGGTTCGCCGCCGCCGACGCCCTGCTCGAGCGCGGCGCCGGGGTCACCGTGGTCGACGCGACGGAACCGGCTCCCGGCTCGGTGATGTCGCAGCGGGCGCGGATCCTCGACGTCCTCGGTGCCCGGCTCCACCACGGCCCGGATGCCGTCACCACCCTTCCCGACACCGCTGTCGACCTCGTCGTCACCTCACCGGGGTGGCGTCCCGACCAGCCACTGCTCGCCGCGGCCGCAGCGGCCGGCATCCCGGTGTGGGGCGAGGTGGAGCTCGCCTGGCGGCTGCGGGCGCGGTCGGGTGCCGCGCCGTGGCTCACCGTGACCGGCACCAACGGCAAGACGACCACCGTGCAGATGCTGGCGTCGATCCTGCGAGCGGCCGGCCTGCGGGCCTGCAGCGCCGGGAACGTCGGCACGCCGGTGCTCGAGGCGGTCATGGACCCCACGCCCTACGACGTCATCGCCGTCGAGCTGTCGAGCTTCCAGCTGCACTGGTCGCACTCCCTCGCGCCGCGGGCCTCGGCCTGCCTCAACGTCGCCCCCGACCACGTCGACTGGCACGGCTCGCTCGAGGAGTACGCCGCCGCCAAGGGCAAGGTCTACGCCAACACCGAGGTCGCCTGCGTCTACAACGTGCAGGACGAGCGCACCCGGCGGCTCGTCGAGGAGGCCGACGTGCAGGAGGGGTGCCGGGCGATCGGCTTCACCCTCGGCATCCCGGGCCCCTCCGAGCTCGGGGTCGTCGACGACGTGCTGGCCGACCGGGCCTTCGTCGAGCAGCGCCGCACCTCCGCCGCCGAGCTCGCCACCCTCGACGACCTGCGCGGCGACGCGCCGAGCCCGGCGCCGCACCTGGTCGCCAACGCCCTCGCCGCCGCCGCCCTGGCCCGGGCGCACGGCGTCCCGCCCGGGGCCGTGCGCGCCGGGCTGCGCGCCTTCGTGCCCGAGCCGCACCGCATCGCCGAGGTCGCAGCGCTCGACGGCATCCGCTGGGTCGACGACTCCAAGGCCACCAACCCGCACGCCGCGCGCGCCAGCCTGGCCGCCTACGAGCACGTGGTCTGGGTGGCGGGCGGGCTGCTCAAGGGAGCCGAGGTCGACGACCTGGTGGCGGGGGCCGCCGACCGGCTGCGCGGCGTGGTGCTGATCGGCCGCGACCGGGCCGCGATCGCGCAGGCGCTGGCCCGACACGCGCCGGATGTCCCCGTCGTCGACGTCGAGCGCACCGACACTGGTGCCATGGACCTGGTGGTGAGTGAGGCCCGCGCGCTCGCGCGCGGGGGCGACGTCGTGCTGCTCGCTCCTGCGGCGGCCTCCATGGACATGTTCTCCGACTACGGCGCGCGCGGTGACGCGTTCGCCGCAGCGGTCTCCCGGCTCGCCGCAGGGGAGTAGCCGGTGAGCAGCGCGACCGCACCGGCTCGCGCGAGCAGCCGCAGCACCACCCGGCTGGGTGGCTGGCTCGCCCGCTTCGACTCACCGGTCACCACCTACTACCTCCTGGTCTGCGTCACGGTGGCCCTGGTCGTCTTCGGGCTGATCATGGTGCTCTCCGCCTCGGCGATCGTCTCGATCGACCAGACGTCGTCGGCCTACACGATCTTCCTCAGCCAGGCCGTCTTCGCCGTGATCGGCACGGTGGCCCTCGTCGTGGCCTCCCGGCTGTCGGTGGTGGCCTGGAAGCGCCTCGCGCTGCCCATCCTCGCGGTGGCGTTCGTGCTCCAGCTGCTCGTGCTCTCGCCACTGGGCACCAACGTGGGAGGTAACCAGAACTGGCTGCGGGTGGGGCCCATCACCGTGCAGCCCTCCGAGATCATCAAGGTCGGGCTGGTGCTCAGCGGTGCGCTGATCCTGTCGGCCAAGCGCCGGTACCTCCACTCGCTCAGCCATGTGCTGGTGCCCTACCTGGTGCCGCTCGCAGCCGCCAGCATCGGCATCGTGGTGCTCGGTCACGACCTCGGCACCGTGCTCATCCTCGGAGCGATCGTCGCCGGAGTGCTCTTCGCCGCCGGCATCCCGCTGCGCTGGTTCGCCTTCGCCGGAATCCCGTTCGCCGCCACCGCCGTCGCGTTCGTGCTCACCAGCCAGAACCGCCTGGCGCGCTTCGACGTCTGGCTCGGCCGCGACACCAACGAGTTCGGCGCCGCCCGCCAGCCGATCCACGGTCGCTACGCCCTCGCCGACGGCGGCTGGTTCGGCCTGGGCCTCGGGGCAAGCCGCGAGAAGTGGGGGCTGCTCTCCGAGCCGCACAACGACTTCATCTTCGCCATCATCGGCGAGGAGCTCGGGTTGCCCGGCACCATCGCCATCCTGCTGCTGTTCGCCGGCCTCGCCCTCGCGTGCTACCGGCTGGTCACCCGCACCGGCGACCACTTCGTGCGCATCGCGACCGCCGGCATCATGACCTGGCTCATCGTGCAGGCCCTGATCAACATCGGCGCCGTCATCGGCCTGCTTCCGGTCATCGGGGTGCCGCTGCCGCTGGTGTCCTCGGGAGGGTCGTCGCTCATCACGAGCATGTTCGCCCTCGGCATCCTGCTGTCCTTCGCGCGCGCCGAACCGGGGTGTGCCGAGGCCCTGTCCGCGCGACCCTCGGCGCTGCGCCGCTCGCTGGCGGTGATCCCCGGGGTGACCGGTCCACGCCGGAAGCGCTCATGACACCCGGGGGTCCCCGGTCGGTGCTCCTCGCGGGTGGCGGCACGGCCGGGCACGTCTCGCCGCTGCTCGCCCTGGCCGACTGCCTGCGCCGGCGCGACCCGCAGGTGTCGGTCACCGCTCTCGGCACCGCCGCCGGGCTCGAGGCCAGGCTGGTGCCGGAGCGGGGCTACCCGCTGCTCGAGGTTCCCAAGGTGCCGTTCCCGCGCCGCCCCTCCGGGACCCTCGTCCGTCTGCCGGCGAACCTGCGGCGTGCGGTGCGGGCGGCCGAGGACGCCATCGACACCACGGGGGCCGAGGTGGTCGTGGGCTTCGGCGGCTACGTCGCGACCCCGGCCTACCTCGCGGCCCGCCGGCGCGGCACGCCGGTCGTCGTGCACGAGCAGAACGCGCGCCCGGGGCTGGCGAACCGGCTCGGGGCGCGGTTCGCCGCCGGTGTGGGGGTCACCTTCCCCGGCACCCGGCTGCCGCACGCGACCGTCACCGGGATGCCGTTGCGGCGCGAGATCGCGACGCTCGACCGGGCCGCGCACCGCGCCGAGGCACGAGAACGGTTCGGGCTCACCGACGCTCCCACGGTGCTGGTCACCGGAGGGTCGCTCGGCGCCCAACGGCTCAACGACGCCTTCGCCGGTGCGGTCGCGGCCCTGTCCGGGGCCGGGGTGCAGGTGCTGCACGTCGCCGGCACGGGCAAGGCCTTCACCCCGGAGGTCGTGCCCGGTGCGCCCTACGTCGTGCTCGAGTACTGCGACCGGATGGACCTGGCCTACGCGGCGGCGGACCTGGTGGTCGCCCGCTCCGGCGCCAACACGGTGTGCGAGCTCACCGCCGTGGGGCTACCCGCCGTCTACGTACCGCTACCGGTCGGCAACGGTGAGCAGCGGCTGAACGCCGCGGCCGTGATCGCCGCCGGCGGTGGGCTGCTGGTCGACGACGCCTCCGTCACCACCGCGTGGGTCGGTGAGGTCGTGCGTCCTCTCGCCCTCGACGAGTCCCGGCTGGCCGCCATGGCCGCCGCCGCGGCGTCGGTGGGGGAGCGCGACGGGGACGAGCTGCTGGCCGACCTGGTCGCGGCGGCCGCGCGAGGCGGCCGGCCGTGAGCGATCCCACCCCCCGCTACGACTTCGCCGCGGCGGTGCCCCCCCTCGAGATGCTGGGCCGGGTGCATCTCGTCGCCATCGGCGGCGCGGGCATGTCGGCGGTGGCGCGGCTGCTGCTCGCGCGCGGCCTGCCGGTCAGCGGTTCGGACGCCGCCGACGGCGCGATGCTCGCGTCGTTGCGCGACAGCGGTGCGCGGGTCTTCGTCGGCCACGATGCGGCACACGTGGCCGACGTCGACACCGTGGTCGTCTCGTCGGCCATCCGCGACGACAACGTCGAGCTCGTCGCCGCCCGGGCCGCAGGCCGCAGGGTGCTGCACCGCTCCCAGGCCCTGGCCTCGCTGATGGGCGCGTCGCGTCGGGTCGCGGTCGCCGGGGCCAACGGCAAGACCACGACGACGTCGATGCTCGTCGTCGCGCTCGCCGCCGCGGGCGCCGACCCCTCCTTCGCCTCCGGCGGGGAGATCGCCCAGCTCGGCACCAACGCCGCCCTCGGCGCCGGACCGGCGTTCGTCGTCGAGGCCGACGAGAGCGACGGCTCCTTCCTCACCTACCGCCCCGACGTCGCCGTGGTCACCAACGTGCAGCCCGACCACCTCGACTTCTACGGCACGGTCGAGGCCGTCGAAGCCGCCTACAGGGCCTTCGTGGGGTCGGTCACCGACGGCGGCCTGGTGGTGGCCTGCCACGACGACGCCGGGTCGCGGCGGCTCGCCGGATGGGCGCGGGGCGCCGGACGCGCCGTGCTCACCTACGGCCACGGCGAGGGGGCCGACCTGCGGGTGGGCGAGGTGACGTCGCACGAGCTCGGCACCCGGTCGGTCTTCGTGCACGACGGTGTCGAGCGGGGCCTCGAGCTCGCGGTGCCCGGCGACCACAACGTCCTGGATGCCTGCGCCGCCTACCTCGCCGCCGTCGTCGGCTGCGGGGCCGACCCGGGTGCGGTGCTGGCCGGCCTCGCCGGTTTCGGCGGGGCCCGCCGCCGCTTCGAGGTGCGCGGCGAGGTGGGCGGGGTGACGGTCGTCGACGACTACGCCCACAACCCGGCCAAGGTCGCCGCGGTGGTGAGCACGGCATCCGAGATCGTGCACCGCACCGGGCACGGGTCGCTGCGGGTGGTGTTCCAGCCACACCTGTACTCCCGCACGCGTGACTTCGCCGCCGAGTTCGCCGCCGCCCTGGCGCCGGCCGAGCAGGTCGTCATCCTCGACGTCTACGGCGCGCGCGAGGAGCCGATCGACGACGTCAGCAGCGCCCTGGTCGCCGACCCCCTGCGGGCCCTGCCCGGCACGCGCACCGTGCTCGTCGGGCCCACGCGCGAGCAGGCGGTCACGGCCCTGGTCGACGCCGCCGCGCCGGGCGACCTGCTGCTGACCGTCGGGGCCGGCGACGTCACCGCCCTGGCCCCCCTGATCCTGCAGGCCCTGCGCACCCGAACCGAGAAGGTGACCCGATGAGCCTTGGCACCACCCGCCGCCACGTCGAGGACCACGGGGTCTCCTCCTCGGCCAACCGCTTCCGCGAGCGCGCCCTGTCCAACCGGCGCCGGCCGTGGCGGCGCGCGCTCGCCGGCGTGCTGGCCCTGGCGGCGGTCGCGGCGCTGGCCTGGGTGGTCGGCTGGAGCAGCTGGCTGGCCGTGGACGACGTCGAGGTCACCGGGGTGAGCGGAGCCGAGGCGCAGGCGGTGGCCCGCCTGGTGCAGGTGCCCGTCGGCACTCCCCTGGCCCGGGTCGACACCGACGCGGTGAGTGAGCGGGTGCGCGAGCGGGTGACGGTCGCCGAGGTGTCGGTGCGCCGCGCCTGGCCCGGCACGCTCACCGTCGAGGTAGTGCCGCGCAGCGCCGCCCTCGTGATGCGAAACCCTCAGGGTCTACTTGAGGTCGTGGATGCCGAGGGCATCACCTTCGGCACCGTGCGGGCGGTGCCGAAGGGAGTGCCGGTCGTCACCGCTACCGACCGCAAGGGCACGAGCAAGCTGGCCCTGCTGTCCTCGCTCGCCCTGCTCGACGCCCTGCCCCCCGACCTGGCGAAGGGCGTCTCGGGCATCAAGGTGAGCAGCGCCGACCTGATCACCTTCACGCTGGGCAAGCGCTCGGTGGTGTGGGGAAGCGGTGACGACTCCGAGCGCAAGGTCACCATCCTCACCGCCCTGCTCAGGACCAAGGCCAAGGTCATCGACGTCAGCGCCCCGGACACGCCAGTCACCCGCTGAGCCCGCCCCGGGCTCGCCCCGACCCGGTCGAGGAGGTGCGTCCGGGCGCTGCGCCCGTGACCACGCGGGCGGGGTGCGACCACCGGGGCGGCGGTGGTCGCTGCCGGGATGCCGACACCCCCCTGCGGAGGCGGCCCGGCCGGGCGGGTCCGGCGACCGTCACCAGTGGGACCTGTGGGGCCGGTGAGGCGGATGTGAACATCCATGGGAGGATTTCCGCAAGGGATGCCGCGACACGCCCACGGCGTCTTTGCCTGACCTCCCGGACCGACCTAGCGTCATGCCATCGAACCAGGCGAAAACCGTCACTGTCAACCTCACGTTGAGGGTTACCGAACGCCTGACAGCACCACCCCGCCCTACTTCGTCCGCCGGATCCACGTCGGACGGACCTGTTACCCAGTGGAAGGCCGCATCGTGGCAGCACCCCAGAACTACCTCGCCGTCATCAAGGTCGTCGGCATCGGCGGCGGCGGTGTCAACGCCATCAACCGGATGATCGAGGTCGGCCTCAAGGGCGTCGAGTTCATCGCGGTCAACACCGACGCGCAGGCGCTGCTGATGAGCGACGCCGACGTCAAGCTCGACGTGGGCCGCGAGCTCACCCGCGGCCTCGGCGCCGGCGCCGACCCGGAGGTCGGCAAGCGCGCCGCCGAGGACCACGCCGAGGAGATCGAGGAGGTCCTCAAGGGGGCCGACATGGTCTTCGTCACCGCCGGCGAGGGTGGTGGCACCGGCACCGGTGGCGCTCCTGTCGTCGCCCGCATCGCCAAGGGCCTGGGCGCCCTGACGATCGGTGTGGTGACCCGGCCGTTCACCTTCGAGGGTCGCCGGCGCGCCAACCAGGCCGAGACCGGCATCATGCAGCTGCGCGAGGAGGTCGACACCCTCATCGTCATCCCCAACGACCGGCTGCTGTCGATCAGCGACCGTGGCGTCTCGATGCTCGACGCCTTCCGAAGCGCCGACCAGGTGCTGCTCTCCGGTGTGCAGGGCATCACCGACCTCATCACCACCCCGGGCCTGATCAACCTCGATTTCGCCGACGTCAAGTCGGTGATGTCCGGAGCCGGGTCGGCGCTGATGGGCATCGGCTCCGCTCGCGGCGAGGACCGGGCGGTGCAGGCGGCCGAGCTCGCGATCTCCAGCCCGCTGCTCGAGGCGAGCATCGACGGCGCCCACGGCGTGCTGCTCTCGATCCAGGGCGGCAGCGACCTCGGCCTGTTCGAGATCAACGAGGCGGCCCGGCTGGTGCAGGAGGCCGCTCACCCCGAGGCCAACATCATCTTCGGTGCGGTCATCGACGACGCCCTCGGCGACGAGGTGCGGGTCACCGTCATCGCCGCCGGGTTCGACGGCGGGGCGCCCCTGCACCGGGCCGACAACCGTGCCCTTGGCACCGTGCAGGGCCGATCGGCTCCGGTGGCGGCGCAGTCCCCGGCCCCGGCGGCGGCGGGCCGCCCGCTGTCGTCCCAGGCGCCGCTCGAGCGGGCCGCACCCGCCACCCCGGCCGATGCCGCCGTGGCCACCGAGCACGCGGAGCCGCACCTCGAGCCGGCGCGGGCGTCGCACCCTGCGCCGCCGCGCACGGTCACCTTCGACGAGAACGACGACCTCGACGTCCCGGACTTCCTCAAGTAGTCCTCGTCACGACGTACGGGCGGGGCGGGCCGGGTCGACCGGCCCGCTCCGCCCGCCTCTACGGTGGGGGGATGTTCGCCTGGCATGAGGACCGATCCGGTGTCGTCCGGGCCGTCACCGACCGCTCGGCCGGGGCCAGCACCGGGCGGTACGCCGGGCTGAACCTCGGCGTGCACGTCGGCGACGCGCCGGACGCCGTGGCCGCCAACCGACGTCTGCTCTCCGAGCGCCTTTCCCTGCCCGTCGTCTACATGGACCAGTGCCACGGCGCCGAGGTGGCCGTCGTCGACGAGGTACCCGACGTCGCGCCCAGCTGCGACGGCCTGGTCACCCGCTCGACGCAGGTGGCGCTGGCCGTGCTGGTCGCCGACTGCGTGCCGGTGCTGCTCGCCGGCTCCGGCGGCGTGGTGGCAGCGGTGCACGCCGGCCGCCCCGGGCTGGTGGCCGGCGTGGTGCCGCGCACCCTCGAGGTGATGCGAGACCTCGGCGCCGGCCGGGTGGATGCCGTCGTCGGGCCGTCGGTCTGCGGCCGCTGCTACGAGGTGCCCGCGGCGATGCGGGACGTGGCAGCGCAGGTGCAGCCGGTCAGTGCGACGGTGTCGTGGACCGGCACGCCGGCGGTCGACGTCGCCGCCGGGGTCGTGACCCAGCTGGGCGAGGCCGGGGTGGCGGTGCGCTGGGTGCCCGGCTGCTCCCGCGAGCGCGACGACCTTTACTCCTACCGTCGCGACGGGCAGACCGGTCGGTTCGCCGGCGTCGTCGCCCAGGGGCCACGGTGACGAGCGCGGCCGACGGGCGCGGCGGCCCCCCGGGTGCTGCGGGGCAGGCGCGGGCGGCGGCCCGCCGCGAGGAGCTGGCGGCCGGCCTGGCGCGGGTTCGCGCCCGGGTCGCGCAGGCGATGGAGGCGGCCGGGCGCACCGACGAGCCGGCCCTGGTGGTCGTCACGAAGTTCTTCCCGGCCAGCGACGTCGACCTGCTCGCCGGGCTCGGTGTCACGGCCATCGGCGAGAACCGCGACCAGGAGGCCGCGGCGAAGTGTGCCGAGCTGGCCTCCCGCGACCGGTTGACCGTGCACTTCATCGGCCAGCTGCAGAGCAACAAGGCGGCCTCCGTGGCGCGCTACGCCGACGTCGTGCAGTCGCTCGACCGCCCCAAGGTGGTGCGTGCGCTCGACCGCGGCGCGCACCAGGCCGGCCGCACGCTCGACGTCACGGTGCAGGTCAACCTCGGCCTGGCCCAGGGCCGCGGGGGCGTCGCGCCGGAAGAGGCGCGCGAGCTGGCCGACCAGGTGGCCGGATGCTCGTCCCTGGCCCTGCGCGGCGTGATGGCCGTGGCGCCGCTCGGCGGCGACGCGCGAGCGGCCTTCGCGCGGTTGCGGGCGGTGGCCGACGGCATCCGGGCCGACCATCCCGACGCCACCTGGGTGTCGGCGGGCATGAGCGGTGACCTCGAGGCCGCGGTGGCCGAGGGCGCGACACACCTGCGTGTCGGGTCGGCAATCCTCGGATCTCGGCAGCCACACCGGTAACTTCAGTTCCGACGCACGGCGCCGATTCGGCGGGGCCGACGACTTCAGGAGCACTCATGGCTGGCGCGCTGCGCAAGACGATGGTCTACCTGGGCCTCGCCGAGGACCAGGGTCGCTACGACGACGAGTACTACGAGGGCTACGACGAGCAGGTCGACGTCGAGGAGCAGCCCGAGCACCGCGGCGCCGAGGTCACCCACCTGCAGACCCGGATGCCGGTGGCGCAGGTCGTGCGCTCCTCGGAGGCGGTCGGCGTCTCGCGGATCACGACGATCCACCCCCGCACGTACAACGAGGCCAAGACGATCGGCGAGAACTTCCGTGACGGCATCCCCGTCATCATGAACCTCACCGACATGAGCGACGCCGACGCCAAGCGCCTGGTCGACTTCGCGGCCGGCCTGGTGTTCGGGCTTCGCGGCTCGATCGAGCGGGTCACGAGCAAGGTCTTCCTGCTCTCGCCGGAGACCGTCGAGGTCACCGCCGAGGACGGCCCGGTCATCGCCGGGCGCAGCGTCTTCAACCAGAGCTGAGCACCCGCATTCGGCTCGCGGGGTCGCGTGGGTCAGACTTCCTGCCATGACAGCCGTGCGTGAGGTCCTGTATTTCGTCGTCTTCCTGTACTTCCTCGTGCTCATCGGCCGCGTCGTCTTCGACTGGATCCGCATCTTCGCGCGGGAGTGGCGGCCCCGGGGGGCGGCGCTCGTCGTGGCCGAGCCCATCTACACCCTCACCGAGCCCCCGCTGCGCGCGCTGCGCAAGGTCGTTCCGGCCCTCCGGCTGGGTGGCATGAGCATCGACCTGTCGTTCATGGTGCTCTTCTTCGGCGTCTGGCTGCTGCTGCTGCTCCTGTCCTGAGCGGCGCTGTGCCACAGCGGTTGTGGGCCACGCACGGGTGCCCGATGCCGGTGGCCGCTCGGGGCAGCCCCGGTCCCTGTCACCCCGACCTGACGATCGCGTACGCTGACACGACCGGACACCCTGCGACCGCACCGTCGTGTGTGGTGCGTCAGAGTGACCGTGACCCGTCGGCCACTCCCAGGAGTTGAACATGGCTCTCACGCCCGAAGACGTCTTGAACAAGACGTTCACCCAGACCCAGTTCCGTCGTGGGTACGACGAGCGGGAGGTCGACGACTTCCTCGACGACATCGTCGCCGAGATGCGCCGGATGACCAAGGAGTCCGACGACCTGCGCGGTGACCTCAACAACTGCCGCGAGGGCAAGGGCATGGCCCCCGTCGCCGCCAAGGCCGAACCCGACACCTCCGCGCGTGACCTCGACGAGCTGCGGTCCAAGAACGCCACCCTCGCAGCTCACGTCGCGGAGCTCGAGGGCGCGCGCAGCGAGCTCGGCACCAAGGTCTCCGAGCTCGAGGGCACCCGCAGCGAGCTGACCGCCCGCCTCGGCGAGTTCGAGGGCGAGCACGGCGACATCGAGGGCCGCAACGCCGAGCTCCAGGGCAAGGTGGGCCAGCTCGAGCACCGCAACGCCGAGCTCGAGACGATGGCGCAGGAGGCGCAGGCCAAGACGCAGGAGGCCGAGGCCCGCGTCATCGAGCTGCAGGACCGCAACGCCGGGCTCGAGAGGTCGCTCGCCGAGACCGAGCAGCGCGCCGCAGAGCTCGAGGCCCGCGTGCTCGAGACCGAGGGCCGGCTCGGGTCGCTGCAGGCCGAGCGCGAGCAGGATGCCGCCCGCCGCGAGCAGGAGGACGCCGCCCGCGCCGCCGCTGACGACGAGGCCGGGGCAGGCACCGACGAGCAGATCGCCATGCTCCAGGCGCGGCTCGCCGAGACCGAGCGCGACGCCCAGGAGCGCATCACGGCCGCCGAGCGGCGGGCCGAGGAGGCCGAGCGCGGGGCCGCTCAGCGCTCCCAGGGTGACGCCGACAACGGCAACCCGGGTGCTGCGGCCATGGCCGGTGCCGGCGGTGGCGCCAGCGCCGCCGGTGTCATCGCCCTGGCCCAGCGCCTGCACGACGAGCACGTCGCCGCCGGTGAGTCGCGTCGCGACGAGCTCGTCGCCGAGGGGCAGCGCCGACACGACGAGCTGGTCGGCACGGCCCAGACCACGCATGACGAGCTGATCAGCACCGGGCAGTCCACGCACGACGAGCTGATCAGCACGGCGCAGGCCAAGCACGACGAGATGATCCAGACGGGCACCTCCCAGCGCGACGAGATGATCTCGACGGCGACGAGCCAGCGTGACGAGATGCTGGCGACCGCGACCGCGCAGCGCGACGACATGCTGACCGAGGCGCGGGAGCGTTCCACGGGCATGGTGGCGCAGGCGCAGCAGAAGAAGGCCGGCATCCTCGAGGAGCTCGGCCGTGAGCGCGGCCTGCTGGAGCGCAAGATCGAGGAGCTGCGGGGGTTCGAGCGCGACTACCGCTCGCGCCTGCACACCTACATCCAGGGCCAGCTCGCCGACCTGCAGAACACCGGTGTCGACGCCGACGACAGCAACGAGCAGCAGGAGGAGGCGGCCGCCGAGCCGCAGCCCGAGCGCCAGGGCTGACCTCCCCGACCGCCGAAGGGCCCGGCACCTGCCGGGCCCTTCGGCGTGCCACGGGAACCACCTCGTGACAGGCCTCGTTGGTCACACAGTGCGTTTCGTCATTGAGGCGTGGGGGTGCAGGCCGTATCCTCGCCCCACCGGTCGGCCGAGAGGGTCCACCACACACCCTGGAAGCGGGTTCACATGGTTGCCAACCTGGCGTTGTCCGTGGCCAAGCAGGCCGCGGCAACGGCACGCAAGGCCGTCGGCTCCCGGGGGTCGGCGGCCAAGGCCGCGACGCCCGACGGCTCCACGACGAAGGTGACCAAGGCGGCGACGGCCGCGAAGTCCGCGCCGGAGAAGACGTCGGCCCCTGCCACCAAGGCTGCGGCGAAGAAGGCACCGGCGAAGAAGGCACCGGCGACGAAGGCGGCGCCGGCGAAGAAGGCACCCGCCACCACGTCGGCTCCCGCAACGAAGGCTGCGGCGAAGAAGGCACCTTCGAAGAAGGCTGCGGCGAAGAAGGCACCGGCGACAAAGGCTGCGGCGACGAAGGCACCGGCGACAAAGGCTGCGGCGACGAAGGCACCGGCGACGAAGGCGGCGCCGGCGAAGAAGGCACCCGCCACCACGTCGGCTCCCGCAACGAAGGCTGCGGCGAAGAAGGCTCCGCCGAAGAAGGCACCGGCGAAGAAGGCACCGGCGAAGAAGGCACCCGCGACCAAGGCCGCGCCGGCACGCAAGGCCGCGACCACGAAGGCGGCACCGGCTACACCCACGACTCCCCGGAAGGCAGCTCCCGTGACGAAGGCATCCGCCACGAAGGCGGCGACCCGCACGCCGGTCCTCGTCGTCCGCGAGGACGAGACCCCGTGGACCGCGAAGGAGCTCAAGGCGGTGCGTACCGAGCTCGAGCACGACATCGAGCAGCTGCGCTCGGAGGTGGCGCACGCCCAGAGCGACCTGGTCGACCTGATGCGCGACTCCGGCGACGGTGCGGGTGACGACCAGGCCGACGCAGGAGCCAAGACCTACGAGCGTGAGCAGGAGATCTCGTTGGCCAACAACGCCCGCGAGATGCTCGAGCAGAACGAGCACGCCCTCGAGCGGCTCGACGACGGCACCTACGGCATCTGCGAGTCCTGCGGCAACCCGATCGGCAAACTTAGGCTCCAGGCCGCTCCCCGTGCGACGCTATGCATGCCATGCAAGAAGAAGCAGGAGCGCCGCTGACGCCCAGCCCGTCCAGCCCGTCCACGCCGGCCCCGGTCCACACCGGTGGCCGGCGACGGCTGTACGTCGTGCTGCTCGGGCTCGCCGCCGCGGTCCTCGTGCTCGACCAGGCCACCAAGGTGTGGGCCCTGGCGTCGCTGACCCCGGGTGACCCGGTGCGCCTCGTGGGGTCGGCCATCCGGCTCAACCTGATCCGCAATCCCGGGGCCGCGTTCTCGATCGGCAACGGGTCGACCTGGCTGCTCACGGCCGTCTCGCTCGCCATCCTGGTCTGGGTCGTCATCGCCGCGCGCAAGGTCGGCAACCTGCCGTGGGCGGTGGCGCTGGGGCTGCTCCTCGGCGGCGCGGTGGGCAACCTCATCGACCGGGTCTTCCGGGCCCCCGGGCCGGGTCGCGGCCACGTCGTCGACTTCATCGACTACTTCGGCCTGTTCATCGGCAACGTCGCCGACATCGCCATCGTCGTGGGCGCCGGCATCATCATGGTGCTCTCGTTCCGGGGCACGTCGCTGTCCGGCCCGGTGCACCACCCCGAGCACGCCGATGCCTGACGCCCGCACCGTGCTGGTGCCCGACGGCCTCGAGGGCGAGCGGGTCGACGCCGCAATCGCCCGGCTGTTCGGCCTGTCCCGCACCCGCGCCGCCGACCTGGCCGCCGAGGGCGGCGTCAGCGTCAACGCCAGCAACGTCGGCAAGAGCCACCGGGTGAGTGCCGGCGACATGCTCGAGGTGCTGCTCCCGGCATCCCCCACCAGCCCGACCCTCGAGGTCGTCGCCGAGCCCGTGCCCGGGATGACGGTCGTCCACTCCGACGAGGACATCGTCGTCGTCGACAAGCCGGTCGGTGTCGCGGCCCACCCGAGCGTGGGCTGGACCGGGCCCAACGTGCTGGCCGGGCTCAAGGCCGCGGGCTACCGCATCTCGACCAGCGGGGCCAGCGAGCGGCAGGGCATCGTCTCGCGGCTCGACGTCGGCACCTCCGGCCTGATGGTGGTCTGCGCCAGCGAGCGCGGCTACTCCGTTCTCAAGCGGGCCTTCAAGGAGCGCCGGGTCGACAAGACCTACCACACGCTCGTGCAGGGGCTGCCCGACCCGCTCGTCGGCACCATCGACGCGCCGATCGGGCGCCACCCGGGGCACGACTACAAGTTCGCGGTCATGGACTCCGGCAAGCACGCCGTCACGCACTACGAGCTGGTCGAGGCGTTCCGGCACGCCTCGCTGCTCGAGATCCACCTCGAGACCGGCCGCACCCACCAGATCCGGGTGCACATGGCCGCGGTGCGCCACCCCTGCGTCGGCGACCTCACCTACGGCGCCGACCCGACCCTGGCGGCGCGGCTCGGCCTGCAGAGGCAGTGGCTGCACGCCGTCGGGCTGGGCTTCGCGCACCCCGGCTCGGGGGAGTGGGTCACCTTCGAGAGCCCCTACCCGCAGGACCTGCAGCTGGCGCTCGACCGCCTCTGAGGCTCCCCGACCTTCCCTGGCAGCGGCCGCGCAACACGCCGTCGAGCGGCGGTCGGGGCGGCTGTTCGCAGCAGAAGTGGGGGGATGCCGGTCCCGTGCCGGACCGGGTGGGCGACACGAGCCCCGACACGCCGAGCGGTGTCCTCGGGCCGACCTAGGATGGTCGGCGATGTCCTCCCCGAACGCCTCGACGCCCACAGCCACGACCCCCCACCGCGTGACGACCGCAACGCCGGGGAAGGGCTCCGACTCGTTCGTCCACCTGCACGTGCACACCGAGTACTCCATGCTCGACGGCGCGGCGCGGATCGGCGACCTGTTCAGCCGGGCCGCCGAGATGGGGATGCCGGCCCTGGCCACCACCGACCACGGCTACGTCTTCGGGGCCTACGAGTTCTGGAAGAAGGCGCAGGGCACCGGTGTCAAGCCGATCATCGGCGTCGAGGCCTACGTCACCCCGGGCACCCACCGCACCGACAAGACCCGGGTCAAGTGGGGCGACGAGCGCAGCAGCCCCGGAGACGACGTGTCGGGCTCGGGCGCCTACACGCACATGACCCTGCTGGCGCGCGACAACACCGGCCTGCACAACCTGTTCCGGATGGACAGCCAGGCCTCGCTCGACCAGGTCTACGCCAAGTGGCCGCGCGTGGACCGCGAGCTGCTCGACCGCTACGGCAAGGGCCTGATCGCCACCAGCGGCTGTGCGTCGGGCGAGATCCAGACCCGGCTTCGGTTGGGACAGTACGCGCAGGCCAAGCAGGCGGCATCCGACTTCCAGGACATCTTCGGCAAGGAGAACTTCTACTGCGAGGTCATGGACCACGGTCTCGACGTCGAGCGCCGGTCGATGAAGGACCTCATCCGGTTGGCGCGCGAGCTCGACATGCCCTTCGTCGCCACCAACGACCTGCACTACACCAGCCCCGACGACGCCAAGGCGCACTCGGCCCTGCTGTGCGTGCAGTCCGGCTCGACGATGATGGACCCCACCCGGTTCAAGTTCGACGCCGACGAGTTCTACCTCAAGAGCCCGGCCGAGATGCGGCACACCTGGCGCGAGCTGCCGCAGGCCTGCGACAACACCCTGCGCATCGCCGAGATGTGCGACATCTCCTTCACCGAGGACGAGGGGCGCTACATGCCCCGCTTCCCGTGCCCGCCCGGCGAGAACGAGGAGAGCTGGTTCGTCAAGGAGGTGCAGCGCGGGCTGAGCGAGCGCTTTCCCGGTGGCATCCCCGACTACGCCCGCAGGCAGGCCGACTACGAGACGGAGGTGATCGCCGGAAAGGGCTACTCGGGGTACTTCCTCGTCGTCGCCGACTTCATCACCTGGGCCAAGGACAACGGCATCCGGGTCGGCCCCGGGCGCGGGTCGGGCGCCGGGTCGATGTGCGCGTACGCGATGAAGATCACCGACCTCGACCCGATACCGCACGGGCTGATCTTCGAGCGGTTCCTCAACCCCGAGCGGCCCTCGCTGCCCGACTTCGACGTCGACTTCGACGAGCGCCGGCGTGGTGAGGTGATCCGATACGTCACCGAGAAGTACGGCAGCGACCGGGTGGCGCAGATCGTCACCTACGGCACCATCAAGGCCAAGCAGGCGGTCAAGGACGCCGCGCGGGTCATGGGCCACCCGTTCGCGGTGGGGGAGCAGCTCACCAAGGCGATGCCGCCCGACGTCATGGGCAAGGGCGTGCCGCTGTCGGGCATCTACGACCCCACCTACCCGCGCTACGGCGAGGGCAAGGAGTTCCGCGACCTCGTGGCCACCGAGCCGCACCTGCAGGAGATCGTCGAGACCGCCAAGGGCCTCGAGGGGCTCAAGCGGCAGTGGGGCGTGCACGCCGCCGGGGTCATCATGAGCAGCGAGCCGCTCGTCGACGTCATCCCGATCATGCGCCGCCTGCAGGACGGCCAGGTCATCACCCAGTTCGACTACCCGAGCTGTGAGGCGCTCGGCCTGGTCAAGATGGACTTCCTCGGGCTGCGCAACCTCACCATCCTCGACGACGCCATCGCCAACGTGAAGAGCAACCGGGCCGAGGACATCGACCTCGACGCGCTGAGCAAGGACATGACCGACCAGGCCACCTACGACCTGCTGGCCCGCGGCGACACTCTCGGCGTGTTCCAGCTCGACGGTGGTGGCATGCGCACGCTGCTCAAGCTGATGCAGCCCGACAACTTCGAGGACATCTCGGCGGCGCTCGCGCTCTACCGGCCCGGGCCGATGGGCGTCAACGCGCACACCAACTTCGCGCTCCGCAAGAACGGCAAGCAGGCGCCGGTGCCGCTTGACCCACAGCTCGAGGGCAAGCTCCAGCCCGAGATGATCGAGGCGCTCGCCCCGATCCTGGGCACGACCCACGGCCTGGTGATCTACCAGGAGCAGGTCATGGAGATCGCCCAGAAGCTCGCCGGCTACACGCTGGGCAACGCCGACCTGCTGCGCCGCGCGATGGGCAAGAAGAAGAAGGAGGTCCTCGAGAAGGAGTACGTCCCCTTCTCCGAGGGGATGAAGGGCAGGGGGTTCAACGAGGCGTCGATCGCCGCGCTGTGGGGCGTGCTGGTCCCCTTCTCCGACTACGCGTTCAACAAGGCGCACACCGCCGCCTACGGGCTGGTGTCGTACTGGACGGCCTACCTCAAGGCCAACTACCCGGCCGAGTACATGGCCGCCCTGCTCACCTCCGTCGGGGACGACAAGGACAAGTCGGCCCTCTACCTCGGCGAGTGCCGGCACATGGGCATCAAGGTGCTCCCGCCCGACGTCAACGACTCGATCGGGCAGTTCGCCGCCGTCGGCACCGACATCCGCTTCGGGCTGCAGGCCATCCGCAACGTCGGACACAACGTGGTCGAGGCCATCGTCGCCGCCCGCCAGGAGAAGGGGAGGTTCACCTCCTTCCGCGACTTCATGTCCAAGGTGCCGGCCGTGGTCTGCAACAAGCGCACCATCGAGTCGCTCATCAAGGGTGGGGCCTTCGACGGGCTGGCCGAGACCCGGATGGGCCTGCTGCGGGTGCACGAGGAGTACGTCGACGCGTTCGTCGCGGTCAAGCGCCAGGAGGCGATCGGCCAGGACAGCCTGTTCGGGGCGTTCGGCGACGACTCCGCCGGCGACTCCGGCGGCGACCTGATGGGGCTCACGGCCGTTCCCGGCGTCGAGTGGGACAAGTCGACGCTGCTGACCTTCGAGCGCGAGATGCTCGGGCTCTACGTCTCCGACCACCCGCTGTTCGGCCTCGAGCACCTGCTGGCGCAGCACGCCGACACCCCCATCGCGGCGCTGACCAGCGACGACGCCGGCAAGCCGGAGGGCTCGATGGTCACCGTCGCCGGGCTGATCACGGGCCTGCAGGTCAAGCGCACCAAGAAGGGCGACCTCTGGGCGATCGCCACCGTCGAGGACCTCGCCGGCGCCATCGAGTGCCTGTTCTTCCCCAGCGCCTACATGACCGTCGGGCCGATGCTCCAGCAGGACGTCGTGGCCGTGGTGCGCGGCAAGGTCAACCGCCGCGACGACACCGTGTCGATCTACGCCCAGGAGCTCACCCT
This sequence comes from uncultured Actinomycetota bacterium, assembly GCA_963747405.1. GTDB lineage: Bacteria > Actinomycetota > Actinomycetes > Actinomycetales > Dermatophilaceae > Fodinibacter. The sequence goes on from CAVVFG010000023.1 coordinate 81,639, forward strand.
CCCCGACGTCAGCGAGGGGCCGCGTGGGCCGGTCGTCGTCACGATGGAGACGGCGCGGGCGACGGCGCAGCGGGTCGAGGAGCTCAAGACCGTGCTCACCAACCACCCGGGCACGACCGAGGTGCACCTCAAGCTGGTCAAGCCGGGACGGTCGGTCGAGATCAGGCTCGACCCGGCCTTCCGGGTCAACGCCACCGAGGCGCTGTTCGGTGACCTCAAGGTGCTGCTCGGGCCGCGCTGCCTGGTCTGACGGTGCCACCCACAGCCATGGTGTCGTCGCGGCGGATCTGGGGGGCGCCGAGCGCCCGACCTGCGTACGTCAGCACGTCCTGGGCCTGTTGGTGTGCGCCGACAGCGCTTAGGGTGGCACCGCCTGATCCCATAAGGAGAGAACATGACCACAACTCGTCGGCGCCTGCTCGGCGCCGGTGTCGCCGCGACCGCGATGGCTGCACTCGTAGCCGGCCCGCCCGCCCTCGCCTCGGAGGGTAAGAAGCCCGCCGGCAAGGGCAACCCCAACCTCACGACGGTGCAGCTGCTGTCGTTCAACGACTACCACGGCCACCTCGAGGCCAACGACGGGCTCCTCGCCAAGGACGTCGACCCGTCGCAGACCCCCGTGGGCGGCGCCGCGAACCTGGCGACCAAACTCACCGAGCTGCGCTCGGTCGCCGGCGACGCGAAGAGCCTCACGGTGGCGGCGGGTGACCTCATCGGCGGCTCCACGTTCCTCTCCGGGATCTTCCACGACGAGCCGTCTGTCGAGTCACTGAACGCGATGGGCCTGGACGTCAGCAGCGTGGGCAACCACGAGTTCGACGAGGGCACCGACGAGCTGCTGCGCATGCAACGCGGCGGCTGCCACCCCAAGGACGGCTGCTACTTCCCCGACGACCCGTATGCCGGCGCTGACTTCCAGTGGCTCGCCGCCAACGTCGTGCTCAAGGACAAGAAGTCCTCCTCGTCGCGTCACCACCATCACAAGGAGCGCACCCTGCTCCCAGCGACGGCCATCAAGAAGGTCGCCGGTACCAAGATCGGCTTCATCGGCATGACGCTCAAGGCCACCCCGACCTTGGTCAACCCGTCGGGCGTCGCGACCGTCGAGTTCAAGGACGAGGTCGAGACGGCCAACGCCGCCGCAGCCAAGCTGAAGAAGCAGGGCGTCAAGGCCATCGTCGTGCTCCTGCACGAGGGCGGCTACAACGCCGGCACCTACAACGAGTGCGTCGGCATCTCGGACCCGATCGCGACGATGGCGACCCAGTTCAGCCCCGACATCGACGAGATCATCACGGGCCACACGCACGACCCGTACATCTGCTCCATCCCCGACCCGGCCGGCAAGCCGCGGCTGGTGACCAGCGCGACGTCCTACGGCCAGAGCGTCACCGAGACCTCGCTCGTCATCAACACCCGCAGCGGTGAGGTGATGCGTGACCGCACCACCGCGACCAACCACCTCGTGCCCAAGTCCCTGCCCGACGACCCGACCCAGAACGCCATCATCGACAAGTGGAACGTGCTGGCCGCCCCGCTCAAGGGCCTGGTCATCGGCAACCACGTGGAGCCGATCACCGGTGACTCCAGCACCTGCCGCTGCACCGAGACCCCGATGGCCGACCTCGTCGCGGACGCCATCCTCGACAACACCGCGTCGCTCGGGGCGCAGGTCGCCCTGATGAACGTCGGTGGCGTTCGGGCCAGCCTGAACAAGGAGTCCTACGGCGAGGCCGTGGGTGAGATCACCTACGCCGAGGCGTTCGACATCGCACCGTTCGGCAACGTCTACGTCGCCCTGGACCTCACCGGCGCCCAGCTCAGGGAGGTGCTCGAGCAGCAGTACCAGCCCATCACGGCCCGCGGCTCCCGGCCGATGCTGGCCCTTGGGGTGTCCAACGGGTTCAACTACACCTGGGACGACACCCAGCCGCAGGGCTCGAGGGTCGTGCCCGGCTCCATGAGGCTCAACGGCAACCCGATCGGTGACACCGACACCGTGCGGGTCGGCACGCTGAACTTCCTGGCCGACGGTGGCGACTCGTTCACCGCCTTCACCAACGCCACCAACGTCGTCGGCGGCAGCGGTGACCTCGAGGGGCTGGTTGCCTTCTTCAAAAGCCACCCGAACCTCACTGCGCCGGCCGACCGCGTCGCGGGGCTCTGAGCACAGCACCCGTGCAGTAGCGAGGGCCGCACCCCCACCGGGGTGCGGCCCTCGCCGCGCGACCCCCGGGCCCGGCATACAGTGACGCCATGCCGAGCCCCACCCCACCGACCGCAGAGCGCCGAGACCACGTCCGCGAGCACCACGGCGACCGCGTCGAGGACCCCTACGCCTGGATGCGCGACCTCGATGACCCCGCCCTGCGGGCGCACCTCGAGGCCGAGAACGCCTATGCCGAGGCCCGCACCGAGCACCTGGCGCCGCTGCGGTCGGCGATCGTCGACGAGATCCGCTCACGGGTCAAGGAGACCGACCTGTCGGTGCCGGTGGCCAGCGGGCCGTGGTGGTACTACGCCCGCACGGTCGAGGGGCGCCAGTACGCCGCCCAGGTGCGCTCACCGCTCGTCGACCCGGCCGTGCGGCCCGACCCCGAGGCCGAGAGCGTGCCCGGCGAGCAGGTGGTCGTCGACGGCAACGTCGAGGCCGGCGACAGCGAGTTCTTCTCGCTGGGCGCGCTCACCGTCAGTGCCGACCACCGCCTCGTCGCGTTCGCCGTCGACACCGCGGGCGACGAGCGCTTCGACCTGACCATCCGCGAGATCGCCACCGGACAGGTGCTCGACACTTCGGTCACCGGGATCGGCTACGGGGTCGAGCTCAGCCGGGACGGGCAGTTCGTCTACTACACCCGCCTCGACGACGCCTGGCGCCCCTTCCAGCTGTGGCGGCATCTCGTCGGCGGCGACCCCGCCGACGACGTGCTCGTCCACCAGGAGGACGACGAGCGGTTCTGGATGGGCGTGGCCGCGAGCCGTGACGAGCGCTGGCTGCTGCTCGGGCTGGGGTCGAAGACCACCTCCGAGGTGCACGTGCTCGACGCCGACGACCCGGATGCCGGGTGGCGGGTGCTTGCGCCGCGCCGCGAGGGGGTGGAGTACGACGTCGAGCCGGCGGCGGACCGCTTCCTGATCGTGCACAACACCGACACCCCGGACGGTGACCTCGCCTGGGCGCCGTTCGGCGCGACGAGCTCGCAGCAGTGGGTGCCCTGGCTGGGTTCGGGCGAGGGGGAGCGGTTCGTGGCCGTCGACGCCTTCGACGACGCCACGGTGCTGAGCCTGCGCACCGGCGGGCTCACCGCGCTGCGGGTGCTGCCGCGTGACCCGGGCTCGCCCTCCGGCCACGGCGAGCAGTGGGACGTCGCCGTCGACCAGCCGGTGCACTCGATCGGCCTGGGCGACAACCCCGAGCCGGGGCAGCGCGCCATCCAGGTCGTCGTCGAGTCGTGGGCCACCCCGCGTACCGTGCTCGACGTCGACCTGGCCACCCGCGGGCGTACCCTGCTCAAGCGCCAGCCGGTGCTCGGCGACTTCGACGCCGCGAGCTACACCGAGCACCGTGAGTGGGTCACGGCATCCGACGGCACGCGGGTGCCGGTCTCGGTGGTGCGTCGGGTGGGGGTCGAGGCCGACGGGAGCAACGCCGGGGTGGTCACGGCCTACGGCTCCTACGAGATCTCCTCCGACCCGTACTTCTCGGTGGCGCGGCTCAGCCTGCTCGACCGCGGGGTGGTCTACGCCGTCGCCCACGTGCGCGGCGGCGGCGAGATGGGGCGGCGCTGGTACGACGACGGCAAGCTGCTCGCGAAGACCAACACGTTCACCGACACCCTGGCTGCCGTCGACCACCTCGTGGCGTCGGGATGGATCTCTCCCCAGCGGGTGGGCCTCGAAGGTGGTTCTGCCGGAGGGCTGCTCGTGGGGACGGTGCTCAACCTGGCGCCCGAGCGGTTCCGCGTCGCCCATGCGGCCGTGCCCTTCGTCGACGCCCTGACGACGATGCTCCAGCCCGACCTGCCGCTCACCGTCGGCGAGTGGGAGGAGTGGGGGAACCCGCTCGCCGACCCCGAGGTGTATGCCGCGATGCGCGCCTACGCGCCGTACGAGAACGTGCGGGCCGCCGAGTACCCTGCGGTGCTCGCGACGTCGAGCCTGCACGACACCCGCGTCTACGTCACCGAGCCGGCCAAGTGGGTGGCGCGGCTGCGCGAGACGGTGACCAGCGACCCGGCCGACCGCCCGGTGCTGCTGCGCACCGAGCTGGCGGCGGGACACGGCGGGCGAAGTGGCCGGTACGCCGCGTGGGAGCAGATCGCGTGGGAGTGGGCGTTCGTGCTCGACCAGCTCGCGGCGACCGAGCGCCGCTGAGCCGGCGACGGCTGGGGTCAGCGGGTGATCAGCAGGGGGCAGTGCACCCGGCTGATCAGCCGCAGCGCGGTCGAGCCGACGTGCAGGCCCGAGAAGCCGCCGCTTCCGCGGCTGCCCACGACGAGCATGGCGGCTCCCTCGCTGCGGTGGACGAGCGCCTGCACGGGCTCGGAGCGCACCACCTGGTAGTCGACCTTGATGTGGGGGTGCTCGGCGCGACGGGTCGCGATGGCCGCCTCGACGATCTTCTGGAGGTTGGCCTCGTAGGTGCTCCAGCTCGAGGTGCTCGACAGGGTCGGGTCGCTCGCGCTGTGCGCCTCCCACGCGTGCAGCACGTCGACCGTGCCACCGGTGCGCGCGGCCTCGTCGAAGGCGACCGTGAGCGCCCGCATCGACGGCTTGGACCCGTCGACTCCGACCACGACCGGTCCGCTGGCGGGAGAGCCCCCGGCGGTCTCGTGCCCCACCACCAGCACGGGGCAGCGGGCGTGGGTGATGACCTGCATGGCCACCGCGCCCACGCTGGTGCGGCTGAACACCCCGTGGCCCATCGCGCCCACCACCACGAGGGCGGCGGACCGGGAGGCGTTGACCAGGGCCTGGCTCGCGTAGCCGTCGCGGATGCCGGTGGTGACGGTGAGGTCGGGGTCGACCGAGTGGGCGCGGGCCACCCCGTCGGCGACCAGGCGCTTGGCGTGGCTGGACACCATCGCCGAGCCGTCGGTGAGCTCGCCGAAACCGAGCATCGGCAGGTCGGGGGCGAAGGCGTGCAGCACGTGCAGGCTGAGCCCGCGGGCGCTGGCGACCTGGGCGGCCCGGGTGACCGCGGCCATGGACAGTGGGGACCCGTCGACCCCGACGACGACTCGTTCTTGGGCCATCTCGGCCTCCTCCGGTTCGCGGGAGTGTCGCGGCGGCGGGCCCGCCAAGGTGGCAGCCCTCGCGTCGTCCGTCGTCGTGGGGATCGGTGGTCCCCACACCTCGACCGTGGCACTTCCCGGGGTCGCGCGCAAGGATCCCCGTCACTCGGCGCGCCGCGTCTCGCAGCCAGGGCCGGAGCCGGGGCCGGAGGAGGTCGACGCGGTGCCGAGGTCCCGGGTGCCCCAGCGGCGCCTACGCTGGCGCCATGACGCTGATCGCCATCGCGTGGGACGACACCGGGGGCCGCGACGGCCGTGGAGCGGTGCGTCTGCTCGACCAGACCCTGTTGCCGGCCACCACCGGGTACCGCGAGATCGACTGCACGCAGCGGCTCGTCGAGGCGATCGCCGAGCTGGCCGTGCGCGGCGCCCCCGCCCTCGGCGTGGCCGGTGCGCTGGGAGTAGTGCTCGCGATGGACGAGGGCGCCCGTGAGGGCTGGGACGACGTCCGGGTGCAGGAGGCCGTCGACCGGGTGCGCCATGCGCGCCCGACCGCGGTCAACCTCGCCTGGGGGGTCGAGCAGGTGCGGCCGCTGATGCCCCGGGGGCGCGATGCCGTGCTGGCCGCCGCGCTGCGGGTCGCCGTCGAGGACGAGGCCGCCAACCGGGAGCTGTCGCGGCTCGGCGCCGACTGGCTGCTGGACCGGATCGACCGGCCCCGGCTGCGCGTGCTCACCCACTGCAACACCGGCTCGCTCGCCACCTCGGCGTGGGGCACGGGGCTCGGGGTGGTCCGCGAGCTGCACAGCCGCGACCGGCTCGAGCTGGTGTACGCCGACGAGACCCGCCCGCTGCTGCAGGGTGCGCGGCTCACCGCCTTCGAGCTGGCGGCGGACGGCATCCCGCACCGGGTGCAGGTCGATGGCGCCGCCGCGTCGACGATCCTGCGCGGCCTGGTCGACCTCGCCGTCGTGGGAGCCGACCGGATCGCCGCCAACGGCGACGCCGCCAACAAGATCGGCACCCTCGGGGTGGCGCTCGCCTGCCGCGACGCCGGCATCCCGTTCATGGTCGCGGCCCCGTGGTCGACGGTGGACCTGTCCATGGCCGACGGCTCGCACATCGAGATCGAGGAGCGGGCCGGCGAGGAGGTGACCGTGCTCGGCGGGGTGCGCCTGGCGCCCGCGGCGTCCGTCGGCTTCAACCCCGCCTTCGACGTGACGCCGGCACGGCTCGTGGATGCCGTGGCGACCGAGCGAGGGGTGGCCGAGCCCCGCACCGGGTCCGACCTGCGCAGGTTCGGCTGACGCAGGGGTGCCCGCGTCCGGCGCCGGGTCGAGCACCGGCAGGAGGCCGGCTCGTCGGCAATCGCCCCTCCCGGTAAGGTCATGGCTTCAGATGTCGAGAATGAAGGTATGATCTTCATATGAGCACAATTAAGGATAGAGCTTCACTATGTGTGCTCATCGGCGACCTCGTGGGGTCGCGGGGGTCGCCCAACCGGCGGGCCCTGCACCGGGCGGTGGAGACGGCGCTGGTTCGCGTGAACACTGCCGTCCCAGCCGTCACCGAGCTGCGGATCACGGTGGGCGACGAGTTCCAGGGGGCCTACGACACCCTGGGCTCGGCGATCGAGGCCGCCCTGCGGGTGCGCCTGGAGCTGTTGCCCTCGGCCGACGCGCGCGTCGGCATCGGCCGGGGGCCGGTGCAGGTGCTCGACGCCGAGCGCGGCATCGAGGACGGCCCCGGGTGGTGGGCCGCCCGGGTTGCCATCGAGGACGTCGAACAGGCCGCCGCCCGGGCCGCCACCCGGCTGCTGCGCACGGCGTACCGGCCGGCCCCGGAGCTCGTCGACGCCGCAACGGGGGACCGGCCGCGGCGTGCCGCGCAGGCGGATGCCGTCAACGCGGCGCTGCTGTGTCGGGACCATCTGGTTGGCTCACTCTCACAGCGATCGGTCCGACTGTTGAGGGGGCTCATGGATCCGTACACCACCCAGAGCGAGCTGGCCACGCTCGAGGGCATCAGCGCCTCGGCCGTGTCCCAGCGGGTGCGCGCCGACGGCATCGGCGCGGTCCTCGCCGCCGAGGACCTGCTGCGGGGGCTGGCATGAGCTGGTTGGCCGTGTGGCTCGTCGGGGTCGGGCTCGCCGACCTGGTGCGGGCCGCGGCCGGCACCAGCACCACCGCGCTGCGCCTCGCGATGGCGTCCGGGGCCGCGGCGGTCGCCGTGCTCGCGGCGCTGACCTCCCTGACCGCACCCATCGACCTCGTGTGCCTGGCTGCCTCCCTGGTACCACTGGCGCTGTGGGTGTGGTGGTCGGCCGAGGCGATGGCCACCGGGGGCGGCAACTGGCGGGCCCTGGGAGCGCTCGCCCTCGGAGTCGGCTGGCTCCTGGGGCTCAGCGGGTGGGCCACACCGGCCGGGGGACTGTTCGGCCGGTGGCTGGCGTGGGCCGACCTGCCACTCGTGGGCGCCCGGGCGGTGCCCGAGCAGGTGCTGCTCGTCGTGGCACTGCTGCTGGTCAACCTGGCCACCGCCAACGTCGTCGTGCGGCTGGTGCTGCTCGGCGTCGGAGCGATGCGGCCGGTGCTCCAGATCCGCACCAGCAGCGACCCGCAGCCCTCCGACCAGCTGCGGGGTGGGCGCCTGCTCGGGCCGATGGAGCGGGTGCTCATCATCGGCCTGGGGCTCGCCGGCCAGCTCACGGCCGCCGGGCTGGTCATCGCGGCGAAGGGCCTGATCCGCTTCCCCGAGCTGCAGGCCAAGCGCGACGACCGCACGAGCGTCGACGGCGTGGGCATCGACGCCGTCACCGAGTACTTCCTCGTCGGTTCCTTCGTGTCGTGGCTGGTGGCCCTGGTCAGCCTCGCCGTCACACGCTGATGATGTTGCCCTTCCACCGCTGCGGGAAGTCGGAGGTCCGGTCGCCGGCGAGCAGCAGCCGGTAGGTCATCGTGGCGGCCTCCTCGAGGTTCAGGGCCCGGCGCAGCGCCATCGACACCGTGTCGCCGAGGGTCGAGCAGCCGTGGTGGGCCAGCACCACCGCGTCGTGGTCGCGGGCTGACTCGGCGGCCGCGTCGGCGATCTCCTGCGAGCCGGAGGGGTGGAACGGCACCCGGCCCGCGCTGCCCAGGTAGTACTGATGGTCCAGGGTCGTGAACCGCAGCGGCATGCCGAGCATGTCGACGAGCAGCACGTGCTGGGGGTGCAGGTGCACGATGCAGGAGGCATCCGGGCGCACGGCATAGGTGCACTGGTGCAGCTTCCACTCCACCGAGGGCTGCGGCCCGCCGACCGGCTCCCCGTCGAGAGTGAGCTCGGCGAAGTCGTCGGCGGTGAGCCGGTCCAGCCAGGTGCCGGTGGCCGTGACCAGGAAGCGGTCGGTGCCGGGCAGCCGCACCGACAGGTTGCCGCCGCTGGCCTGCACCAGGCCGCGGTCGACGAGGTGGCGGCCGGCGTCGACCAGCTCGCCGACGAGGATGTCCCGTGGGGTCGTCATGCCGCGATTCTCGCGCATCCTGGTCGCGCTCCCGCGGCCGCCACCTGTGGCTCACCGGTCGGCGGACGGTGGGTCCGATCGCCGCGGTCGGGTCCGGCACGGCCCACCGGGTGCACCCGGTGGGCCGTGCCGTTCAGGAGTCGGTCAGGAGGCGACCGGCTCCTCCTGCTGCGCCTCGCTGGTGATCGTCTGGTGGCCACCGGTGTGGCTGACCGCGATCTTGCGCGGCTTGGCCTCTTCGGCCACCGGGATGGTGAGGGTCAGCACGCCGTCGGAGTACCCGGCCTCGATCTGCGACGACGCGACGCCGTGGCCGAGGGTGAGCTGGCGAGCGAAGGTGCCCGTGGGCCGCTCGTGCGAGAGCCACTGCGCGTCGCTCGCGGCGTGTTCGCGACGCTCGGCCCGGATGGTGAGGGTGCGGTCCTCGACGTCGACGTCGATGGATGCCGGGTCGACGCCGGGCAGGTCGACCTGCGCGACGAAGCGGTCGCCCGAGCGGTAGAGGTCCATCGGCATCGCCGCGGATGCCGGCGTGCGCAGGGTGGCGCCGAGCATGCGGTCGAGGTCGCGGAAGGGGTCGAATGCGGTGGCCATGGGGTCCTCCTCGTGGGGTCAGGGGGCGGTGCCCAGTTACTTGAGTGGTTGTGACTCAATTTTGCACCGTGAGGGTGACTCAATGCAATCTGCTGCGGGAGATCAGTGGCGTCAGACCTGGTGGGCGGCCCACCCTCTGACGCGGTCCCACCCCAGGAGCGGTGAGCCACGCCACTCGGTGCTCAGCCACAGGTGGGTCAGCCCGTCGGGTACCGCCGGCGAGTCGGTGGGCAGCCGGCCCAGCGGGCCGCCCAACCGCTCGTACAACGGCTGGGGCAGACCGCCCTCGGCGACGCCCACGAACAGGTGTCGCTCGTCGACCCGCCCGGCCGAGGCCACCTTGGCGGCCCGCCGCGCGACGTGCGGCTCGGCGAGCAGGTCGGTGACGGCATCGGGCAGGGCCGCGAGAACGCGGTCGGCACGTGGTGCCTGGTCACTCGGCGGGGCGTGGGTACGGCGGCGGGACAGCCGGTCCCGACCGAGCAGCGCCAGACCGCGGCGAGTGGCCGACCCCGCGTGCGTGGTGACCTCGAGGGCGGCGGTGCGCCCGTTCGGGTAGGTGAGGTGCACGTCGTAGGCGCCCTGACGCCGGCCGATGTCGTGGGCCCTGGCCGTGGCACCCGTCGCGCGCTCGACGAGACGGGCTGCGACCTGCTCGTCGGCGCGCAGCCCTTCGAGGCGGCGGGGGTCGGACCCCATGGTGTGAGGTTAGGCGAGGGCAGGCTCCTGCCTCGTCCCGAGCGTGGGCCGGCCCCGCTCAGAACGGGGAGTTGTACTCGATGACGCCCTCGCGGATGGCTGTGGCCACCGCCTCGAGCGTGGAGTGGGCCCCCAGCGAGGTGATGACCCCCTGGATCTCGTCACGGGCGGCCTCGGGACTGCACGAGAGCGCGATGGCGACGCTCTTGTTCGTGCCTCCACGGGCCAGCATCGCCAACACGTCGAGCTGGCGCTCGGTGAGACCCGAGCCCATCCCACGGTTGGACTTCGGTAGCCGCGGCAGCAGCCTGGCCATGGCGGCGGGGGAGAGCAGGGCCTCGCCGGCGGCCACCGTGCGGACGGCGCTGGCCACGTCCGAGGCGGCACGGTCCTTGGTGAGGTAGCCCGAGCACCCCGCGTCGATCGCGCGCAGCAGCAGGCTGTCGTCGCTGGAGCCCGAGATCATCACGATCATCGTCTCTGGCCACCGCTCCTTGATCTCGGTCGCGGTGACCACACCGTTCCCCTCCGGCATGTCGAAGTCGAGCAGCAGCACGCGCGGCCGGAGGCGCTCCACCAGGGCCACCGCCTCGCGCCCGGTGGCGCCCGAGCCCAGCACCTCGATGTCGTCCTCCACGTCGAGCAGACGGGTCAGTCCCTCGGCGAACAGGCGGTGGTCGTCGACCACCACCACGCCGATGGAGCCCGCCGTGGCCTCGCGGCCCAGGTAGCGGTGGACCGCCCGCATCAACAGGTCCTCATCGAGGCGCGGGGAGGTCGACTCGGCAGCGACCGTGGCGACGACGGCGACCGTCGGGTCGAGGGTGGGCTGGTGCACCAGCTGCCGCAGCTGCGCGGTGAGCTCGGCCCCGTGCTCGGCCGCGGCCCGGATCTGGCCGAGGTACTCGTCCATCGAACGGCCCTTGACCGCGCGTTCGATGAGCTCGCCGTAGATCAGCATGACGCTGATGACGTTGTTCAGGTCGTGCGCGATGGTCGACAGCCCGACGCTCTCCCCGGCCGCGGGTCGTGGCGTCGCCGACCCGACGGCCGGTTGATCCGGGACACCGCCGCGCGCCTCGTTCCCGAGCGGCGGGGTGTGCTCGCGGATGGTCAGGGCGACCCGCTGCCCCGCGTGGCTGCTGGCCGGACCGAGGCGCACCTCGGCTGGCAACGGCGGCCCATGGCGGCGCCGGGCCGACAGCAGCAGGTCGACGCCCGCGGGTCGAGGGCCGGGGTCGGCGACCCGGTCGGCGACCAGGACGTCGACCGAGCAGCCCAGCAGGTCCTCGGCCGGCCACCCGAACAGCTGCTCGGCCCCACCGTCGACGCGCTCGATGCGGCCGCCGGCGTCGACCTCGATCACGGCATCGGCAACCGGCGCGATGCTCTCGCGCCGCCCGTCGTCCTCCGGCTCCATCGTCACCCTGCCGCTCCTGGCGCCCGCCCGTCGTCACGCCGTCCCGGCTCAGTCGTACCACACGCGTCCGCGACCCGGCGCAGGCACGGAACGCTCGGCGCGCACGGGTGAGAGGGCGTACGGTGTGGCTCAGGCTGCGGCTGGGCGACGTCCGGCACGACGCGGACCCGCCCCCGGGGAGGACGAGATGGCACTGTTGCGACCTTCCTCGGCCTCGAGCGAGCCGGCCGACGGCCTGTTCGACGACCTGTTCGACGACCGGCTGGCCGGGGTGCTCGAGGCAGCTCCCGACGCCCTCGTCTGCGTCGAGCCCAGCGGCCGGATCGCCCGGCTCAACGACCGCGTGGGTGAGCTTTTCGGGTACGGCCGCGACGAGCTGCTCGGTGCCGAGGTCGAGGTGCTCCTGCCGCACGACCTGCGGGCCGCTCACGTGCACCACCGGGCCGACTTCAACGCCCACCCCCGCGTGCGCTCGATGGGCTCGGGGCTGGCTCTGGTGGCCCGGCACCGCGACGGGTCCGAGATCCCGGTCGAGGTCAGCCTGGTGCCGTGGCTCGCGGGCGAGCCGGGGTGGGTGATCGCTTCGATCCGCGATGTCACCGAGCAGCGGGCCCTGGAGGCGGCATCCGCGGAGAGCGAGGCGCGCCTGCGCCAGATCGCCGAGAGCGTCGAGCTGGTCTTCATCCTGCTGCAGCTGAACCCGCCCACCTACCTGTACGTGAGCCCCAAGGCAGAGCACCTGGTGGGCGGTTCGGGCCTGCGCCCCACCGGGGGCGACCTGGCCCAGCTGCTCTCGATGGTGCACCCCGACGACCGCGACGCGGTGGAGCGCGAGTTCCTGGTCGATGCCCTGCAGGGGCTGCCGGCGGAGTCCGAGCACCGGCTGTTGGCGCCCGGGGGCCAGCTCGTGTGGGTGCGTACGGTGGCCACGCCGGTGATCGTCCCCGGCGGGCCGCCGCAGCGCACGGTCATCACCATGGAGGACGTCACTGCCCGCGTGCTCGTGGCGGAGTCGCTGCGCGCGGCGGAGGCCGCGGCTCGCTCGGCCAACGACTCCAAGAACCACTTCCTGTCGCGGATGAGCCACGAGCTGCGCACCCCGCTGAACGCCATCCTGGGCTTCGGCCAGCTCCTCAGCCGGCAGCTCGCGGGCACCGAGCACGCCGATGCGGTGTCGTACGTGCTCACCGGTGGCAGGCACCTGCTCGAGCTCATCAACGACGTGCTCGACATCTCGCGGATCGAGGCCGGCGAGATGTCGCTCAGCCTCGAGCCGATCCACCTGACGCCGCTGGTCGCCGAGACCCTGCGGCTGATGGCGCCGCTGGCCACGACCGGGAACGTCACGCTGCTGCCGGCGGAGGGCGCCCCCGACGTGCTCGTGCTGGCCGACCGCCAACGGGTCCGGCAGATCCTGCTCAACGTGCTGTCCAACGCCATCAAGTACAACAAGGACGGTGGGCGCGTCTGGGTCACCTGGGAGCTCGACGCCGACGTGGTGCGGCTCAGCGTCCGCGACGAGGGACCGGGCATCCCACCCGAGCTGCACCGTCGGCTCTTCGAGCCCTTCGACCGGCTGGGCGCCGAGAGCACGTCGGTCGAGGGTGCCGGCATCGGCCTGGCCCTGACCCGCTCACTGGCCGAGCTGATGGGCGGCAGCCTGGGCGTCAGCTCGGCTCCCGGCCAGGGAGCCACCTTCACCGTCACCCTGCCGGCGCGGTCCGGCGGCCTCGAGCTGCAGGCATCCTCGACCGTCGCCGCGGCCGCCGGCCGACCAGGCCTCGGGCGGCAGCGGTCCCCGCACACGGGCACGGCCACCCTGCTCTACATCGAGGACAACGAGCCCAACGTCCAGGTGGTCGAGCACCTCCTCGCGCTGCGGCCCGGATGGACGATGGTCCACACCGCGCAGGGGCGGCTGGCCGCCGACCTGGCCCGCACCCACCACCCCGACCTCGTGCTGCTCGACCTCCACCTGCCCGACCTGTTCGGCGGCGACGTGCTGCTGGCCCTGAAGCGGCGCGAGGACACCAAGGACATCCCCGTGGTGGTGCTCAGTGCCGACGCGTCGCCGGGCCTGGCGGCCCGGCTCGTGCAGGCCGGCGCCGACCGCTTCATCACCAAGCCGCTCGACGTCGAGGTCGTGCTCGCCCTGCTCGACGAGGTGTCCCGAGGGCTCCTGCGCGAGAGCAGCGGCTCGAACCGGGGAGCAAGGGAATGACCGAGCAGACGTCGTCCGGCGGCGGCGAGGGAGCCGCCATCCTGGTCGTCGAGGACTTCGCGGCGCTGCGCGTGCTGCTCACCCGGGTGCTCGCGGCGTCCGGCCACCGCATCACGGCCGCAGAGACGCTACAGGCGGCGCAGGCCGCGTGCGCGGCGGCCGAGTTCGACCTCCTGGTCACCGACCTGGCGATCCCGGGGGGCAACGGTGCCGACCTGGCCCGGCAGCTCGCGGCCGACCGGCCCGAACTCCGGGTGCTCTTCGTGTCGGGCAGTGCCCCGGGCGACCTCGACCTGCAGGTGCCCGGCGCCCGCACCGACTTCCTGCAGAAACCGTTCGACATCGACGAGCTCGTCGAGCGGGTGGATGGCCTGCTCGACGCCGACGCTGGGTGAGGCAGGAGCCGTTGCCCGCAGCGGGCCGGTGGGCCGTGGTGCTGCTCTGCCTGCTCGGCGCGGCAGCGGTGGGTGCCACCCCGGGGGCGGCGACGACGCCGGCCGTCACCGCCCCGACGGCCGCGATCGGAGCGTTCGACTGCGCGCGGCTGTCGGTGCCCCTCCACCTGGACAACACCCGCTCGACGCGTGCTGCCACCTTCGGCCACAGCGGCGCCTTCCGCAGCCCGCTCCACCGGCCCTACCGCGGCACCGACGCACGGGTCGATGTCGAGGTGGCCGCCGGCGCGAGCGTCGTCGTCGTGCTGCCGGTGCGTGACGACGCGCGCACCGACGTCACGGTGCACCTGCCCGACGGTGGTCACGTGCTCTCGCAGGGCTCCTGCGGCGACGCGCCCGGCGCCACCTTCGGGCTCGCCCGCTGCAACACCATGCGGCTGCCGGTGACGCTCGACAACAGCACCTCGAGCAGGCCGGTGCGCTACCGGTGGGCCGTGGCCGACCCCGTCGGGCCGCTGGTCTCGCGCAGCGTCGAGGTGGATGCTGGTGACGTCGTCGGCGTGGACGTGCCCCTGGTGCCCGACGGCTGGACCGACGTGGCGGTCACGCTCGAGGGCGCAGGTCCGGTCGCGAGCAGTGACCGGCAGACCTGTGGCCGGATCGTGCTGGACCCCCGGGCGTCGTTCGGCGTCGTCGACTGCACCGACGTCTCGGCACCGGTCCTGCTCGACAACAGCCGCACCACCACCCGGGTGCGCTTCACGCTGCCCGGGCAGGCGGTGGTGGTGGGTGCGAGGGAGACCAGGTCGCTGCGCGTTCGCCTGCCGGTTCGCGAGCGGGTGGCCGTCACGGTGGACGACGTGCTGTCGGGCGGGAAGCCGACCGAGCGGGCGGTGACCTCGACGGCTCGCTGTGCCGCTGCTGCGGCGTCACCGGGCGACGCCGGCGCCGCAGAGCGGGAGGAAGCAGCGGCCGGGGCCGCGGCAGCCCGCGTGGAGGCCGCAGCCGGTGCCGCCGGTGCAGCCGCCACCCCCCAACCGGGCGCCACCGACGCCGGTGCCTCGGGCATGACCTCGCGGCGGCGGACCTCGCGGCGGCGGACCTCGCGGCGGCGGACCTCGCGGCGGCGGACCTCGTGGCTGGCGGTCCCGCGGCCGGGCTCGTCGTCGGGGCCACCGTCCTGCTCCTGTCCGTCGGCCTGGGACTGTTCGTCACGAGACGCCGTGCAGCGCGCGCTGGTTGAGCCGGCATCTTCTTGAACTGTCCTTGAGGTACACCACAGTTCGCGCAGAGCCAGCCGGGTCGGGCTTCGCGAGGTGCTGGTCAACCTCCTGGAGCTCACCGCACAGGCGCGGGGGAGTGCGGCTGTTCCTGCACTTCTCGGGAGCAGATGCGTCGACCACGCGCCGGTGCGTCGCCGACCGAGGCGCGCCGGGTGTCGACCGGCCGGTCGACTCGGCACGGTCGATGTCGCGGCTGCGGGTGCGGGCCCAGGACGGCCGAGTGCTCCTGCTGGACGTGCACACGCCCATGATGGACGGCGTGGAGGCCGCGGCCGCCATCTGCGCCGCCCGGCCCGAGTGGAGCGCACCTCGCGGCGCCGCGTTCAGCTCGGTCCGCCACCAGCCCCCGCCCCGGACAGCTGGACGCCCGCTCGAACGGCGACGTAGCCGGCGACCACCACGAGCAGGATGGCGAACGCTCGGGTGAGCGCCGCCCCGGACACCTTGTCGGAGAAGTGCTTTCCGCCCAGCGACCCGACGATGGCTGCGGCGGTGAACGGGACGACCACGTCCCAGGCGATGGCGCCGTGACCGAGCCGCTCGACCAGTGCGGCGAGGCTGGTGATGGAGATGATGACCAGGGAGGTGCCGACGGCGGTGGGCATCCCGAAGCCCATGGCCAGGACGAGCGCAGGCACGATGAGGAAGCCACCACCGACCCCGAGGAAGCCGGTCAGGAAGCCGACGACCAGGGCCACGACGACGACCCGCACCACCTGAGGGGCGCCGGTGGGGAGCGGCCGCGACGTCGGCTGCTCGCCCGCCCGCGCCCGCCGGTACATGGCCGCTGCAGCAAGGAGCATGAGAGCAGCGAACGCGAGCAGCAGCACCTGGGCGTCCACCGCCCGGTTCAGCAGCGAGCCGCCGACCGAGGCGGGGATGCCCAGTGCGCCGAACAGGAGCGCTGCCCGCCAGTCCACGCGGTCCGCTCGCGCGTGGCTGATCGCCGCAACGATCGCGGTCACTCCCACGATGACCAGGGAGGCCGTCGTGGCGGCCTGCGGGTCGAGGTACAGGGCGTAGACGAGCACGGGGACCGCGAGGATCGAACCGCCGCCGCCGAGCGCGCCCATCGAGAGCCCGATGACCGCGCCGGCGATGACCGCGATGACGACCATGACGCGTCAGCTCGTCACTCGCGGGGGGACCATGCTCCCACCGTACCCCCGGGGGTATGACGAACCGGGCCGCGCACTGGTGGCCATCGAACCACGAGCCGTGCGTTTCATCAGGCGTCGGCCGGTGCCCGTCCGCTGTCCGCGCCCCGGACCGCTCACGATGCTCGAGGGTGCGCCAGCGCCCAGGCGCCGTAGCCGCCTAGGACGTCCGACACGTCGGTGAACCCCTTGGCCCGCAGCAGGCTGGCTGCGACGCTGCTGCGCCAGCCGCCGGCGCAGTAGAGCAGCACCGGCCGTTCGGCGTCGAGCTCGCCCGACCGGGCGGCCAGCTCGGCCAGGGGGATGTGGCGCGCCCCGGGGACCGTCCCGGCGACGACCTCGCCCGCGTTGCGCACGTCGACCACCTGCACGTGGGCGTCGGCGACGGCCTCGTCGGCGGCGGCCGCACCGAGCCTGCTGGCGCGCTCGACCTCGTCCTGGTGCGACAGGAAGTAGGCCTGCGGGTTCGGCAGGTAGCCCACGACGTTGTCGAAGCCGATGCGGGCGAACCGGGTCGCGACCTCCTGCTCGGTGCCGTCCGGGGCGATGATGACCACGCGCTGGTCGGGCCGGAATACCATCCCCACGGTCTCGGCCATCCGTCCGTCGGCGGGCACGTTGACCGACCCGCGCAGGTGGCCGGCGGCGAACTCCTGGACGTCGCGGGCGTCATGGATCACGGCCCCAGCGGCCAGCGCCTCCTCCACCTCGCCGTCGGTCAGCGCGGGCACCGTCGCGTCCGTGGCCCGCAGCTCTCGCTCCTTCTTGTTCAGGGTCGCGTTGTAGACGAAGTAGGCCGGGGCGGCTGGCTGCCCCTCGGTGACCACCGCGAGGAACTGCTCCTCGGACATCGGCTGGCAGGCGTAGTTGAAGGCCCGCTGGTGCCCGATCGTCGACTGCCGCTCGGTCGACAGGTTCTTGCCGCAGGCCGAGCCGGCGCCGTGCGCCGGGAAGACGCGCACCTCGTCCGGCAGGCCCATCAGCTTGTGCTGCACCGAGTCGTAGAGCATCCGGCCGAGCTCGTCGGCGGTCACGCCGACCGAGGCCAGCAGGTCGGGCCGGCCGACGTCGCCGATGAACAGCGCGTCACCCGTGAGCACCCCGTACGCCGTCTCGTCGCCGGGGTGCTCGTAGACCAGGATGCTGATCGACTCGGGCGTGTGACCGGGGGTCGTCAGGATCTCGAGGGTGACCTCGCCGAGGCTGATCCGGTCCCCGTCGGCGAGGCGCCTGATGGGGAAGTCGGCGGCCGCGGCCGCGCCGTAGCCGATCCAGGCGCCCGTGTCGCGGGCCAGCTCGAGGTGTCCCGAGACGAAGTCGGCGTGGAAGTGGGTGTTGACCACGCCGACGATGCTCAGGCCCTTGTCCCGCGCCTCGTCGAGGTACTCGCGGATGTCCCGGCGCGGGTCGACCACGACCGCCTGGCCGGTCGACTCGTCGCCGATGAGGTAGGACGCCTGGGACAGGCAGTCGAGGTAGTACTGCGTGAAGAGCATGGGGATTCCTCCAACGTGTCGGTTGACGACCACTATACCCCCCGGGGTATGGTGTCCACCATGGTCCGACTCGTAGACATCCCCACCCTCATGGCCCGTCACGTCGACGGAGCGTTCGTCCTCGACGTGCGTGAGCCGTCCGAGTACGTCGCCGGCCACGTGCCCGGCGCCGTGCTCGCCCCGATGAGCCGGATCACCTCGGCCCTCGGCCCGGTGCCGCGTGATCGCGTCGTGCACGTCATCTGCCAGAGCGGCAACCGCAGCCGGTCGATGGCCGACCTGCTGACCTCACTGGGGTACGACGCGGTGTCCGTCGAGGGAGGCACGTCCGCCTGGGTGGCGGCCGGGGGCTCCGTGGTCCGCGGGCCGATGGCCGCGTGAGGAGGGCGACGCCGTGACCAAGGCAGAGGGCACGAAGCTCGATCCCCAGGACACGCAGGCGATCCTCAAGCGGCTCAAGCGAGCGCAGGGCCAGCTCGGTGGCATCGTCAAGATGATCGAGGACGAGCGGAACTGCCAGGACATCGTGACCCAGCTGTCGGCGGTCTCCAAGGCAGTCGACCGGGCCGGGTTCGCCGTGATCGCCCTGGGGCTGCGGCAGTGCATCATCGACCCCACGTCAGAGCAGGTCGACGTCGACGCCATGGAGAAGCTCTTCCTCTCCCTCGCGTGAGGGGCGCCGATCCTGAGGCCGCCGAGCGGCTCTCGCCCCCTGGGGTTCTCTCCACCCGCTGTCGTCTCCAGGGTCGGCGGATCGGCGCCTCACCCAGTCAGCGTGACCTGCGGGCGGTGGGTGACGGCACGAACCGCGGAGTCCGGGCGGCGTAGTCGGCGTAACCCTCGAATCGCCGTGCCAGGCGCGCCTCCTCCCATCGGGCCTTGGCGTTCAGGAGCACGACCAGGGCTGCGAGCACGAAGAGCCGGGGCACGCTTCCCGACGCCACTGTGATCGACGCCATCGTGAGCATCAACCCGGTGTAGATCGGATGGCGTGCGTACCGGTAGAGCCCGCCGGTGCGCAGCTGCGCGTGGGCGTTCGGCAGCGGCGTGGCGGTCAGGCCCCGGCCGAGTCCCGTTGCGCCGATGACCATCACGGCGAGGCCGGCGAGCGTGGCCGCGCCGCAGGCGATGGTGAGGGCGGCGGGCACCGCCCAGTCGTGGCGGTAGGGGAGCAGCACCAGGACTCCGATGAGCCCGAACTGGGCGGCGACCAGTAGCCGCGCGGTTCTGACGTCACCAGCCGCTGCGCCGCCATCGTGCGCAGTGGGTTCCGGCCTCGGGTTCATCTGGACGCTTTCCTTCTCGGACCGACGATGGCCTCGGCGAGGTTGTGGGATGCCGGGACCTCGCGGGAGGTGGATGAGCCCTATCATCCGCTCAGCGTGCGCGGCCGCTGTGAGCGCCCTCACCAATGCCGGTCAGGGCCTCGTGTTCGGGCGGACAATTCAGGCATGGCTGAATCAAGATCCATCGAACTGATCAGCCGCCGCCAAGCAGCGCGGATGCAAGAGTCCCTCATCCTGCTGTCGGCGGTCGCCGACCCGGTGCGGTGGACGGTGCTCAGCCATCTCGCGCAGCAGGGGATGAGCTGCGTGTGCGTGCTGCAGGAGCGAGTTCCGGTGGCGGCCAACCTGTTGAGCTACCACCTCAAAGTGTTGCGGGATGCCGGTCTGGTCACCACGAGCCGGCGGGGGAGGTGGATCGACTACTCGTTGGCAGACGGTGCGTCGGCACGACTGGCGCAGGCACTTCCGGTCGGCGGGGCAGCCGCGCTGCCATGAGCGTCGCGACCCACCTGCCCGCCACCACAGGCCCTCGGGTCGCCGTCCTCGCTGGTGCCGCAGGCCTGTGGGGGTTGGCCTACTGGGTCAACGGCCGGCTGTGGGACACCCTGCTCTACGACCTGCTCGGGATGCCGGCCGACGCCCGGCTGACCGAGACACTGCACTTCTTCGTCTACGACACGGTGAAGATCGCCCTCCTGCTGTCCGGCATCATCTTCGTGATCACGATCCTGCGCTCCTACATGAGCGTCGAACGCACCCGGGCGCTCCTCGGCGGCCGGCACGAGGGGGTCGGCAACGCCATGGCGGCGGGGCTGGGGGTCGTCACCCCGTTCTGCTCGTGCAGTGCGGTGCCGGCCTTCATCGGCTTCGTCGCGGCCGGGGTGCCGTTGGGCGTGACGCTGAGCTTCCTGATCGCCAGCCCCCTGGTCAACGAGATCGCGATCGGGCTGCTGCTCACGCTGTTCGGCTGGCAGGTCACGGCGGCCTACGTCGTCGCGGGCGTGTCCATCGCCATCGTCGCGGGATGGGTGCTCGGGCGCCTGCGGTTGGAGCGCTACGTCGAGCCCTTCGTCTTCGAGACCAGGCTCGCAGGGCAGGTCATCGACTCCGCCGCCGGCCTGACCTTCGCCCAGCGGGTGCAGATGGGCGTCGAGGAGGTCGGCGCGATCCTGCGCAAGATCTGGCCATACCTCCTGGTGGGCATCGGGCTCGGCGCGGTCATCCACGGCTGGGCGCCCGAGGATCTCTTCACGCGCTACGCCGGCGCGGGCAGCTCGTTCGGGGTACTGGTCGCGGTGCTGATCGGAATCCCGCTGTACTCCAATGCCGCAGGCATCCTGCCGCTGGTTGAGGCGCTGCACGACAAGGGGCTGCCGATGGGCACCCTGCTCGCCTTCATGATGGCGGTCGTCGCGCTCTCCCTCCCGGAGATGATCCTGCTGCGGCGCGTCCTCAAGCCCCAGCTGCTCGGCATCTACCTCGCGGTCGTCGGAACCTCGATCGTCGCCGTGGGCTACCTGTTCAACTACCTGCTCGCCTGACCGTCAACGAAAGGAACGACCGTGATCATCAAGATCCTCGGACCCGGCTGCACCAACTGCCAGAACCTCGAGCGCGTCACCCGGGAGGCCGTCGCCGAGCTGGGGCTGGACGCCACCGTGGAGAAGGTGACGGACTACCCGACCATTGCGGGCTACGGCGTGATGTCCACTCCGGGCCTGGTCGTCGACGAGAAGGTGGTCGTCGCGGGCCGGGTGCCCTGGGCGGCGGAGGTGAAGGTGCTGCTCACCGGGGCGGCGTCCGGCTGAGCCGGCAGCGAGGTATCCCTTCGAGCGGCTCACGCGTCCAAGCAGGTGAGCGGCCCCGTCCGGGGGCCGACCCACCGAAGGAGCAGAACCCATGACTGCCAACGTCGGCTCCACCGACAAGATCGTCCGCCTCGTCCTCGCCGTCGTGGCGTTCGGGTTCGCGTTCGTCACCGGCATCGGCACGGCTCTCGGCATCGTGCTCGTCGTCGTGGGCCTGGTGTTCGCGGCGACCGCGTTCACCGGCTTCTGCCCGATCTACCGGGTCCTCGGGATGAGCACCTGCCCGGTCCGCCGCTGAGTCCGAGGCCCTGGCGCCCTAGGGTCGACCCATGGCCCTCGACCCGGACGTGCTGGCGGCTGAGCTCCCCGGGCTGGTGCGCTACGCGAGGTACCTCACCCGCAACCCCGCCGACGCGGACGACCTGGTGCAGGACACCCTCGAGCGGGCCGTCGCCCGCGGCGACACCTTCCGCGGCGACAGCTCGCCGACCACCTGGCTGCACCGGGTCATGCACCGCAGGTTCATCGACACCCGGCGCCGCCGCACCCCGGAGCCGACCCCCGACGACGAGCTGCTCGCGCGGGTCGAGGCCGCCTGGCGCGACGACGCCTACACCGTCGACCCGCAGGTGGTGCTCGGACGGGCCGAGGTGCGGGCCGAGCTGCGCGACGCCCTGGTGCACCTGCCCGTCATCCTGCGCTCCGCCGTGGTGCTGCACGACATGCAGGGGCTGACCTCGCTCGAGGTCGCGACGGTGCAGGGCATCGGCCTCCCGGCCGCAAAGCAACGGTTGCGGCGTGGCCGGGCACTGCTGGTCAGCCTGCTCGCCGACGACGACGACCGCCGTCTCGCCCTGAAGGGAGTCCCGATGCGCTGCTGGGAGGCACGGTCCCTCGTGGGGGACTACCTCGACGACGAGCTCGGTGCACGCGAGCGTGCCCTGCTCGAGAGCCACCTCGCCACGTGCCCCACCTGCCCGGCCCTCTACACGAGCATCGTCGGCGTGTCCGCGGCGGTCGGCCGGCTGCGCGATCCCGACTCGGTGGTGCCACCCGAGATCGCCCACCGGCTCTCCGCCGCAGGCGACTGCGACCGGGCCGGCTCAGCCCTCGACGACCTCGCCACCGGCCTGCTGCCAGGCGGTGATCCCGCCCTCGAGGTGGTAGGTCTGGGTGAACCCCTGCCCTGCCATCGTGGCCACCGCCACGCCTGAACGGTTTCCCGTGTGGCAGTAGACGGCATACGGCGCGCTCGGGTCGAACCCGGCGATCCGGATGGCGAAGTTGGGCGAGGACACGTCGAGGTTGACGGCGCCCGGTAGGTGCCCCTGCGCGAACTCCTCGAAGGTGCGCACATCGATGATGGTGGTGCCCGGACGCTTGAGCGCCGCCGCGAAGTCGGCGGCCCCGATCGCGGTGCCGTTGGCCGGGGCGGCGGTCGCCGTGGGCCCGGTGGTGACGCCGACCGTGCTGTCGCCGCCGGCACAGCCCGAGGTGACCAGGGTGGCCGCCAGGACGGCGGCGAGGGCGAGGGCGGCGGTGGGGCGACGGGTCACAGCGGTTCTCCTGGGATCGGGGCTGACGGGGCTGACGGGGCTGACGGGGCGGGGGTGCGGAGGTACTCCAGGTCACCGAGCAGCTCGAGGCGGCGCCAGAGCACGCTGCCCGGGACCGCCTGGCTGGCGTGGCAGGCGATCGCCATCCGCTGACGCCTGCGCCCGACGGCAACCTGGATCAGTTCGCTCTGGGCGTAGCCGACGAAGGAGGTTCCGTACTCGGCGTTGAGGCTGTCGGCGACGGCACCGGGGAGGGCCCAGCCGAGCACCGGCAGGCGCCGGCGCCCGGCCACCGTGATCGCGGCGAGCGACGCGGCCTCGTGGTCGGGGTGTCCGGTGACCCCCGAGACGGGGTCGAAGACCAGGATGCCGTCGGGCCGGAACTGCTCGACGTGCCGGTCCACGTCGGCGGCCAGGACGGCGGGGTCGATGCCGGCCAGCGCTCCGTCGGGATGGCCGAGGGCCGTCGTGGAGGCGATGCCGATGACGGCGCCGGCCGTGGCCAGCTCCTCGGCACGCACCCTGGCGAGGTCGGTGGCATCCGCCCCGAGGGTCGAGGCCTCGCCGCGGGTCAGGCAGAGCAGTGAGACCTCCGCGCCGTCCTCGACCAGGCGGTCGAGGAGGGCGCCGAGGGCGAAGGACTCGTCGTCGGGATGAGCCACCACGACGAGCACGCGCTGCCAGTCGGGGAGCCAGTTCTGCGGGGCCACGGCACTCACTCCGGCACGCAGATCTGGTGGCGGGTGGCCGCGCGCAGGGTGAGTGCGGCTACCGCGAGCACCAGCAGGGTGGTGCCGCTCAGCAGGAGGACCGCCACGACGTCATAGGCGGGCTGCGGGCGCGCCGTGGCCATGGTGATCGCGGCGGCGGACGCGGCCGCCAGCGGGAACGTGTAGGCCCAGGCCGGCAGCGCGAACGGCAGCCGGCGCAGTCGCGGCACCTGGGCAAGCAGCAGGAGGACGAAGAACATCGCCGCGGCGTAGAGGACCCGAACGACGGGGCCGTCGCCCGCGCCGGTGAGCGCCTGCCAGGACAGCATGGCCACGGCCGGTGGGGCGATGAACATCGCGATCGTGGGCAGGAGCCTGTCGGGCAGGGGCGGGTCGTGCAGCAGCACCCGGTGCAGCAGCAACGGCAGGAGGCCGATCCAGAAGACGACACCGACGCCGAAGGCGAACCAGGCGAGCTCCACGGAGCCCAGCCGAGCCGCCGCCAGCGGGGTGATCACGTTTCCGACCACCGGGATGAACCATGCGGGCGTCACGGCAACGGGGCCGATGTCCGGTCGAGAGAACCAGGCGCTCAGCACGAGGACGGTGGCCGCCAGATGCCCCACGGCGCCGACCCACCACAGGGCCGAAGCGAGCGCCGGCGCGACGGACTGCCCGGCGGTGGCGAGCACGAGCACCGAGATGGTGATGGTGGGCGCGAATGTCATCCGCACCGGGTGGCGCAGCTCCGCCCGGGCAGCGGCCGGGTGGCGCAGCCACTTGATCGCGTAGAGCGTTCCCACGATGACGAACGCCGTGCTCGCCAGCATGAGGAGCGCCAGTGACGGCCACTCGGGCACGCCCCAGGACAGGGCCGCGCGGCGCCAGGCGAGCGACAACCCCCCCAGGCCCATGACGGACGCGAAGAGGGTCACCGGCAGGTCTGCGAGCGAGCTGGTTCGCGGCGCAGTGGCGCCGCGCAGGAGCGCGGGCGGGGCGGTCGGGAGTGGGGCGCTTGGGAGAGGGGTGGTCGCGCTGTGCGTCATGGGCGGGTCCTTGTCACTCCACTAGAGTATACCCGGGGGGGTATATTGTGCAGCAACATCGGGAAGGGATGGGGCGACGTCGGTCACCGTCGGCGGTCAACACACCGACCATCCCGTCGTGGGAGTAGGCCACGACCGGTCGCTCGCCCGTGACCGACGCACACACCCAGGCGGCGGTCAGCGCCGAGACGTCCGCGACGCGGCCGATGCGGAACAGGGAGGTCGTCTCCGCCACGGCGGGGTCCTCGCCGGCGCGCAGCACCGTCTGCACCCCTGGGGCGAGAGCCAGGCCGCTGATGACGACCGCGACGTTGTCGAGGTCGTTCGACCCCAGGGCGGCTAGGGCCCGGGCGCGCACCAGGCCCACGCGCTCGAGAACGGCCGGGTCGGCCGCGTCTCCCAGGGCGACCGGGAGCCGGCTGGAGCGCGCCTGGGGCAGGTTCGGCGAACCAGCCGTGCGCTCGAGGACCACGCACGCCACCCGCAGCTCGCGCAGCAGCTGGCCGACGCGCAGGCCGACCTGGCCCAGCCCCGAGATCACCACGTGGTCACGGGTGGGGACACTGCGTGGCCCGACCAGAGAGGTGGTGCGGGCGCTGACGATCCACTCGACCAGCCCGGCCACCAGCGCTCCGGTGAAGCCGATGCCGGTGAGCATGAGCAGCGCGGAGACGGCGAGGTACCACCCGGGCGCGCCATGTGACGGCGCGTCGGCCGGCCCGACTGTCGCCACCAGCCGGGTCGATGTGTAGAAGGCGTCGAGGATGCTCTCGTGGAGCACCAGGACGCTCAGGGCCCACTCGATCCCGATGACCACCGCCAGCCCGACCAGGCCGGCGACCAGCAGGCCGTCGGCTCCGCCGAGCCGGTGCGGCATCCACCGGGCCAGCCGCTGACGCGTGCTGCCACGGTCGGCGACCCAGGGCTGCGGGACGGCAACCCCGTCACGGTCGATGATGACGCGGGGACCGTCGCCCGCGGCGAGCACGGCCAGTGCGTCGGGGTGGAGGCAGGCGGCCACCACACAGGGCGCGGCGACGTCGGCCGGTGAGGTGACGGTGCAGTTCGGGACCACTGCGGTCAGCTGGGCGCCGATGGTCCGGTCGAAGACCGACACGACCATGGGCACGGCGGACTGAAGGTGCTCGGCCAGCAGGGCGTAGCGCAGCGCGACCACGTCCCCGCGCACGACGACCGCCACGCCGGCGACCGGCTCGGCGAAGGCCACACGCAGGCTCTGCTCGTCGGGCGCGAGCAGGTGGACGGCCTGGGCGCCCTCCTGGCGCACCAGGGTGCACAGCAGCCGGGTCGCCTCGAGGTCCCCGATGACGACGAGGCGCGGGGGAGGGGTCATCGGTGCTCTCCGGTCACGGGTTCGGCTCAGCCGACGATATACCCAGCGGTGTATGAGGCAGTGTGATCACTCGCACACCGCGGATATACCCCGCAGGGTATACGGTCGGGGCACCCACCCACGTCGAAGGAGACGCCATGGCAGACGTCGTGATCCTCGGGGCAGGCGTCGCCGGGCACACCGCCGCGCTGCACCTGAGCCGCATGCTCCCCAAGGGGCACACGGTGACCGTCGTGTCACCGAACTCGCGCTGGAACTGGATCCCGAGCAACATCTGGGTCGGGGTAGGCCGGATGAGCAAGGAGGCCGTCGTCTTCCCGCTCGCACCGGTCTACGCGAAGAAGGGCATCGGCTTCCGTCAGGCCAAGGCCGTGGCGATCCGTCCCGAGGGGGACAGCGACGGCGCACGGGGTGCGGTCGACATCGTGCACACCAGCCCGGGGCGCGCCGGCGAGGAGGAGCGGCTTCGCTACGACTACCTCATCAACGCCACCGGGCCGCAGCTGAAGTTCGGCATGACCCCCGGGCTCGGGCCGGATGGTGGTCACACCGTCTCGGTCTGCACCGCCGACCACGCGACCGCCGCCGCGGCGCGGCTGCGCGAGACCATCGCGGTGCTGCGCACCGGCACCCCGCAGACCCTCGTCGTGGGCATGGGTCACGGCACGTGCACCTGCGAGGGCGCCGCCTTCGAGTACGTCTTCAACGTCGACCACGAGCTTCGCGAGGCCGGAGTCAGGGACCTGGCCCGGCTGGTCTACCTCACCAACGAGGCCCAGCTCGGCGACTTCGGCGTCGACGGCATGACCTTCGCCGAGCACGGCTTCCAGACCACGTCCGAGCTGTGGACCTCGAGCCTGTACCGCGAGCGCAACGTGGAGGCGATCCTCGGCGCCCACGTGCACCAGGTGGAGCCCGGTGTGGTGCACTACGAGACCCTCGACGGCGAGATGCACGAGCTCGCGTTCGACTTCGGGATGCTCCTGCCGCCGTTCGGTGGGGTCCCGCTGCAGGCGTTCGACCGCGACGGCGCCGACATCACGGCACAGCTCTTCGCGCCGAGCGGCTTCATGAAGGTCGACGCCGACTACACCCCCAAGCCCTACCAGGACTGGCGCGGCGACGACTGGCCGAAGACCTACCAGTCCGTCGGCCACCGGAACATCTTCGCCGTGGGCATCGCCTTCGCCCCTCCCCACCAGATCTCCCGCCCGCTCAAGAGCACGAACGGCACGGTCATCGCGCCGTCACCACCGCGCACCGGGATGCCGTCGGGGATCATGGGCAAGACCGCCGCGCTGACCATCGTCGACCGGATCACGCACGGTGACGACCGGCCGGCCCACGAGGCGTCGATGGCGCGGATGGGCGCCGCCTGCGTCGCGTCCGCGGGCACCGGCCTGCGCCGCGGGTCGGCCGCCGCGATGACCATGATGCCGGTCGTGCCGGACTACTCGCGCTTCACCACCGGTCGCGACCTGACCGACACCAGGGGCGAGATCGGCCTCAGCGGCCACTGGGCCAAGCTGATGCTGCACCACCTGTTCATCTACAAGGCCAAGGGCCGACCCGGCTGGCAGCTGATCCCGGAGTGAATGACATGAGCCACGAGACGTCCAGCCCCACCCACGACGTGAGCGGCGCCCCGCTGCCGACCGCGAAGACGCTGCGGATGCGGCAGAACCTGCCCTACCAGGCCCTCCGGTTCGCCGTCTTCAACGTGCGGATCGTGCGGATGGTGGTCAAGGGTCACCACTGAAGCTCGACCGCAGGCGCGTGCTTCACGAAGGCTTCACAGTCGCCAGCGGGGTCGCTTCATCCTCACCCGGTTACCTCGGTGGTGGGACAACCACCACCCGAACCACCACCTGAGGAGCACACCATGAGCACCATGATCCGCACGACTGCAGCAGCCCTGGGAGTCGGAGCCCTCCTGGCCGGGGGCGTGGCCGTGAGCCAGGCGTCCGCCAGCACCACGGGGGCGCCCTCGGCCACGGCCGACAGCTCCGTGGCCAGCGCGCTGGGCTTCTCTCGCGAGGAGGAGCGGATGGCCCGAGACCTGTACGCCGCGTTGGCGGACAAGTACGACGGCGCCCGCCCCTTCAGCATGATCACGAACAGCGAGGACCGGCACTTCGACGCCATCGGCACCCTCATCGAGCGCTACGACGTCACCGACCCGTCGGCCGGCAAGGCCGCGGGGACCTACGCCATCCCCGCCATCCAGGGTCTCTACGACGGCTGGCTGGCCGAGGGCAGCAAGTCCCTCGAGGCCGCCTACCAGGTCGGGGTCGAGCTCGAGCAGCGCGACATCGCCGACCTGAACAAGAGCATCGCCGCCAACCTCCCGGCCGACGTCGACACCGTGTTGGGCCAGCTCCTCAAGGGGTCGCAGAACCACCTCGCCGCCTACCAGCGCGCCGTCAGCGGCGACCTCGGCACCGGCGCGGGGATGATGGGCAACCGCTCCGGCAACGCCACCACCCCCGGACGCGGCGGCATGCGCGGCAACGGCAACGGCATGGGCGCCGGCAACGGCATGGGCGCCGGCAACGGCACCGGCATGCGCGGCGGCAACGGCGGCGGCATGGGTGGGGACTGCCCCTACACCGCCGCCGACGCCACCTGACCGTCTCTCGCCAGAGGTAGCCGGGCCGTGAAGGTCGCACCGCGACCACGGCCCGGCGACTGCGCGTCGAGGCTACCGCCGTGCCCGCGGATGATGCCGCGGGCGATGGTGAGGCCGATGCCGGAGCCGGCGTCCGCCCCCGGCCGGCGTCGGTCCGGCACCCGGTAAAACCGCTCGAAGACCCGCTCCAGGTCCTCGGCCGTCAGGCCCTCGCCGGTGTCGGTCACGGCGACCGACGCAAGGCCTGCGTCGACCGAGACCTCGACGTCGATCCGCCCACCAGGAGCCGTCGCGCGCAACGCGTTCCCCACGAGGTTGGTGACGACCTGGGCGAACCGGTCGGCATCCACGAGAACGGGGACGGGGCTGCCCGGCATCCCCAGGTGCAGTGCCAGGCCGGCGTCGTCGGCCTGTGGGCGCAGCCGCTCCGCGGCGTCGGTGACCACGGAGCGAAGGTCGGCCGGCGTGAGCACGAGCCCCAGGCGACCCTCCTCGGTGCGCGAGAGGGCAGAGAGGTCGTCGGAGAGCCGCCGCAGGCGCCGCACCTCGTCGCTCACCAGGCCCAGGCGCTCGGGACCAGTGGGCAGGACGCCGTCGATCATCCCTTCGACGGACCCCTCGATGACGGTGAGCGGGGTGCGCATCTCGTGGGCCACCTCGCCGAGCAGGCGCACGCGTCGCGACTCGGTCTCGGCCAGGGTGCGGCCCAGGGTGTTCACGTCGTCGGCCAACACGGCCAGCTCGTGCTCCTGGGGGCGGGCGACGTGCACGTCGTACCGCCCGGCGGCGATCTCGCGGGTCGTCTCACCGAGCTGGCGCAGGGGCCGCACCAGGCGCTGGGCGGCGAAGATCCCGAACACGGTGGCGGCGACGACACCGACGAGGACGCCGACCAGCAGCGCCTGGGTGACGGCGTCCGCCACCTGCCCTCGCAGCGATCCCTCGTGGCCCGGCCCCTGCCCCGGGCCCATCATCGGCCCCCCACCACCCATCATCCGGTCGAAGAGCGCCGGCGTGAGCAGGCGCACGACGAGGAAGGTCGCCAGCCCCCCGAGCAGCGCCACGAGCACGTGGGAGAGGACGAGCCGGGCGGCGAGCCGGTTCACGAGGCGCTCCGCACCGGGCTGAGGAGGAACTTGTAGCCGACGCCCCGCACGGTGCCGATGATGCGGGGGTCGCTCGCGTCGTCACCGAGCGCGCGGCGCAGGCTGCGCACGTGGACGTCGACGACCCGCTCGTCGCCGTAGAAGTCGTAGCCCCAGACGTCCTCGAGGAGCTGGGCGCGCGAGAACACCCGGCCCGGCGAGGAGGCCAGGGCGCGCAGCAGGTCGAACTCCAGGGTCGACAGGCGCACCTCGGCGCCGGCGACGGCGAGCTCGCGTCGGCGCTCGTCGAGGGTCAGGTGCTCGAAGCGCAGCACGTGGTCGTCGTCGGGGGCGGCAGCGCCGCGCGCCGCGGTCCGGCGCAGCACCGTCCCCACCCGGGCCACCACCTCCCTCGGCGAGAACGGCTTGGTGACGTAGTCGTCCGCCCCGGTGCGCAGCCCGACGAGCGTGTCGACCTCGTCGGCGCGGGCCGTCACCAGCACGACGTAGACGTCGGAGGACCGCCGGATGGTGCGCAGGACCTCGAGGCCGTCGAGGTCGGGGAGGCCGATGTCGAGCAGCACGACATCGGGCCCGGTGCCGTCGGTCGCCAGGGCGCGCCGTAGCGCCTCCGCGCCGGTGCCGGCCTCGGCGACGACGAACCCGTCGTGCTCGAGGTAGGCGCGCAGCACGGAGCGGATCTCCGGCTCGTCATCGACGACCAGCACGCGTCGGGCCACGGGACCTCCTGGTGGGTGCGGCCCCAGCCTAGGAGGCCGCCGCGTGCGCGGCGGCAACGGCGCGGCGACGCCCCCGCCGGAGAGGTCCCTGGCCGGGGCGTCGGACGCGGCTGCGTGGGCCGGTGCGGCCCGGCCGGATCAGACGTCGAATCGCATCCCGGACTCTCACCGCATGCTTGGGCAGAGCTGACGAACGACGGCCCGAGCTGTTGGCCTGCGGAACGTCGTCGAAAGGCATGGGGCCTTGGTAGCGCGGGATGAACCCTCTTGTGTCCCAGTTGTGTCCGCGCGAGTCTCGTGGCTCGCGCGGCCGGTGGTGCTCCCAGCACTTGTGAGTCGGCTTCACTCCATGGTGCCCGGTGGGAACGCCAACCGACAATGAGCCACACCAGTGGACCTGGTGGGCAGCCGCAAGGAGAGCTTCCCGCCGAGCCCCTCGACCAAACCTGGCCGGACACTGGTCCTACCGACAATCGTCAAGGGGCCGCGAGTGGACGCGACCGACGTCGATCCGATGAGCGCGGATCGGGCGGAGCACTTGGGGAGCTGGGGGCCCACGCGCCGTGAGCCTGTACGTCGGCGGTGCCGCAGTTGCGGACTCGACGACAACTGACATGGGAACTCCCGACGTTCGGGGCACCCTGGCGGCACCCGGTGTCGACAACGATCCCGCGGATCCGTCCCGACCGCATGGGACCACCGTCCCGACCTGTTTCCCGGAACGTGGCACGAGCGCTCGCACCCCACGACTGGCGTGCGTCGATCCGCCGGGTGTTGTTCGACGGTGATGACTGGGCTGAGGACCATCACGACGTCGAGCTCCTCGACGAGCACGGGAAGGTCCTGGCGAGGAGACGCTTCCCGGAGGGGAAGGACGGGGTGAGCGGGAGCGGCACACGATCTCCGGGGGCGAGTCGGACGCGGCCGATGCTCACACGCTGGTCGAGATCCTTCGCCTGGACCGGGCACCGCCCGGCCGCCGGGGACAGCACCCTGGCCGACGGCATCCAGCTCGCCGGACGGGCCCATCAGGGCTGCTGTGGGAACGCACCCGCACCTGCTGCGGCTTCGGATCGCGTTGCGGGAGCTCTATCCGGTTGCGCTGCAGGCATTCCCCGACCTCGACGAGCCGGACGCTCTCGAGCTGCTGGGCAAGGCTCCCGATTCGGGGACCTGGCCCGGATCAGGTGGATCACACACGCCTGCACGATCGCCTGCGGGAACACCGCAGCCACACTGTCGGGCAGGCCTTTGAGGCCGTCACAGACGACGAAGAACACGTCCGTGACGCCGCGGTTCTTCAAGTCGGCCAGCACGCTCATCCAGAACGTCGCCGACTCCCCACCGCCCTTGCCGGCCCACAGCCCGAGCACGTCCCGTCGCCCGCCCAGGTCGACCCCCGACCGCGGCGTGGAACGGCTGGTTGCCGACCAGGGGGCACCTCCCTGCACGAAGCGCTCGGGGGAACCGTCGCGGACCTTGACGTGGATCGCGTCGATGAAGATCGCCGCGTACACGCCCTGCAGCGGCCGAGACGTCCAGCCCTGCATCTCCTCGACCACCTTGCCGGTGATCCGGCTGATCGTGTCCGTGCCGATCGACGCGCCATAGACCTCCGCGAAGTGCGCGGAGATCTCACCAGCGGTCAACCCCTTGACGTACAACGAGATCGCGACCGCGTCGACGTCGTTCAGGCGCCGCTGACGCTTCTTGACGATCACCGGCTCAAAGCTGCCGGCCCGGTCTCGCGGGACCTCGATCGTCGCCTCACCCGCGGCGTCGGTCAACACCGTCTTGGGTCGCACCCCATGGCGCACGTTCCCGCCCGACCGACCCGCTGGGGGGTGGTGCTTCTCGTGGCCCAGGTGCTCGCTCATCTCCTCCTCCAAAGCCGCCTCGAGCACCTGCTTCGTGATCGCCTTCAACAGCCCTCCGGGCCGGTCAGGTCCTCACGCGGGCCCGAGCAGCCCTGACCAGCTCACGCACCGCAGCCCGCTCCACCTCACCAGTCTCGGCGGTCTTCTTCGCTTCCTTGGGCATCGAACCCATGCCCTTGAGTGTCTCGGTCATCGGTGACCAGCCCTCCTCGCCGACAGCGTCGGCGTGTCGGACCAGGAACGCCGTTTGGCGGACACTCCCACCCGGGGCGATTCAGGGGCATGAGGGTTCCTGGATCAGAGGTCGTTGCCGGCATAGGACTGGTTGAAGCTCTTGTTGGTCAGCGGGAAGTCGGGGACGATCGTGTCGGTCAGTGCCACGGGCAGGGCGGGCCAGTTGAAGAAGGACGGGTCCACGGCTCGGACCCGGGTGATGTTGCCGGAGGGGCCGATCTCGACGCGGTGGCACAGAGTGCCTCGCCATGCTTCGACGACCCCGAGGCCCGCCCCCGCCCCCGAAGAGGGGGTGACGGATGTCGGGTAGCTGGGCGTGGTGGCCGTGGCCTGTGGCGCCAGTGCGGCAAGGATCTGGGTTGAGGCGGCGACCTCGCGGGCGCGGACGAGGTAGCGGGCCAGGACGTCGCCTCGCTCCTCGGTGACCGGCTCGAAGCTGCCCAGGTCAAAGCTCGGGTGGTCTCGGCGGGCGTCGATGGGGATGCCGGAGGCGCGGGCGATGTAGCCGAGGGTGCCGATGTGCGCCGCCTGCGCCGCGGTGAGGGGGGAGGTCCCGGTGAACCGGTCGGCGACGATGCTGTTGGCCAAGGTGATCTGGACGATCTCGGCGACCTCGTCAGCGACGTCCCGCACCAGGGTCAGGTCGGGGCCGGTTCGCAGGTGGGCCCCGCCGATGCAGATGCCGCCACGCAGGAGCCGGTGTCCGGTCAGGGCCTTGTTGTGGCGCAGCAGGATCTCGCGTAGGCGCTGGGTGTGGGTGTGGGCGATGCCGTAGCCGACGTCGTTGGCGATGGCGCCGAGGTCGCTGACGTGGTTGTAGAGCCGTTCGGCCTCCAGGAGCAGGGCCCGGGCCGCTCGGGTGCGCTGGTCGACGTCGATGTTCAAGGCGTCCTCGACCGCCATCACGTAGGCCAGGGAGTGCCCGACCGCGGTGTCGCCGCTGATCCGTTCGGCCAGCTCGATTCCCTGTGCGGGGGTGCGGCCTTCGAAGAGCTTCTCGACGCCGCGGTGCAGGAACCACAGCCGGGCCTTGACCTGCAGGATGGTTTCGCCGACGACGGAGAACCGGAAGTGGCCTGGTTCGATGAGGCCGGCGTGGACGGGGCCGACCGGGATCTCGTAGACGCCGTCGCCCTCGACTGCGATGAACGGGTAGGACCCGATGTCTGCGTTGAACCGGGGTGTGGGGTCCGCGTCGCGGCGCATCGGGTGGTATCCGTAGGGCCAATGCGCGTGCCGGACGAGGCGTTTGGGCATCGGGTGTCCGTCGGGGCTGATCCCGTACAGGTCGCGGATCTCGCGTTCGAACCGGCCGGCCGGGAACGAGCGGTGGGCCAGGCTCGGGACCCGGGGGTCGTCGGGGGGGACCTCGACGGTGAGCTCGTGGCGCTGGCCGACGGGTCGCAGGAAGCTGTAGACCACGCGCAGGCGGTCGCGGTCGTCGTGCCCTGCCACCAGCGCCAGCCGCCACCCGTCGTCCAGGAGCTGGGCGGCGGCGGCGGTGAGCTGCTCGTGGCTCAGGGTCTGGCTGGTGGTGATCGGCCTGAGTGTCATCGGGCACCCGCCAGAACTGCTGCGGCCTCACGGAGCTGGGCTGCAAGAGGGGACGCCATCAGCCCCAGGATGGCTGCTGCGCCGAGGGCGATCAGTACCGGTGCCTGGCGGTGCTTGGTCTCCGGTTCGGTGGCGCGCTCCTGCCCGGGTGCGGGCGGCGGGCCGGTGGGCGCGCCCACCGGGAGGGGGTGCTTCCCGTGGTTCTGCGCCGCTGCTGGCGCGACCGGAGGGTCCGCTTTCACCGGGGGGCCCAGGGTCATGTCGGAGACGTGGCGGGCCAGGCCGGCGAACACGACGAGCAGCAGGAACAGGGCGATCCCCATGGCCCAGCCGAGTCCGGCCTGCCAGCCGGCGACGACGATGGCCACCTCGGTGAAGAACAGCACGAACGGGGGGAACCCGAGCAGGGCGGCGGTTCCGGCGAGCAGTGCTCGGGCCAGGTCCGGGCGGCGGGTGAGCAGGCCGGTGACGTCCTGGGTGCGGGTGCTGCCTTCGGTGGCCAGGATCCGGCCGGCGAGGACGAACATCGCTGCCTTGACCAGGCCGTGGCCGAGCATGTGCAGCAGGACCGCGGCGGTGGCGAGCGGCCCCCCGACGGCCACGCCCAGGGCCATGATTCCCATGTGCTCGATGCTGGAGTAGGCCAGCATCCGTTTGTAGTCGCGTTGGGCCAGGATCATCGCGGCGGCCACTGCCAGGGACAGCAGCCCCCCGGCGAGCAGCAGCCCGCGCAGGAACTGCGGGCCGAGCGCGGCGTCGCCGATGGCTTGGATCCGCAAGATCGCGTAGAGGGCCACCGAGAGCAGGACGCCTGACATCAGGCCGGACACCGGGGCGGGGGCTTGGGAGTGGGCGTCCGGCAGCCAGCTGTGCATCGGGGCCAGGCCTGCCTTGGTGGCGAAGCCGAGGACGGCCAGGGCCACCGCGATCCGGGTCAGGTCGGGGTCCAGGGAGAGCCCGCCGTCGGCCAGCTGGACCCAGGACAGGGTCGGGGCCCCGGCCGCGACAGTGCTGGCGTAGAGCAGGACGATCCCGAGGAAGGCGATCGCGACACCCACCGAGCCCAGGACGACGTACTTCCAGGCGGCCTCGAGGGATCGCGGGCTCTGGTGGTGGCCGACGAGGAACGCCGTCGCGATGGTGGTGGCCTCGACGGCGACCCACAGGATGCCGAGGTTGTCGGTCAGTACGGCCAGGCTCATCGCTCCAAGGAACAGGCAGATCAGCGCCGTGTAGCGGCCGTCCGGCGTGGTCCTGGCTGCGCTGGTGGGCAGCCCGCCCCACAGGGCGGTGACCGCGACCGCGCCGATGGTGAGCATGAGCCACGCGGACAGCGCATCGGCGCGCAGCACCCCGTTCGCAGTCGTGACGGGCCCGGAGGCGTACACGGCCGTGAGCAGCCCGATCCCGGCCCCGAGGGCGACGCCGGCCACGGCCAGGTCGGCGCCGCGGGTCCAGCCGTCAGCGCGGCTCCACCACGAGGCCGCGGCCACGATGACCGGCAGCAGCAGAGGGATCCAGATCAAGGCGGTCATCAGTCGTGCAGCTCCGTCAGCTCGTCGAGGTCGATACCGCCGTGGGCGGACTGCAGCCGACTGGTGAGCACCCGCAGGATCAGCACCACGAGCAGCACGTCCAGGGTCACCCCGAGCTCCACGACGAAGGGGACGCCACCGGAGGTCAGGAACGCGGTGGTGGCGATCCCGTTGTCCAGCACGACGAACCCGATCAACTGGGCGAGTGCACTGCGCCGGGTCAGCAGCACCAGGAAGCCGATCAGGACCAGGGCCAGCCCGACTGGCACGGCACTGGCGGCCGGCCCGTCCAGAACAGCCACGATCGGCAGACTCACCACGTACGCCAGGACCGTGAGCGCAGTCGCCGCGAGCAGGGCGGCTGTGGGGTTGACCAGCGGCGCCTGCTCTCGCACGGCCCCGGTGGCCGTGGCGGTGCGGGACAGCGCCCACGGGATGGCGACCGCCTTCATCGCCAGCACCAGGACGGCCACGACGAGGACCTCGACGTCGCCGTGCTCGATGCCGAGCACCGCCACCAAGGCGGCCAGCGCCGCCCCCTGGACCGCCAGGACACGGATGGATGCGCTGAGCGAGTAGCGCCAGACCTGTAGGACCGCGGTCACCAGCAGCAGCCCGGTGCTCGTGGCCAGCAGCTGGCTGAATAGGGCTTCGCTCATGGCGTGCCGCCGATCAGGAACGAGGCGGTGACGGCCAGGAAGGCCAGCACGAAGGACCCGGCCAGCAGCTCTGGCACCCGGAACAGGCGCAGCTTTGCCAGGAAGACCTCGCCGGCGGCGACCAGCATCCCCGCGACGATGAGCTTTACCACGATCGCGCCCACCCCGATCAGCACCGCGGACACGCTGAGCGTGGTCGCCACACCCCAGGGAAGGGCCAGGTTGACCAGCAGCCCGAGCAGAGCGGTCAGTCGCAGCCAGGACCCCACCTCCAGCCATGCCAGGTCACGCCCGGAGCTCTCCAGCACCATCGCTTCGTGCACCATCGTCAGCTCGAGGTGGGTCGAGGGGTTGTCCACGGGCAGCCGGCCGGTCTCTGCCAGCACGGCGATCCCGAGGGCGACGACAGCGAGCAGACCCACCGGGGAGACAACGCTGGCCGGGTCCTGCACCCGGGCGGCCACGATCGCCGACAATGCCGAGGTCCCGACGGGGATGGACAGCGCGTACACGGCGACCAGGACGGTGGGTTCGACCAGCGCCGCGATGGTCATGTGCCGGCTGGAGCCCATCCCACCGAACGCGGTGCCGGACTCCAGGCCGAGCAGCGCCAACGCCACGGTGCCGAGCAGCAGTACCGAGACGACCACGAACAGGTCGTCGGGGACCATCGCCAGGGAGGGTGTTCCCACCAGTGGGACCAACGCGCAGACGAGCAGGCTGGACGTGATCAGCAGCAGCGGGGTGGCCGACAGCAGCGGTCCGGTACCGGCCGCCTGCAGCGGCTCCTTGGCCAGCAGCTTGCGGACGTCACGCCAGGGCTGGGTCACACCTGGCCCGGCCCTTCCCTCGAGCCGAGCGCGGGTCTGGCGCAGCACGCCAATCAGGATCGGGGTGAACGCCAGCGCGCCGACGACCTGGACGGCCAGGAGCCCGGGGACGGTGAGGGTGTTCACCAGGTCACCGCCAGCAGCACGAGCACCAACGCGGTGAAGGAGAACCCGAGATAGCGGTGGATGCTGCCGTTCTGGATCCGGCGCGCTCCCTCGCCGATCCCCAGCGAGGCCCGCACCACGGGCTCGTAGACCCGGTCGGCGACCAGGTCGGTGACCCGCTGGCGGAACCGGACCTGTGAGACCAGGTACCGCGACTCGTCGGCGTGGCTGACCTCGACGTCGCGGCTGGGCTGCAGGGCGTCGTCGAACACCCGCACCAACGGCTCGGCATACGACGTGGCCGTGTACTGCATCCGGGGGCTGACCCGGACCCCGCCACACCCCCAGGCCAGCTCGACGTCGCGGCGCGGCGCCCGCCGCGCGGCGACCAGGTGCACCACGGCCACCGGCGCCAGCACGATCGCGGCGAGCAGGATCAGGCCCACAGGATCCAGCAGGGCGTCAACCGCGGGCAGCGAGACCCCCAACGCACCGACCACCTCGATGCCGGAGGCGCCCACCGCCCCAGCCAGGGCGGCTGCAACCGGGCCCGGAGCCAGCCCGAGCCCCACGACGGCGGCGGCACCCAGGAGCATCGCCGCCCGCATTGAGCGACCGCCCTCGTGGCCGTGCTGAGCGGCCTCGGACCTGGGACGGGCCAGGAACGCGATCCCGTAGGCCTTGACGAACGTCAGCAGTGCCAGTCCAGCAGTGAGCGCGACGACGGCCACGGTGACGGGCAACAGGATCGCCAGCGCCACGTCGTCACGGCCGTCACCGTGGATCAAGGACTGCAGCAGTACCCACTCGGCGGCGAAGCCGGAGGTCACCGGCAGCGCCGCCGCCCCCAGGGCAGCAACCCCGAACGCCAGCGAGGTCGTCGGCATCACCGGGGCCAGCCCCCCGAGGCGGTCCAGGTCCCGTTCCCCGGTGGCGTGCAGGATCGAGCCGGCGCCCAGGAACAGCACCGTCTTGAACGTAGCGTGGCTGACGGCAAGCAGCAGCGCCGCGGTGAGGGCGACATCGGCCACCGGCTCATCACCCGCCCCGCGCAGCAGCAGCGCGACGGCCACCGCGACCAGGATCAGCCCGACGTTCTCCGTCGTGGAGTAGGCCAGGAGGCGCTTGAGGTCCGTGGCCACCGACGCCTGCAGGATCCCGTACAGCGCTGACGCCAGCGCGAGCACCAGCAGCAGCACGGCCCACCATGCAGGGCCTTGCGGCAGCAGGCGCAGGGCCGTCAGCAGCACCCCGTACACACCCATCTTCACCATCGCGGCGCTCATCGCCGCCGACACGTGGCTCGGTGCCTCCGGGTGCGCCCGGGGCAGCCAGACGTGGACCGGGACGAGTCCGGCCTTGGTGGCGAAACCGCCCAGCAGCAGGACGAACGCCACGCTTGCCGTCGCACCGGACACTCCAGCCGACGCGATCGTTGCGAAGCTGGTGCCTCCAGCGTCGGCCACCAGCACGGCGAACCCGGCCAGGAGCAGCAGGAAGCTCGCGTGGGTCATGACCGCGTACCACCGGGTGGCGGTGACGACCTCCGAGCGCGCGCCATGCTCAGCCAGGAGCAGCACCGTGGAGCCGATCGCCATGGTCTCCCACGCCACCAGCAACGACACGACGTCAGAGGCAGCCGGCACCAGCTGCATACCCAGGATGAAGAACGCGAAGGCCGCCCAGCCCGAGCGCGACGCCGCGGGGCCTGTCGCGTACCCGATCCCGTACACGGCCGTCACCGCCGCCACGGCACCGGCCAACGCCATGAAGACCCCACCGAGCCGGTCCGGGGCCAACAGCAGCGGGTCCACCGGAAGGCCAAGTGGCAGGCTCACCGGGATACGCAGCCCCGGATCCGGGTTGCCTCCGGACATCGCCAACAGACCGGTGACCGCTCCGGCGACCCCCAGCCCGGCACACGCCGCGCCCGACAACAATGAGCGCACCCTGGCCGGGGCGAGCGTCGCGGCCACGAGCGCAACCGCTGCGAGCACCAGCTGGGTGGCGATTCCCGCGGAGACTCCACTCACCTGCCGGTCACCCGCCGCAGGGCTGCCACGATCGCCTCCGGCTCGGGAGGACAGCCCGGCACGGTCAGGTCGACACCCACCACCTCGTCCACGAAGCCGGCCACCCCGTAGCCGTCGCGGAACATGCCCCCGTCCACCGCGCAGTCGCCGACCGCGACCACCACCCGAGGCCGCGGCGTGGCGTCCACCGTGCGCCGCAGCGGCTCTCGCATGTTCTGGGTCACCACCCCCGTCACCAACAGCACATCGGCATGCCGAGGCGACGCGACGAGTCGGGCCCCGTACCGCTCAGCGTCATAGACGGGGCCGAAGACGGCGCCAACCTCGACCTCGCAACCGTTGCACGACCCGCAGTCCACGTGCCGAACCTGTGCGCTGCCGGCCAGCGCCCGGTCGGCCCGAAACGCGCCCGCAGGCTCCGTTGGCACCTCAGTGGCCGGCTCGGCCACCCGACCGGTCCGCCAGATCAGCTTCGCGAGCCGTGCCGAGCTCACGACGACGCCCCTTTCGAATCGCCTCGCGGGGCCCAGGCGTCACCAAGGACCGGCTGCTGCTGCGGCTGCAGCTCCTGCTCCAGCTCGGCCTGATCGGCCGCGAGCTCTCGCAGCACCAGCCGTGCGGCGACCAGCAGATCCCGGGTCTCCGGCACGACGATCGAGTAGACCACCTCACCTCGCACCCGCTGCTGGCGCACCAGCCCCATCCGACGCAGCACGGCCAGCTGCTGCGACAGGCTCGAAGGCTCGAGCGGGAGCTCCGCCAAGAGCTCGTGAACGGCATGCTCTCGGTCGCTGAGCAACTCCAGGACACGGATCCGGGCAGGGTGCGCCAGCGTCTTGAACAGGTTCGCCTTCGCCTCGTACAACGGCACCGCCATGATCCACCATCCCTATAAGTTCACACTTGCACACTTACGCAAGTGAACCATTGGTAGCCGGCAGTTGCAAGCAGCGGCGAGGAGGATCCAGGTCGGAGTACACGGCGCCGACACCGGCCACCTTGAAGCTCGTGGCACTGCTGACGAAGATGCCCTGGCCGAGCACGAGTCGCAGACCACGACCCGGTACTTCCTCGACCGCGTCGACGACTACGTCACGAGCGTCGACGTCCAGCGACCGCGCCTGGTGACCGCAACCGGCATCGCGGACCTCCCGCCCGACGCCGAGCGCCCGGCGTCCAGCTGAGCGCGACCGCATCCGACCCTCCACCCGACCGCAGCGACGAGGACGTCCCACCATGCCGCCAACCGTGCCTGTGCGCGGGGGTTCTTCCGCCCATTGGCAGGGCCTGCGGATGGTGGCCGACCTGGCGGTCGCCGGGGGACCCGCTGGGCCTGCTGCTCGCGGCCACTGGCCGGTTCTTCCTGCCATCGGGGTGTCGGCGTCATACACGGCGGCGGCACCCGCCCGGACCGCGGCGCACAATGGCATCCGTGACGATCACCTCCGCGGACTCCGCGGTCCGCGTCCTGGGCCGGCTCGCCTTGGCGGCAGTTCTGGTGGGCGCGGGCGTGGGCCATCTGACCTCGCTGCGTGAGGAGTTCCAGGCACAGGTGCCGTCCTGGATTCCGGTGGACCCCGATGTCGTCGTGGTCGCGTCAGGCGTCGTGGAGCTCGTCCTCGGTGCCGCTCTGGCAGTGGCGCCCCGCCGGTTCCGACCACTCGTCGGCTGGGTTGTTGCGACGTTCTTCGTCGCGGTGTTCCCCGGCAACATCTCGCAGTACCTCACGCACACCGACGCCTTCGGGCTCGACAGCGACCCGGCGCGCGCTCTGCGCCTGGTCTTCCAGCCCGTCCTGGTCGCCTGGGCGCTCTGGTCCACAGGCGCGTGGCGGGCCTGGCGCCGATCGAGGACCAACCCACAGCAGGGGTGAGCGTCAAAGACGCATCGGCGACCACTTCCCGGCCGGCACGCACGGAGCCTACGAATCGACGAGGCACTCGCGCCCTGACTCACGAATCGTGATCGAGCCCGGCGGGATGGTGAACGACTTCGGCGTCCACCAAACGCGGCCACGACGGCTCATCAGCGGAAAGGTGCTACCGGATGTTCCTCGAAGGAGCTGTGGAGAGCGGCCCGCCGTCCACGGTCAGTGTCCGAAGCCCCGCCGTAGCCGCTACCACAGGCGTCGACCCCGGCACGCCAAGCAATGTGTGCTCTCCATGCGCGGGCGCCCACCACAGGCATGACGGGAAGCGCTGCACTCTCGTGTGGGGCGGG
>CAVVFG010000024.1:0-41485 GCA_963747405.1 uncultured Actinomycetota bacterium
CACGCACCGCCGTGAACCTCGCCTCGAGGTCGTGCA
Source organism: uncultured Actinomycetota bacterium (assembly GCA_963747405.1). Classification (GTDB taxonomy): domain Bacteria; phylum Actinomycetota; class Actinomycetes; order Actinomycetales; family Dermatophilaceae; genus Fodinibacter. The sequence goes on from CAVVFG010000024.1 coordinate 37, forward strand.
GCCCCTCGCCCGGGATGTCGGCGTCGGTCGGGCCCAGGCGCACGCGGGGGTGGGGCATGCCGACCAACCTAACCGCCGTAGGCTGCCCCGGTGCTGATCCTGCTCCCCCCGTCGGAGTCCAAGGCGAACCGGCGCCGGGGCAGGCCGGCCGACCCCTCGACGTGGTCCTTCCCCGAGCTGGCGCGCACCCGTGCCCGGGTCGCCACCGCGCTGGCCGAGGTCAGCCGCGCCCGTGAAGCACCGGCCCTGCTCGGTGTCTCCCCCGGCCTGCTCGACCAGGTGGCCCGCAACCTGGTGCTCGACACGGCGCCCGCGACCCCGGCCGCCGAGGTGTACACCGGCGTGCTCTACGACGCGCTCGACCTCGCCACGCTCGACACCGCCGCCCGGCGCCGGGCCAACCGCTGGCTCGTCGTCGTCTCGGCGCTGCACGGCGCGGTGCGGCCCGGCGACCGGATCACCGCCTACCGGCTCTCCATGGGCTCCACGCTGCCGCAGCTCGGGCCGCTGGCGTCGCTGTGGCGACCCGAGCTCGACCGGGTGCTGCCGGGCCTCGTCGGGCGCGGGGTCGTCGTCGACTGCCGGTCGGCGCCGTATGCCGCCGCGTGGCGCCCGGGCACCGACCTCGCCACGCGCTGGGTGCAGGTGCGCGTGCCCGGGGCCAGCCACCTGGCCAAGCACACCCGCGGGCTCGTGGCCCGGCACCTCTGCGAGGTCGGTGCGACGCCCCGCTCGGTTCCAGCGCTGGCCGAGGTGGTGGCCGGTGGCTTCGACGTGCGGCTGCACGACCCCATGACCGCCAGGGCACCGTGGGTGCTGGACGTGCTGCCCGCGTGACGCCGGCGGATGCCGTCGCGCTGCTCGAGCGGCTGCTGCCCGTCGTCGTGTTCCTCCTCGCGATCACCGTGGTGGCCGAGGTCGCCGAGCGGGCGGGGGTGTTCGACGTGGCTGGCCACTGGGTGGCGCACGCCGGGCGGCACCGGGGCGTGGGCGCTCTGGCTGCTCTTCGCACTGCTCGCCGTCGGCTGCGCTCGGGGCACCGCCCTGGGCGGTGGCGCTCGTGGCCGCTGCGGTGCTGCTCGTGGTGGGCCGGTGGCGGGCCCCCGTGCTGCTCACCGGGCTGCCGGTGCCCTGGCTGATGGCCGGAGGCTTCGTCGCGGTGTCGGTCGTCGTCGAGGTGCTGCACCAGCGCGGCCTGGGCGACCTCATCGCCTCGGCCGTGCCGGGCGGCACCGGCACCCCCGCGCTGATGACGCTCGCGGGCACCGGTGCGGTCGTCGCCAACGTCGCCAACAACCTGCCGGCCTACCTGGTGCTCGAGCCGGTGGCGGCCGACGCGGCGCCCCGGCTGCTGGCGCTCCTGGTCGGGGTCAACGCCGGCCCGCTCGTCACCCCGTGGGCCTCGCTGGCCACGCTGCTGTGGCTGCAGCGCTGCCGCACGGCCGGCATCCGGGTGCCGTGGCGCTGGCTGCTGCCTGCCGGGGCGGCCTGCGCCGTCGTCGCGGTGGCTGCGGGGGCCGGTGCGCTCGCCGTGACGGCCTGACCTCGGGACGCAGGCCGCCCAGGTCGGTTGGGGCGAGGGTGATGCAGGTCATGCCCGAGAACATTCGACAAACCTTCAGCACGGGAGCGCCGTGGCGTTGGACCGATGACACCCTTCACCGATCGGAGGACCTCCACCGTGCCCACCCTCACCGACCTCGCCCGTCAGTCACAGCTGCGGCTCGGCGTCGCGCTGCGCGCCAAGGTCGCCGGCGACGACGCCGCCGAGCGCGCCCAGGTCATCTGGGGCCGAGAGGGCGAGCGCTGGTTCACCCCGGACGACCCGGTGTGGCGGGTGCACGCCGACGCCGCGATGTTCCCCGGGGGGGTGGCCGCGCTGCTCCTGCAGTCGCTGCACCCGCTGGCCATGGCCGGCGTCGCGGGGCACAGCGGCTACCAGGGTGACCCGTGGGGACGCCTGCAGCGCACCTCGCACTTCCTGGCGACGACGACGTTCGGCACGGTCGATGACGCGGAGGAGGCGATCGCGCGGGTGCGCGGCATCCACGACCGGGTGCGCGGCCGCGATCCGAAGGGGCGCCCCTACCGGGCCGGGGACCCGTGGCTGCTGCGCTGGGTGCACGCGGCCGAGGCGCACAGCTTCCTCACGGCGTACCAGCGGTATGCCGTCGACCCCCTGACGGCCGACGAGGCCGACGCCTACGTCGAGCAGTCGGCTCACGTGGCCGGGCTGCTCGGAGCCACCGACCTGCCCCTGACGGTGGCCGAGCTGGCCGCCGTCCTCGCGGCCTACCGACCCGAGCTCGAGGCCACCCGCGAGGCCCGGGAGGCGGCCCGTTTCCTGCTGCTCGACCCGCCCCTGCCCTGGGCAGCCCGTCCCGGCTACGGCCTCATCGCGTCAGGAGGGGTGGCCTTGCTCCCCCCGTGGGCACGGCGCGCGCTGGGCATCCCGGTGGGCCGGTCCGGCGCAGCGCTGGCCGGTGGCGCCGGCAGGGTGGGCACGTCGGCCGTGCGGTGGGCGATGGCGGGGGTCGCCGAGGAGCGTCAGCTGGCCGTGGGGTCCTGAGCGGCGGTGACCAGCTCCTCGATGCGGGCCAGGGTGCGCTCCATGTTGTGCCGGGTCGAGCCGCTCATCGTCACCTTGACGACCGGCCTGCTCGTCCACTTCTCTCGGCTGAGGTCCCAGCTCTCCGTGACCAGGGTGCCACCCGCGACCGGCTCGAGCTCGTAGCGCCAGATCCGGCCGCCGATCACCGTGCCGAGCGGCCCGCTGGCGGTGGTCTGCCACGCGATGCGGCGGTTCTCGTCGAGCTCGATGACGGTGTTGCGGGTGGAGTAGGCGACCCCGAGGTGCATGTCCATTCCGAACCGGTCGCCCAGGGCCAGCCGCCGGCCGCCGCTGCGGGCACCGCGCACGGTGCCGCCGCCGTCGATCTCGGTGTGCCCGGAGGGGTCGACGAGGAGGTCGAAGATCGGCTCGGGCGGGGCGGGCACCAGTCGCTGCACGGAGAGGACGTCGCTCATGGCGGCGACGGTAACAGCCGGGTCAGCGCCCGACGGCGGCGGCCCGAGACACCGCCGCGTCGAGGTCGGCGACCAGGTCGCGCACGTCCTCGAGCCCGACCGACACCCGGATGGTGCCATCGGTGATGCCGACCGCCGCCCGCGCCTCGGGGTCGAGGCGGCGGTGCGTCGTCGTGGCGGGGTGCGTGGTCAGCGACTTCGCGTCACCGAGGTTGTTCGAGATGTCGACCAGGGTGAGCGCGTTCATCAGCGCAAACGCCGCCGGCTTCCCGCCGTCCACCTCGAAGGTGACCACCGTGCCGCCCCCGCCGTCCATCTGGCGCAGCGCGAGGTCGTGCTGGGGGTGGCTCTCGAGGAACGGGTGCACCACCCGACGGATGCCCCGCCCGGCGTTCTGCCACTCCTCGAGCGTGCGGGCGACGGTGAGGCAGGAGTCGGCCATCCGGCGCACCCGCAGGTCGAGGGTCTCCAGGCCCTTGGTCATCACCCAGGCGTTGAACGGCGACAGCGACGGCCCGGTGTGCCGCATCAGGTTCTTCACCGGGCCTGCGATGAACTCCGCCGTTCCGAGCACCGCGCCACCGAGCGCGCGGCCCTGGCCGTCGATGTGCTTGGTCGCCGAGTAGACGACGACGTCGGCACCGAAGTCGAGCGGGTGCGAGAACACGGGTGTGCCGAAGACGTTGTCGACCACCACGGTGGCCCCGGCCGCGTGGGCGAGCTCGGAGACCGCGGCGATGTCGACGAGCTCCTGCATCGGGTTGCTCGGCGTCTCGAAGAACACCGCGGTCGTGGGCACCGACAGGGCCTCGCGCCACTGGTCGAGGTCGGTGCCGTCGACGAAGACCGTCTCGACGCCCCACCGCGGCAGGATCTCGTCGAGGATCACGAAGCACGATCCGAACAGCGCACGCGACGACACGACCCGGTCGCCCGCGCCGCACAGCGCGGCCATCGCGGTGAACACGGCCGCCATGCCGGATGCCGTGGCGAAGCACGCCTCCGCGCCCTCGAGCAGGCGCATCCGCTCCTCGAAGGTGGTGACCGTGGGGTTGCCGTAGCGGCTGTAGATGTAGTGCTGGACCTCGTCCCTGAACGCGGCCTCGGCCTGCTCGGCGGACTCGTAGACGAAGCCCGAGGTGAGGTAGAGCGCCTCGGCGGTCTCGTCGAAACCGCTGCGCGACAACCCTCCCCGAACAGCCCGGGTCTGCGCGTGCCAGTCCTTCGGGTCCATGCTCAGCCCTGTCGCCAGGGCAAGCGGGCGGCCTTCCACCCGGCGACGGTCCGGTGGCCCTCGTCGTCGTGCGGGCCCTCGAAGCCCTCGAGCACGTTGAACGCGGGCCCCAGCCCGGCGGCGGTCAGCGCGTCCGCGGCGGCCTTGGAGCGCACGCCGGAACGGCACAGCAGGTAGACGGGGCGCCCGGGCTCGAGCCCGGCGGCGCGCACCTCGTCGACGAACCGGTCGTTCACCCGGCCCTCCGGGAAGGTCGACCACTCCACGAAGGCCACGTCGTGCTGGGCGCCCTCGAGCACGGGCACGCCGACGTATGTCCACTCGGCCCTGGTGCGCACGTCGACGAGGAGGGCGTCGTCGCGGCCGGTCACGGCGGCGTACGCCTCGGTGGGGGTCACGTCACCTGCGTAGGTCATGCGAGGAGCGTAGGCCGCGACCGGATGCCGTCGCCGGTGTGTCTCAGGTGTGGTGGGGCGGCTCAGGTGCGGTTGGTGAACGCGACCGAGACCTCGCCGTCGTCCCAGACCTCGACGGCGGTCAGCGAGCCGGGCGCCGCGGCCAGCCGCCAGGCCCGGTCGTGCGGCAGCCCGAGCAGGTGCGCGAGCACCACGAGGATCGGCTTGCGGTGGCACACCACCACGCTGGTGCCGCCCCGCGCCACGACCCGCTCCCAGGCCGGCACGACCCGGGCCACGAGGTCCTCGTGCGACTCGCCGCCGGGCGGCCGGTAGGTCGCGTCGTCGCGCAGCGCGCGCATGGCGTCACGCTCACCCTCGACCAGTTCGGGGATCGAGCGCCCGTCCCACTCGCCGAAGGACTGCTCGTCCCACTCCGCGTCGACCACCGGCTCGATGTCGAGGGCGGCCGCGACGGCAGCGCCGGTCTCCATCGCCCGCGCCAGCGACGACGTGACGACCCGGGTCGGGTGCCCCTGCATGAGGCTCGCGACGGCGCGGCCGGCAGCCACCGCCTGTGCCCGGCCGGTGGAGTTCAGCCGCGGATCGGGGCCGCCGCGGCCGTCGAGCCGACCCTGGGCGGTGAAGTCGGTGACGCCGTGCCGCACGAGCACCACCCGGGTGGGGGTACCCCGCCGGTCGAAGCCGGTGCGCCGGCGCTGGTCGTCGGACTGGGGCTCCCCCGGCACCTCGTCGACCTCCGACGGGCCGCCGAAGGTGCGGTTGACGGTGTCCCCGTCCATCGCGACGTTCGACAGGGCGTCGGCATCCTTGTTCTCGGCCCGAGGGATCCACGTGAAGCGCACCGAGCCCCCAGCTGCCGCGAACCCCGACACCAGGTCGCGGGCCTGCAGGGCCAGGCGGCGCATGTCCTCGTGCTTGATCTTCCAGCGGCCGGACATCTGCTCGACGACGAGCTTGGAGTCCATCCGGACCTGCACCTCGGCCGCCGGGTCGATGGCGAACGCGGCCTCCAGCCCGGCGATCATCCCGCGGTACTCGGCGACGTTGTTGGATGCCGTGCCGAGCGGCTCGGCACGCTCGGCGAGCAGCGCCGCGGTGTCGGTGTCGCGCACCAAGGCGCCGTAGCCGGCGACGCCCGGGTTGCCGCGTGACCCGCCGTCGGCCTCGACGGTGAGCCGGCGGCTCACAGCCCGGACTCGGGGGTGCGCACCAGGATGCGGCGGCACTCCTCGCAGCGCAGCACCTCGTCGTCGGGCGCCGAGCGGATGCGCTGGATCTCGACCGGGTTGAGCTCGAGCTGGCACCCGCCGCAGCGGCGCTGGCTCAGCGCCGCGGCACCGGTGCCGCCGTTGGCGGCGCGGATCTTCTCGTAGAGGGCGACCAGGTCGGCACCGACCTCGTCGACGACGGTCGGGCGGGGTGCGCCGATGTCGGCGGCCTCGCCGTCGAGCCGGGCGAACGCCTCGTCGCGGGCGGCCTCGAGCGCCTCGATGCGGGTGGTCAGCTCGCCCCGGCCCCGCTGGAGCTCGGCGACGTCGCTCTCGGCCGCCTCGGCGCGCTCCATCACCTCGAGCTCGATGTCCTCGAGCTCGCTCTGCCGGCGGGCCAGCGAGGTGAGCTCGTGCGAGATGGCCTGCAGGTCCTTGGCCGAACCGGTGCCGGCGTCGAGACGGGCCTGGTCGCGCGCGGCCCGGTCGCGCACCAGCTGCACGTCGGACTCGGCCTTGGCCACCTCGCGCTGCACGTCGCCGAGCTCGGTGCGCGACCGCACCAGCTGGTCGTCGATCAGCCGGGCCTTGCCGAGCAGGTCGGCGAGCTCGGCGAGCTGGGGTAGGTGGGACCGGGCGTGGGCGATCTGGTCGAGCCGGGTGTCGATGGCCTGGAGGTCGAGCAGCCGCAGCTGGCGGGCGGACTCGGCGTTCACGGGCTACCTCCGGGGTCGGCACCGACCACGAAGGTCCACGGGTCGGTGCGCACTGTGCTGATGTGGGTCTCCACCCTAGTCGCGCGCTCGCCCAGCGCCGCGAGCAGCGCCCGCTCGGCCCGGGCCAGCCAGACCTGCTCGCTGGCCCAGTGCCCGGCGTCGACGAGGTAGGGGATGCCGCCACGCGCCTCCTCGCGCGCCTCGAGGGCCGGGTGGTGGCGCAGGTCGGCGGTGACGTAGACGTCCGCGCCGCTGGCCCGCACGGCGTCGAGCAGGTCGTCGCCGGCACCGCCGAGCACGGCGACGCGGCGCACCACGGCATCCGGTGGCCCCGCGACCCGGATGCCGCCCGCGGCGGCCGGCAGCCGGGTCGCCAGCCGGTCGACGAAGGCCCGCAGCGTGAGCGGCTCCGCGAGCTCGCCGACCCGCCCCATCGGGTGTCCCTCGACCTGGGTCAGCGCCTGGGTCGGCTCGAGCCCGCAGGCGTCGGCCAGCGCCTCGCAGACCCCGTCGGCGGCGACGTCGGCGTTGGTGTGCGCCACGTAGAGGGCGACGTCACCGACCACGAGGTTCGTCACGCTGGCGCCCTTGGCGCTCGTCGTCGCCACGCCGTGCACCCCGCGCAGCAGCAGCGGGTGATGGGTGAGCAGCAGGTCGGCGCCCAGCGCCCGGGCCTCCTCGATGACGGCGAGGGTGGGGTCGACGGCCAGGTGGACGCGACCCACCGGCTGGCCCAGGTCACCCGTGACCAGGCCGACCCGGTCCCAGGACTGGGCGGTGCCCGGCGGGTAGAGGCGCTCGACCACCTCGAGCACCTCACCCAGGGTCAGGTCGTCGACGTCGCTCATGTGGGCCCGGCCGGGATCGAACCGACGACCTTCGCGGTGTAAACGCGGCGCTCTACCAGCTGAGCTACAGGCCCCGAACGGCCGGCGACCCTCGTCGGGGTGGGCCGGCCGCGCACAGTGTGGCAGCCCTCAGCGCAGGGCGTCGACCTCGGCCGGCAGACCGCTGAAGTCGCGGCGCTCCCCCGGCCCGTTGACGAGGGTCCAGCGCACGATGCCGTCGCGGCCGACGAGGAAGGTGCCGCGGATGGGCGCGCCGGTCGCCTCGTTGAGCACCCCGAAGGCGCGGGTGACCTCGCCGTGCGGCCAGTGGTCGGACAGGAGGGGGAAGAAGTAGCCCTGCACGTCGGCCCACGCCCGTAGGGAGAACATCGGGTCGCACGAGATGCACACGACCTGCAGGTCGTCGGAGACGAACCGCTCGAGGTGGTCGCGGATCTCGTCGAGCTCACCCGTGCAGATGCCCGAGAAGGCGAAGGGGTAGAACACGACGACGACGTTCTTGGTGGCGGTCAGCTCCGACAGCGAGACCTCGACGCCGTTCTGGTCGCGCAGGGTGAAGTCGGGCGCCACCTGCCCGACGGCGAGCGGTGCCAGGGTGGACGTCATCATGGCGCCATCCTGCCAGCCGCGTGGGTCACCGGCGGACGCGGGTCTTCGGGGCCACCAGCTTGTGCGCGCGCCACTGCGCGGCGGCGTTGAACGTTCCGGCTGTGTGCATGCCGGCGGTCACCGCCGCCTCGTCGATGTCGCTGGGGTCGACCTCGTCACCGGCGACCTTCGGGGTCAGCAGCACCACGAAGCCCCCCTCGTCGAGCACCCCCACCATGTCGACGAGCGCGTCGCCCAAATCGCCGTCGCCCTCTCGCCACCAGAGCAGCACCGCGTCGGCTCCCCCGGTGTAGTCCTCGTCCTCGATCTCGGCCCCGCAGTGGTCCTCGACGGCGAACCGGAACTCGTCGTCGGTGTCGGAGTCGTAGCCGAACTCCTGGACCACCTGGTCACGGGTAAACCCGAGGCGCTCGACGACGCCGGAGCCGCTGGTGCCCGGGTCGGTCGGCGGCGGGGCGGGGGTGTTCACGGTCTCACGGCCTTTCTGGTTCGGAGGGGCCCGGCGGGTGCCGGGTCCAGTCCACCAACCCCGAAGGGTCGCGTGCAAGTGGGAAGGTCGATGGTTCTGACCTGCGGCGGGCCCACCGGGCCCGTTGCGAGACCTCGGCCAGGAAGGCCTCCGCCTCCGCCACGTCGAGGTGCGCCACCACGGGCGACACCGGGCCGGGTGCCGGCACGACATGGGCCGTCGCCAGGCCGAGGCGGGCCTCCAGCCAGCCCTGGCGCAAGGTGAGCGACTGGATGCGGGCGTGCGGCACGGCGACCGCCCGCCGAGTGAGCCGGCCGCTGCGCACCAGCACGGCCGCCGCGACGTCGGACCAGCCCTGGCGACGCCACGACAGGGGGTCGAGCCAGCGGGCGGCGGCGGTCTGCCCTCGCCACGGGGAGTCGCCGCCCTCGCCGAGCACGGCACTGTCCCACGCGGACGCCGGCACCCCGGGGGCCAGCAGCGCGAGCACCTGGCGCGCGTCGGCGAGGGTGCCGACGGGCAGCAGCGTGGTCTCGCGCTGGGCCTCGCCCTCGCCCTGGCCCCCGGAACCGGCCACGTTGACCCGGATACGCCACCAGCCGACCGGCCGCCACCACAGCGGCTGCACCAGCTCGATGGCCTGGATCCGGTGGAACGGGATGGTCGTCGTCCGCAGGTCGGTCAGCCCCTCCTGCACGCGCACCCCGCTGCCGGCGTCGGCGAGGTGGAAGTTGCCGTGGGTGAGCAATTCCTTGACCCGCCCCCACGCGATGCCGATCGCGACCGGCAGCAGCGCGGGGATGCCGGCCAGGGCCAGCGGCCCGACGCTGCGCACGCCCGCGCCGATGAGCCCGAACACGACCAGCGTGCCCAGCACGATCGTCGACCCGTGCAGGATGGTCGCGACGAACAGCCGGCCGTTGGGCACCTCGAGCACCGGCCGGGCCGCGGCGTGCGGCGCCACGGCGTTCGGCGACGGCGCGCCCACGGCATCCGGGCTGGTGGCGGGAGCCTCGTCGGTGCGCCCGGCGAGGTCGAGGAGGTGCTCGCGCAGCGCCTCGGCGCGACCGAGGTCGAGGAAGGACAGGGTGAGCGTGGAGTCGGACCCACCGGCGGACTGCACGACGACCCGGGCGAGACCGAGGGCGCGGGCCAGCAGCGGGCGCGACAGCTCGACCGCCTGGACGCGCTCGAGCCGCACCTGGCGGTGCTGGCGGAACAGCGCGCCCTGGCGCAGCTCGACCTGGCCACCGCCGACCCGGAAGCGGGAGAACCGCCAGCTGACCCAGTTGACCAGGGCGATGACGCCGAGGAAGAGCGCGAGCGCGACGAGCGCGAGCAGCGGGTGGGCGACCGCCTGCTCGAACGGGTTGTTCCTCCCGCCCGGCTCATCGGTGCCGTCGGGCCCGACCACGAGGTCGCCGAGGCCGAACGAGGACAGGAAGTTGTGGAACAGCTGCGAGGCGGCGTACCCGAGGATGGCCAGCATCACGACGCCCCCGCGCAGCAGCGGCGAGAGCGGGTGGAGCCGTTGCCACTCCCCCGAGGCCTCCGGAACCGGCTCGGTCACAGGCCGGCTCGCTGGGCCTCGCCACGGGCCGCGAGGCGGCTGCGCAACGCCTCGGCCTCGGCCACGGGCAGCCCCGGCAGCGAGCCGTCGCTCTCGGGGGAGGCGGTGTGGATCTCGCACGACGCGATGCCGTGGGCGCGGGCCAGCGGGCCGGACTGGATGTCGACGTACTGCAGCCGCCCGTAGGGAACGCTGACCAGGCTGCGGAACATCCGGCCCTTGCGGATGACGATCTCCTCGTCGAGCTCGACCCACGAGATCGCGCTGACCTGGCGCGTGATCAGCCAGGCGATCCAGGCGCCGAGGACCAGGAGCGCGAGCGTGCCGAGCAGCACCCAGCGGGTGGCGAGGAGCCCGACGGCGACGGACGCGAGCAGCAGGGGCACCAGCACGATCGCCAGCGTGATGAGGCGGACCCGGGCGAGCATCGGCGAGACCGGCCGCCAGGGCAGGTCTCCCCCGTGCAGGGTGACGGCGTCCGCGCGTGCCGGCGTCACGGAGGTGGGGTCGGCCATGACCCCAGTGTGCCTCAGCCGAGGAAGTCGGCCACCAACGCGTTGAACTCCTGCGCGTGTTCGATCTGGGTCCAGTGCCCGCAGCGGCCGAAGACGTGCAGCTGGGCGTCGTCGACGAGCTCGAGCAGCCGGACGGCGTTGGAGAGCGGAATGATCCGGTCGTCGCGGCCGTGGACGACCAGGGTGCGGTGGGGCAGGGCGGCGATGACGTCCTCCGGGGTGGCGAGCGCGTCGACCCACCGCTGCCGGGGAGCGGGGAACATCGCCGAGAACGACTCCTGGAACCCCGGCCGCACCGACGCCGCGTAGCGCAGCTCGGCGAGCTCGTCGGTGGCGTGGGCCGGGTCGAACGCGAAGACGTCGAGCAGCCTGCGCATGGCCTCGAGCGACGGCTCGTAGCCCCACACCCGGTCCAGTCCCTCGGTGATCGGGAACGACACCCCGCAGGCCCCCATCAGCACGAGGCGCTCGACCCGCTCGGGGGCGTGCGCGGCTATCGAGATCGCCAGCCCACCCCCGAAGCTGTTGCCGACGATGGAGAAGGTGTCAAGCCCGAGGGCGTCGGCGAAGCCGAGCAGGTGGGCCCGCCACGACTCCAGCGAGTAGTCGAACCCCTCTGGGCGGCCGGTGAACCCGAACCCGACGATGTCGGGCGCGACGACGTCGAAGCGCTCGGCCAGCGCCGGCATCGTGAGCCGCCAGTTGGCGAAGGCGGAGACGCCGGGGCCCGAGCCGTGCACGAGCAGGACGGGCGGGCCCGAGCCGGACCGGTGGTAGTTCGTCGTGATGCCGTCGACGTCGACGGACAGGCCGATCTCGGGGTTGTCGCTCATGACCGGACGGTATGTCGGCGCCGGTGCCGGCGCCCCCGGCGTTCCGCTCCCCGCAACGCTCCGCCCCGGGCCGGACCTGTGTTTGGATGACGGCATGGGCCGGGTCACGACGCGGGTGCGCCGCACACGGCTCGACGTCGGCACCGGCGACCGGGTCGACCGCACCGACACGGTGGCGGTCGAGGAGCCGCTCGAGATCCGGGTCGGCGACGAGCCGGTCACGACGACCATGCGCACGCCAGGCGACGACTTCGACCTGGCCATCGGGCACCTGCTCACCGAGGCGATGCTGCACTCGGCCGCCGAGGTGGGCACGCTGATGCACTGCACCGACCTCGACGAGCACGGCTCGCCCACCTTCAACGTCGTCGACGTGACCCTGGCACCGGGCGCGGCGCTGCACCGGCCGGCCCGGGCCCGCACCGAGACGGTCTCGAGCGCCTGCGGCGTCTGCGGGTCGGCGACCATCGACGCCGTGCGCACCGACAGCCGGTACGCCGTCGCCGACGACGCCGTCGCCGTCGCACCGCAGGTGCTCGCCGCACTGCCCGGGGCGCTGCGATCGCGCCAGCCGGTGTTCGACCGCACCGGCGGCGTGCATGCGGCGGGTCTGGCCACCCCCGATGGGGACCTGCTCGTCGTGCGCGAGGACGTCGGGCGGCACAACGCCGTCGACAAGGTAGTGGGCGCTGCCGCGCGAGAACGCGAGCTGCCGCTCGCGGCAACGGTGCTCGTCGTCAGTGCCCGGGCGAGCTTCGAGATCGTGCAGAAGGCGAGCGTCGTCGGCATCCCCGTGGTCGTCGCGGTCGGGGCCGCCAGCTCGCTGGCGGTCGAGCTGGCGACCCGGGCCGGCATCACCCTCGTCGCGTTCGCGCGCCCCCCGCACCTGTCGGTCTACAGCCGCGCCGACCGGCTGCTCGGGCCCACGTAGCGGACGTACCCGTCAGTAGCGTCGACGCAATTGCGCGACCGGCGCCGATGGGGTGAAAGATGGGTGGAAACGCGCTCTTCCCGTGCGCGACCCCGTCACCGGTGAAAGGACGAGCGCGTGGCACCCCGCGAAGACGTCGGCCCCATCCTCAACGGCATCCCCACCCACCTGCCCGACATCGACCCCGCCGAGACCCAGGAGTGGCTCGACAGCCTCGACGCGGTCATCGACGGCCCCGGCCGGATGCGGGCCCGCTACCTGATGCTGCGCATGCTCGAGCGGGCGCGGGCCGAGCAGGTCGGTGTGCCGTCACTGACGACCACGGACTACGTCAACACGATCAGCCCCGAGCAGGAGCCGTGGTTCCCCGGTGACGAGGAGGCCGAGCGCCGCTTCCGCGCCTACCTGCGCTGGAACGCCGCGATGATCGTGCACCGCGCCCAGCGCCCCGGCATCGGCGTCGGCGGCCACATCTCCACCTACGCCTCCGCCGCCACGCTCTACGAGGTGGGCTTCAACCACTTCTTCCGGGGCAAGGACCACCCCGGCGGTGGCGACCAGGTCTTCTTCCAGGGGCACGCCTCCCCCGGCATGTACGCCCGCGCGTTCCTCGAGGGCCGGCTCTCCGAGGACCGGCTCGACGGCTTCCGCCAGGAGAAGTCACACCTCGTCGACGGCTCGCCCCTGGGGCTGCCCTCCTACCCGCACCCGCGGCTGATGCCCGACTTCTGGGAGTTCCCCACGGTGTCGATGGGCATCGGCCCGATGAACGCCATCTACCAGGCGCAGTTCAACAAGTACCTGCACAACCGGGGCATCAAGGACACCAGCGACCAGCACGTGTGGGCGTTCCTCGGCGACGGCGAGATGGACGAGCCCGAGTCGCGCGGACTGCTGCAGCTGGCCGCCGGCGAGGAGCTCGACAACCTCACCTTCGTCGTCAACTGCAACCTGCAGCGGCTCGACGGGCCGGTGCGCGGCAACGGCAAGATCGTCCAGGAGCTCGAGGCGTTCTTCCGCGGCGCCGGCTGGAACGTCATCAAGGTCGTCTGGGGCCGGGGCTGGGACCCGCTGCTCGCGGCCGACGGCGACGGCGCGCTGACCCATCTGATGAACAGCACCTCCGACGGCGACTACCAGACCTTCCGGGCGAACGACGGCAAGCACGTGCGGGAGAAGTTCTTCGACCGCGACCCGCGCACCCGCAAGATGGTGGCCGACTGGTCCGACGAGGACATCTGGTGGAAGCTCAAGCGCGGCGGCCACGACTACCGCAAGGTGTATGCCGCCTACAAGGCCGCCACCGAGCACACCGGCCAGCCCACCGTCATCCTCGCGAAGACGATCAAGGGCTACGGCCTGGGCACCACCTTCGCCGCGCGCAACGCGACGCACCAGATGAAGAAGTTCACCCTCGAGGACCTCAAGACCTTCCGCGACAGCCTCCAGCTGCCGATCAGCGACGAGGTGCTGGAGAAGGACCCGTACAACGCGCCCTACTACAACCCCGGCCCCGACGACGAGGCCATCGCCTATGCCCTCGAGCGCCGGCAGAAGCTGGGTGGCGGTGTGCCGCAGCGGCGCACGAAGCACGCCACGGTGCACCTGCCCGACGACTCGGCCTACTCGCAGGTGCGCAAGGGCTCGGGCAAGCAGCAGGTGGCCACGACCATGGCGTTCGTGCGGTTGCTCAAGGACCTCATGCGCGACAAGGAGTTCGGCCAGCGCATCGTGCCGATCATCCCCGACGAGGCCCGCACCTTCGGGATGGACAGCTTCTTCTCGACGATCAAGATCTACAACCCGCACGGCCAGAACTACACGCCGGTCGACGCCGACCTGATGCTGGCCTACCGGGAGGCCAAGGACGGCCAGATCCTGCACCTCGGCATCAACGAGGCCGGCTCGGTGGCCGCCTTCACCGCGGTGGGGACGAGCTACGCCACCCACGGCCAGCCGATGATCCCGATCTACGTCTTCTACTCGATGTTCGGGTTCCAGCGCACCGGTGACTTCATCTGGGCCGCCGCCGACCAGATGACGCGCGGCTTCCTCATCGGCGCCACCGCCGGCCGAACCACCCTCACCGGGGAGGGGCTGCAGCACGCCGACGGCCACTCCCCGCTCCTGGCGTCGACGAACCCCGCTGTCGTGCACTACGACCCGGCGTTCTCCTACGAGATCGCGCACATCGTGCAGGACGGCCTGCACCGGATGTACGGCACCGACGACTCGCTCACCGACAACGAGCGCAACGTCATCTACTACCTCACCGTCTACAACGAGCCGATGGTGCAGCCGGCCGAGCCCGAGAACGTCGACCGCGAGGGCATCCTGCGCGGGCTCTACCTCTACGCCGAGGGCTCCACCGAGGGCCTGCCCGACGATGCGCCGCGGGTGCAGCTGCTCGCGTCCGGCGTGGGGATGGCGTGGGCCCTCGAGGCCCAGGAGCTGCTGCGAAACGACTGGAACGTCGTGGCCGACGTGTGGTCGGTGACCTCGTGGAACGAGCTGCGCCGCGACGGGCTGCGCTGCGACGAGGCGGCCTTCCTGCACCCGGAGAACGAGGCGCCCGTACCGTGGGTGACCCGGCAGCTGTCCGGCCGCCCCGGCCCGGTCGTGGCCGTGTCCGACTACATGCGAGCCGTCCAGGACCAGGTGCGCCAGTGGGTGCCTGGGCGCTTCACCTCGTTGGGTGCCGACGGCTTCGGCTTCTCCGACACCCGCCCTGCGGCGCGGCGCTTCTTCCACATCGACGGCCCGTCGATGGCCGTGCAGGCCCTGCAGTCGCTGGCCGAGGACGGCGAGGTCGACCGGTCGGTACCGCTCGAGGCCGCCCGTCGCTACCGGCTCTCCGACGTCACTGCCGGCGCCTCGGGCAACGAGGGCGGCGACAGCTGAGCCGATGATCGCCGCCTTCAGCATCGCTCCCGCCGGCCCGGACGACACGGGGTCGTACGCCGCTGCGGTCGCGCAGGCGGTGCGCATCGTGCGCGCCAGCGGCCTTCCGCACGAGACCAACGCGATGTTCACCAACATCGAGGGCGAGTGGGACGAGGTGATGGCCGTGCTCAAGCAGTGCGTCGACGCCATGACCGCGTCCCACCCGAGGGTCTCGCTCGTGGTCAAGGCCGACATCAGGCCCGGTCACACCGACCAGCTGAGGTCGAAGGTGGCCCGGATCGAGGACCTCCTCGGCGACTGAACGCCGACGACAGGAGAGAACACGCCGCCGGGCATCGCGCCGGGCGGCGTGTTCTCTACTCTCGACGCGGCCAACGCGGCAGTTGGTGAATATGCGTTGGTCCGTATAGTCTTGCATCGTGTCCAAGGTCCTCACCTCCCTGCCCGTCGGCGAGCGCGTCGGCATCGCCTTCTCCGGGGGTCTCGACACCTCCGTGGCCGTCGCGTGGATGCGCGAGAAGGGAGCGGTCCCGTGCACCTACACCGCCGACCTCGGCCAGTACGACGAGCCGGAGATCGACACGGTGCCCGAGCGCGCCGGCCAGTACGGCGCCGAGCTGGCCCGCCTGGTCGACTGCCGCCACGCCCTGGTCGAGGAGGGCCTGTCGGCCATCGCCTGCGGGGCGTTCCACATCCGCAGCGGTGGCAGGACCTACTTCAACACCACTCCGCTGGGCCGGGCCGTCACCGGCACGCTGCTGGTGCGGGCCATGTACTCCGACTCGGTCGAGATCTGGGGGGACGGCTCCACCTTCAAGGGCAACGACATCGAGCGGTTCTACCGCTACGGCCTGCTGGCCAACCCGAACCTGCGCATCTACAAGCCATGGCTGGATGCCGACTTCGTCGCCGAGCTGGGCGGGCGCCACGAGATGAGCGACTGGCTCACCGAGCGCGACCTGCCCTACCGCGCCAGCCAGGAGAAGGCCTACTCCACCGACGCCAACATCTGGGGCGCGACCCACGAGGCCAAGACCCTCGAGCGGCTCGACGAGTCGATGGAGGTCGTCGAGCCGATCATGGGGGTGCGGTTCTGGGACCCCTCGGTCGCCATCGAGACCGAGGACGTCTCGCTGACCTTCGTGCAGGGCCGCCCGGTGGCCGTCAACGGCCGACGGCTCGAGCCGCTCGCGCTCGTCGACGAGGTGAACACGATCGGCGGCCGGCACGGCATCGGGATGTCGGACCAGATCGAGAACCGGATCATCGAGGCCAAGTCGCGCGGCATCTACGAGGCGCCGGGCATGGCGCTGCTGCACATCGCCTACGAGCGCCTGCTCAACGCCGTACACAACGAGGACACCCTGGCCAACTACTACTCCCAGGGCCGCCAGCTCGGCCGGCTGCTCTACGAGGGCCGCTGGCTCGATCCGCAGAGCCTGATGATGCGCGAGGCCATCCAGCGCTGGATCGCGTCCCTCGTCACCGGCGAGGTGACCCTGCGGCTGCGCCGTGGCGAGGACTACTCGGTCCTCGACACGCGGGGCGAGAACTTCAGCTACCACCCCGACAAGCTGTCGATGGAGCGCGTCGAGAACGCCGCCTTCGGCCCGCTCGACCGGATCGGCCAGCTGACCATGCGCAACCTCGACATCGCCGACAGCCGCGCCAAGCTCGAGGTCTACGCCGGCCAGCCGGTCGAGCAGGGCCAGCTGCTGGTCGAGAACGGCACCCTCTTCGGCGAGCTGCCCGCGGGAGGCTACGACCGGATCACGGACAACCCCCTCGTGCATGGCGCCGACGACGACGCCCTCGACCGGGCCGCGATGGAGTCCGGCACCGACTGAGCGCCCAGGCCCGGGTAGGGATGTTGTGAACCGTACACAAATACACTGCCGGTATGCCGTCCACCCGCCCGACCCCGTCGGCCGCCACCCGCTCGCGGGTCGCTCGCGCCGCGGGTGACCTCGGCGCCGCGGCGGTGCAGCAGATGGAGACCGACCACCAGTGGTACCGGTCGCTGTCGGCCGAGGACCGGTCGTGGGTGGGGCTCGTCGCGCAGGCGGGCATCACCTCGTTCCTCGACTGGTTCGGCGGGGACCAGACCCAGCTTGCCGTCACCGCCGACGTCTTCGGCACCGCGCCCCGCGAGCTCACCCGCTCGATCTCGCTGGCCCAGACACTGGGCCTGATCCGCACGGTCATCAACGTCGTCGAGCGCGAGATCGCGGGTCTGTCGGCACCCGGCGAGGGCGACCTGGCTCGCGAGGCGGTGCTGCGCTACAGCCGTGAGGTGGCCTTCTCGGCCGCTGAGGTGTACGCCCAGGCCGCCGAGGCCCGCGGCGCGTGGGACGCGCGGCTGGAGTCGCTCGTGGTCGACGCCGTGCTGCGCGGCGAGGCCGACGAGTCGATGCAGTCCAGGGCGGCCGCCCTCGGCTGGGGGGCGGTCACCCAGGTCGTGGTGGTGGTCGGCTCGACCCCGCCCGGAGCCACCGCACCGGTTCTCACCGACCTGCACCGCGCGGCCCGGCGCACCGGCGTCGAGCTGCTCGTCGCCATCCACGGCCCAAGGATCATCTGCATCGGCGGCAGCGTCACCGACCCGATGGCCCTCGCGGCGGCACTCGACCCCCACCTCGGCGCGGGCCCGCTCGTCGTGGGGCCGGTCGTGCCGCACCTGTTCGCCGCCGGCCGCAGCGCCCGTGCCGCGATCTCGGGGCACGGCGCGGCACCGGCGTGGCCGGCGGCACCACGGCCGGTGCACGCCGAGGACCTGCTGGCCGAACGGGCGCTGCTCGGTGACCTGCCGGCCCGCGGGGCGCTGGCCGCCCGCATCGTGCGGCCCCTCGCCGAGAGCCCGGGAGGCACGCTGCTCGACACCGCGGCCGCGTTCCTCGACGGCGCCCACGGGGTCGAGGCCACCGCCCGGGCGCTGATCGTGCACCCCAACACGGTGCGCTACCGGCTGGCCGGCATCACCAAGGCGATCGGCTACGACCTCACCGACCCGCACGACGCGCAGACGGTGCGCATCGCCCTGGCGTTCTCCCGGCTCGGACCCGTCCCGCGAGCGAGCGCGCGGCCCTGACCGGCATCCGCGTCGCAGGCTCGTTTTGGAGGAAACCCACAGAACCGGCCGGAAAGGTTCGTCTCCGTTCGTCACGAGAAGGTCACGACCGGCAGGACAGGGTGGAGCACGTGATCGTCATCGTCTGCCCCGGCCAGGGCTCCCAGACCCCGGGCTTCCTCGCCCCGTGGCTCGAGCTGCCCGGCCTCCGCGACCAGCTGACCGCCCTCTCCGACGCCGCCGAGGTCGACCTCGTCACCCACGGCACGACGTCCGACGAGGACACCATCAAGGACACCGCGGTCGCCCAGCCGCTGCTCGTCGGCGCCGGGCTGCTCGCCCTGCGTGCCCTCGCCGGCACCGGCGAGGGCACGGATGCCGGGACGCCGGGCGGCACCGGCGCGCTCGCCGGCCACTCGGTCGGTGAGATCACCGCCGCCGCAGCGGCCGGGGTGCTGACCGACACCGACGCGATGCGCTTCGTCGCCCAGCGTGGCCGGGCGATGGCCGCCGCCAGCGCGGCCACCCCCACCGGGATGAGCGCAGTGCTCGGGGGCGAGGCCGACGAGGTGCTCGCCGCGATCGAGCGGCACGAGCTCACCCCCGCCAACGTCAACGGCGCCGGGCAGGTCGTGGCCGCGGGCGCCCTCGACGCGCTGGCGGCGTTCGCGGCCGACCCGCCGGCCCGGGCGCGCGTCATCCCCCTGAAGGTCGCCGGCGCCTTCCACACCCACTTCATGCAGCCCGCCGTCGGCGAGCTGCGCGACGCGTGGGCCGACCACGACGTGTCCGACCCCAGCGTCACACTGGTGTCCAACCGCGACGGCTCGGTCGTGTCCGACGGCCGCGAGGTGCTCGACCGGCTCGTCGCCCAGGTCTCCAACCCGGTGCGCTGGGACCTGTGCATGGAGCGGTTCGCCGAGCTCGGTGTCACCGCCGTCCTCGAGCTGCCGCCGGCCGGAACCCTCGTCGGGCTCGCCAAGCGCGCGCTCAAGGGCGTCGAGCTGCTCGCCCTGAAGTCCCCTGACGACCTCGACGCGGCCCGCACCCTCATCAAGGAGCACTCGGCATGACCCCCACCCACAAGGGCTTCGCCTCGACGCTGCAGGTGTCGGCCCCGACCCTGCACGCCCGGATCGCCGGCATCGGCGGCTACCGGCCCCGGCGGGTGGTGCCCAACTCCGAGATCGTCGACCGCATCGACTCCTCCGACGAGTGGATCCGCGAGCGCTCCGGCATCATCGAGCGGCGCTGGGCCGGCGAGGGCGAGTCGGTCATCGACATGTCGATCCTCGCCGCAGAGCCGGCCCTGGCCATGGCGGGGGTGAAGGGTTCCGACATCGACACGGTCATCGTGGCCACGGTCAGCTGGCCCTACCAGACCCCTGCCGCGGCGCCGCTGGTCGCCGAACGCCTCGGCAGCAACGGGGCGGCCTTCGACATCTCGGCCGCCTGCGCCGGCTACTGCCACGGCATCGCCATGGCCTCCGACCTGGTGCGTGGCGGCACGGCCGTCAACGTGCTGGTCGTGGGCGTCGAGCGGCTGAGCGACTTCACCAGTCGCGACGACCGCGGCACCGCCTTCATCTTCGGTGACGGTGCCGGGGCGGCGGTGGTCACCCGGTCCGAGACTCCGGGCATCGGGCCGACCATCTGGGGCTCCGACGGCGAGAAGTGGGAGGCCATCTCACAGACCGAGAGCTGGATCGACGTGCACCAGCAGGACCTCGGCTGGCCGCACATCGGGATGCAGGGCCAGACCGTATTCCGCTGGGCGGTGTGGGGCATGGCCCCGGTCGCCCAGCGCGCCCTCGACGCGGCGGGCGTCACCGTCGACCAGCTCGACGCCTTCATCCCCCACCAGGCCAACGTGCGCATCGTCGACGCGATGGCCAAGCAGCTCAGGATCCCTGACGACGTGCCGGTCGCGCGCGACATCGCCTACACCGGCAACACCTCCGCGGCGTCGGTTCCGCTGGCGATGGAGCGGATGGTGCGCAAGCGCCAGGTGCCCAGCGGCGGCCTCGCCCTGCAGATCGGCTTCGGCGCCGGGCTGTCGTACGCCGCCCAGGTCGTCGTCATCCCCTGACCAACACACTCCCGTGGGCCCACGGGTCACCCAGGGCCACCCGCATCAAGCACCCCCGAGAAGAGATCGAAGGAGCACCGCCATGGCACAGAGTGAGCAGGAGATCCTCGCCGGACTGGCCGAGATCGTCAACGAGGAGACCGGGCTCGACCCGGCCGAGGTCCAGTCGGACAAGTCGTTCACCGACGACCTCGACATCGACTCGCTGTCGATGATGACGATCGTGGTCAACGCCGAGGAGAAGTTCGGCGTGCGCATCCCCGACGACGAGGTCAAGAACCTCACCACCGTCGGAGACGCCGTCGGCTTCATCGCCAAGAACCAGGCCTGACCCCAGGTGGGCCGCCCCCGCCCCTACCCACGAGGGGGGCGGGGGCGGACACTGGAGCACACGGCATCCCACGTCCCTTCCCACAAGGAGCTGCAGGACCCATGAGCGAGCGACGCGTCGTCGTGACCGGACTCGGAGCGACCACCCCCCTCGGCGGCACCATCGCCGAGACGTGGGACGGCATCCTGGCGGGACGGTCAGGGGCCAAGCCCCTCCCTGAGGAGTGGCTCGAGCGGTACGAGCTGCCCGTGCACTTCGCGTGCACGATCGCGCAGAAGCCCGAGGAGGTGCTCACCAAGGTCGAGGTCCGCCGGATGGACCCCAGCGCGCAGTACGCGGTCATCGCGTCGCGCGCCGCCATGGAGGATGCCGGGTCACCGGAGATCGACCCGCTGCGCCTCGGCGTCGCGATCGGCACCGGCATCGGGGGCGTCTGGACCCTGCTCGACCAGTGGGACATCCTCAAGGAGAAGGGCGTCCGCCGCGTCTTCCCGCTCGCCGTGCCGATGCTCATGCCGAACACCTCGGCGGGCAACGTCTCGCTGCAGCTCGGCGCCCGCGCCGGCGCACACACCACCGTCTCGGCCTGCGCCTCGGGTGCGGAGTCGATGGGCACCGGCTACGACATGATCCGCGGCGGCCGCGCCGACATGGTGGTCGCGGGTGGCACCGAGGCCGCCATCCACCCCCTGCCGTTCGCCGGCTTCGCGCAGATGCAGGCGCTGTCGACCCGCAACGACGACATCGCGGCGGCGTCGCGCCCCTACGACACCGGGCGCGACGGCTTCGTCATGGGTGAGGGCGCCGCCGTGATGGTGCTCGAGGAGTACGAGCACGCGAAGGCCCGTGGTGCCCGCATCTATGCCGAATTCGCCTCGATCGGGATGTCGGCCGACTCCCACCACATCACCGCCCCCGAGCCCGAGGGCGCCGGTGCGTCGCGGGCCATGCAGGAGGCGGTCGAGCGGGCCGGGCTGAGCGCCAACGACATCGTGCACATCAACGCACACGCGACCTCGACCCCCGTCGGTGACGTCGCCGAGGCGAACGCCGTCCGCCGTGCCTTCGGGGCCGCCGCCGACGACATGTGCGTCAGCGCCACGAAGTCGATGACCGGTCACCTGCTCGGCGCGGCAGGCGCGCTCGAGGGCCTGCTCGCCGTGCTGTCGGTGCACCACCGGGTGGCCCCGGCCGCGATCAACATCGACGACTTCGACCCCAAGATCGACCTCGACGTCGTGCGCGGCGAGCACCGCTCGCTGCCCGACGGCGACATCGCGGCGCTCAACAACTCCTTCGGGTTCGGCGGCCACAACGTGGCGCTCGTGGTGAAGAGCGTCTGAGGCCCCGACCTTCCCCGGCTCGCCAGGCCCGAAGCCCGACCGCGACCACACGCACGCGCCGACGAGGTCAGCCGACCTTGTGCAGCCACCGCACCGGCGCACCGTCGCCGGCGTACCGGAAGGGCTCGAGCTCGTCGTCCCAGTCGGTGCCCAGCAGCTCCTCGATCATCTCGTGCATCGCCTCCGGGCTGCCCTGGGCGAGCATGAGCACCTCGCGCAGGCGGTCCTCGTTGACGACGGCGTCGCCGCTCGCCGAGACCCAGGTGTGGTGAATCCCCAGGCGCGGGGTGTGCGACCAGCGTGAGCCGTCGCAGCCGGGGCTGGGCTCCTCGGTGACCTCGTAGCGCAGGTGGTCCCAGCCGCGCAGGGCCGACGCGATCCGAGCGCCGGTGCCGGACTCGCCGGCCCAGCTCAGCTCGGCGCGCACCAGGCCGGGGGCGGCAGGCTGGGCGGTCCAGTCGACGGACACCCGGGTGCCGAGCACCCCTTCGATGGCCCAGACGACGTGCGGGCACA
This sequence comes from uncultured Actinomycetota bacterium, assembly GCA_963747405.1. GTDB lineage: Bacteria > Actinomycetota > Actinomycetes > Actinomycetales > Dermatophilaceae > Fodinibacter. The sequence goes on from CAVVFG010000024.1 coordinate 22,666, forward strand.
GCGCCTTGGGGGTCGAGTGGACGTAGACCACTCCCCGCGTGTTGGTACGCGGCATCGCGACAGACATCCTGGCCTCCTTCGCGTGCGAGGGACGTCTTCCCCAACGCCGGTGCGCGCGATGTCTGGCCTGCTGCCTGCCCGGTGGCCGGGTTCACCCCGGGCCGGATGCCGTGTGGCGGTGCTCTGTGGGCACGCGGGGGTGCCGTTGTGCGCCCCATCATGCCCCAAGCGCCCCAGCAGCACCACAAAACGCAGAGAACCCACGTCTCACCTCCACGCGTGGTCACCGGTAGGCTCGCGGCGCCCGGAGCCGGTCCGTCACGGCTTCGCGGGCACGGGGCGTTAGCTCAGTCGGTCAGAGCAGCGGACTCATAATCCGTCGGTCGTCGGTTCAAGCCCGACACGCCCCACCGAACGTCTTGCGGGTCAACGGTCGCGCCCAACGCATCGGCCACGCCGTCGAGGTCGACACCGAACACGTCGCAACCGCTCGGGAACGGATGCTGAAGACGCGACGTGGGGCAGCACGTCGCGGTGTCGTCAGCGACCCTCAGCCCTCGGACACCTCGACCACGAGCTTGCCCAGACTCTCGCCCGCGGCGAGCCGGGCCAGGGCTGCGGAGGCCTCACGAAGTGGGTAGACCTCGTCGATCCTCGGCGTGACGGCACCTTCAGCGACGAGCGTGAGCACCGCCTCGAGCCCTGTTCGCGACTGCGGGACCACCAGCACCCCGACCTTCTTTCCGGTGGCCCGTCCGACCAGCGGCCCGGCGACGGCGGTCCCCAGCAGGATCCTGGCCAGGCCGCCCACCATCGCGTACCGCCCGCCACGCCGCAGCGCGCGATGCACGCGGAACGGCGAGCGACTGGCCACGAGATCCACGACCAGGTCGAAGCTGTCGCGCTGGTCGGCCCAGTCCTCGGTGGCGAAGTCGATGGTGAAGTCGGCTCCGATCTCGCGCAGGAACCCGGCTTTCTGGGCCCGATCGACCGCCGTCACCTCGGCACCGGCGTGCTTGGCCAGCGCGATGACGAACACACCGCCGGCGCCGGCCGCGCCGTTGACCAGGACCCGATCTCCCGGCCGGACACCGGTGGTCGCCATGCGGGCGATGCCGCCCGCCTGGGGGAGCGTCGAGGCCTCCACGAACGACAGCCCGTGGGGCTTGCGGGCCAACAGCTTGGGTCGCGTGCAGACGAGCTCGGCCAGCCCGCCACGGTATCCAGCCAGCTCGCCGAAGAGCTCGTCGCCCACGGCATACTCGGTGATCGCGCTGCCGACCGCTTCGACGACGCCTGCGACGTCGGATCCGGGCACCGGATGCCGGGGTCGACGCAACCCGTTGCCCCACCGTGCGTACGCCGGACGCCCCGCCAGGTTCTCTCGGTCCGAGCCGTTCAGGGAAACCGCACGCACCCGCAGCAGCAGCTCGTCGGCGGCGGGGGCGGGCTCCGGGAGCTCGCCCACCCGGAGGACGTCCGGACCGCCGTACCTGTCCTGGATGACAGCTTGCATCGAGACCCCTGCCCGCGACCGACGCCGCTCCGGTCGGCCCACACTACGGGGTCCGGAGCGCCGCTGAGCAGTCTCCTCGTTCGTCCGACGTGATCGTCACCGCCGACACACGTACTCCACGAGCGGTGTGCCAGCCGCAGCTCCTCACCCACCTCCGCTGCGCTTCGAGGAACGGCTTGGGCCCCTCACCGCTACGCCTCGTGACGTGCTCCGCCCGAGGCCTCCAGGAGGGCGAGCTGACTCTCCAGCCACTCGGGGACACGCTGGCGGCGCCGAAGCGCGCCGGGGAGCCGGGGCACCGCACTGAGCGTTGCGCCCAACGGCGCTCGAGCGGCCCGACCTGCCACGACCGACACGGGTCGGCGCATGCATGCCGTGAGCAGGGCGTTGCGCGCCAGCAGGCGGTCGCGTCCCGGGCGGGGGTGCGACACCCCGGGGTGATGGTGGGCCACCACGTCAGCCACATAGGCCAGCCCCCAGCCGGCCGCCGTCAGGTCGAGGGCCACCCGCTCCTCCTCCCCAGCGAAGTGCACGGTCTCATCGAAGCCTCCGACCTGCAGGAACGCCGAGCGACGCACCACGGCGCCGCACGCGACGAACCCCAAGACGGTGGGGCCCGGGAGATCGCGGTTCCGAGCCAGCGGTGAGTTCGCCATGGCGGCGCTGACCGGATCCAGCCGCTCCTGAGGGCCGACCAGGACCCGCGCCGCGACCAGGGCCAGCCGAGGGTGCGAGGCGAAGAGCTGGACCGCGCGCTCCAGCGACCCCGGCGCCCACCAGGAGTCGTCGTCAGCGAAGGCCACGACGTCGGCGTCCATCGCCTCGACCGCCACGTTCCGGGCCCGCGCGCCGATGTTCTCGGTGAGCCCGATGACGCGCACCGCGGGGTGATGCCTGCGCACCGCTTCCACCGTGCCGTCAACCGACCCGTTGTCGACCAGGACCACCTGGGAGGCGCTCGGTGCCGCTGCCAGCAGCCGGGTCAGCGTGGCCAGCACCGCTTGCCGCCGGTTCCGTGTCATGATCGCGATGCCGACGGGCGCACCGCGGCTCGCACCGTACCGACGCTCGGTCTGACTGGCCTCCATGCAGCCCACCTGCCCGCCGTGGGCTCCCGCCAAACGGTGCCGCCGCCTGCCCGCCGCCACGGAGGAGGACCTCCGCGGCTTCCCGAAGGGCAGCACCATCAGGCTGCGATGTGCATCCCCGCAGTCAGCCCACGAACGTGGCGCGGTAGTCCGATGGCGTCGTGCCGGTGAGCTCGCGGAAGGCGGCGTTGAAGGCCGACAGGGAGCCGTAGCCAACCTCGTGCGCGATTGCCGTGACCGAGGTGTCGTCGGCGGCGAGCCGCTCGATCGCGCGTAGCACCCGCATCCGCCGTAGGACGGCCCGCCAGGACAACCCGAGCTCGGCTTCGAACCGACGCGCCAGCGACCGCGGTACGAGCCCCACCCAGCGTGCGACGTCCTCGAAGCGGACCTCGCCAGCCAGCCGTTCCTCGGTGAGCCGCAACGCCGTTCGTACCTCAGCCGACCGGCCGGCGGGCACGACGACCGGGCTGGGACGCTCGGCCAGCCGCCAAGCCACGGCGGCGAGGGCGCCGAACATGGCCCGCGGGTAAGCAGGCAGCGGATCGTCGGCTTCCGCCCACCCGCCGCACTCGGCGACCAGCGCGCGAGCAAGCGGGTTGAGGTCGAAGACGGCGAGGTCCCGCACCGGTACCGGCACGAAGTCGACGTGAAAGAGAACGGAGGCCGTGGTCGCCGGCTGCGGTATCGCGACCAGGGCCGGGCGGCCGGCGCGCAACAGGGCTGCCCTGGCCGGAGGCAGCAACCATTGCTGGCCCTCCGCCTCCAGCCGCAGGACCCCGGACGAGGCGCACAGCAGGTAGTGCCGGTCGACGACCAGCTCGGTCGGCCCGGCCGGCGCGAAGGACCTGGTGAACGCGAACGCCTCTCGGGTCACGGGTGGGCTCCCACACACCGATCGTAGGGACGCCGATCCGGTCAGGCGACCGACTCGACCAGCTCGGCGCGGAAGCGGCGACTCACCGGCCCGTCGGTGACCATGGGGCGCAGCACAGCGTTGGACCGGGCGAATGCCGCTGAGCCGAGGTAGGCGGCGAACGAGTCCTGGTCGGCCCACTCGTGCACGACCGTGACGGTCCGGTCGTCCTCGCGCGAGGCATGGACGCGGAAGGCGAGGTTGCCCGACATCGAGCGGATCCGTGCCCGCTCACCGTCGAGCTGGTTCAGGGCGCGGGCACGGTCGGCGGGGGTCGTCGAGAAGTCGACAATGGCAATGAACACGAGGTCTCCTGGGTTGCGTCTGTCGTGGACGGGTCCGTCCAGCCTGACCCGCTGCGCGGGAAGCCGCCTCCGTCCACCGGACCGATCCACGCGGCCAGCAGACGTTCGACGATGCCTCCGCCGCGGTGCGAGGCGCGGCTCGCCTCAGGTCGCTCGGCTCGGCAGGACCGCCTGCGCACTACGTCAGGGTCCGATGGCAGTCAGGATGCGCGCGTGGCGCACCTCATCGGACCCTGACCCGTTCGCGCTCGTGGTCCGTGTGTCGAAGGTGAGGCACGCGCCCCACCTGCGCGAACGCGCGGACCGTGGACGAGCGCAAGGTTCTTCAAAGGTCGTGCCCGTATTCCTGTTGGCAGTAAGCCAGCCGCAGGGGGCTGGTTGACAGCAGGAGGCAACCGCATGTCCGAAGAGACCACGCAGAACGAGGGTTTGTCCCGGCGCACGATGTTGCGCCTGGGCGCGGCCGGAGGCCTGGGGGTGGCACTGACCGGCGCCACCGTCGCAACGCCCTACCTCGCGAACAAGGGGCTGCTGTCGCCCGATGGCGCGTTCGGCGCCACCGGGACGGCGCTGTCCGACTCGTTGTTCTACGTCGAGGCGTTCCCGACCAGCCCGCTGATCCTCGCGCCGTTCGTCGACCCACTCGTGGTGCCGAAGGCGCTGCGGCCCGAGCCGCCGGGCACGTACAAGGCCTGGTCCAAGCCTCCGGGACCCGGGGTGGGCGAGCAGAACTCGCTCGGCAACCAGCAGCACCAGCTGTGGCCGGGGCGGACTCCCTGGAGCTCGACGCTGAACTCCTACCCCGACCCGCTGGTGTACAAGATCGACGTGCAGGTCGACACCCACGCGTTCACCACCTCACGCGTGCTGCCGATCGACAAGAACGGCCGGCCGACCGAGTCCTTCGACGCCGCCGGCAACACCTACGCGGCGGGCACGCAGCGGACCTTGCCGCGCAGCACCATCTACGGCTTCAACGGCATCTTCCCGGGGCCGATGATCAATGCCGAGTACGGCCGTCCCGCGCTGGTGCGCTTCATCAACCGCCTGGACGAGAACCCGGAGAACCTCGACCGCCAGGACTTCGGCTCCCCGGACTACTCGTTCCTGACCCACCTCCACAACGCGCACACCGCGCCGGAGAGCGACGGCAACCCGCACTACTCGTACAAGTACGGACCCAAGGACGGCGGGTTCCCCACGGGCATGTGGGTCGACCAGCTCTACCTGAACTGGCCCGCCGGCGGAGACGACCGCGAGAAGCAGAGCTTCTTCTGGTTCCACGACCACCGCATGGACCACACCGGCTCCAACGTCTACAAGGGCCTGGTCGGGCTCTACCCGATCTACGACCCGAAGCGGATGCCGGGCAGCAAGGGTGGCATGGACGCCGGCGACGAACGACAGGGCCTGCGGCTCCCGGGCGTTCGGACCAGCCACGGCGACGGATCCTTCGATGTCGAGTACGACATCCCGCTGGCCTTCTTCGACTGCCGGCTCGACGACGGTGTCACGGTGCACAAGGACGTCCACGACGCCGAGTTCCCAGCCGCGAACAACCCGTCCACCCACCCGGAGTGGTGGGGCAAGACGTTCTACAAGCACTTCCCCAACCACGGCTTCGTCGGCGACATCTTCACCGTCAACGGCACGGCCTTCCCGGTGTTGGAGGTCAAGCGTCGCAAGTACCGGTTCCGCTTCCTCGACGCGTCGGTCGCCCGGATCTACGACTTCCAGCTGATGAGCTCGACCCAGGGCCCGAAGACTGCCGTGTCGCTGGGCTACGGGGGCGACGAGCTCGAGGGCCAGTACCGCATCCCCGACGGTCAGCAGTGCATGAAGTTCACCCAGATCGCCTCGGACGGCGGGCTGCTGCCCGTCCCCATCCCCCGCGACAACTTCGAGCTCTGGCCGGCCAAGCGCCGTGAGGTCATCATCGACTTCACCCGCTACCAGGACGGCACGCCCACCACCAAGGGTGACGTCATCTACCTCACCAACACGATGAAGATGCCGGACGGCCGGATGTGGGCCAGCGCCTCGCGCTTCTCGCCCGATCCCGACTACAAGGTGCCGGTGCTGAAGTTCGTCATCGGCGACGACGCCCCCGACAACAGCCGCATCCCCAGGGCCATGCGCCCGCTCCCGCCGCTGCCGTCGAACTGGCAGTCCCTGATGGACGACCGGCTCATCTTCGAGGTGCAGCGCGGCACCGGTGCCGGTGAGACGGAGTGGCTGATCAACGGCATGGCGTTCGACCCCTCGACCGTGGCCACCAGCCTGAAGAACAAGGCCGGCAAGAGCCCGCTCGCCCAACAGAAGAAGAACAGCTTCAACCTCTGGGAGATCCGCAACGGCGGAGGCGGCTGGGTGCACCCCTTCCATCTGCACATGGAGGAGCACCGCACCGTCATGCGAGAGGGCAAGGACGTCACCAAGCGCGCGGATGCCGGTCACCCCGACGACCTCTCCCGCGAGGACGTCGTGGCCCTCGACCCCGGAGAGTCGGTGATCATCTACCGCGGCTTCCGGGACTTCACCGGCCCCTATGTGGCGCACTGCCACAACCTGGCCCATGAGGACCACGCCATGATGTTCGGCTGGGAGATCACCTGATGTCCGCCGACGTCGCCGCCGCGGGCGTCGAGGATCGGGTGTCCACCGCTCCCGCGCCGTCCGGTGTGCCGTGGCGCACCGTGCTGCCGCTGGCCGTGGTGCTGGCGCTCGCGAACGTGTTCTGGATCGTCTCGCTGCGTGGGGCAGTCGGCGCCATCGAGCGGACCCAGACACCCTTCGAGAGCTGGGTGCGCGAGTCGGCGCTCAGCCTGCCGCTCTTCGTGCTGGCAGTGCTCGGCGGCCTCGCCCTGGCGCTGCGCTGGTTCGGGCCGTCGGGGCACCGGCCACGGCAGGTGGCCCTCACCGGCCTGCTCGTCGCCTCCGCGGCGACCCTGGCCGGGGTGGCCGTGCTCGCCGCCAGCACGTTCTACGACTTCCTGCTCCAGCTCGACCAGGAGTCGATGATGGGCGCGATGAAGCAGAGCTGCTCCACCGCCTGTCAGGCCGCCCAGGACGAGGCCACCTTCTGGCTCCAGCTGAGGTCCTTCGGGTGGGGCACCCTTCTCCTGCTCGGCACGAACGTGGTGCTGGTGGCCTGGGCCGTCGCGGCCCTTGGTGGCCGGCTCCGGGTCAGCACTCCCCGCCCCGCCGGATCGCGAAGCCTCGGCCGCACCGACGCCTTGCGCACGCTGCTGGTCCTGGGGTTGCTGGGCAGCGCCGTCATCCATGCCGCGGTCGTCCCCGAGCACCTCACCGAGTGGTCGGCAGCCGGCTCGTTCTTCGTGCTGCTCGCCACCACCGAGGCCTTCGTGGCCGGCGTGCTGCTGCTGGAGCCGCGCCTGCAGGTGCCTGCGCTCCTCGCCGCGGCGGCGGTCTCCGCCGGGCCCCTGCTGCTGTGGTTGTGGTCGCGCAGCACCGGGCTTCCCTTCGGCCCGGAGCCGGGCGAGCCGGAGGCGATCGGCCTGGCCGACTGCGCCGCGTGCCTGCTCGAGGTGGTCACCCTCGTCCTCGCGGTCGTGCTGCTGCGCCGGGTGACCACCGCCCGACCCGCAAGCGGGTACCCACGCCACGTGGCCGCGCTCGCCGTCGTCGCAGTCGTCACGGTGACCGTGGTCGGCGTGGCCGGCACCCCGCTCGGCTGGACGTCGGTGCTCATCGAGGGCTCGGGCCACTCGGGCCACGACGGTGCGCCCTCAGACGAGCACGACAGTCACGGCAGCGAGTCCTCGTAGGAGCGCGGGTCCTCGGCCGGCTCGATGTGGCAGAGCACGTCGATGTCGGGGACCTCCACCATCAGCGCGTCGGTGATCTCCTTGGGCAGGCTGACGTCCATCAGGCCGGCAGACGCGCTGGGGACCAGCCGGGAGCCGGTGACCAGAATGTTGAGCCCGACCGCGAAGGCCATGACCGGGTCGAGCCGCTCCCAGCCGGTCAGCCAGACGACCAGCACCTCGACCGACCCGGTGATCCACCACACGAAGGTCTCCAGCGCGATGGTCAGCAGTGCGGCGCCGATCGACAGTCACTCGAACGGGTCAGGCCCACGGGTGCGGGGCGGATGCAGGCCACGGGCTGGGACACGCCGCCATTGCCTTCCGCACGGCGCGGCCGCGTTCGGTCCTCCTCACCTGTCGGAGGTGATCCCGCTGACACGTGGCCGAGCCACGGCTCAACGGGTGACAGGCTGGGACCAGCCGGGATCGACCGGGACTGACGAGAGGTAGACGACGTGAGCGGACGCCGTGCGATGGGTGCTGTCGACGCCATCTGGCTCTCGATGGACAGCCCAGAGAACCTGATGGTGATCGAGGGCATCATGACCCTCGACGGCCCGGTCGACTGGCAGCGCCTGACCGACGTCCTCCAGCACCGACTGGTCGACCGCTACCCGGTGTTCTCGCAGGTCGTCGTCGACGCCAAGAACCCGCTGGGCATGCCGCACTGGGAGGACGACCCGGACTTCTCGATCACCCGCCACCTGCACCACGCGACGCTTCCCGAGCCCGGCGACGAGGCCGCGCTCCAGGCCTTCGTCGAGCGCAAGATGCAAGAGCCCATCGACCGTACCCGCCCGTTGTGGCACTTCTACGTCATCGACGGGTACCACGGCGGCTCGGTCGTCGTCTCGCGCTTCCACCACGCCTTGGCCGACGGCATCGCCCTCGCCGAGGTGCTGCTCTCGCTCACCGACGCCGAGCCGGACGACGACCTGCTCCCGACGCCACCTCAGCACACGCGCTCTCGCGAGCTCCAGGCGCCGCCGACAGGCCTGCTCGAGGTGGCGGGACGGTTCGCCCGTCCCCTCACCGCCCCCGTGTCGGCGGCCGTACGCGGGGCCCGCCAGGTGCTCGACGAGATCCCGGCGGTACTCCACCCGTCGTACACCGCGGAGGCGCTCACCACCGCGTGGCAGACCGGCCGGATCGCCGACAAGCTGCTGCTGAGCCGCGTCCCCGACTCGCCGCTGACCGCGGCCCCCGGTGTCTCGAAGCGAGCCGTCTGGAGCGAGCCCCGCCCACTGGTCGACATCAAGCTCGTCGGCCGGGTCGCCGGCGCCACCGTCAACGACGTGCTCGTCGGTGCGGTCTCGGCCGCGATCAGCCACTACCTCACCGACCGCGGGCACGACCCCTCCGACATGACGACGATGGTGCCGATCAACGTGCGCGGCGGCCAGCCGCTGCCGCGCGAGCTCGGCAACAAGTTCGCCCTGGTCATGCTGCCGCTGCCCACCTCGCGGCTCGCGCCGCTGGAGCGCCTGGCCGAGGCCAAGCGCAGGATGGACTCGATCAAGCACTCCCCCGAGGCGCTGCTCACCTTCGGCCTGATCACCGCCATCGGCCGCACCAACACCATGATCGCCAAGCAGTTCGTCGACTTCTTCGCCGCGAAGGCGATCGGTGTGACGACGAACGTCGCCGGCCCGCGCACCCGGCGCCACCTCGCGGGCACCACGATCACCGGCATCCTGGGCTGGGTGCCCGGCTCGGGTCCGCAGACGCTGGGCGTCTGCATCATCAGCTACGACGGCGTCGTGCGGGTGGGCTTCAAGGCGGATGCCGCAGCGGTCACCGACCCCGAGAAGCTCGTGCACGCCTTCGACTCGGAGATGGACACCCTCGTCCGGCTCTCTGCCGCCGTCTGACCGAGAGGTTGCCATGCCCACCGACACCGCCAGCGCCACCGTCGTCGTCGCCGCACCCCTCGACATGGTGCTGGAGCACCTGCGTGACGTCGAGGACACCCCGCACTGGGTGCCGGACATCAAGGAGGTGAAGGTGCTGACCCGCAACGACGACGGCACGCCGCTGACCGCAGCCGTCGCGGCCTCCACCGCCGTGGGCACCGACCGCTACACGATCGGCTACCAGCACTCCCCCACCGGCATGTCCTGGCACCTGATCGAGGGCCGGATGCAGACCGGCCAGGATGCCGAGTACGAGCTCCGGGCACTCGACGCCACGAGCACCGAGGTCGGCTTCAGCCTGACCATCAGCCACAACCTGCCCCTGCCCGGCTTCATCCGCAGCCGCACCATCAAGGGGCTGGTCGCCAACAACACCGGCGGGCTGGTGAAGCACTTCGCCCGCTGACCGGCATCCGGCTCAGCTGTCGAAGCCGACCCCCGCGGCGTCCAGGCCGCGAAGCCACAGGTTGCGCCGGCCGGTGCGGTCCTCGGCGGCCAGGCTGGCGCGCGTCGCGCGAACGGCGGCGAAGCGGATCGGCTCCGGTGGGAAGGGCATCGGCTTGCGGCGCACCATGCCCAGCAGGGTGACCTCGCTGTCGCGGCCGTCGACGAGGTCGAGCGCGACGCGGGCACCGAACCGGGTGGAGGCGACCCCGAGTCCGGTGTAGCCCACGGCGTAGGCGAGCCGCCCCCCGAGCGCGGTGCCGAACACCGGGGTGAAGCGCGAGGTGGTGTCGATGACGCCGGCCCAGCGGTGCGTGAACCGCAGCCCGGCGAGCTGGGGGAAGATGTCGAAGAAGTGCTCCGCCAGCAGGTCGTGCGAGGCCGACTGCTCCAAGCGCGGGTCGATCCTCCCGGGAAAGTGGTAGTTGGCGTCGTAGCCGCCGAAGAGCACCCGGTCGTCGAGGGTGCGCCGGTAGTAGTGGAACTGGTTGCCGGCGTCGGTAAGGCCCTCGCGCCCGCGCCAGCCCACGGCATCCAGCTGGGCCGAGGAGAGCGGCTCGGACATCAGCACGTGGTCGTAGACCGGCAGGGTGTAGAGCGCCAGGCGCTTGAGCGGGCCGCGGAAGGCACCGGTGCCGAGCACCACCTTGTCGGTGCACACGCTGCCCCACTCGGTGCGCACGACCACGCCGGTGTCCTCGCGGTCGAAGGCGGTGACCGTGGTGTCCTCGTGCAGCCGCACGCCGAGCCGCTCGGCGGCGTCGGCCAGCCCCCAGACCAGCATGCCGGGGTCCACCAGCCCGACGGTCGGGTCGACCCAGCCGGCCAGGTAGCGCGGCGAGTCGACGCGGGCACGGGCCTGGGCGGCGTCGAGCAGGGTGGCGTCGACCCCGTGGGAGCGGTGCAGCTCGTAGCCCTCGCGCACCGCGTCGACCTGGTGCTCGCTCAGCGCCATCGTGATCTCGCCGGGCACGTGGTAGCCGGCGTCGACGCCGTGGGCCGTGAGCGTCGCCTCGAAGCCGGCGCGGTTGTCGTCGGCGAGCCGCTCGAGGGCGGCGACCTCGCCGGGCCAGCACGCGAGGCCCTGCGCCAGGCCGTGGGTGAGCGACGACGACAGGAAGCCGCCGTTGCGGCCGGATGCCGCGATGCCGAGCCGCCCGCGCTCGAGGACCACCACGTCGCGCGACGGGTCGTCCTCCTTGGCCTGGATGGCCGCCCACAGCCCGGTGAAGCCGCCGCCCACCACCACGAGGTCGGCGCGGTGCCCGGAGCCGGTGAGAGCCGCCCTCGGCGAGGGCCGCTCGGCGCGGTCGGTCCAGAACACGTCGGGCGTCGCGTCGGCGAGCGAGATCCGCACAGCCGCGGGATCGGCAGTCATGGCGTCATTGTGCCGGGTGCGAGGCTGCCGCCATGCGCCTGCTCAGCACCGACGTCGCCACCGCAGCCCTCGACCACGAGCCGTTGCCACCCGAGGGGGTCGTCCACGGCGCCCCCACAGCTCGATCTCGCCCCCGGGGTGGCCGTTCGGCTCACCGCCGGGGAACGCACGGTGTGGACCGTCACCGAGCGGGTACGCACGGGCTGGATGGCGTGAAGGCCGTCGGCTGAAAGGTCTCAGTTCGGTTCCGGAATGGATCGGGCTGTACCTGTGCGTACCCCTGGGCACCGTTCGTCGCTAGGTTCGCTGCATGAGTGAACCCCTCGTGGTCATGGACGGCGTCAACAAGCACTTCGGCGATCTGCACGTGCTCAAGGACATCAACCTGACCGTGGGCAAGGGTGAGGTGGTCATCCTGATCGGCCCGTCGGGGTCCGGGAAGTCCACGCTCTGCCGCACCATCAACCGCCTGGAGACCTTCGAGTCGGGCTCGATCACCATCGACGGCCAGCAGCTTCCCGAGGAGGGCAAGGCGCTCGCCGCCCTGCGCGCCGACGTGGGCATGGTGTTCCAGTCCTTCAACCTCTTCGCCCACAAGACGATCCTGCAGAACGTGACGTTGGGTCCCATCAAGGTACGCAAGCTCTCCAAGTCGGACGCCGAGAGCAGGGCCGTGGAGCTCCTCGAGCGGGTCGGCGTCGCGCACCAGAAGGAGAAGTACCCGGCCCAGCTCTCCGGCGGTCAGCAGCAGCGCGTGGCGATCGCCCGGTCCCTCGCGATGGACCCCAAGGTGATGCTCTTCGACGAGCCGACGTCGGCCCTGGACCCCGAGATGATCAACGAGGTGCTCGACGTCATGGTCGAGCTCGCGAACAGCGGCATGACGATGATCGTCGTGACCCACGAGATGGGGTTCGCCCGCAAGGTCGCCAACCGCGTGGTCTTCCTCAGCGAGGGCCAGATCGTCGAGGAGGCGGCACCGGAGCAGTTCTTCACCAACCCCACGAGCGACCGCGCGAAGGACTTCCTCAGCAAGATCCTCACCCACTGACCAGCCGTGCACCGGCTCCAGCACTCCCCGGGACCCCAGGGTCCACCCCACCACAGGAGGAACTGACCATGACGACACGACGGATGATGGTCGCCGCCGCGGCCGTGCTCGCGCTCGGACTGAGCGCGTGCGGCTCCGACGACAGCGACAGCGGCAGCGGCTCCGGCAGCAGCGGCAGCAGCGGAGGGAGCGGCAGCGACAGCCTCAAGGTCGGCATCAAGTTCGACCAGCCGGGCCTGGGCCTGAAGCAGGGCAGCGAGTTCACCGGGATGGACGTCGACGTCGCGAAGTACGTCGCCGACCAGCTGGGCGTGGCCGCCGACAAGGTCGAGTTCGTCCAGGCCCCCAGCGCGCAGCGCGAGACGCTCATCGAGACCGGTCAGGTCGACCTCGTCGTCGCCACCTACTCGATCACCGACGCGCGCAAGGAGAAGGTGTCGTTCGCCGGCCCGTACTTCATCGCCGGCCAGGACCTCCTCGTGCGCTCAGACGACACGAGCATCACCGGCCCGGACACCCTCGAGGGCAAGAAGCTGTGCTCGGTCACGGGCTCCACCTCCGCCTCGAAGGTGAAGGAGAAGGTCCCCGGGGTCAACCTCCAGGAGTTCGGCACGTACTCCGAGTGCGTCGCGGCCCTCGCGTCCGGCGCCATCGACGCGCTGACCACCGACGACACGATCCTGGCCGGCTACGCGTCGCAGCCGCAGTACAAGGGCAAGCTCAAGGTCGTGGGCAACACCTTCTCCGAGGAGAAGTACGGCATCGGCCTGAAGAAGGGCGACACCGAGATGTGCCAGAAGGTCACCGACGCGATCAACAAGATGATCGCCGACGGCGAGTGGCAGAAGATCGTGGACGCCAACCTCGGTGAGGCCGGCTACAAGCCGGGCCCGGGCAACCCGCCCACCCCCGACGCCTGCGCCTGACCCGACGAACCGCGCGGATGCCGCCCGCACCCCACCTCGGTGCGGGCGGCTCCCCGCACCGGCTCACCACGAGAGGTGACGCATGGGCGACATCCTGAGCAACTACGGCATCCTCGGCGCCTTCTGGGTGACCATCGAGCTGTCCATCCTGTCCGCCATCGGGTCGCTCATCATCGGCACTCTCATGGCGGTCATGCGGGTGTCCCCGGTGGCGGTGTTCCGCCTCATCGGCACGAGCTACGTCAACATCTTCCGGAACACCCCCCTCACCCTGTTGATGTTCTTCAGCGTGCTGGGAATGTCCTACATCCTGGGTCTGCAGATCAGCGACCAGGCGACGACCAACTCGTTCTGGTGGGCCGTGATCATGCTGTCGGTCTACCACGCGGCGTTCGTCTGCGAGGCGCTGCGCAGCGGGGTCAACACCATCCCCGCGGGGCAGGCCGAGGCGGCACGCTCGATCGGACTGACCTTCGGTCAGTCGATGCGTGAGGTCCTCCTCCCCCAGGCGTTCCGGGGCTCCATCGCCCCGTTGGGATCGACGCTCATCGCGCTCATCAAGAACACCACCGTCGCAGCCGTCATCCTCGGGACCGCCGAAGCCGCCGGGCTCCTCGCGAAGATCACCGAGGACGAGGGTGCGAGCCTGCCCACCTTCTTCCTCTTCGCCCTCGGCTTCGTCATCCTCACGCTCCCACTCGGCGTGCTGTTCACCAACCTCTCCCAGCGCCTGGCGGTGAAGCGATGAGCGAGTCCGTCCTCTTCGACGCTCCGGGCCCGCGCGCCCGTCGCCGCCACGCCATCCTCACGGCCGTCGGGGTCGTGGTCGTCCTCGGTGTGCTCTGGCTCGTGATCCGCAAGATGAGGACCGCGAACCAGCTCGAGGGCTACATGTGGGAGCCCTTCGTCACCGACCCCGAGGTCTGGACTCAGTACCTCCTCCCCGGGCTCTGGGAGACGCTCAAGGCGGCCATCCTCTCGGTCATCTTCGCCGGTCTCTTCGGCATCGTGTTCGGCATGGGGAGGCTCTCCACGAACAAGTGGATCCGCTGGGCCTGTGGCGGGGTCGTGGAGTTCTTCCGCTCCGTGCCCGTGCTGCTGATGATGATCTTCTTCTTCATCGGCTGGTTCGCCACGGCGTCGTGGATGCCGAACGAGTACGCCCCGCTCGCCGCGGTCGTGCTGGCGCTGACCCTGTACAACGGATCGGTCATCGCCGAGCTGGTCCGCTCGGGGGTCTACTCGCTCCCCAAGGGGCAGGCGGAGGCGGGCCTGTCGATCGGCCTCTCGCCGGGGCAGACCCTGCGCTCCATCCAGCTCCCCCAGGCGCTGACGGCGATGCTCCCGGCCCTCGTGGGCCAGCTCGTCGTCGTGCTCAAGGACACCGCGCTCGGCACGGTCGTGCTCTACCCCGAGCTGCTCACCGCGGCGAAGACGGTCGGGTCCGCCTATGCCAACACCGTGCCGGCGTATCTCGTGGTCGCGGTCATCTTCATCGTCATCAACTACAGCCTCACGAGGGTCGCCCGCTTCGTCGAGCAGTGGCTGCGCAAGCGCGGCACGACCTCCGGGAAGATGACGACCGAGGTCCCGAACATCGTCCAGGGTGGAGCCGAGCCCGGCGCCCCCGCGACCGCGGGCACGACGATGGTCACCCGGCGTCGCCCTCGCTGACGTTCCCCGGACCGCAGCAAGGGCGGTGACCACGACCGCCCGCATGCCATCGACCAGGGCGATGCCGAACGAGCGCTGGTCTCGAGCAGGACCCGACGCCACACAGCCCGTGTTACGGTCCAGCCGTGTTCGGCCGCCTTCTCATCCTGGTCCTCTCCGTTCTTCCCAAGCGCGCGCTCAGCCGGGGGGCCGGGTGGCTGGCGACGCGCACCATCCCCCTGCGCTGGCGCGGCCCCGTACACCGGGGCTACAGCCGAGTGTTCGGGGCTCAGCCGGCCGAAGCGGCTCTGCCGCTGGAGGACTACGCGACACTCAACGCGTTCTTCACCCGCAGGCTGAAGCCGGGACTCCGACCCGTGGCCGCGGAGGCGATCGTCTCCCCCGTCGATGCGACCGTCGGTGCGTACGGTGACGTGGCGTCCGACACCCTGGTGCAGGCCAAGGGGCGCGACTACTCCTTGGCCGCCCTGCTCGCGGACCGTGAGCTCGCCGGTGCCTTCGCAGGTGGCACCTACATCACCCTCTACCTCTCGCCCAAGGACTACCACCGCATCCACGTGCCGCTACCAGGACGGATCACGGCAGCCACCTACGTCCCGGGGGACCTGTGGCCCGTGAACGTCGCGGCGGTGACCCACGTGGCCGACCTCTTCACCCTGAACGAACGGATCGTGGTCGAGATCGCCGGCGCGCGCGGTGGCCGGGTGGCGGTCGTCCCAGTGGGCGCGACGATGGTCGGAATGACCCGCCTCGCCTTCGACGACGACCTGCACACGAACGCACGCCGCCGCGAGGTGCAGCACCGTCGCTACCACCCGCCCGTCGCGGTCGAGGCCGGCGACCCGCTGGGCCACTTCGAGTTCGGATCCACCGTCGTGCTCGTGTGTTCGCCCGAGGCCGGCAGCATCAGTCCGCTTCGACCCGGAGACACCGTGCGCATGGGTGAACGGCTCGGGCCTCTCTGCGCCGTTGAGGGCGTCGATGCCGTGGCAGGCACCTGAGCGCCACCACAGTGTGGCGCTCGACCCCGACCCTGCACCGCGAAAGCCGCTGACGACTCCGCGCGCTGGTGCGCGAGGGGCCAGGGCGTGCCGGCCGCGACGAGCTGCTCGACCGCGCGCGAGCCGATGCAAGAGTCACCGCGCAGACGAGCACGCGCATCCTCCGAACGTGGGCGAGTCGTCGTAGGGTCGGAGGGCATGGAGCAGCGAACGGACGGTGTTTCGGGCGAGGTTGCGGCGGGGCCGGACTGGGCGGTGGCGCTGGCCAGGGTGCGGATCCCGCTCTGTTTCGCCGCCCTGCTCCTGCTGCTCGTGGCGTCCATCGCGAGCCTGCCGATGTGGCTGAGCTGGGGCGCGGTGCTCCTCATGCTCGTCGGCTTCGCCGGGTACCTCCGCCTCGGCACGGTGACCGCGCCGCCAACCGTGCTGCGCTACCCGGTGAGGGGGCGCTGGGTGGCGGTCAACAGCCCGGCGACGAAGGTGCCCAGCCACGGGCTGCACGCCTACGGGCAGACCTACGCGGTCGACCTCGTCCACGTCCCGGCCGGCGAGTGGTCGCCCCAGCTCGGGTGGGGTGGGCCGCACACCCGCCCACCCGAGGCCTACCCGGGGTTTGGCCAGCCGGTGCTGGCGCCGGCCGACGGGGTGGTCGTCGCGGCGTGCTCGACCCGGTCCGACCACGGCGCGCGCACGTCGTGGCCCGGCGTCGGCCTGATGGTGCTCGAGGGGTTCGTGCTCGAGCTGACCGGGCGGATCCTCGGCAACCACGTGGTGCTCGAGGTCGCCCCGAGCCGTTACGTCGCCCTCGCCCACCTGCGCCGCGGGTCGGTCCGGGTCGCGGTGGGCGACTGGGTGAGTGCCGGCGACGTGATCGGCGAGTGCGGCAACTCGGGCAACACCAGCGAGCCGCACGTGCACGTGCAGGTGATGGATCACCGGCGGTTCCAGCTCGCGGCCGGGCTGCCGATGGAGTTCACCGACGTCGTCGACGACGACGGGGCGCCGGTGCGGATGCCGGCCGGCCAGCGGGCGGGGACTTCCCGCTAGTCGCGGTCGGGGGTCAGTGCGCGGTGCGGGCCAGCATGTCCTGCACGAACAGTCGCCAGAGGTCGGCCGGCGTGTTCGCGATCATCAGGGCTGCGCGGCGGCGCACCGTCATGCCGACGCGAGGTCCGCGAGCACAGCACCGGCGACGCGGTGTCCGGAGACGAGCGCTCCCTGGATCGACGCGGTGTCACGGTGGTCGCCACACATGTAGACCGACGGCGAGACCCGTGCCGGCGACGTCGTGCGCAGCGGAGGCGGTTGAGCCGGCAGGGCGTGGCGGATGTCGTGGCGGTGCACGAGCTGCCACCGCGTGGTGTCGACGCCGTAGACCTCGCCGACCTGCCGACGCACCTCGGCCTCCGAAGCGGCCGCATCCGCCCGGGCCGGCAGGAGGCACGTGGCCTGCACGAGGTGCCGGCCCGGGGGCGCCAGCTCGGGAGCGGCATTCGTCATCACCGCCGTGTTGACGACCGGCCCCCGTCGCCGACCGTCGACCGCGATCATGGTCGATGTCGTCGGGCGCTGGCCCGCCTCGAACCACCACGTCTGCAGGCCCCGGGTCCGCGGCGGAGACACGTCGAGCAGACCGCCGACGGCCTCCGGGCCGACCGCCACCACGGCCGCCCGAGCGGCCAAGCGCTCGCCTCCGGCCAGTCGCAGCACCGCGCCGGACACCCCGGCGCTCACCTCGACGACCGCCTCACCCAGCCGGAGGTCGGCCCCGGCCCGCACGGCCGCCGCAGCCAACTGCTCGGGCAGCGCCCGGATGCCGCGTGCCGGAACGCCAGGCACACCCAGCGCGAACATCCGCACGAGCAGCTTCGTGAAGGCCTCCGAGGTCTCTCCCCGGTCCTCGGCGACCACCCCAGCGAGGAAGGGCTCGATGACCTCAACGCGCAGCGGGCCGGCAAGGCCCACCCGGTCCAAGCCCTGGCTCAACGGCCGATCCGGGCCGTCGACCACGCGGCGCGGCGCGGCGAGCACCGGCCCCGCCCAGCGCACTATCGCGGCCACGGCCCGAGGGGTGAGCAGACCGCTGCGCAACGTCGCCAGCAGACCCGCCGGGTGCCGCAGCGGGTGCGACAGCTCGGCGAGGCCGCGCTCGCGGCGGACGAGCACCCCGGCACCGAAGGGCCGCAGCTCGAGGGCGTCGAGGTCCACCCACCGGCGGACCGCCGGATACGCCGGGTTGAGCACCTGGAACCCCCGGTCGAGGAGAAAGCCATCCACCACGTCGGTGCGCTCTCGGCCGCCGACGGCCTGCGCCGACTCGACGACGACGACCGAGCGCCCCGCGTCGGCAAGCCGCCATCCGCAGCGAAGGCCCGCGAGCCCACCGCCCACCACGACCACCTCGGTGTCCACCACGTTGCGACCATAGACGGTGGCGGATCGGCGTCGCGAGATCGAGGGTCGCCTCGACTGTCCCTCAGGGTTGCGAGCGATTGCCCCAGGACGGTATGTCGAGCACGCGGTGTTCTTCGCCGACCAGGAAGTCGCCATGGAGGGTCGGGACAAGTTGTTCGTTGTGCACAGGGTCGATGCTGGCACGACGCCGCTTGCTGGCGGCCAACGCCCAGCTGAGGAGGGTCAGGGCGCCTTCCTCCCGGTTGAGCAGCACCAACGGTGAACGATGCATGGTCGCTGCGCCCGAAGACAAGAAAACCCCAAACTGGCGGTTACGCAAGTCAGGGGCTCTTGGGGGTGCTCCCCCGGTTGGACTCGAACCAA
>CAVVFG010000025.1:0-232709 GCA_963747405.1 uncultured Actinomycetota bacterium
TGTAGGTTCCGGCGCAAAGTGTCGGATTCCTGATTTCTTGTCGGGTGCGTGTCGGATTCCTGGTTTCTTGTCGGGCCGGAGCACGCTGGGAGCCATGGAGCCCGATGCGCTCCGGCCAACGGAGCTGCGGTATCGCACCGCCATGGGCGACGAGGTGATCACCACCCTCGTCGACGTCGACGTCGCTGCGATGGCGGGGGGACTGCCGGTACGTGACTTCTCCTGGCACCCGAAGCAGGGCAACTACCCGGGTTGGTTGTGGACAGCCACGACCAACTCTCTGGTGGGCTACGAGAGCCTGCTGGAGCGCGATCGGGTTCTGCTCGCCGACTTTGACCCCCTCGTGACATCAATCGCGAGCCAGCCCTTCTGGGTGTCGGGTCAGGGCGGTCAGCGCCTGCGTCGGCATGCACCGGACTACCTGTTGATCCGACGCGACGGGTCGGTGGTCATCGTCGACGTCAAACCGGCACGGATGTGCGCGAAGCCTGAGGTCGCCGTCGTCTTGGACTGGACCGGCAGGTTGTGCCGGGCCCGGGGGTGGCGATACGAGGTATTCCATGGCGAGGATCCGATCGTGATGTCCAACGTTCGGTTCATCGCTCAGGGGCGCCGGTCGATGTTCCTCGACGAGGCCGTTGTTGCGGCAGTGGCTTCTGCCGGACGTATCGGAGCAACTTTGGGGGAGGTTGAGGCCCGGGTGCGGGGTGTCGAGCCGCTGGACGTGCGGACCGGCGTTCTGGCGTTGTTGTGGCGGCAGGTCTGGGCCACGGACTTGAGCCGACCCGTGTCGAGTCGGTCGGTGATCACCGCGATCAGACAGGAAGATGACCTGTGTCCGATGGCATCTTGACGCTGGAGCCGGGTTCTCGGTTCTGGTTCGAAGGGGAGTCGTGGGAGGTTGACGACTTCCTCGGCGACCAGGCACGCCTTCGCCACGGCACGGCAGTCCGTTCGGTGTCAGTCTCTGCGTTGCTCGCTTCCGCCACGCCCCTTGACCAAACTCCAGCCGAGGTCCGGTCTCAGCCGTTCGAGCTCCCGGCGGTCGCGCTGGCCGGGCTCACCGCAAGACAACGCCGCGAGCTCGACCGGAAGGTCGAGGAGCTGCGACCACTGCTCGCGCCGGTGACAAGCGGGCCCAACGGGACCGAGCAGGTGGCGGCCCACGCCGCGCGGATCGGTGTGTCGGTGCGCACATTGGAGCGGCGGCTGGAGCGGTACGCGTCGCTGGGTCCCGCGGGCCTGATCGACGCACGCTTGCTCAAGGACACCCGACGCGGGGTCGACCCGCGATGGGACGCCGCCTGCCGGGAGGTCCTGGACTCGTTCGTGGCCGGGTCGACACCAACCCGCAAGACCGTCATCGCCAGGGCCAACCGCGCCTTCGCCGAGGCTGTCCCGGGCGGCACACCGCCATCGGCCAGCGTGGCGTATCTGCGTGTCAACGAGCTCGCCGTCGGCCGGTACAGCTTCGGCGACGCCAAGCAACGACGCTCGGTGGCCGAGCGACCGACAGGGCCGTTAGGGCGGTTGCGGTCGACCCGGCCAGGTGAGTTCTTCGTGTTGGATACCAACCGCCTGGACGTCTTCGCGTTGGAACCGTTGACCCACCGGTGGGTCAACACCGAGCTGACCGTCGCGATGGACATCCACGACCGCACCATCAAGGGTCTGCGGCTGCGGCCGGTGGCCGCGAAGTCCGCCGACGTGGCCAGCGTCCTGTTCCAAGCGATGACACCGCAGCGGTGGGGTCACCTACCCACCGCCCCGCAGGGTCCGTACGCGGGCATACCCGAAGGTCTGTACGTGGGGGAGACCTGCATCGCACCGGACACGATCGTGGTCGACCACGGCCGGATCTACCTTTCGGAGCACACCGCAAGTGTCTGCCGACGCCTGGGTATCTCGATCCAACCGGCGCTGACCTACAAGCCGACCGACAAGCCGACCCTGGAGCGGTTCTTCCGCACCGCCCGGCAAGGGCTGCTGGACAAGCTGGCCGCATACAAGGGCCCCGACATCGCCTCCCGCGGCAAGGACGTTCACAACCAGGCGTTCTACTACGTCAGCGAGCTGGAGCAGATCCTGCGCGAGTGGGTCGGCGAGGTATACCACCACAGCCCGCACGACGGCCTGCCCAAACCGGAGTCGCCGCGCGAGCTGATGACCCCGGCGCAGGCACACGCTCGCGGAATGGCCCAGTGCGGCCGGCTCCGGTTGCCGATCAAGGAGGACCTGTTCTACGACTTCCTGGAGGTGAACTGGCGCAAGATTCACCACTACGGCGTCGAGGTCGCCAGCCAGCGCTACGACGGGGCGGGCCTGAACCTATACCGAAACCAGCCATCGCCGTACGGGGGTGCGCACGCCGGGAAGTGGCCGATCCTGCTCGATGTCGACGATGTCCGATACGCCTACTTCCAGGACCCGGCTGACCGCACCTGGCACCAGCTGGTGTGGGAGCATGCCGCGACACTGACCGCCCCGTTCAGCCAGGACGCCGCGGACTTCACCCGGGCGTTGAGCCGCGAGCAGGACAAGTTCGTCGACCCGGCCCAGGCGATGGCGGACCTGCTGGCGAGGTGGCAGGCCGATGAGGTCATCACCCGACGCGAACGCACCCTGGCCATCCGGATGGCGACCCAACCAGCCCAAGCGCCGCCGGCGCCCGAGGGGGCGCGGGTGCTCGATCCGCACAGCACGGCCTCGCTGCCCGGTGTGATCGACTTCCTGCAGCATCGCTCCCAGCGAGCCACCAAGCCCCTGCCCGACGACCTTGACGTCTTCGAGCGCTACTACGCCGAGCATCCCGAGGGCGGGTTGGCGGTGTTCGACGAATGACCTTCTCCTACACGAGCTGGCTGCACACCAACCGGACCACCCGCTACCGGCTCTCGCGCAAGACCGGCTGGCTCGCTTACTGCGACAGCGGACCACGCGCCGACCTGCCGGTGCTGAGCCGGGCGCAGGTCGCCCTGCTGGGCGAGGACGACCTGGAGGACTACAACCGGGCCCGCGGGATCTGGGTGTCCAACTTGCCCGTCGTGCGCACCCAGCAGGTCCACCACGCCTTCTCCATCTTGGACCAAGTCACCGCCTCCACCCGCCGCGACGGTGATCGGGTGCGAGCCAACGCCGTCCTGGACGGGCCTTCCGGCTTGGGCAAAACCACCGTCGCCATGACCTACTGCCGCCTCTTCCACCGCTCCACGATCCGCGCCCTCGGCCCGGACACCGACGCCGGCGAACAACGGCTCCCGGTGGCCACCATCCAGCTCGGCGCCCGGACCACCCCGAAGGGGCTGCTGGTCAAGATCGCGTCCTTCTACGCCGAAGACGTCGCGCCCTCGATCAACGCCGACCGGCTCGCCGAGGTGGTCCTGGACCTGGTCACCTCCTGCGAGACCGAGGTCATCACCATCGACGAACTGCACTTCATCGACCCCCGTACAAAGGACGGTCAGGGACTGAGCAACCAGCTCAAGTGGCTCGCCAACGAACTGTCCTGCGCCTTCGTCCTGACCGGGGTGGGCTTGGCCGAGCGCCGATTCTTCACCGAAGGGTTCCTCGGCGACCTCGCCGGCTCCACCGCACAGACCTCCCGGCGCTCCACCCCCATCCCGATGGCCCCGTTCACCACCAGCAGCCCGGCCGGGGCGCGAGCCTGGGCCGACCTGCTGCGCGAACTCGAACCCCAGCTCAAGCTCGCCGACGCCCAGCCCGGCGTCCTGACCGACCAGGCCCAGCTCATCTTCGCCCGCACCCAGGGCCACATCGGATCGCTGACCACCCTGCTCGAACGAGCCTGTGGCCTGGCCTACCGCAGCAGGACCGAGACCCTCACCGAGCACATCCTGACCCGTGTCGCTCTCGACAACGCCGCCGAGCTCAGCTACCGCGCCAGCTGAGCTCGCCCCCGGCCCAGCGAGGGCTGCGGGGAGGCCCCGGCTGACGGCTGCCGGAGGCACCAACCCCGCCCGGTGGCCCCTCAAGGTGGACCGCCAGCCCGGCGAGGCGCTCGAGAGCTGGCTGCGGACCCTGGCGCACCGCTACGGGCTCACCCCCCGCGCGGCACTACGCCTTCTGGGGGCGACCGTCCTACCGCAACGCGTCGCGCGGCTGCATCCGGTCCTGGACCAGGTGGGCCTGGACCGGGTCGCTGAACAGCTCGCCATCGACGCCGGGCACCTCGCGCCCGACCCGCTGTTCGAAGCGCTCGAGCAGGCCCGACGCGGATACCTGACGACCTTCCACGACTACCGCGTCCTGGAGGTGCGCGGGCTGCGCTTCTGCCCCAGCTGCCTGGCCGACGACGACTACTGGCAGGCGTCCTGGGGCAGCCCGTTGCACGCCGTCTGCGTCCGTCATCAGGTTCACCTGGCCACCACCTGCCCTGAGTGTGCGAACGTGCCCTATGAGAGCCCGGTGTGGCTCACCGCGACCACGCCCGCGTGGTGCTGCGCGGGCCTGTTCGCTCACCAACGCGGCCGGCGGTACAGCCGCCGCTGCGGAACCGACCTGCGGGCTGCGTCCGTCCCTTGGTCCGCGACGCCGGAGGAGGTACACGCCCAGCAGGTGGTTCTGCTGCTCGCTGCGGCCGCCGTCGCCGAGGAGGGTGGAGCTGCACGTTGTTGCGGGATCGACGCACCGCCAGCCGTGGCGCTCGAGGCGATCTTGGACCTGGTCCACGCCCAGCTCGGCGGCCGGTACTACCTGACCTCACCCGCCGAACCCGTGCAGCGCCTGGTCGACGCCCTCACCGTCGCCGTGAGCATCACCAGCCAACCGACCCCCGCCGCGGCCCGTCACCTCACCACCCGCCACGGCCTGCTCGGGCCGCAGGACCCGCAGGCCCCGCTCGGACCCACCCAGCTGATCCGGGCTCGGCCCCACAACCGGGCCCTGGAGACGATGACCCTGCTGAACCTGCGCGACCACGCCAGCATCGACGTCAGCCTCCGGAACCGCCTCGGCGCCGACCTACCCTGCTACCCGGCCCAGCACCGCAACCCCCGCGACGACCAGCACCTCCACCCCGACCAAGGCTTGGCCGAGCTACCGATGAGCCGCATCCCCGCCCTGCTCTGGCCGCAACTACTCACGACGGCCCCCGCCAACGCCGCACGGGACGCGGACCCCGTCATCGCTCGCGCCGCCGCCTCGATGGCCCTGGCCAAAACCGCCAGCAGCCGACGCTGGCAGCTCCTGGCCACCGACCTGGGCCTACCAGCGGCCGTCGCCAGCCCAATCCACCGCTACTGGCACCGGCTGCGCCACGACGGGACGTGGACGGACTACCTCGCCTGGATCGATCACATCTTCGTCACCCTGCACCGAACCGAGGTGCCGATCCACTACCAGCTGCGCAGAGCCGTCGCCGCCAACCACAACTACCTCACCGGCTGCGCAACGGACGTCCTCGCCGACCGCCGCATGCCACGGCCGGCCGGGCTCGGGCCCACCTCCCTGGTTCGGCTGTTCTGGCCCGCGTTCACCGAATCCGAGCTGTGGCTCGCCCCATTAGCCACCCCACCACCCGACGCGAAAGCGGCCCGGGTGCTACGCACGCTGCGGGCCGACCCCACCTCGCTGACCCCATGGCTGGACGCGCTTCACCACCGCCTGGTCCAGGAGTTCCCCGACGCGGCCGGCCCGCTGACCTGGGTCCCGCCTTGACTCGACCAATCCCCCGGCAGCCCAGACAACCGTCCCGCAGTGCCAACCGGAACGCCGGACATTGCACCCGATCCGCAGGATCGCAAAGGGTGGCGCTCCCAAATCCGCATCGGACTGGCCGCCCTGAACTGGGTCCACAGCGGGGGCGGCGACGACCTCCACGAGATCCAGGCACAGGCTCGCCGGATCGTTACGCCCGAGCAGCGAAGCCTGCAATTCCACGACAGGTGGGTGAAACGCGACCTGGCCCTCCTGCAGGGCGCCGGTCCCAACGCGTGCACCCACGCCAGCGGCCCGACCGGGCCGCGCCTCAGCCACACGCTCGCTCTACGCCGCGCCGGCGACAGAGTCACCCGCGGCGCGCAATGGGACCCCGACGAATACAGCAGCCAGGAAGTAGAGCGTCAAGGCTCGACGAGTTTCGGTTGGCACTCACCATCGGCCCTACCGCCCACCCGAAGGTGACTGCGTCCTCGCTCCCGAGACTTCAGAGTTCGTGGTAGCCATCGCGGTGCTAGCAAAGGACCCCTGCGAGTAGCGGGCCCTTCGCCACGACCAAGTCGCCCTATCCGCGGCATGTGAGTGCGAACGGACGCGCGCGTGCGGCGTGACACCATTCGGACATGGCAGACGTGGCAGTCGATGCTGAAGTTGACAAGGACGGCCGCACCGTCGCTTGCGCCAAGATCGCAAGCGGCGACTGGGAAGTTAACGTCAGGGCCACGCCGCTTGAGTTCGCCACGTTGGATTCCATCCTCACTGCCACCTGGGCGTCTCGCAACTCGATTGCGGTAGGCAGGTCCGCGGGAGCCCCTGGTTGTGTCTGGTCGTGCGACGGGCCCACCGCTTCGATCCTGATTGGCTCCGACGACGAGACGTGGGATGTCTCCCTCGCGGTCCCTGTCGACGTCGTTGATCGCATCGTCGAACTCGTCCGGGGCCTCTGACGCGAGGCAGGGCGAACTGGCACAGCTCGTCCTATCCGCGGCAAATGAGGAAACGTCCTGGCTTCGCCATGCGACGATCTCGGCATGCAGCAACTCGAGGACGGCTGGCAGAGCGAGGGCCGCGTCCTGCTGGAAGGACTTCGAGGCCCATGGCGACCACTACTCGATCGCAGGCGGCCCGCGTGGTGTCTCCCTGTGGTCGCAAGGCAACGCTGGAATCGACATTCCCAGCGCCGTGATCTACGGCATCTGGAGCACCTTTGCAGGTGTGACCTCACGAACCAACGTTGTCAAGGTGCGCCGCCGGAAGTGGGGTCCGATCCGGCTGCAAGTGCTCCGCCGCGAGTTCCCAGAGTCCAAGAACCTCCTCGAGTGCGTCAAGACCGTCGAGCAGGAAGTGCGCGACGGCGCCACTGGACTTGCCTGACTCGCTTCCCCTCCGCTGGCGCCATCCCCAGCTCTCGATTGCGCTTGGGTCAGCCGCACGGGTCGCGGCAGAAGAGGATGTTTGCCCTCAACAGACCTGAGGTAGGACGGCGTGCCCACACCTGCCGCTTCAGAAGCACTGATGAGTTCCCGCACGGTACCCCTTGAGTCCTGACGGAGCGCTCGCGTACCCCTGGAACTGGGGAGCGAGCGTTGGCCGCGGCTGGCCGCAGTCCTTGGGCCGTCTTTGTCGTCTGCCCAGGCCTCGATGATGCTGCGAGCCGTGGCTGCGACGTGTCGGCGTTGATCCCGATGCCTGCCCTAGCTGCAACCCAACCTGATGGCCGGGTACACCGAGCGGGTCTGTCCATCGACCCTGGGGCCATGCACCGCTACGGATGACCGCTGACGATCACCCGCCCGCCTTCGCCGTTGCTATTGGGAATGAAGTGCGTCGAGGGCGGCGATCGATGTGGTTGCGGACGATCCACCACACGGTCCAGAGCACGAAGGACTTGGCCGAGGCTCACCCCGGTCTTGGCCGGCGGGGATGATCGCGCCCTTACGTGCCGCTTGAGCATTGTCATCATCTCGGCCTCCCCTCAACGCTTCTTCCGCACGGCACACCCAACTGCTGATCTATCAACGTTACGCCTGAGCAGCCGATGCGTCTGCACGATCCACCCGCTGCTGTCCACGCGACCTCACGGGGGGCGGCATTTGCGGATGTTGCTAGTCCTCGTCCAACAGCAGTCCCAGCGCGCGGAAGACCTCCGCTTCCAACGTCAGCCAGTTGCCTGCTCCCCATGCACCGACGGGAGGGACAGGCTCGGGCAGTGCGTTGGCCCGTTCGTCGAACCAGCGGGGCCCGGCTGCGTAGACGTTGGTCTGGAAGCAGTGCTCACGGAGGACTTCCCCTTCCTCGAGGGGGAGATTCGCCAAGGTCTCGAAGTAGCCCCTGCTCCAGCCCAGCCTGTTGATGAGCTGGGGCGGAACGAGAAGCCGGTCAGCGCCCAGGTGTTGGCGGTCGGGCACCTTCTTGTCGCTCGACCTGTAGTCGTACACGTACACCAGGTTCACGGTGCCGCTGTCCTCAGCAAGAGCCCAGCGAGCGGCGGTTGAGACGACCCGTCCGAACAGAAAGCTGTCGTCGGGAAGCACCATCGCAAATACGTCACCGGCACGTAGTGCCTTACGGGAGGGGCGAAGCACTCGCAGGTTCCGGGACATGGCCTCGGACCCCACCGAAGCCTCATGACGACGCCGTGGGAACGTCCTCAATTCAGCACGATGAGCGGCAAATCCGGACACCGCTCGATCGACGGCTGGGGCGCCACCATTCCGTTGGCGTGGCGGCAAGGCAGGGCACGATGGTCGGCATGACGCTGACTACCGCTCGCCTGCAGTTGCGCTCGTTCACGGAGTCGGACTTCGGCTGGCTCCACCCCCTCGCGGCGAGCCCAGTGGTGACGCGCTACACGGACTGGGGTCCGAACACGCCGGAGGAGACGCGGTCCTTCCTCGTGGCGGCTTTGCAGTCAGGGAGCGGCCCGGACGAGTTCACGTGGGCGGTAACGATGTCGGATGGGACGGGAATCGGCTCCGCCGGACTCGAGGTGACCAGCCGCGGCAATCAGCGCGCGTCCTTCGGGTACATGCTCGACCCAAGGTGCTGGGGGCAGGGCTACGCGACGGAGGTAGCGGTGGCTCTTGTTGGGTTTGCCCAGGCGCTTGGCATGCACCGCGTCGAGGCGACGTGCCATCCCGACAACGCGGGGTCCGTGCGGGTGCTGGAGAAGGCCGGGCTGACGAAGGAGGGCCGGCTCCGAGACCACTTGCTCGTTCGAGGGGCATGGCGCGACAGCCTCCTGTTCTCTGTCGTCGTCTGAGGATCGCGGGCCCCTATGCAGAGCCGCCACCGACGCCTTCTGGGCGTGTGACGCGAGCCGCCACGAGCTTGCGGTCATCGGCAATGAAGCTTCCCTGTCCGCGGCAGAAGAGGATGGGTGTGCGCAGCCATGCGGGCCCTTGCTTGTGGAAGGGTTCGCAAGTTACCTTGGAGTGGTGCGCGAGGATCCGATCATTGCACCGTCGGCTCTCAAGCACGGTCTGGGCGAGGAGGACATCCTTCACGCCTACCGCAACCCCATCCGAGTGTGGGATCTCGGTGACGGGTTCACGATGATGCTCGGCCCGAACGCGGCTGCCATCATCCTCGAAGTTGGTTACGTCGAGGGCGACACCGCTGTGGTGATCATCCACGCGATGCGCGCCCGGAAGAGATTCCTTGAGTGATGCCTCATGCCTAGAACTGTCGAAGAGATCCTCAAGCACGCCGACGAGCTCGCCGCTCGCTTTGAGGACTACGAGCCCGCACCCGGTGACGAACAGGACGCCCAAGCCGTGGCCCTGCTGCGCGGCGCGGTTCAGGAACGCTCCGCAGCTGAACAGCACGTCATCGACGCCATCCGTGCGGCGCGAGCCTCGGGGATGTCCTGGTCAGCGATCGGGGCATTCGTCGGGACCAGCGGCGAAGCCGCCCGCCAACGGTACGCCGACAAGGTCGCCTGACTCGTAGACGGAACGCCCCGGAAGCGGCAATAGCTGGGCGTCACGGTTGAGTCGGGATGGCGAGTATCTGGGCCAGTGCCCGTGCCGAGTCGCTGGTATCGATGAGTGTGCGGGGCCCGTCGCGCGTGGTGTCCCAAGGGGCCCAGTGCTGAGCTTCGACGTCATCCCAGGACGGGATCTGGTGATCTGGGATGTCGGCGGTCCGGGTCTCCACTCGTCGGCGATGCTCGACCTGGTCAGGTAGCCAGCTCTCGACCTGCACCAGTTCGGCGCCGCCACGATGCGCGGCCTCGCGCCACCCGGCCCGGGCTTCGGGGACCGCGTTGACGGCATCGACCACGACGTCGATCCCGAGCTCCAAGTTGGAAACGGCCAACTCGTGAATGACGGCGTAGCCCTGGATGCCGACCTCCGCACCGGTTCGAGCCAGAGCTGTCTCGGCCGCGTCAACGCGGAGGTAGCACGACCGTCGGCGGCGCGCCACAGCCTTCGCCAGGGTCGTCTTGCCGGTGCCAGGGCGCCCGGAGATCACAGTCAAGCTAGGCCGGGGGCCGGAGTCCGATGTCACGCTCACTGAAACATCAAAGCGTGCGCCGGCCAACGATCGAGTGCGGAGTGCGGAGTGCGGCAGGAGCGGGTGATTCCTCAGTCGTAGTGGAAGCGGGCTTGAAGGATCACCAGGTCGTCGCCGTCGACGAGGTAGACGAGCCGGTGCTCCTCGGTGATCCGACGTGACCAGGCGCCGGCCAGCATGTGCCGCAGCGGCTCGGGCTTGCCGATGCCGCCGACCGGGTCGCGCAGGGCGTCATCTATGAGCCGGTTGATCCGTTTGAGCATCTGCCGGTCAGCGACCAACCAGTACGTGTAGTCCGCCCACCCGTTCGGTGTGAAGACCAGCCTCATCGCACCAGGTCGTGCTCGTCCCGCTGCCCGGAGTGCGCCTGTTGCAGGCTTTCGAGCAGGTGGCGGGCATTGGCTGGGACTCGCAACAGATGAGCTGTCTCCTCGAGCGCGTCGTAGTCCGCGCGCGACATCAGCACCGCGTCGCCACGGCGGGACGTGATCTCGATCGGGGTACGGTCCTCGTTGACCTGCTCGATCAGCGGAAACAAGTTCTTCCGGGCCTCGCTTGCAGTGACAGCCATGGCATCTCCTACTGGTACGGTTTCTTGTACCAGTGTGTCACGGTCAGCGTGCGCCGACAAACGTCCGACATTTGGCAGAAGCGAGCACGTGACCTTGGTCAGCGCGTCCGATCGAGCTGGCAGGCGTACGAGGGCCGGCGCGGGTCCAGCAACTCGGTGACGCGGCCACGGTCGAGGACTTCGATGAGTGCGTCGGTGCCGCGTTCGACCTTGACCGCTATCTCCTCCGGGTGCAGAGGGATCAGCGCGAGCAACGCGACTCGGATGCCGCCGCCGACGTCGATCGCCCGGGCCTCGAGCGGGACCCGTAGCATCGGCGTGACGACGACTCCGGCGAACGGAGTGTCCGAAGCGTACGGCTGCGCGGGATCGCCGTTCGGCACGGAATGCCATTCGCCGATCCAGGTTCCGTACTCGTGCGGCAGCCGAGCTACCTGCTTGAGAATCAGCAGCGGCCATCCGCTTTCGTCGCCGAGCCCGGCTACCTCGGTCAGCGGCCAATCTGCCGGCAGGCTGAGCATCAGTTCGGCGTACGGGCTGATGTCATGGCCCTCCGGGACCGTCATCGGCAGATCACTCATCCCAGAGGTGATCAGCGTCCGGTACGGGCGTTCCTCGGTCGGGGCCACGACATAGACATGCACACCGACGAGGTGCGAGGCGATCTCGTGGTAGACGAACTCGACGGGCCCGAAGTGTTCCTCGATGTGTCGGTCGATAGCGTCGGCGAAGGTCTGCTGCGGCCCTTGCGCCGGTACGAACCCGTCCTGCAGCGACTGATGACGGAGGACTCCTGACCCGCGCGATTCGTCCATGGCGACGCAGCCTATGCAAGGGTCCAACGGGGGCGCGATCGGGGGCACGCTCATGGGCACGATCGGCGGCATTAGCGGAAGGCCCCGCACGCTGGGAGCGAGAACGACTCGCTTCTGCCGGCTGCCCTTGAGCGCCCGCCCCATACGATCGCGGAGTCAGTCTCCGTATCGCCCCGTCGGCAGTCCGGGCCTGGGTGCGCGCGGGCCGCGCCAGCGGTGCCACAGCGCCGGCACCACATGCACTGACGTCCGTATCGCGATGACCGCCAGCGTGAGCAGAACACAGGTCCGCCAGGTCGGCAGCGGCTCGCCGAACAGCAAAGGGAGCAGCGTGAAGACGGCAAGCATGAGGGCGACGGTCAATGCCTCACTACGCAGGGTCTTCCACGTCATGTGGACAACGTAGGCCACGCTGGGAGCCGCTGTCCCGCTGTCCATAGGTAGGACCATTTGCGATCTACGGCAGTTCCGGTTGGACAACCCCCCGCTCGTTGGGCCTCGCCTGCGCCTCCCACATCACGCGAATGAACCGTTCGCGTTCTCGACCTGGCTAGCTGGGCTAGCCCGGCGAACTGGAGATGCCGCGCTCCCAAGGGACGAATTCGGAACCGTCATAGATCCAGTAGCGCACCGCCAGTTGCGAGGCGGCCCATTCTTGGACCTCCCGCTTGGTGCCAGTGAGACTCCGATGCTCGGGACCGTCCTGCCAGACGCCGTCCCACAGGTCAGAGTCGAGATCAATCCAGTTGATGAAGACGGCGGGCTCATACGGCTCAGACTGCTCCGGGTCCGTGGTTGCGCTCTGGTCTCCCTCGGTGGTCATTCCCCAACGATCCCACCACGCGTGGCCGCACCGCTTGCGGCAGATGGGGAAACATAAAGTTCTCGGAGGCTGTGGAGAGTGTGAGCGTGCTGAAGATCGTGCTCGGCGTCGGAGTGACGCTCATCGTTGTCGGCATTGTCCTGATTCCCCTCCCAGGGCCCGGGCTCGTCGTCCTCACGAGTGGCCTCATCGTTGGCGTGATCGCGGGGGTTCTATTGCGGAGGGGTCATGAGCGCACCTAACGCGGCAGAAGCGGAAGGTTCTTGAGCGCCACTCTTGGCGGCTGAGAGGTTCTGAAGGCCCAGAAGAAGGCCCCCCTTGTTCAAGCGCTCGCTGTTGCCTTATCGTCTATCAATAACATTGATAAACGATAAGAGGCGACCATGACCAGCACCCAGTTGCCCACCCGTAGAGGTCTACGGTTGCGCGGCGCGGAGATCCTGCTGTGGGCAGCGATCGCCTCTAGCGTGGCGTTTGGCCTGTCGGCGATTGTGGGCCCCAACGGGCTCGGGCTGATGACCCTGCGACCCGAGTGGCCGGTCGTCGGGCAGAGCGCGTACGAGATGAGCATCGAGACCCCGCTCAACGACGAGGCAGGGATCTCGGTCGCCAACGCGCCCCGCTGGAAGGAGACCAGCGACGGCACGCGGGACGCCGTTACCGGCGGCCCTCCGGTTGAGATCACTGGACCTTTCAAGGCACAGCTTGGTTTCCTGAACCCGACGTTTGCCATGCAGTGGGCGTGGATCTACTGGCAAGCGGCCGGACCACTTCTAGCCGCGGTGGCACTGTTCGTGGTCCTCAAGATCGTGCGGTCGGTGCGGAACGGGACACCCTTCACCAAGGTCAACGCGAGCCGGCTTCGCCTCCTTGCCCTTCTGGTGGGGGTGGGTGGCATGTTCCTGGCCGTCACTAGCGAGCTGGTGCGGCGGTGGCTGCTGGACAACTCTGCCGCGTCCAGCATCGTCGGCCACGAATGGCACATCACCTTCGTCCCTCTGCTCCTGGGCGTCATCATCGGCGTTGTTGCGGAGGTGTGGCGAGCAGGGGTGGTGATGGCCGAGGACCTGGATGGTGTCGTGTGACCGTCGAAACGAATGCTGCGATCCGGTGCCACCTCGACGAAGTGCTCGAAGCCCGTCAGATGACCCTGACCGAGCTCGCCCGCCGTGTCGGCATCACCATCGCCAACCTGTCGATTCTCAAGAACGACCGCGCCAAGGCCGTGCGCTTCTCAACTCTGGCTGCCATCTGTCACGAGCTGCAGTGCCAGCCAGGAGACCTCTTCACCTTCGACGCCTAACCAGGCACGCAGGGTCGCAACGCACACCATCCGCGGCAGATGAGTGCGTTTGTGGCCTGCGTGAATCAAGCCTTCATGACTGTGGAGTTCCAAGGACTGCGGATCGGCGATAACCCTCAACGAGGTGGTTGTGCGGCAGCTGCGGGGAGTTCTACTTTCCTGCCATGGGCGGGCGGGAGGCCGTTGACGATGACGTGAGACCTGCACCTCGGGTGCGGTCGTGGGTGTGGCCTGCGGTGACCGGAGTCCTGCTTCTGCTGCTGGGCGGCTACCTGATGGTGCGCCCGCTGACTTCGCTGGGGTTGTTGCTGCTGGCGATCACCCTGGGGCTGCTGGTGGCTGGGGTCCGTGAGCTCGTCGGCGTCGATGACGACGGATCTCGCTCCGGGTGGCGGTATGTCCGTGGTGCCGCGTATGTGCTGGGTGCGGTCGGGGTCGTGGCGTTCACCGGGCTGGGGGTGCGCGCGGTGATCCTCGTGGTCGGCGTCTCCTTGGTCATCGCGGGCGTGACCGACCTAATCGACGCCCGCTCGGTCCACGGTGTGGAGCGGTGGGGCGCGGCGTTGGGCGGGCTGGCCTCCGTGCTCTTCGGCCTGCTGGCCCTGGCGTGGCCTGATGTCAGCGTCATCGTCATCGGGGTGCTGGTCGGGCTGCGGCTGATCCTGCTGGCGGTGCGGCTGCTGGCCGTGGCCCTGACCCGGGTCCGGGGCACGCAGGGCAGCCCCAGGTCGGTGCACGGGTGGAGACGCTGGGCCGGCCTGGCCGGCAGCGCCGTGGCGCTCGGGCTGGCCCTGGTACTGGTCCTGGTCAGCCTGACCCTGCAGCGTGGGGCCCCTACCCCGGACGCGTTCTACACCGCACCGGCCTCGGTGCCCACTGACCCCGGCAAGCTGGTGCGCACCGAGCCCTACACCCGCAAGATCCCAGATGGCGCCTCAGCCTGGCGGATCCTGTACACCACCACCCGTGACGAAGGGCAGCCGGCGGTCGCCAGCGCGCTGGTCGTCGTGCCGACCGCCAAGGCACGCGACGGCATCCCCGTCATCGCGTGGGCGCACGGCACCACCGGTGCCGTCCCCGGCTGCGCGCCGAGCATCATCGACCCGTTTGAGTCCGGCGCCTTCTTCAACCTCGACCAGGTGCTGGCCAACGGGTGGGGCCTGGTCGCCACCGACTACGTCGGGCTGGGCACCACGGGCCCGCACCCCTACCTCATCGGGCAGGGTGAGGGCCGCTCCGTCCTGGACGCCGTGCGAGCCGCGCACCAGCTGCGCGAGGTCAGCCTCGGCAAGGACACCGTGGCCTGGGGCCACTCCCAAGGCGGCCACGCCGCCCTGTGGACCGGCATCCTGGCCCCGACCTACGCCCCCGACCTGACCATCGACGGCGTCGCTGCTCTGGCGCCGGCCAGCAACCTGCCCGGGCTCATCGACAACCTCGGCAACGTCACCGGCGGCGAGCTGTTCGCCTCGTACGTCATCGACGCCTACGCCAGCGCCTACCCCGACGTCACCTACCGCGAGTACGTCCGCCCCGGGGCGCAGCCCATCGTCAAGCAGATGGCCGGCCGGTGCCTGGCGGAGAAGAGCACCCTGCTGTCGGTACTGACCATCAAGTCGTTCGACAAGACGATGTGGAACGGTGAGCCGAACCGTGGCGCACTCGCCGCCCGGCTCAACCAGAACATCCCCACCGGCCGAATCCAGGCCCCGCTGCTCATCGGCCAGGGGGGCGCCGACAGCCTCGTCGTGCCGGCCGCCCAGGACGCCTACGTCAAGGCACGCTGCGCCGCCGGGCAGCAGGTCGACTACCGCACCTACCCCGGACGCGACCACGTGCCGCTCGTCGAACCCGACTCGCCCGCGGTGCCGGATCTGATCGCTTGGACCAAGGAGCGCCTCTCAGGCAAAGCGCCGCTCAACACCTGTACTTGAGGGCCGGTCCGCTCCTCCCGTCAGGCGACTCCGTCCACGAGCAGGGGCCCTCGTAGCCGTCACCCGTTTCCCGCCCGGCGGCATTTGCGTGAGACGCCTGAGCCGATGAGCGTGCCTCTCGACCGGCGCAGCCCGACCCTGGTTGGTAGGACTTGAGACATGAACTCTGCCGACCTGCTCGTCGACGCGTACCGCCCGATCGTCGACCTGGCTACGCACCTGGACGAGTCGACGGGTTGGACGCCGACGTTGTTGCCGGGGTGGACCGTCCGGGACCTGATTCTGCATCTGGCGTTCGACTGTCAGCGCGCCCTCGTCGCGCTGGCCACCCCTGCCGACCAACCACCCGATACGAACGAGGTCTCCTACTGGTCCGACTGGGTGCCCGGCACGGACAACGCGCAAGCTCTCCTTCGCGGCACGCGCATCATGGCCAGTGCCTGGACATCGGTGCGAGGGCCGGCCGACCTGTTCCTCGAAACTGCTTGCGCCGTGATGGTTGTCGCAGCAAAGACCAGCCCGGAGTCGGTCGTCACCACGCAAAGCCGCAACCTCACCGTCGACTCGTTGCTGCGCACCCTTGCCGTCGAGGCTGCCGTGCACCAGCTGGACCTCGAACCAGTGCTCCCCGAGCCGCCCGCCACCGAGGTCCTGGCCGAGGTCCGTCGCACACTGGATGGCCTGCTTGGCAGCGATATAGATCTCGAATGGACCGACGTGCGGTACGTCCGCGTCGGAACGGGTCGAGCAGCACTGGACACCGAAGAGCGCGCCATGCTTGGACCGCTCGCTCGACGCTTCCCGCTATTCGGCTGACCTCACGACCGGCGGCATCCGGCGCCTTCGACAGCGCTGAACCACTCAGGTGATGCACGGAGCGCGACAAGGCGCATCCGTTGCATCACCACGAGCCGAGCCGGCCACGCCAAGGATGGCTGGTGGCTCATCCGAGGCCCTGCGACCGACCATTGGTTATCCGTCGCGAAACGTCCGACATTCGGCATGTCCGGTAAACCGCCGCGAGCGCTGAGGATTTGGACAAGATGGTGAGACGACCTGCGTCTCAGCATCTTGTCCCTCTGCAGGTCAGCGGCTTGCCCCCGCGACAGATCGCGCCGGAACCTACAGTCGTTTGTGGGATCCGGATTGACTTGTCGTCGTCCGGCTTTCTTGTCGCGGCGTGTCGCTGTCCGGGCTTCTTGTCGCACGAGCGGACTCTTGAGGAGTGGGCCGGTCGCCGCGAGGCGAGGTGGAGTTGCGCTACACGTCCGGCCAGGGCGAGGACGTCGTGACGACGTTGGCGGCCGCCCGGTCCGATCTGGTGGCGGCGGGACTGCCGGTCCGCAGGTTTGGCTCGTATGCGGGGATGCGGCATTACCCGGGCTGGTGGTGGTCGGCGACTACCGGTGACCTGGTCGACTACGAGAGCTTGTTGGAGCGGGACCGGTTGATGCTGGCCGACTTCGACCAGGGCGTGGTCGCGATCGCGAGCCAACCGTTCGGGATCACTGGCCGTGTACAGGAGGGGCGTAGCCAGACTGTCGGTGCCGTGATCCAAGGTGGTCGTCCGAACATTGGCGCAAACGGACAGAGCCCGTCGTGCCTCCACGCCTACCGTCGTCCTCGACACCCCCAGCGGAGGAGACACCATGACGACCCCGTCCGACCACCGTTCCCTGTGGGACAGCTACGGCAAGATCTGGTTGATCGCCGACGACGCCGAGCTGGCCGCAGCGGCCGAGGCGGCGCTCGCGGCGGACTGCACCTACACCGACCCCAACGTGCTTGCCTCCGGGCACGCCAAGATCCTCGACTACGTCCGAACCTTCCAGCAGGGCATGCCCGGCGGGCACTTCGTGACCACGTCCTACGTGGAGCACCACGGGCGAGCCCTGGCCGACTGGAACATGGTCGCCGGCGACGGCACCGTCGTCGGCACGGGCCACTCGTTCGCCACCTTCGCGGAGGACTGGAAGGTGTCGTCCCTGACCGGCTTCTTCGACGACCCCGCGGCCGCGGCGTGACGACTGGGATCCTGGACCAGCTACGAGACGGCGTCGACTTCATCGAGTCGCACCTGCACGAACCGCTCGACCTCCGGTCCGTCTCCCGGGCGGCGACGATGAGCCCGAGATCCTTTCAGCGCACCTTCAAGGCCGTGACGGGTGACACAGTGAAGGCGTACATCCGAGCCCGACGTCTCAGCCACGCCCTGGACCTGCTGGAGTCGACCGGCCCCTCGATCCTCGACGTCGCCGTCGCCGCGGGCTACGAGACCCAGGAGAGCTTCGCGAAGGTCTTCAGGGCCAGCATGGGCATGACCCCCTCGCAGTACCGGAAGGGCCAGAGGGCACGGCAGCGGCTGCGGAAGGTCCGCATCGACGAGGCCTACCTCAACCACCTCGGCCACGGGATGCTCTCGCCGGAGCCCGTTATCCAGGAGCAGGACGCCCTGACCCTGCTGGGCGTACGCACCCGGTACGACGGCGAGGAACGGCAGCTGAACACGCTCGGGCAGAGCCTCGACGAGCTGTGGTCGCACCTGCTGTCGGTCGTGGACTCGATCCCCGACCGCGTCGAGGCGCCCTTCTACGGTGTCGTCCAGGACGGCGTCGAGGACGACACCGGGCTGGACTACCTCGCCGCCGTCGTCAGCACCGCCACCGACACACCGCCGGGCCTGGTCTCGGCCACGGTCCCCGCCGGACGGTGGGCCGTGTTCGCCCACCACGGCAACCCCGCCGAGATCGACCACACCGTCAACTACGTCTACGGGTCCTGGCTCGTGCGCTCGGACAAGCAGCACAGCGGCGGCCCGGACATCGAGATCTACGGTGACCGCTGGGTGTACGGGTCACCGGAGTCCGTCATGCACTACGCAATACCGCTCGCCTGACGCGGCGGCGCGTGCGTGCTGACGCAGACCTCCGGGACCACGCCCGCCGTTCCACTCGGCCCCTCGGACGACCTGCTACGCCCGGACAAGTCTTGGCCCGACTCAACGCCCGCCGGGACCCCGCGTCCCCCCACCAGCCAGGAGCGATCGATGACCCTGCCACCCGTCCTGCCCGCGCATCCGCTCAAGTCGATCGGTCTCCTGGCCGAGCTGAACGTCGCCCTGCCTCTGCTGCTCACCCCGGAGAACGGTCGGATCCGCGCCGCGCAGGCGGCGGCCACGCCGTTCGCGGGACCCGAACGGCCGACCGTCGTGGCGCCGGTGTATCGGGAGGTCGCCGGCCGCACGGTGCGGATGGCCGAGGCCGGACACTCCGACAAGCCAACAGTGCTGTTCCTGAGTCCGCTGCCCTTCACCATCCTTACGTTCGAGCTCGTCTGGCGTCTGCTCGTGGACGAGGTTCACCTGGTGGCCATCGACGTCCCGGGGCTTGGCAAGAGCCCTGGTGGGCCGGAGGTCATGCACTTCGACATGGCCGCCCGGTACCTCCTGGACCTGATGGCCGAGCTGGACCTGCGCGACGTGCACCTGGTGGGTCACGACCTCCCGTCCGCGATCGTGCTGGCCGCCGCAGCCACCGACACCTCCCGGATCGCGAGCCTGACCGTCGGGGACGGGCCCGGCGTCGACGTCGACGTCGTCACCACGACGCTCAACGGGACCGCGGTGAGCCGACTGTTCGACTGGGGTGCGCCGTACCGGGCCATCACCGGCCGACTGGGGGCACCGACGTTCCTGCGGCTGCTGCAGCGGCTGGCACATGTCCGGTACCAGACCAGCGACTACGAGGTCGCCGACCAGCTGGAGGCCTACGGCGCAGGGCGGCTCGTGACCACGATGACGTGGTTCGCCGACTACAAGCGCGGCATCCGCAGCCACGTCGACCCCTTCCTTGACGACCTCGACGTGCCCGTGCTCGTGCTGTGGGGCGCGGAGGACGTCGTGGTACTTGAAGCGATGGGCCGGGAGCTGGCCCGACGGCTACCGCGGTCAGCGTTCACCAGCATCCCCGGCGCGGGGCACGCCCCCTGGGCCGACCAGCCCGAGGCCTACGCCGAGGCGGTCCGGGCCTGGGTCCTGGGCGGGCACTCTCGGCAGTAGCACCGTGACATCCGACGACACCTGCCAGGCCATGTACGTTGCGCCCAGGCTGTCCCGCCTGCTCCTGGCGACGGCGCTGCAGCCTCTCGTGCTGGTCCAGGCGCCGATGGTGCTGATCTCCGCTGATCTCCCACCTCGGCGTCATCAGCGTCCTGCTGCGTCGTGACGCATGAGCCGGCTCCACGCAGAGATCCCGCCACTGCGATGACAGGAACGGCCCATGAGCACGGATACCCCGAAGGCAGCACCGCGCTGCTGTTCGTCGACCCTTCGACCCGGCGGGTCACCACGGTCCAGGTCGGCCTGACCGGCTCCCACGGATCGTTGCCTCACCGGGGTGTCGGAGGGTCGTGGCACGGTCTTCGGATGGACACCGTGAACACCTCGAACGAGATCGACGCCTCGAACCGGCTCAGCGCCGACGCCATCCTCGACGCCCGGCTCGACGACTGGCGCAAGCTCTCGCAGCGCCTCCACGCGCGGTTCCGGACACCCGACGCCGCGGTCGGCGCCGCGTTCGTCGTGGATGCCGTCGCCGCGGCCGAGGCAGCCGGGCTCGGCGCGGGCGGTATCTGGGCCAGGGCCGACGACGTCACCCTCGCCCGGCTGCTCAGCTCGGTGGCCACCCGGCACGACGTCAAGCCGGCACCGGCCGAGGTGCTGCAGGTCGAGCTGGGCCTCGACACCGCCGACGACACCCGGGTCGGCCCGTTCTGGGCGGCCCTGCTCGTCGGTGACGCCGGGGCAGTGGTGCACGACACCGTCTTCGACCCCACCGGGCAGGGCCCGTCGATCTGGTTCCAGCCGACCGAGCCGCGCGACCTGCCCCGCCAGCGCTGGCACCTCGACGTCTGGGCGGCCCCGGAGGTCGCCGAGGCCCGCATCGCCGCTGCCGTCGCGGCGGGCGGCACGGTCCTCGACGACGCCGAGGCCCCCTCGTTCACCGTGCTCGCCGACCCCGACGGCAACAAGGTGTGCGTGTGCACCTTCCTCGACCGCGCTTGACCGGGCACGCCGGGCGGCGCGTTCCGCCCGGCGTGCTATCGACGCGCGCATGCAGTGCCCCCGGGCCGGCCCCGACGGGCCGGCCCCGACGGGCCCGCCCGAGGTCACCCCGACGTCGGGACCCTCACCGGGTCACGATGGTGGGCAGCGGCGCGAACCCGTTGAAGCCCACCGTCGAGTAGCAGCTCGAGTAGGCACCGGCCGCGTGGATGCGCAGCTCGTCCCCCTCGGCCAGCGCCAACGGTAGCCAGACCGGCGTGGTCTCGTAGAGCACGTCGGCGCTGTCGCAGGTCGGCCCCGCCAGCACACACGGGCCCGTCGGTCCGGGCACCCCTGGTGTCTCCAGCCGGTAGCGGATCGCCTCGTCGAGGGTCTCGACCAGCCCCGTGAAGACGCCGGCGTCGACGAACACCCAGCGGGCACCACCCCGGTCGACCACGCCCACGACCCTGGTGACCACCGTGCCGGCATCCCCCACGATGCCGCGACCGGGCTCGACGAGGGTGCGCGGGCACTCCGCGCCGAAGGCCGCCGTGAGCTGCGCCTCGATGGCACGGCCGTAGTCGGCGACCGGCGGTGGCTCGGCGTCGAGCCGGGCGGGGAAGCCGCCACCCAGGTCGAGCAGCCACGGGTGGAACCCGGCGGCGCTCACCCCGGTGAACACCCGGGCGGCCGACCGGATCGGCGCGGCCCAGGCCAGGGGGTCGCGCTGCTGGGAGCCCACGTGGAAGGAGACCCCAGCCGGGTCGAGCCCGAGGCGACCCGCGCTCACGAGCAGGTCGATTGCCTCGTCGACGGTGCAGCCGTACTTGCGCGACAGCGGCCAGTCCGAGCCCGAGCCAGACGTGACGATGCGCACCAGCACCGACGACCCCGGCGCGGCATCCGCGAGCTTGGCGACCTCGCCGGTGGAGTCGAGCACGAAGAGCCGCACCCCGAGGTCGAAGGCCTGGGCGAGGTGGTCGCGACGGGCGACCGGGTTGGAGTGCACGAAGTGGGATGCCGGGGCACCGGCGGCGAGCGCGGCCCGCACCTCCGTCGGGCTGGCGACGTCGAACCGGCATCCGGCCTGGGCGAGCGCCCGCAGCAGCACCGGGTGGGGGTTGGCCTTGACCGCGTAGTGGATCGCGGTGCCGGGCAGCGCGGAGGCGAGCGCGAGGTAACGGGCGACGGCGGTGCCGACGCTCAGCTCGAGGCGGGGAGTGGGCAGCACCGCGCCGGCGGCCACGCGCTGACCCGACGCAGCGGGCCCGCGACGGGTCGCCGCCGGGCCTGCGCCCAGGGGGCCCAGCGCGTCGTGCGCCTGCGTGGGTGCGGGCGAGGGGCTGCTGACGGTCAACGACATGGGTCCTCCTGCGAGCGGGGTGCTGCCCGGTAGGAGCCGGGCAGCCCGCCGCAGATACCTCGGCCGGCTCAGCCCGACCCGGTGGAACCCGTGGAACCGGTGGTGCCGGTGGAACCGGTGGTGCCGGTGGTGCCGGTGGAACCGGTGGAACCGGTGGTGCCGACGGTCACCTCCTCCCCGTAGGTCGTCATGACCACGATCTCGAACCCGTCGGGCACCTCGCCGTGGAGGGCGTCGAGCAGGGCCTGCGTCGGCGGCAGCTCGCCCGGGGGTGCCTGCACGTCGATGACGAACGACCGCGCGGTGAAGGTGACGCCGGTGACCTGGGCCGCCGGCACGGGGGCCAGCCAGTCCTCGGCCACGCTCTGGATGTTGCCGGTCCAGACGTGCAGCAGGACCACGAATGCTGTGTTGATCGCGAGCGGTACGAGCACCGCCACGAGGAGCGCGACGAGCTTGAGATAGGAACTGCGCCCGGCACCCACCCCTCGGGCGACCTGGTCCGCTTCGGCGGAGTAGCCCAGCGCCGCGAAGAGAACGGTGCCGGCGATCACCATGGAGACCAGGTTCGACAGGAACAGCAGCAGGGCACCCATCGCCAGCCCGACCGACCCCACACCGAGGCAGATGCCGACCACCGCGAGCGGCGGCACGAGGGAGATGGCGATGGCCACCCCGGGCAGCACGGCGGCGACGTCGCGGCGCGACAGCCCGACCGCGCCGGCGAGACCGGTGGCGATGGCGGCGATGAGGTCGACCAGCGTGGGCGAGGTGCGGCCGCTGATCTGCGAGTTGGTCTGCAGGTTGATGTCGGGCACGACGAGGGCGGCGAGGATGCCGATGACCACCACCAGGACGGCGCCGAAGAACACGAACCGGCCGGCCCGGATGCGCTCACGCTTCACGATGCCGAGCGCGATCCCCATGATCGGCGTCGACAGGGGTGCGATGATCATCGCCCCGATCACGGTGGCCGTGGAGTCGGACAGCACGCCGGCGGTGGCGATGATGCCCGAGAGCACCAGCATCGTCCAGAACGCCGA
Source organism: uncultured Actinomycetota bacterium (assembly GCA_963747405.1). Taxonomy (GTDB): domain Bacteria; phylum Actinomycetota; class Actinomycetes; order Actinomycetales; family Dermatophilaceae; genus Fodinibacter. Next base: position 23,091 of record CAVVFG010000025.1, read on the forward strand.
CTGCTTGGCACGGGTGTCACCAGACCGCAGGTCGAGGTCGTCGGACAGCTCTTCGATGGTGCGCCGCTGGTTCTCGGGCAGGACGCGGTCACGCAGACCGATGTTCATGGCGCCGAGTATGCCTCCCGGCGCCCCGCGCGGTCCCCGTCCACCGGGGGCGCGCCGGGCGAGGTGGCGGGCGCTAGGGGCGGCTCGCGAGTACCGTCGACGGCAAGGAGGTCGTCATGCCCCGCACCTCACCCACCGCTCGTGCCGTCACCGCTCGTGCCGTCACCGCGCTGTCGCTCGCGGTGCTCGCCCTCGCGGGCTGCTCGCCCGACGACCCGCCCAGCCCGACGCCGACCGGGCCGTCGGGCACGACCGCCAGCACACCCGCACCGAGCACCTCGTCACCGACGTCGCCGGCTGCGACCGGCACGGCATCGCCCGGGGGCAGCGCGTCGCCGAGCGGCACGGCGGCCGTGCCGGCCGGTTTCTCGCTGGACGCGGTCAGCTCGAAGGGCTTTCCGACCCCGGGCGGCGACCTCGGCGCCATCGGCGGGGTGCGGGTCGGTGGCCACTCCGGCTATGACCGGGTGGTCTGGGAGTTCCCCGGCACCGGGCGGCCGTCGTTGCAGGTGAAGTACGTCGACCAGCCGATCGCCGACGGCAGCGGTGACGTCGTCGACATCCGCGGCGACGCCTACCTCGAGGTGCTGGTCAGCTCGGTGGGCATCCCGAAGGCGAACGCGCCTCGACCGGGCAGCGCTTCGGCCGCCTCCTTGGCCGGCACGGTGATCGCCGAGGCCCGGCCGGTATATGGCGGCTTCGAGGCTGTCGGCCAGACCTTCGTCGGGGTGCGCGAGGGCAAGCGCCCGTTCCGGGTCACCGTGCTGCGCAACCCGACCCGGCTCGTCGTCGACATCTGGTCGGGCTGAGGGCTCCGCGCAGCGCCGGACGCTCGCCGGGTGAGGGTCACCGCAGGTCGAGCTCGCGGTGCCAGGACTGGGTGCGGTAGTCGGTGACCCAGCCCATCGAGGTGTAGAGGCCGTCAGCGCCGGTCGGTGAGTCGGCGTCGACCTCGAGGCCCACCCGGTTGCGTCCGCGACGGGCGGCCTCTGCGATCGCGGTGTGCAGCAACGCCTTCGCGACACCACGGCCGCGGGCCCGGCGGTGCACACCGATGTAGTCGACGTAGCTCCCCTCGAAGCCCGAGGCGTCCTCGCGCAGCACCGTCGACACCAGCGCCCCGGCGGGAACGACGCCGTCGTCGGTCTCGACGGTCGCGAGCCACCAGTGGTCCCAGCGGTGGCCGGGATCCTCCCGCAGGCGCATCACGAACTCGGGGAAGCTCTCGCGGTAGGAGCTGAAGTGGTCCTGGAAGGACTCCTCGAGCACCCGGTGCACGTCCTGCAGGTCCTGCGCCACGGGCAGGCCGTCGTCGTGGCGCTCGACCGGGCGCACCGTGACGCCCGGGCGGAGCGCCGGCAGCGACCACGCCTCGTCGGCGGTCACCGGGCGGGTCATCTGCAACCAGGTGCGGGTCTGCTCGAAGCCAGCCGCGGTGAGCCACCGCTGCTGGCGCGCATCGTCGGCGTAGGCACCGGAGTCGAGCAGGGAGGTGGGCACCCCGCGCATCACGGCGATGTCGGCCGCGTGGCGCTGGCCGGCGGCGAACAGCGTGGCGGCGAGCTCCGCGGCATCCGCTTCGGCCAGGTGCGGCGTGACGGTCACCTCGACGAGGGTGCGGCCCGACGCCCGGTCGTGCACCGACAGCCAGGCGACCAGCCGGCCGGCCGGGTCGTGCACGAGCACCTGGCGGCGGGTCCACGAGCCGGTGCCGACCAGCTGGCCCAGGACCGCCTCGGGGTCGACGCCGGACGACCCCTTCGCCGCCCGCTGGTGGGCGTCCAGGAGGGCGGCCACGGCGAGGGCGTCGGCTGCGTTCGGGCGTCTGGCGGTCAGGCCCCGGGGGAGCCCGTCGATCGTCACGTCGGCATCGGTCACGCGGACCACTCTCCCACCGACCACGCCCCTAGACTTCTTCGGTCACCGAGGGAGGACACCGATGGCCCACACGCGTGGCGAGGAGCGACAGCCGTCCCAACACACCCTGACCCGCAACTGGGACGAGCTGCTCCAGGAGATCCGCGTGACCCAGACCGGGGTGCAGATCCTCACCGGCTTCCTGCTCACCGTGCCGTTCTCGAACCGGTTCGGCGACCTCACCACGTTCCAGCGCGACGTCTACCTCGCCGTGCTCGCCGGGTCGGTGCTGACCACCGGCCTGGTCGTCGCGCCGGTCGCGATGCACCGGGTGCTGTTCCGCCAGCGGCGCCGCGAGCTGCTCGTCGAGTCGGGGAACCGGTTGGCGGTGACCGGGCTGGCCATGCTCGCCCTGACGGTGTCGGGCGTGGTGCTGCTGGTCGTCGACATCGTCCTGGGCTCGCCGCAGGGGTGGGTGGCCGGCGGCGCCATCCTGCTCGTGCTGACCGCGCTGTGGGCCGTGCTGCCGCGGGTCGCCGACCGGTTCGGCGACATCCCCCACAACCCGCCGCCGTCCGACGAGGACGAGCGGGGCTGAGCCGCGCGCCCCGGCACGCCCGAGGTCGAACGAGAGCCGCGCGAGGCGACTCATTGCGGATCCTTCCCGCCTCCGACACCGGTTGTGCCGCGCAGGAACCGCAATCAGTCGGACGCCGGGCGAGCGGCAGCTGGCAGATCCGCAATAGGTCCGACGCCGGGGGCTCGGCCGGGGCGGTCGGCCGCGGTGCGGTCAGCGGCGGACGCGGTGGTGGAGGTGCACGACGTCGCCGACCCGGTCGACCGAGACCAGCTCGAGGCGAGGCTGCACGTGGTCGGGCAGCGCCCGGGTGCCACCACCGACCAGCACCGGGTGCAGGAACAGGTGCACGTCGTCGACCAGGCCGGCGCGGAAGGCCTCGGCCGCGAGGGTCGGCCCGCCGACGCTCACGTCGAGCACGCTCGAGGCCTTGAGCTCCTCGACCGCCGCCGGGTCGAACGACGCGGCGAGGCGGGTGCGGGCGGTCGCGACGTCGTCGAGGGTGCTCGAGTAGACGATCTTGTCGGCCGCCCGCCAGATGCGGGCGTACTCCCCCATCGGGCCGGGCACGTCGCCGGGGGCGGTCTCCCAGTAGCGCATCGTCTCGTACAGCCGGCGACCCAACAGGTAGGTGCCGACCTCCCGTTCGTGGTCGTTGACCACCTGGTGCAGCTCGTCAGAGGGCTCGGCCCACGAGAACCCGCCCTCCGTGTCGTTGACGTAGCCGTCGAGCGAGGTGATTGCGGTGAAGCGCAGCAGGGCCATCCCGGTATTGTGCCCAGTGCGGCCGCCGGCCGTGGGCTCGTGCGCTCTCCGTGTCGCCGCCCCCTCCTCCCGGGCGCCACCACACCGTGCCGATGGTGCTCCGGCGGCGGTACTGCGGGTGAGGGCCGTGCGTGCGCGCCGAGCGGCAGGGTGACGAGGTCGGCGGAAGGGTCGACCCGCTGCCGGACGTCGCCCGCCCAGGGTCAGTGCGCGCCGAGCCGTCGGGCAGCGACCAGCGCCAGGGCCCTGGCGGCCTCGACCACCTCGGCGAGGGGCACCGACTCGCGCGGGGCGTGGGCCAGGCGCACGTCGCCGGGGCCGTAGTGCAGGGTCGGGATGCCGCCGATGCCGGTGTAGAGGCGCAGGTCCGATCCGTAGGGGGCCGCTGCCTCTGCGGGCCGGCGACCGCTGACGGCCTCCACCGCGTCGGCCACCTCACCGATGAGGGGATTCCCGGTGGGGAGCCGGCCCGACGCGAACTGCCCACCGGGCCAGGTCACCCGGGGTGCGTGCTCGCGCAGCCACGGGTCGCGAGCGGCGGCCGCCGCGACGGCATCCTCGAGCTCGGCCCGCGCGAGCGCGGGGTGCTCCCCCAGCCGCACGCCCATCCGGCCCTCGGCCACGAGCAGGTCGGGCACCGAGCTGGCCCAGTCACCGGAGTGCACCGTGCCGACCGAGATGCCGTACGGCAGCGGGTTGTCGGCGAACAGCGGGTGCCGGTCGGCGTTACGCCGGGTCTCGAGCTCGCGCAGCGCGAGGTGCACGGGCCAGAAGGCGTCGAGTGCGGAGACCCCCTCGTGCCGGGTGCTGCCGTGAGCGGCGCGCCCGGCCACCTCGACGCGGAAGGTGAGGGCGCCGGCGTTCGCCGTGACGATCCGGCCGCTCGTCGGTTCGGTGATGACGGCGACCTCGCCCCGGTGCCCGCGGCGCAGCGTGGCGAACGCGCCCAGGCCACCGTCCTCCTCGCTGACCACGCTGTGCAGGGCGAGCCGGCGCTCGAAGCGCACGCCCGAGCGGTGCAGGGCCCGTGCCACGGCGAGGTTGACGGCCACCCCGGCCTTCATGTCGCAGGCGCCGCGACCGTGCAGCACGCCGTTGGTGATCTGGGCGGAGAAGGGCTGCGCGTGCGGCCAGTTGGTGACGTCACCCACGGGGACGACGTCGACGTGGCCCTGGAGCACCAGCGCGGGTTCGCCGTCACCGGATGCCGTGCCGACCACCCCGTGCCCCTCGACCCGCGGCGCCTCGCTGCCGGGGAAGTCGGGGTCGGTGCGCAGCTCGTCGAGATCGAGCGCCCAGAGGTCGACCTCGAGCCCGGCCTCCTCGAACCAGCGGGCCACCGTGTGCTGCAGCTCGCTCTCGGCATCGGTGCCCGTGACGCTCGGGACGCGCACCAGCTCGACGAGCGTCTGCACGAGGGCGTACTCGTCGACGGCGTCGAGCACGCGCCGCTCGGCGGACGTCGGCACGGCAGTGGCGTCGGACCCGGGCATGCACGGCACTGTATGCCGGGCTCCGGGCCCGCGGCAGGTGCCGGCTGCACGCGGTGGCACGCGCTGGCACGCGGTGGCACCAGGTCGCGCCGCACCGGCCCGCGGCGGGTAGCGTCGTGCCGGAGGGATGTCGGACGAGCTGCAGGAGGTGTTCCCATGAGCGCAGGCCACGGCCACGGCGCACCCAACGCAGGCGCGACGCACCGGTGGCGGCTGCGGGTGGCCTTCGCGCTGATCGCCGCGTTCTTCGTGGTCGAGCTGGTCTCTGCGCTGGTCAGCGGCTCGCTGGCGCTGCTGAGCGATGCCGGCCACATGGCCGCCGACGTCGTGGCGCTCGGGGCCGCCCTGGTCGCGACGCGGATCGCCGGCCGGCCCGACACCTCGGGCCAGCGCACCTTCGGGTCCTACCGGGCGGAGGTGTTCGCATCGGGGCTGGCCGTGCTGCTCATGCTCGGCGTGGCCGCCTACATCGTCGTGGCGGCCATCGGCCGCGTCGGAGACGAGCCCGAGGTGGCCACGGGGGCGATGCTCGTCGTCGGCATCCTGGGCCTGGTCGTCAACCTGGTGGCGCTGGTGCTGCTGCGCGGCGGCGCCGGGGACAGCCTCAACGTCAAGGGCGCCTACCTCGAGGTGGTCGCCGACACGGTGGGGTCGGTCGGGGTCATCGTGGCCGCGCTGCTGGTGGCCGCGACCGGCACCTCGCTGTGGGACACCGTCATCGCCCTGGCCATCGCGGCCTTCGTCGCGGTGCGGGCGGTCCTGCTCGGTCGCGAGGTGCTCTCGGTGCTGGGCCAGCACGCTCCGGCCGACATCGTGCCCGCCGAGGCCGAGGCGGCCCTGCGGGAGGTCGGTGCGGTCGTCGACGTGCACGACCTGCACCTGTGGACGCTGACGTCGGGCATGCACGTGGCCACGGTGCACCTGGTGTGCGACGACGACGCCGACCCCACTGTGGTGCTCACCGAGGCCGCCCGAGTGCTGCGCGAGCGGTTCGCCATCGAGCACGCGACGATCCAGGTGGAGCCCCGCAGCGCCCACGCCTGCGTCGAGACCAGCTGGTGACCCCTCCGCCCCTCCCCGACTTTGTAGGTGAGACGCCGGGCAACACGCCGCGGGGATGCCGTTTCACGCGGCCGTTCGCATGGAAGGTCGGGGAGGCGCCGGGCGGCGCCCGGCATTCACGGGTCTGGACAGCCGGAATGCCGTCGCCGCCGGCGAGGTTGGCTCGACAATGACCGCTCCTGCGCCGGCCCGAGTCAGCCGTGCCAGCGTCGGCCTGCGCAGCGAGCGGGGGCCGGTACTGCTGTCGGTGATGCTGAGCACCGGGCTCGTGGCGATCGACGCGACCATCCTCGCGGCGGCCGTGCCCGCGGTGGTGCGTGACCTCGGCGGCCTGAGCCAGTTCCCCTGGCTGTTCTCCATCTACCTGCTGGCGCAGGCCGTGTCGGTGCCGGTCTACGGCAAGGTGGCCGACCTCGTCGGTCGCAAGCCGGTGATGCTGCTCGGCGTAGCCCTGTTCCTCACCGGCTCGTTGCTGTGCGGGCTGGCGTGGTCGATGCCGGCGCTCATCGCCTTCCGCGCGCTGCAGGGACTGGGCGCCGGCGCCGTGCAGCCGGTCGGCATGACGATCGTCGGCGACATCTACTCGGTGGCCGAGCGGGCCACGGTGCAGGGTTACATCGCGGCGGTCTGGGCGATCTCGTCGCTGGTCGGGCCCACCTTGGGCGGCCTGTTCGCCGACTACGCGTCGTGGCGCTGGATCTTCCTGGTCAACCTGCCGCTGGGGGCGCTGGCGGCGTGGATGCTGTGGCGCCGGTTCGACGAGAAGCCCCGGGCCCGCGACCCCGAGCGCGGCCGGCCCAAGGTCGACGTGCTCGGCACGGTGCTGATGCTCGTGGGCACGGTGGCCCTGCTGGTGGCCCTCCTCGAGGGCGGGGTGCTGTGGGCGTGGGTCTCCCCCGTGAGCATCGGCCTGCTGGTCGGGTCGGTGCTCGTGCTGGTGGCCTTCGTGCTCGTCGAGCGGCGGGCGGCCGAGCCGGTGCTGCCGCTGTGGGTGTTCCGGCACCGGGTGGTGGGCGCGGCGATGGGCACCTCGCTCGTGGTCGGGGTGCTGTTGCTCGGCCTGACGTCGTACGTGCCCCTCTTCGCCCAGGGGGTGCTCGGTACCGGCGCCATCGTGGCCGGGTTCGCGCTCGCCGCGATGACGATCGGGTGGCCCATCGCGGCGAGCACCTCCGGGCGGCTGTACCTGCGCTTCGGGTTCCGCACGACGATGCTGGTCGGATCGGTCATCGCACTGGCGGGCGCGGCGCTGCTGCTCACCGTCGACGGCTCCAGTTCGGTGCTGCACCTCGCGGCGCCCAACTTCGTCATGGGGCTGGGTTTCGGCTACGTCGCGAGCCCGGCGATCGTGGCGGCCCAGTCGTCGGTGGGCTGGGAGCGGCGCGGGGTCGCCACCGGGGCGACGCTGTTCGCCCGGTCGGTGGGATCGGCGGTGGGGGTGGCCGCCTTCGGCGCCATTGCCAACACCGTCGTGCGCCACCGGCTCGGGTCGGAGCCGACCAGCCTCGAGACGCTGCCAGCGGGGGTACTGGGCCCCGCCATCCACGCCGTGTTCCTGGCCTCCTTCGTGGTGGCGCTGACCCTGGTCGTGGCGGCGGCCTTCATGCCCAGCCGGGTCGACGAAGTCACCGGCTGACGTCCTGCCCTGCGATCGCTCCCGCACCTCGTAGGTCAGGAGCCGCTCCGGATGCCGTTCCCGCGGCCTGTTGCCCCGCCGCTCCCCTGCACGGTGGGGGTGTGAGAGCGGCGACTGTGCGGCATCCCCGCTTGGCCGCGACGCTAGCGTGGAGATGGTGACGGCTGCGCCGGACCGGTGGGGCCGCGCCCTCATCCAGGAGCATCCGATGTCCGCCGTCGACCACTCGACCCCCGTCCTGCGACCCGGCCCACGCCTCACCGCCGCGTGGGTGCTCTCGAGCGTGCTGCTGGCGCTGATGGTGCTGCAGGCGGGGCTGGGGCTCGCCGTCAGCAGCCTCTACCCCGAGCAGCCCTGGGCGGTCGCGGCGTTCCGCGGCAACGACCTGGTCACCCTGGTGCTCGCCGCCCCCGTGCTGGCCGGCTGCCTCGCGGCGAGCCGGCGCCGGGCGAGCAGCGCCTCGGTGCTGGTCTGGCTGGGGATGCTGCACTACGGCGTCTACAACTACGCGTACTACACCTTCGGTGCGGCGTTCAGCTCGGTGTTCCTGCTGCACGTTGCCGCCCTCGTGGCCTCCATCGGTGGTCTGCTCATGCTCGCGACGAGCATCGATGCCGGCCAGGCGGCGCGCGGCGTCGCCGGCGGTACCCGGGCCCGGGTGGTGGCGGCCTTCACCACCGTCGTCGGGGTGGCCCTGGCCGCCGCCTGGGGCGGGCTGTCGCTCCGCTTCGCGGTCACCGGCCAGCTGCCGGCGAACATCATGCCGCCCTCCGCCGTGCACCTCGTCTACGCCATCGACCTCTCACTGCTCGCGCCGGTGTTCCTCGTGGCCGGTGTGCTGCTCTGGCGGCGCGAGCCGTGGGGTGCGGTGCTGGCCGTCGCCGTCAACGCCAGCGGGGCCGTCTACCTGACGGTGCTGTGGGTGGTCGGCGGTTTCCAGGCGGATGCCGGCATCCCGGGCGCGACGTGGCTGTCGCCCGTCGCCATCGGCTCGGTGCTCGCGTGCACGGCTGCCACGCTCGCGCTGCTCGCACGCCCCCGGGCGGCGGGGCAGCCGGCCGCGTCGACAGCATCCTCGGCCGGGCGGTCCGGGCACCTGGCCTCGCCCACCGCGTCGTAGGCGACGCGACCGGTGCGTCCACCAGGCGGTCGCCGAGGTCAGACCCTCGGTGAGGCGCCAGCATCCCGCCGCGCCACGCCGACCCGGCCGACGCTCGCTCACGGACACTGACCCGCACTGTGCAGGCGAATCGCCGCGCCCAGCGGCCCGAGGGCGGCGTGTTGCCCGGCGCCCGACCTGCAAAGTCGGGGAGGAGGGGTCGGTCAGGCGACCCGTGAGCCCGCCGACGCCACCCCGAGCCAGTCGTGCGGGTTGCCGTCCCAGCACCAGCCGAGCTTCGGGGCGCGGGCCGAGATCCACATCGCCGGCACCCGGCGGTCGCCGCGGCGCGACCCCGAGAGCATGAAGCAGCGGTTCTTCTCGAGCAGCTGCGGGGTGTGCGTGACGACCGCGATGCCCTCCTCGATGGTGAGCGGCGTGCGGCCGCGGCCGAGCACCACGGGCAGCGCCTCCTCCGGGCGCACCCCGACGAACTCCTCGCCGCGGTCGACGTCGAGCAGCAGGTAGGCCGCGGAGGCGGGCAGGGCCACCTGCTCGATCGGCCGGTAGGGGGCGAGGCCGGCCTCGCCGTGGTTGCGGTCGAGGATGCCGGGCGCCGTGCCGGCGGGTGCCAGGCGCAGCAGGGGCACGGTGCGCTCGGGGTCGACGACGTCGCGGGTGACGACGAGCACGAGCGACGCCCGGCCGGGCTCGTCGCGCTCGGGCACGTCGGGGAGGTCGGCGGCGAGCACGCGCAGCGGCTCGAGGCGGTCGGTGAAGTCGGCGTCGGTCAGGCCGGCCAGGGCCGGGTAGCCGAGGGCCAACAGGGTGTCGACCTGCCGGTCGAGCACGGTGGTGGCGGAGACGGTGGTGGCGGAGACGGTGGTGCTGACAGCGGTGATGGGAACCCCCGAGGTCGGTCGGTGCCGGCACGGTACGTACACCCGGCCCGTGGTCAACGCGCGGGGACCCCGTCGGGTTCCGACCAAGGCCTCGCATTGGGCTACCCTTCGCTCGCGACCACCAGCACCGAGCGGGCCGCCGCACCGCGACGCCCGGGGATCGACCAGCCGGGCGGTGAGAGGGACGGCCCCGGATCGGGCGCCGGCTCACGCCTCGCGCGAGCGCTCGGTGACGGTGGCCTCGACGTCGGCGGCACTGCTACCGGTGAGGGGCTCGGGCGCAGCCCCGTGCCGCACGTCGTGGGTCTCGCGCGCGAACAGCCAGGGGATGACGGCCAGCAAAGTGATCAGGCCGGTCGTGCCGAACGCCAGCGGGTAGCTGCCGTGGTCGATCAGCAGCCCCGCGAGGATCGGGCCGATGATGGCACCGCTGTCGGACGACATCTGGAAAGTGGCCAGTGCGGGGCCGCCGTTGCGCTCGCGGCCCACGATGTCGGCGAGCGCGGCCTGCTGCGCGGGGTTGAGCATCCCGGCCCCGACGCCGGCCACGACGGACAGCCCCACCAGCACCGGCAGGCTGCCCGCGAACCCGGTGACGATCGTCGCCAGGCCGCTGACGACCAGGCCGGCGACGATGAACGGCCGGCGCCCCACCCGGTCGGACAGCCGGCCCGAGACGGTGAGCCCCACGGCGTTGCCGGCGGCGAAGACGGCCAGCGCAGTGCCCGCGACCCACGGCTCCTTGCCGATGACGACCGCGGCGAACAGCGGCAGGATCGCGTTGCGGACGCCGAAGTTGGCCCAGCCGTTGGCGAAGCCCGAGCCGATCGAGGCGCGGTAGGCGACGTCGTGCCACGCGTCGCGCACGGCGAACACGGGGAGCACCGGGGCACCCTCGGCCGGGCGCAGCGACGTGCCGCTGATGAAGACCGCGACGAGCGAGGCCGCGACGAGCAGCGCGACCGCGTAGACGAGGAACGGCACGCGCAGCCCGAGGTTGCCGAGCAGCCCGCCCACGACCGGCCCGAGGATGCCGCCGAACAGGAACGCCGACGCGTAGACCGACGAGATGCGGGCCCGGATCGACGGCGGGGCGAGCCGCACGATGAGCGCGACGGCCGAGACGGTGAACATCACCGACCCGATGCCGCCCAGGCCGCGGTAGAGCAGCAGCTGCCAGTAGGTGTGCGCGAACGCCGTGGCGCCCGTGGAGATCGCGACGATGACCAGGCCGGCGAGGTAGATCGGCCGCTCGCCGAAGCGCGCGATCAGCCGGCCGCCTGCCGGGGCGAAGAGCAGCCGGAAGAAGGCGAACGCACTGACCACGATCGAGCTGGCCGTGGCCCCGACGCCGAAGCTCTGGGCGAACTGCGGCAGCACCGGCAGGATCAGCCCGAACCCGAGGGCGATGACGAACGCCGCCGCCACCAGCACCCACAGCTCGCGCGGGATGCGGACCGCCTCCGCGGGCTGGGTCGAGGAGGTGGCGGACACGATCCACCAGTATGCCGTCCGCCGCCGACAGGCCCGACCTCAGCGACCGAACGTGGGGAAGATCGCGGGCAGCGGCTTCGGGTGCTCGCGCCAGTTCTGCCGCCGACCGAGCCACCAGGTCACGAGGCCGGCGAGGACGAGCACGGCCAGCGGCAGTCCCCAGGTTCGCAGCCGCTCCAGCCAGACGGCGCCGAGGTTCGACACCGGCTCCCCCTGCAGCTCGTTGCCGGCGAACGAGGGACAGCTCCCCTGCCCGAAGGCCGACGAGATGCTCATGAGCTCGGTCCCAGCCGGTCCGTTCGCCAGCCGGACACCGCCGTCGGTGATCACCGGCACGTCACCGCGCCAGGCGGGGCGACAGCCGAACCCCTCCCACGAGAGGTAGGAGCCCGGCGTCCATCCTGCTTCGGATGCCGGGACGTCACCGACCGGAAACCCGACCAGCGCCCCGCTCCCGGTGTCGAAGACCTGCGCCTGCGTACCCTGGCCGGCCCCCGTCGCCGTACCGTCGACACTGCGCAGCAGCAGCAGCCGTGACCCGTCTGGCGAGACCGAGGCGGCTGCCGGTGGGTCGTCCTCCCAGCCCGGCCATGACACCGTGGCGCCGTTGGTCCACCCGGTGTCGCCCAGGGTCCAGGTCAGCACGGTGAACTCGTCCGCGCTGTGCCGCCACAGGCCGATCACGGTCGCGTCGTCCTTCCAGCCGGCGAGTAGCAGGGCGTCACCCACGCCCGCTGGGGGCAGCACCTGGGTGGTTCCGCGCACGTCGACGACCAGCCCTTCGGAGCCGGTCAGGGACGGCAGTGCCGGGTACAGGACTCGGTGCGAGTCGGGACCCCACCAAGGAGCGCCCCGCCACAGTTCGCCGGGGTCGGACCGGTGCAGTGCGACCGCCATCGACGCCCCGGTCGTGAGGTCGAGCACCGCGGATGCCGTGGCGATCTCGCGGCCGTCCGGCGAGACGGCGAGGGCTGACCCCGGTGCGCCACCGAGCGCGAGGGTGTCGGACGCCCCGCTCAGGGGCACGAACGCCACCGACCCGCCCGGCCCGACGGCGAACGCCCCGGCAGATGTCCCTTGCGTGCCGGGCAGGCCGAGGGCGGCGCGGCCCGGAGTCGACGTCCGTGGTGGCCGCAGCGGCATCGCGACGTGCTCCGGGTAGCTCGGCAAGGCCGCACCGGAGGGTGTGGCGGGCACCAGCGCCGCCGACGGGGCCTGCAGCGGGGCGAGCGCCCCGGCGACGAGGAGCCCGACCACAGCGAGCGCGGCGCCGACACCAGCGCGAGCGCGCCAGCGGCGGCGGCTTCCAGCGCGCCACATGGCATCCAGGATGCCGGGGTCGATGGAGTCGTCGGGCTCGTCGGCCACGATGCGCGAGAGCGCCTCACGGACTCCCATGGTCGAGTCGGTCATGGCGAGACCTCCTCAGGTCCATAGGTCAACGCGATGTCGGGAGCGAGGACGCGCAGGCGGGCCAGCGCGTGCCGCGCCTGGGACTTGACGGTGCTCACCGAGCAACCCAGCAGGTGAGCCGTCTCGGCCTCGCTTCGGTCCTCGTAGAACCGCAGCACGAGCACCGCCCGCTGTCGTGCGGTGAGCCGGGCCAGCGCCGCGTCGAGCGTGAGGCGGTCGTCGGCTCCGGAGGTCGCGTCGCGGATGGGCGCAGCGTCACGCTCGGTGACCACCACCGGATCCGGCTGGTGCCGCCGCCACCGCCAGGCGTCGATCGAGCGGGTGTAGAGGATGCGCCGTACGTACGCGTCAGCTCGGGGCAGGTCGACGCGGCTCCAGTGCTGGGCGGCGCGGGCGAGGGACTCCTGCACAAGGTCCTCGGCGGCGTCTCGGTCGCCGGTGAGCAGGATCGCGGAGCGGACGAGCGAGGACCACCGGTCCCGGACGAAGGCGTCGAAGTCGTCACGGTCTGCCACGCGCTCCTCCTTTCGTCCTCGTCACCATGTCACCCAGGAGTACGGAAGTGAGGGGCTTCTCGGGTGGATGCCGACGGTGGTGACTTCCTGCGGGACATCCACCTTCCCGCGGGGGGCCGCGACCGCTTCGGGAGCGGGGGAGATGACAAGACGTCGGGTGACGCGGGTCAGCGGGCGAGGACCGCCACCACGAGCGGCACGGTCGCCAGCACGACGAGGGCGGTGTCGCGCACCCGCCACGGCGCCGGCATCCACCAGGACCGGGCCGTCGCGGTGGCGAACCCGCGGGCGTCCATGGCGACCGCCAGGTCGGCGGCGGCCCGCAGCGTGCGCACGAGCAGCCCCATGGTCAGGGCGACCAGGTGGGCGACGACGGTGCGCGGCGAGCGCCACGAGACCCCGAGCCCGCGGACCCGGCGGGCGCGGCCGAGCTCGCGCCAGATCTCGCCGAACGAGTGCACCCGCTGCAGCGCCGCGGAGGTGGCGACGACCGGCCGGTCGGGCAGGCGGAGCCGCTGGGCGAGCGCGTCGCCGAGGGCGTCCGGGTCGACCCACGGGATGAGCACCGCTGACGGCAGCACGATGACGAGCACCCGCAGGCCGACGGTGAGCGCCGGGTCGAGGTCGCGGCCGGCGAGGAACCAGGTCGACCAGCCCACCGAGAGGGCCGCCACCAGGCCGGGGACGATCCGCAGCGCGACCCGGCGCGCGCGGGCCAGGCCGCCGCCGCGGCCGCCGGGCGCCCACAGGCCGAGCACCGCGAGCAGCAGCTGGGTGGCGAGCACGACCAGGCTCGTGGTCCAGTGCGGCGAGAGCACCCCCGCCGGCACCGCGAGCAGGGCACCGACGAGCAGGGCGAGAGCTCCGCACCGCGCCACGAGCGGCACTCCGGCTGGCTCGGGCACCGGGGGCTCGGCAGGTGCGGCGAGGCGGTGCACCGTCGTGGCGCGGTCGACGACGTGCGCGTCGTGGGTGGCGGTGACGACGGCACCCCCGGCCTCGCGGTAGGCCGCGACCAGCCCCACGACGGCGGCCCAGGTGCCCCGGTCCTGGCCGACGGTCGGCTCGTCGGCGAGCAGCAGGGGCGGCCCGTGGTGCAGGGCGGCGGCCACCGCGAGCCGGCGCTGCTCACCTCCCGAGAGCTGGCGCGGGTCGGCCCGCTCGAGGTGGGCCAGCCCGAGTGCGCCGAGCAGGGCGCGGGCGCGGTCGACGGATGCCGGGTCGTCGCCGCGGTTCTCGGTTGCCGGGTCGCCGCCGGGAGCGTTCCCGCTCACCCTCTCCACCGTGCGCGCGGTGGTCAACACCTCGTCGAGCACCGTGCTCGCGACGATCGTGGAGCTCGACCACTGCGGCACCCAGGCCAGCGTGCGGGCGAGGTCGGGGGCCGGGAGCGAGGCCGGTGGCACGGCATCCGGCGCGTCCGCCGACGGTGGGACGACCCGCACCGCGGATGGGTCGGTGGGGTCGAGGAAGCCCGCGAGCGCGTGCAGCACCGTCGACTTGCCCGACCCGCTCGGGCCGACGAGGGCGGTCAGCGTGCCCGGCGCCGCAGCGAGGCGCTCGGTCAGCACGGCCGCCCGCCGGGTGCGTGCGGTGCCGTCGACGAGCCTGGTGGTGCGCTCGACGACGAACGGTGCGGCCTCCAGGGATGTCCCTGGCCGCCCCTCGACACTGCTGCGCTGGGGATCAGCAGAGTCGAGGATCGGCGGGACACTGCTGCGCCGGGGGCCAGCGGTGTCGGGGCCGGGGACGGCACCGTTGCGGGCTCCTGCCGGCGCGACCAGGGCCGGGTCGACCGGCACCGGCTCCGGCGGACCGGCCCCCGGCACCCAGATCCCCATGCCCAGCAGCCGTGAGCGCTCGCCGGCCAGAACCTCGCGCACCGGCCCGTCGGCCACGACCACACCGTCGGCCGAGAGCACCACCAGCCGGTCGACGAGGTCGACCCACGGCCCGAGCACGTGCTCGACGACGACCAGCGTCGGCAAGGCATGCCGAGTGGTCGTCTGCGAGGGGTCCGCGCCGACCACTGGCCATCCTCGTCGCGCCGCGACGCCTCGGGGCGCCTCGCCCGTGGTGAGTGCCGCGACCGCGTCGCGCACCTCCTGCGCCGACCCCGGGTCGAGCATCGCCGTCGGCTCGTCGAGCAGCACCACCGACGGGTCGAGCGCCAGGGTCCCGGCCAGCGCCAGCCGCTGGGTCTGTCCGCCGGACAGCGTCGAGGTCGGGGTGTCGAGTGCCAGGTCGCCCAGGCCGACCGCACGCAGCGCGGCGTCGACCGCACCGGCCATCGCGCCCCGCGGCATCCGTACGTTCTCGGGGCCGAAGGCCACGTCGCGCCCGACCGAGGCCGCGACCACCCCCGAGCCGGGCTCCTGCAGCACCAGCCCGACCGCGCCCGGGCGAGCACCGGGGGCGACCCCGTCGACGGTCACCGTGCCGGTCAGCTCGCCGGCGTCGACCGTCTCGAGCAGCCCGGCGAGCGCCCGCAGCAGGGTCGACTTGCCCGACCCCGACGGCCCGACGAGCAGCACCCGCTCGCCGGGGCGCAGGGTCAGCGAGACGTCGCGCAGCACCGGCTCGCGGCGCCCGAACGGCCGCCAGGTCAGGCCGTCCACCTCGACCCGGCCGGCCCCCGCGCCGCCGGGCGGCACGGGAGCCGGTGACGCCCTCACGGCATCCGGCCCGGCCCCGTCAGACAGCGTGGTGCTCCCGGTGCTCCTGGCCGGCCGGGAACGCCGACAGGGCGCCGGCCCGGGCCAGCGCCCGCACCAGCAGCCAGCCGACCAGCCCCGCCAGCACCGCACCCGAGACGGCCATCGCGCCGAGGTAGACCAGCTTGTCGCGCAGCACCCACTCGGCGTACCAGCCGCCGCCGTCGGCGAGCACCGACAGCACCGGCACGTCGGCCCACGAGGCGGGGAACTTCACCACCTCGAACGCCCACTCCAGGGGCGCGGACAGCACGCCGGCCAGCGCGGCGGCGCCCGCCCCGAAGGCCGAGTAGCCGAGCATCGCGAACGCCAGCTCGGCGCCCAGCCCCTGCAAAATGCCCGAGACGAGCACCGTGGCTCCCCACTCGGTGCCCGGCAGCATCGAGACCAGGGCGGCCACCACCTCGCAGAACAGGGCCGCACCGGGGCGGCGCACGACGAGCCCACCGACGACGCCGGCGAGGAACCAGGGCCCCACGAACAGGCCCATGAGCGGCGCGTAGCCGATCTTGAGGGCCGTCACGGGCCCGTTGTAGAACACGCCCCAGCCCCAGAAGGCGACGCCGAGGGCCGCGCCGAGGAAGGCGATGGTGAGGATGTCGACGGTGCGCCAGCCCATCAGAGGGCGGGTCGCGGGGATGGAGCGCCGTACCGGCGCCTCCGTGAGCTGTGTGGCCATGTGGTGCTCCCGAGGTGTGTGATCTGAGGACCTCGGGGAGGTACGCGCCGGCACCTCGCGGCCGTGGCGGTCGCGGGTGTGCCGGAGACGCACCTGAGATTTCCCGACTCCCTTCGCCGGTGCTAACCGGATCAGGTTCGAGGGTCTGCGGCGGACCGCACTCTCAGCGCTTGGGGCGCTCCCCTGTCGTTGGACTCCACCACCATAACCCCGGGCGACTACAGTGAGCACGACCTCGTCGGACGTTGTTGCGTCCGACGGCAATCTGCGTCTGGAGGACTGACATGGCCATGGGAGCCGTCGCGTGGAAGATCATGGGCACGGGAGGCGCCATCCTGGCCGGGGTCGCTGCGACCAAGGTCATCGACCGGATATGGGCCAAGGCCGAGGGTGACGACGTCAACCCCAAGAGCCCCAACGCCCCGCTGGCCAAGGCCATCGCGTACGCCATGATCACCGGCCTCGCCGTCGGAGCGGCCAAGACCCTGGCCACCCGCAAGGCGGCGCGCTACTACGAGAAGTCGGCCGGACACCTGCCGGGCGAGATCGCCAACGAGCAGGTGTGACGGCACGGCTCCGCGGATGCTGATGCGCGAGTAGCGCTGCAGCACGACGCTTTCGGTCAGGCGGCCACCCGGAGGGGGACCGCCTGACGGGCGTCCCGGGAGCGGACCCGTCAGGAGAGCTCGAGCGCTCGGGCGAGCGGCATCCCCGCCCGGTACGCGAGGTGCTCGTACGAGGGCGCCTCGAGCACGGCCAGGTCGGCACGCGCCCCGACCGCCACCCGGCCCACGTCGGTGCGCCGCAGGGCCCGAGCACCTCCCACCGTCGCCGCCACCAGGGCCTCCGCGGCCGTCATCCGCATCTCGCGCACCGCGAGCGCGACCACGAACGGCATGGATGCCGTGTTGCACGTTCCCGGGTTGCAGTCGGTCGCGAGCGCCACGTCGACGCCGGCATCGGTGAGGTGGCGGGCGTCGGGGTAGGGCGAGCGGGTGGAGAACTCGACGCCCGGCAGCAAGGTGGCCACCGTCGTGCCGGCCGCCCCCACCAGCGCGTCGACGTCGTCACCGGTGAGGAAGGTGCAGTGGTCGACGCTGGCCGCCTCCAGCTCGACCGCGAGGCGTACCCCCGGACCCGCGGACAGCTGGTTGCCGTGCACCCGCAGGCCCAGCCCGGCATCCCGGCCCGCGCCCAGCACGCGGCGCGCCTCGTCGCCGGTGAAGGCGTGTGGCGAGGCCGGCTCGCAGAAGACGTCGACCCAGCGGGCGTGGGGGGCGCAGGCCGCGAGCATCGGCCCGCAGACCAGGTCGAGGTAGGCCGCGCGGTCGTCGCGGGCCTCGGGCGGCACCACGTGGGCACCCAGGAAGGTCGTCTCGTCGGTGACCTCGCGCGCCAGCCGCAGGGCGCGCACCTCGTCGTCGACGGTCAGCCCGTAGCCGCTCTTCACCTCGACGGTCGTGGTGCCCAACGCTCGCATCTCGGCGACCCGACCCCGCAGCAGGGCCCGCAGCTCGTCGTCGCTCGCGGCCCGGGTCGCCGCCACCGACACACCGATCCCGCCGCCGTCGTAGGCGACGCCCGCCATGCGGGCGGTGAACTCGCCCGCCCGGTCACCGGCGTAGACGAGGTGGCTGTGGCTGTCGACGAACCCCGGGATGACGGCGCGGCCACCGACGTCGACGGCCCGGTCGGTCGCCGGTGGGCGACGTGCCGGCCCGACCCACGCGACCACCCCGTCCTGGACGACGACCGCGGCGTCGTGCAGGATGCCCAGCCGGTCGGCTGCCGCGGTGGTGCGGTCGCCGGTCGGGGTGCTCCCGTCCGGGCCGGCGCACGTCACCAGCTCACCGACACCGGTGACCAGCAAGGATCCCGGCGCCGCTGTGCCGGAACCGGACCCGGGCGTCATCTCCGCACCGCGGCGATGGCGTGGCCGAGCATCCGGCCGACGTCGCCCGCGCGGTGCCGGCCCTCGCACACGACGTGCTCGCCGGCGACCACGACGTCGGTGACGTCCGACGAGGTGGCCGCGTAGAGCACACCCTCCGGCCCGCAGCCCGCCGTGCGCGGGCTGTCCAGGCGCACCGCCACCAGGTCGGCCAGCTGACCGCTCGCGAGGACGCCGCCGTCGTCCCAGCCGAGCGCCCGGTAGCCGTGCAGGGAGGCGATGCCCAGCAGCTCGGACCGGGCGAACCGGCCTCGCTCCAGGCTCTCGAGGCGCTCGTGCATCTCCAGGCCGCGCACCTCCTCGAACGGGTCGATCACCGCGTGCTGGTCCGACCCCAGGGCGAGATGCGCGCCGGCATCCTGCAGCCGTCGGGCCGGGCCGATGCCGTCGGCCAGGTCGCGCTCGGTGGTGGGGCAGAAGCACGCGGTGGCACTCGCGGCGCCGAGCAGCTCGATGTCGTTGTCGGACAGGTGCGTTGCGTGCACCGCCGTGGTTCGCGCCGTCAACAGCCCCTCGCCGTCGAGCAGCTCGGTCGGTGAGCAGCCGTAGAACCCGTCGCAGGCGAGGTTCTCACCGGGCTGCTCCGACAGGTGCACGTGCAGCGGCCGGTCGTCCTGGGCAGCGACGTCGCCCACCACTGCGAGGTCGTCGCACGGCACCGCGCGCACCGAGTGCACCGCCGCGCCGATCCGCACCGTGTCGTCGTCGGCGAGGCGGGTGAAGCGCTCCGCCCAGGCCTCGACGTCACCGTCGGAGAAGCGCTGCTGCACCACGTCGAGCGGCAGGTGGCCACCCGCGGTCAGCCCGCCCGCCAGGTAGCAGGTGTCGAGCAGCGTGATCCGGATGCCGACCTCGCGAGCCGCGCTGATCAGCGCCTTGCCCATAACGTTCGGATCGTCGTAGCGGCGACCACCGGCCGCGTGGTGCACGTAGTGGAACTCTCCGACGGTGGTGTACCCGGCGAGCAGCATCTCGGCGAACACGGCTCTGGCGAGGGCGTGGTAGGTCTCGGGGTCGAGGCGGTGCGTCACGGCGTACATCGCGTCGCGCCACGTCCAGAAGTTGCCCCCGTCGTCGTGGGTACGCCCCCGCAGGGCGCGGTGGAACGCGTGGCTGTGGACGTTGGCCAGGCCGGGGAGCACCACGCCGCCGAGCCGGGTGTCGCCGGGTTCGGGCCGCACGTCGCGGTGAACGTCGAGGATGCGTCCGCGGGCGGTGACCACCCGCACGGAGTGGCGCAGACCCCCGGGGAGCAGTGCGTGCTCGCACCAGAACGTCGTCATGCACCGGCCCCGGCGAGGTCGGTGACGACGGCGGCGAGGGCCGCGATGCCGTCGAGGCAGTCGTCGGCCGAGGCCCACTCGTCGGGCGAGTGCGACACCCCCGTCGGGTTGCGCACGAACAGCATGGCGCTGCGGATGCCGTCATTGGCCAGGATGCCCGCGTCGTGGCCCGCTCCGGTGCCGATGACCGGCAGGCCGCCCAGCCGGGTCGCCATCCGGCGCACGAGGGTTGCGTCGAAGTCGGTGGTCGGCGTCCACGACTCCTGGGTGAGCAGCCCGTCGAAGTCGGCCACCACCTCACGCACGTCGGCGACCACGCGCAGCACGGCATCCGCGTCGGACCCGCGGGCGTCGAGCCAGCCCGTGGCGCAGCTGGCGATGGCGTTGACCCCGTTCGGCTCCACGCGCACCTTGCCGACGGTCGCGACGCAGCCCTGCGCCTCGGCCGCCCGTCGCGCGGCGATGATCAGGGCGGCCAGGCCGAGCATGGCGTCCTCGCGCTCGGCCAGCGCCGTGGTGCCCGCGTGGTTGGCCTCGCCGGGCACGTCGACCCGCCAGCGGCCGTGCGGCCAGATGTCGCTGCCGACGCCGACGGAGTGGCCGAACTCTACCAGGCGGCGGCCCTGCTCCACGTGCAGCTCGACGAACGCGCCGATCCGGGCGAGGGTCTCGTCGTCGCGGCCCAGCGTGGCGGGGTCGTGTCCGGCGCGCCGCATCGCCTCGGCCATCGTGACGCCGTCGTTGTCGGTGAGGCCACGGGCCCGGTCGGCCCCGAGGGCACCGGTGATGACGCGGGAGCCGGCGCAGGCGACGCCGAAGCGGGCGCCCTCCTCATCGGCGAAGTTGACGACGCCCACGGGTCGGGCGGGGGCGAAGCCGTCGCACCGCAGCTGGTCGAGGGCCGCCAGCGCACCGACCACCCCGAGCGGGCCGTCGAACGCCCCACCGTCGGGCACCGAGTCGAGGTGCGAGCCGATGACGACGCCGGGGTCACCGGCGGCCACCGCGGCATCCGGGTCGCCCCACCAGGCCCACTGGTTGCCCATCCGGTCGGTGGTGAGGTCCAGCCCCCGCTCGGCGCACTGGCCGGCGAACCACTCGCGCAGGTCGGAGTCCTCACGGGTCCAGGCGAATCGGGAGTAGCCACCGCTGTCGCCGTTGTGCCCCAATGCCTCGAGGTCGTGCCACATGCGCCGGAAGCCGGCGGCGGCCCCGCCGTGCAGTGGCGTCATGGACATGGCTCCCATTGGACCCTTTCCGTGGCGGGCGGTGGCTCGCACGTACCGGGTGATTGTCTCGGCACCCAGACGTTCGACAGCGGCCCTACGCTGGAGCGATGACCGCGAGTGGTGAGGAACGCGCCACGGGCGCGCTGACGGCATCCGGCATCGGCTTCACCCTCACCCGGCACGGTCGGGTGGGCTCCCTCGCGGCGGCGGCCGCGGCCCGTGGCGTCGCGCCCCGCGACATCGTGAAGACCCTCGTGGTGCGGCGGGCCGACGACGACTTCCTGTTCGTGCTGGTGCCGGGCGACCGCGAGATCTCGTGGCCCAAGCTGCGAGCCCACCTCGGGGTCAACCGGGTCTCGATGCCCGACGCCGTGACCGCGCTGCACGTCACGGGCTACGAGCGGGGCACGATCACGCCGTTCGGTTCGAGCACCGCCTGGCCGGTCGTGGCCGATGCGACCCTGGCCGGGCGCACCGTGTCGCTGGGGGCCGGGGCGCACGGGGTCGCTGCGACGGTGGCCGCCGACGACGTCGTGCGCGCCCTCGGTGCCGACGTCGTCGACGTCTCCGACCCCGCCTGACAGCCCTTCATCCGACTTCGTGCGGTTTACACACGGTTCTCACCGCCTCCCAGACTGCCGAGGAACCGTGTGTAAGTCGCACGAGGTCGCGGGGCGGGGCCGGGGGGGTCAGGACTCGCGCATCGGGATGCGCACGCCCTGCTCGGCCGCGGTGCGATCGGCGACGTCGTAGCCGGCATCCACGTGCCGGATGACACCCATCGCCGGGTCGTTGGTGAGCACGCGGTGGAGCTTCTGCGCCGCCAGGTCGGTGCCGTCGGCCAGCGAGACCTGGCCGGCGTGCAGCGAGCGCCCGATGCCGACCCCGCCGCCGTGGTGGATCGACACCCACGAGGCGCCGGATGCCGTGTTGACCAGGGCGTTGAGCAGCGGCCAGTCGGCGATGGCGTCGGAGCCGTCGAGCATCGACTCGGTCTCGCGGTAGGGGCTGGCGACCGAGCCGGTGTCGAGGTGGTCGCGGCCGATGACGATGGGGGCGCTCGCCTCGCCGCTGCGCACCAGGTCGTTGAAGGCCAGGCCGGCCAGGTCGCGCTCGCCCTGGCCGAGCCAGCAGATCCGGGCCGGCAGGCCCTGGAACGCGATGCGCTCCTGTGCGCCGCGGATCCACTTGTGCAGCTTGTCGTTGTCCGGGAAGAGGTCGAGCACCGCGCGGTCGGTGGCGGCGATGTCCCGGGGGTCTCCGGACAGCGCGGCCCAGCGGAACGGGCCCTTGCCCTCGCAGAACAGCGGCCGGATGTAGGCCGGCACGAACCCCGGGAAGTCGAACGCCCGCTCGCAGCCACCCTGCCTGGCCTCGTCGCGGATCGAGTTGCCGTAGTCGAAGACCTCGGCACCGGCATCCATGAAGTCGACCATCGCCTGCACGTGCTTCGCCATCGAGGCGCGGGCCCGGTCGGTGAACTCCTCGGGCTTCTTCTCGGCGTACTCGGCCCAGTCCTCGACCGAGATGCCCTCGGGCAGGTAGCTCAGCGGGTCGTGGGCGCTGGTCTGGTCGGTGACGATGTCGATCGGCACGCCCCGGCGCAGCAGCTCGGGGAAGACCTCGGCGGCGTTGCCGGCCACGCCCACCGACCAGGCGCGGCGCTCGGCCTTGGCCCTCAGCGCGATCTCGACGGCGGAGTCGAGGTCGACGGCCACCTCGTCGAGGTAGCGGTGCTCGACGCGGCGGTGCAGGCGTGCGGGGTCGACGTCGACGATGAGGCAGACGCCCTCGTTCATCGTGACCGCGAGCGGCTGGGCCCCGCCCATGCCACCGCAGCCGCCGGTGAGAGTGAGGGTGCCGGCCAGGGTGCCCCCGAAGCGCTTCTCGCCCACCGCGGCGAAGGTCTCGTAGGTGCCCTGCACGATGCCCTGGGTGCCGATGTAGATCCACGAGCCGGCCGTCATCTGGCCGTACATCGTGAGCCCGAGGTGCTCGAGCCGCCGGAACTCCGGCCAGGTGGCCCAGTCGCCGACCAGGTTGGAGTTGGCGATGAGCACCCGCGGGGCCCACTCGTGGGTCTGCATGACGCCCACCGGGCGGCCGCTCTGCACGAGCATCGTCTCGTCGGCCCTGAGCGTGGTGAGAGTGCGCACCATGGCGTCGAACGACTTCCAGTCGCGCGCGGCGCGGCCGGTGCCGCCGTAGACCACGAGGTCGTCGGGGCGCTCGGCGACCTCGGGGTCCAGGTTGTTCATCAGCATCCGCAGCGGGGCCTCGGTCGACCACTGGCGGGCGGTGAGGGTGGTGCCGCGGGCTGCGCGGACCGGGCGGGCGCCGTCCATGTCGTCTCCTTCGTCGTGGTGATGTCCACTGTGGCGGTGGCCGCGTTCCGCTCCAAGGGGTGGCGGTGCACCCGTGTCTGTCATGTGAGACCCGAGCCCCTGCACTCCCTCGAGCGTGGGTGAAACACGCCGGTGAGGCGACGGTCTTCACCCACGTTCCGGGGGACGGCAGACTCGGGGACATGCCGCACGAGCCCTCCCACGAGCCCCACCACGCCGCGGGCCCCGACCCCGTCGACCACCTCCGGGGAGCGCGGCACGTGCACGACGCCGCCGGCGTGCACAGCCACGAGCACGGCGCGCGCCCCGGCCCGGCCGAGTGGGACGCCCGCTACGGCGAGAACGCGCAGGGCATCTGGAGCGGTGAGCCGAACCACGGGCTCGTCGTGGAGGCCGGTCGGCTGGCCCCCGGCCGGGCTCTCGACGTCGGGTGCGGCGAGGGTGCCGACTCGGTGTGGCTGGCACGCCAGGGCTGGCGCGTGGTGGGGCTCGACCCGTCGGCCGTCGCGCTCGAGCGGGCCCGGGCCGGCGCCGCCGCGGCGGGGGTCGACGTCACGTGGGTGCACGCTGAGCTGGCCGACGTCGCCGACGACCTCCCGGCGGGTGCGTTCGACCTCGTCACGGCGTTCTACCCGACCCTGTTCATCGACACCGCGCCGCTGGAGGCCCTGACCCGCCTGGTGGCACCCGGTGGCTCACTGCTCGTCGTGCACCACGCCGACGTCGACCCCGAACAAGCCCGGGCCCACGGGTTCGACCCCACCGACCTGCTGCAACCCGCCGACGTGGCGGCCGGCGTGGGGCAGGGCTGGTCGGTCGCCGTCGACGAGCGCCGACCGCGGGTCATCCACGGCGGCGTGGGCGCCCACCACTCCGACGACCTCGTGGTGCGCGTCGTCCGCCCCTCCTGACCGGTCGTCGGCTCCACTTCCCCCGACGTCGGACGCCCCGCACCGATTGCGGATCTCACACGCGCGGGGCCCGCGAAGGCACCCGCAACGTGGGGAAGATCCGCAATGGGTCGGGGTCAGCGCAGGGGGCCGGCCTCCGACTCGGCGGCCCGGCGCACCGTGCCGTCGAGCACGAGGCGCAGGGCGGTGTCGATCTCGGGTGAGAGCCACCGGTCGCTCCCGGGCCGGCTCGCGCCGGCATCCACCAGCGCGGTGACGACGGCGGCCGACGCGGGTGCGGGCGCGAGGGGGGCCCGCAGCTGGATGCCGCGGGCGGCGGTCAGCACCTCGACGGCCAGCACGCGGGCCAGCCCGTCGACCGACCGGCGCAGCTTGCGGGCCGCCGACCAGCCCATCGAGACGTGGTCCTCCTGCATCGCCGAGCTGGGGATGGAGTCGACGGATGCCGGGGCCGCCAGCCGCTTCAGCTCCGAGACGATCGCGGCCTGGGTGTACTGCGCGATCATGTGGCCGCTGTCGACGCCCGGGTCGTCGGCGAGGAACGGCGGGAGGCCGTTGCTGCGCGCGACGTCGAGGAACCGGTCGGTGCGGCGCTCGGAGATCGAGGCGACGTCGGCCGCGACGATGGCGAGGAAGTCGAGCACGTAGGCCACCGGGGCGCCGTGGAAGTTGCCGTTGCTCTCGACCCGGCCGTCGGGGGTGACGACGGGGTTGTCGACGGCGGAGGCGAGCTCCCAGCCGGCGACCCGGGCGGCGTGGTCGACCGTGTCGCGCGCGCCGCCGGCGACGACGGGGGCACAGCGCAGCGAGTAGGCGTCCTGCACCCGGGTGCACACCTCGGTGCGATGTGAGTCGCGGATCCCGCTGTGCGCCATCATGCTTCGGATGTTGCCGGCCGAGACCGCCTGTCCCGGTTGGGGGCGCAGGTCGTGCAGTTCGGCGGCGAACACGTCGTCGGTGCCGAGCAGCCCCTCGACCGACATGGCGGCCGCGACGTCGGCGACGACGAGCAGCTCGCGCAGGTCGGCGATGGCCAGGCAGAGCATGCCGAGCATGCCGTCGGTGCCGTTGATGAGGGCCAGCCCCTCCTTCTCCTCCAGCTCGACGGGCGCGATGCCGGCCGCGGCCAGCGCGTCGCCGGCCGGCATCCGCTCACCGTCGGCGTCGCGGACCACGCCCTCGCCCATCAGCGCGAGCGCGCAGTGCGAGAGGGGGGCGAGGTCGCCGGAGCAGCCGAGCGAGCCGTACTCGTGCACGACCGGGGCGATGTCCGCGTTGAGCATGGCGACGTAGGTGCTGAGGGTCTCCTCGCGGATGCCGGTGCGCCCGGTCGCCAGCGTCGAGATGCGCAGGAGCATCAGGGCGCGCACGACCTCGCGCTCGACGTCCGGGCCGGAGCCCGCGGCGTGCGAGCGGACCAGCGATCGCTGCAGCGCGTGTCGCTTCTCGACCGGGATGTGCGTGGTGGCGAGCGCGCCGAAGCCGGTGGAGACGCCGTAGTGCGGCTCGGTGTCGTCGGCGAGGCCGCGGATCACCTCGCGGGTGCGGCGCACCTCGGCCAGTGACTCCTCGGCGAGGGCCACCGGGGCGCCGTGGCGGGCGACGCGCGCCACGTCGTCGACGGTGAGCGGCCCGGTCCCGACGGTGACCGGCTGGAGCCCGGGTCGCGCCTCGGCGGTGGGGGCGGTCGCGGAGACCGGGCTACCGGCATCCGAGTACGTCGCGGGCATGCCGGAGGTGGTGGCGTCGCTCATGTCGTCCATTGGAGCGCCCGCTCCCCTGCCGTGCACAGGTGCGGCGGCGGCATAGCGTCTCGGCAGCGAGACAGGCCACTGTCAGGCGGCGACGAGCGCGGCGTAGCGGCCGCCGAGGCCCACGAGCTCGTCGTGCGTGCCCGACTCCACGAGCCGGCCCCCGTCGAGCACCGCGATCCGGTCGGCGTCCCGCACGGTGGAGAGCCGGTGGGCGATGGTGATGGTCGTGCGCCCACGGGCCAGCTCGTCGAGCGCCCGCTGCAGGGCCCGCTCGGTGGTGGTGTCGAGGGCCGAGGTGGCCTCGTCGAGCACCAGCACCGGCGGGTCCCGCAGGATGGTGCGGGCGACCGCCAGCCGCTGCTGCTCGCCACCGGAGAACCGGTGCCCGCGAGCGCCCACGACCGTGTCGAGGCCGTCGGGCAGCGACGCCACCAGGTCGGCGACCTGCGCCGCAGCGAGCGCCGCCCACAGCTCGCCCTCCGTCGCGGCGGGCCGCGCCAGCAGCAGGTTGTCGCGCACCGAGGCGTGCACCAGGTAGCTCTCCTGCGACACCACGCCCACGACGGACGCGAGCACGTCGGGCTCGAGGTCGCGCACGTCGATGCCGTCGATGGTCACCCGGCCCGCGTCGGGGTCGTGCAGCCGGGCGAGCAGCCCCGCCACGGTCGACTTGCCCGAGCCGGTCGGCCCGACCAGAGCCAGTGTGGACCCGGCCGGCACCGAGAAGGTCAGGTCGGCCACGGCATCCCGGTCGGCGCCGGGGTAGCGCAGCCTGGCGCCGTCGATGCGCACGTCGCCACGCACTGATGCCGGGTCGAGCGGCACCGGGTGCGCGGGCGCGGGAACGTCAGGCACCAGGTCGAGGTACTCGAACACCCGCGAGAACAGTGCCATCGACGCCACCCACTGGGCGCCCACGTTGAGCAGCCCCATCAGCGGGCGGAAGATGCCGGCCTGCAGGGCGGTGAATGCCACCAGCGTGCCGATCGTCATCCCTCCGGCGGTGGCGGGCAGCCCGGCCCCCAGGTAGACCAGCGCGGGGATGACGGCGAAGACGATCTGCATGGTCGCCATCCGCCAGCGGCCGGCCAGCTGGGAGCGCAGCTCGAGGTCGACCAGCTCGTGCGAGGTGGCGCCGAACCGCTCGGCGGTGCGCCTCGAGGTGCCCAGGGTCTTGGCGAGCCGCACGCCGCTGACCGACAGGCCCTCCTCGATCTGGGTGTTGAGCTCGGCGAGGTGCCGCTGCTGGGCGGCGGTCACCGAGCGGCGGAGCAGGGCGACCTTGCGGGTGAGCCACAGGGCCGGCGGGATGACGAGCAGCGAGAGCAGCGAGAGCCGCCACGACAGCGCGACCATCGCGACGGTGGTGGCGACGGCGGTGGTGAGGTTCGAGGCGATCGAGGTGGCGGTGGAGGTGACCACGCCCTGCATACCGTTGACGTCGTTGGTGAGGCGTGACTGCACCTCCCCGCCGCGCGTGCGGGTGAAGAAGCCGAGCGACTGGCGTTGCAGGTGCGCGAACACCGAGGTGCGCAGCTCGTGCATCACCCGCTGCCCGACCTGCGTGGACAGCCAGGTCTGCACGACGCCGAGCAGCTGGGTCACGACCGCCACCGCGACCATGGCGCCGACGGCCAGCAGCAGCAGTCGTGAGTCCTGTTGCGGCAGCGCGACATCGACGATCTCGCGGACGAGGAACGGCTGGGCGAGGGCGACGATGCTGGTCACGACGATGATGCCGATGACGACGCCGACCCGCAGCCGGTGCGGGCGGAACAGCGCCAGCACCCGGGACAGGGGCACGGGTGTCTCGGCGAGCTGGGCGCGGTCGCGCGGGTCGACGCGCATCGCGCCGCCGCGACCGCCGCCACGGCCACCGCCGTGGGATGCCGTGGGGTCGGGTGCGCTCGGGACGCCCCCCGGCGTGTCGACCGGGTGCGCAGCGGTGGAAAGGGTGGATGGGGGCTGGGTGAGGGTGGCTGTCATGGGCACCCCTCCTCTCGACGCGGGAACGCAGGGCCCGGCGGGCGGCCGGGAGATTTGTAGTGAGGTTACCTCACAATGAGCCAAACGCAGCAACAGCGGCTAGCATTCCCCCATGGCCCAGCAGCCCCCGCCGCCCCCGCGCGGCACCGAACCGGGCAGCCGCCCGGGCGGGGAACCCACGGCATCCGGCGGGGGGCACGGCGAGCCGACCGCGGACCCCGACCTGGGTGACCTGGTGATGCGGGTCGCGCGCTCCCTGCGGCGTCGCGGTGCCGAGGCGATGGCGCCGTGGGACCTCGCCCCGCACCAGGTCCGCGCCCTTCGGGTGGTCAGTCACCACGAGGGGATCCGCCCCGGTGAGCTCGCTGCCCACCTGCGGGTGGCGCCCCGCTCGGTCACCGATGTGGTCGACGCCCTCGAGGAGCGCGGCCTGCTCGAGCGCCGCCGCGACCCCGGCGACCGGCGGGCCACCGTGCTGGCGCTCACGGCATCCGGGCAACGGCTGGTCGACGAGAGCGGGGCCGCCCGCAGGGCCGACGCCGAGGCCTACTTCGCCCAGCTGTCCGAGCGCGACCGGGTCACCCTGCGCCGCATCCTCACCCGCCTCGACGAGGGCTTCTGATGGCCAACGCCCCCGCCGCCGGCCACGCCCTCGACGTACTCGCCCTCATCGCCCGCCGCGGTGAGCCGGTGGCCGCCGCAGCGATCGCGCGCGACCTGCGCCTGCCCCGCTCGAGCGTCTACCACCTACTCGCGGTGCTGGTCGACCGCGGCTACGTGCGTCACCTGCCCGAGGAGCGCCGCTACGGCCTGGGCCTGGCGGTCTACGAGCTCGGCTCGGCCTACCAGCGCCAGGCACCGCTCGAGCGGATGGCCCGCGGCGCGATGCACCGGCTGGCCGACACCGCCGGGCACAACGCCCACCTCGCCGTGCTGCACGGGCGCGACGTGCTCTACGTCATCGAGGAGCGTGCGCCGGGGCGGCCGCTGCTCGTCACGGACGTGGGGGTTCGGCTCCCGGCGGTGCTCACGGCATCGGGTCTGGCAATGCTCGCCGCCCTGCCCGCCGCGCAGGTGCGCGCCCTCTACCCCGACCGCGCCGCGCTGGTGCAGCGCGACGGGCGCGGGCCGGCCTCCACCACTCAGCTGCGCTCGCAGCTGCAGCAGGTGCGGCAGCGGGGGCACGCCGTCGAGGACGGGCTGGTCACGCCGGGCCTGGGATCGGTCGCCGTGGCGGTGCTCGACCACAACGACTACCCGGTGGCGGGGGTGGCGGTCACCTACCCGCAGGCGGACGTGGATGCCGAGGCGGCGGCCGGGCTGGTGACGGCGGTCCGGCGGGCGGCGGACAGCCTGAGCGCTCGGCTGGGGAGGTCGCCGGGGTGACCGCGCCTGACCGGTGGGACGGCGGGTGGTGGCTTCGCGGCCCTCGGGAGGGAGGGGGCTGTCGCTCCGCCTCGACGAGGCCGCAGCAGCGTCTAGCGTGGCCGGATGAGCGCGCTCCGCACCGCCGTCCACCCGGCCGTCCCCTCACCGAGCCAGGACCCGATCAGGTGGGCCGTGACCAGTCGCGAGAGCGGTGGGGTGGTGCTGTGGCAGGCGCCCAACCTGCCGGCACTGGCCTCGACGGCGGGTGCCGTGCTCACCGCGGTGTCGCCGCGTGGCTCGGAGCTGCAGCGTGGCGCCGCGGTCGCCACTGCCCTGGTGTCCACCTGGTGGGGCGTCAGCGAGCTGGCCCAAGGCGTCAACCCCTTCCGCCGGGCGCTGGGCGCCGGCGGACTGGTGGCCGTCCTCGCGGCGACGGCGGTCGTGCTGCGCAGGCGCTGAGGGCACCGCGGAGCCCGGTGGATGGGACGGAGCGGGACGGCATACGGTGACGCCATGAAGGCGATCACCGTTCCCGAGCCCGGCGGGCCCGATGCCCTGGTCCTCAGTGAGGTCGACGCGCCGACCGCGCGCCCCGGTGAGGTGCTGGTCCGCGTGGCGGCGGCCGGGGTCAACCGGGCCGACACGCTGCAGCGGCAGGGGCACTACCCACCCCCTCCGGGAGAGTCGGAGGTGCCTGGCCTCGAGGTCAGCGGTGCGATCGAGGCGCTCGGGGAGGGCGTCGACGACTGGGCGGTGGGCGACGAGGTCTGCGCCCTGCTCGCGGGCGGCGGTTACGCCGAGCAGGTGCGGGTTCCGGCCGGGCAGCTGTTGCCCGTGCCAAAGGGCGTGTCGCTCGTGGAGTCCGCCGCGCTGCCGGAGGTCGTCTGCACGGTATGGTCGAACGTCTTCCTCATCGCCAACCTGCAGCCCAGCGAGACGCTCCTCGTGCACGGTGGGTCGTCCGGCATCGGGACGATGGCGATCCAGCTGGCCCGCGCCGTGGGGGCTCGCGTCATCGTCACGGCGGGGTCGGCTGCGAAGCTCGAGGCCTGCCGCGACCTCGGGGCCGAGGTGCTCGTCAACTACCGCGACGAGGACTTCGTCGAGGCCGTGGCCCGCGCCACCGATGGGGCGGGCGCCAACGTCGTCCTCGACATCGTCGGTGCCAAGTACCTGTCGCGCAACGTCTCCGCCCTGGCCACGAGCGGCCGCCTGGTCATCATCGGGATGCAGGGCGGCTCGCGCGGCGAGCTGGACATCGCCGCCCTGCTGGCCAAGCGTGCGGCGGTCATCGCCACCTCGCTGCGGGCCCGGCCTGCGGCGGAGAAGGCCACCATCGTGGCGGCGGTGCGCGAGCACGTCTGGCCCCTCATCGCGGCCGGGCGGGTGCGGCCGATCGTGCAGTCGCGGCATCCGCTGGCCGACGCCGCCGCGGCGCACCGCGAGCTCGAGGCGAGCGAGCACGTGGGGAAGATCCTGCTGACCACCGGCTGAGCCGCCTCGAGGCGCGCGGTCGCCGGGCTCGTTGACCGTCGACAACGGCCATGACGTGCGGCGGCGGCCCATGAGCGTCGGCCCGCGCCACACGACCCACGAGCTCCGACGGCGGGTGCGGCAGTACCTCGTCCCGGGACGTCCGGATGCTTCACCAGGCGAGCCACCCGGCACCAACCCCCTGGATGCTTCACCAGGCGAGCCACCCGGCACCAACCCCCTGGATGCTTCACCAGGTGCGCCGCTTCTCCGCGCCGGACGCCCGGTACCCGTGGCTCACCAGGTGAAGCATCCGGACCTCCCCTGACAACCCCTACGCCGGCCCCTACGCCGGCCCCGGCGCGACCCGCGCCGGGCCGGCCCGGCATCCGCCCCTGACGCCGCGGGCACCCGGTGCGGTAGACATCGGGCATGACAGTGGTCGCCACGGTCCTCACCGCCCTCGTGGCGCTCATCCACGTCTACATCGTGGTGCTCGAGATGTTCCTGTGGGACACCCCGCGCGGCCGGGCCGCCTTCGGCACGAGCCGTGAGCTCGCCGGTCAGACCAAGGTGCTCGCCGCGAACCAGGGCCTCTACAACGGGTTCCTCGTCGCCGGCCTGGTGCTCGCGCTCGTCGGCCCCGAGGCGCACCGCTACGCGTTCGCGCTCTTCACGCTCTCCTGCGTGGTCGTCGCCGGCGTCTATGGCGCGGCCACCGCGAGCCACCGCATCCTGTGGGTACAGGCCCTGCCGGCCGCCCTCGCGCTCGTCGCCCAGGTGCTCGCCCAGTGAGCCGATGCCGGTGACACACCCCGCGCGGTGAGCCAGCGCCCGCGCCGGGCCCGGGCCGGGCCGGGTCATCGCAGCAGCAGGTTGAGCCCCACGGTCAGCAGCACGGAGAGCACGACGGAGACCAGGAGCACGACGAGGCAGCCTGCGGCGCCTCCGACCGGACGAACGCGAAGGGGACTCACCCCGGCCTCTTGCCCCGAGCGCCGGCGGCCAATCTTGACCACCAAGCACATACTCGGTATACATGACTTCGCCATCAGGTGATACCGAGTATCACCATCCCCGAGTAGAGGAGCCGTACTGTGTCGGTCAGGTCCGGGCTGCTGGCCCTGCTCGCCGAGGGCGAGAAGTACGGCGCCCAGCTGCGCAGCGAGTTCGAGGCGCGCACCGGCGGCACCTGGCCGCTCAACGTCGGGCAGGTCTACACCACCTTGGACCGGCTGGGCCGCGACGGGCTCGTCGAGTCGGCCGGTGAGCCGGATGCCGAGGGCCGCATCGCCTACCGCCTCACCCCCGCGGGCCACGCCGAGCTCGGCACCTGGTGGAGCACCCCTGTCGACCGCTCCAACACGCCCCGCGACGAGCTGACCATCAAACTCGCCCTGGCCGTGACCGCACCCGACGTCGACGTGCAGCGGGTGGTGCAGACCCAGCGCACCGCCACGCTGCGGCACCTCCACGACCTGACCCGACTCAAGCGCGAGTCGATGCCGCCTCCGCCGGGAGCCGCCCAGGCCCGGGCTCAGGCGGATGCCGTGACCCGGCTGGGCCCGCTCGCCGAGCCGCGCCCCACCGGCGACAACGGCCTGGCCTGGCTGCTCGTGCTCGAGAACCTCATCTTCGCCGCCGAGGCCGAGGTCCGCTGGCTCGACCACGTCGAGACGATGCTGGCCCGCCGGCCCGCGCAGACGGCATCCGGCGCGACCGGCGCCAACATCAGCACCACCACCACCGCGACCCGGCACGAGCCGGCCGTCGTCAACACCCGCCCCGGGGGGAACCACGCATGAGCACCGCACCGCACGTTGTCATCACCGACGTCACCCGAGTGCACGGCAGCGGCGAGACCGCCGTCACCGCGCTGGCCGGCGTCAGCCTCGATATCCACCCGGGCGAGCTCGTCGCCGTCATGGGCCCGAGCGGCTCCGGCAAGTCGACCCTGCTCAACGTCGCCGGCGGCCTTGACCGCCCGACGTCCGGCACGGTCAGCATCGGTGGCGCCGCCTTGACCGACCTCGGCGCGCGCGACCTCGCCAAGCTGCGCCGCCGCCGGATGGGCTTCGTCTTCCAGGACTACAACCTGATCCCCAGCCTCACCGCGGCCGAGAACGTCGCCCTGCCCCTCGAGCTCGACGGCGTGCGGGCGCGCCAAGCCCGCCGGCAGGCCCGGCAGACCCTGAGCCTGATGGACCTGATGGACCTCTCCGACCGCTACCCCGACCAGATGTCGGGCGGGCAGCAGCAGCGGGTCGCCATCGCCCGCGCGCTGGTCGGCAGCCGCCGGTTCGTGCTCGCCGACGAGCCGACCGGCGCGCTGGACAGCCACACCGGCGAGGAGGTGCTGCGGGTGCTGCGCGACCGCTGCGACGAGGGCGTCGCCGGGCTGCTCGTCACCCACGAGGCGCGGCACGCCGCCTGGGCCGACCGGGTCGTCTTCCTGCGCGACGGCGTGGTCGTCGACACCACCGGACACCGTGAGAGCCCGGAGGACCTGCTCGCCGCGAACGAGGCCGCCCGATGACCACCCTGGTGCGCCCCGACGCCCCGGTGGGCGACGCGGGCGAGGCGCCGCAGCGACCCCGCGAGCCGAGCCGGTTCGCCACCTGGCGTTCCAGCTGGGCCGTCGCCATGCGGATGGCGCGCCGGGACGTGCGCCGGCACCAGGGCCGCAGTGCCCTGATCGTCGTCATGGTCGCGGTGCCGACCATGCTGCTCAGCCTCGTGGTCACCCTGTCGATGACCCAAGAGCTCGACAGCGTCGAGAGCATCCCCTTCGTGCTGGGCTCGGGGCAGGCGATCATCGAGGGCGTCGACGCGGCGAAGGTGTTCCAGGGCGCGGACCCGCAGCGCGGGTCGAGCGGCTCGTCGGGGCAGGCCACCTCGATCCCCGGCTACCACCTCCAGGCGAACGGATTCGACAACGCCGACGCCATCAGCGCGCTGGTCGGTGCTCCCGTCACCCCGCTCAGCGGCTTCAGCGGGCGCACCACCGTCGGCGAGCGACGCGTCAGCGTCGAGGGGCTCGCCGTCCCGGACACCCGGGGCCTCGCACCGCGCCTCCGGCTGCTCTCGGGGCGCTGGCCCCAGGGTGGCTCCGAGGCGCTCGTCACCGAGTACGGCAGGTTCCGAGGGCTTCCCGACGACGGCCGGCTCGTCGTCACGGTCGACGGCACCAACCACGCCTACGAGGTCGTCGGCGTCGCGGCCAGCGCCAGCCCCTTCGGCGCCGAGGCGGTCGTCGTGCCGACCCCGCCCGCGGGCTCAGCCCAGACCGGCACCACGAGCTGGTTCGTGCCCGGTGGCGACCCGGTGACCTGGGCCGACGTGCGGCGCCTCAACGACCATGGCCTGCGGGTCACCTCTCGGGCCGTGCTGCTCGACCCCCCGTCGATCAGCGAGCTTCCCGCCGAGATCCGGGACGAGACCTCGGCCGGCGCGGACCAGCTCAACATCATCGTCGGCCTCGGCGCCGCGATGCTGCTCATCGTCACGGCCCTGCTCGTCGGGCCGGCCTTCGCGGTGAGCGCGACTCGCCAACGGCGCACGCTCGCCCTCGCGGCCAGCAACGGCGCCAGCACCGCGGTGCTGCGGCGCACCGTGCTGGCGCAGGCGCTCGTGCTAGGTGGCGCCTCGGCATTGGTCGGCACCGTGCTCGGCGTCCTCGCCACCCCGGTGGTGCTGAACCTCGCCCGGGGCGACGGCGACTTCAGCCCGACTCCCCCGCTCGACGTGCGCTGGGGGCTGCTGGCCGGCATCGCGCTGTGCGCGTTGGGGAGCACCCTGGTCGCCGCCCTCGCCCCCGCACGGCGCCTCGGCCGGCTCGACATCGTCGGCGTCATGCGGGGGCAGAGCATATCGCCGCGGCCCAGCCTGCTCGTGCTGGTGGCGGGTGTGCTGCTCACCCTGATCGGCGCCGTTGCGGTGCTCGGCTCGACCGGCGTGGCCGGCATCCCGAACGTCACCAGCCTTCTGGGCCTGCAGGACAGCGGGGAGTACGGCGTGACGATCGGCGCCGTCGTGCTGATCCTCGGCGCGCTGTTCCTGGTGCCCGTCATCCTGGCCGGCGTCGGTCGGCTCGGCGGCCACCTCCCGACGACCCTGCGGATGGCGGCCCGCGACCTCGCCCGGCACCGCTCGCGCAGCGCCCCGTCGGTCGCGGCCGTGCTCGCCGCTGTCGCCGGCCTGACCTTCGGGCTCACCGGGCTCGCCAGCGACACCGAGCAGGCCCGGCAGGAGTACCAGCCGCAGACCCTCGCCGGCGAGGCCGTCATCAACCTCTGGGCGCCCGAGCCACCGCCGCTCGACGCCCTTCGGGCAGCCGCCCCCGGCATCCTCATCACCGCGAACGTCGTCTTCGACACCAAGGACCCGTTCGCCACCGGCGACGGCACGACCCCGACCGAGCCCTACCGGGTCGGCTTCCTCAACGTCGTGCCGCCCGGCTGCACCGCGGCCCGCACCGTGCGTGACCCCGAATGGGAGGCCGAGCAGGAGGCCGCCTTCCGGGCCGCGGACGCCGCCGGCACCGTCGACTCGCTGCCGCCCAGTGTGGCTCCGTGCTCCGTCGGCGGAACGACGTTCGAGGGCAGTGGCCAGGTGCTGCTCCTGCCGGTCGACGAGCTGGTGCGCCGCCTCGGCCTCGACGCCACCCAGGCGGATGCCGTGGGCGCCGGTGCCGTCGTCGCCCGCGACCTGCCGGCGAGCGCCACCCGCGGCTCCACGGTGACGCTCGCCCGGGGGACGTCCCTCGTCGACCCGGCGGCCACCGGGCCGATCGACCCGCAGGTGCTGGTCGAGCAACAGCTCGAGCTTCCGGTGCTGGAGCTGCCGCGTGGCCCCGAGACCGAGGGGAAGATGCTCAACGCCAGCCTCCTGCTCGCCGCCGACACCGCGACCACGAAGGGATGGCCCACCCGCCCCGCGAGCCTCACGCTGCGCGACCGGTCCGGCACCGCGATCACCCCGGCAGCCGCGGAGAAGCTGCAGCAGGCCGCCGGTGACGAGCTGCAGGTCAACGTCGAACGCGGCTTCTCGCGCGACGACGCGGTGGTCGTCGCGGTGCTCCTCGGTATCTTCGCGCTGCTCATCCTGGTCATCACGCTGACCTCCACGGCACTCACGCTGGCCGAGCAGCAGAGCGACCAAGCCACCCTGGCGGCGCTGGGGGCCACCCGGGGCACGAGGCGGTTGATGGCGGCTGCGGCCGCGTTCCTGCTGGCGGCCGTCGGATGCGTGCTGGGCGTCGCGGTCGGGCTGGTGCCCGGTATCGCGATCGCCCGCCCGCTGACCAGCAACGGCTGGAGCAGCGACGGCCTCCCCGCCGACGCGCACACCATCCTGGTCATCCCGTGGGCCTCGCTGCTGGTCGTCGGGGTGCTCGTCCCGCTGGCCGCGGGCGCGATCGCGTGGGTCGGCATCCGCAAGGCACCGCAGGTCACCCGCCGCACCACCTGACCCCACTGATTGCGGATCCGCCCCCCGACGCGGCGGGGGAGATCCGCATTCAGTCGGCACGGCATCCGGATCTGTGCGGGTCCGGCGGGGCGGTGGGCGGGCGGCGGATTCCAGCTGGGTGGGGGTGTCCGCCCGGGCCGCTAGAATCGAGTCAGCACAGGGTCTTGGTGCGTCGTTGGAGGCGGGTTCGGCGCACGCCCGCTGCGCCCTGCCCGGGCGCCGACCCCGGAAGCCCTCGATGTCCCCGCTCTCCTCCTACCGGCGGCTGTTCACCCTCGCCGGTCCGCTCTACGTCGCCGTCGCGTTCGTCGGCCGGCTGCCCCTGGCGATGGCCCAGATGGGCTCGCTCCTCCTCGTCGCCGGCACCACCGGCTCGTACGGCACGGGCGGTGCCGCGGCCGGTGCTCTCGCCGTTGCCAACGCACTCGGCGCACCCGTCGCCGGCAGCCTCGCCGACCGGGTCGGCCAGCGGCCCGTGGTGCTCGTGCAGTCGGTGCTCGGCGGCTTCGGGCTGCTGGCCCTGGTCGCCCTGGCCCACGCCGAGGTCGCGCCCGCCCTCGTCGTCGCCACCGCCGCCGTCGCCGGTGTCGCGATGCCGCAGATCGGGCCGCTGGCCCGGGTGCGCTGGCGGCCGATCACCCGCACCGAGAAGCACCACCAGCCGCACCTGATGGAGGCCGCCTTCTCCTACGAGGGCGCGGCCGACGAGGCGAGCTTCGTGCTGGGCCCCGCGCTGCTGGGGCTGCTCGTCGTGCTCGCCAGCCCCGAGCTGGCCCTGGTCGTCGCGGCCGGCATCCTGCTCGTCTTCGGCTGTGCGTTCGCCCTGCACCCGACGGCCCGCCTGGCCCACGCGCACCGGGCCGCCGTCGTGACCGGTGCCCGCCTCGTCACCGCGACGTTCATCGTGCTGCTGGTCGCCCAGCTGCTCATCGGCGTCGTCTTCGGCTCGGTCCAGACCGGCACCACCGTGCTGGCGACGGATGCCGGTCAGGCCGGGATCGCCGGCCTCGTGCACGCCTCGCTCGGGGTCGGCTCCGTCATCGCCGGGCTGGCCGTTGCCGCGCTCCCGGCCCGCTTCGGCTACGCCGCAAGGGTTCTCGTCGCGGCGACCGGGCTCGCGCTGCTGTCGCTGCCGTTGTTGGCGACCGACACCCTTCCCCGCCTCTTCGCCGTCGTCCTCGTGCTGGGCCTCGTGGTGGCGCCGTACATGATCAGCGTGTTCATGCTGGGGGAGCGGGCCGCGCCGGCGTCTCGCGTCGGCGCCGCGATGACGCTGCTCGCCGGCGCGACCGGCATCGGGTACGCCGTGGGGTCGGCTGCCGCAGGCCGGCTCGCCGACGTGTACGGCCACACCGGCGCCTTCGCGGTCACGGTGACGGCCGCGGTGTCCGCTGCCGTCCTCGCCGCGGTGTCGCAGCCGCTGCTGCGCGGCGTCGGCGACCGGGCCGACAGCGCACCGGTCGACGCGCGGCGCGGGAACGCCGCCGTCCCGACCGGGTGAGGCGCCCGGGGGCGCACAACCTTCGACAAAGGTGCGGCACGGTGCATCCGAACCGGCGGCCCAGCGGGAAGAGGAGGTGTCACCCCACCCCCACCCGAAGGACACGAGCATGCGCACTCTCCTCGCAGGGGCCGCGGCCCTGGCCGTCGCCGCCCTGCCGATCGCGGCGTTCGCGACCCCCGCAGCAGCGGCCGACGACGCCACCGTCGTGGTCGTCCACGGCGTCCCCGACCTCACGGTCGACGTCTATGTCAGCGCCGACGCCACCTACACCGCCGAGGACCGGCTGCTGACCGGCTTCACGCCCGGCACCGTCACCGACCCGGTGCAGGTCGCCGGCGGCAGCTACAACCTGGCCGTCTTCCCGGCCGATGCCGACCCGTCCGGCGACCCCGCGATCGAGGCCAACGACGTCGAGGTACCCGCCGGCGCCAACATCAGCGTCGTGGCCCACCTCGACGCCGACGGCCAGCCCGTCCTGACGCCCTACGTCAACGACGTCAGCAAGGTGGCCGCCGGCCAGGGCCGCCTCATCGTGCGGCACGACGCGGCCGCCCCGGCCGTCGACGTGCTCGCCGGTGACACGGCGGTGTTCACCAACCTCGCCAACCCCGACGAGGCCAAGGCCGACCTGCCGGCCGGCACCGTCTCCGCGTCGGTGGCCCTCACCGGCACCACCGACCCGGTGATCGGCCCGGCCGACGTGCCGGTCGTCGAGGGCGAGGCCACCATCGTCTACGCCTGGGGCTCGGCAGCCGACGAGAACCTCGCCGTCGCCGTGCAGACCATCTCCGGTCTGCACAGCTCGCCGTCCGGCGTGCCCTCGGGCACCGCCGACGCCCCGGCCGACAGCACCCCGGTGCTGCTCGGCGGCCTCGCCCTGCTCGGCGTGCTCGTCGCCGGTGGAGCCGCCGCCCAGGCCCGCCGGGTGCGCGTGAACGACTGACGGTCCCGGGTTCGGTTCCGTCCCCGCCGAACCCACCCGGTCGGATGCCGGGGGTCCGCTCCCAGCGGACCCCCGGCATCCACCCCGTCCCCCGCTTCGCACCGACCCCGGTGGCCGAGCGCCCACACCGACCCAGGAAGCAGCCGTGAGCCCGAGCACCCGACGCAGCGCCTGGACCACCGTGTCCGTCGTGGCCCTCGTGGCGTCCGTTGCGGCACTGGTCTCCCTCACCGCGTGGTTCGTGGGGCGCCCCCAGGCATTCGCCGGCGCCGCACTGTCCGACCTGCGGTCGGGCGCGAGCCCGACCCCCACACCCACGGCATCCGCCTCGACGCCCCGGCCCACGTCCGATCCCGCACTCCCGCAGCCGGCCACGCGTGACGCCTCCCTCGACGCGCTGCGGTTGAGCACGGCCCCTGCTCCGTCCCGGCTGGTCATCCCCGAGCTGGGCGTCGACGCCACCGTCACGGGCGTAGGGGTGCAGGACGACGGCGCGATGGTCATCCCCGCCGCCCCGACGAGCGTGGGCTGGTACCGGTACGGCTCCGCCCCGGGCGACCCCGAGGGCAACACCGTGATCGCCGGGCACGTCGCCACCCGGGAGGACGGTCCCGGC
The DNA here is from genome assembly GCA_963747405.1 of uncultured Actinomycetota bacterium. GTDB lineage: Bacteria > Actinomycetota > Actinomycetes > Actinomycetales > Dermatophilaceae > Fodinibacter. The sequence continues at coordinate 62,237 of CAVVFG010000025.1, forward strand.
GCCCTCGCCCCCCTACGCGGCGCCACCCCCGGCATGCGCGTCAGCGTGACCACCCCGGACGGGACGACCCACCGCTACGAGATCGTGGGCCGCGAGCTGGTCGTCAAGAAGGCCCTGCCCGTCGACGAGATCTTCGCGCGCGACGGCTCACCGCTGCTCGTGCTCATCACCTGCGGCGGCGAGTACCTCCCCGAGCTGCGCAGCCACCGCGACAACGTCGTCGTCACGGCGGTCCCGGTCACCGCCGGCTGAAGGACCACCCGCCAACACCGCTACCCGCCGGATCGACCGGATGCCGTCACCGCTCCTCCCGGTGCACGCTCAGCACGTCACCGAGCCCGCACTGCAGCACGTCGCAGATCGCGGTGATGGTGCTGAACCGTACGGCCTTGGCCCGGTTGTTCTTGAGCACCGAGAGGTTGACGACGGTGACGCCCACGGCGTCGGAGAGGGCCGCCAGCGTCATCCCCCGCTCCTCGAGCAGCCGGTCGAGGTGGCACACGACCCGGTGCGGCTCGTCGACCGGCATCAGACCAGGCCGTCGACGTCGTCGCGCAGCCGGCTGCCGGCCTTGAACGCCTCGGCGAGCATGGCCACGACCAGTCCGGCCACCATCGGCACCCAGGGGATGTCGAGCGTGAACGTGGTGTCCAGACCGGGGACGTCGAGCCCGGTGAGGACCATCGCGTCGCCGACCATCCGCAAGAAGTACGCGACGGGTGCGCCGACCACGAGAGAGCCCGCGACGACCCGCAGGCGGGTGACGTTCAGCGGGTCGAACGGGTCGCCGGACGCCACGGTGCGCAGCACCAGCACGACGCACCAGCACGAGAGCATCACGAGGCCGGCCATCAGGATGCCGGGCAGGAGGTCGAGCAGCCGCTGGCCCGAGCTCGGGTCGGCCGCGTCGATGGCATACGAGGCCGGGCCGTAGCCGATCCCGACCGCGTCGAGCGGTGGCACGGTGACCGCGCTCTCGACCTGCGGGGTCAGGGGGGTGCCGCTCGCCCAGGCAGCCAGCGGCTCGACCACCCCGGCGAGGATCGCCCCGAGGGCGACCGCCCCGAGCAGGACAGCCAGTCCCCACCGGTCGAACCGGTCGAAGGCGAGCGGGTCGCGACCCGGTGCGCGGTCGGCGCCGCGGCCGGTGCCGGCCGCCGGGTCCGGACGGTCGGACCGGCCCCCGCCGCCGGTGTCGTCGGTGTCGTCGGCGTGGTTGGTCATGGCGGCTCCCCGATTCCTGTGTCTATCGAATGTCGATATGACTGATAAACGATATGCATATCGAGATTCGATGTCAACAGGCTGCCTGCGCCGCGGTCGGGTGCTCAGCCGTCTGCCAGGGCGGCCACCTGAGCACCCGACCCTCGCAGCGCGCCCCGCGTGGTGGGGCAGGATGGGGGCATGAGCGACCAGCACCGCCCCGACCCCGACCCGGACGCCGCCGAGCGCGAGGGCGTGCCGGTCACCGTCACCAGGGACGGCGAGCGCGTGGTGGTCGTGACCCCCGACGGGATGGGCGTGTCCGACCACGACGACCGCACCGACGACGACGGGCGCGAGCGGCCCACGAACCCCGCCGACCTCGTCGAGCAGCCGGCCAAGGTGATGCGGATCGGCTCGATGGTCAAGCAGCTGCTCGACGAGGTGCGCAGCGCCCCGCTCGACGAGAAGGGCCGGGCCCGGCTCGCCGAGATCCACTCCCGCTCGATCCGTGAGCTCGAGGACGGCCTGGCGCCCGAGCTGGTCGAGGAGCTCGAGCGCATCACCCTGCCGTTCTCGGACGAGTCGCCCTCCGACGCCGAGCTGCGCATCGCCCAGGCCCAGCTGGTCGGGTGGCTGGAAGGCCTGTTCCACGGCATCCAGACCGCCCTGGTCGCCCAGCAGATGGCGGCCCAGGCCCAGCTGCAGCAGATGCGCCAGCTGCCCCCCGGCATGGGTCACCCGGGCATGCCGTCGCCGGGCGCCCCGGGGATGCCGCGGCCGACCGGCCCACAGGGGGAGCCGGGGCACACCGAGGGCACCGGCCAGTACCTCTGACCACCCCGGCAGCCCGGGGTGCCCCCCGTGGGCCGGCGACCCGGCGGTCTACGGTGCTGGGATGGATGCGCCACCCCCCACGATGGACCCGACCGTCTACGACGCCCCGCTGCGCCGGCAGTTCGACGCATTCCTCGACGACCACCGGCAGCTCCTGCTCGACTGCCTCGACGGGCTGAGCGAGGAGCAGGCGAGACGGCGGCTCGTGCCCTCGCGCACCACCCTGCTCGGCCTCCTCAAGCACGCGACGTTCGTCGAGCGGGTCTGGTTCGACGAGGCGGTGGCCGGCCGGCCGAGGGCCGAGATCGGCATCCCCGAGTCGCAGAGCGAGTCCTTCGACCTCGACGAGACCGACACCGTCGCGTCCGTGCAGGCTGCCTACCGCACCGCCTGCGAGGACTCGCGGCGGGCGACCGCCCCGCTGGCGCTCGACGACGTGCTGGCCGGCAACCGCCGCGGCCCCCTCCCGCTGCGCTGGGTCATGCTGCACATGCTGCGCGAGCTGGCCCAGCACTGTGGGCACGCCGAGATCCTTCGCGAGCAGGTGCTGGCCGCGGACGCCGTGGCGACAGCGGGAACCCGCCGCCCCTGATCGCTCGCACCTGACCCCCACGACCGCCGCATCCGGTGACAGGTTGAGGAGATGACGACCGACGAGCATCCGTTCCTGCGCGCCACGTCCGTCACCGTGATGGCGCCCGACCCCCGCCTGCTGGCCGACTTCTACGCCCGGCTGCTCGGGGTCGACGTGGGCACCAGCGACCCGCCCGGGCCCGACGAGCCGGACACCGGCGGCTTCGCCCAGGTGCAGATGCCGCACCTCACCCTCAACTTCGAGTACGAACGGGAATGGGCGCAGCCGGTGTGGCCGGCGCAGGAGGGGCAGCAGAGCGCCACCCAGCACCTCGACATCTGGGTCGAGGACCTGGTCGCCGCGTCCGCGTGGGCGGTGAGCTGCGGAGCAACCCTGGCCGAGACCCAGCCGCAGGACGACGTCCGGGTGCTCTTCGACCCGGCGGGCCACCCGTTCTGCCTCTTCCGCTGACCGACCCGCATCTGCCTGCTCCTCGCGAACGTGGGTGATGATCGTCGCCTCCACGACGATCATCACCCACGTTCGGGGGAGGAGAGGGCCGCGCGGCAGGGGCTCGGGTTGCGTCAGGGCGAGACGACGGCCGGGCCGTGCGCGTCGATGGTGCGCAGTGGTGACAGCCACCCGAACGCGGTGGCCACCAGACCGATGGCCACCACGGATACCAGGGCCGGCCGCAGCCCGACCAGCCCGGCGAGCGCGCTGGCCCCGAGCGCCCCGCACGTCCAGCCGACGCCGAACGACAGCATCCGTCCGGCGGTGTTGACCCGGCCGAGCAGCGGCTCGGGGGTCACCTGCTGCCGGTAGGTCATCGAGTTCAGGACCACCCCCTGGTAGGCCACGCCCCACACCACCATCACCGCCACGGCCACCTGCCACGTCGACGCGGTGACGACCACCAGGCCGGCCACCCCGGCGACCGGCAGCCAGACCAGCGCCAGCCGGTTGGCCGAGACGAACCGCAGCAGCCGGGGCGTGCACACCGCCACGAGGATGCCGCCGACGCCCCAGGCCGCGAAGACCAGGCCGAAGCGCCAGCCGCTGGTGCCGACCCCGAGCAGCCGGTCGGCATACGGCACGGACAGCGACATGAACCCGGCCCCGGACAGCGACAGCAGGAACCCGACCACCGTCTGCGAGCGAACCCCGGCGTGGCCCCACAGGAAGCGCAGCCCGACGCCGACCTCGCGAAGCAGCACCCGCGGCCGCAGCGCCGGCACCCCCGACCGCCGGGCCGAGAGCCGGGTGCGGATCGAGGCCACGCAGGCCGCCGACACCAGGAAGCTCAGCCCGTCGACGGCGAGCAGCGTGGCGGGGTGCGCCACCGCCAGCAGCACGCCGGCCAGCATCGGGATGCCGAGGTCGAGCAGTGAGCCGAAGCCCCAGATCGCCGAGTTGGCCGCCCCGATCCGGTCACGGCCGACGATCGCCGGCAGCGCCCCGAACGCGGCGCCGTCGAAGAACACGAAGGCCGTCTGGGTGAGGAACCCGGCGGCCAGCGCGTGCACCGCGGTCAGCGACCCGAGCGCGAACGCCACGGGCACCGACGCGATCGTCAGCCCGGCCACCACGTCGGCCACCACCATGACGCGCTGGCGGTCGAGCCGGTCGGACAACGCGCCGGAGAACAGCCCGAAGAGCAGGTAGGGCACGCCCTCGACCACCGTGATCAGCGCCGTGAGCGACGGGCTGCCGGTGAGCCGGTAGACCAGCACCGGCAGGGCGACGGCGGTGACCAGGGTGCCCGCGATCGAGACCTGGCGCGCCAGCCAGTAGCGACGGAAGTCGCGGTGGTGCCGCAGCGGTACGACGGATCCGGGAACAGCGGGTGCCGACCCGACGGCGGGTGCCGGCACGACGTCGGATGCCGGCACGTCACCGAGCGGCGCCGGCCCGGCATCGGCCGTGCGAGGCTGCGCCGGACCGGCATTCGCCATGACCGGCTGCGCCGGAGCGGCACCGGGCCCGGTGCCAGGGCCGTGGCCGGGGCTCACAGCGCGGACGCGGCGGCCCGTCCCGCGGCCCTCCCGGAGAAGAGGCAGCCCCCGACGAAGGTCCCCTCGAGCGCACGGTAGCCGTGCACCCCACCGCCCCCGAACCCCGCGACCTCGCCCGCCGCGTAGAGGCCCGGCACCGGGGCGCCCGACAGCCCGAGCACCCGGCCCGACAGGTCGGTGTGCAACCCGCCGAGCGTCTTGCGCGACAGCACCCGCAGCCGCACCGCGACGAGCGGGCCGTACTTGGGGTCGAGGATGCGGTGCAGCGGGTAGGCGCGCTTGGTCAGCTTGTCGCCCCGGTAGGCCCGCGCGACCCGGATCGCCGCCACCTGGGCATCCTTGGTGTAGCGGTTCTCGACCTGCCGGTCGCGCTCGACGATCTGCCGCTCGATGGACGCGGCATCCAGCGGTGGCGCCTCGAGGGTGAGGGCGTTCATCTTCGCCACGAGCTCGCCGATGGTCGCGGCGCTGAGCCAGTCCTCGCCGTGGTCGAGGAATGCCTGCACCGACGGGGTGACCTTGGTGATCGGCCGGCGGAGCACCTCGCGGTAGCGCTTCTCCGTGAGGTCGAGGTTCTGCTCCGACCCCGAGAGGGCGAACTCCTTGCCGGCGAGCGAGCGGTTCAGGATGAACCACGAGTGGTCGAAACCGGTGTGCCGCAGGTGGTCGAGCGTGCCGAGGGTGTCGAAGCCGGGCAGGTAGGGAGCGGGCAGCCGGTTGCCCCGCGCGTCGAACCACATCGAGCTCGGGCCGGGCAGGATGCGGATGGCGTGCCCGGGCCAGACGGGATCCCAGTTGCGCACGCCCTCGACGTAGTGCCACATCCGGTCGCGGTTGACGATCGCGCCACCGGCGGCCTCGGTGATGGCGAGCATCCGGCCGTCGACGTAGGCGGGTACCCCGGTGAGCAGGTCGGCGGGCGGGCTGCCGAGCCGCTCGGGCCAGTTGGCGCGCACCAGCTCGTGGTTGCCCCCGATGCCGCCCGACGTGACGACGACCGCCTGGCCGCCGAACTCGAACTCGCCGACGACGTCGCGGTTGCTCGCCACCCCGCGCGCGGAGTCGTCGGGCGCGAGCACCACCCCCCGCACCCCGGTGACCGTGCCGGTGGTGCGCACGAGCGCGTCGACCCGGTGCCGCGGCCGGTAGATGACCCGCCCGGCGGCGATGTGCTCGCGCACCCTGGCCTCGAACGGTGCGACGACGCCGGTCCCCGTGCCCCACGGGATGTGGAAGCGGGGCACCGAGTTGCCGTGGCCACCGCTGGTGCCGTCGCCACGCTCGGCCCACCCGACGACGGGGAAGAACGAGATGCCGCGCTCCTTGAGCCAGGCCCGCTTCTCACCGGCCGCCCACTCGACGTAGGCCCGTCCCCACGCCCGGCCCCAGTGGTCGGGCCCGGGGCTGCCGTCGGGTGCGGTGAGCCGGTCCCAACCGGCGGTGCCCTCCCAGTCCTGCCAGGCCAGGTCGAAGGAGTCGGAGATGCCCATCCGGCGCTGCTCGGGGGTGTCGACGAGGAACAGCCCCCCGAAGCTCCACCACGCCTGGCCTCCGAGGTTGGCCTCGCTCTCCTGGTCGAGCAGCACCACCGACCGGCCGGCGTCGGCGAGCTCGCAGGTGGCGACCAGGCCGGCCAGGCCGGCACCCACGACCACGACGTCGGCGTCCATGCGCAGACCCTATGCCAGGGCCACCGACACCCGAGCACCCTCGACGCTGATCGCCAGGCGCGTGAGGTCCGCGACGACGACGTCGGCCTCGGGTTCGAGCTCCTCGCGAGCCGTGGTGCCCAGCACCGCGACGGTGGCGCGGCACCCGGCGGCGCGGGCGGCGCGCAGCCCGGCGACGGCATCCTCGACCACCAGGCAGTCGGTGGGGTCGACACCCAGCCGGCGCGCCCCCTCCAGCCACGGGTCGGGCCACGGCTTCCCGCGCTCGACGTCGGATGCCGTGACGACCACGGGCGGGTGGGCGAGCCCGGTGGCCGCGAGGCGCGCCTCGGCCAGGTCGGTGGTGCCGGACGTGACGATCGCCGTCGGCACCCGGCCCGCGGCCAGCGCCGCGAGCAGGGGGGCCGCACCGGGCAGCACGACGATGCCGTCGACGTCGGCCACCTCGATGTCGCGGATCCGCTCGAAGGCCGAGACCCGCTGGTCCTCGGGGAGCAGCCTCGCGATGACGCCCCTGGCCGGCATCCCGTGGAAGCCCAGGAGGCGCACCGGGTCGATGCCGTACTCCTCGCACCACCGCAGCCACGACCGCTCGACGGCCGCGATCGAGTCGATGAGCGTGCCGTCGAGGTCGAGCAGCACCCCGGCGAAGGGCTCGTCGAACGGGCCCCGCGCAGGGGTGCCGGGCGGCGCGGAGGGGGGAAGCGGCATGCCCGCCAGCCTAGGTTCCGCACCCCGGCACGGGGCACGCGCCGGCCGCCGGCGGGCTCGTCACGCGCGGACACCTTCGTCGGTGATGGTTCCGAAGGCTCCACCGGCGTCCGGCGCGCGGCAGGATGCCGTGATGACGATCCGGGTGGGCACGTCGGGCTGGACCTACGACAGCTGGGCCGGGCCGTTCTACCCCAAGGGGGTGGCACGGCGGCGCTGGCTGGAGTTCTACGCCGAGCGGCTGGAGACGGTCGAGCTCAACGCCAGCCACTACCGCTGGCCCCGCGACACCGCGTTCACCGGCTGGCACGACCGGCTCCCGGCCGGCTTCGAGCTCGCCGTGAAGGCCCCTCGCGCCCTGACCCACGCCAAGCGGCTGTACGCACCGGAGAAGTGGTCCGAGATCGTCGGGCGGGGCATGGCGCTGCTCGGTGACCGGGCCGGGCCGTTCCTCCTCCAGCTGCCGCCGACGATGGAGCGCGACGACGCGCGCCTCGACTTCGCCCTGGCGAGCCTGCCCGGCGGCATCCGCACGGCGGTGGAGTTCCGGCACCCGTCCTGGCTCGACGAACGCGTCTTCGGCATCCTCGAGCGGCACCGGGCCGCCTACGTGGTGATGAGCGGCGCCCACCTCCCGTGCGTGCTGCGGGCCACCACCGACCTGGTCTACGTGCGGTGGCACGGACCGAGCGCGGACCACCTGTACGCGGGCTCGTACCCCGACGACGACCTGCGGTGGTGGGCGGACCGGCTGCTGGAGTGGGAGGGCGCCGGGCGCCGGGTGTACGGCTACTTCAACAACGACCAGTTCGGCTACGCCGTGGCGAACGCGATGCGCCTGCGCGAGCTCCTCGCCCGCTGACGCCCTCCGCCCGGCCCCGGACGTCCGGGCCCGGGTGGCGACGCGACGATGACCTGACCTCACAGGCGCCCGACCTAGGCTGGTCCGCATGCCCGAGCCCACGAGCGAGCCGTCGGCGACGCCGCCGGCACCCGACGGGGGCGCGCCCGCGGCCAGGGCGCAGGCTCCCGAGCCGGTGGGGCGGCCACGCACGGCGGTGCTGAGCGCGGCGGTCGGCGTCATCGCCCTGGTCGGCGGCTGGACCTGGGCCGCCGCGATGCAGCCTGCCGGCTTCGACTCCGGCGTGGAGTCGATCAGCGCCCTGGCGGCGTTGACGACGTCGCATCGCTGGATCATGACGAGCGCTCTGGTGCTCACCGGCCTGGCGCACCTCGTCACCGCGTGGGCGCTGGTGCCCGCCCGACGGCCCGGCCGCCTGCTGCTGGCGGCAGGTGGGGTGGCGACCCTCGCCGTCGCGGCAGTGCCGCTGGCCTCGCGCACCGGATCCTCGCCCGGGCACACGGCGGTCGCCACCGCCTCGTTCACGCTGCTGGCGGTGTGGCCGTGGTTCGCGGCGCGGCCAGCGGGCCCGTGGTCCCTGCTGCTGCGGGTCGCCCGGACGGCGGCCGTCGTGCTCGCCCTGGCGGTGGCTTCGCTCGGAATCGGCCTGGGCGGCAACGCCTTCGGCTTCCACGAGCGGATCGTCGCCGTCCTCACGGTGGCGTGGCCGCTGGTCACCGCCATCAGCACGTGGTGGTGGGCCGGGCACCGGATAGCGCCGCGACGGGTGCGGCACGTGCTCGCCGTCGTCGGACTGGTCGCCGCCTGCGCCCTCGCCGGCACCTCGGCCACGGCCGTCGCCCCGGCCACTGCGCAGACCCTGAACTACCAGGCAAGCGTGTCGCTCGACCCCAACCCGCTGCGCAGCGGTGAGCTCGTCGCGACCACGGCCTTCGGCGACCTGCGCCTGGAGTTCCAGGGTCTGGCTCCCGGCGTCCGGGCCGTGCCGCAGGTGAAGGCCAACATCTCCGAGGTGCTCTCCCGCCCCGGCGTCAGCCTGGCCAGCCTGCGGCCCGGGCCCGAGGAGCTCAGCGCCGCCATCCGCGAGGTCGCGGTGTCGATCATGGTGCGCTTCGCCCTCGGCGCGCTCGCGGTCGTGGTCGTCACCCTCGCCGGGTATGCAGTTCTGCGCCGTCGCCGACCGCCCACCGCCTTGCTCGCGGCCGGGCTCGTGGGCTGGCTGGTGTCGACGGCGGTCACCGCGGCCGCGCTCTACGCCACCTACCAGCCCGACCGCCAGGAGACCTTCACCTCCACCGGGGTGCTCGGCACGCTGCAGCGCAACCAGGGGATCCTCACCGACGTCGAGACCCGGGCCAGCCAGGTGGCGCCCTACCTGCGCAACCTCATCGCGCTGTCGACGGCCCTGCAGCAGAAGTACCAGGCGGCACCGCTGGAGTCCGACACGTCGTTGCGCGTGCTGCTGGTCAGCGACATCCACGGGGGCAACCAGTACGACCTGATCCGCACCATCGTGCGGGAGGAAGGGGTCGACCTGGTCGTCGACTCGGGCGACCTGGTGAACTTCGGCACCGTCGACGAGGCAGCGGCCACCGGCCTGTTCACCGGCATCGCGTCGCTCGACGTGCCCTACCTCTTCGTGCGGGGCAACCACGACGCCAACAGCCCCACCGACAACGCCCTGCTCGACCGCCTCGACCAGATCCCCAACGTCATCCTGCTGCAGGGACCGAGCGGCGACTACACCGAGGTCACCGTGCACGGGATACGCATCGCCGGCTTCAACGACCCCCGGTGGTTCGGTGACTCGGGCACCGGCACGCGCGCCGCGCAGGAGCCGGCCCGCGAGGCATTCACCGCGGCGTATGCCGGGCGGCCCGCGCCCGACCTCGTCGTCAGCCACGAGCCCTGGGCCGTGCAGGGCCTGGCCGGTGGAGTGCTGGTCAACGGCCACATGCACTCGGCCGACCTCGAGGGCAACCGGGTGCAGGTGGGCACGTTCACCGGCGGCGGGCCCTTCTCGCACTTCCTCGCCGACAGTGCCGGTGAGGAGCTGGTCGGTCAGCCGTCGGCGTTCGACGTGCTCACCTTCGGCACCGACTGCGGACTCGCCACCTTGAGCCGCTACCGCTTGCGTGACGTCATCGAGGGCCGCCCGGCCTACGACGGTGTCTCGCTGATCAACGGCCGTCTCATCGACGGTCGCGAGCCCGACCCGGCGCGCACCTGTTCGGTCGACGACCCCCTGGCCACGGTCGACGTGCCGAGGGCGTCGGTGACGTCGGACGCCGCGGATGGTGAGGCGAGCGTGGGCGCCGGGGCAGGCGTGGACGCGGGTGGTGAGGCGAGTGTGGAGACGAGCCCACCGGCATCCCGCTGAGTCGCCGGTAGGGCGCCGGCGCGGCTCACGACATGCCCAGCCCAGTCGCCGTGGCGTCGATCCAGCCCAGGACGTCGTCCAGGTCCAACGGTTTGGTGAGGAACCCGTCGCACCCCAGATCCACCATCCGCCGCTGGAGGCTGGGTGAGGCGTCGGCGGTCACCACGACGACGGGCACGTCGGCGCAGCCCGGCAGGCGGCGCAACCGTCGCAGCACCTCCTCACCCGGCAGGTCGGGCAGGTGCACGTCGAGGAAGACCAGGTCGGGTGGCTCGTGCAGCGCAGCGGCGATGCCCTGGCTGCCGTCGACCGCGACCTCCAGCCGGGAGCCGGGCCGAAGGGCGACGACCCGAGCCATCAACGTCGCGTTGGTGGGGTTGTCCTCGATGTAGAGGACGTGCAGCCGGGAGTCGGGGTGGGCGTCACGCGCCGGTCCGTCATCTCGAGACTGAGTCGACTCCGCGTGGGCGGCCCGCAGCACCAACACGAAGGTCGAGCCGCTGCCCACCTCCGTCGTCACCTCGATGCGCCCGCCCATCGCCCGGGCCAGTGCGTCGGCCAGGGCCAGGCCGATGCCGGTTCCCTCCACGTCGCTGTTCTCCGCCCCCAGCCGGTCGAACGGCTCGAACAACCGTGGCAGCAGCTCCTCCGGGATGCCGGGTCCGGTGTCCGAGACCTCGAAGGCGACCTCACCCGGCGCGCCGGTCCGGCAGTCCACGCGCACCGACCCTCCGGGCCGGTTGTACTTGACGGCGTTGGACATCAGGTTCAGCAGCACCTGAATCGTGCGCTGCCGGTCGGCGTGCACGTCGGACACCGCAGGGTCTGTGTCGGCTACCGCGACGGCCACCTCGAACTGCCGGGCCAACGGCCCCACGAGCTCGACCGACTCCGCCAGCACGGCAGCCGAGTCGACGGTCTCCATCCCCAAGGAGAGCCGGCCGGCCTCGATCCGCGAGATGTCGACGATCTCGTTGATGAGGTCGAGCAGGTGCCGGCCGCCGGTGCGGATGTGCTGCACGGCCTCGTCCTGATCGGGGGTCAGCGGGTCGAGGGCGAGCAGCTGCGCGAAGCCGAGCACGGCGTTGAGCGGGGTGCGCAGCTCGTGGCTCATCCTGGACAGGAACGCCGTCTTCGCACTGCTGGCGCGCACGGCATCATCGCGGGCGGCCTCGTAGGCGTCGAGGAGGTCGCGCGCCTGCCGCTCGGAGGCGAACAGTGCCTCCCGGTACTCGACCTCGGCCTGGGCGTCGCGCATGGTGCCGATGATGGACACCAGCGACCCGTCCGGCCCGAGGACGGCCTGGGCCCGCACGTGCACCCAGCGCGTCCCCTGCTCGACATGGCGCAGCCGGGCCAGCAGCTGCACGGCCTCGCCCCGGCCCAGCCGCATGCGGATGACGTCCCGGTCGCCCCAGTCCTCGGCCACGAAGTAGTCGACCAAGCGGGTCCCGACCAGCTCCTCCGCCGTGCGCCCCAGGAAGACCTCCGTCGAGCCGAAGATCCACTCGATGGTGCCGTCGGGTGTGTAGCTGCACACGATGTCATTGGCGTGCTCGGCCACCATCCGGTACCGCTCCTCGGACTCGCGGGCGGCCGCCCGGGCGCCCTCCCGGTCCGAGACGTCGTAGGTCATGCCCACGGTGCCCAGGCGGCCGTCCGGCTCGACGTAGGGCCGGATCACCACCTCCATCCACTGGTGCGAGCCATCCGGCCTGACCAGTCGCAGCACCTCGCGGGCCGCCACCCCGTCGCGGGCGTCGTCGTGCGCCCAGGAGGCGCGTTCCCAGTCGTCCGGGTGCCACAGCTGCCTGCTGCTCGTCCCGACGATGTGGGCCGGTGTCCAGCCCGTCACCTCCTCGACGGCCGGGGACACCCAGGTCACCACCCCGTCGACGGTCTGGAACACCACCTCGGTGGTGTTCTCGAGCAGCAGCCGGTAGCGCCGCTCGCTCTGAGCGAGCTGGTCCTTCGCCTCGTGCGACTCGTGCACGTCCCACAGCGCGGCGACCCATCCGATCACCGTGCCGCCGCCGTCGAGGAGCAGCCCGCCACGCATCTGCATCCAGCGGTGGCTGCCTCCCGCCGTGCGGATCGGCGCCATGAACTTCTGGTGCCCACCGCGCCGAACCTGCTCCATCGCCCCCTCGAGGACCTCCAGGTGGTCCGGGCGCACGAACTCGGGCGCGTTGCGGCCGACCAGGTCCTCGGGAGCCCAGCCCAGCGTGGCGGTCACCGAGGGGGACACCCAGGTGAAGGTGCCATCGGGAGAACCCATGATGACGACGTCCGAGACGTTCTCGGCGAGCAGGCGGTAGCTCTCCTTGCTCGCGGCCAGGGCCCGGTTGACCCGCTGCTCGTTCTCCACGAGCTCCACCTCGGCGGAGATGTCGTCGAAGACCCAGACCCGGCCGCCCTCGGGTGCCGTCTCGACCGGCACGCTCGTGACCCGCAGGTGGGACGGGGAGCCGTGCAGGTGCCACACCCAGCCGCGGGCGACCGCCGTCGGCGACCGCCGCAGCCTCGAGACCTCGGCGGCGAGCCCCTCCGGGTCGACGGCCCGCTCGCACAGCGCACGCATGGCGTCGGAGAGGTGCTCCCCGTCGACCGGGCCCGGCTGCAGGCCCAGCAGCAGGGCTGCCGCGGCGTTGATGTCCGCCCGGACGTCGCCGGCGACGGTGACCACTATGGCCTGGTCGAGCGCCGCGGCCACCGCGCGGAGCCTCATCGCCCCTTCGTGCGCGCGCACCTGCGCGTCGAACAGCGGCGCCAGTGCCATGAACCGCTGCATGGCCTCGGACTGCACCGCTCTGGTGGGGTCGACCGGGGCTGCCGCCCCGGTCCAGAGCACGATGATCCGCAGCGTGCCGTCACCGAGGGGAGCCACCATGGCCGCAGTGGGCGCCACCGTCAGGGCTCGCAGCACCCCGGCGGGCACCAGCTCGGCGAGCCGCTCGGGCTCGGTGACCAGCTCGGGCCCGAGGCCGGTGCCGCCGACCTCTCCCGGGCGGCCCCAGACGTCGTCGACGCCCAGCGCGGACCCCAGGGTCGACGACGTGACGACGCACGCCCCCGACGGTGTGATGCGCAGGAGCACGCCGGCGCCGGCGCCGAGCTCGTCCACGACCCGGTGCAGCGCAGCCAGGACCTCCGGGGTCACCCGGGTTCCCGGGAGTGCGTGGTTTCCATGCATCGACCTCCGTGCGTTCCGAACAACTTTGGCGCACCGCCACCGTGCCGCCACCGAGCCGTGGCGGACGTCACGCGGGTCGGCGCCAACGGCATCCGCGGCCCCCACCGGCGAGCGCGGCCCCGGCGTCAAGCGACCGGATGCCGCAGCAGCGGCCGACGCCGTCGGTGGCCGAGGTAGGGCCACGGGTGCAGGTCGCCACCTGCGCCCTGGCTGGTTGCCCCGGGTCGCTCCTCGCGCCATCGACCATGGCTCGCAGGTCCCCCGGCGCGCAGGCCGGGGCTTCGCCCCCGGTCAGCCCTTCAGGTCGGGGAACATGTCGTCGCGCCACTCGGTGACCCCGGAGGGTCCCCGCCCGGCCAGCTCCTGCTCGCGGGCCCGCAACTCGACCCGGCGGATCTTGCCCGAGATGGTCTTGGGCAGCTCGGAGAACTCCAGCCGGCGCACCCGCTGCCACGGCTGCAGGTGCTCGCGCGAGTACTTCAGGATGGAGCGCGCGGTCTCCTCGGTCGGCTCGTGGCCCGGGGCGAGCACGACGTACGCCTTCGTCACGGCCAGGCGCACGGCATCCGGGGCGGGCACCACCGCTGCCTCGGCGACCGCCGGATGCTCGATCAGCACCGACTCGACCTCGAACGGGCTGATCTTGTAGTCACTGGACTTGAACACGTCGTCGGTGCGCCCGACGTAGGTGATGTAGCCGTCGGCGTCGCGGGTCGCCACGTCGCCGGTGTGGTACCAGCCGCCGGCCATGGCCTCGTCGTTGCGGGCGTTGTCGCCCGCGTAGCCGGTCATCAGCGGCAGCGGGTGGGTGGCCACGTCGAGGCAGAGCTCGCCCTCCCCCGGGCCGTCGACCAGCTGCCCGGTCGCCGGGTCGACCAGCACCACCGGCACCCCGGGTAGGGGGCGCCCCATCGACCCCGGCTTCAGCGGCGACCCGGGGGTGTTGCCGACCGCGGCCGTCATCTCGGTCTGGCCGTAGCCGTCGCGCAGGTCGAGCCCCCAGGCCCGGCCCACCCGCTCGATCACCTCTGGGTTCAGGGGCTCGCCCGCCCCGACCACCTCGCGCAGCACGCCGGGCCCACCGGTGAGGTCGGCGTTGATCAGCATCCGCCACACCGTGGGTGGCGCGCAGAAGCTGGTGACCTGGTGCTCGCGCAGCACGTGGAGGAGCAGCCGGGCGTCGAACCGCGTGTACGACAGCACGACGACGGTCGACTCAGCGATCCACGGCGCGAAGAAGCACGACCACGCGTGCTTGGCCCAGCCGGGGCTGGACAGGTTGAGGTGCCGGTCGCCGGGTCGCAGCCCCAGCCAGTAGGCCGTGGAGAGGTGCCCCACGGGGTACGACGCCTGGGTGTGCTCGACCAGCTTGGGCCGCGCCGTGGTGCCCGAGGTGAAGTAGAGGAGCAACGGGTCGCCCGGCGCCGTGCCGGGGTGCGGCAGGGGCTCGACGTGGACGGCGTACGCGTCAGCCAGGTCGGCCCACCCGTCGGTGCCCCCCACGCTGACCCGCACCAGGTCGACGCCGACGTCGGTGAACTTGGCGGTCTGGTCGGGGGTGGTCACCACGGCCCGGGCCCCGCTGCGGGCCACCCGGTCGGCCAGGTCGGCGGGACCGGCAGCGGTGGTCGTCGGCACGATGACGGCGCCGATCTTCATCACCGCGAGCATGACGTCCCACAGCTCGACCCGGTTGCCGAGCATGAGCAGCACCGGGTCGCCGCGCCCGATGCCCAGGCCCAGCAGCCACCTCCCCACCCGGTCCGAGCGGGCGGCCATCGCGTCGAAGCTGACCTCCTCGCTCGAGCCGTCCTCGGCCACCACGACCAGCGCCGGGGCGTCGTTGCCTCGGGCGATGGCGTCGAACCAGTCGACGGCCCAGTTGAACTGCTCGCCCACGTCGGGCCAGCCGAACCGCTCGAGCGCCTCGTCGTGGCGTCCCCGCAGGGAGATCAACAGGTCACGTGCCTCGCGGTACCGCTGCGTCGCGCTCATGGCCCCATGCTGGCACCACGCTCGCGACGGGGAAACCTAGGCGCGCACCCGGGCGCGCTGCGCGACGTGCGGCTTGGGCCGGTCACCGCAGCTGAGCGCGGCATCGGGCAGCGCCTCGGTGACGACGTCGACGACGGTCTGCTCGGGCAGCGGCGCGCGGCCGAGCACCTCGACGCGGGTGCGCTCTCCGTCGGTGTCCACGACGCCGGGCACGAGGTCGTCGGCGGATGCCGGGCCGTGCGCCGCGAGCGCCGCGACGAGGGCCGCCTGCACGGCGGGCTCCCACCGGGTCGTCCCCCGCAGGTGCGCCGGGTCGGTGCGGCCCTGACGGTGGGCGCCGACCACCTGGACCGCGGTCGCCGGGTCGAGCCGGCCGAAACAGGCTCCGTCGGGCAGCGAGAGCAAGGTGCCGGCGAACCGGTGGCCGCCCAGGTGGGTCGTCTCCCAGACCTGCTCGGGGAAGGCGCGCGCCAGGGTGTTGACGATCGGGCGGCCGCGCACGGCGCAGCAGGCGTCGCGGATGCCGTGCGTGCACACGAGGACCATCGGCTCGGCGTCCTCGTGGCTGGCCGAGAGGGCGGCCCCCAGGGCGCGGGCGGCCTCGAGAAGGTCGCTGGCGGTGCGCCAGGTTCCGCGCACCCAGGTGCGGCGCACCGTGTCCACGGCATACCAGTGGTGCTCCTCGGCACCCGGGGTGCGGCGGCCGGGCCGTCGCACGAGGAGCACCTTGCCGCCGAACGACGCTGCCCGAGCGTCGACCTCCGCACCCACCGCGCCGGACAACGGCTCGGTCTCGGTGGGCTTCCTGGCCCACGGGCCCTGGTGTTCGACGAGCAGCCAGCGCGACGCGACAGGTGCGGTGCCGGCCTGCGGGTCGCCCCGCTGCAACGAGGCGGCGGAGCAGCGCGAGAGATCGATCGGGGCCACCCCGCGATGCTATGCGAGGTGGCCCCGACCGAACCGTGCGGTGGTCAGGCGGTGGCCAGGACGTGGTCAGGCGCGACCGTGGGCGGCGCGACTGCGACGGCTGACGCTGTCGATGATGACGGCGAGGAGGAGGACGGCGCCGGTCACCATGAACTTGACGTTCGACTGGACACTGAGCAGGTCCAGGCCGTTAGAGATCGACTGGATGACCAGGATGCCGAGCAGGGCCGAGTAGGCCGACCCGCGGCCTCCGAAGAGGCTGGTGCCGCCGATGACCGCCGCGGCGATCGCGTTCAGGTTGGTGTCGCCGCCACCGCTGCTCTGGTTGGCGGAGGCGAGTCGCGAGGCGGCGAAGATCCCCCCGAGCGCCGCGAAGGTCGAGCACAGCGTGAACACGGACAGGTAGAGCCGCTTGACGTTGATGCCGGCGCGGCGGGCCGCCTCGACGTTGCCGCCGACGGCCATCACGGAGCGGCCCCACGTGGTGCGGCGGATGGCGAGGTCCATGATGATGACGAGGACCAGGAAGGTCAGGAACATGTAGGAGACGCCGCGGTCGCGGTTCAGGACCAGCACGGCGACGACGAGGATCGCGGCGAGCCCGACCGCCCGCAGGACGAGGCTGCTCATCGGTGTGGTCGAGAGGCCGGCCTCGGCTCGACGGGCGTTGCGGCGGATGGCCGATGCCGCGTAGATGGCGGGAGCACCGATGGCGAGCGTGTAGGCCAGCCACGGCGGGAGGAACTGCTGCGAGGCGAAGCGCACCAGGCTCGACTCGAAGGGGAGGTTGATCGTGCCCTGGTCACCGAGCACGCGCAGCTGGAGCCCGAGCAGGGCCAGCAGGCCGGCCAGGCTGATGACGAAGCTCGGCACGCCGAACCGGTTGTACAAGGTGCCGTAGACCAGGCCCACGATCGCGCCGGCGCCCAGGGCGGCAAGGATCGCGATGATCACCGAGGTCTCCTTCGCGACGAAGAGCACGGCCAGGATCGCCGCCGACAGGCCCGCCATCGAACCGATCGACAGGTCGATCTCGCCGAGCAGCAGCACGAGCACGACGCCGATCGCGATCGTGCCGACCGCGACCATCTGCAGGGTGAGGTTGACCAGGTTCCGGCTCGAGAGGAAGGCCGGCTCCAGGGCGTAGAACACGCCCCAGATCAGGACCAGGCCGATGACGACGGGTGAGGACCCCAGGTCACCGCTGCGCAGGCGACCCCAGGTCGCGGCGGCCCAGCCGCCGATCCCAGCCTGGCCCGAGATGAGCCGCTCGTCCTGGCGGTCGGCCGGCCGGCTGTCCTGGGCCTCCGGGGCGGCGGCGGGGGTCGGGGTCTCCGGGGTGCTCACGACTGCTCCTCCTGGGGGGCCTTGCGCGCCGCGCGCGCCGAGACGGCGTTGGTCGTCGCGCCGGTGATGGCGGCGATGATCTCCTGGACGTTGGTGTCACTGACGCGGAACTCGCCGTTGTTGCGCCCGAGGCGCATCACGACGACGCGGTCCGCGACCGCCATGACGTCGGACATGTTGTGGCTGATCAGGATGACGGCCAGGCCGTTCTCCCGCAGCCGCTCGACGAGGTTGAGGACCTCGGCCGTCTGGGCGACGCCGAGGGCGGCGGTCGGCTCGTCGAGCATGACCACCTTGGGCTTGCCGAGCAGCGACCTGGCGATCGCCACGGTCTGCCGCTGCCCGCCGGACAGGCTCGCCACGGGGATCCGGACGCTCGGGATCTTCGCGCTGAGCTCGCGCAGGAGCCGCCAGGACTCCTTCTCCATCGTCACCTCGTCGAGGGTGCGGCGGTGGACGACCTCGCTCCCGAGGTAGAGGTTGCCGACGACGTCGAGGTTGTCGCAGAGCGCGAGGTCCTGGAACACGGTCGCGATGCCGAGCTCCTGGGCCTGGGAGGGCGAGGTGATCCGCACGGCCTTGCCGTCGAAGACCACATTGCCCTCGTCGGGTGTGTAGACGCCCGCGATGGCCTTGACGAGGGTGGACTTGCCGGCGCCGTTGTCGCCCACGAGCGCCACCACCTCCCCGGATTCGACACTGAACTCGATGTCCTTGAGTGCCTGGACGGCGCCGAAGCGCTTGGACACTCCGGTCATCGACAGCACGGGGCCCGAGGAGGTGGTGGTCATGCTCGGCTCACTCCTTCGTGAGGGTGGGGCTGGGTATGCCGGATGGCGGTGGTCAGCTGAGACCGGCCTTGGCGCACGCGTCCGCGTACTCCGGGGTGCAGATGTCGGCGACGGTGTAGAAGTTGTCGGCGACGATGGTGTCCTTGATGTTCTTGGACGTGACGACGACGGGGTCGAGCAGGGTGGCGGGGACGCCCTCCTTGTCGGCGGAGGAGGTCGGCTTCTGGCCGTTGGCGAGGGCGATCGCGTTCAGTGCGGCGTCCTCGGCCTGGGGCTGGATGGCCTTGTAGATCGTCAGGGCCTGGTCACCGGCGAGGATCCGCTGGATCGCGGCGAGCTCGGCGTCCTGGCCGGTCACCGGCGGGAGCGGGTTGACGCCGCCACCCTTCAGGGCCGCGATGGCGCCGCCACCGGTACCGTCGTTGGCCGCGTAGACGCCGACCAGCTTGGCCTTCACGGCACCGATCTGGCTCTCCATCCATGCCTGGGCCTTGTCGGGGCTCCAGTCCGGGGTGTCGTACTCGGCCGCGATGGTGTACCCGCTGGTGTCGAGCACGCTGTGCGCTCCGGCCTTGAAGTCGGCCGCGTTGGCGTCGGTGGGCGAGCCGTTGATCATCACGATGTCACCGGAGGTCTTGCCGTTGGCCTTCATCGCGTCCACGAGGCCGGAGCCCTGGAGCTCGCCGACCTTCTTGTTGTCGAAGCTAACGTAGTAGTCGGAGCCGGCGATGAAGCGGTCGTACGCGATGACCGGGACGCCCTGCGTCTTGGCGTTCTGCACGATCGTGACGGCCGACTTGCCGTCGACGGCGCTCATCACGATGACGTCCGCGCCCTGGGTGATGGCGGCCTCGGCCTGCTGCTGCTGCTTGGCGGCGTCCTGGTTGGCGTTGCTGTAGAGCACCTCGCAGTCGGGACAGCCGGCCTTGACGGCGGCCTCGAACATCGGCTTGTCGAAGGCCTCGTAGCGGGCGGTCTTGTTCTCCGGCAGGAGGAGGGCGATCTTCTTGGCGCCGCCACCGGAGCCGCCGCTGGCGCTGGCGCTGCTGCTGCTTCCGGAGGTGTCGTCGCTGCTGCCGCAGGCCGAGAGGGCCGTGACAGTGAGGCCGAGAGCGAGTGCGGCTCCGGCGAGGCGGAAGGTTCGAGTGGTCATGCGGTCTCCTAGGGCCATGACATCCGCAGCCTCTCTGGTGCGGGCGCTTCGGATTCAACTCGCTTCGACCGTTGAGGTCAAGCCTTGAATACAAGGTATTGAGGCAACGATTCGGTCACGGTTCCTCAGCCGACGGTCAGGGCGGCCCGGTCGGCATCCTCCCGCACCTGGTCCGCGAGCGCCAGAGCACCGAGCACGTCGGCGTCCTCCGGGGCCAGCACGCTGGTCAGCACCTCGACCGAGGCGGCCGCGCTCGGGATCGCGCACCGCTCGATGGCCTCGCGCATCGGCTGCAGGATCACCTCGCCCACCCGGGCCATCTGGCCCCCCAGGCAGACCACCTGCGGGTTCAGCAGGTTGACCACGCCGGCCACCGCCACCCCGATGTGCCGGCCGGAGTCCTCGAGCACCCGGCGGCAGCCGGGGTCACCGTCGAGCGCCCGGTTGATGACGTCGCGCAGGGTGAGCGCTCCGTGCGACCCGCGCAGCGCACCGAGCACGGCCTGGGCTCCCACGAAGGTGTCGAGGCAGCCGCGGTTGCCACACCGGCAGATGGGGCCATCCTCGTCGATCGTCACGTGGCCGATCTCGCCCGCCGTGCCCGCGCTCCCGCGGAAGAGCTCACCCCCGATGATCAGGCCGGCGCCCACCCCGTACGAGGCCTTGATGAAGATTCCCGTCGAGACTCCCTGCAGGGCACCGAACTTCGCCTCGCCCAAGGCGGCCAGGTTGGCCGTGTTGTCGAGCAGCACCTTGGTGTTGAGCACCTCCTCCATGGCCGACGCCACGGGGATGCCGCGCCACCCCGGCAGGATGCCCTCGGACCCGACCTGGCCGGTAACCCGGTCGATGGGTGCCGGCAGTCCCACGCTGACGGCACGCAGCTCGGACATCGCGTGCGCGCTGGTCTGCATCAGCTCGAAGAGCAGCCGCGAACCCCGGGTCATGCCCTCGTCGGCCGCATGGTCGGCCGGCAACGGCATCCGCTTGTGGCTCACGACCTCGGCCCCGCCGGTCCCGATCGCCACGCGCACGTCGCGGTCGCCGAAGACGATGGCGGCCACCAGCCCGTGCGAGGCGGCGAACGACACCTGCACGGCCCTTCGACCGTTGCGGATGCTCGGCGAGAGCCGCACGGCGCCCGCAGCGTCGAGCTCGCGGACGAGGTTCGACACGCTCGCCGCGCTCAGGCCGGTGACCCCGGCGATCTCGACCTGGGTCAGCGCCCCGTTCTCGCGGACCGCGTCGAGCACCCGCAGGCGGTTCATCTCCCGGAGGGATGCCTGCGAGCCCGGCGCTGGACCCGTTGAGTTCACGGGGCAAACATAAGACCTTCGTCGCCGGTGCGGAAGGGACCCGCCCCCCGGCAGGATCTCGAGGCGGCGCCACGGCGCCTTCGGCGGGGCGCCGGGTGCGGGCCGCGCCGGCGAGCGGAGCCGGGCCCGGCCGAGCCCACGGCCTGCGGCGCGTCGATGCTTTCCCGCGCGGCACCGATCCTTTTCCCTCCCCGGGGCCGCGCGGCGTTGGCGTGCCCCACGGTTGTTGGTTCGATGGCAGGGAGAGTCCGTGACCGCACCGCCGCGAAAGGACCTGCCCCGATGACTGCTCTCTGCTCGGCCGCCCTGCCCTCCCTGTCGGCCTCCACGCCGACCTACGACCGCCAGGCGGCGAGCGTCGGGATCGTGCACTTCGGCTTCGGCAACTTCCACCGCTCGCACGTCGCGATGTACCTCGACCGGCTGATGGAGCGTGGGGAGGGGCTGGACTGGGGGATCTGCGGCGTGGGCGTGCTCGAGCACGACGCGGCGATGCGTGACGTCATGCGCGCCCAGGACTGCCTGTTCACCCTGGTGGTGCGGCACCCGGACGGCTCGCTGGAGCCCCGTGTGGTCGGCTCGGTGCTGGAGTACCTCTACGGCCCCGACGACGCCGCGGCCGTGCACCGGCGGCTCGACGACCCCTCGGTGCGCATCGTCAGCCTCACCGTCACCGAGGGTGGCTACCTCAAGAACGCCGCCACCGGCGAGTTCGACGCCGACAACCCGGCGGTGGTACACGACCTCGAGCACCCGCACGACCCCCGCACGGCGTTCGCGTACATCGTCGAGGGCCTGCGCCGACGGCGTGCCGCGGGTGCCGCGCCCTTCACCGTGCTCTCCTGCGACAACCTCCAGGGCAACGGCGACTACGCCCGACAGGCGGTGGTCGGCTTCGCCCGGCTGCTGGACCCCGGGCTCGCGGCCTGGATCGACGCCGAGGTGAGCTTCCCCAACTGCATGGTCGACCGGATCACCCCGTCGACCACCGACGCCGACCGGGAGGCCGTGCACCGCGAGTTCGGCATCGAGGACGAGTGGCCGGTGCCCGCGGAGCCGTTCACCCAGTGGATCGTCGAGGACCACTTTCCCACCGGGCGGCCCGCCCTGGAGTCGGTCGACGTGCAGTTCGTCGAGGACGTACGCCCCTACGAGCTGATGAAGCTGCGCCTGCTCAACGCGAGCCACCAGGCGATCGCCTACTTCGGCGCCCCCCTGGGCTACGTCCTCGTCGACCAGGCCCTGGCCGACGACCGCCTGCGCACCTACCTCGAGCGCTACATGGCTGACGAGGCGGCCCCGACCCTCGGCGAGCTGCCCGGCATCGACCTCGAGGGCTACATGGCGACGCTGATCGAGCGGTTCAGCAACCCCCGGATGCGCGACACCCTGGTGCGCCTGGCGACCGACGGCTCCAACCGGATGGCGACGTTCACGTTGCCCGCGATCCGCGACAACCTCACCGCCGGGCGGTCGGTGCGGCTCGGCACCGCGATGGTCGCCGCCTGGGCGCACTACTGGGCGCTGATCGGGCGGGGCGAGATCGTCGCCCCCGAGGTGCCCGACGACGTGCACGCCGCGGAGATGACCGCCGCCGCCCTCGACCCGAGCCCCCGGTCGTTCACCGGGATCGGCGTGCTGTTCGGCGACCTCGGGACCGACGACACCTTCATGGCGCAGTACCTCGCCGCCCGGCGCTCCCTCGTCGAACGGGGCGTGCACCCCACGCTCGACGACCTCCTGGCCTGAGGGCTACCCGGCGGGCGGGGCCGCCTCGCCGACCCGGGCCGCCTTCAGGCCCAGGCTGAGCACCTCGTTCGGCGGCTTCATCGACGACTCCAGCCGCCGGTACGCCGACGGCGTGCAGCCCGCCTCGGCGAGGAACTGGCGGTTGAAGTTGGCCATGTTGTGGTAGCCGCTCAGCGTCGCCACCCGGGTGATGGGGTGGTCGGTGGAGTCGAGCAGCCGGCGGGCGTGCGCCACCCGCAGCTTCTTGACCATGTTGCTGAAGGTCAGCCCGGTGGCGCGCTTGAAATACTTGGAGAACGTGGGCTCGGACATGTACGCGAGCCGGGCCGCGGTGGTGAGCCGGATGTCACCGGTGAGGTTGGAGAAGATGTAGTTCAGCCCGGCCTCGCCCGCGCCGCGGGCGCCGTCGTCGTCGGGGTGCCCCATCCACTCGCTGGCCACCGTCTCCCACTCGCCGTCGGGTGCGTTGGCCATCAGCCCGAGCAGCTTGAAGAGGTGCCCGACCCGTTCGGGTCCGTGGGTACCGACCACGCCCACGATCTGGTCGGCGGCCCGCCAGGCGGTGGCGGCGGAGAACACCAGGCCCCGGGTGGAGTGCCTCAGCATGTCGTCGAGCTCCTGGAGCTCGGGCAGCAGCTTCATGCACTGCCGGATCCAGCCGTCGGTGAACTGGATGACGACGTCGCGGTCGACAGCCACCTGCCCGGGCTCGAGGTCGCTGACCCAGTCGTGCGGGAGGTTGGGCCCGATGAGGCTGACGTGCCCCGGCCCGAAGGTGCCGATGTGGTCGCCGGCGATGAAGCTGCCGTGCGTCTTGGTGATGAGGTGGATCTCGTACTCGGGGTGGGCGTTCCACCCGCAGATCTCGCTCGGGAAGTCGTGGGTCATGGCCCGCACCGAGTGCTGCGGATGCAGGGGAATGACCTCTCGTCGGGGGATGACCGACGCGTAGGGGCTCACCGGCTCGTCCTCCCGTTGCTGCGGCTGCGACGCACCCGGCGACTGGTGGGGTCGATACAAATCCGTCATTGGCGCACCCTCCAGCGGTCCGGCCCTGCCGTGAATGTCACGGACAGGTAACGGCTCCGGGCCAGGAAGGCGAGGACCGCGTCGTCCATCCTCGGAATAATAGTACCGATGTCGGCGCGTAGGCGCCCTTGTCGCTCCTTTGGCCACAGTCTTACCTTTGCAGGAGTTCACCGCAGCGAAGCAGGCATCAATTCCAGCCCCTCTCCCTGAGAATTCATCCTTTGTCACGACTTCAGCCGCGCCGGACGTTTTCGAAGTGCCCCTACCAAAGGAGTTAGGATGCTTTCCAGCAAGCGCACATTGACCGTCGGGGTCTTCGCGCTCTCCTCCGCCCTCGTCC
This sequence comes from uncultured Actinomycetota bacterium, assembly GCA_963747405.1. Taxonomy (GTDB): domain Bacteria; phylum Actinomycetota; class Actinomycetes; order Actinomycetales; family Dermatophilaceae; genus Fodinibacter. Next base: position 86,329 of record CAVVFG010000025.1, read on the forward strand.
TGGGCGCCTGTTCCGGCGCCGGCGGCTCGTCCTCCGGCGGTGGCAGCGCCGCCGCCGGTGGCGACGTCACCCTCAACCTGGCCACGGTGAACAACGGCCAGATGAAGGACATGGAGAAGCTCAAGACCGAGTACGAGAGCGCCAACCCCGGCGTGACGGTGAACTTCCAGGTCATGGAGGAGGCCGACCTGCGCAGCGCGGTCACCGCCGACGTCGCCAGCGGAGCCGGCCAGTACGACATCGTCACCATCGGCGCCTACGAGACCCCGCAGTGGGGGGCCAACGGCTGGCTGGTCGACCTCACCGAGCCCCTCGCCTCCGACACGGCCTACGACGTCAACGACCTCCTGCCGCCGGTGCGCGTCGCCCTCACCAACGACGACAAGCAGTACGCGGTGCCGTTCTACGGCGAGTCCTCGATCCTCATGTACAACAAGGACGTCCTGGACAAGGCCGGCGTCAGCATGCCGATGAACCCCACCTGGCAGCAGGTCGCCGACGCGGCCAAGAAGGTCAAGACGGCGGACATGTCCGGCATCTGCATGCGCGGCAAGCCCGGCTGGGGCGACCTGTTCGCCCCGCTGACCACCGTCGTGCAGACCTTCGGCGGCAACTGGTACGACATGGACTGGAACGCCACGGTGAGCTCGCCGGAGTGGAAGCAGGCCGTGACCTTCTACAAGACCATGCTCGACGAGTCCGGTGAGGCAGACCCGGTCTCGTACAGCTTCAACGAGTGCCTGACCTCCCTCAAGGAGGGCAAGTCGGCCATGTGGGCCGACGCGTCCGTGGCCGCCTCGATGCTCGAGGCCGCCGACTCCCCGGTCAAGGGCAAGATGGGCTACGCCCACATGCCGGTGAACAAGACCGACGAGTCCGGTTGGCTGTGGAGCTGGAACCTCGCCGTCCCGAAGTCCACGAAGAACCAGGACGCCGCGATCAAGTTCGTCAAGTGGGCCACGAGCAAGGAGTACATCAAGCTCGTCGGGGAGAAGATCGGCTGGAGCAACGTGCCCCCGGGCTCGCGCACCTCGACCTACGAGATCCCCGAGTACAAGGAAGCCGCCGCCGCGTACGCGCCGATCACCCTCGACGTGATGAGCGCGGTCAACCCCAAGCAGCCGGGCGTCAACCCGCAGCCGTGGGTCGGCATCCAGTACGTCTCGATCCCCGAGTTCCAGGACGTCGGCAACCAGTGCGCCCAGCTGATCGCCGACTACATCGCCAACCGCTCATCGGTCGACGACGCGCTCGCCAAGTGCCAGACGATCGCCCAAAAGGGCGGCGACCCGCACAAGGGCTGAGTTCTGCACCACCACGGTGTGGGGGCTGGCCCGACCGGCCGGCTCCCACACCCACACCTCGACGTGGACGCGACCGTGACACGACCGGTCGGCCTGCCTCCGTCAGGGCCCGTCATTCCCGCTGTCGCGAAACCGGGGTAAGCAGAACATGACCACCACCGCCACGAAAGTCGAAGCACCGCCGGTCGACCCGGCCAAGAAGAAGATCCAGCGAAAGCAAGCCTGGACCGCCCGCGGGCTCCTTATGCCCGCATTCATCTTTCTCCTCGTCCTGACCCAGATACCGTTCCTCTTCACCATCGGTTTCTCGATGATGAACTGGAACCTGCTCTATCCGGCCGATCGTGGGTTCACCGGGCTCGACAACTACCGGACCGCCCTGACCTCGGGTGCCCTGTGGCCCTCGATCGTCGCCACCGTGCTGATCACCGCCTTCTCGGTGGTGCTCTCACTGCTGCTCGGGCTGCTCTTCGCCGTCCTGCTCGACCGCAACCTGCCCGGGAGGGCCATCGCCCGCACCCTGATGATCACCCCGTTCCTGATCATGCCGGCGGCCGCGTCGCTGATCTGGAAGTACTCGATGTTCGACACCAACATAGGAATGCTCAACTGGCTGTTCAACCTGGTGGGCCTGCCGAAGGTCTCGTGGAGCACCGAGCACCCGATGGCGACCGTGGTCATCGTGCTGACCTGGATGTTCACCCCGTTCATGATGCTGATCCTGCTGGCCGGCCTGCAGGGCCAGTCCAAGGAGACGCTGGAGGCGGCCCAGGTCGACGGCGCCGGTGCCTGGCGCACCTTCACCTGGATCACCCTGCCGCACCTGCGGATGTACATCGAGATCGGAACCCTGCTGGGCTCGGTCATCATCCTGCAGGTGTTCGACCCGATCGCGATCCTCACCAAGGGCACCGGCGGCACCAAGACGCTGGCCTACCTGCTCTACGAACGAGCCTTCATCGGGCTCAACGTCGGTGAGGCCGCGGCGTACGGCGTCGTCACGGTGATCCTCACGATCATCGTCGCCACCATCGCACTCAAGACCACCTTCAAGGTCTTCATGGCTGGAGGAAGCCGATGAGCACCACCGTCAAGAACTCGGTCATCAACATCGCGACCTGGCTGCTGGTCCTGGTCTTCTTCTTCCCGGTCTTCTGGATGTTCCTCAACGGCTTCAAGCCCGAGTCGGTGGCGTCCTCGATCAACCCGAAGCTGTTCTTCACCCCGACCCTCGACGGCTACCAGCTGGCCCTGGACCGCGGGATGTCGGCCTACCTGCAGAACTCGTTCATGGCCTCGATCGCCGCCACCATCGGCTGCGTCGTGCTCGCGATCCCCGCCGCCTACGCGCTCAGCCTGCGCCCGATCAAGAACGTCGAGGGCTCACTGACGTTCTTCATCTCCACTCGGTTCATGCCAGTGGCCGCGGTGGTGCTGCCGCTCTACATGATCCTGAAGAACCTCGGCGGGCTCGACAACATCTGGGTGCTGGCCGCCGTCTACATGTCGATCAACCTGGCCATCACGGTCTGGATGATGCGCTCGTTCTTCCTCGAGGTGCCCTTCGAGATCGTCGAGGCGGCGCGGGTCGACGGCGCCGGACTGTTCCGCGAGATCGTGCGGGTCGTGCTGCCGATCGTCTATCCCGGAGTCGCGGCGGCCGCGCTGATCGCCTTCATCTTCAGCTGGAACGAGTACTTCCTCGCAACCCTGCTGACCAGCAACGTCGCCCGCACGACGCCGCCGTTCCTCGGCAGCTTCGTCGACGGTCGCGGCCAGTTCCTCGCCGTGCTGTCCGCGGCGGCCACGCTGGCCGTCCTCCCGGTCATCGCGGCGGGGTGGATCGCCCAGAAGCAGCTCGTCCGCGGCCTGTCCATGGGCGCCGTCAAATGACCCGCCACCCCGTCCCGACACCAGGAGCACCCCGATGAGCGCGCCCTCGCGCAGCCTGCAGGACACCGTCGTCGTCGTCACCGGCGCCGGTGGCGGCATCGGCGGGGCCACCGTCCGCCTGGCGCTGGAGGCCGGGGCCAAGGTGGTGGCCGGCGACATCCGTGAGGATGCCGTGCGCCCCCTTCTCGACGAGTTCGGCGCCGACCGCGTCGCGCTCGCCGTCGGTGACGTGCGCCTCGAGGAGACCGGCGACGCTCTCGTCGCCGCCGGTGTCGCGGCCTTCGGCCGGGTCGACTCGGTCGTGGCCAACGCCGGGATCGGGTTCTACGGCGGCCTGCTCGACGTGGACGCCGAGCAGATCGCCCTGATGATCGATGTCAACCTCAAGGGCACGATCTGGCTGGCCCGGGCAGCGGTGCGGCAGTTCCGGGCTCAGGGCGACGGAGGCGACATCGTCGTCATCGGCTCGGTGGCCGGGCTGCTCATCGGTGGCGGCAAGGAGGCCGTCTACGCGGCCACCAAGGGGGCCCAGATCAACCTCGGCACCGCCATGGACCGCGAGCTGCGCGGCGAGGGCATCCGCACCACGGTTCTCGCACCGGCGGGCGTCAACACCGGCTTCGCGGCGGCCGACGGACGCTTCGGCGACGGTGATCCCGAGCACGGTCCGTTCATGGAGCCCTCGGACATCGCCGGTGCGGCGCTCTACACCCTGTCCCAGCCGCGGCGGATGCGCACCGAGCTGTGGACCATGTGGAGCCTGGCCGAGCAGCACTGACCCGGGCGCGCGACCGCGGTGACCCGGTCGCGGACCCGGGGCCCGCCGGTCCGGCCGGGACCGGGCCGGTGGGCGGCGCCCGGCGCTGAATGGGCCCAGCGCCGGGCGTCGTCTCACCGCCCCAGGCCCCTCGATGCTGGAAGAGTGACCGACATGACTCACCGCCCCCTCGTCGCCGGGGTCGACACCTCGACCCAGTCCTGCAAGGTCGTCGTCTGTGACGCAGAGACCGGACAGGTCGTGCGCACCGGACGTGCACCGCATCCCGACGGCACCGAGGTCGACCCGCGGCACTGGTGGGCGGCCTGGCAGGAGGCCAGCGGCGGCGGCCTGCTCGACGGTGTCTCCGCCGTCGCGGTCGGCGGCCAGCAGCACGGCATGGTGCTGCTCGACGACCGCAGCGAGGTCGTGCGAGATGCGTTGCTGTGGAACGACACCCGCTCGGCACAGTCGGCCGCGGACCTCGTCGCGGAGGTCGGTGCGCAGGCCTGGGCCGACGCGACCGGCCTGGTGCCCGTTGCCGCGACCACCGTGAGCAAGCTCCGGTGGGTCGCTACTCACGAGCCGGAGAGCCTGGCCCGGGCCCGCACCTGCGTGCTCCCCCACGACTGGCTCACCGGGCGGATCCGCGCCGACGGCGCCGACGGCGCCGTCGCTCCAGACGCGTGGACGAGTGACGGCGGCGACGCCTCTGGCACCGGCTACTGGTCGGCGGGCACCCGCGACTACCGCCCGGACCTGCTGCGGCTCGCCATCGGCACCGACCTCGGCGTGCCGCGCGTGGCGGCGCCGGCCGAGGTCGTCGGCCACACGGCATCCGGGCTGGCGGTGGCTGCCGGCACCGGTGACAACATGGGCGCAGCCCTCGGCCTCGGGCTCGACCCCGGAGACGTGGTCGTGTCGCTGGGCACCAGCGGCACGGCGTTCGCGCGCAACACGCGGGCGTCGGCCGACCCCTCGGGCAGCGTGCAGTCCTTCGCGGATGCCGAGGGCGGGTTCCTCCCACTGGTCTGCACGCTGAACGCGGCGCGCGTGCTCACCGCCGGCGCCGCCATGCTCGGCACCGACTACAGCGGCCTCGACCGGCTCGCCCTGGCCGGTGAGCCGGGGGCCGGCGGCCTGACCCTGATCCCCTACCTCGACGGCGAGCGCACCCCCAACCTGCCGGCGGCCACCGGCTCGCTGCACGGGCTGACCCGCTCGAACGCGACGCCCGAGAACCTCGCCCGGGCCGTGGTCGAGGGCATGCTGCTCAACCTCGCCGCCGCGGTGGATGCCGTGCGCGCCGTGGGCGTGCCGGTGCGGCGGGTGCTGCTCATCGGCGGTGCGGCCGCCTCGACCGCCGTGCAGGAGGTGGCCCCCGACCTGTTCGGGGTGCCGGTGGCGGTGCCGACGCCGGGCGAGTACGTCGCCGTCGGTGCGGCGCGCCAGGCCGCCTGGGCGCTGGGCGGCGGGGACGCCCCGCCGCGCTGGGAGGTCGACGTCGACGTGACGGTGGAGCCGGAGCATCCCACGGCGGGCGCGCAGGCCCGCGCCCGCTACGACGCGCTGGTGTCCTCCGAGTACCCGCCACTGGCGGGCTCGGCGAACCCCCCAGCGGCCTCCTGACGCCGCGGCCGCCCCCAGATCGACCAATAGGTCACACCAGGGACACCACACCCACCCCACCAGCCGCCCCCAGATCGACCAATAGGTCACACCAGGGACACCACACCCACCCCACCAGCCGTCCTGACATCGACCTATTGGTCGATCTCAGGACGCCGTGGCAGCGGTGGTGCCCCCGGCGCAGAGGTTCGACACGGCGATGTCGACGAGAGGGTAGGAGCCGACGAAGGTCATCGTCGGCGGGGGGTGCCCACCGGTCACGTCGAGGCGACAGAGCCTTGCCGCCCGCCTGGACGACGGCCAAGAGGGTGAGGCGGGTTCCTCGTCCGGCCAGGGCGCTGGACGCCCGGGGCACGATGGGGTTCTAGGGTGTGCGGATGAGCGCGAAGGCACGCGAGTTCGACATCGTCCTGTTCGGCGCCACCGGGTTCGCGGGGCGACTCACCGCCCGCCACCTCGCGGCCGTGGCCGACCCGCAGGTGCGCATCGCGCTGGCCGGTCGCTCCCTGACCCGGTTGCACGAGGTGGCCGCGGACCTAGGGCCGGCGGCGCAGGGGTGGCCGCTGCTCGTGGTCGACGCCACCGACGCTCAGGCGGTCACCGACCTGGCCAGCCGGGCCACCGTCGTGGTCACGACCGTCGGCCCGTACGTCAAGTACGGCGGCGCACTGGCCACCGCCTGCGCCGAGGCCGGCACGCACTACTGCGACCTCACCGGTGAGGTGCTCTTCGTCCACGACAGCATCTCGGCCAACTCCGAGGCGGCCCAGCGCACCGGAGCCCGCATCGTCCACGCGTGCGGCGTCGACTCGGTCCCCAGCGACCTCGGGGTGCTGCTCACGGCCGAGGCTGCGCACACCGACGGCGCCGAGCTGGGCCGTACCCGGCTGGCCGTGCGCAGCTTCAAGGGCGGCCCGAGCGGCGGCACGATCGACACGCTCGTCACGCAGGCCGAGGCGATGCGGTCCGACGGCGCTGCCCGGCGCATCGTGCTCGACCCGTGGTCCCTGGTCGCCGGCGGCCGGCCGGGGGGCACGTCGGGCGAGCGCCGGCAGCCGCGCCCCGGGCTCGGCGGCATCGTCGACACGGTGGCCAAGGCCTCACCCGTCAGGCGCGACGCCAGGTCGGGCCACTTCACGGGGCCCTTCCTCATGGCGTCGTTCAACACCCGCATCGTGGCCCGCTCGGCGTCGCTGCTCGGCTACGGCCCGGGCTTTCGGTACTCCGAGCACGTGGACTTCGGGAGCGGCCCTCGCGCTGCCGCCACGGCGGGCCTGTTCACCGCAGCGCTCGGTGCCACGATGGCGGGCCTGGCGTTCTCCCCGACGCGCGCCGTGCTGGGCCGGCTCCTGCCCGGCCCGGGTGAGGGACCCAGCGAGGAGACGATGGCGTCGGGGCGCTTCGCGATGGTGGTCACCGCCGAAGCCACGAACGGGGCCGTCTACCGCACCAAGGTCGCTGCGCCCTACGACCCCGGCTACTCCGGTACGGCGATCATGCTCGGGCAGGCCGCCCTGGCGCTCGTCGAGGACGGCGACGACCTGCCCGGCACCTCCGGCGTCCTGACGCCGGCGGCGGCCATCGGCGAGGCGCTCGTCGAGCGGCTGCGTCGCCACCGCTTCACCTTCGAGACCACGCGCCTTCCCGGCTGATCGCAGCGGCGATCCGCTCGCCGTCGATGCGCAGCTCGCGCAGCATCCCGGAGATCGGGTTGGTGAAGCCGGTGAACCACAGGCCCGGGGTGCCGGGCGGCTCGTGGGGACCGTGCACGACGGGCAGCCCGCGGCCGTCGAGCACGTCGAGGTGCCCGACGATGGGCTCCAGGCCGGCCAGGTAGCCCGTGGCCACCACCACCACCGAGGGCCGCACCCGGGTGCCGTCGGCCAGCACGACCTCGTCGCCCTCCACCGACTGCACCGCCGCGACGGGCTCCACCCGGCGGCCCCGGATCGCGTCGACGATGCCGACATCCTGCACCGGCACCCGCCCCACCAGCACCCGGGAGTAGAGGTCGGTGCCGGCACGCGGCATCCCGAACTCGGTGAGGTCGGGCTCCTGCACGACCGCCAGGACCCGCGCGACCCGGTCGACGAGGCGCGGCGGCAGCCGGCGCACGAGGATGCCGGTTCCCTGCGTCGGCCAGCCCAGCCGCGACCGGGGCAGGATGTGCGGGGGTGTGCGCACGGCGAGCCAGACCCGGGTGGCCCCGTGGTCGGCGAGGTCGGTGGCGATCTCCATGCCGGTGTTGCCGCTGCCGACGACCAGCACGTCGAGCCCGGCGTAGTCGCGCCCGTTGCGGTAGTCGCGGGCGGACAGAACCTCGCCGGTGAAGCCGGCCAGACCGGGCCAGCCGGGCTCGACCGGCGTGTGGTTGTAGCCGCTCGCCACGACGACGTGGTCGGCCGTCACGGTGCTGCCGTCGGCGAGCCGCACGGCCCAGCGGGCACCGTCGGCGCCCGTGTCGACGGGGTCGACGCGGGTGGCGCCCGACCCGAGGCGCAGCTGGAGGCGGTGGTGGGCGGCGTACGCCTCGAGATAGCGGACCACGTCGTCACGGGCGACCCAGCGGCCGAAGCTGCGCGGGATCGGGTAGCCGGGCAGGCCGGACCAACGGCGCGGCGTGTGCAGGTGCAGCCGGTCGTAGTGGCGGCGCCACGAGCTGCCGACGCGGTCGGCCCGGTCGACCACGAGCGGGTTGACGCCATGGCTCTTGAGCGCGGCGGCGACCGCGAGGCCGCCCGGCCCCGCTCCGATCACGGCCACCTCGACCCGGGTCACGTCGCGAAGGCTACCCACCCGGGCTGGACGGCGGCAGGACCGGATGTGCGACGGGTGAGAACCATCTCGCGGATGCTCCGTGCGGCCCCTACCCCCAGTAGATTCGTGTCAGAACCCCCGCCCGTGCAGGAGGCCGCATGTCCGAGCACTCGCCCGTCACCGCCATCCCCCAGGACACCTGCTGGCAGATGCTCCACGAGGAGGAGTTCGGCCGGCTGGCGTTCCATATGGCCGACGAGGTGCACCTCGTGCCGATCAACTACGCCGTCGACGAACGGCGGCGCATCGTCTTCCGCACGGCCGAGGGCAGCAAGCTGCTCGGCCTGACGATGAACGCCGACGTCGCGTTCGAGATCGACGAGTTCGGCGAGGAGGAGGCCGTCAGCGTCGTCGTGCGGGGCCGGGCCCGCCAGCTCGAGGGCCAGGAGCAGGACGAGGTCGAGCAGCTGCCGCTGCGCCCGTGGGTCAACACGGCGAAGTACAACACCATCGCCATCGAGGTCGACGAGGTGACCGGCCGGCACTTCGAGCTGACCCGGCCGTGGCTGCACATGCGCCCGCAGCCGGAGGACTGACCCCGGCGTGCTGATCCGCCCCATCGCGGATGCCGACTGGCCGGCGTTCTACCCGGTCTTCCGCGAGGTGGTCGGCGCCGGTGAGACCTACGCGTACCCGGACGAGCTGGACTCGGCCGGGGCCCGGGCGCTGTGGGTCGAGCCGTCACCCGGCGTGACGGTCGTCGCTGTCGGCGACGACGGGTCGGTGCTCGGGTCGGCCAAGGCCGGGCCGAACCGCCCGTCGCGCGGCAGCCATGTGGCCACGGCGTCGTTCATGGTCGCTGCGGGCGCCCGAGGTCAGGGCGTCGGGCGTGCCCTGGCAACCTGGGTGCTCAGTTGGGCACGCGAATCGGGTTTTGCCGCAATGCAGTTCAACGCCGTTGTCGAGAGCAACAGGGCCGCGGTCCGCCTCTGGCGCGACCTCGGGTTCGAGGTGCTGGGCACGGTGCCGGAGGCCTTCGAGTCGGCGACGCACGGCCGGGTCGGCCTGCACGTCATGCACCGGTTCCTCTGATCGGCACGGGTCGTGGCTGAGGGGAGGGCGCCGAGGGTGGTCGTGGCGAGCGACGCGTTCAAGGGCTCGCTGACCTCGTTCGAGGTGGGGGATGCCGTGCGCCAGGGGCTGCTCGACGTCGCGCCCGCCGCTCGTGTCGTGGTCGTGGCCGTCGCCGACGGCGGGGAAGGGACCGTCGCGGCGGCCCTGGCGGCCGGGTGGGCCGGGGTGCCGGTGGAGGTGCACGGCCCGACCGGACAGCCGGTGCGGGCGACCGTCGCGGTGCCCGGCACCACAGGAGCGCGCGGCGACCCGGCCAGGACCACCGCGCTGGTCGAGCTGGCCGACGCGTGCGGGCTGGAACGGCTGCCGGACGGCGTCCCGGCCCCGCTCACCGCGTCGAGCCGCGGGCTCGGGGAGGCGATGCTGGCGGCGGTCGACCTCGGTGCCGACGAGCTCGTCGTCGGCATCGGGGGGTCGGCGAGCACCGACGGCGGGGCCGGCCTGCTGTCCGCCCTCGGCGCGCGAGTGCTCGACGCCGACGGGCACGACCTCCCCGACGGCGGTGCTTCCCTCTCCCGGGTCGCGCGGCTCGACCTCTCCGGGCTCGACCGGCGGCTGGCCGGCATCCGCCTCGTGCTCGCGGCCGACGTCGACAGCCCGTTGCTCGGGCCGGCGGGGGCCGCAACGGTGTTCGCCCCGCAGAAGGGCGCCACCCCCGAGGAGGTTGCCGTGCTCGAGGCAGCCCTCACCCGCTGGTCCGACGTGGTGACGTCCACGCTGCCCGTCCCCGAATCGACCAATAGGTCACCGCAGGGCCATCCGCCCGTCCCGGAATCGACCAATAGGTCACCGCAGGGACAGCAACCGGGGGCAGGCGCCGCCGGCGGCGTGGGGTTCGCCCTCCTCGCGGTGCTCGGCGCCGAGCAGCGCTCCGGTGTGGATGTCGTGCTCGACCTCGTCGGCCTCGACGCCGCCCTCGCCGGCGCCGACCTGGTCGTCACCGGGGAGGGGTCGCTCGACGCGCAGACGCTCTCCGGCAAGGCGGTCGCCGGGGTGGTGCGGCGGGCAGCGGCGCACGGCATCCCGGCCCTGGCCGTCTGCGGCCGACGCACCCTCGACGACGACGGCCTGGCGGTGCTCGGCCTGCGAGCGGCCTACCCCCTGTCCGACCTCGAACCCGACCCGACGCGCTCGATCGCCGACGCGGCAGACCTCTTGCGGCGCACCGGCCACCGCATCGCCCAGGACTGGCTCAGCCGCGCACCGGGGTGACCGGGTCGTCGCCGGCGAGCACGGCCAGCACGTTGGCCACGGCGAGGTCGGCCATCGCGGTGCGCGTCTCGACCGTGGCCGAGCCGACGTGCGGCAGCAGCACCACGTCGTCGCGGGCGAGCAGCCCGGGGTGCACCCGCGGCTCGTCCTCGAAGACGTCGAGGCCCGCGCCGGCGATCTCGCCCGCCTCGAGCGCCACCACCAGAGCGGCCTCGTCGACGACCGGGCCCCGCGCCGTGTTGACCAGGTGGGCGGTCGGCTTCATCGCCCGCAGCTGCTCGGCACCGATGAGGTGGTGGGTGTCGGGGGTGAGCGGGCAGTGCAGCGACACGACATCGGATGCCGTGAGCAGCTCGTCGAGCTCGACCAACCGGGCGCCCAGCCCCTCCACCACGCCCGGGTCGGGCGCGGAGCGGCCGGAGAGCAGGATCTCGAGGCCGAAGGCCGTCGCCCGCCGGGCCGTGGCCAGGCCGATCGCCCCCGGCCCGACGATGCCCAGGGTGCGCCCGCGAAGGCCGGTGCCGAGGTCGGCAGTGAAGCTCCACGGCCACGGCTCTCCGGTGCGCACCCGGCGCTCGGCGGCTCCCAGGCCGCGGGTCGACATCAGCACCAGCGCGATCGCGGTGTCGGCGGTGGCGTCCGTGAGCACGCCGGGGGTGTTGGTGACGACGACCCCGCGCTCGGTGCAGGCGGCGACGTCGACGTTGTCGTAGCCGACGACGACGTCGGCCACGATGCGCAGTCCGGGGCCGGCGGTGTCGAGCAGCTCGGCATCGACCCGGTCGACCATCATGGCGACCAGGGCGTCGACGCCCGCCACCGCGGCGAGCAGCTCGGCCCGCGGCATCGCCGAGGCGACGTCACGGTAGGTGACGTCGTGGCCGGCGGCGGCAAGGCGCTGCGGCCCGTCGCCGGGGAGGTGTGCGGTGACGAGGACCCGGGCCATGGTCACATGATCCTCCGGACCAGTGGTAGCGGCAGGTGCCGCATCGCCAGGCCGAGGGGAACCCACGGCCAGGCGGGCACCAGGGCGTTGGCCTTCTCCTTCTCGATGGCCTCGACCATCGCCCGGACCCCGGTCTCGGTGTCGACGATGAACGGCGTCTTCTTGACCCGCTCGTTCATCTCGGAGCGGATGTAGCCGGGGTAGATCGTCGAGATGCGGATGTCGAGGTCGGGCTCGCCGAGCATCTCGTTGCGCAGCCCCTCGGCGAGCGTCGCGACCCCGGCCTTGGTCGCGGCGTAGGTCGTGACCGTCTTGCGCATGCCGCGCATCGCCGACACCGACGAGATCATCACCAGGTGTCCGCGCTTCTGGGCGCGGAAGATCTCCATCGCGGCCTCGCTCTGGGCCAGTGCGGCGACGAAGTTGGTCATCGCGGTCTGCTTGTTGGCGTCGTAGCGTCCGGTGCCGATCGGCGCGCCCTTGCCCAGGCCCGCATTGACGACGACCCGGTCGATGGTGCCGAAGTCGTCACGGAACGCGCCAAAGACCTCGAAGACCTGCTCGTCGTCGGTGACGTCGAGGGCCCTCAGCTCGACCCGCCGGCCGGGGTGCGCCGACACGATCTGGTCGCGCAGCCCCTCGAGCCGTTCGGCGCGCCGGGCGGCCAGCGCGAGGTCCCAGCCGCGGTCGGCGAGCTGGCGCGCCATCTCGGCGCCCAGGCCCGAGCTGGCGCCGGTGATCAGGGTGGTCGGCATGCGGGTCCGTCCTTTGTCGTCGTCGTCAGGAGTCGCTGATGAGGGCGGTGCAGTGTGCGTCGAGGATGCGCACCACGTCGCGGAACTCACCGTATGACGGGTTGCTGGTCTGGCCCGCGTGGAAGCGGAAGTAGATCTGCTGGGCGATGACCGCGAGGCGGAACGAGCCGAACACCTCGTAGAAGCACCACTGCTGCGGGGTCACCTCCAGCCCGCGCGCCGACGCGTAACGCTCGACGACCTGGGCGCGGGTCAGCATGCCCGGCGTGTGCGTGGGCTGGCGGCGCACCGCGAGGAATGCGGGGTGGTCGTCGGCCTGGACCCAGTAGGCCAGTGCCGCACCGAGATCCATCAGTGGGTCACCGACGGTCGCCATCTCCCAGTCGAGCACGCCGACGATCCGGGTCGGGTCGGCGGGGTCGAGCACGAGGTTGTCGAAGCGGAAGTCGTTGTGGATGAGGGTGTGCGGGCGGTCGGCCGGCTCGTGCGCCACGATCCAGGCCATGGTCGCCTCGAAGTCACCGACGTCGTCGGTGCGCGCGCGCCGGTAACGGCCGCACCAGCCCTCGACCTGGCGGCGAACGTACCCCGCCCCACGATCGAGGTCGGCCAGGCCGGCGGCCTCGACGTCGACGTCGTGCAGCGCGACCAGCGTGTCGACCGCGGTGCGGCACAGCCTGTCGATGTCATCCGGCGTCATCCCGAGCTCTGGGGGGATGTCGCGCCTCAGGATGGTGCCCTCGATGCGCTCCATCACGTAGAACTGCGACCCGATGACGGCCTCGTCGCCGCAGAGGGCGACCATCCGGGCGACCGCAGGGAACACCGGTGCCAGGGCCGCCTGGATGTCGTGCTCGCGCCGCATGTCGTGCGCGCCCTTGGCCTTGGTGCCGGTCGGGGGTCGACGCAGGATGAGGTCGCGTCCGGCGGGCACCGGCCCGCCGCCGGGGTACCGCAGCAGGTAGGTGAGGTTCGAGGCACCGCCGACGAACTGCTGCACCTCGGGGATGCCGTCGATCCCCCACTCGCCAGAGGCGCTCTCGCGCAACCAGGTTGCGACGCGCTCGACGTCGAAGGCGTCCTCGTCGCGGACCGGCGCGGCGCCGGCGACCACGCTCACGGCACGACGTCCTCGGGGTCGGCACCGGCCCGCTTGGCCAGGCGCGCGGCCTGGCCGGTCAGCATCCGGTCGTAGAGGGGCCGGGCGAAGCGCTTGACGAAGTAGGCCCGGTGGCCGAACCGGTCGGTGAGGATGATCTTCTTCCTCGCGTCGACTCCCTTGAGCACGATCGCGGCGATGTGCGCGGCATCCACCGTGGCCTGGGTGATCAGGCGCACCCCGGCCTCCTGCATCGCGGCGTCCTTGCCGGCGAACGAGTGGTGCAGGTTGGTGCGGAAGAACGCCGGGCAGGCCACCGACACGTCGATGCCCCACGGGCCGAGCTCGAACTGCAGGGTCTCGCTGATGGCGACCACGCCGGCCTTGGTGGCGTTGTAGCTGGCCATTCCGGGGCCGTGGACGAGGCCGGCGAGCGAGGCGACGTTGACGATGTGCCCGCTGCGCTGTTCCTTGAGCAACGGCACGAACGTGTGGCACCCGCGGGCGACGCCGAGCAGGTTGATGTCGACGACCCGCTCCCAGTCGGCGATCGCCTCGACGTCGATCCGCCCGCCGGTGGCCACGCCGGCGTTGTTGACAAGGAGGTCGAGCCCACCCCACGTCTCGCGGACCCAGGCCAGCGCGGCATCCCAGTCGTGCTGGCTGCGCACGTCGAGGCGGCGGTAGTCCGCGCCCTCGGGCACGCTGTCGGGCCGCTCCTCGGCGAGGTCGACGACGAGCACGGTGTCGCCGCGGGCCACCATCAGCTCGGTGAGGGCCCGGCCGAGGCCCGACGCACCACCGGTGACCAGGACGCGCCTGCTCATCGGCCGGTCCCGTGGGCCTCGGCCGCGCGGGCGGTGTACGGGCGCAGCAGGTGCCGGGCCACGACGCCGAGGTGCACCTCGTCGGGGCCGTCGGCGAGCCGCAGGCTGCGGGCGCCGGCGTAGGCGGCGGCGAGCGGGAAGTCCTCGCTCATGCCCCCACCGCCGTGCAGCTGGATGGCGAGGTCGATGACGTCGCAGGCCATCTGCGGCACGGCCGCCTTGATCTCGGACACCTCCGACTGGGCGCCCTCGATGCCGACGGTGTCGAGCTTCCACGCAGCGTGCTGCACCAGCAGGCGCGCCGAGTTGATGGCGATGCGCGCACGGGCGAGGCGCTCGCGGTTGCCTCCGAGGTTGGCGATCGGCTTGCCGAACGCGACCCGCGTGGTGGCGCGCTCGCAGGCCAGCTCGAGCGACTTCTCGGCCAGCCCGATCAGGCGCATGCAGTGGTGCACCCGGCCGGGACCGAGGCGGCCCTGGGCGATCTCGAAGGCGCGCCCCGGGCCGGCCAGGATCGCGCTGCGCGGCAACCTGACGCCACTGAGGCTGACCTCGCCGTGGCCGAGCGGCTCGTCGTACTGCCCCAGCGCGGTCAGCATCCGCTCGATCGTCACCCCGGGGGCCTGGAGCGGCACGACGACCATCGAGTGCTGGCGGTGGCGGTGGGCGGCGGGGTCGGTGAGGCCCATGAAGATGCCGACCTTGCAGTCGGGGTGACCGGCGCCGGTCGACCACCACTTGCGCCCGTCGAGCACGACGTCGTCGCCGTCGAGGGTGGCCGTGGCCTCCATGGTCGTGGCGTCGGAGCTGGCGACACCGGGCTCGGTCATGAGGAAGGTGCTGCGTACCCGGGCGTCGAGCAGCGGCTCGAGCCACTGCTGTTGCTGCTCGGGTGAGCCGTAGCGCAGGAGCACCTCCATGTTGCCGGTGTCGGGGGCGTTGCAGTTGAACGCCAGCGGCGCGAGCGCCGAGCGACCCGTCTGCTCGGCGACCGCCGCGTAGTCGGTGTTGGTCAGCCCGGTGCCACCGTCGGTGCCGAAGCGGGCGGCATACGCGTCGCCGTGCCCGGAGGGGAGGAAGAGGTTCCACAGCCCCTGGCTGCGCGCCTTCCCCTGCAGCTCTGCCACGACGGCGGGCGGCGGCCAGGCGTCCTCGCCGCGGGAGCGTCGGGCGGCCACGTCGTGCAGGATGCCGGGCTCGACCGGCTCGATCTCGGTGTCGACGAAGGCGCGAACGCGGGCGGCGAGGTCGGCGGCGCGGGCCGAGGGTGAGAAGTCCATGCCCTTGACCCTAGACCCTTGTTGAGCAATGCTCAATAGCATGGGAGCCTCGGCACGGGTGCGGATGACGCCGGAGGACCGGCGCCGCCAGCTCGTCGGCATCGGGCTGCGCAAGTTCGTCGAGCGCCCCGTGCAGGAGCTCTCGCTCGACGAGGTCGCGGCCGAGGCGGGGGTCTCGCGCGGGCTGCTCTTCCACTACTTCCCCACCAAGACCGACTACCACCGGGCGGTCGTCGAGGCCGCCCGGCGGCGCGTGGGACGCAACGTCTCCCCGGATGCCGGGGTGCTGGGCGGGGCCGCCGTGCGCCAGGTCGTCGAGCGGTTCCTCGACCAGGTGGCTCGGCGGCGCGCCTCCTACGTCGCCCTGGTGCTCGGTCAGGCACCGATCGCCCGGGCCGCGGGTGAGGACCCGGTCGAGACGGTGCGCGAGCACGTGGCCGGGGTGGTGGCGCGGGCCACCGACCTGCCGGATGCCGCCCTGCCCGCCGTGCACGGCTGGGTCGCCTACCTCGAGGACCGTGCGCTGCAGTGGTCCGCACTGCCGGTGGTCGAGCGGGATGCCGGCCGGCTCGCCCTCGTCGACCACTGCACCCGGGCACTCACCCTCCTCACCGCTCCTGCCTGACAAGTCCTCCCGCGACGTCAGGTGCACTTCGCGCAGTCAGGGCGGTTTCCGACCCTGACTGCGCGAGAACCTCCTGAGCGCGCGAAGTGCCCCTGTCTCCGCACGACGCCCGCAGGGTCATGGTCCGGGCGGAGCGTACTCGTCGAGCAGCTCGCGCATCCGAGCCTCTGGTTCGGCTCCACGGGGCAGCACCTCCGCATGCAGCTTCTGCACGGGGAACTTGCGCATCCGGTAGACCTTGACCTTCCACGGCCGCCCGTCGGCGGCGGCCTGGAGCACGCCCTCGAGGACGACAGCGACGACCAGCTCGACGACGAACCCGACGACGATGCCCACGGGGTTCAGGTCACCGGTGCCGCCGGCGCCGGCCACCGCCCCGGCCCGCATCATCACGCCGCGCCGGGCGGCGAGCACCTCGACCATCGTGCCGTCCGGTCCGGGCCGGGCGATCCGCCGGTGTACCTCGTCGGGCACCTCGATGTCGGGCCCGGCCCCGTCCCCCGCCTGTCCGGCCCCGTCCCCCGCCGAGCTCACCGGGCGGTCGCGCGGGCGTGGCCCTCGTCGAGCAGCTCGGTGACCGCGTCGGCATCCGCGTCGGCGAGCACCACCTCCACGGTCGACAGCGTCTTGCCCCACCACCCCTCGCGGCACCACGGCCACTGGGCGACTGCCGCGCGGATCGACTCCGGCTCGAGCATCACCCGCAGGATGCCGTCGCTCGGTAGGGTCGCGAAGATCCTCCCCTTCGCCCCGGCGCGGTAGCTCGGGAACCCGTGGTGCGGCAGCTCGACGACGTCGGGCAGCTCGAGCGCCAGGGCGCGCACGGCATCCGGCGTCATGAGCGCCACCTCGGCCCGAGCGCCGAACCGGCGACCACGCACGCAGACCCGCCGCGGACGTGGGTCACGAGGTCACCGCCGCGACGAGCGGGACGAGCGTGACGGGCACCCCGTTGAGCACGGCGTTACCCGAAAGTCCCTCCACGACAGCCGGATCGGTGAGGTCGTTCATCGAGACGCCCGGCAGCTCCCCGGCGTGCCGCAACCGCACGCCCGGCCGCCGGTGGCCGTAGCCGTGCGGCAACGACACCACGCCGGGCATGACGTCGTCGGTGGCCGCCACCTCGACCTCGACCTCGCCCGCGGCCGACCGCACGACCACGGTGTCGCCGTCGCGGATGCCGCGCGCGACCAGGTCGTCGGGGTGCGCAAGGAGGGCGTGCCGGGGCCTGCCCCGGGTGAGCCGGGCGGAGTTGTGCAGCCACGAGTTGTTGTCGCGCTGGTGCCGCCGGCCGATGAGCAGCAGCTCACCGTCGCCCAGCCCGCTGCCCGCCGACACCCGGGAGAGCAGCCCGGGCAGCGAGTCGAGCACCAGCGGCACCGCGAGGTCGATGCGGTGGTCGGCCGTCGCCAACCGATCGGGGAGGCGAGGCTTGAGGGCACCGTGGTCGGCGCCCGCAGTCGTCTTCTCGAGCTTGGCGACCGACAGCCGGGCGCCCGACGAGCGCAGCAGGGCGTCGAGCTGCCGCCGCGGGTTGAGCCGGAGCCGCGCCTCGGTCTGCAGGGTGGCCGGCGACCACCGCTCGCGCAGCCCGCCGGAGCGCTCGCGCAGCAGGGCGGCGCCCAGGTCGCGCGCGATCTCCCAGTCGTGCCGCGCCCCTGGCTCCGGCTCGAAGAGGGCGGGCGACCAGCGCGCCGTGTCGCGCACGGCCAGGGTGTGGAAGATCAGGTCGTAGTGGTCACGCTCCAGCGGGCCGGTCGGCGGCAGGATGACGTCGGCGTGGCGGGTTGTCTCGTTGACGTAGAAGTCGATCGACACCATGACGTCGAGCCCGTCCAGCGCCTCGTCGAGGCGGTGCCCGGAGGGCGTGGACGACACCGGGTTCCCCGCGATGGTCAGCAGCCCGCGCACCTGGCCCTCACCCGGGGTGGTGATCTCCTCGGCGAGCGCCGACACCGGCAGCTCGCCCCCGAACGCCGGCAGCCCCCGCACCCGCGAGCGCCGCGAGCCGAAGCCACCGGGCCCGAGGACGCCGCGGCCGACGAGGTCGACGGCAGGCGTGGTGAGCATCGTGCCACCGGGCCGGTCGAGGTTGCCGGTGAGGATGTTGATCGTCTGCACCGCCCACTGGCACACCACGCCGTGAGCCTGGGTCGACACCCCCATCCGGCCGTGCACTGCAGCCGACGGCGCGGCGGCGAGGTCGCGCGCGAGGGTGCGCACGGCATCCGCCGACATGCCGCTGACCTGCTCGGCGAGCTCGGGGGTGAAGCCTGCGACCGCCTCGCGCACGGCATCCACACCGCCGACGTAGCCGGCGGGACGCACGTCGCCGAGCAGCAGCTCGCGCACGATCGCGAGCAGCACCGCCGCATCGGACCCGGGGCGCACGAAGTGGTGCTCATCGGCGACCCTGGCAGTCTCGGTGCGACGGGGATCGATGACGACCAACCTCCCTCCACGAGAAGCGAGCTCGCGGCGCCGCTGCGGGAAGTCGGGCACCGTCCACAGCGAGCCGTTCGACGCCATCGGGTTGTGCCCGACGAGCACGAGCAGGTCGGTGCGGTCGATGTCGGGAACGGGCAGCAGGAACTGGTGGCCGTAGAGCGCCCAGGCCACCACGTGGTGGGGCAGCTGGTCGACGGACGTGGCGGAGAACCGGTTGCGTGTGCGGAGCAGCCGAACCAGGGTGGGGTTGTGCGTCAGGGCGCCGAGGCTGTGCACGTTCGGGTTGCCCTGGTAGACCGCCACGGCCTCGTCGCCGTGCTCGCGCTGCACCGCCGCGAGCCGGGATGCCGCGAACGCGATGGCCTCGTCCCACGACACCTCGCGCCAGCCGCCGTCGTCGGTGCGGCGCACCGGTCGGCGCAGCCGGTCGGGGTCCTCGTGGAGGTCCTGCAGGGCGAACGCCTTGGGGCAGATGTGCCCGCGCGAGAGCGGGTCCTCCTCGTGACCGCGCATCGACGCGATCGCGCCGTCACCGTCGAGGCGCACCTCGAGCGAGCACATGGCCTCGCACAGCGTGCACGTCACGTGCCGGACGTCGTCGACTTCTTGCGGATCTGCCACCTCGACAGCCTCCCATGCGGCCCCGAGAGGTGGGAGATCCGCAATCAGTCGGGCGAGCCCCGGGGAGAAGACCGCAAGAAGTGGGGGCTGCCCCGGTGAGGATCCGCAAGAAGTGGGGGCTGACGAGGCCGGGATGCCGCGAGAGCTGCGGAGACCGACCGGGTCAACGGCGACGGGGCTCGAACACCGGCGCGAGCCGGGCCATCGCCGCCTCCCGGGCGATGGTCGTGTTGCGGGTGGCCAGCAGCCGGGCCTGCTCGAGCCGCTCACGCGCGAAGGTGCGCCGGTCGCCCGACGCCCAGGTACGGCCGAAGAGCCGCTTGGTGGCCGCCACGGCGTCGGGCGAGCGCTGCGCCACCTGCTCGAGGAACCGGGTCGCGGCGACGAAGGGCTCGTCGTGCACCTCGCTGGCCAGCCCGAGCTCGACCGCCCGCACGCCGCTGACCACCTCACCGGTCATCGTCAGGCGCTTGGCGACGTCCATCCGCACCTGCTGTGACAGCGCCTGCACGCCGCTCATGTCGGGCACCAGCCCCCACTTGGCCTCCATGACCGACCACTGCGCGTCGGCGGTGGTCATCCGCAGGTCGGCAGCCAGTGCGATCTGCAGCCCGCCGCCGTAGCAGTGCCCCTGCACCGCCGCCACGACCGGCACGGGCACCCGCCGCCAGGCCCAGCAGGCCTCCTGGAACAGGTTGGTGCCGCGCCAGGGCACCGGCACGAAGGAGCGCGCCACCCTCGGCGGGTCCTTGAGCACCGTGGCGAAGTCGAGCCCGGCGCAGAAGGAGTCACCCTCGCCGCCGAGCACCACCCCGCGCAGGGTGCGGTCGCGGGACAGCTCCCGGGCCGTGGTCACGAGCGCCTCGAGCGTGTCGAGGGTCAGCGCGTTGAGCTTGTCTGGGCGGTTGAGCCGGACCTGGGCGACGCCGCCCTCGACCCGGCACGTCACGGTGCTCGGCATGCGGTCAGACTACGGATGCCGGGCGCCCGCCCGGCAGTCAGGTAAGCCTGGCGACGACGCCGGCATCGGGTGCGACGCCGGCATCGGGTGCGACGTCGGCACCGGGCGAGACGTCGGCACCGGGCGAGACGTCGGCGCCGGGCGAGACGTCGACCGGGCCGGCCGGACGCAGCGTCGCCCGCTCCGGGTGGGCACGGCGGTGCACCAGCACCGAGATGGCCAGGATGCCCAGGCCCAGGACGGCGAGCCCGGCCCCCACCCACGACGGTGCCGTGTACCCCCATCCGGCAGCGATGACCACGCCGCCCAGCCAGGCGCCGAGCGCGTTCGCGAGGTTGAGGGCCGCGTGGTTGCTCGCCGCGGCGAGGGTCTGCGCGGTGCCGGCCACCTGCATCAGCCGCAGCTGGAGGTTGATGACCAGCACCGAGGCGAGCACCGAGACCAGGGCCAGCACGACCAGGGCGGCGACGGCGTAGGGCGCGGCGAGGGCGAACAGCGCGAGCGCGATGCCGAGGCCGGCCATGCCGATGACGACCGAGCGGATGACCGACCAGTCACCCATCCGCCCGGCGACGAGGTTGCCGACGAAGCCGGACACGCCGAAGACCAGCAGGAAGATCGGCACGGCGGAGGCCGGCAGCCCGGTCACCTCGGTGACGGTGGGGGCGATGTAGGAGTACATGGCGAACATCCCGCCGAAACCCACGGCGCCCACCCCGAGGGTCAGCCAGACCTGCAGGCTGGTCAGGGCGCTCAGCTCGTTGCGCACCGTCTTGGTGCGGTCGCGCGGCAGGTGCGGCACGGCGTACCCGAGCAGCGCGACGGTCGCGACGCCGATCACGGCCACGAGCCAGTACGCCGCGCGCCAGCCGAGGGTCTGGCCGAGCCAGGTGGCGCCGGGCACGCCGAGCACGTTGGCGATGGGGATGCCGAGCATCACCTTCCCGACGGCCCGGCCGGCCTGCCCGCGTACCACGAGGTCGACGGCCACCAGCGCGGCGACGCCGAAGAAGGCCCCGTGCGGCAGGCCGGAGAGGAAGCGCGAGGCGACCAGCAGGCCGTAGGTGGGCGCGACCGCGCTGAGGGCGTTGCCGGCCGTGAACGCGACCATCAGCCCGACGAGCAGCGCCTTGCGCGGCCAGGTGGCGGCGAGCACCGCGAGCAGCGGCGCACCGATGACGACCCCCGCGGCGTAGGCCGAGATGGTGTGCCCGGCGCTGGGGATGTCGACGCCGACCCCGGCCGCGATGTCGGGCAGCAGGCCCATCGTCACGAACTCGGTAGTGCCGATGGCGACGCCGCCCAGGATCAGGGCGAGCGTCGCGAGGGTGGCGTGACGGGGTCGGGGCACTCGTCGTGCAGCGCCCACCACCCGCCGCGCATTCCCGGCGACGCGGTGCCCCCGTGATGTCCGCGGGTGTTCCTCCGTCCCTACGATGGCGAGATGCGCGCAGCCCAGGTGACCAGACTCGACGGACCCGATGCCGTGGAGGTCGTCGACCTCCCCGAACCCGACGGCGAGGGCGTCGTCATCGAGGTCGCGGCGGCCGGGGTCTGCTTCCCCGACGTGCTGCTCACCCGCGGGGAGTACCAGGTCACCCCCGACCTGCCCTTCGTCCCGGGGTCCGAGGTGGCCGGGGCGGTGCGGTCGGCACCGGTGAGCAGCGGGTTCGCCGCAGGCGACCGGGTGGCCGCCTTCCCGTTCCTCGGTGGCTTCGCCGAGGTGGTCCAGGCCGATGCCGCGATGGTCTTCCCGCTGCCCGAGGCCACCACGTTCGAGCAGGGCGCGGCGCTGCCGATGAACTACCTCACCTGCCACTTCGCCCTGCGCGAGCGCGGTCGGTTGCGTGAGGGCGAGACGGTGCTGGTGCACGGTGCGGCCGGCGGCATCGGCACGGCGGCGGTTCAGCTGGCCGCCGCCTGGGGCGCCCGGGTCATCGCCGTCGTCTCCTCCCCCGACAAGGGCGAGGTCGCGCGCGCCGCGGGGGCGCACGAGGTCGTGCTCGCCGACGGTTTCCGGGATGCCGTCGCCGACCTCACCAGCCGGCGCGGCGTCGACGTCGTGGTCGACCCGGTGGGCGGCGACCGCTTCACCGACTCGCTGCGCTCGCTCGCGCCCGGTGGCCGCCTGCTCGTCATCGGGTTCACGGCCGGCGCCATCCCGCAGGTCAAGGTCAACCGGCTGCTGCTCGGCAACCTCTCGGTCGTCGGGGTCGGGTGGGGTGCCTGGTGGACCGGCCGCGGCGGCCCGGGCGCCGGCTTCCTGCGCCGCCAGTGGGACGACCTGGTGCCCCTGCTCGAGTCCGGCGCCGTCGACCCCGTCATCGGGGAGGTGCGCGACCTCGACGACGTGGTGGCCGCCCTCACGGCCATCGACGAGCGCCGGGCCACCGGCAAGATCGTGCTGGCGCCGTGAGACATCCCTCAGGGGTCGCAGCGAAGACACAGGGAGGCTTAACGCTCCCTTAGGGAGATCGCCGAGGAACGCGGCGATCCTTGAGGCACCGGCCACGGGCTTCCGCGGCCATGCCACCCGCGCCATCTCGCGGCGACGACCTGGAGGTCACATCCCGTGCTCGACACCATCGGCGGCATCCCCCTGCACCCGCTCATCGTCCACGCGGTCGTCGTGCTCGTGCCGCTCTCCTCGCTGCTGCTCCTGCTGGCCGCGGTGTCGCCGCGGGTCCGCCACTGGGCCGGGCTCCTCACGCCTGTCCTGGCCACCCTCACGCTGGCCACCGTGCCGCTGGCCAGCCAGAGCGGCGAGGCCCTGCAGCGGCGGGTCGGCGAGAGCCCGGCGCTCGAGGATCACACCGAGCTCGGCGACAGCCTCGTCTACTTCATGGTCGTGGTCACCGTGCTCGCGTGGGCTCTGTGGTTCCTCGACCGGCGCGCCCGGGCGGCCGTCGCCACGACCTCGTCGGCCGACGGCACCCCGGCAACCGCACCCCGCTCGGCCCTGCTCACCGCCGTCATCGTCCTGTCGGTGCTGTCCGTGGTGGCCACCACCGTTCAGGTGGTGCGCATCGGCCACAGCGGGGCGCAGGCCTCCTGGAGCACGGTGGGCGCGACGACGCCCACCGGCGGCGGCGGCGACGACGACTGAGCCCGGCGCACCGAGGCTGACGGCCCCGGCGGGCGGTGGCGAACCGCCCACCGGGCCGTCGTCGTCAGGCCACCAGCTCCGGCTTGACCCGGGCGGCGGTCCACGTGCCGGACCGACGGGCCGCCCAGGACGAGAAGACCAGGGCAGCGGTCGCCCAGGCGCCGATGACGGCGACGTCGACCCACAGCTGGTCGAGCGGTCCGCCGTACATCAGGCGGCGCACCCCGTCGACGGCGTACGACATCGGCAGCGCGTGGTGCAGGGGGTGCAGCGGCGTCGGCAGCGACTGCCAGGGGAAGGTGCCACCGGCGCTCACCAGCTGCAGCACCATAAGCACGAGCGCCAGGAACTGGCCCACCACCCCGAGCCGGGCCATCAGCGCGTGGATGATCGCGATGAACGCGGCGGAGACGCCCACCATGAACAGCACCAGCAGCGCCGGGTGGGCCACGCCGATGCCGACCCCGCGCGCCACCACCGCGAAGGCCACGACGGCCTGAGCCGCGCCGAGCAGGGCGGCACCGAGCCAGCCCCCGAGGGCCACCCGCCAGCCGGGCTGGCCGGCCGCGAGCGCACGGCTGGACAGCGCCCGCATCCGGGTGAACAGCACGAACCCACCGATCCACAGGGCCAGGCTCATGAAGAACGGTGCCAGCCCGGCGCCGTAGCTGCCGGCCCGCGCCTGCGCGTCGCGGTCGACCGCCACCGGGCTGCCGATGGTCTGCGCCATCGCCGTGCGCTGCTCGGCGGTGGGGTCGGGGATGGCGGCGGCGCCCTCGGTGAGCCCGTCGGAGAGCCGGTTCGCACCACCGGCCAGCGTGCCGAGGCCGTCGTCGAGGTCGTGTGCGCCCGACGCCAGCCGGGTGGACCCGGCCAGGGCCGTGCGCTCACCGGCGGCGAGCTCGTCGGCACCGGTGGCGAGCTTCCGGCCGCCCGTGGCGGCATCCGCGATGCCCTGCGAGAGCTTCGGGGCGGACGCCGCGAGCTGCTCGGCGCCGTCGGCGACCTGGTCCGCGCCGGAGGCCAGGCGGTCGAGGTCCCCGGAGGTCGACTGCACCCTGGCGTTGGCGTCGTCCAGCGGTGCTGTGGCGGCGTCGACCCGGTCGAGCACCGTCGCCACCTGCTCCTGCGTGAAGCCGGCTGTGGACAGCTCGTCGGCGAGGCGGGTCCGGGATGCCGTGAGGTCACCGACCAGGGTGTCCGCGGCATCCGCCACGCCCCGGCCCGCGGCGGCGACCTTCGCGTCGCCGTCGGAGACCTGCCGGGCGCCGTCGGCGAGCCGGGCCGTCTGGGCCGGCAGGTCAGCGGTCGCGTCCTGCAGGGTGCCGAGCCCGCCGGCCACGTCGTCGGCACCGGAGGCGAGGTCAGCGGTACCGGTGACCAGCTTCTTCTCCCCGGCGAGGAGCTGGTCGGCGCCGTCGGCCAGGTCACCGGCGCCGGTGGCCGCGCTGCCGGCACCGACGGCGAGCTGCGCAGCGCCGTGCGCGGCATCGCCCACCTGGGCGTGGATGTCGGCGAAGCCCTCGAGGAAGCGGCTCGCCGCGGTCGAGCTGACCTGCTCGGCGACCGAGGCGGTGACCTGGCTGACCAGGGTGTTGGCGATGGTGCGGGCGAGGTAGTTGTTGGCGTCGTTGGTGTGGATCTGCAGCGTCGCCCGCCGCGGGTCGTTCATGGCGCTGGAGGCGAGGTCGGTCGAGAAGCTCGCGGGCACGACGAGCACCAGGTCGTAGTCGCCGGTCTCGAGGCCGGCATCCGCCGTGGCCCGGTCGACCCGCGACCAGTGGAAGGTGCCGGCGTCGACCAGCGTGTCGGCCACCTCGTCGCCCACCTCGAGCCGCTCACCGGTCGACAGCGTCGTGCCGGTGTCCTCCACGACGAGGGCCGCCGGCACCCGGTCCAGCCCGCCGTACGGGTCGTCGTTGGCGTAGAGGTACAGGCCGCCGTAGATCGAGGGCACGAGCACCATGGCGACCAGCGCGAGGCGGCCCACCCGGCTGGCGCCGATGCGGCGCAGCTCGGTGAGGGCGAGGCGAAGGGCGGTCACGCGAACACCTCCTGGGTGCTACCGAGCTCGGCGTGGACGGACAGGTCCAGCTGGCGCATCGTGGCGTGGGTGAGCTGCACGACCACGGTGAGGCCGTCGGCGGCGAGCTCGTCGAGGACGGGCCACCAGGTGCGCGCGTCGCCGCCGCGGCGGTCGGGGTTGGTCAGCACCAGGACGCGGGTGGCCGAGCGCTCGGCGGCCGCGTGGGCCAGCACGCGCACCCGGTCGTGGGGGGCGAGCGTCTCGAACGGCGCACTGGCGCTGGCCTGCACCCCGTGTGCGACGAGGAACGCGTCGACGGCACGGCGGCCGGACGGGCGGCCGGCGAAGGCGAGCTCCTCGGCGAGCACGTGGTGCACCGCGAGGCCGTCCTCGGGGGCGCTGACCCCCGGCACGTCGACGACGGCGACGTGCCGGCGCAGCAGGGCCCGGTCGTCGCCTCCGTCGAGCAGAACCCGGCCGCCGGCCAGCGGCATCCGCCCGGCGAGCGCGAGGGCGAGGGCGACCTGGCCGTACCCGGGGTCACCGGCCACGGTGGTGACCCGCGCGGGCGGGGCGGTGAACGAGGTGGGCTGCACGAGGGGGCTGCGGGCGCCGGCGACAGCGACCTCGTCGACGACGAGCTGCACGGCCTGCTCCTTCCGGTGGGAGGTCCGGCGGGTGGCGCCGGAGTGGTACTGATGCGTACCAGTGCAATGGTACGGTACGGTACCACCATGAGCAAACCGGATGCCGCCCCCACCTCGACCCAGCCGCCGGCACCGTCGACGCCGTCGACGCCCTCGCCAGGACCGGGTCGAGACCATCCGTCGAGCCCCGTCGACGAGCACACCCTCGCGGTGCGCCGGCGGCTCGAGGACGCGATGGCGGCAGCGGTGGCGCACAAGGGGCTGGCGGCCACGACCATCGCCGACGTCGCCCGACACGCCGGCACCTCCAAGCGCACCTTCTACGAGCACTACGCCGACAAGACGCAGTGCTACCTGTCGCTGTTCGCCACCCGCAGCGCGGCGATGGTCGCCCGGGTGGATGCCGCGCTGCGCCCCGGCGAGCTGCCCGCCACCGTGCAGCTCGCCGACGCCGCCCGCACCTTCCTCGACGTCGTCACCACCGACCCGGTGCTCGGGCGTGGACACCTCAGCGAGCTCGCCACCCTGGGCGAGGATGCCGCGCGGGTGCGCCGCGAGGTGGTCGACCGCAACGCCGCCTCCATCCTCGAGATGGTCGACCGGGCCCGGGCCAACGGCACCGCCGTACGCCGGATCAGCCACCTCGAGGCGGTGTGCGTGGTCGGTGGGCTCAACGAGATCGGGCTGCGGGCGCTCGACCCCGGGTCGGACATCGCCACCGACGACCTCGTCGAGACCGCCACCCGCTTCATGACGGCGGTGCTCCTGGCTGACTGAGCCCTCGTCGACCGGTCGCGACATGCGCACGGCAGGCCGCCGCCCTTGCCTCGCGGAGCAGGTGTGGCAGCAGCAGCGCCGGCCCGGCCCCGGCATCCGGAGCAATAGGCTCGGCCCATGGACTTCCGGAACGCGTACTCCCAGGGGTTCGCCCGGGTCGCCGCCTGCACCCTGCCCGTGGCCCTGGCCGACCCCGCCGAGAACGCCGAGCGCATCCTGGCCGTCGTCAAGGGGTGCCACGACGAGGGCGTCGCGGTGGCGCTCTTCCCCGAGCTGTCGCTGAGCGGCTACGCGATCGACGACCTGCTCCTGCAGGACGTGCTGCTCGAGGCGGTCGACGATGCGATCGTCACCATCGCCGAGGCCACCGCCAAGCTGCTCCCCCTCGTCGTCGTGGGCGCTCCCCTGCGGCACGGCAACCGGCTCTACAACTGCGCGGTGGTCATCTCCCGCGGCGAGGTGCTGGGCGTCGCCCCGAAGTCGTTCCTGCCCAACTACCGCGAGTTCTACGAGAAGCGCTGGTTCGCCTCCGGGGCCGGGCACCAGGGCGAGTTCCTCGTGCGCCCGCACTGGCCGGGCGCCGACGTCGACGGTGAGCTCCCCTTCGGCCCTGACCTGATCTTCACGGCCGAGGACCTGCCCGATCTGGCCGTGCACGTCGAGGTGTGCGAGGACATGTGGGTGCCGGTGCCGCCCAGCCACGAGGCCGCACTGGCCGGCGCCACGGTGCTGCTCAACCTCTCGGCCTCCCCGATCACCGTCGGGCGAGCCGAGGACCGGCACCTGCTGGCTCGCTCGGCCAGCGCCCGCTGCAACGCTGCCTACCTGTATGCCGCCGCGAGCGCGGGCGAGTCGTCGACCGACCTCTCGTGGGACGGCATGACGATGGTCTACGAGGTCGGCGCCCTGCTCGGCGAGTCCGAGCGGTTCCCCGACGGCCCGCGCCGCACGGTGGTCGACGTCGACCTCGACCTGCTGCGACAGGAGCGCATCCGGCAGGGGAGCTTCGCAGACAACGCGGAGGCGTACGCCGCCGACGAGGGCGGCTTCCGGGTGGTGCCGTTCCAGCTGCGCCCGCCCCGCGGCGACCTCGGCCTGCGCCGTGCGGTCGACCGCTTCCCGTTCGTGCCCGACGACGACGCGCGCCTGGCGCTCGACTGCTACGAGGCCTACAACATCCAGGTCTCCGCGCTCGTGCAGCGGATGCGGTCCATCGGCGGCGGTGACCCGGCGAGGATGCCGACGATCGTCATCGGCGTCTCGGGAGGCCTGGACTCCACCCACGCGCTCATCGTCGCGGCCAAGGCCTGTGACCGGCTCGGCCTGCCGCGCACCCACATCCGCGGATTCACGATGCCGGGGTTCGCCACCAGCACGGGCACGAAGGCGAACGCCGTCCACCTGATGGAGAGCCTCGGCATCACCTGGGAGGAGCTCGACATCCGCCCGGCGGCCCGGCAGATGCTGTCCGATCTCGGGCACCCGTTCGGCCGCGGCGAGGAGGTCTACGACGTCACCTTCGAGAACGTGCAGGCCGGCCTGCGCACCGACTACCTGTTCCGCGCGGCCAACCAGCGCGGCGGCATCGTGCTCGGCACCGGTGACCTGTCCGAGCTCGCACTGGGCTGGTGCACCTACGGCGTCGGCGACCAGATGTCGCACTACGGGGTCAACACCGGGGTGCCGAAGACGTTGATCCAGCACCTGATCCGGTGGGTCGTGTCGTCGGGGCAGTTCGAGGGTCCGGTCGACGACACGCTGCTCGGCATCCTCGACACCGAGATCAGCCCCGAGCTGGTGCCGGCGAAGGAGGGCGAGAAGATCCAGTCGACCCAGGATCGCATCGGCCCGTACGCCCTGCAGGACTTCACCCTCTTCCACGTGCTGCGCCGGGGCTACCGGCCGAGCAAGATCGCCTTCCTCGCCGAGCACGCCTGGTCCGATGCCGGGCGGGGCGCCTGGCCCGCCGGCTTCCCCGAGGGCGCCCGTCCCGAGTACGACCTGGCCACCATCCGGCACTGGATGGAGGTCTTCGTCAGGCGGTTCTTCGCCAACCAGTTCAAGCGCTCGGCGATCCCCAACGGACCCAAGGTCGTGGCCGGCGGGTCGCTGTCGCCGCGCGGTGACTGGCGGATGCCGTCCGACGCCGGCTCTCGCGCGTGGCTGGCCGAGCTCGAGGCGAACGTCCCGACGTCCTAGGGTCTGCCTCGGCGTGCGGCGCGCCACTCCTCGGCGAGCAGCCCGTACGCGAGGCCGTCGACCCACTCCCCCGACCGGTGCAGCGCCTCCTTGACGGTGTGGCTCTCGCGGCGCATGCCGACCCGCTCCATCAGGCGCCACGACCGCTCGTTCCCCGCGTGGCAGCCGGCGGTCACCCGTCGCAGCCCCAGGGTCTCGAAGCAGACCTCGAGCAGCGCCCGCACCGCCTCGGTGGTGTAGCCGTTCCCCTGGTGCGCGGGGTCGAGCACCCAGCCGAGCTCGGCCTGCACGCCCCGCGCCTGCTCCTTCACCTCCGCCTGCGCCTGCGCGTCCTCGACCCTGACCATCAGGTCGCCGATGACGACGTCGTCGAGCCCGGCCACCAGGCTGCGCCCCTGCGTCAGCCGCTCCACGAAGCGCTCGCGGTACTCCTCGGACGTCAAGGACCCGGCACTCAGCCAGCGGTTCACCTCCGGCATGCGACGGTAGGCCCAGGTCGCCTCGACATCGCCCACCACGGCGGGACGCAGGGTCAGCCGGGCGGTGCGCACCGGCCAGTCGACGGCGTCCAGCGCAGGGGCCATCGCACCATCGTGGCAGCCGCCCCGGCCGGGAACGAGTGCGGGTGCGGGTGCGGGTGCGGTCAGGCGGGTTCCGCAGGCCCGGCCAGGGCCGACAGCGGCGCGCCGTCGAGGCGGAACCGGGTCCACTCGTCCTGTGCCACGGCCCCGATGGACTCGTAGAAGCCGATGCTCGGGGCGTTCCAGTCGAGCACCCACCACTCCAGGCGGGAGTAGCCGCGCTCGACGCAGGTGGCGGCGAGGGTGCGCAACAGCTCCTGACCCAGCCCCGAACCCCGCTGTGCCGGAGTCACGTACAGGTCCTCCAGCCAGATGCCGTGGGTGCCGGTCCAGGTCGAGAACGACAGGAACCAGATGGCGCACCCCACGACCTCGCCGTCGACCTCTGCGACGTGGGCGAAGGCGGCGGGCTCGCGGCCCTCGGGGAAGAGCGCCTCGCGCAGCTGCTCCGGCGTCGCCTCCACCTCGTGCAGCGCCTGCTCGTAGTCGGCGAGCTCGCGCACCAGCCGGAGGACGACGGGGACGTCGTCCGGCCGGGCCGGCCGGACGCGCGAGGTGGTCTGAGCGATGTGGGAGGAGGCGGACGGCATACCGGGCAATGTACGCAGCGACCGCCACAATGGGGCGCATGACCACCCCTCGCCGGATCGACACCTGGCTCACCGACATGGACGGCGTCCTCGTGCACGAGGACGACCCGATCCCTGGCGCGGCGGAGTTCATCGAGGCGCTCAAGGAGTCCGGCCGCGCGTTCCTCGTCCTCACCAACAACTCCATCTACACACCGCGCGACCTGCGGGCAAGGTTGCTGCGCAGCGGGATCGACGTGCCGGAGACCGCGATCTGGACCTCGGCGCTCGCCACCGCCGACTTCCTCGCCGACCAGCGACCCGGCGGCACCGCCTTCGTCGTCGGTGAGGCGGGGTTGACCACCGCACTGCACGACGTCGGCTACGTGATGACCGACCGCGACCCCGACTACGTCGTGCTCGGCGAGACCCGCACCTACTCGTTCGAGGCCATCACCAAGGCGATCCGGCTGATCGCCGGTGGGGCGCGCTTCATCGCCACCAACCCCGACCCCAGCGGGCCCAGCGCCGCCGGCCTGCTGCCCGCCACCGGATCGGTCGCGGCGCTGATCAGCACGGCCACCGGCCGCCGCCCCTACTTCATCGGCAAGCCGAACCCGCTGATGATGCGCAGCGCGCTCAACCGGCTCCAGGCGCACTCCGAGACCACCGTGATGGTCGGCGACCGGATGGACACCGACATCATCAGCGGCCTCGAGGCCGGCCTGCGCACGGTGCTCGTCTCCACCGGCTCGACGCGGCCCGAGCAGGTCGAGCACTTCCCCTACCGGCCGACCCGGGTCGTCGACTCCATCGCCGACCTGGTGCCGCTGGTCACGCTGCTGGCGCAGGAGGGCGTGGAGTGAGCAGCGGTGAGGTGCTGCACCTCGCCGAGGTCGCGCACTGGGACGCGGCGCTGCGCACGGGTGAGTACCGCTGGTCCACCCTCGGGCGCACGCTCGAGGAGGAGGGCTTCATCCACTGCTCCACAGCCGAGCAGCTGCCGGGGGTGCTCTCGCGCTACTACGCGCCCTACCTGGGTGACCTCGTGCTGCTCACGCTCGACCCCTCACGGCTGAGCGCCCGGCTTCAGTGGGACGTCGTGGACCCCGCCACCGGAGAGCGATTTCCGCACGTCTACGGTGCCATCACGCCCGATGCCGTGACGCGCACCGAGGTGCTCCGGCCGCCGCACGGCGCACCATGACGCGCCGCCCGACGCCGGCGGTCACTCCTGCGCTGCGGGGCCCTCGGCACGAACCTCCGCCAGGGCGGCCGTCAGCGACGCGACCGCGTAGAGGGCTGATGACTGCAGGTACAGGACGAACATGATGCCGATCGGCGCAGCCAGCGCGCCGTACTGCGGCTTGTCGACGACCAGCCCCACCAGCAGCGCCATCACCTGCTTGAGCACCTCGAGGACCACGGCCCCGACCGCCGCCCCGACGAGCCGTGGCCGGCGAGCGGGCCGGATGCCGCCGAGCCGGCTGAGCAGGAGGTGGACCACGAGGAAGTTGAGCCCCAGGGTCAGCACGGCGGCGAGGATGCCGAGCACCAGCCGGGGTCCCTCCCAGCTCAGGCCGAGGGCCTGGAACACGCGGCCGGTGAGGTTGGTCGTGAAGCTGACGCCGACGAACGAGAACATCACCAGCGGAGCCAGCACGAGGAACCAGCCGAAGGCCCAGACCCGCACCCACACGAAGTTGCGCGGGTTCGTCGGTGCGCCGTAGACCACGTGCAGCGCCCGGCTCGCCGCGAACACCGCGCCGGTGGCGCCGTAGAGCAGGCCGACCGCGCTGACGATGGACGTGGTCTGGGCTGCGCTGCGCAGCTGCTCCGGGTCGATGCCCGTGTCGCCCACGAGCCCGGGGAATGCCTGCGAGAGCGCCTCGGTGATGTAGGTGGCGAGCTGGTCGGCCCCCAGCGCCGCCGTCAGGCCGTAGGCCAGGGTCAGGATGGAGAACAGCGCCACGAAGAGGTAGTAGGTCGTGCCCGCCGCGAGCAGGGTGGCACGGGACCGCGTGAACCGGTTGGTGGTGCGCATCCCGAGGGTGAGCCCGGTGCCGACGGCGCCCTCGCGGGCCTGGAGCAGCCGCACGCGCTCCGGCAGGTCCTTGACCGGCGGGTCGACGAGGTCGCCCGGCACGGGGAGGAGGATCGGGGTGCTCTCCACGGGGGAACCGTACTGGGCGGCCGTCCCGGGTGCCGGGGGAGCCGCGGCCGGCGCTGCCGGGTCGCGCGTCATCCCGACGTGCGCGTCGAGGGGGTGCCCGGCCCGGGCGTCCGGCGGCGCCACCACAGCACCACCAGGCCGGCGACGAGCGCGCCGCAGGAGCCGAGGAGCTCGTCACCGAGGGTGTCCTGGTAGAGCCGGTCGACCTCGACCCCGGCCCGCAGGAAGACGAACCACTCGCCGACCTCCCAGAGCACGGCGAGCAGCGAGCCGACCCCGGTGACGGTGAGCACCGTGAGGACCGGCCGGCGCACCTCGTCGCGGGTGGCGAAGAGCAGCAATCCGGTACCCCACAACAGCAGGAACCAGTTGACGAAGTGGTTGAGGTCGTCCCAGACCTCGATGGTGTCGTAGAGGTCGAGCGTGTTGCCGGTGACGTCGATGAGGAACGGCGCCATGACCAGGCAGAAGGCGCCCCACGGCGCCGTCGCGTCGGTGCCGCGGTGGCGCCACCACCACCACACCGGCAGGGCGAGCATCAGCACGGGGTAGATCAGGATCCGGCCCGCGAAGCCCTTGCCGTTGAAGGCGTCGACACCGACGGTCACGCCGATGACCATCTGCAGCCAGGTGGCCGCGAGGATGACGGTCGCGGCGACGGCCCCTCTCGACCAGCGCCCGGTCACCGGCCCAGCGCCTGCCGCAGCCGCAGCACGTCCGCTCAAGGGACGATCGCGCTCGCGGGGAGGTCGAACCAGCGCAGGTGCTCGAAGTCGGCGGACACGTCGGCGGGGTGCGCCGTCAGGTCGGGCGGGGTGGCGGCGGCGAGGATCGCCGCGCCGTCGCGCAGGTGCTGCGCCAGCAGCTCCTCGCCGCCGCGGGCGTCGGAGCGCGGGACGACCATCGAGCCGTCGGCGGCATAGTCGACGTCCCCCAACCGGATCGGCGGCTCGACCAGCCCGTCGCGGTGCCTCCAGCGGCCGGTGAGCGGGTCGAAGAGGTAGTCACCGAGCAGCCGCCAGCCGTCGCGCGCGACCAGGCGCACGGCATCCACGACGTAGTCGGCGACCGTGTCGGACAGGAAGTAGTTGAAGTTCACCCGCACCCAGCCGGGCTTGATGCCCTCGCAGCCACCGGTGATCTCGCGCTCGAACTCGTGGGAGCGCTCGAGGTCGATGCCGAGCAGCCGGTGCCCGTAGGGGCCGGCGCACGAGCAGCCGCCGCGCGACTGCACGCCGAACAGGTCGTTGAGCACCGCGACGACGAAGTTGTGGTGCAGCCAGTGGCCCGAGGGCGCCCGCACCACGAACGAGACGATCGACAGACGGGGCGCGTCGAGGTTGCCGAGGACCTCGATGGCCGGCTCCTGGCGCCACGCCGCCACGGCCCGGGCCAGCAGGCGCTCCTCGTGCGCGCGGATCGTCTCGACCCCCACGGCCTCCTTCAGCTGGAAGACCAGCCCCGCCCGCACGGCCTCGATGATCGCCGGGGTGCCGCCCTCCTCGCGGTGGGCCGGGTCGGTGAGGTAGGCGTGGTCCTCGGGGTTGACGTAGGCGACCGTGCCGCCGCCGGGCACGACCGGCACCCGGTTGGTGAACAGCTCGCGGCGCGCCACGAGGACGCCGGGGGTCGACGGGCCGCCGATGAACTTGTGCGGCGAGAGGAAGATGGCGTCCTTGTACGCCAGCGGGTCGCCGTCCGCGGGCGCCGTCATCTCGATGTCGACGTAGGGCGCGGCGGCGGCGAAGTCCCAGAACGCCAGCGCGCCGTGCTGGTGCAGCAGGGTCGAGATGCCGTGGGTGTCGCTGACGATGCCGGTGACGTTGCTCGCGGCACTGAACGACCCGATCTTCAGGGGTCGGTCGGCGTACTCCTCGAGTGCCGCCCGCAGGGTGCCCTGGCAGATCTCACCGTCACCGTCCTCGCGGATGACCACGACATCAGCGATGGACTCGCGCCAGGGGATCTCGTTGCTGTGGTGCTCGTACGGACCGATGAAGACCACCGGCCGCTGCTCGCGCGCGATGTGCTCGGTGAGGTGCCAACGGTCCTCCAGCGCGCTCGGCACCCGCAGCCCGAGCACCCCGATCAGCTTGTCGATCGCCCCCGTGCAGCCCGAGCCCGCGAAGATCACCACGGTGTCGTCGTCGCCGTGCACGGCATCCCGGATGATGCGCCGCGCGTCCTCGCGCAGCCGGGTGGTCTGCAGGCCGGTGCCGCTGCTCTCGGTGTGCGTGTTGGCGTAGCCGGGCAACACCTCGTCGCGGATGAAGTCCTCGAGGAAGCCGAGGGCCCGACCGGATGCCGTGTAGTCGGCATAGGTGACCCGGCGCCTCCCGTAGGGGGTCGTCATGACGTGGTCCTCACCGATGACGGACTCGCGAATGCGGCGCACCAGCGCCTCCTCGCGCGGCTCCGCTGCCGTGCGCTCAGCCATACCCCAGCGTCTCACGCCCCCGCCCCTCCCCCACTTCCCCTACGAGAAGCCGGGCAAAACGCCGCTCGGATGCCGGTGCACCCGGCTGTTGACCTACAAAGTCGGGGAGACCCGGGGCGGAGAGTTCCCGACTTTGTAGGTCAGCAGCCGCACCGAAGCGGGCCGCCGCGGCGTGTTGCCCGGCTACTCCCCTGCAAAGTCGGGGAGCGCGGGGGGCGGGGAGGGAGGTGTCGAAGGTTCGTGCGTGCGTCGGACGTGCATCAGGATGCATGTTTGCACTGCCGTGCACATCCCCGTACCGTCGGCCCGTGACCTTCCGACCCGGCTCGACGCGCGACGCCTGCTCGCTGCGCACGCGCAAGCGCGCCGAGACTCGCGGGGCACTGGTTCAGGCCGCCTACGCCATCGTGCGCGACGCGGGCTTCGAGGGCCTCACCGCCGAGGCGGTGGCCGACCGGGCCGGCGTCTCGCGCCGCACCTTCTTCAACTACTTCCCCTCGGTGGAGTCGGTGCTCACCGTCAGCGTCACCGAGTTCTTCACCTCGGTCGGAGACCGCCTCGAGGCGCGGCCGGTCGACGAGGACGTGCTCGACAGCGCGCTCGCCGTGGTGACCGACCCGGGCGACGGCGACCTCCTCGAGCGGATCGGTGTGCTCGCCGCCGCCGGTGAGGCCTCGCCGCACGCCCGCGGCCTCATCCTCGTCGAGCTGCACTCCTGGCTCGACTGGCTCGAGGGCTGGCTGCGCCGCCGCCTCGGGCCCGGCGAACCCGTGGTCACCGACCTCTACGTCGCCACCCTCGCCTCCAGCCTCGTCGCGGCTGCCGAGGCGGCGTTCCGGGTCTGGCTGCGCCACGGTGCCGCCGCCGCCACCGGCGGCGCGGCATCCGACGACCCCGCCTCGCTGCGCGGCAGCTTCACCGCCGCCATCGGCCACGTCCGCACCGGCCTGGACCCCCGGCGCGCCACCGTCACCGCGCCCACGCCCTGATCCCTCACCCCACGAGAAGGCCCCGATGTCCTCGCTCCTGTACCGCCTCGGCCGCTGGTGCGCCGCCCACGCCTGGCGCACCCTCGCCACCTGGCTCGTTCTGCTCGTCGGCATCGGCGTCCTGGCGGGCACCGTCGGCAAGCCACTGACCAGCCAGATCTCCATCCCGGGCACCACCTTCCAGAAGGTCATCGACGGGCTGGGCCAGGAGATCCCCGAGGCTGCCGGCGGCGCCGGCACGGTGGTGCTGCAGAGCACCGACGGCACCCCGATCACCGACGATCAGCGCGCCGCCGCCGAGCGGGTGTTCGACACCTGGGCGCAGGTGCCGCACGTCAAGCGGGTCAACGACCCGTTCCAGGCGCAGGCCCAGCTCGACAAGAGCGCGAGCGACCTCACCGCGGCAGCGGCGAAGGTCGAGGAGGGCCAGAAGCAGCTGGATGCCGGCAGGGCGCAGCTCACGCAGGGCGAGGGCCAGCTCGCCGGCGCCGAGGCGCTGCTCGCCCAGCTCGAGGCCGCGAACCCCGACGACCCGAGCATCCCGGGGCTGCGCGACCAGGTCGAGACCGGCCGGGCGCAGCTCGAGAAGGCCAGAGCCCAGGTCGAGCAGGGCGCGGCCGACCTCGCTGCGGGGAAGGCCCAGTACGAGGACGGCAAGGCCGTCGCCGCCGGCACCGCCGGTACCCGGCTGGTCACCGAGGACGGGACGCATGCCGTCGTCCAGATCCAGTTCGACGACAACGCCCAGTCGGTGCCGGTCGACGACCGCGCCCTCATCCCGCAACGTGGTGACGCCGCACTGGAGGCCGCCGGCCTCACCGCCGCCTACAGCGTCGAGATCACCCAGGACACCTCCCTCGTGGGGCCCGGTGAGGTGCTCGGCCTGACCGTCGCCCTGCTCGTGCTGGTCGTCATGCTGGGCAGCCTGGTCGCGGCCGGCCTGCCGCTGCTCGTCGCGCTGCTCGGGGTCGGCGTCGGGCTGGCCGGCGCGGTGGCCTTCACGGCGTTCACCGACCTCAACACGATGACGCCGTCGCTGGCCCTGATGCTGGGCCTGGCGGTCGGCATCGACTACGCGCTGTTCATCGTCAACCGGCACCGCGGCAACATCCTGCGCGGCGACGACCTGCACGAGTCGATCGCCCGCTCGGTGGCCACCGCGGGCAGCGCCGTGGTGTTCGCCGGCACCACCGTCGTCATCGCCCTGGCCGCGCTGGTGCTCTCCGGCCTGCCGATCCTGGCCCAGATGGGGCTGGTGGCCGCGGCCACCGTCGCCATCACGGTCGCGGTCGCGGTCACGGTCAGCCCGGCGGTGCTCGCCCTGATGAAGACCCGGGTGGTGTCCGGGCGGGGCTGGCGAGCGCGCGGCTTCGCGACGCCGGGTGACGCCTCGACCCGAACCGTGCCGGCCCACCAGCGC
This sequence comes from uncultured Actinomycetota bacterium, assembly GCA_963747405.1. Taxonomy (GTDB): domain Bacteria; phylum Actinomycetota; class Actinomycetes; order Actinomycetales; family Dermatophilaceae; genus Fodinibacter. The sequence continues at coordinate 123,501 of CAVVFG010000025.1, forward strand.
GAGGAGGAGCACGGCGCCTGGTACGTCGGCGCGGTCACCCGCCACCCGTGGCTGACCGTGGTCGGCGTCGTCGCCCTGCTCGGCATCCTGAGCATCCCGGTGCTGTCCCTGCGGATGGGCCTGCCCGACGGCGGTAGCGAAGCCACCGGCACGAGCGCCCACACGGCCTACACGACCATCGCCGACGAGTTCGGCCCCGGTGTCAACGGCCCGATCATCGCCGTGGCCACGCTGCCCGCGCAGGACACCCCGCGCACCGACGCGGAGGTGCTCGCCGAACAGGCCGCCATCTCGACGGACCTGATGTCGGTCGACGGCGTGAGCAGCGTGCTGCCCTTCGGCGTCAGCGCCGACACCTCGACCCTGGCGTTCCAGGTGGTGCCGACGACCGGCCCGGCCGACCCGGCCACGGTCGACACGGTGAAGGCGATCCACTTCTCCGCCGACACCTACGGCCGGCACACCGGCACCGAGATCGGGCTCACCGGCTCCACGGTCGCCAACATCGAGATCTCCCAGCGCCTCGCCGCCGCCCTGCCCGCCTACCTGGTGGTCGTCGTGGGGCTCTCCCTCATCATCCTCATGCTGGTGTTCCGCTCGATCGTGGTGCCCGTCGTCGCCACGGCCGGCTTCCTGCTCTCGGTCGGTGCGGCGTTCGGCGCCACCGTGGCCGTGCACCAGTGGGGCTGGCTGGGCAGCGTGCTCGGTGTCACCCAGCCCGGGCCGCTGCTGTCGTTCATGCCGATCATCCTCATCGGCGTGCTCTTCGGCCTGGCCATGGACTACCAGATGTTCCTCGTCTCGGGCATGCACGAGGCCCGCTCGCACGGCCAGGACGCCCGCACCGCGGTGCGCGCCGGGTTCGTGCACGGGGCCAAGGTCGTGACCGCGGCGGCGATCATCATGACCTCGGTGTTCCTCGGCTTCGCGTTCTCCCACCTGGTGATGGTGCGCCCCATCGGGTTCGGCCTGGCCGTGGGCGTGCTCGTGGATGCCGTGCTGGTGCGGATGACGCTGACCCCGGCGGTCATGCACCTGCTCGGCGACCGCGCCTGGTACCTGCCGCGCTGGCTCGGCCGGGTGCTCCCCGACCTCGACGTCGAGGGCGTGAAGCTCGCCGAGCGCTTGGAGTCCGGAGCGCTGGGGAGCGCGCGCCCGGCATCCGAGGCGGATGACGCGGATGACGCCGCCAACGCCGAGAGGCGGCCGGACGGCGAGCCGGGGCGCGAGGAGAGCGAGACCGCCCGCGTCTGACCGACGCCTGGTCGCACTCCGGGTGACGTACACCGGGTTCTCGCCCGCTCCTGCGGGTCGGGACCGCGTGCACGTCGCACGATGCCGGGGCGGGAAGCCACATGGCAGGCACCGGCGCCACACAGGGAGCACATAGGTGGCGTCGGCACGGTGGAGGTGTTCGCGCAGCCCCCACCCCAGGAGACCTCGATGCCCACCACCCCCCGAGCAATCGGCCGGGCCAAGGCCCTCACCGCCGGCAGCATGCTCGCCGCCGCGGTCGCCACCGGCGGCGTGGCCGTGCACCTCGCCGACGCCCAGACCACCACCGCGGCCGCGAGCCCGACCGTCTCCGAGGACTCGGGCACGGCGGCCGGCTCCTCCGGCACGACATCGGACGACACGGGCACCGGCTCCGACGACGACTCCTCGTCGGACGACGACTCCACCTCGTCCTCGTCGAGCGGCACCTCCGCCAGCACGTCGAACGGCTTCTCGCAGCCGGGACCCGTCGCCCCGGCCCAGGCCCCCGCCCAGTCGAGCACCAACGGCTCGTGACGCCATGACCACGGCCACCAGCACCCAGGGTGCATCTGCCGCCGTCGCCCTCCCGACGCTCCCGGTCCTGCGGCATCCGCAGGGCGGTTGCGCCACACCGGAGCCGAGCGCGACCTACGACGCCTCGGATGCCGTGGGCACCCAGTTCCGCGCCATCGGCACCACCGTGCGCCTCCTCACCACCGACCCGCGTGCTCTGGCGCCGGCGACGGACCTGCTGCGCCGCCACCTCGAGGCCCTGGACCTCGCGGCGAGCCGGTTCCGCCTCGACTCCGAGGTGTGCCGGCTCGCCGCCGCGGCAGCCGACGGCCCCGCGCGCCTGCCGGCCTCGCCGGTGCTGGCCGGGGCGGTGCGGGCCGCCCTGCACGCGGCCCGGATCACCGGTGGCCTGGTCGACCCCACGGTCGGCACCGCGGTCGTCGTGAGCGGCTACGACGCCGACATCGACGTCGTGCGCGCCCGCACCGGTCCCAGCGGCACGGCCGCCGGTGCTGGGGCCCCCGTTCCTGGCTGGCGGTCCGTGACCATCGACGCCGACGGCCTCCTCAGCGTCCCTCGCGGCTGCCTGCTCGACCTCGGAGCCGGCGCCAAGGCCCACGCGGCCGACGCCGCGGCATCCCGGATGGCCGCCCACCTGCCCGGCGGCTTCCTCGTCAACCTGGGCGGCGACATCGCCCTCTCCGGCGACAGCCCGCGCGATGGCTGGAGCATCTCCGTCGACGGCTCCTCGACCCCCGGCCGCGAGGTGGTGGCCCTGGTCTCCGGTCAGGCCATTGCCACGAGCTCGACCCGCCTGCGCACCTGGCCCGGCGCCGACGGCGCGCTCCGCCACCACATCGTCGACCCCCGCACCGGTCGCACGGCACCCGCACACTGGGCCGAGGTCACCTGCGTGGCCGCCACCGCCCTGGAGGCGAACGCCGCCTCGACCGCGGCGGTGGTGCTGGGCGCCGAGGCGCCGCACTGGCTTGCCGCACACGGCATCCCGGCCAGGTTGGAGCACCTCGACGGCCGCGCCGTGCACACGCCCGGCTGGCCCGTCCCGGCCTCGGAGGTGAGGGCGTGAACGAGCTGCTCTGGTACGTCTCGCGGGCCACCGGGCTGGTCAGCCTCGCCCTGCTCACCGTGGTGCTGGTTCTCGGGGCGGTCACCTCCGGCCGCCGCGCCCCCCACGGCGAGCACGCCACCGTGCTGATGGGCCTGCACCGTTGGCTCTCGCTCGGCATGGTCGCCTTCCTCGGGGTGCACGTCGCGACGGCGGTCGCCGAGACCTACGTGTCGATCGACGCCGTCTCCGCGATCGTGCCCTTCACCAGCGGCTACGAACCGCTCTGGGTGGGCCTGGGCACCCTCGCGGTCGACCTGCTCATCGCGGTCACCGCCACCTCGTGGCTGCGGCACCGCCTCCCCGAGCGCGCCTGGCGCGCAGTCCACCTCACGGCGTACCTCCTCTGGCCGCTCGCCCTCGTGCACGGCTTCGCCCTGGGCACGGCGAGCGAGCCGCTGTTGAGGGCCGGCACCGTTGCCTGTGGGCTGGTCGGGGTCGCCGCGCTCGCCTGGCGTGGCACCACCCGGCACGCCGACGCGTCCCGCCGCGCCGAGGTCCTCACCCAGGAGTGGTCATGAGAAGCGACCTCCTCGACCTGCTCGACGCGGCAGGCCTCACCGGCCGCGGCGGCGCCGCGTTCAGCACCGCCGTCAAGGTGCGCGCCGCCCGCGAGGAGGGCGCCGCCGTCGTCGTGAACGCCTGCGACGGCGAGATCGGGGCGGCCAAGGACGCCTACGTCGTCGAGCACCACCTCGCCGAGCTGGTGCGCGGCGCCGAGCTGGTGACCCCGGCCCGCGCCCGCAGCGTGCGGTTCGCCGCCCACCGCGGCTCGCATACCGCCACCCTCCTGCAGCGGGCCGGCCTCGACGTCATCGAGGCGCCCGCACGCTACGTGTCGTCGGAGGAGACCTCGCTGATCTCCCTCGCCCACGGCCGGCTGGCCCGGCCGATGACCAAGCGGATGCCGTTCGTGCGCGGCGGGCGCGACGCCGACGGTCGGGCGGTGCGCCCCACGGTCGTGCTCAACGCCGAGACCGTGTGGCGGGTCGCCCAGGTGGCGGCGAACGGCCCGGCCTGGTTCCGCTCGTTCGGTACCACGGACGAGCCGGGGCCGCGGCTGGTCACCCTGACCGGTGCGGTCGGGCACCCCGGGGTGCTCGAGACCGAGGCGGGTCGGCCGCTCGCCGAGCTCCTCGACTGCGCATCGGCCGACCCCGGCGCGCAGCACCTCGTGATCGGTGGGCTCGGTGGGGCGCTCGTCCCGCTGGCAGCCGCCCGAGGGCTGGCCTGGTCCAGTGCCGACCTGGCGCGCGTCGGCGGGTCGGTCGGCCCCGGCGTCATCGACGTGCTCGACCCCCTCCGCTGCCCGGTCGCGGTCGTCGACTCCTACCTGCGGTTCGCCGCCGGGGAGTCCGCCGGCCAGTGCGGGCCGTGCATGTTCGGCGTGCCGGCGCTGGCCGACGCCTGGCACGACCTGCTGGTGCATCGCCCGACCTCGGCCCGCACCGACGCCGTGCGCGCGCACGCCGGGTTGCTCCCCGACCGCGGTGCCTGCCGCTTCCCCGACGGTGTCGCCCGGTTCGGGGCGAGCGCCCTACGGGCCCTCGGGCCGCACCTGGCGGCGCACCGCGACGGCCGCTGCCCCACCGAGAGGACGTCCCGTGTCACGAGCCCAGCCTGACCAGCGCACCCCCGCAGCCGCCCGCGCCGCGGCGCCCCGGCATCCGCAGCTGCGGGTGGACCGGATCGCCTGCACCGGCCACGGGATGTGCGCGAGCCTGCTGCCGCGACAGGTGCGCCTCGACGCGTGGGGCTACCCCGTCGTCGACGACGCCGCGGTGCCGCTCGCCGACGGCGAGGCCGCCATCCGGTTCTGCCCGGCCCGCGCGCTGTACTGGTCGCAGCCCTAGCGGCTGCTCGGGCGGCGCGTCGCCGAGCTCGGGTGGGCGATCAGCTCCTTGAGCACCTCCACCGCCCGCACCACCGGAGGGTTGGGCGCGGGCCGGTCGTGCACCACTGCCGCGAGGTGCCGCACCGGCGTCGGCGCGGCGATGCCGAGCCGCACGACGGCGGCCGGAAGGTTGCGAGCGGCGAGCCGCGGCAGCACCGAGACCCCGATGCCGGCGGCGACGAAGCCGATCGCGGTGTAGTGGTCCTGGGCCTGCACGCTGAACCGCGGGCGGAACCCGGCCGCGCTGCACGCCGCCACCACCAGGCGGTGCCCCGGGGAGCGGGGGTAGTCGTTGCTCACCCAGGTCTCGCCCCGCAGGTCGGCGAGGGCGATGGTCCCCGCGTCGGCCAGCGGGTGGCCGCGCGGCACGATCGCCACGAACGGGTCCTCGGTGAGCTCGGTGCGCGTGTAGCCGCCCGGCAGCGAGCCGCCCGGCGGGTCGATGACCAGGTCGATGTCGAGCCGTGGCATCCGCTGCTCGACCTCGTTGAGCACCAGCTCGAGCACCAGGTCGGGGAACTCGGCGGCCAGTCGCTTGACGAGGGCCGGCATCCAGCTGGCGCCGGCCGAGGCGAAGTAGCCGATCGACAGGCGGCCCGAGCGGCCGTCGCGCAGGTCGGCGACCACCGAGTCGAGGCGGTTCCACTGGCTCATCACCTCGTCGCTCTGGGCGTCGAGGACCAGCGCCGCCTCGGTGGGGGCGATGCCGCGCCCGACGCGCTGGAACAGGGTCAGCCCGGTCTCCTTCTGCAGCGCCGACAGGTGCTGGCTGACCGCCGACGAGGTGAGCCCGAGGTTGTCGGCGGCAGCCTGCACCGAGCCGCTGGCGACGACGGACCGGAACACCCGCAGGCGGTGGGGATCGAGCATCCAGCAATCATAAGCGTTACTTCACTACTGGTAAGTAACTTCGCGTTGTGCTGAACAGTTTTCCGGCGCAGGATTGAGGCATGAGAACCACGACCTTCACCGCCGACAAGGCGCGTAGCATCGCCGCCCGCCTCCGCACCAGCCGTCACCACGGCGGGGGCTGGAGCACCCACGCCGACCGCGACATGGCGCGCGAGTCCTTCGAGCTCCAGGTCATCGCCCAGACCAGCCACGACCGCGTCATCTGAACCGCACCGCGCGCGGGAGCAGCAGCACAGCGCCCGGCCCTCACACCACCACCTGGCGCAGGGTCAGCGTCGTCCGTGGGCTCTGCGCCTCCAGCTCGGCGCGCTGGGCGAGGTAGAGCTCGGCACAGGCCAGGGCGTCGGTGAGCGCCTCGTGCGCCCGGTAGACCGGTAGCCCGCGCCGCTCGCGGGCGGTCCACAGCCGCAGCGCCCCGGGCCGCGGCTCGGCTCCCCACCCCCCAGCCACCACCCGCCGCTCGAGCTCGAAGGTGTCGACGACGACGCACGGCATTCCGGCGCCCCAGGCCCGCTCGCACGCCGCCGAGAGGAACTCCGTCTCGATCCGGGCGAAGTGCGCGAGCAGCACCCGGCCCGCGAGCGCGCCGAGCAGGCACCCCACGGCCTCGGACAGCGGCACCCCGCCGGCGAGCCGGTCGTCGGTGAGCCCGTGCACCGTGGCGCTCTGGCCCACGCCGGCGGTACCGCCGTCGTCGCGCACCACCACCCGCCCCACCCCGCCGAGCCCGATGCGGCCCCCGTCGACGGGCAGCCAGCCGATCGACAGCACCCGGTCGCGGCGCGGGTCGAGCCCGGTGGTCTCGATGTCGACCGCCAGCAGCCGCAGGTCGGCAAGGGGCGTGTCGAGCCCGGGCAGCGGCACCGACAGGTAGTCGGCCAGGGGCCCGGGAGCCGCCGCCCGTGCGGCCCGCGCGCGCCGCTGCTCGGGGGTGCGGCGGAACAGGTTCACGAGATGTACTGCAGGGGGTAGCGGTGCGACAGCGCCGACTGGGCGCCGCGCACGATCGCGAACGCCTCGCGCAGGTGCCGCTTGTCGAAGCTGGACAGCGCGTCCGGGGAGACGAAGTTGTCGATCGGCTCGCCCCGCCGCACCTGGGCCGCCTGGTGGCGCAGCCGCACGTAGGAGATGAACTCGAACGCGTCGCGCAGGTCGTCGGCCCGCTCGGCGCCGAAGATGCCGGCCTGGCGCGCCGCCTCGATGCGCGCCTGCGTGTTCACCGCCGGGCTGCCCACCGAGAGCGAGTGAGCCCGGGCCAGCTCGACCACTGCCCCGATGCCGCCGCGCTTGATGTCGAGGGTGTCCTTGTGGTCGCCGGCCTTCTCGAGCACGAAGCCGCGGAAGAACCCGAGCGGGGGCTCGTTGGCGGTCGCGTTCTTGGCGAGGTGCGCGAGGAAGACCTTCGCTTGCGGGGATGCCGCGAGCACGTGGCGCCGCAGCTGGGCGAAGAGCCCCCCGTCACCGTGCACCGGCCGCATGTCGAAGAAGATGCTCGCGCCGAGGATGGCGTCGGGCACCGGCTGGTGCAGCCAGGAGGAGAACTCCTGGCGCCACCTCGCCAGCGGCGCGCGCCAGCGCGGGTTGGTCGCCATCACGTCGCCGGTGCAGCGCGGGTAGCCGCAGGTGACCAGGTCGTCGACCACCCGGGTCGCGAGCGCCTCGAACCAGGCTGCGTGCTCGGGCCGCATCGAGTCGGCGACGATGATGGCGTTGTCCTGGTCGGCCGCCAGGGCCTGCTCGAGCCGCGCCCGGGAGCCCAGCGCCACCCAGCAGTAGGGCACCGGGGGCGGGCCGAGGTCGGCCTCGGCGAGCGCGATCACGCGCCGCTCCACGGCATCCCCCACCGCGGTAACGACCCGGCCGATGTCGTCGGCCGAGGCATCCTGCTCCACCAGGGCCTGCACCATCTGGGGCAGCCGGTCGGCCACCGCGGCCACGCCGGCGACGTCGGCCTGCTTGGCGATGTCACCGGCGAGGTAGACGGGGTTGGCCTGCTCCAGGCGCAGCAGGTCGGTGGTGGTGACGATGCCCACCGGCAGCCCACCGGCGTCGACGATCGGCAGGTGGTGGATGTGCCGCCCCACCATCTCGAGCAGCACCTCGAAGGCCAGCGCGTCGACGGCCCCGGTGACCGGGTCGGCGGTCATCACGGTGGTGACGGCCACCCCGGGGTCGACTCCCGCGGCGAGCACCCGGGTGCGCAGGTCGCGGTCGGTGACGATTCCGGCGAGCCGCCCGCCGCCCATCACGAGCAGTGAGGACACCCGGTGCTGCGACATCACCTGCGCCGCCTCCCGCACGGTCGAGGTGGTGGCCACCGCCACCGGCTCGCGCCCCACGAGGTCGCGCACGCGCGTCTTGAGGATGGCGCTCCCGGTCGAGCTCAGCTGCAGTGCGGCGACCGCACCGCTCATCCGGCTGGTCCGCTGGGCGTCGAAGAAGGAGTCGACCTCGAGGTGGTCGGCGCACAGCTGGTGGAAGTCCTCCGCGGGCAGGAGCAGGGCCAGCGAGTCCTCGATGGCGGTGACGTCGAAGGTCGACGGGTTTCCCTGGGTGAGCGTGATGGAGCCGAAGCACGACCCCTCACCGCCGCGGTCGACCAGGCTGCCCTGCGCATCGTGCACCTCGGCCGCCCCGGAGCGCAGCACGTACAGGTGCGCGTTGTCGCGGCCGCGCTCGATGAGCTTGGTGCCGCGGCGGAAGTACTCGATGCTCATCCGCGCCGGCAGCGTGGTGAGCACGGCGTCGGGCAGCACGTCGAAGGGCTCGTGGCGCGCGAGGAAGTCGCGCACCTCGGACAGCTCGACGTCGAGGGCCATGCCCCATCGTCGCAGCGCCGGCCGGCCCGGCGTGGACGCGCAGGGGCGTCGGCGCGCCCGGCGAGCGCCTTCCCTCGACGAACGGCATCCGCGCAGGTCGCAAAGTCCCGCAACGTCGGTGCGGCTGCTGGAATGAGGCTCCGCGCCGCCGCCGGCGGCGCCCGAGAGGAAGGTGGGCACGCCATGAGCGACAGCACCATGGAGCCGCTGCCCGACGGCGACGGCAAGCTGGGCAACGCGGAGGGACCGGCCGACTCCGGTGCCGGTGCCGGGATGCCGGGCGAGCACGACGGCGGCGCGGACGGCGGCGCCGGTGGCGGTGCCGGCACGGGTGGACCCGACGAGGGGCCGGCCGACGCCGGCGCCGGTGAGGCCGGCCAGCCCGGTGAGCACGACGGCGGTGCCGACGGCGCCGCAGAGGGTCCGGCCGACAGCGGCGCCGACGACCTCGGCACCACGGGTGAGCACGACGGCGGGGCCGACGGCGGGGCCGACGCCGCGCAGTGACCACCTCAGCGCGCACCCGGCCCGTGGCCCCTCCCGGCTCGGGAGAGGGCCACGGGCTGGCGTCGCTCGTCGGCCTCGACCGGGCGGCCTTCGCACGGCGGCACTGGGGTCGCCGGCCCCTGCTGACCCGGGCGGCGCAGCGCACGCCCGACCCGGGGCTCTTCGGCCCGGATGCCGTCGACGAGCTGCTCGCCCGCCGCGCCCTGCGCACCCCGTTCCTGCGGATGGCCCGCGAAGGCCGCACCCTCGAGCCCTCCACCTTCACTCTCGGCGGGGGGGTGGGCGCCACGATCGGCGACCAGGTGAGCGAGGACCTCGTGCTGCGCCACTTCGCGCAGGGCGCGACCATCGTGCTGCAGGCGCTGCACCGCACCTGGCCGCCGGTGGCCGACGCCGCGCAGGTGCTCGCCGCCGACCTCGGCCACCCGGTGCAGGTGAACGCCTACGTCACCCCGCCGCAGAACCGCGGCTTCGACGACCACTACGACGTGCACGACGTGTTCGTGCTGCAGGTGAGCGGCGAGAAGCACTGGCAGGTGCGCCCGCCCGTGGTCGAGTCGCCGCTGCGCGACCAGCCATGGACCGACAACCGGGATGCCGTGCGCCGCGCCGCGCAGGCCCCGCCCGCCGTCGACGCCGTGCTCTCGCCCGGCGACTGCCTCTACGTGCCGCGCGGCTGGCTGCACTCGGCCACCGCGCTCGGCGGCACGAGCATCCACCTCACCATGGGCGTTCACGTCTGGACCCGCCGCCAGCTCGCAGAGGACCTGCTGCGAGCGGCCGGCCGGGTGCTCGACGACGACCCCGAGGTGCGCGCGTCGCTCGAGCTGGGGGTCGACCCGCTCGACCCGGCGGTCGCGCGGGACTCGCTCCCCGGCATCCGGGCAGCGGTTGCCGCAGCCCTCGACCGGGTCACCGACGAGGAGCTGGCGGCGGCCCTGGCCAGGCGGGTGCGGTCCGCTCAGCGGGCCGAGCCGATCGGGGCCCTGCGCCAGCACACCGCGACCCACGAGCCCGGCACCACCTGGCGGCCGCGGCGCCACCTCGCCCCGCACTGGGAACCCGAGCGGGCCGGCGGGGTGAGCAGCCTGGTCACCCGGGTGGCCCGGGTCGAGGTGCCCACCGGCCACCGGGCCGCCGTCGACGAGGTGCTGGCCGGTTCCGCCGACCCCGCCATCCTGGACCCCTCGGTGCTCCGGTCCCTCTGTCTCGCAGGCCTTCTGGTGCCGGCAGAGGCGCCGCGCCCGGGCGGGTGACGCCGCCGGCGGCGGGGTCGGCACCCCCGCCTCAGGTCGAGGCGCGCACCACCAGTCGGGTCGGCAGCACGGTCGTGCGCGGCACGGGTTGGCCGGCGATGCGGGCGAGCAGCAGGTCGGCCATCACCGCGCCCATCTCCTCGACCGGCTGGTGCACCGAGGTGAGGGCGGGGTCGGTGTGCCGGCAGACGGCCGAGTCGTCGAAGCCCACGAGGGCCACGTCGTCGGGCACCCGCAGGCCGGCCTCGCGCAGCACCCGCAGCGCCCCCACGGCCATCAGGTCGGAGGCGGCGAACACGGCATCCGGCCGCACGCCGGCGGCGAGCACCTCGCGCATCGCCCGCTCGCCGCTGTCCTCGCTGTAGTCGCCGAAGGCCACGACGAGGCCGTCGGCGTCACGGCCGGCTGCCCGCAGTGCGTCGCGGGCGCCGGTGAGCCGGTCGCGACCCGAGGCCATGTCCTGCGGGCCGGTGAGCACGGCGACCCGTCGGCGACCGGTCGCCAGCAGGTGCTCGAGCGCGGCGGCACCCCCCGCGCGGTTGTCGGCGTCGACCAGTACGGCCGGGTCGGTGCCGGCCACCGCGCCACCGCACACGGTGGGCACCCCGCGCCCGTCGAGGGTGGCCACGAGACCGTCGTGCGCGTGCAGCGAGAGCAGCAGCACCCCGTCGACGTGCTGCTCGGTGAGGTAGGCCGCGACCCGCGCCCGGTCGCGCTCGGTGCCGGCCATGGTCAGCATCAGCTGGAACTGGGAGGCGCCGAGCCGCTCGCCCACCCCGCGCACGATGGCGCCGAAGTAGGGCTCGCCGAACACCCGGTCGCCGGGCTCGGACACGACGAGGGCGACGATGTCGGTGCGCCGGGTCACCAGCGAGCGGGCGGCCCGGTTGGGCACGTAGCCCATCGCAGCGACCGCCTGCTCGACGGCCTCCCGGGCGGCGGCGGACACGTGCGGCGAGCCGTTCACGACCCGCGAGGCGGTGCCCCGCCCGACCCCGGCCCGGCGGGCGACCTCGTCGATGGTGGGTGGACGCCTGGCTCCCGTGCCGGTGCCGGGTTCCCGGACGGCTCCGACACGGGTGCCAGACGAGATGGGACGGGTTGACCGGGTCGAGACCTCGGTGTCCGCAGGCTCCGTGGGAGCGCTCCCATCCTCCACGGAACCATTGTGTGCCCATCATGCCTGCCGGAGTCCAGCGCAGCGGCGGGTCGTGTCCCAACCGTGACCGGATGCCGGTGGCAGGGTGGGGGCGTGCGAGCCCTCACCTACGCCGCGTTCGGCGCGGACCCGGTCGTCGTCACCCTGCCCGACCCCGTCCCGCCGACCGGGGGTGCGGTGGTGCGGGTGACGGCCAGCGGGCTGTGCCGCAGCGACTGGCACGGGTGGATGGGCCACGACGACGACATCGCCACCTTCCCGCACGTGCCGGGCCACGAGCTGGCCGGGGTCGTCGAGGCGGTGGCCGACGACGTGGATGCCGGGTGGCTCGGTCGCGCGGTCACCGCCCCCTTCGTCATGGCCTGCGGGGTGTGCGCGGTGTGCCGGGCCGGGAACGGGCAGGTGTGCCCGAACCAGCGCCAGCCGGGCTTCACCGACCCGGGCTCGTTCGCCGAGCTGGTGGTGGTGCACGCCGCCGCAACCAACCTCGTCGCCCTGCCGCAGGGGCTGGATGCCGGTGTGGCAGCCGGCCTCGGCTGCCGGGTCGCGACCGCCTACCGGGCCGTGGTCGCGCGGGCGGGGGTGCACGAGGGTGACTCCGTGCTCGTCATCGGGTGTGGGGGCGTGGGCCTGGCCGCTGTCGCCGTCGCGCGCAGCCGCGGCGCGTTCGTGTGCGCCGTCGACGTCTCGGCGGCGTCGCTGGACCGGGCGCTGTTCCACGGCGCCGACGAGGTGGTCGACGCCTCGATCGGCACCGACAAGGTGCTCGCGGCGGTGTCGGCCTGGTCCGGTGGTGGCGTCGGGGTGAGCATCGACGCGGTGGGCTCTGCGCAGGCGTGCCGCACCGGCATCCTCGCGCTGAGCCGTCGCGGGCGGCACGTGCAGGTGGGCCTGCTGCCGCCGGGTGCCGGCCGGGCCGACGTTCCGATGGAGCGCGTCATCGGCTGGGAGCTCGACGTGCTGGGCAGCCACGGGATGGCCGCCGCCGACTACCGGCCGCTGCTCGACGACGTGGCGAGCGGGCGCCTCGACCTGGGCGACCTGCTCGCTCCCGGGGAGCGACTCGGCCTCGAGGAGGCCGGCGCGGCGCTGGTCGCGATGGGGTCGGCGCCCTCCACCGGAATCGTGCTCGTCGACCCGGCCCGCTGAGCCGGTGGAGTCGAGCCGACCTCTCGGCGGCGCCCGGACAGACCACCCGGCCCGGCGGCCCGGAGGCCGGCTCGACACGTCGAACGCTATACCTCACGGGGTATCCGCGCAGGCGCTGTGAGCACCACCACAGCCTTCGCCAAACTCATTGCCTATCGGTATCGTGTGATACGCGGGGAGGAAGAGAAACTGAGATGGCTGACGTCGTCGTTCTCGGTGCCGGCGTCTCGGGCCACACCGCCGCCCTCCACCTCAACCGCCTGCTGCCCTCCGGCAGCACCGTCACCGTGGTGTCCCCCAGCTCGTGGTGGAACTGGATCCCCAGCAACATCTGGGTCGGCGTGGGTCGGATGGCCAAGGAGTCCGTGGTCTTCCCGCTGGCGCCCGTCTACGCCGCCAAGGGCATCGCCTTCCACCAGGCCCGGGCCGTGACCATCCTCCCCGAGGGTGACGAGGCGAGCCCCCGAGGTGCCGTCGACATCGTGCACACCAGCCCCGACCGGTCCGGGGAGCAGGAGCGCATCCGCTACGACTACCTCGTCAACGCCACCGGTCCCCAGCTGCGCTTCGACCTCACCCCCGGCCTCGGCCCCGACGACGGGCACACCCTGTCGGTGTGCACGGCGGAGCACGCGGTGCAGGCGTCGGCCCGGCTGGCCGAGACCATCGAGCGGCTCCGCGCCGGGGTGCCGCAGACCCTCGTCGTGGGCATGGGCCACGGCACCTGCACCTGCGAGGGTGCGGCCTTCGAGTACGTCTTCAACGTCGACCACGAGCTGCGCGAGGCCGGTGTGCGCGACCGCGCCCGCCTGGTCTACCTCACCAACGAGGCCCGGCTCGGCGACTTCGGCGTCGACGGCATGACCTTCGACGACCGCGGCTTCACCACGTCGTCGGAGCTGTGGACCTCCAGCCTGTACCGCGAGCGCGGCGTCGAGGCGATCGTCGGGGCGCACGTGCACCGGGTCGACCCGGGCGTGATCTCCTTCGAGACCCTCGACGGCGTGCGCCAGGAGCTCGAGTTCGACTTCGCGATGCTGATGCCACCGTTCGGCGGGGTGCCCATGCGGGCCATCGGCCGCGACGGGGCCGACATCACCTCGCAGCTGTTCGCGCCGAGCGGCTTCATGCGCGTGGATGCCGACTACTTCCCCAAGCCGTACGAGATGTGGCGCGGGGCCGACTGGCCGAGCACCTACCAGGCCCTGGGCCACCCGCGGATCTTCGCGGTCGGCATCGCGTTCGCCCCACCGCACCAGATCTCGCGCCCGCGGGTCAGCCCCACCGGCACCGTCATCACCCCCTCGGCCCCCCGAACCGGGATGCCGTCGGGAGTCATGGGCAAGACCGCGGCACTGACGATCGCCGACCGGGTCAAGCACGGCGACGACCGCCCACCCTTCGTGGCCTCGATGGCGAAGATGGGCGCCGCCACCGTCGCGTCCGCCGGGGCGGGCCTGCGCCGGGGGTCCGCGGCCGCGCTGACCATGCTGCCGGTGGTGCCCGACTACAGCGTCTACCCCACCGGCCGCGACCTCGCCGACACCCGCGCCGAGATCGGGCTGAGCGGCCACTGGGTCAAGCTGCTGATGCACCACCTGTTCATGTACAAGGCGCAGGGCCGCCCCGGCTGGCACCTGATCCCGGAGTGAGCGACATGAGCCACGAGACGTTCAGCCCCACCCTCGACCTCGGCACCTCACCGGTGCCCACCGGGCGCACGCTGCGCAGGCGGCAGAGCCTGCCCGTGCAGGCGTACCGCTTCGTCGCGTTCGGGGTGCGGCTCGCGCGGATGGTGCTCAAGCGGCACCGCTGAGCCGGGCCGAACTGCGGTGCGCCACACTGGGGCGATGGGCGTGCGCCGCTGGTGGGACGAGCAGGTCGTGCCGCGCCTCACCGACTGCGGGCTGAACGACGCGACGGCCGGCAGCTGGCGCACCACCGTCTGCGGCGGCGCCACCGGCGAGGTGCTCGAGATCGGCTTCGGCTCCGGGCGCAACCTGCCCTACTACCCCGGCGAGGTGAGCCGGGTGCTGGCCGTCGAGCCGGCCGAGCTGTCCTGGCGGCGCGCCCAGGCGCGCGTCACGGCATCCGCGATACCGGTGGAGCGGGTCGGGCTCGACGGCGCCCGTCTGCCGGTGCCCGGCGCGAGCGTCGACACCGTGGTGTCGACCTGGACGATGTGCACCGTGCCCGAGATCGAGCGGGCCCTCGGCGAGGCGCACCGCGTGCTGCGGCCGGGAGGGTCGCTGCGCTTCGTCGAGCACTCCCTGGCGCCCGACGAGCGCACCGCCCGCCGGCAGCGGCGGATCCAGCCGTACTGGGGCCCGCTCGCCGGTGGCTGCCACGTCGACCGCGACATCGCGGCCCTCGTGGCTGGTGCCGGGTTCGACGTCGAGCTGTCCTACGCGGGCTTCATCGGCGGCGGGCTGGCCACACCGTGGCTGTGGTTCGTCTCCGGTGCGGCCACCCCGGCCTGACCCGACCGGTCAGCGCCCGAAGAGCTTGCCGAGGAAGCCTGTGCTGGGCTCGCTCTCGTGGCCTTGGCAGCGCGCGCCGGAGGGCACGCCGCGCATCACGCTGTCGACGTGCTGGCCGCAGCCGGCCCAGGTCGTCTTGCCGCACTTGCGGCAGGTCACTGCTCGGCACATACCGGAAACTCCTCGTGGTGGGGGTCGATGTCGCAGCAGCATACCCCACGGGGTATTCTGGGCGCCATGCGGATCATCATCATCGGCGGCGTCGCCGGCGGCATGAGCGCGGCCACGCGGCTGCGCCGGCTTCTCGAGGACGCCGAGATCACCGTCGTCGAGCGCAGCGGCCACGTCTCCTACGCCAACTGCGGCCTGCCCTACCACGTCGGGGGCGTCATCGAGAAGCGCTCGTCGCTGCTGCTGCAGACGCCCTCGGCCCTGCACCGGCGCTTCGGCCTCGACGTGCGCGTGCACACCGAGGCCGTGCGCATCGACCGCGACCGGCAGGTGGTGATGGTGCGCGACCTCGTCGCCGACGAGCTGCTCGAGCTGCCCTACGACGCCCTCGTGCTGTCCACCGGCGCACGGGCCGTGCGGCCGCCGATCCCGGGCATCGAGCGCGCGCTGTCGCTGCGCGATGTCGAGGACACCGACGCCCTGGTGGCCGCCACCCACGACGCGCACAGCGCCGTGGTCGTCGGGGGCGGCTTCATCGGGGTCGAGGTCACCGAGAACCTGGTGCGGCTCGGGCTCGCGGTCACCCTCGTCGAGGCGGCCGACCAGGTGATGACGCCGCTCGACCCCGAGATGGTGACCCCGGTGCACGACCGTGTCCGCCGGCACGGCGTCGACCTGCGGCTCGGCGCCGGCGTGTCCGCCATCGGGCCGCACGACGTCATCCTGACCACCGGCGAGAGCGTGCCGGCCGACCTCGTCGTCGCCGCCATCGGCGTGCGCCCCGAGACCACGCTCGCCCAGGCCACGGGGCTCGCGGTAGGTGAGCGTGGCGGCATCCTCGTCGACGAGCACCTGCG
The DNA here is from genome assembly GCA_963747405.1 of uncultured Actinomycetota bacterium. GTDB lineage: Bacteria > Actinomycetota > Actinomycetes > Actinomycetales > Dermatophilaceae > Fodinibacter. The sequence goes on from CAVVFG010000025.1 coordinate 139,601, forward strand.
CACCAGCGACCCCGCCATCCTCGCCGTCGGCGACGCCGTCGAGAAGGTCGATGCCGTCGACGGCTCCGCGACGCTGGTTCCACTGGCCAACACCGCCAACCTGCAGGGCCGCCGGGCGGCCGACGTCATCGCCGGCCTGGCCGTGCGCGACCGACCGGTGCTCGGCACCGCGATCGTCGGCGTCTTCGGGCTGCAGGTGGCCTCGACCGGCTGGTCCGAGAAGCGGCTGCGAGCCGCGGGTCGGCCCTACCGGGCCATCCACACCCATCCGGCATCGCACGCCACCTACTACCCCGGGGCCGACGCGTTGGCCCTGAAGCTGCTCGTCGACCCCGAGACCGACGCCATCCTGGGCGCGCAGGGGGTCGGCGACTCCGGTGTCGACAAGCGCATCGACGTCATCGCCACCGCCATCACCGGTGGTCTGCCCGCGAGTGCGCTCGCCGACCTCGAGCTGGCCTACGCGCCCGCCTTCTCCTCCGCCAAGGACCCGGTCAACATGCTCGGCCACGTGGCCGAGAACCTGCGTCGCGGCACCACCGCCTCGGTGCAGTGGCACGAGCTGGCGGATGCCGTGGCCACCGGCGCCGTCGTCGTCGACGTTCGCGGCGCCGGTGAGCGCACGGCCGTGGGCGTCATCCCCGGCGCCCTGCACATCCCGCTGGACTCCCTGCGCGAGCGGCTCGGCGAGATCCCGGCCGGGCCGGTCGTCGTGCACTGCGCGGTGGGGGTGCGCGGCCACACCGCGGCGCGCATCCTCGCCCAGCACGGCCGCGACGTGCGCAACCTCGACGGCGGCATCCGCACCTGGCAGGCCGGCACCCGCTCGTTGTCCGCCACCGCAGCGCAGCCGCAGCTGGCCCGCACGTAGGCACCTCGCCGCGTCGAGAGCGTCCCTGGCGCGACCAATAGGTCACAGCAGGGACACTCGGTGTGCCGTGTTCCGGGCCAACCGTCCCGGACGCGACCAATAGGTCACAGCAGGGACACCCGGTGTGCCGTGTTCCGGGCCAACCGTCCCGGACGTGACCTATTGGTCACAGCAGGGGCGCCCGGCATGCTGTTCGGGTGTGCGGTTAGCGGGTCAGCCGTCGGCGCGGACGCGGAACAGCACGACCGTGTCGAGCGCCGGGCGGTCATTGCCGTCGACGTCCCGGTGGCGCAGCTGGGCCAGCTCGACGTCGACGGGCAGCCCGGCGGCCGAGGCGATGACGTCCTCGGGGTCGAGCAGGATCGTGGGGTCCTGTGGACCACCGACCCCCTCGGTGAGGTTGCGCACCGCATGGGCGACGACGAGGACCGCACCGCCCACCGCGGCCGCGCGCACCGCGGCTCGCAGCGCCTCACCCCACTCGGTGCGGGGCAGGTGCAGGTAGGAGATCAGCACCAAGGCATAGGCCGGCCCGTCGCCACCGGCCGGCGCACGGGAGCGGTCGTCGCGGGCCTGCCCATGCGCCCCGGAACCGACCACCAGGTCGCTCGGGGGGCGCGGTGCCGGCCGCGTGGCATCGGCCACCACGGCCGTGAACGCCGCGCGGCGCTCCCCGAGGCGGCGGTCGGCGATCTCGTTCATCCGCTCGACGCCCACCGCCGAGAAGTCCGCGGCGACGACCCCCCAACCCCGCTCGACGAGCCACAGCGCGTTGCGGCCCTCGCCTGCGGCGATGTCGAGGGCGACGCCGGGCGGCATCGGAGCGCACAGCTCACGCACCCACACGTTGGGGCCGGCCGACCACACCAGCTCGGCACCGGCGTACCGGGCGTCCCAGGCCGCGGCATCCATCGTGGCCCCGCTCATGCCAGCGACAGGAAGAGCTTCTCCATGGTGTCGACGTCCATCTCGTGCCCCTCGGGGTCGGTGATGCACTGCCGCAGGCCGAGCGCGATGACGGCGAAGCCGGCCCGGTCGAGCGCCTTGGAGACCGCCGCGAGCTGGGTGACGATGTCCTGGCACTCACGACCCTCGTCGATCATCTTCAGCACGCCGCCGATCTGGCCCTGGGCACGCTTGAGCCGCTTGACGACGGCCTGCATCTCGTCGGGGTTGAGCTCCATGCCGGGTCCTCCAGGTGGTGTGTGGTGAGTCAAAGATACCCCCGGTCGTATCGACGTGCGCTGCCGGCGCGACACCGACCGGCACCCCGCAGCGGGATGCCGGTCGGTGGTCGGGCGTCAGGCCTGCTGGGGGGCGGCCTGCTGGGCCGCGACCTGGCGCCGCACGTCGTCCATGTCGAGCGCCTTGATGCCCTCGATGACCTGCTCGAGGCCGGCGGGAGGCAGCGCCCCGGACTGGCGGAAGACGAGGATGCCCTCGCGGAAGCCCATGATGGTGGGGATCGAGCTGATCTGGGCGGCGCCCGCCAGGGCCTGCTCGGCCTCGGTGTCGACCTTGCCGAACACGACGTCGTCGTGCTTCACGCTGGACTTCTCGTAGGTCGGCGCGAACTGGCGGCACGGGCCGCACCACGACGCCCACCAGTCGATGAGCACGATGTCGCTCGTCGTGATGGTCTGCTCGAAGGTGTCGGCGGTGAGCTCGACGGTGGCCATGCTGGATGCTCCTCGGGTCGGCTGGTGTCTGTGGGGCCTGCGATCGTTCAACACGATACCCCCATGGGTATATTCCTGCTCATCGCGGCCTTCGATGGAACACCCGAACCGCCCGATGTCATCCCGATCCGAGCCACCGTCCGGCACGATGACGACGTGCCGCACACGCTCAGCCAGGCCCTCGAGACCGTGCTCGACGGACTGCCGGCCGGCCCCCTGCGGCGCGCCACGGCATCCTTGATCGACGCCTACCGCAGCGGCGCGCCCCCCACCTCGCAGGTGCTGCGCGACCCCACCACCGCGGCGGCCTACGCCGCGTACCGGATGCCGGCCACGCACGCCGCCGTGTCGCGCGCGCTGCGGCAGGCCACCGGCCTGGCCCCCGGGCTCGAGGTGCGCACGCTGGTCGACGTCGGCGGTGGCACCGGGGCGGCGACCTGGGCGGCGGCCGAGGCGTTCGGGTCGCTGGACGGGGCCACGGTGCTCGATGCGTCCACCGACGCGCTGGCCCTCGGCGCTCGGATCGGGCGGCACGGGCCGCCGGCGGTGGCCGGCGCGCGCTGGTCCACGACGCTGCTCGGCCCACGCACCGCGCTCCCCGCGGCCGATCTCGTGGTGCTCAGCTACCTGCTCGGCGAGCTGACCGAGTCCGTGCAGCAAGGGGTGGTCGACGCGGCGGCGGTCGCGGCATCCCGGCTCGTGCTGGTGGTCGAGCCCGGCACGCCTCGGGGATATGCCGCCGTGCTGGCCGCCCGCTCCCGGCTCACCGCCGCCGGGTGGCACCTGCTGGCCCCCTGCCCGCAGGACGGCGCCTGCCCGGTGGCATCCCGGCCCGGTGACTGGTGCCACTTCAGCGTCCGGCTCGACCGCAGCGCCCTGCACCGTCGGGTCAAGGGCGGGCGGCTCGGCCACGAGGACGAGAAGTTCTCGTACCTGCTGGCATCACGCGAGCCGCTGCCGCGCGCCGGGGCCCGCGTGCTGCGACACCCGGTCACCCGCAAGGGGCTGGTGCAGCTCGAGGTCTGCGACTCCGCGGCGTCCAGCGGGCGGGTGGTGGTGACGCGACGCGATCCGATCGCCTACCGTGCAGCACGCGACGCCTCGTGGGGGGACCCGTGGCCCGGCCCCGGCCTTTGCTAGCGTCGACACGATCGATTCCCCGCACCAAGGAGTGACATGACCAAGAAGGACATCGCCCAAGCCGTCGCGCAGCGCGCCGACGTCTCCGCCGCCGCCGCCGAGGACATCATCGGCGCGGCGCTCGACGTCATCGGTGAGCAGCTCGCCAAGGGCGAGGACGTCCGCCTCGCCGGGTTCGGCACGTTCGAGACCCGCGAGCGCGCGGCCCGCACCGGCCGCAACCCGCAGACCGGCGAGGAGATCGCCATCGCCGCGTCGACCTCGGTCGGCTTCAAGGCGGCCGCGCAGCTCAAGCGCGCGGTCAACGGCTGACGCCGGGCAGCACCGCACGCACGCCGACGGGGCGTCGACCACTTCGGTGGTGGGCGCCCCGTCGTCGCGCCCACACCACGCCCGGAGCCGCACCCACGCCCGCGGCCGCGGCCGCACGTGCGCCCGCCCCATGGTCACCGCTCTTCCCCGACTTTGCAGGCGAGAAGCCGCGCGAAGCGCCGCATCGGCGGCGTGTCGGGCGGTGACTCGCCTGCAAAGTCGGGGAGACACCGGGCGCGGGTCGGCCCGCTCTGGGCCGTGGTCGCCTCGGACGGTTCACGACCGATACCGGATGCCGGAATGCACGCCTATCGCTGATTCCGCACCTTCGCAGGGTCAGGACTGCACTTTCCGGAACCCACGACCGCGCCGTATGCTCGCGAGCATGCACCAGTACATCGGCGGGCAGCGGCGCGACGCCACCTCGGGCCAGACCTTCGACGTGCTCGACCCGAGCACCAACGAGACGATCGAGACGGTGACCCTGGCGGGGGCCGACGACGTCGACGCCGCGGTGGGCGCGGCAGCCACCGCGTTCGAGGAGTGGAGCCGCGCCACCCCGGCCGAGCGGTCGACCGTGCTGCTGGCGGCGGCCCGGCTGCTCGACGAGCGAGCCGAGGAGCTCGCGCAGCTCGAGAGCCGCCAGGCCGGCAAGCCGATCCGGCTGGCGCGCGAGTTCGACGTGCCGGGCACCGTCGACAACACGGCGTTCTTCGGCACGGCCGCGCGCCGCCTCGACGGCATGGCCAGTGCCGAGTACTCCGGCGACCACACGTCATCCATCCGGCGGGAGCCGATCGGCGTCGTCGGCTCCATCGCGCCGTGGAACTACCCGCTGCAGATGGCGGCCTGGAAGGTGCTGCCCGCCATCGCCGCCGGCAACACCATCGTGCTCAAGCCGGCCGAGATCACCCCGCTCACCAGCCTGCTCTTCGCCGAGGGGTTCACCGCCGCCGGCGCCCCCGCCGGCGTGGTGAACGTCGTCACCGGCACCGGCCGGGTCGCCGGCCAGCACCTCGTGGGCCACCCCGACGTCGCGATGACGAGCTTCACCGGCTCCACCGGCGTCGGGCGACAGGTGATGGCCACGGCATCCGCCACCGGCAAGCGGGTGCACCTCGAGCTCGGCGGCAAGGCGCCGTTCGTGGTCTTCGACGACGCCGACCTCGAGGCGGCGGTGCACGGCGCCGTCGCGGCATCCCTCATCAACGCCGGCCAGGACTGCACCGCCGCCACCCGCGCGATCGTGCACCGCAGCATCCACGACGCGTTCGTGCAGGGCGTCGCCGACCTGATGGCCCAGGTGCGGCTCGGCCCGACCGGCGACGAGGCCACCGACCTCGGACCGCTCAGCTCCCCGGCCCACCACGCCAAGGTGGCCGGCATGGTCGAGCGCGCCCGGGGCTACGCCAAGGTCGTCACCGGCGGGCAGTCACCCACCGGCGACCTCGCCCGCGGCTGCTACTACGAGCCCACCCTGGTCAGTGACGTGCCGCTCGACTCCGAGATCTGGCGCGACGAGGTGTTCGGCCCGGTGCTCGCCGTCGTGGCGTTCGACGACGACGACGAGGCCATCCGCCTCGCGAACGACACCGAGTTCGGGCTGGCCGCGTCGGCCTGGACCCGCGACACCTACCGCGCCGGCCGGGCGACCCGCGAGATCAGGGCGGGCTGCGTGTGGGTCAACGACCACATCCCGATCATCAGCGAGATGCCGCACGGTGGGTACCGGCACAGTGGTTTCGGCAAGGACATGTCGGCCTACTCGTTCGACGAGTACACCAACATCAAGCACGTGATGCACGACAACACCGCGGTCGCCCACAAGCCGTGGCACCGCACGATCTTCACCCTGCCCGGCTGACCACCACCCCACCAACCCGGTCCACCCCGGCGACCCCGCCGGCCTTGCTCGCCCAGCCCGACCCGAGACGCACGAGAGGCCTTCCCGATGAGCACCTTCCCCGAGCCGCAGATCACCGCCGACCCCGAGCGGGGCGCGCGGGTCTCGCGCGACGACCGCGACCACGTGTTCCACTCCTGGTCGGCACAGGCCCTGATCAACCCCCTGCCCATCGCGGGGGCCTCGGGCAGCCACTTCTGGGACTTCGAGGGCAAGCGCTACCTCGACTTCTCCAGCCAGCTGGTCAACGTCAACATCGGCTACCAGCACCCCAAGCTGGTCGCGGCGATCCAGGAGGCCGCGGCGCGGCAGTGCACCATCGCGCCGAGCTTCGCCGACGAGTCCCGTTCCGAGGCAGCCCGACTCATCGCCGGCCTGGCCCCCGGAACCCTGAACCGGGTGTTCTTCACCAACGGCGGCGCCGAGGCCACCGAGAACGCCATGCGGATGGCGCGCCTGCACACCGGGCGCCACAAGGTGCTCACCGCCTACCGCAGCTACCACGGCGCCACGGCCGGTGCCATCACGGCGACCGGCGACCCGCGGCGCTGGCCCAGCGAGCCCGGCATGAGCGGCATCGTGCACTTCTGGGGGCCCTACCCCTACCGTTCCGCGTTCCACGCCACGAGCGAGGCGCAGGAGTGCGAGCGCGCCCTGCAGCACCTGCGCGACACGATCATGGTCGAGGGCCCGTCCACGATCGCGGCGATCATGCTCGAGACCGTGGTGGGCACCAACGGCATCCTCGTGCCGCCGGACGGCTACCTCGCGGGAGTACGCGAGATCTGCGACGAGCACGGCATCATCTGGATCGCCGACGAGGTCATGGCCGGCTTCGGCCGCTGCGGCGAGTGGTTCGCGGTCGACCACTGGGGCGTCACGCCCGACCTGATCTGCTTCGCCAAGGGCATCAACTCCGGCTACGTGCCGCTCGGGGGGGTCGTCATCTCCGACGCCGTCGCCGACACCTTCGCCGAGCGCGCCTTCCCCGGCGGCCTCACCTACTCGGGCCACCCGCTGGCCTGCGCCTCGGCCGTCGCCTCCATCGGCATCTTCCAGGAGGAGGGCATCCTCGAGAACGTGCGCAAGGTGAGCGACACCGTCATCGCGCCGCGCCTGGCCGAGATCGCGGACAAGCACCCGAGCGTCGGCGAGGTGCGCGGCCTCGGCTTCTTCTGGGCGGTCGAGCTGGTCAAGGATGCCGGCACGCGCGAGCCGCTCGTCGCCTACAACGCCGGCGGGTCCGCGGCGGCCCCGATGAACGACTTCGCCGCCGCCTGCAAGGCCGAGGGGCTCTGGCCATTCGTGCACTTCAACCGCACCCACGTGGTGCCGCCGTGCACGACCACCGCCGAGGAGATGGCCGAGGGGCTCGACATCCTCGACCGCGCCCTCGACGTGGCGGACCGGTTCACCACCTGATGGGTCTTGCGGCAGACGTCGCCAAGGCCCGCGAGGTCGGGGGACGGGCGGTCGCCTCCCTGCGCGGGCGGCGGGCGGCACGGCCCCTCCTCGCCACGCAGCCTCCCGTGGCCGACGGCACGGTAACCGCCGTGGTGTACTTCCCCGACCTGCCCGAGAACCTCTACCAGGTCGACCAGTGGTACGAGCCGATGCGCCGGTTGTCCCAGCAGCACCGGGTGGTCGTCGTGAGCCGCAAGTGGGCGTCGGCCGCGCGGCTGCTGCGCGACTGCCCGGTCCCCGTCGTGCCGTGCGCCACGATCGAGGAGGTCGAGCGGTTCCTCGACCGGCATCCGGTGCGGGTGATCTTCTACGTCAACCAGAACCAGCAGAACTTCCCGGCCATGCGGTTCGCGGCTCCGGCCCACGTGTTCGTCTGCCACGGCGAGTCCGACAAGGACTACATGTCGAGCAACCAGCTCAAGGCCTACGACCACGTCTTCATCGCCGGCCAAGCCGCCCGCGACCGCATCCTGCGCAAGCTGATCGGCTTCGACGAGTCCGCCCTCGTCGAGGTCGGCCGCCCCCAGGTCGACGTGCACCCCACCGGCCCGGACCTGCCCCGCGACGGCCGCACCGTGGTGCTCTACGCGCCCACCACCGAGGGCGACGTGCCGAGCATGCGCTACTCCTCGGTCGCCACGCACGGGGTGCCGCTCGTGCGTTCGCTGCTGGCCGACCCCGGCATCCGGCTGGTGTACCGCCCACACCCTCGCCTGGGCCGCACCGTCCCGGCCTACCACGCGGCCCACGAGGAGGTGCTGCGCCTCATCCGTGCCGCCAACGCCGCGGATGCCGGTGCCCAGCACCTCGCCGACCTGGCCGGCCCGTTCGGCTGGCAGGTCGACGCGGCCGACGTCTGCGTCACCGACATCTCCGCGGTCGCCTACGACTGGCTGGCCACGGGCAAGCCCCTGGTCGTCACCCGGCCCGCGGAGCCGCGCGCCGAGCTGCCCGAGTCGGGACTCGTGCGCGAGCTCACCCTGCTCGACGCCTCGGACGCCGGGCGCGGCGCCGAGGTGGTGGCCGCGGCGGTGCGGCACCCCGACGACGTGCACGCCGCACTGGTGCGGCACTACTTCGGCGACACCACCCCCGGGGCAAGCATGTCGCGCTTCCTGGCGGCCTGCTCGAGGATCGTCGCGCAGCGCGAGTCCGCGCTCCTGGCCCGCGGGGCGGTCGCCGGCGACCCGGAGTCCGCGGCCCCGCTCCCCGACACGCCCGGTCGAGAGTAGACAACACGCCGTGGGGGCCCTCCCCGTCATGGCGTGTTGTCTACTCTCGACTGGCCCGCGCGGTGGGTCAGCGGGCGTTGGCGCCCGCCCTGGCCGGCAGGGTCACCCCGCACTGCTGCGCCGCCGCCCGCAGGTCGCCTCGCACCTGCTGGCGCTCCTCCTTGGTGAGCGGTCCCCAGGGCCGCGTCACGTCGGCATCCTGCAGACAGGTGCGCTGCTCGTCGCTCAGGTCGTTCCAGAACGCGCGGGCCTTCGCGTGCGGCAGGGTGACCTGGCACTGCTGCGCGGCCGCCTCGACCGTGGTGCGCAGGGCCGCCCGCTCGGCGTCGTCGAGGGGGCCGACCGGTCGGGTGACGTGCGCTGACTGCAGGCAGCTGCGCTGCTCGTCGGTGAGCCGGTTCCACCAGCCGCGGGCAGCGGCGCGTGGGGTGGTGCGGGTGGCGGCGTCGCCGGCCGGGTCGGCCGGGTCGGCCGGGGCGGCCGCAGTGCCGGCGCTGGCACCCGTGGGGTCGGCGCCCACCTCGGCCACGGCGGCGACGGGCGCCGGGGTCGCCATGGCGCTCGACGCGACGGCGGCGCCGGTGGCCACCAGGGCAGTGCCCACTGCGAGGGCGACGACGGTGGTGCGCAGGCGGGACATGGGTGCTCCTTCGGTCGGGCACCGGCCGGCGGGCGCCGGTGCGGTGGGGACGGAGCCATCCTGCGGATGCCGGCTCGCGTCCACCGAGAGGAAACCTCGCGATCTGCTGGAGACGCGACCGCGGCGGCCCCAGTGGTGCCGTGGCCCTGCGGGACCGCGGTGTCGCGGACCGCGGGCCCCCCGGGTTCGGCCACCGGAGCTCCGGCGGCGACGCGGGCGCCCGGCATCCACAGGAACTCTCGAGGTTTCGTCCAGACAGCACCGTGGGCACTCTGGCAGCGTGGTCGCCGTGACCACCTCGAGCACGCGTCCGACCGTGCTCGTCGTCGACGACGAGGCAAACATCTCCTACCTGGTCTCCTCCGCCCTGCGCCTGGCCGACCTCGACGCCGCAACCGCGTCGACCGGCGAGGAGGCGCTCACCCGGTGCACCCCGGCGTACCCCGACGTCGTCGTGCTCGACGTGATGCTGCCCGACCTCGACGGCTTCGAGGTGCTGCGCCGGCTGCGGGCCAAGGGCGTCGACGCGCCGGTGCTGTTCCTCACCGCCCGCACCGACACCGCCGACCGGGTGCGGGGGCTCACCGTCGGGGGCGACGACTACATCATCAAGCCGTTCGCGCTCGAGGAGCTCGTCGCCCGCGTCCACGTGGCCCTCCGGCGCCGCGGTGCGGGCCCCGCCCCCAGCGGCCGGCACCAGGTGCACGACCTCGTGCTCGACGAGGACCAGCACCGCGTGTGGCGGGGGGAGACCGAGCACCACCTGACCGCGACCGAGTTCACCCTGCTGCGCTGCCTGCTGGTCAATGCCGGGCGGGTGGTCACGCGCGCTCAGATCCTCGACCACGTGTGGCAGTACGACTTCGCGGGCGAGAGCGCCATCATCGAGTCGTTCGTGTCGACGCTGCGCAAGAAGGTGGACGCGAGTGGCCCCAAGCTGATCCACACGGTGCGTGGCGTCGGCTACACCGTCCGGGAGCCGTGATGACCCTGCGCCGCCGGCTGGTGATCGCCACCTCCGCGCTGGCCGTGGTGCTGTTCGTGGCGGGAACGGCGGTCGTGCTGGTGCAGCGGGCCGTCCTCGTGAGCCGTCTCGACGCCCAGCTCGTGGCTCTGGCCCAGAACCCCCGGGCGATCCTGCTGGCCTCGGCCCGGGCGGAGGCCGCCGGGAGCAGACCCGGCGCGGGCCTGTCCGACGTCTGGGTCGGGCGGATGGCGGCGGACGGCAGCCTGACCGCGGTGCTCACCCCCCAGGGCGACCCCGACCTCGTGCCGCGGCTCGCCCCCGGCGAGAAGGTGAGTACCCCGCAGGGCCGTGGCACGGCATCCGGCACGGCCCGTCGGGTGCGGGTGGTCACCGCGACGCTGCCGAACAGGCGCGCCCAGGCGGTGCTCGCGATCCCCACGACCTCGGCCGACGCCGCCACCCGCAGCCTGGCCCTCACCCTGGCCCTGGTGGGGCTGGCGGTGGGCACGGTGGTCGGCTTGCTGCTGTGGTGGGTCGACCGGCTCGGCCTGCGCCCGATCGCACAGATGACGGATGCCGCGGACGCCATCACCGCCGGTGACACCACGCGGCGGGTTCCCCCGGGCCCGCCGGGCACCGAGGCGGGGCGGCTCGGCGAGGCGCTCAACGCGATGATCGACACGACCGCCGACACCCAGGAGCGGATGCGGCGTTTCGTCGCCGATGCGTCGCACGAGCTGCGCACGCCCCTGACGACCCTGCAGGGGTATGCCGCGCTGCACAGCGGGCGCAGCGGCTCGTCACCCGTCGGAGGCGGGACCGCGGTGGTCGACGGCAGCGAGATGGCCGACGCCATGCGCCGGATCGGCGAGGAGGCGGCCCGCATGCGCCGGCTCGTCGACGGGTTGCTCGACCTGGCCCGCCTCGACGACCTCGGCGTCGTGGCGCACGAGCCGGTCGACCTCGGCGTCGTCGTGCGCGACGTGGCGTCCGACCTGCGGGTGGTCGCTCCCGACCGGGAGGTCACCGTCGAGGCTCCCGCCTGCGTCGTCGTGAGCGGTGACCGGGACCGGCTCACCCAGGCGCTGGTCGGCCTGACGTCCAACGCCGTGCGGCACACCCCGCCCGGCACGCCGGTGCGGCTGACCGTCGTCGTGCTGCCGGGCGCGGTGCGCGTCGACGTCGCGGACGCCGGCCCCGGCATCCCGCCCGAGCACCTGCCGCACGTCTTCGAACGCTTCCACCGGGTCGATCCCGGCCGGTCGTCCTCGAGCGGAGGCACCGGCCTGGGGCTGGCCATCGTCGACGCCATCGCCCGGGCCCACGGCGGCCGGGCCGGCGTGGTGTCCGAGCCCGGCCGCGGCGCGACCTTCTCGCTCACCCTGCCCCACACACCCGACTGATTGCGGATCACACCACCGCCCACGGGCCCCGCCCCCGCACGGGGGGTGTGGACGACGGTGCGGGAATGTCGGGTGCACCGCATACGGTTGGGAGTTCAGGAACCGGGCCGGCCTGGCCCGGGCGGTGGCGTCGTGGAGGTCGCGTGGTGGCACGGGTGTTCACCGTCGACCGCCTCGCCGACCTCACCAACCGCGAGCTCGACGAGGTCTGCGGCACGGTGACCGTGGCCCGTGGACTGGCCTACGCCAAGCAGGGCCGGGTCGTCGAGCTCGAGCTGTCCGACGACGGCACCCGGGCCACCGGCTGGGTCGGCGGCAGCAACGGGCAGACCTACACCACCAACGTCTCGCTCACCCCGGTCGCCACACCCGGCGCCGGCCGGCTCGAGCTGCGCCGCTGGGCCAGCAGCTGCTCGTGCCCGGTCGGCAGCGACTGCAAGCACGCCGTCGCCGTGGCGGCCGTCAGCCGGGAGCGACAGCCGGTGGACGACCGGCTCGCCGGGCGCCCGAACGCGCCGGCTCGGCCCACCTGGGAGCGCGCGCTCGGTGGCCTGCTCGACGACACCGAGCTCGAGCCCGAGCACACGCCGGTCGGCATCCTCATCGAGCCGGCCACCAGCGCGCGGCGCGACGCACCGGCCCGGGCCCAGCTGCGCATCCGCCCGGTGGTGCCAGGGGTGCGCGGCGGCTGGATCCGCACGGGGGTGTCGTGGGAGACGTTCGCCGGCGGCTACTACGGCTTCGGGCGGGTGTCCTTCGCCGACGAGCAGCGCGACGTGCTCACCGCCCTCGCTGACGCCCACCGTCGCTCGGTGCGCGCCTTCGGCTACGGCCGGATGCCCGACGCCATCCTGCTCGACCACCTCGGCCCGTCATGGGTGGCGCTGCTGCGGGCGGCCGACCGGGCGGGGGTGCGGCTGCTCACCGACCTCCGCGAAGGTGGTGAGGTCGCCTTCGCCCCGGAGCCGGCCGAGCTGGTGGTCGACGTCGTGCGCACCGACGAGGGGGCCGAGCTGCACCCCCGCCTCGACCTGCCCCAGGGGGCGGCCGGCCGCACCACCCTGGTCGGGCAGCCCGCCACCGGCTTCTTCCTGCGCGACGGCGAGACCCTCGTGCTGGGCGCCCTGGCCGAACCGCTCGACGGCACCCGCCAGCGCCTGCTCGACCTCGGCGTGGTCGAGGTGCCGGAGGCCGACTGGGCGCGTTTCGTGGTCACCCACCTGCCCGGGTTGCGGCGCAAGGCGCGGGTGCGGGCGGCATCCGGAGACCTCGACCTGCCCGATGCCGTGCCGCCGCGGCTCGCGCTGCGCGCCACCTTCGAGCCGGGGCACCGGGCGCACCTGGAGTGGGGGTTCCGCTACGGCGCGGCCGGGGGCGGGGTGCTCGTGCCGATGGCCGCCGAGGAGCCCGACCCGATGCGCGACCGGGCCGCCGAACGGGCCCTGGTCGACGAGCTGTTGGGGGTCGAGGAGGTCGCCGCGTTCGACCCGCTGTGGCAGGTGGTGGCGCGGGTGCGGCGGCTGGTGCCCGAGACCCGGCTGCACGAATTCACCACCGTGGCCTTCGCCGACCTCCTGCCGGTGCTCGACGAGCTGCCGTCGCTCGAGCTCACCGTCGTCGGCGAGCCGGCCACCTACAGCGAGGCGCGCGACGCCCCGCTCATCCAGGTGTCGACGTCCGACCCTGCTGACGGCGCGCCCACCGACTGGTTCGACCTCGGCATCTCGGTCACCGTCGCCGGTGAAGACGTGCCACTGGCCCCGCTCATCGAGGCCATCGCGCGCGGTCACGAGCACCTCATCCTCGACAGCGGCACCTGGTTCTCGCTCGACCGGCCCGAGCTCGAGACGCTGCGTGTGCTGGTCGACGAGGCACGCTCGCTGCAAGACAGGCCCAGCGACCCCCTGCGTATCTCGGTGGTGCACGCCGGCCTGTGGGAGGAGCTCGCCGCGCTCGGTGTCGTCGAGCAGCAGTCCGACCGGTGGAGCCGTGCCGTCGGGGCACTGCTCGACCTCGATGCCGTCGAGCCGGCCGAGCTGCCCGAGGGGCTCGACGCCACGCTGCGGCCCTACCAGGTCGACGGCTTCCGCTGGCTGTCGCTGCTCTGGGACTGTGGGCTCGGCGGCGTGCTCGCCGACGACATGGGCCTGGGCAAGACCCTGCAGATGCTCGCCATGGTGCTGCGGGCGCACGAGCGCGGCGAGCTCGACGACCCGGTGCTCGTCGTGGCGCCCACCTCGGTGCTGTCCACCTGGCAGAGCGAGGCGGCCCGCTTCGCCCCGTCGCTGCACACGGTGGTCGTCGACCGCACCCGCACCAAGGCCGGCCGCGGGCTCGAGCAGACGATCGCGGGGGCGCAGGTCGTCATCACCTCGTACGCCGTGGCGCGCATCGACGAGGTGGCGTTCCGGTCGCGGCCGTGGGGCGCAGTGGTGCTCGACGAGGCCCAGTTCGTCAAGAACCACCAGGCCAAGACCTACCAGGCCGTGCGGCGGCTGACCGCGCGGGCCAAGTTCGCGATCACCGGCACCCCGCTCGAGAACTCACTGATGGACCTCTGGTCGCTGCTGTCGATCGTGGCGCCCGGGCTGCACCCCCGCCCGGCGCTGTTCAAGGAGCTGTGGGCCAAGCCGATCGAGAACGGCGGCGACGCCGAGCGGCTGGCGGCGCTGCGCCGCCGGATCCGGCCGCTGATGCTGCGCCGCACCAAGGAGGCCGTGGCCACCGAGCTGCCGCCGAAGATGGAGCAGGTGCTCTCGGTCGACCTGCACCCGCGGCACCGGGCCGTCTACGACCGGCACCTGCAGCGTGAGCGGCAGCGGCTGCTCGGCCTCATCGACGACGTCAACGGCAACCGGATCGCCATCCTGCGCGCGCTCACCGTGCTGCGCCAGATGTCGCTCGACCCCTCGCTCGTGGACGAGGCCTATGCCGGGCTCGCGTCGTCGGCGAAGGTCGACGCCCTCGTCGAGCAGCTCGGCGAGCTCGACGACGAGGGGCACCGGGCGCTGGTGTTCTCGCAGTTCACCGGGTTCCTGCGGATCGTGCGGGAGCGGCTCGAGGCCGAGGGCATCGCCTACGAGTACCTCGACGGCTCCACCCGCAACCGCGCCGAGCGCATCGCCGCCTTCCGCGAGGGCACCGCCCCGGTGTTCCTCATCAGCCTCAAGGCCGGTGGCTTCGGGCTCACCCTCACCGAGGCCGACTACGTGTTCGTGCTCGACCCATGGTGGAACCCCGCCGCCGAGGCGCAGGCCATCGACCGCACCCACCGCATCGGCCAGACCCGCCCGGTCAACGTCTACCGGATGGTCTCGCGCGACACCATCGAGGAGAAGGTCGTGGCCCTGCAGGAGCGCAAGCGCGAGCTCTTCGCCAAGGTGGTCGACGAGGGCGCGGCCATGGGCTCGGCCCTCACCGCCGACGACCTGCGCGAGCTGCTCGACACCTGAGCCCGCCCGGCCCGGTGGCCGGCGCTCAGTTCGGTGCCGGCACGACCATTTCGCGCACCGCGGCCCGCAGGTCGACCTCGCCGTCGGCGCCGACACCTGCCTGCGCGGCCGTGCGCATCCGCTGGTAGCCGGCACCGGCATCCAGGATGTCGGTGATGCCGGCGAGCTCGCCGGTGCAGCCGAGCAGGCGCGCGGTCGGCGCGAGCCGTTCCAGCAGCACACGCACGTCGTCGACGACGTGCACCTCGGTGTTGTCGGCATCGCGGATGATGATGGCGTCAAGGCCGTATCTCGCTGCGCGCCACTTGTTCTCCTGCACGTGCCACGGCGGCAGCGGCGGTGGCAGCACGCCCTCGTCGAGCTGGTGCTCGAGGTCGAGCACCAGGCAGTGGATGAACGCGGCGACGGCCACGACGTCCTCGACGCGCGAGAAGCCGTCGCAGGTGCGCACCTCGATGGTGCCCAGCAGGGGCGAGGGCCGGATGTCCCAGCGCAGCTCGCTGGCGTCGGTGATGACCCCGGTGGTGAACACGTCGTGCAGGTAGGTGCGGTACTGCGCCCAGGTCTCGAACTGGAAGGGCAGGCCGGCCGTCGGCAGCTGCTGGAAGAGCATGGTGCGGTTGCTGGCGTAGCCGGTGTCCGTGCCCGCCGTGTAGGGCGAGGACGCCGACAGCGCGGTGAGGTGCGGGTGGTAGGTGAGCAGGGCGTTGATGAGCGGCCACACCTTCGCCGCCGAGCGGATGCCGACGTGCACGTGCACGCCGAAGATCACCATCTGGCGTCCCCACCACTGGGTGCGGTCGATCAGCGTCGCATAGCGGTGGCCGTCGCTGACCTCCTGGTCCTCCCAGCGGGCGAAGGGGTGCGACCCGCCGCCGTAGAGCAGCACGTCGAGCTCGCTCGCAGCGGTCTGCACCCGCCCCAGCCCGTCGGCGAGGTCGGATGCCGCCTGCTCGGCGTTCGCGCACACACCGGTGACGATCTCGACGGTGTTGCGCAGGAGCTCCTGGGTGACCGTGAACCGCGAGCGGGTGGGCCGCGCGTGGCTGCTGACGTCGGTCGCGTTCGCGAGGTGCAGCAGCTCGTCGGCGCGCGAGACGAGGTCGAGGGTGGCGGGGTCGAGCAGGCCGAGCTCCCACTCGACCCCGAGCGTGCGACCGGCAGACGGCGTGAACGTGACGTCGGAACCGCGTCCCGCTGGCTGGTTCATGGCCCCTCGCTCGGCTGGTCGGCATGGTGGCTCGGACGAGCCCTGGTGGGGCCGGTGCCGGAGCGTGGTGCTGGGAAGCCTAGTCGCACAGCCAAAGGCGCAGCGGCCGGGACGGTCGGCGTCGACAGGTTCGGCGTCGGGGCGCGGTGGGTCAGCCCGGGCGGGTCATCGCCTCCGGGTCGACCCAGCGGTCGTAGTCGTCGCCGCTGACGGCCCCGGACGCCAGCGCGGCCTCGCGCAGCGTCGAGCCGTCACGGTGGGCCTGCTTGGCGATGGCCGCGGCCGTGTCGTAGCCGACGTGCGGCGCCAGGGCGGTGACCAGCATCAGGTCGGCGTCGAGGTTCGCGGCGATCCGGTCCCGGTCGGCATCCAGGCCCACGACGCAGTGCTCGGTGAAGGAGCGGGTGGCGTCGGCGAGGAGCCGCACCGACTCGAGCACCGCGTGCGCCATCACCGGCGTGAAGACGTTCAGCTGGAAGTTGCCCTGCGTGCCGGCGAACCCCACGGTGGCGTCGTTGCCGAACACCCGGGTCACCACCATCGTCATCGCCTCGGACTGCGTCGGGTTGACCTTGCCCGGCATGATCGACGACCCCGGCTCGTTCTCGGGGATCCGCAGCTCGCCGATGCCGGTGCGCGGCCCGGACGCCAGCCACCGCACGTCGTTCGCCATCTTCATCAGCGCCCCCGCCAGGGTGCGCAGTGCGGACGACACCGCGACCAGGGCGTCGTGCGAGGCGAGCTGCACGAACAGGTTGCCGGCCTGGTGGAACGCCTCGCCGGTATCCTCGTGCAGGTGCTGCGCCACGAGCGGGCCGAACTCGGCGGGCGCGTTGAGCCCGGTGCCGACGGCGGTGCCCCCGATGGCAAGCGCCCTCGCCCGGTTCCCGGCATGCCGCACGTCGTCCTGGGCGTCACGCACCTGGGCCGCCCACGCCCCGATCTCCTGCCCCAACGTCACCGGCGTGGCGTCCTGCAGGTGGGTGCGCCCGACCTTGACGACGTCGCGCAGCTCGTCGCCCTTGGCCTCCAGGGTTGCCACCAGCGCGTCGACGGCGGGGTGCAGCCGCTCGGCCAGCTCGAGCACGACCGCCACATGCACCGCCGTGGGGAAGGTGTCGTTGCTCGACTGGCTCCTGTTGACGTCGTCGTTGGGGTGCACCGGCGACTTCGACCCGAGCTCGCCACCGAGGATCTCGATGGCCCGGTTGGCGATGACCTCGTTGGCGTTCATGTTGCTCTGGGTGCCCGACCCGGTCTGGAACACCACCAGCGGGAAGTGGTCGTCGAGCTCGCCGCGGGCCACCTCGTCGGCCGCCTGCACGATCGCCGTGGACAGCTCGACGTCGATCAGCCCGAGGTCGGCGTTGGCCAGCGCGGCTGCCTTCTTGAGCAGCCCCAGCCCGCGGATGACGGCTCGCCCCCAGACGAAGGTGTCGCGGCCGATGTCGAAGTGCTCGAGGCTGCGCTGGGTCTGCGCCCCCCAGTAGCGGTCGGCGGGCACCTCGAGCGCCCCCATGGTGTCGCGTTCGGTGCGCGTGGTCGCCATGACCCCACGGTATGCCGGGATGCCGCGTCAGGTGGCTCGGCGGATCCGCCGGAACCCCACGACGGGTCGAGGTGATCCGGCGCCCCCCGGCGTCACCAGATCACCTCGAACCACCCGCTACACGGAGTCGGTGCGGTCCTGCGCCGACGGGGGCGGGTCGGTGACGTCGACCCAGGCGTTGGAGTCCGCCGAGCCGGCGGGCGGAGAGTCGACGGGCGTGGCCGCGTCCGCCGAGTCGGCCGGGGCGGCCGGGTCCGCCGAGTCGGCCGGGGCGGCCGGGTCCGCCGGCGGAGCCGTCGGGACGTCGTCCTGGGGTGTGGCGCCGGCATCCGGCTCCTGGCCCCAGCGGGTGCCCTCGGCCCACGCGGGCGTCGAGGTGCTCTCGCGCTGCTGGGCCACCCAGTCGACCCCGACCAGCACCCCGGTGCGCAGCTTCTCGACGTAGCGGGTGTACTTGCCGTCGGTCTTCTCGTCGACCGTGGCACCGGCCTTGTCGAGGGTCTCCTCGACGCGCTCCCGGTTGTCGTGCGCGTAGTCGCCGGCCTTGACGGCGGCCTCGTGCAGGTAGTGGTCGGCCTGGTCGGCGAACGCCTCGAGCTTCTTGTCGAGCTCGAGCTGGCGGGCCTTGGCCTCGAGGTCGCGCAGTGCGGCGCGAAGCTGGTCGGTGGCGGTCATGGGATCCCCTTCGAACAGGTCGGAGCACCACGGTACGACGCTCCCACCCTGCCAACTCCCGGCGACTCCCGCCATGTTCCCGCCCGTGGGTCGGCGCCGCGTGTCAGACTGCCAAGAGCCGCACTCGCAGCGTCGCGACCGGCACAGGCAGACTTCGCGGCGCCCGGACCAGGAGCCGTGATGCCCGACCCGTTCGACGTTCCCGTCGCCGACGGGGCCCCAGCGCCCACGGCCTGGCAGGCGCGACGCGAGTGGCGCATGGGCCTGGAGCTGGCCAGCGCGGCCCTGCGCACCCGCGACCTGCACGGGTGGCCACGCGGCGACGGCCACCCGGTCGTCGTGCTGCCCGGGTTCCTCGCCGGGCCGGAATCCACGGTGTTCCTGCGCAGCCACCTGCGCCGCCTGGGCTACCGGGCGCACGACTGGCGCCAAGGCCGCAACCTCGGGGCCAGCCCCGCGCTCGCCGAGCGGCTCGAGGACCTGCTGCTCGAGCTGCACGACCGCTACGAGCGCAAGGTGAGCCTGGTCGGCTGGAGCGCCGGAGGCATCTATGCTCGCGAGATGGCTCGCGCCCTGCCCGACCACACCCGCTCGGTGATCACCCTGGGCAGCCCGTTCCGGGGGCACCCGGCCTCCACCCGCGCCTGGACGGTGTACCGCATCATGAACCGGCGCAACCTCGCCCGGATGTTCACCCCCGAGGCCCTGGCGATGCGGGCCGCGCCATTGAGCGTGCCCACCACGTGCATCTACTCGCGCACCGACGGCATCGTGGCCTGGGAGTGCTGTGTGTCGGAGCCGGCCCCGCAGACCGAGAACATCGAGGTGCACGCCACCCACCTCGGTTACGGCCACGAGGTCGAGACCCTGCGCGTCATCGCCGACCGCCTCGCACAGCCAGAGGGTCGCTGGATGCCGTACGCCGCCTCCGGCGCCGCGGCGGCTCCCGCGGCGCCCACCTCGCTGCCCGGCGCGCGGGGCGCCACCGCACTAGGCGCCACCGCACTACCCGTCGACGACCCCGACGGCGGCGGCGAGCACGGCGGCCGGGCCCACGGTCGGGCGGTCTGACGGCTCGTGGCCGGAGCGCGCTGGGCCTCACCGCTGGACTCGATCTTCCTCATGGGGGAGACCAACGAGACCCTCATGCACGTCGCGTCGATGCTGCACCTGTCCCTGCCCGAGGACGCCGGGCCCGACTTCCTGGCCGACCTCGTCGCCGAGCTGCGGGCCTCCCCCGTCGAGGTGCCCTGGAACCTGCGGCTCCAGACGCGCATGCTGATGCGCCAGCCGGTGCACCGCTGGGTGGTCGACCGCGACTTCGACATCGACTACCACGTGCGCCACTCGGCGCTGCCGAGCCCGGGTGGTGAGCGCGAGCTGGGCGTGCTCGTCTCCCGGCTGCACTCGAACCCGCTCGACTTCCGCCGGCCCCCGTGGGAGCTGCACATCATCGAGGGGCTCTCGGGCAACCGCTTCGCGGCCTACATCAAGATCCACCACTCCCTCGTCGACGGCTACACCGGCATGCGGCTGCTCGAACGCGGCCTGTCGCAGGACCCCGACGACCGCGAGCACCCGTTCTTCTTCAGCCTCGGCCGGCGTCCGCGGGCCTCCCGCGAGGCCGACCCGGTCGGCGACTTCGCGTCGATCGTGCGCGGCCTGGCGTCGTCGGTCGGCACCACGCCCTCGGTCGCCAAGGCGCTGGCCGAGACCCAGCTGCGCCGCGGCCGCACCGCCACGCGGGCGGTCACGTCGTACCAGGCGCCCCACTCGGTGCTGAACAGCCGGGTGGGCCAGTCACGACGGTTCGCCACCCAGAAGTACGACCTCGGTCGGCTGCGCACCATCGCCCGGGCGCGAGGGGCCACCCTCAACGACGTGCTGATGGCGCTGTGCGCGGGCGGGCTGCGCCGGTTCCTCACCGACCTGCAGGAACTGCCAGAGCGCCCGCTGATCGCGTTCATCCCGGTCAACGTGCGGCCCAAGGAGAGCGAGGGCGGCGGCAACGCCGTGGGCGCCACGCTGGTGTCGCTGGCCACCGACATCGAGGACCCGCTGGTGCGGCTGGCGACGATCACGGCCTCGGCCCGGGCGGCCAAGGCCCGGATGCGGGGGATGAGCGCGGATGCCGTGATGGCCTACAGCGCGCTGTTGCTCGCCCCGGCGGCGCTGCAGGTGGGCCGGGCGATGAGCGGGCTGCCGATGCCGGTGCCGACCACGCTCAACGTGTGCATCTCGAACGTGCCCGGCCCCAAGGAGACGCTGTACTGGCGCGGGGCCCGGTTGGAGGCCACCTACCCGGTGTCGATCCCCGGGCACTCGATGGCCCTCAACATCACCGCGCACTCCTACGCGGGGTCGCTGGACATCGGCTTCGTCGGCGACCGCGAGGCGCTGCCGCACCTCCAGCGCCTCGCCGTGCACACGGGGGAGGCGCTGGACGAGCTCGAGGCGGCCGTCGCCGCGCTGCACTGACCGTTGTCACGAGGCCGAGTCGGACCCGGAGCCCGCCTCGGAGCCCGACCCCGACGGCGGCTCGGCGCGCGTCGACGCGATGTCGACCATCCACGGGATGCCGAACCGGTCGGTGAGCATGCCGAACTCGTCGCCCCACATCTGCTTCTCCATCGGCATGGTCACGGTGGCCCCCTTCGCCAGCTTCTCCCAGATGTCGCGGAGCGAGCCGTCGTCACCGCTGAGGCTGACCGACATGTGGTCGCCGGGGGTGAACCCGTCCCCCTGGCCGGGCGCGGTGTCGGACGCCATCAGCACGAACCCCTGGGGCGTCTCGAGCTGGGCGTGCATGATGCCCTCGGACCCCTCGCCCTCGGAGCCGAACTCGCCGAAGGTGTTCATCGCGAGGTCACCGCCGAACACCTCCTGGTAGAACGTCATCGCCTCGCGGGCGGTGCCGGGGAAGGTGAGGTAGGGGTTGAGCTGGGCGGAAATGGCGGTCACTCCTCCGGTCGACGCTGGTGGCGCTGGGGGTGCTACCCCGATCCCGCCGAGGGTATGCCGCACCACCGACAGGAGTCACCCCTGCGGGCGCCCGGTGGCCGACCCATCCGGCCGGGCGAACGCACCCTTGTCCCCGGCATCCGGGCCGAGGACGATCGAGGGCATGACCACCCTCCACGAGGCCGCAGGCGGGGACGCCGGGTTACTCGCCCTGGCGGGCGCCTGGCACGAGCGCTGCCTGGCCGACCCCGTGGTTGGCCACCCGTTCGCTCACGGCGACCTGCACCCCCAGCACGTCGAGCGGCTCGCCGCCTACTGGGCCGAGGCGCTGGGCGGGCCGACCACCTTCACCGACACGATGAACGACGAGGCCGGCGTGCTGCGGATGCACGCCGGCAACGGCCTGCACCGTGATATCGACGAGCGCGCCATCGCCTGCTTCGACGCCGCACTGACCGACGTCGGCCTCAGTGAGCAGCCGCTGCGCGGAGTGCTGCACGACTACTTCGCCTGGGCGACCGGCCGGATGGCACAGCATCCCGACTCGCCCGACACCGTCGCCGACGACGAGCGCCTGCCGCGCTGGGACTGGCACGGGCTCGTCGCCGGCTGACCGGCCTTGGCCCGGATCAGGCCCGTTGAGGGGAGCTCAGAGGTCGACGGTCTCGCTGTCCCCGTCGTCCGGGCGCGACCCGGTGACCTTGGCCTTGAGCACGCTGACGACGGTGCCGACCTTGCCGGGTGAGTCCCAGTACTCGGCGCTGTCACCGTCGACCCGGATGACGGCGACCCGCGGGTCGTCGGGCTCGCACTGGAACCAGGTCTGCGCGAAGTCGTTCCACAGCTCGCGCGCCTTGGCGGCGTCCTGGGTCACCGACGCGCGGCCGGCCACGGACACCCACTTCCCCTCCTGCGTGAACGCCACGTTGACCTCGGCACGCCGACGGATCTCCTCGGTCTTCTCCGAGTCAGAGAAGGCGAGGAACCACAGGGTGCCGTCGGGGTCGGCCTGCTGGCAGGCCATCGGCCGGGCCGCCAGGGTGCCGCTCTCGTCGTGGACGGTGGTCAGCATGGCGGTGTGCTGGTCCTTGATGAGGTCGTGCACGTGCTCGGCGCCGTTGTCGTGGTGGGACATCGCTGCTCCTTCGAGGTCGTCGGAACTCTCGACGCTAGGTCAGCGCGGATGCCGGGTGGGCCGCACGAGCGTGTGGATCCGCAGGCCCGCGGGCCCCCTGTCGAAGGTTGCTCAGCGCGCGAGCGAGCTGGGGTCCTCGGGCACGTCGACGGCATGCTGGCGCAGGGCCGACAGCGGAACCACGCGCAGCACCGCCTCGGAGGTGGCGGCCAGCACGATGGGCGCGGCGACGCCGTCGGCGTGGGCGCGCGCCCAGTTGGCGGCCGTCACGCACCAGCGGTCGCCGGGCACCAGGCCCGGGAATCGGTAGGCCGGCACCGCCGTCGAGAGGTCGTTGCCGATGGCGCGCTGGTGCTCGAGGAACTCGGCAGTGACGACGGCGCAGATGGTGTGGCTGCCGCGGTCCTCCGGCCCGGTGCTGCAGCACCCGTCGCGGTAGAACCCGGTCATCGGGTCGGTGCCGCACTCCTGCAGCTCGCCACCCAGCACGTTGCGTTCGGTCACCCGCTCAGCATGGCCGACGCCGGCCCCGTTCGGCCACCGGACCCCGGGAAGGACCGTGCCCCGGGTGGGCCCGGGGTGACCGGGTCAGACGGGCGTGAGATGGCGTGGACGCCCCGCACCGCGCTGACCTGCCCGGGAGCACACTGTCCGGATGGACTGGTACCTGGACCGCCGGGAGCTGGTCGGTGACCTGCGTCGCGAGGTGACCCGCTACCTCGAGCGCCACGCGGTGCCCGGCAGCGACGACGAGATCGCCGATGCCGAGCTCATCGTCTCCGAGGCCGTCGGCAACGCGGTGCGGCACACCGCCGGGCCGGTGTGGGTCTCGCTGAGCTGGGCGGCGCAGCTGCCCCTGCTGCAGGTCCACGACCTCGGCCCCGGCTTCGACGCCGACCGGCTGCGCGCCGCGCCCGTGTCCCCGGCATCCGACGTGCTCCTCGACGCCGACCCCGAGCTGCTCCTGGCCGACTCCGGCCGGGGCCTGCACATCATCTCGGCGCTCGCGCCCGCGGTGAGCGCGTCGGTGCGGGCCGACGCGGGCATGGTCGTGTCGGTGGTGCTGCCCGTGCCGCGGCGCCCGACGGCCACCTTCGACCCGCCACAGACGCGCACCAACGTGCTGCCCGCCCTGGCCGAGGCGCGCCCCGAGGGCGCTTTCGGCAAGGAGTCGTTCCTGCGGGCCCTGGTCGTACAGCTCTCGCAGAGCGTCGAGGCCAACCACGGTCCCGACGCCGCAGAGGCGGCGATCGCCCAGGTGGGCGCCGACATCGGTGGGCAGATGGAGAAGGAGTTCCGCCTGGCGGAGGCGGTGGTGGGCCGGATGACCCCCGAGCAGATGGGGCGCTGCTTCGTCCGGCTCAAGCACGCGATCGACGGCGGGTTCAGCGTGGTGGAGGCCACCGCCGAGCGGATCGTCCTGGAGAACACCCGCTGCCCTTTCGGCGACGCGGTGCTGCGCGCCCCGGCGCTGTGCCGGATGACCTCCAGCGTCTTCGGCGGCATCGCCGCCCGCAACACCCACGACGACGTCGCCGTGCTGCTCGAGGAGCGCATCGCGGTGGGCGACCCCGGATGCCGCGTGGTCGTCTCCCTGGCACCGCCGTCGCCCGAGGAGTCCCCGTTCGCCCACCACTACCGGATGCCGGCCACCGGCACCGCGGGAGCCTAGGCCCGCCGGCGCAGGCCCAGCGCCGCCATGTCGTCGTCGTAGGTGTCGTCACGCACCGACTCGACGACGGTCTGCACACCGGCGGCCAGCGACGGCTGGGCCAGGTGGGTCACCGCGCGGGCCAGCCGGTCCAGCCCGGTGCCGATGTCCTCGTCGCGCCGCTCGACCAGCCCGTCGGTGAAGGCCAGCAGGGTGTCGCCCACGTCGAACGCCACCGTCTCCCAGCGTCTGCCCTGGGCGGCCATCCCCAGCGGCGGACCGTCTGCGTAGGGCAGCCACCCGACCGACCCGTCACCGCGCAGCACCGCCGGCGGCGGGTGCCCGGCGTTGCAGACGAGCAGGTGACCCGCCGACGCGTCGGCCAGCACGTACACCAGGGTCACCAGCTGGTCGCTGCCGTAGGTCAGCACCATGGTGTCGAGCTTGCCGAGCACCACGGCCGGGTCTGGGTCGATCGAGGCGAACGCACGGGCGGCCGCTCGCATCTCGGCCATCGCCGCCGCCGCGGCGACCCCCCGGCCCATCACGTCACCGATGAACGCGACGTGCCGGCCGTCGCCGAGGGGAAAGGCGTCGTAGAAGTCGCCGCCGATCTCGGCCCGGCCCGAGGGCCGGTAGACGCACGACACCTCCCAGCAGTCGTCGTCGACCAGGGCCACGGGCAGCACCGCGTGCTGCAGCTGCTCGGCCGCGGTGCGGGTCTGGCTGTAGAGCTCGGCGTTGTCGATGGCGGTCGCAGCCCGCCGGGCGAGGTGCTCGGCGAAGCGGACGTCGTCCCAGTCGTAGAGCCGGTGCTCGTCGGTGGAGACCCAGCTGAGCACGCCGATGACCCGGCCGCGGACGATCAGGGGCACGAGCAGGGCGCTGCGCAGCTGCAGCTCTCGGGCGATGCGCAGCTGCTCGGCATCGCGACATCCGGCGACGAGCATCTCGTCGGTGATCTCGTGGACCAGCTCGGGACGACCGGACAGCGCCACCGCCCGTGGCCCCGACGGGCTGTCGGGGTCGGGGGGCCAGCGCTCCTGCAGCTCGATGGCCATCTCGACCTTGCGGGGGTCGACGTGGGCGACCGCCAGACGGTGCACCCGCCCGTCGCGCACGACGTCGATGGCGCACCAGTCGGCGAAGGTGGGCACCGCCAGCCGGGCGACCCGCCGGGTGGTCACCTCGAGGTCGAGGCTGCTCGCCAGCTCGATCGACGCCTCGGCCAGGAACTCCAGGCGGGCCGTCTGCCGGCGGGCGGTGTCGGAGGCCTCGATGCGCTCGAAGGCCTGTGCGCAGGTGTCGGCCATGATGTCGAGGAAGTCGAGCTCGGTGGGGTCGGGCTGAACGGCACCCGGCAGCGACAGGTGGATCGCCCCGCTCGTGCGGCCGGCGACCCGCAGCGGCAGGGTCACGACGGTGCGCTCCCCACGGTCGACACCCGGCAGGTCGGGGTACGCCCCGCGGATGGCGTCCGCCCCCACGAGCACCAGCCGCCGGCCGGACCGGATGACGTCGGTCGTGGCCATGGACCGGGTGAGCGGCACCACCTCCCACTGCCGCGCCTCGCGCAGCGGCAGCCCGCGCAGCCCCACGATCCGCACGTCGTCGCCGTCGCGCAGGGCGAGGGCGGCGATGGTCGCGCCCACGGCATCGGCCATGTGGTAGGTGACGATCTTGATCACCGCGTCGACCGAGTCGGCGGTGACCAGCTCGCTGGTCACCCGCGCCAGACGCGTCAGGCTCTCGCCGACCCGCTCAGCGATGCCGGTCGGGACGCCAGGGTGATCCGGTGCGGCCGCCACGCGCTGATCGTTGCAGGTCAGTGCCGTTTTGTCTCTGGATGCCCGCGATGGTGCGGCCACGACGCGCGGACAGTGGAGCGGCACCGACGACGCGACGCGTCCGGATGAGGGTTTGTCTAAGGTCTGTGCAAGGATGGGCGCAGATGTCTAGGCTCGGGGGCACCACAGCAGGTCTCTGGGTGGTCTGGTTGGATCGACGCCGAAGGGCGAGGGACGAGGCGGTTGAGTCGATGAGTGCCGAGGTG
Source organism: uncultured Actinomycetota bacterium (assembly GCA_963747405.1). Classification (GTDB taxonomy): domain Bacteria; phylum Actinomycetota; class Actinomycetes; order Actinomycetales; family Dermatophilaceae; genus Fodinibacter. Next base: position 165,898 of record CAVVFG010000025.1, read on the forward strand.
ACCACCATGGACCTCGACGCCCGGCGCCGTGTCCGGTCCGTCGACGCCAGCCTGCGCGCGGCCGACAGCCTGCTCGAGACGACCTTCGCCGAGCTCTCCGAGGCGCTGCGCCAGGCCGCCGCCGGCACCGGCGACGGCGGACCCGCCGACCCGCTGCGCGACCTGCCCGGCCACGACCCCGGCCCGCTCGGCGTCGACCTGGTCGGCGAGCTCGCCGACCGGGCCCGAAACCACGGCAAGCGCCTGCGCCCGGTGCTGGCCCACTGGGGCTGGGCCGTCGCCGGCGGTCGCGCCGACACGCACCCCCAGCTCGTGCGAGTCGCTGCGGCGCTCGAGCTGCTGCACCTGTTCGCCCTCATCCAGGACGACGTCATGGACCGCTCGGCGTCGCGCCGCGGCCTGCCGACCCTGCACGTCGTCGCCGCCGAGCGGCACCAGGCCCACGCCGGTCTCGGCGACGCCGCCCTGTTCGGCGACAGTGTGGCCACCCTGGTCTCCGACCTCGCCCTGAGCGAGGCGACCATGCTGGTCGCCGGCACTTCTCCCGAGGTCCGCGCCGCGTGGCGGCTGATGGCCGTCGAGCTGGTCGAGGGTCAGCTGCTCGACGTCACCCACACCGCCGGTCGCCGGCGCGACCTGCCGACCTCCCGGCGCATCGCCCGGTTCAAGAGCGGCCGCTACACCATCACCCGCCCGCTCCAGCTGGGGGCGCTCGTCGGCGGTGCCGGCCCCGACCTGGTGCGGCGCCTGGTCACTTGGGGCGACCTCGTCGGTGACGCCTTCGCGGTGCGCGACGACGTGCTCGGCGTCTGGGGCGACCCCGCGCGCACCGGCAAGCCCGCCGGTGACGACCTACGTTCAGGCAAGCCCACCGCGCTGCTCACCTGGGCCGGCCAGCTGCTTCCCGACTCCGCCCGGCCGCTGCTGGCCGCCTGCGACGCCGGCACCCTCGACGACGCCGGTGTCGACGCGCTGCAGCAGGCGATGGTCGACGCCGGGGTGCGCGAGCGCGCCGAGGATGCCGTGGCCGAGCTCGTGGGCCGGGCCCACCGGGCGCTCGACGACCTCGACGTCGACCACGAGGCCGATGCCGCGCTGCGAGACCTCGCCGACGCCGTCGCGTGGCGGTCCGCATGAGGGTCGTCGTCATCGGGGCCGGCCTCTCCGGCCTCGCCGCCGCCTGCCACCTCACCGCCGACGGGCACGACGTCACCGTGCTCGAGCGCGAGGCCGTGGTCGGCGGCCGCGCCGGAACGCTTCGCCTGGGCGACTTCCGCATCGACACCGGCCCGGTCGTCATGACCATGCCGGAGCTGCTGCACGCCCCCATCACCGCGATCGGCGGCGACCCCGGGGCGCTGGTGCCGATGCGGCGCCTCGACCCGGCCTACCGCGCGGTCTACCCCGACGGCAGCGAGCTGCACATCCGGGCCGACATGGGCGACCTGCGCGAGGAGATCCGCACCAAGGTCGGCGAGACCGACGCCGCGGGGTTCGACCGCTTCCTGGTCTGGCTCGAGCAGCTCTACGACACCGAGTTCGCCACCTTCGTCGACCACAACTACTCCTCACCCCTCGACCTCGTGCGCTCCCCCGCCACCGCGGCCAGGCTGCTCCAGCTCGGCGGGCTCGGCGGGCTCGGCGCGGCCGTCGACCGTTTCTTCACCGACGACCGGCTCACCCGCATCTTCAGCTTCCAGGCGCTCTACGCCGGCATCGCCCCGGCCAAGGCCCGCGCCGTGCTGGCCGTCATCACCTACATGGACACCGTGCGCGGGGTCTTCTACCCCGACGGCGGCATGCACGCGGTGCCGCGCGGGATGGCGCAGGCCCTCACCGACGCGGGGGTGCCGATCCACCTGGGCGTCGAGGTGAGCCAGGTGCTGCAGCGCTCCGACGGGGCCGTGGTCGGCGTCGCCACCGCCGACGGCGAGCGGCTGGCCGCCGACGCCGTGGTGTGCACCCTCGACCTCCCCGTGGCCTACGACCGGCTGCTGCCCGGGGTCAGCGCGCCACGGGCGGTGCGCACCGGCGACTTCTCCCCCTCCGCCGTGGTGTGGCATGTCGGCGCGGCCGGGGCGCCGGCACCGCACCTGCGCCACCACAACATCCACTTCGGCGACGACTGGGACGGCGCGTTCGAGGCGATCATCGACCGCGGGGTGCTGATGCCCGACCCGTCGCGCCTGGTCACCGTGCCCTCGGTCACCGACCCCACGGCCGCCCCGGCCGGCTCCACCACGATGTACGTGCTCGAGCCGGTTCCGCACACCGGCGCCGGGCTCGACTGGTCGCGCGAGGCCGGGCCGATGCGCGAGCGGCTGCACCGCTTCCTGGAGGCCGGCGGCTACCCCACCGACGTGCGCGAGGAGCTGCTGGTCACCCCCGACGACTGGCGCGCCCAAGGTATGCACCTCGGCACCCCGTTCGCCCTCGCGCACACGTTCCTGCAGTCCGGCCCCTTCCGGCCGAGCAACGTCGACCGCCGGGTGCCCGGCCTGGTCTTCGCCGGCTCGGGCACCCAGCCGGGCGTCGGCATCCCCATGGTGCTGGTGAGCGGCAAGCTCGCGGCGCAGCGGGTGCAGGAGTACAGCGGGGCCGCCCGGCCGGTACCGCGTACGGTGGACCGGTGAACCAACCCACCCCGGTCACCTCGCCCGAGGTGCTCGCCTCCGGCTATGCCCGCTGCGCGCAGATCACCCGCCAGCACGGCACCACCTACTACTGGGGTGCCCGCCTGCTGCCGGCGCAGAGCCGCCGGCACGTCCACGCGGTCTACACGCTGGCCCGGCTCGCTGACGACATCGTCGACACCGCCGGCCCGAACCCCGGCCCCGAGACCGCTCAGGCGCTCGACGCCTTCGAGCGCTCGTTCTGGGTGGCACTGGCCACAGGCACGTCGACCGACCCGGTGATGGCCGCCATCGCCACCTCGGTGCGTGAGTGCGGCATCGACGACGAGTGCTTCACCCGGTTCTTTGGTGCGATGCGCAGCGACCTCACCCGCCGCACCTACGAGACCTGGGGCGACCTGCTCGACTACATGGACGGCAGCGCGGCCGTCATCGGCGAGATGATGCTGCCGGTGCTGCGACCCGGCACGGATGCCGTGGCGCCGGCTCGCGCCCTCGGGCTCGCCTTCCAGCTCACCAACTTCCTGCGCGACGTCGGCGAGGACCTCGACCGCGGGCGGGTCTACCTGCCCCAGGAGGACCTGCGCCGGTTCGGCGCCGACCCGCACGCCCGGGTCGTCACCCCCGAGTGGCGGGCGCTGATGGCCTTCGAGATCGAGCGCAACCGGCGGCTCTACCGGGAGGCCGACGACGGCATCCCGGCCCTGCCCGGGCCGTCACGGCGGTGCGTGGCCACGGCGCGGGTGCTCTACGCGCGCATCCTCGAGCGCATCGAGGCCGCCGACTACGACGTCTTCGCCTCCCGGGCCAGGGTCGCGACCCCGGCCAAGGCGGCGCTCGCGGCCCGCATGGTGCTCTCCCGCGAGCCGATGCGGCTGGTGCACGCCGACCGGGCGGCGCGCGACCCGCACGACGGCGCCTGGGTCTCCGACGACCCGGTCGTGCTGCTCGACGAGTCGGGGTCACCGGTGGGGCAGGCACCCAAGTCGGTCGTGCACCACGACGACACCCCCCTGCACCTCGCGTTCTCCTGCTACGTCGTCGACCCGGCCGGGCGGCTGCTCGTCACGACGCGGGCGGCCAGCAAGCCGAGCTTCCCCGGCGTGGTCACCAACACGGTCTGTGGGCACCCCAGGCCCGGCGAGGACCTCGCCGAGGCGGTGCGCCGCCGGGCCCGCAGCGAGCTCGGGGTCGACGTGCGCAGCCTGCGCCTGGTGCTGCCCGACTTCCGCTACCGCGCGGTGATGAACGGGCTCGTCGAGCACGAGCTGTGCCCGGTGTTCGTCGGCTTCGTCGACGACGACGTGCTCTCGGCCGACCCCCTGGAGGTCGACGACGCTCAGTGGGTGCCGTGGGAGCAGTTCCGCCGTGAGGTGCTCTCCGGCGAGCGCACCGTCTCGCCCTGGTGCACCGAGCAGGTGCCGCTGCTCGACGCCCTCGGCCTCGACCCGCTGGCCTGGCCCGCCGGCCTGCGCACCGAGCTCCCCCCGGCCGCCGAGCTGGGCCCCGACGCCGAGGCGGCGTGAGGCGTCACCGTGGACGACCGCTTCCAGTACCTCCTGCTCATGGCGGGCTGCCTGGTGATCACCCTGCCGCTGGAGTTCGTGCTCCGCGCCCGGGTCTACCGGCGGCCCCGGCGGCTGCTGCTGTCCCTGCTGCCGGTGCTCGCGATCTTCCTGGTCTGGGACGTCGTCGGCATCGTGCGCGAGCACTGGTCGTACAGCGCGCAGTACACGACCGGCATCCTGTTCCCGTTCGAGGTGCCGCTCGAGGAGGTCGTCTTCTTCGTCGTCATCCCGATCTGTGCGCTGCTCACCTACGAGGCGGTCGGTACGGTGCTCGGCTGGTGGCGGCAGTGGCGGGAACGCGATGCCTGAGTACACCGTGCTGGCGGTGCTGTCCGTCGTGGCAACCGTTGCGGTGGAGGTCTTCTGGCTGCGCACCGGCATCTTCCGCAGGGGCCAGTACTGGATCGCCATGGCGATCGTCTACTTCTTCCACGTGCTCGTCGACGGCTGGCTGACCAAGCTGTCCGCACCGATCGTCATCTACGACGGGGACCAGATCACCGGGGTGCGGGTGCCGTGGGACATCCCGGTCGAGGACTACCTCTTCGGCTTCTCCATGATCACGCTGACCCTGTTGCTGTGGGTGCGCCAGGGCGACCGCGACGGGCTGGGCGACCACGACGACCGGCCCCGCCACGACCACCGCTCCGCCACCACCCACGCCACACCCGACACCGATACACACACCGGCCGGATGGCCCGACCGACGACGCAGGAGGCACCGTGACCGACGCGCCACAACGCGAGGAGTGGGTGCTCGCTGACGCGTTCGACCGCGCCGCCCCGACCTACGACGCCATGGTCGCCCTCTCCCCGGGCTACCACGACCAGCTGCGCACCGCGGCGGAGGCGCTCGCCGAGCGGCTCGCGGGACCGCGGGCGGGAGCCGTCGCCGGCACCGGCGCCCGGCCTCTCGAGGTGCTCGACCTCGGCTGTGGCTCGGGGGCCTCGACCCGGGCGCTGCTCGACGCGTGGGCGGCCCGCGGTGGCGCGGCTGGCCGGCTGTCGGTCACCGGGGTCGACGCCTCGGAGGGCATGGTCGGTCAAGCCCGCGCGAAGACCTGGCCGCCGAGCGTCACCCTGGTGGTGTCCGACGCGGTCGCCCACCTGGAGTCGCTGCCGAGCGGGTCGGTCGACGGCGTGCTGGCGGCCTACCTGCTGCGCAACGTGCCCGACCGCGCCCGCCTGGTGAGCGAGGTGGCGCGCGTGCTGCGCCCCGGCGGCGCCTTCGTGCTGCACGACTACTCGGTGGCGGGCAACACCCGTGCCAAGCTGCTCTGGGCCGCCGTGTGCCACGGCATCATCATCCCGCTGGCGGTGGTCAAGGGATCGGACGTGCCGCTGCACCGCTACCTCTACACCAGCGTGCGCGACTTCGACTCGATCCAGCGCATCTGCGAGCGGCTGCTGTCGACCGGGCTGGTCGGCGTCAAGCACCGGTCCTACCCGGGGTGGCAGCACGGCCTGGTGCACACCGTCATCGGCTCGGCCCCGTCGTGATCGGCCGCCGCGCCCGCTGGACGCCCGGCCTGGACCGCCGGGCCGTGTTCCACCCGCCGCCCGCGCCACTGGCCGTCGCGGATGCCGCGCGCGTGCCGGCATCCGCGCGGCACGTCGTCGTCGTCGGGGGCGGTATCGCCGGGCTCACCGCGGCGCTGGCGCTGGCCGAGCGGGGAGTGCGGGTCACCGTGCTCGAGCGCCAGGAGCGGCTCGGTGGCCGGGTGCGGTCGTGGCCGGTCGACCTCGCCGACGGCGAGCAGGGCGAGATGAGCCGCGGGTTCCACGCCTTCTTCCGGCAGTACTACAACCTGCGCTCGGTGCTGCGCCGCACCGACCCGACCCTGGAGCGACTGCGGCCCCTCGAGGACTACCCGCTGGTGCGCGACGGCGGCGGTCGCGACTCGTTCTCCGACATCCCGCGCACGCCGCCGTGGAACCTCGCCGCGTTCGTGGCCCGCAGCCCGAGCTTCGACCTCAAGGGACTGGCGGCCGTCGACGTCGACGCCGCGCTGGGCCTGCTCGACGTCGACTTCCCGGCGACCTTCGCCGCCCTCGACGGCAGGAGCGCCGCCGACGTGCTCGACGAGCTGCGCTTCCCGGAGGCCGCCCGCCACCTGGCGCTCGAGGTCTTCGCCCGCAGCTTCTTCGCCGACCCGCGCGAGTTCTCCGGCGCCGAGCTCGTCGCGATGTTCCACATGTACTTCGTCGGGTCCGCCGAGGGGCTGCTCTTCGACGTGCCGCGCGACGACTACGACTCCACCCTGTGGGCGCCGCTGGGCGAACACCTCGGGCGGCTCGGCGTGCGGGTGCTCACCGGGCGCGAGGTGCGCTCGGTGACCGAGCTCAGCGAGCTGGACGAGCTGGGCGAGGGCCTCTCCGTGCTGCACGGCATCGCCGGCGACGACGGCCAGGACTGGCTCGAGGCGGACGCCGTGGTGCTCGCCCTCGACCCCGTGGGCCTGCGCCGCGTGGTCGCGGCGTCACCGGGCCTGGGCGGCGACGACCGCGCCGGCGAGGTGTGGCGCGAGTCCGTGGCCGGCATCCGGTCGGCGCCCTCGTTCGCGGTTTGGCGGCTCTGGCTGTCGGGAAGCGTCGCGCCGCACCGCCCGCCGTTCCTCGGCACGAGCGGCTACGGGCCACTCGACAACATCTCGGTGCTCGAGCAGTTCGAGGGGCACGCGACCAAGTGGAGTGCCGCCCATGACGGGTCGGTGGTCGAGCTGCACGCCTACGCGCTACCCGCGGGCACGGCCGAGGCCGACCTGCGCCAGCGGATGCTGAGCGAGCTGCACCGGGTCTACCCCGAGACGGCCGCGCTCGACATCGTGCACGACGAGTGGCTGGTCGAGGCCGACTGCGTGCTCGTGGGGCTCGAGCCGTGGCGGTCGCGCCCAGGCGTGCGCACCCCCGACCGCCGGGTGCTGCTCGCCGGCGATGCCGTGCGGTGCGACCTGCCGGTGGCACTGATGGAGCGGGCCGCCACGACCGGCTTCCAGGCCGCCGACCGGCTGCTCACCGGCTGGGGCGAGCGCGGGCACGGAGTCTGGTCGGTGCCGATGGGCTCGCGGCTGGGGCCGGTTCCGCGGTGGGCGCGGCGCGGCATCAGGACCTATCGGGCTCGCAGGGCACGCCGTAGCTAGCGCGCCACGCAGGCTGCTGCTGCGTGCGCGACGACGTGCGGCGTGCCGCCTATGCCTCGCCGGCCGCGCGGCGCAGCTCGTAGAGCCGGGCCGCGTAGACCAGGTCGTCGGCCCACAGCTGGGTGGCCGACGAACGCATGCCCATGGTGACGAGCGGGGCGAGGCCGCGGGCGACCCTGAAGCCGAACCGGTCGCTGGTGGCGACCACGGCCTCGGTCATCACCGTGCGCGCCGGGTGGGTGCCGGGCGTGGTGAGCGGCGTCGCATGGGTCTCGACGACGCTGCCGGTGCCCTCGCCGTCGGTGATCGTCATGACGATGGTGTGCGAGTCGGGGCAGGCGAACTCGGCGCGCACCGGCACGGCGAAGTAGCGGCCGAGGCGGTAGGCGACGTCGAGCACGAGCAGGTCGTCGGTGGAGGCGTCGTCGTCGACGGTGAGGTCGCTGAACGCGTAGGGGTGCAGCCACGCACCGTGCCACGGGTCGAGGCGGTTCTGGACGATGTCGCGCGGCTCGCAGTCGGTGGGCAGCGAGACGACCGAGGCGAGCGACTCCTCGAGCGGGGGGCGGGTGGCGAGCACCGGGCGGTCGGTGGGCTCGACGCCGTCCTCGACCTCGCCGACACGCACCCAGAACAGGATGCCGTCGTCGTACGCCGCGAAGGTGCGCCAGGCGGGCTGGTCGTCGTCGAGCGGCATCCCGTGCCACCGGCAGAGCACCGTGCCGTCGACGACGTCGCAGGCGTCGAGCCGGGCGCCGAGGTGGGGGCAGGCGCCGGGGCCGGCGTGCGCCGAGCCGTCGGTGCCGCGCCAGAGCACGACCTCTCGGCCGGCCACGGTGCGCACCAGGGTGCGTCCGGCCGGCACGTGGGCGGATGCCGCGGCGACCAGCCAGCCGTGCGTGGGACGGCGCAGGGCGGCGGCCAGCGACGCCTCGATGCGGGCGGGCTTGGCGTCGCGCCAGGTGCCGCGCAGGTGGTCGGGGGTCGTCTGGGGCAGGTAGCGCACAGGCACGCGGTGGCGCACCTCTTCACGCCAGGACCGGTCGGTGCGTAGCAGGCTCACGTCCCAACGCTACCCCTGCCGGTGCGAGCATCCAGAACCTTCGACAAACCCGAGACAATCGGCGCAGTAGCTCACCGGTCGCGCGCCCGCCTCGCCCCCCACCGTCCCGAGATCGACCAATAGGTCACACCGCGGACGGGCCCCACCGTCCCGAGATCGACCAATAGGTCACACCGCGGACGCCCCACCGCACCCGGCGGCCGGTCCCCAGCGCCCGCGGGGGCCGACCGCGTTGCGACACTGGTGCACATGCTCACCTCGGCGCTCTCCGGCGACCTGCGGCTGTCCGCCACCGGCCCGGCATCCCCCGACGAGGTGTGGGCGCGCTACACCCGACCGGCGCTGTGGCCCACCTGGAGCCCCCACCTGCGCGAGGTCGACTATCCGGACGCCGTGGTGCGCCAGGGCACGACCGGCCGGGTCACCGGGGTGGGCGGCATCGTCGCGGTGTTCCGCATCGACGCGGTCGACCACAGCCTGCGCACCTGGTCGTGGAGCGTCCGCAGCGGACCGCTGCGGGTGTCGTTCGACCACGGGGTCGACCCGACCCACCCGCGCTCCGGCTCGCTCGGGGGCAGTACCGGCTGGCTGGTCACCCACGCGCTGTGGCCGGTCGCGATCGCCTACGCCCCGCTGGCCCGGATGGCGCTGGGTCGCCTCGTCGCGGCATCCGGCTGACGCCATCGAGCCCGGCCCTCCGGAGCGCCCGCGGCGTCAGCGCGTCACTCCTCGCCCGCCGATGGCCGCGGTGCCTGTTGCGGTTCCGGCTTCGGTACGACGAGGATGCCGGCCCGGGCCGAGCGCTTGCGGCCCACCAGCGCGGCCAGCGGCTCGGTGAGGTCGGACAGCCGGGCCAGCAGCCCGTACTTCGCGACGACGGCGCGGCGCACCGAGGCGACGTCGTCGGCATCGCGCACCACCCGCGCGGTCCCCTCGAAGCTGGGGGTGCCCGGCGCCACCCGGCCGCGCATGTCGCAGGCCTGCAGCTCGACGGGCTCGGTGTGGGCCAGCCGCTTGGTCTTCCCGGTGCCGTCGACCGTGATCACGGCGAACGACCCGGGCTCGTCGAGGGAGGGCGCGAACCACACCGGGGTGGTGACCGCGACGCCGGTGCGGCGGAAGGTGGTCAACGCGACGTACTTCGCCGAGGCCAGCGGGTGGTCGGCGGCGCGCACGCCTGCGCCACCGGAGTTCGGTTCGTCCATGGGCGTCAGCGTAGGGGTCGGTCGCCGGTTCGCCGGCGAGGTTCGACGACGCCGACGCACCGGGGATCTTCGAAGATGGCTCGGGTCGGATGCGGCGATCCCGCCGGACGACCGCTAGGCTGTCCGCAGTTGTTGAGCTTTCCGTTGTGAAGTAGTGGCAGAACGTCCCGCCGGGACTGAGCACTTTCTGAGCAGAGGTACTCCAGGCATCACCAACGCGGACCTCCCCGACAAGCGGGGCGTTCCTACTCAGAAAGTAGGCCTCCCATGGCTACTGGCACCGTGAAGTGGTTCAACGCCGACAAGGGCTTCGGCTTCATCGCCCCCGACGACGGCTCCGCCGACGTCTTCGCCCACTACTCGGCGATCAACAGCAACGGCTACCGTTCGCTCGACGAGAACGCCAAGGTCGAGTACGAGACCCAGCAGGGCGCGAAGGGCCCCCAGGCGGCGAACATCACCGTCATCGGCTGACCCAGCCTCCTTCTGCGCCCTCGGGCGCACCCCACGAACCGCCGTCCGGCATCCGGGCGGCGGTTCGTGTGTCCTGCCCTGGGGGCACGTCGCCTGCAGCCGCGTTAGCGTTCGGGCATGGCGATCCGGATCGACCTCAACGCCGACCTCGGCGAGTCGTTCGGCACCTGGGTGCTCGGCGACGACGAGGCGATGCTCGACGTCGTCACCAGCGCCAACGTCGCGTGCGGGTTCCACGCCGGCGACGCCAGCACCATCCGGCGCACCGTGGCCGCCGCGGCCGCGCGTGGGGTCGTCGTGGGGGCGCAGGTCGGCTACCGCGACCTGGCCGGCTTCGGCCGCCGCCGCATCGACATGGAGCCCGCCGACCTCACCGCCGACGTGCTCTACCAGCTCGGTGCGCTCGAGGCGATGTGTCGCGTGGCCGGCACCCGCGTCGCGTACGTGAAGCCGCACGGCGCGCTCTACAACACTGCCGCCGTCGACGAGGTGCAGGCCAGAGCCGTCGTGGATGCCGTCGCCGCCTATGACTCGTCGATTCCCGTTCTCGGACAGCCGGGTTCGGTGCTGCTGCGCGTGGCCGAGTCGGCCGGGGTGCCGGTGGTGACGGAGGCCTTCGCCGACCGCGGGTACGCCGCGGATGGCCGGCTCGTGCCCCGCACGCACCCCGGCGCCCTGCTGCACGACCCCGGCGAGGTGGCGGACCGGGTGCTTAGGATCGCCGCTGAGGGAACGCTGTTGGCGGTCGACGGAACGCTGATCGCGGTGCCGGCCCGCTCGATCTGTACGCATGGTGACACCCCCGGAGCCGTCGAGCTGGCCCGGGCGGTGCGGGCCAGGCTCGAGGCGGCCGGGGTGACGATCACACCCTTCGCGACCGCACGACCGTGACCGGGCACGGTCGGTACCCGGCGCCACCCACTCCGCCCGCCGGGGGCGGGATCGACGTCGACGTCCTCCCTGTCGGCGACGAGGGCCTGCTGCTGGAGGTCGCCGACCTCGATGCCGTTCTGCTGGTGGATGCCGCGGTGCGCGCAGCGGTCGAGGCCGGCGGCCGCGCGTGGGGCGAGGTGACCGACGTGGTGCCCGCAGCCCGGACGGTGCTTCTGCTCACCCGTGACGGCGCCGACCTCGACGCCCTGCGGCGCGCCGTGGCCGACCTCGCGTCCGCCACCCCCGACCTCGTGCGACGTGCCGACGGTTCCGAGGGCCGGCCGGGGCCGGAACCCGTAGGTACGTCGCACGAGGTCGACATCGTGGTGGCCTACGACGGGCCCGACCTCGGCGAGGTGGCCCGCCTCACCGGGCTGACCCGCGCCGAGGTGGTGTCGGCCCACACCGGCACCCCGTGGCGGGTCGCCTTCGGCGGCTTCGCCCCAGGCTTCGCCTACCTCGTGGGCGGCGACCCACGGCTGCGCGTCCCCCGCCGTGACCGGCCACGCCCCGTCGTCCCGCCCGGGTCGGTCGGTCTCGCGGGGGAGTTCTCCGGCGTCTACCCCCGCTCCTCGCCCGGCGGCTGGCAGCTGCTCGGCACCACCGAGGCCGTGCTCTGGGACCCCGGCCGTGAACCACCCGCGCTCCTGCGCCCCGGGGCCACGGTGCGCTTCACCGACGCGGCGGCCACCCGATGAGCCCCACGCTCGAGGTGCTCGCCACCGGCCCGCTGGTGCTCGTCGAGGACGAGGGACGGCCCGGGCTCGCCGCCGTGGGCGTCGGACGCTCGGGGGCCGCCGACCGGGCCTCGTACCGGCTGGGCGCGCGGCTCGTCGGCCACCCGCAGGGCCGTCCCGCCCTCGAGGTGCTGCTCGGCGGGCTCAGCGTGCGCGCCTCCGGCCGGGTCACCGTAGCCGTCACCGGGGCCCCCGCACCGGCCTCGGTCGACGGCCGCCCCGTCGCGCACGCCACCCTCGTCGACGTTCCCGACGGCGCCACGCTCACCCTCGGGATGCCGGCCACGGGCCTGCGCACCTACCTCACCGTGCGCGGGGGCATCGACGTGCCGTCGGTGCTCGGCTCGTGCTCCACCGACACCCTCTCGGGGCTCGGACCCGAGCCTGCGCGGGCCGGCGATGTGCTCCCGGTGGGCGACCCCGGCCAGTCCTTCCCCCGGGTCGACCATGCGGCGCACCCCGTGGCACGGCGTGACGCGACGGCGGTGCTCGAGGTGCGTCCCGGGCCCCGCGGGGCGTGGGTGGGGGGCTGGGCCACCGACCTCGGCGGGCTCCTCGGCCGGGACTGCGTGGTGTCCGGTGACAGCGACCGGGTCGGCCTGCGGCTCACTGGTCTCGCGGTGCGGCGGGTCGCCGGCTGGGCCGACGCCGAGCTGCCCACCGAGGGCATGGTGCGCGGCGCGGTGCAGGTACCACCCGGCGGGGAGCCGGTGCTCTTCCTGGCCGACCACCCCGTGACCGGCGGATACCCCGTGGTCGGGGTGCTCACGGCATCCGCGAGCGACCGCGCCGCCCAGCTGCGGCCGGGCGACGCGGTGCGGCTGGTGCGGGCCGCCGCCGTCCGCTGAGGTCCCGGGCTGGACGTCGCTGCGGTGCTGGTGGTCGCTGGTGCTCCGGGCTCGCAGGGCGGACCACGGGCGGTGTGTCCGATCTGAGAGACCGTTCAACCAGCGTGGTGACAACCTCCGCTAACCTACGCTACCGTAACTTACGGTAGCGAAACCTACGCGGACGTAGGTTCCCCGACACGAAGGTGGCCCCCATGCCCGCGACTTCCCCCGAGACCGCCCCCAGCACGCCCGTGCTGCCGGCGCGAGCCCGCCCGGCGATCATCCAGGGCGGCATGGGCGTGGCCGTCTCGGGCTGGCGCCTGGCCCGCGAGGTCTCCCGCGCCGGTCACCTCGGGATCGTCTCGGGCACCGCGATGGACGCCGTGCTCGCCCGCCGCCTGCAGGACGGCGACGAGGGCGGTCACTACCGCCGCGCCCTGGCCCACTTCCCCAGCCCGGCCATGGCGCAGCGGGTGCTCGACACCTACTTCGTCGAGGGCGGCCGCAGCGCCGACGCGCCCTACAAGCCGCTGCCCAAGCTGACCCTCACCACCGTACGGGCCGGGCAGGAGCTCGCCGTGGTGGGCAACTTCGCCGAGGTGTGGCTCGCCAAGGAGGGCCACGACGGCGTCGTCGGCATCAACTGCCTCGAGAAGATCCAGCTCGCAACCCCCACCGCCCTGCTCGGGGCGATGCTCGCCGGCGTCGACTACGTGGTGATGGGCGCCGGCATCCCGCGCGAGGTGCCGCAGCTGCTGCGCTCGCTCGCGGCCGGCGCGGTGGGCCGCATCCCGGTCGACGTGGCCGGCAGCGCCACCCACCGGTTCGTCGAGGCCGACCCCCGCGACCTGCTGGGCGACGAGCTGCCGCCGCTGACCCGGCCCGACTTCCTCGCCATCGTCTCGCTCGACCAGCTCGCCTCCTACCTGCACCGCGACCCCGAGATCCGGCCCGACGGCTTCGTCGTCGAGCGCCCCCCGGCCGGCGGCCACTCGGCGCCGCCGCGGGGCAAGATGCAGCTCGACGAGCACGGCTCACCGGTCTACGGTGCCCGCGACGAGGCCGACGTGGCCAAGATGGCCGCCCTCGGCCTGCCGTTCTGGATGGCCGGCGCCTACGGCACCCCGGACCAGGTCGCCGCCGCCGTCGAGGCCGGCGCCGTCGGTGTGCAGGTGGGCACGCTGTTCGCGCTCTGCGCCGAGTCCGGGCTCACGGATGCCGCCCGCGACCTCGCGCTCGAGCAGCTGCGGGCCGGCCACCTCACCGTGCGCAACGACCCCCGCGCCAGCCCGACCGGCTTCCCGTTCAAGGTGGTGCAGCTCGAGGGCTCGGTGAGCTCGGCCGAGGTGTACGAGTCGCGCGAGCGGCTGTGCGACCTGTCGTACCTGCGCCAGCCGTACGAGCGGGCCGACGGCACCGTCGGCTTCCGCTGCGCCGGGGAGCCGGTGCACATGTACGTGAAGAAGGGCGGGGCCGCCGAGGACACCGAGGGCCGCAAGTGCCTGTGCAACGGGCTCACCGCCACGATCGGCCTGGGCCAGCACCGCAAGGACGGCTACGACGAGGCGCCGCTGGTCACCCTGGGTGAGGACCTCGCAGGGGTGGAGGAGCTCAGCCGCCGCCACCCGCAGGGCTGGACCGCCGCGGATGCCGTGGCCTACCTCCTGGAGTCGCTGCCGGAGGCCTAGCCGACGGTGACGACGACCTTGCCGCGGGCGTGACCGCCGCTGACGTGGTCGATGGCCGCGGGCGCCTGCGCCAGGGGGAAGGTGCGCTCGAGCGCCGGACGCAGCCCGCCGCGCTCGATCACCTCGTTGAGAGCGGCCAGGTCGGCGCCGTTCTCGGAGGCCACGAGCATCAGCAGCCGCTGCTTCACGAAGGGTGACAGCGGCGCCGCCCCCATTGATCGCTGCAGGCCGCCGAGCCAGCGGCCCTCGTTCTCGCTGCCCACGATCACCAGGCAGCCGCGCTCGGTGAGCAGGCCGCGCAGCAGTCGGACGCGCCGGTGGCCCGCAATGTCGAGCGGCGTCGTCGTGTGGTCGACGAGGGTCTCGAGCGGCGTCGTCGTGTGGTCGACGACGTGCTCGGCGCCGAGCATGCGCACGAGGTCTGCCTTGGTGGGCCCGCAGACCCAGGTGACGTGGGCGCCGAGGTCGACGGCCAGCTGCACGGCAAATGACCCCACTCCGCCCGATGCCCCGATGACCAGCACCCGGTCGCCGGCCTCGACCCCGCCGGCGCGCACCGCCTGCAACGCCGTCAGCGCCGACACCGGCACGGCCGCGGCTTCCTCGGCCGACAGGTTCGCCGGCTGGCGGGCCAGCCGGGTGACGGGCACGACGGCGAGCTCGGCGAAGGACCCGCGCGAAGTGCCGTAGACGGCATCCCCGACGGCGTAGTCGGTGACCCCATCACCGACCGCCACGACGGTGCCGGCCACGTCGCGCCCTGGGATGCGGTCCTTCGGTGCCCGCAGGCCCAGGGCCAGCCGGGCAGCGAGCGGCCGCCCGGTCATCAGGTGCCAGGCGGCGCGGTCGACGCCGGCCGCGCCGACCCGCACGAGCACCTCGCCGGGCCCGGGCACCGCGTCGGGTACCTCGTCGAGCCGCAGCCGGTCGGTGGTGCCGTAGGAGTCCTGGACAATCGCCTGCATGGTGCTTCCTCATTGACTGGGCGTCACACTGGCCTTACACCGTAAGATGTCGCAAGTCCCCCACCAGGTCGCCACCCTCCAGGAGCTCGGATGCCGCCCGCCCGCCCGTCGCTGAGCCGCACCCGGGTCGTCGACGAGGCGATGCACCTCGCCGACGAGGAGGGACTGGCCGCGCTGTCGATGCGCGCGCTCGCGGGGCGCCTCGGGGTGGAGGCGATGTCGCTCTACCACCACGTCGCCGGCAAGGAGGCGCTGCTCGACGCGATGGTCGACACGGTGTTCGGCGAGCTGCACCTGCCGGTCGTCGGGGGTGACTGGCGGGCCGAGCTGCGGGCCCGGTCGATGTCGGGGCGGCAGGTGCTGCTGCGACATCGCTGGGCCGTGGGGTTGATGGACTCGCGCCGTCCACCCGGAACCGAGAGCATTCGCCACCACGATGCCGTGCTGGGTTGTCTTGCGACGCAGGGTTTCCCACTCGTGGAAGCGGGCACTGCCTTTGCCCTACTCGACGCCCATCTCTACGGGTTCATGGCGCGCGAGGCCAGCCTGCCCTTCGAGGGGGAGGCCGAGCTCGCCAGCCTGGCTGCCGGCATCCTGGCACCCGAGGTGCGCGCCGCCTACCCCCACTTCACCGCCTTCGCCGAGGGCCGCGCCCTGCAGCCCGGCTACTCGTTCGGCAACGAGTTCGAGGTGACCCTCGATCTGGTGCTGGGGGCGCTCGAAGGGCTGCGCACCGCGGAGCCGGCCGGCACGGCATCCACGCCGGCGACGGCGTCCTCGGCTGCGCTGCCGCCCATCGAGGTGACCGTGCCGGTACTCGGGGTCGACGGGTGCCCCGGCGGATGGGTCGGCGCCCTCCTGGTGCCTGGCGCGCCACGGCCACGAGTGGTCGTCGCCCCCACGATCGAGGAGCTCGTCGAGACCGTGCGAGCCGAGCTCGACGTGCAGGTGGTCGGCATCGACATCCCGATCGGGTTGCCGGACAGCTCGATCCGGCAGGCTGACATGCTGGCCCGGCGCGCGCTGCCCGGCCGGGCCAGCTCGGTCTTCACGACGCTGACCCGCCCCGCCTACCTCGCCGCCGACCGCGCTGCAGCGGATACCGTGAACCGCGGCCTCAGCGGCCAGGGCGTGGGAGCCCAGGCGTTCGCGCTGCGGGCCAAGATCCTCGAGGTCGACGCGTGGCTGCGCAGCCGGCCGACCGTCGACGTGGTGGAGGTGCACCCCGAGGTGTCGTTCACGACGATGACGGGTGGGCCGCTGCCCGGGAAGCGCACCCCCGAGGGACAGCAGGCTCGACTGGATGCCCTTGCCGCCGCCGGGGTCGCCCGGCCGTCGGTGCTCAAGGGGAGCGGCTACGCCCCGGACGACGTGCTCGACGCCTGCGCGGTCGCCTGGTCGGCACACCGGCGGGCGACGGGCGAGGCGCGCTGGTTGCCGGACCCGCCCGAGGTCTTCTCGGACGGCATCCGTGCCACGATCGTCGTCTGACTGGAGGCGCTGCCGTGGAGGAGCCGTGCATTTCTCATGGTGCGCGGCCCGACTGCAGTGGCAGGGTTGCGGGATGACCGCACGGGTGTCCCACACGACCATCGACTGCCGCGACGCGTACACGCTCTCCGAGTGGTGGAAGGGGGTGCTCGACTACGTCGACGTCGAGGGGGACCCGAACCTCCCCGGCCACGAGGAGTGCATGATCCTCAGCCGCGACGGCGGCCACAGACTGCTCTTCATCGAGGTACCGGAGGGGAAGTCGGGCAAGAACCGCATCCACCTCGACCTCGAGCCCGTCGAGGGAAGCCGTGACGACGAGCTGGCCCGGCTGCTCGAACACGGCGCCGTCGAGGTGGCCGACCACCGCGGGCAGTACGGCCCGGGCACCGGGTGGGTGATCCTCGCTGATCCCGAGGGCAACGAGTTCTGCATCCTGCGCAACCTCGCAGAGCGCGAGGCCGCCCCGGGGTCCGGGACCCTGACGCCCGGCTCCTGATGCCGTCCCCAGATCGACCAATAGGTCACGCCAGGGACGGCCGGCGTCCCGATCTCAGTCGGCGACGAGGATGACGTGGAGGTGGCGGGGGCCGTGCACTCCTTCGACGCGGCTCAGCTCGATGTCGCTCGTGGCGGACGGTCCGCTGATCCAGGTCTGCGGGCGGTGGGGGTCGAGCCGGGGGAAGGCGTCGGGGACATCGGGCACGACCTGGTGCTCGCGCACGACGCAGACGTGGAGGTCGGGCAGCAGGGTGATGGCACGGCGGCCCTGCCCGGTTCCGTGGTCGAGGATGACGGTGCCCGTCTCGGCGATGCTGACGGCGGCCACGGTGACCACTGCGTCGATGGCGTCGAGCTCGGCGTGGGTCAGCCCGTCGTCGACGACGGCGCCCCGCACGTCGACGCCCAGCCCCTCCGGCACGACGATCGTTCTCGACCCGCCGAGGGCGGTGGCGACGGTGGCCTCGAGGTCGGCTGCGGCGCAACGGGTCACCGTGGCGCGGTAGTCGGCGACCCGCTCCGCGAAGAGGTCGAGCATCGCGTCCCGGTCGAGCTCCGGCGGCGTACCGTAGCCGGTGGAGAGGGCGGCGGATTCCGTGCCCATCGGGCCGCTCGGCTCAGGCTCGGCACCGGTGGCCGGTGGCGCCTCGGATGCCGTGCCCGTGTCTCCGCCGCGTGCGTACGGGGTGTCCGGCTTCGACGGTCGGCCCGCTACCAGGGCGGTGCGAACGGATGCGAGCACGTCGTCGCGGGCGCTCATCGCTGCTCCTCGTTGCGGCCGACGCGTTTCCACCACTGACGGAACGACTCGGGCGGCGGCAGTGGCATGTCGCGCGCCTGGGTCCAGCGCGTCCCGGGCCATGGCAGCCAGGTCAGCGCGCGGCGACCACCCGGCATCCCACGACCGCGACCGAACCGGCCGACCAGCCCGGTGGCGCGCTCCCCCAGCCGCATCCGGGCGGCGTCACCCATCCCCCACGACGCCGCGCGCATGGCCACGGCCTCGGCCTTGGGTACGGTGTCGCCCCGGTGGGAGTCGACGACCTTGGTACGCAGGTGCACCAGGATGCCGGGGATGTCGATCGCGACCGGGCACACGTCGCCGCAGGCCCCGCACAGGCTCGAGGCGAACGGCAGCGAGTCGACCTGCTTGTCGGTGCCCACCCCCTTGAGCAGCGGGTTGAGGATGGCCCCGATCGGGCCCGGGTAGACCGAGCCGTAGGCGTGCCCACCGACCCGCTCGTACACCGGGCACGAGTTCAGGCACGCCGAGCAGCGGATGCAGCGCAGCGCCTGCCGCCCCACCTCGTCGGCCAGCGCCCGGGTGCGCCCGTTGTCGAGCAGCACCACGTGCACCTCCTGCGGCCCGTCACCGGGCGTGGCCCCCGACCAGGTGGAGGTGTAGGGGTTCATCCGCTCGCCGGTCGACGAGCGCGGCAGCAACCGCAGGAACACGTCGAGCTCGGCCCAGGTCGGCACCACCTTCTCGATGCCGACCACCGTCACCAGCACCTCGGGCAGGGTCAGGCACATTCGGCCGTTCCCCTCGGACTCCACTACCACGAGCGTGCCCGATTCCGCCACAGCGAAATTCGCGCCGGAGACGGCCATCTTCGTCGAGAGGAACTTCTGGCGCAGGTGCAACCGCGCCGCACCCGCCAGCTCGGCCGGGTCGTTCGTCAGCCCCTCAGGAGCCGGCCGCCCGGCGGCAGCCATCTTGTGGTTGAAGATGTCGCGGATCTCGGAGCGGTTGCGGTGGATCGCCGGCACGAGGATGTGGCTGGGCAGGTCGTCGCCCAGCTGCACGATCAGCTCGGCCAGGTCGGTCTCCCACGCCGAGATGCCCTGTGCGGCAAGCGCTTCGTTGAGCTCGATCTCCTGGGTCGCCATCGACTTGACCTTCACGACCTCGCGGACGCCGTGGCTCTTGGCCACCTCGGCAACCACCGCGCACGCGTCGGCGGCGTCGCGCGCCCAGTGCACCGTCGCCCCGGCCGCGGTCAGTGACGCCTCGAGGGTGAGCAGGTGCTCGTCGAGCTGCGCGAGCATGGCGTCCTTGATGCCGGCCGCGCGCTGCCGCAGCTCCTCCCAGTCGTCGACCTCGGCCACCACCGCGGCCCGCTTGGCCCGGATCGTGCCCGTCGCGTGGGCGAGGTTGCGCCGCAGCTGGGTGTCGGCCAGGGCGGCCCGGGCCGCCACCGGGAACGGCGGCATCCCCAGGAAGGTCGCGTGCTCAGGTGCAGCGGTCATGAGGTCACCTCAGCCGGTTCGTCGGCGGTCGAGGCCAGCACCTCGGCCAGGTGCATCGTGCGGATGCCGGCCCGTTGGCGCGAGAGCAGCCCGCCCACGTGCATCAGGCACGAGGAGTCGCTGGCCACCAGCACCTCCGCGCCGGTGGAGCGCACGTGCGAGGCCTTGTCCGAGCCCATCGCCACCGACGTCTCCGAGTTCTTCACCGCGAACGTCCCCCCGAAGCCGCAGCACTCGTCCGCCCTCGGCAACGGCACCAGGTCGATGCCGCCGACCGCTGCCAACAGCTGAAAGGGCCGGTCGCCCACGCGCAGCATCCGTACCGAGTGGCACGTCGGGTGGTACGTCACGCGGTGCGGGAACGACGCACCCACGTCGACCACCCCCAGCACGTCGACGAGGAACTCGCTCAGCTCCAGCGTCCGCGGGGCGGTGCGGGACACGGCATCCACCAACCCGGCGTCCCCCGACCGCGCCGCCACCAACGCGTGCTGGTGGCGCACCGAGCCCGCACACGAGCCCGACGGCACCACCACGTGCTCGTAGCCCTCGAAGGCCGACACGAAGTTGCGCACCAGCGGCACCGCCTCGTCGAGGTAGCCGGTGTTCACCATCGGCTGCCCGCAACACGTCTGCGCCTCCGGCACGTCCACGTCACACCCCAGCCGGCGCAACAGCCGGACCGTCGCGCGCACGGCATCCGGGAACATCGCGTCCCCGATGCAGGTCGACATCACAGCCACTCGCACGTCGCTCACTCCTCTCGGCCGTTCGATGGTCCTCCCCCGGACAGTAGCCCGCCGCGGCCGATGTCGTCAGGTGAGAGCCTGAGGGCATGAACGAGCAGGTGCACCTGGTGGCGGTCCTCGGTCGCGGCGTCGTCGACCCGGACACCCTGGTGGTCGCCGCTGACGACCTCGGCCTGACCCGCGGTGACGGGTGCTTCGATTCCGCCCGGGTCATCACCGACCCCACCGGCCACGCCAGGGTGGTCGACCTCGACGGCCACCTCGACCGCCTGGCCGTGTCTGCGCGCATCCTGGACCTCGCCAACCCGTCGCGCGAGCAGTGGCGTGAGCTGGTGGAGCAGGCGGCCACCGCGTGGTCGACCCCCGGTGAGGCGGTGCTGAAGCTCCTGCTGACCCGTGGCCGCGAGTGGCACGCGGACAGGGGCCCGACCGCGCTGGTCACGATCAGCTCGAAGGGCCCGGCACCGGCCGGCCCCGGTCCGCATGGGGGGCCGCCGCGCACCATCACCGCGGTCACCCTGAGCCGCGGCCACCCGAGTGACGCCTTCACCGACGCGCCGTGGCTGCTCGGCGGCGTCAAGACGCTGTCCTACGTCGTGCACACCGCCGCGACCCGAGAGGCCAAGCGCCGTGGGGCCGACGACGTCGTGTTCACCTCTACCGACGGCTACGCCCTCGACGGCCCGACGTCGGGCCTGCTCGTCGCGCGCGACGGCGCCCTGCTCAGCACCCCCACGGGCGGCACCGGCATCCTGGAGTCGCTCACCGTGGCGGCCGTGATGGCGGCCGCCCGCGCCGACGGGTACGCGACCCGCTACGCGCTCGTGCCCGTCGCACACCTCTTCACCGCGGATAGCGTGTGGCTGGTCTCGTCCGGACGCGGACCCGCGCTTATCACCGCGCTCGACGGCCAGGCGCTACGCGCCGACTCGGACCTCGCGGGACGCATTGCCCGGTACGCCGGCTTCTGAGCCACCTTCCCAAGCCCGACCACCCCGCGTCATCGCGCGCTGCGCGACCGTCGGATACTGGTGCTCCGCCCCTCCGCCCCCGCGTACCCGAGGAGATCCCATGCGCTGGACCCCCGACCAGATCGGCGACCTGTCCGGAACCACGGCCCTGGTCACCGGCGCCAACTCCGGCATCGGCCTCGTCGAGGCTCGCGAGCTGGCCCGGCACGGCGCCGATGTGGTTCTCGCAGTGCGCAACACGGATGCCGGGGAGGCCGCGGCCGCGCGGATCCGCGGCATCGGCGTCCCGGGCGCGGTGCGCGTGGAGCGGCTCGACCTCGCCTCCCAGGAGTCGGTGCACGCCCTGGCCGACCGCTTCGAGGGTCCGCTGGACCTGCTCGTCAACAACGCCGGCGTGATGGCGCCGCCCCGGCGACGCGAGACCACCGACGGCTTCGAGCTGCAGTTCGGCACCAACCACCTCGGCCACTTCGCGCTGACCGGCCTGCTGATGCCGCACCTGCTCCATGCGCCCGCCCCCCGCGTCACGACCGTGGCGTCGCTCGCGCACCACAGCGGCGACGCCAAGGTGGTCGAGGGCAACCCGGCGCAGGGCTACAACCCCAACACCACGTACGGCCGCTCGAAGCTGGCCAACCTGCTCTTCGCGCTCGAGCTGCAGCGGCGCGCGACGGCATCCGGCTCGAAGCTCACCTCCACGGCCGCGCACCCAGGCGTCTCGGCCACGAACCTGGTGGCCAGCCCCGACGGGCTGGGCTCGATCCCTGTCCTCGGCACCATCGGCCAGTGGGGGGTGCGGCTGTTCTTCCCGAGCCCGGAGCAGGGCGCCGAAGCCGTGCTCTACGCCGCCACGCAGGCAGCCCCCGGCTCGTACTCCGGGCCCACCGGCTTCCGCGAGACCCGCGGCGCTGTCGGCGAGGCAAGGCTCAGCACGCTCGCCCGGGACGAGACGCTCGCCGCCCTGCTCTGGGAGCGCAGCGAGGAGCTCACCGGGGTCGGCGTCACGCCGTAGAGGCCGTCGGGCGCTCGTCGGCTGGAGGGACCGGCACGACCCGTCTGGCTTGGGGCTCGGCTCCGTCCTGACAACTGTCTACAACGTCTCGCCAGCGAAGGACTTCTGTCTGTACTTCGTGCGCATCGGTCGAGATCTGCGGCCGCACAAACGGACCCGAGGCTTGTCATGCGCGTGCATCCCCGCCGCTGATCACCCTCGGCATCGCCGTCGCATACCAGGCGATCGTCAGCATCAAATACGCCTTCACGAAGCCCAACTTCGACGACATCGACAACTCGACCTCGACCTCGACCGTCGGCAAGGGCATCATCATCCCGATCGACCTCGGCGCCATCTTCAAAGCCGGCATCACGAGCTACCTCGGCTGGTGGGCAGCGCGCGCTCGCAGTGGTATACCTGCTCTACAACGAGGGGTATGCCGCGAGCACCGGTTCCCACCTGACCCACACCGACCGCTCGGCGGAGGCGATCCGGCTCGGTCCTCTGGTGCACCGATTGCTGCCCGACGACCCGGAGGCGACCGCGCTGCTGGCCCTCATGCTCCTGCTGGACGCGCGGCGGCCGGCGCGCGTGACGGCATCCGGAGACCTCGTGACGCTCGCCGAGCCTGACCGGCGCCTCTGGGACCGGGCTCTGGTCGCCGAGGGCACTGCGCTGCTCGACTCGACGATCGGGACGGGTCGCGAGGTCGGGGCCCACCAGCTCCAGGCCGCCATCGCCGCTGTGCACGACCGGGCGTCGACGGCGGCCGACACCGACTGGCCGCAGGTGCTCGCGCTGTACGGCCTGCTGGAACGGGCGGCGCCCAGCCCGTTCGTGACGCTCGCGCGGGCCGTGGCACTGGCCGAGTCCGAGGGCCCGGATGCCGCTGTGCCGGTGCTCGATTCGCTTGACGCCGCGCTCGGTGACCACCAGCGGCTGGATGCGGTGAAGGGACACGTGGCCGAGCTCGCGGGCAACCATGCCGAGGCCCGGCGGCGCTACCACGCGGCGGCGGACCGTGCGACGAACCTAGATGACTGATTCCAAGGGGTGTCAGTGGTCGTAGGCGGTGAGGGACCGCAGTACGGGTTGGCCGGTGCGGTCGTTGTGCCAGATGACGGCGGTCAGGGCCAGGATGCGTTGCAGGACTCGGATGGTGACGCCGGTGGGGGTCCGCCCGCCGTGGCGTTCGAGGCTGAGCTGGCCTTTGAGGGTGTCGAACACTGATTCCACGGTCTGTCGTAGTGGTTTGAGCAGGTGCGCCCCGGGGCGGGGTTGTTCGCCGGAGCGGGCTTTGCGTAGCAGGGTGAATCCGGTTGCGGCCAGGGTTGCTTCGAAGTCTCGGCCGTAGTAGTTCTTGTCCGCGATGATGGTTCGGCCGCCGCCGGCCAGCGCCGGGGTGGACTCGATCAGCTCGGCCAGCACGACCCGCTCGTCGGCTTTGGCCCCGGTCAGGGCGTAGGCGATCGGCAGCCCGTGCAGGGTGCACACCAGGTGCAGGCGCAACCCCCAGAAGT
This sequence comes from uncultured Actinomycetota bacterium, assembly GCA_963747405.1. Lineage (GTDB taxonomy): Bacteria > Actinomycetota > Actinomycetes > Actinomycetales > Dermatophilaceae > Fodinibacter. The sequence goes on from CAVVFG010000025.1 coordinate 189,610, forward strand.
AGCGTGAGTGCGAGGCGCAGTAGCCGTACTCGGCCCAGCCGGCCAGGTCCGAGCGTTTCACCGTCTCGCGGGAGCGGGCGCACTCCACCGGGGTGGAGTCGACCACCAGGACGTCGTCGGTGGCCACGCTGGTGTCGGCGGCCAGGTGCTCGATCAGGGCCACCAGCACCGGGCCGAGGCGGCGCAGCCGCTTGTTGTACCCGCTCTGCTGGGGCAGGTAGGGGAACAGGTGGCGCCACGCGGCGCGCACGTGCCGGACCCAGCGGGCCTCGTCATCGAAGCCGAGCACGGCCGACAGCACCGCCAAGGTGACCATCTCCGCGTCGCTGACCAGCGGCTTCATCCCAACCTTGGGCCGCCACGGGACCAGCTCCGGGCGAGCCTTCAACAGATCGTCAGCGCTGACGTAGATTGCGGTAGCGAGGGTGTCCAGATCGGTGTCCACGAGGGCCTCCCGGCTCGAGTTGGTTCGCAACACCGAGTTTGGGCACCCTCGCCCTCAAGTCACACCCGCCACACCAGTCACCTTGGAATCAATCATCTAGCCGAGCAGCGGCACCTCAGCAGCCGGGCTGCTGCCCTGGCGCACCACCCCTGAGGCATGCGCTCCGCAGTGCGCTGGCGCAGAGCCGTCGAGTGGGTTCGGACGAGTTCTATTGCTGGACAGCAGTGCACGCACGAGCGCGGAGGGTCTGTCGGTGGTCGCCCGTAGAGTTCGGGTCACGAGGAAAGGGGGATGCGGTGCAGCTCGAGACCATGCCGACCGGGGCACCGTCGGGGATGCCGAGTGAGCTGCTTCGCGCGCTCCGGGCGGCCGAGTCCGAGCTGGTGAACGCCCCGTATGCACGCCAGGTGTCGGGCAGCCGTGCCGAGTGGGCGGAGGTCGTGACGACCGCTCAGCGGGTGATCAACGTGGCGGCCGCGGTGCAGGACGAGGCCATCGTCGCCGTGTGCTCGATCGAGGACGAAGTGCTGGAGGACGGCACAGTCGTGGAGGGTCACCGCGCCGCGGGACACGTGGCGCTCGACGGCCCGGCGCTGGTGTCAGGGGCGCTGAGCGTGTCGGTGAGGCACGCCGAGCACCGCGTGCGGTCGGCGGTGCGGCTGGCCGCCGACGGGCCGGCCGGCAGCGACATGGCGACGGGGCTGGACGGGCTGCACACGGCGATGCGCCGCGGAGACCTCGATGCCTACCGGGCCGGCGTAGTCACCGAGGAGCTCGAGCAAGCACCGGCCGAAGTGGCCGAGGCTGTCGTCGGTGCCCTGGCGAGCCACTGGGCCGGCGACACAGGGCCGCAGCTGCGTGCGCGTTGCCGCACGGTGCTGTCCCGCATCAGCCCCGACGTGCTCCGGCAACGGGCCACCACGGCTCGTCAGCAATGCAGCCTGCGGCGGTGGGCCGAGGAGCCCGGCGTCGACAAGTGGGAGGGCACCTTCCCGAGTGAGGATGCCGCCCGAGCCTGGGCCGCGATCGAGGCTCGCGCCCATGATCTCGTCGCTGGCGGCAGCGTGGGTCGCATCGACCGAGCCCGCGCCCAGGCCCTGATCGACCTGGTCACCGGCTCTGCAACCATCACCACGGTCGTCACCCTCACCGTCCCGGCTCCGGCGGAGGACCAGTCCGGCGGGGCAAGCGCTCCCGCCGGCCCGGGCGGCAACGGCCCGACCGAATCACCCGACACCTCGGCACCAGACGGATCGGGCGACTCGACACCGTACTCGCACAGCGGCATCTCGCCCGGCCCGACCCAGGGCACGCAGTGCGAGGGATCGACCGCAGCTCCCTTGGGCCGCTCGGCTCTGGAAACCCAGGACAGCGCGTCAGCACCCACCGAGTCACCGGAGGACCTGGTCGAGGTGGTGATGGGCACCCGCGGTGAACGGGTGCTGGTGACCCGCGCCTTCCTCGACGTGGTGACGGCCGCTCTGGACACCACAACCGTCGAGCGGCCCTGCCACCGGGTCAGCGGGGCCCTGCTCGACTCCACCATCAGCTCCTCGTACCGTCCACCGGCAAGCATGGCGTCCCTCGTCCGCCAGCGAGATGGGCGCTGCCGCTTCCCCGGCTGCCACGTCGCCGCCCGGTTCTGCGACCTCGACCACGTCAGACCCTGGCCCTCTGGAGCGACCAGCCCGAGCAACCTGATCTGCCTGTGCCGCCGCCACCACCGCATCAAGCAACGACATCGCTGGCGCGTGCGCCTCGAGCCCGACGCCACCGTCACGTGGACCGACCCCGTAGGCCGCGTCCGTGTCACCCACCCCGTCGATGCTCGGCGCTCCCTGGTCCTGCACGCTCCGGGCGGTCCCTCCGAGTCGAGCGGTCCTGAGCACGCAACGACCACCTCGGGAGAGCCGGCCCGGCTCGGGGACCCCGCCGACATCGGTAGGGGGGAGATCACCAGCGAAGGCGGCTCGAGGACGATGTACGACCTGCTGGGCACGGTGAGCGACCAATTCAGCGCGCTCGAGTTCACGCTCGAGCACCACGCCGCCGCCATCACCAGCGCCGACCTCACCCGCCGCGCCGACCTGGGCAGCGCGTCGCTCCTGGCCACCGGTGATCGCTCCCTGCTCGCGATGGAGGTGCACCATCCTCACGGGCACCGTCCGCGCGCCGACCGGTTCGTCCTGGCGCACGCCTGGCCCCAGGTGCCAGGTCACCGCACGAACAGGCACTGCAGCAGGTCCGACCTCGGCCGCGACGACGACGAGCCGCCCTTCTAGCGACCACGGACCATGCCGTCACCGCCGAGGTCCGCTGAGCCGGGCCCGCGTCAACGGTCGAGCTGCAGCCGGTGCCAGGACCAGGCCGTGGCGGTCGCGGCCACCGCGGCGAACGCCACGGGGCCGCAGAGTTGAACCACCGACACGGCGGTTCCGCCCGAGACCGCCCACAGGGCGGGAGCGGCCAGCGGCAACCAGCCGCCCCCGCCGGCCAGCACACCCACCTGCGCCACGACGACCAGGCCGATCGCGACCGAGACCCCACTGAGGAGCGACCGGGTGATGGTGGCGACCCACGCGGTCGGCACCGCCACGCCCGCGCTGAGCACTCCCAGCACCAGCAGTCGGCCCAGCCCCTCCCAGGCACCCGCGTCAGGCGTACCGAACCCCAGCACGAGTCCGGTCAGCAGCACCACCGCGACGACCGCGGCACTCACCACCGTCGCCCACGCCGCGTAGACCGCGAGCTTGGCGGCCGCGATGGTGCCGCGAGCCACGGGCAGCCCGAACAGACCGGTGATCGTGCCGTCGGTGAACTCGCGGCCGAACAACCACGCCCCGACGACGCCGAACGCGAGGAACCCGCCCGCACCGCTGATCTGGGCAGCCACCCCCACCAGACCCGGCCAGTCACGGCTGGCACCGGGGCCCACCTTGGCGACGAGCTGCGGGTCGCCGGACGCCAGGGCGGCCATCATGACGCTGCACAGCACGGCGATGCCGAGGACGATCGCGGCGGACCCGATGACTCCGACGGGCGACCGGGTGAGCTTGAGCGCCTCGACGCGTACGACCTGGTTCATGCCATCACCTCGCGACGCTCGTCGTCGAGGCGCACGTGCTCGAAGAAGGCTCGCTCGAGGTCGGTGCTGGCCGGCGACACCTCACCGATCAGCCGGCCACCGTTCACCATGCCGATCCGGTGCGCGATGCGTGCGACCTCATCGAGGTGGTGGCTGCTGACGAGTACGCCGGCACCGTCATCGGCCCGCTGCAGCAGCGCATCGCGCAGGACGAGCACCCCTGCCGGATCGAGCGAGTTCGTGGGCTCGTCGAGCACGACGAGCCGCGGCCCGTGCTGCAGTGCGGCCGCCAGCCCGACCCGTTGCCGGTTGCCCAGCGAGAGCCTGCGCACCCGTCGGTCGGCGTACGCGGTGAGCTTCCACTGCTCGATCGCTGCGTCGACGCACGACACGCCGGCCCGATGCAGCCGGGCCGCCAGGGCGAGGTTCTGCCGCGCACTCAGCTCCGGGTAGGCCAGCGGGACCTCGACGAGGTGACCCACGCGGCACCAGGTCTCGCGCGGTGCCCGGGCCAACGGCCGGCCGTCGAGGAGCACAGCGCCGGAGTCCGGGCGCAGCATGCCGAGCGCCAGCCGCAGCAGGGTCGACTTGCCCGCACCGTTGAGACCGACCAGCGCGACGATCTCGGACGGCGCGAGCACCAGGTCCAGGCCGTGCACGCCGGCCCCACCCCGGAACAGCCGGCTGACCGCCCTCAGCTCGAGAACGTTCATGACAGGTCACCCAGCGCGCTCAGTGCCGTCATGACGGCACTGCCCAGGTCGGGGTCGGCGCTGCTCGACCAGTCGAGCAGAGCGGCGTTGAGCCCGGCGACGACGGCAGCGGCCACGACCCGCGCCTCGGAGGTCGAGGCACCCCGCCGGCACAGTGCGTCACCGATGGCTTCCTCGGTCTCGCGGCTGCTCCGCGCGAGCGCACCGGCGAGCGACGGCGTCGCCGCGACGACCCGCAGCCGCTCGCGCACCTCGTCGGTGGCCGGCTCCGGGATGGCACCCCACGCGTCCCGAACGCCGCGCACCGCAGCGGTCAGCGGCCGCTCGCCGACCGGCCGTGCCGTGATCGCAGCCCCGATCAGCGGGTCATAGGGGTCGTCCACGAGCAGGGCGTCCTTGGTCGCGAAGTGACGGAAGAGCGTCATCTCGCTCACCCCGGCCCGCCGAGCGATGGCGGCCGCCGTCGTCGCGTCGTACCCCTGATCGGCGAACAGCTCGAGAGCGGCCTCGAGCAGCGCCTCCCGCGTGCGTTGCTTCCGTCCCACGCGCGTTATGTTAGTCACTAACATTGGCGCCGTCGGCCACCCGAGGACGATCGGACCGCAGACGTCACACCCGTGGTGGAACCCGTGCGGCGAGGTGGCAGGCTGGACCCATGACGTTGCGGCGCGCCAACATCGCACGAATCGACGGCGGACTCTTCGACGTCCTCGTCGTCGGGGCCGGCATCAACGGAGCGGTCTCGGCCGCCGCCCTCGCCGGTCGGGGCGCCTCCGTGGCCCTCATCGACCGGGGCGACTTCGGCGGCTTCACGAGCCAGGAGTCGAGCAACCTGGTGTGGGGCGGCTTCAAGTACCTCGAGCACTACGAGCTGCCCCTGGTCTTCGGCCTCTGCCGCTCCCGGAACCGGCTGATGCGGGCCTACCCCGACAACATCAAGGAGATCTCCTTCCTGGCGACCCTCGACCGCACCGCCCCCTACCACCCGTGGTTCGCAGCGCTGGGGGCCACGGCCTACTGGGGCATCGGCCTGTTCGGCACCAAGCCCCCGAAGGTGTTCTCCGCCGAGCAGGTCGAGGAGGTCGAGCCGGTCATCGACACGGGCACGGCGCGCGGCGGCGTGCAGTACCAGGACGCCTACCTCGTCGACAACGACTCGCGCTTCGTCTTCTCGTTCGTGCGCTCGGCCATCGAGGCCGGGGCCGCCGTCGCCAACTACGTCGAGCTGGTCTCCGCGCAGCGCGTCGGCGAGCGCTGGGTGTGCCGGCTGCGCGACACCGACTCCGGGCACGAGGTCACCACCAGCGCCCGGGTGGTGGTCAACGCCGTGGGCCCGTTCGTCGACGAGCTCAACACCTCCTGGGGGATGAAGACCAAGCACCGCATCGTCTACTCCAAGGGCATCCACCTCGTCGTCCCCCGCCTGACGACCAGCCGGCACGACCGGGTGCTCGCCTTCTTCGACGACACCCAGCGGCTGTTCTACGTCATCCCGATGGGCAACCGCTCGGTGATCGGCACCACCGACACCCGCATCGACACGCCGTTCACCCACGTCACCGACGACGACCGGCAGTTCCTGCTCGGCCAGATCAACGCCCGCCTCGACCTGCCCGAGCCGCTGACCGCCGACGACGTCATCGCGGAGCGCTCCGGCGTGCGCCCGCTCGTGGTCAGGGCCGAGGGCGGCGACCACCAGGACGCCGACTGGACCTCGCTGAGCCGCAAGCACGAGATCGAGCGCGACACCAGGCGCGCCGTGGTCACCATCTTCGGCGGCAAGCTCACCGACTGCCTCAACGTCGGCGAGGAGGTCGCCGAGCACGTCGAGACGCTCGGCATCCCGCTCGAGAAGGACCTGCGCAACTGGTACGGCGAGCCGGCCAAGGCGACCCGCAAGGAGTTCTACCGCCAGGCCCGGCTGATGCGCCTCGACGCCCTGCGCACCCGGCCCGAGACCGAGCCGCTCAGCGACCGGCTCTGGCGCCGCTACGGCCGCCGGGCGTTCGACCTGCTCGAGATGGTGCGCGCCGACCCCACCATGGGCCAGGACGTCATGGGCTCCACCGACTACCTGCGCGCCGAGCTCTACACGGCGGCCGAGCACGAGATGGTCGTGACCCTCGACGACTTCATGCGGCGCCGCAGCAAGATCGACCTCGTCGTGAGCGACCGCGACATCCTCGGCTCACCGGGCCTCACCGAGGTCGCGCAGATCCTCTTCGGAGACGATGCCGACCGCCGCCTCGCCGACTACGTCGCCGCCAAGGAGCACACGTCGGTCGACAACCCCTGACCCCGCTCCGGCGCCCCACTGACAGCGACCCCACAGTGGTGACCGAGGAAGCACCGAGGCCACCGCACGACCGTAGAGGACATGGCGACGACCCAGCGGCCCTCCATCCGAGACCTCATCGCCGAGCTCGCCGACACCGAGGACGTGCTCCGCGGATGCCGGGCGCCCACCGGTGCGCGCGAGCGCTCGGCCCGGCGCCGGCAGGGTGAGATCGTCACCGAGCTGCGGCGCCGGCACGGCCACGGCCGGCCCGGCTGAGGGCCCGCCCGGGGCACGGCATCAAGGACCCCGTCTCGGCCGGCATACCCGGTGTCGGCGCCGCGTGCCAGTGTGGGACCCACCCGAGCAGAGGAGGACCGCGATGACGCGCCCCATCCACTTCGAGATCCAGGCCGACGACCTCGAGCGAGCCAAGGCGTTCTACGCCGACGTGTTCGGCTGGACCTACGACGACTGGTCGGCCGTGACCGGCTCGCCGTACTGGGGGGTGCACACCGGCGACCAGGCCGGGCCCGGCATCGACGGTGGCCTGTTGGCCCGCCCCGGGCCGGCGCCCGACCAGGGGTCGGGCGCCAACGCAGCCGTCCTGACGATGGGGGTCGAGGACTTCGACGCCACTGCGGCCGTCATCGAGTCCGCCGGTGGGCAGGTGGCCGTGCCCAAGGCGGCGCTGCCCGGGATGGCGTGGCAGGGCTACTTCCTCGACACCGAGGGCAACACCTTCGGCATCCACCAGCCCGACGAGAACGCCGCGTAGCCGACGTCGCGGAGGGGGTCCGGCCAGGACGCGCCCTCAGTCGCCCGAGGTGTGCTTGGCGCGGCCGACGATGAGTGGGTCCGGAGCGAACACCACGTCGTGGTCCTTGTCGGCGTAGTCGAACTGGTGCAGGAACGCCCGCAGCGCGTTGACCCGCCCGCGCTTCTTGTCGTTGCTCTTCACGGTGATCCACGGCGCGTAGCGCTTGTCGGTGAACTCGAACATCGCCTCCTTTGCGCCGGTGTAGGCCTCCCACCGGTCCAGGCTCTCGAGGTCCATCGGCGACAGCTTCCAGCGCCGCACCGGGTCGATCTGCCGGATCGCGAACCGGGTGCGCTGCTCGTCCTGGGTGACCGAGAACCACAGCTTGGTGACCGTGATGCCGGAGTCGACCAGCATCCGCTCGAACATCGGCGCCTGCCCCATGAACACCGAGTACTCCTCGTCGGTGCAGAAGCCCATCACCCGTTCCACGCCGGCCCGGTTGTACCAGGAGCGGTCGAACAGCACGATCTCACCGGCGGTCGGCAGGTGGTTCACGTAGCGCTGGAAGTACCACTGGCCGTTCTCGGTCGACGTCGGCTTGGTCAGGGCGACGACCCGCAGGGCGCGCGGGTTGAGGTGCTCGGTGAACCGCTTGATGGTGCCGCCCTTACCGGCGGCGTCGCGCCCCTCGAAGACGACGACGTGCTTGGCCCCGCTGTCGATGGTCCAGTACTGGAACTTCAGCAGCTCGATCTGCAGCAGGTACTTCTCGACCTCGTAGCTGTTGCGGGTCATCAGCTCGTCGTAGGGGTAGTCCTCGCGCCAGGTCTCGACAGCCATCCCCCCGGGCGCGATGAGCACCGGGTCGTCACCGTGGTCGTCACGCACCGTGTATCCCTCGGTGCGCAGCTGGTCGATGTAGGCACGCAGGGCCATCTTCTGGGGCATGGCCCCATTCCAGCGCTCGGTGGCGCCGGTGTCACGCGTTTGGTGCTGCTCGTCACCCGTCAGGGCGCGGCGGCGGCCGCTGCGCCTCGGCCCCCGCCGGGGGTGTCCCGGGGTGCGGTCGGGGTGCAGTCAGGGTCGATCCGGACAGACCACACCGACCGCGCCGCGCCACGCTGGCGGCATGACGACGACGACCTCGCGCGCCCGGTCGGCGGGCACCGTGATGCGACCCACCCGGTCGGCGGGCACCGTGACACGACCCACCCGGCCGGCCCGTGCCACGGCCCGTGCCTCGACCCGGCCGGTCGCCGACCGCCCGTCGCTGGCGGCAGCGCTCAGCCTGGTCGCCATCACGGTGCTGTCGATCCCGGCCACCGCGCTGCTCGACACCGGCGATGCCACCCGCACGCGGGTGGTGGTGGGCGTCGGCTTCGTCGTCGTCGCGGCCCTCGAGGTGGTCGTGGGCTGGGGCCTGTACCGGGTGCTGCACGAGCGGGCGCACTCCGGTGCCTACGCCGCCCTGGTCAGCCGGGCCGGGTACGCCGTGCTCCTCACGGCTGCAGCCGGACGACTGCTCTGGCCCGGGGGCGACGGAGTGGCCGGGTTCCGGGCCGACTGGTCCCTCGCGCTCCTGGTGCTCGGGGTGCACCTCCTGGTCACGACCATCGCCCTGTGGCACACGCACGAGGTGCCCGGTGCGGTGGTGGCCGGCACCGCCGTGGCGGGCACGGCGGCCCTGCTGGGCCAGGTGGTCGGCCCGTGGCCGCTGCCCGACGTCGTGCCCGGTGCCGGGCCCCTGCTGCCGGGCGTGCTCGGCGGGCTGGTACTGCTGGCCTGGCTCAGCGCGGTCAGCGGTCGGGGCGGCACGCCGGTCAGCGGGCCCGACGCCGGGTGAGCAGCAGGTGCGTGACGCCCGACCCGCCGGGCAGCACCTCCACGTCGAAGCGCTGGTCGAGCCCCTCCTGCCCGTCCCACAGCCGCTGCCCGCGGCCCAGCACGATCGGCACGAGAACCAGGTGCAGCTCGTCGACGAGGTCGGCGTCGAGGAAGGCCCGGATGGTCTCGGCGCCGCCGCCGAGGCGCACGTCGAGACCACCGGCCGCCTCGACCGCCATGGCGAGGGCCTCCTGCGGCGTGGCATCCACGAAGTGGAAGGTGGTGCCGCCGGCCATCTCCAGGCTCGCGCGCGGATGGTGGGTCAGCACCAGGACCGGTGTGTGGAACGGGGGTTCGTCGCCCCAGAAGCCCTTCCAGCCGGCAGGCAGCGGGCCGTGTCCCACGTGGAACTTGCGCCGGCCCATGATCTCGGCCCCGATGCCGTCCCAGGCTCGGGCGACGAGGTCGGCATCCACCGCGGTTGCGGTGGATGCACCGTCGAGCGCCGCGAACATCCACTCGTGCAGGCGCTGACCTGCATGCCCGAACGGCTCGTCGTCGGTGAGGCGCTCCCCGGTGCCGAACCCGTCGAGCGACACCGAGAAGGCGTGCACCCTCAGCTTCGCCATGGCTCCCCTTCCCGTCAGCGCATCGTGGCGCGGTCGACGCCCAGCGTCGACAGCAGGTCCTCGTGCAGCTGGATCCACACCGTGTGGCAGGAGTCGACCTCGACCGCATCGACCCAGCGCGGCTGACCACCCTCGGCGCGTTCGAGGGCGGTGGCATACCGCTCGTCGTAGCCGGCGAACCGTTCGAGGGCGCCGGTCAGCTCCGCGCACAGCGGGCCGAGCCGGCGGCGGTAGGAGGCCAGCTCGTCGAGCACCCGGCCGTCCCAGACCGGGTCGTCGTGGTCGTTCGCCGCGAGCCGGTCCCACGGCTGGGGCCGGATCTGCCAGCGGGTCAGGGTGAGCAGGAACCGCTCGTTGAGCCGGGCGAAGGTGTCGTGGACCCGCTCGACGGCAGGGCGGGCACCGGCGCGGTCGAGCTCGTCGGCCAGGCGCCGCTCCCCCTCGAACCGTCCGGTCTCGGTCAGTGACCACCCGGCGAGGTCGGCGAAGGCGACGCGCTGCACCCAGCCGAATGCCTCGTCGTCGAGCAGCAGGTCCTCCACCACGTCGCGGGGGAGCCCGGTGCGGTGCGCGATCGCGAAGGCGTCGGTCATCCCGGTCACGCGCACGGCGTGCAGGGTGAGGAGCTCGGGGGTCGAGGGGTGGCCCACTCAGGGAGCCTAACCGGGGGCGGCGCTGGGGGACCGCGCTGGGCGGCCGCCGGGCGGGGCGGCTGCTCGGCGCCGCCCAACCTGGATCGCCTCACGGAGCGACCCCGGCCGCCCCGGGAGCCCTGCAGGTCAACCAGGCTCGGCGACCCGCTGCAGCCGGGCCAGACCCTTCTCGAAGGCAGTGAGCCGAATCAGGTCGCCAGGGGCGAGGACATCTTCCTCTTCGCGAAGAGGTCGGTGGCGCGCTGCGGCGAGAAGCGAGATAGCCGGTCGAGCCCACGGGCGTCCTTGCCGATGACCACGCGGTAGCTGCCCTTCTCGATGCCCTGCACGATCTGCCGGGCAGCCTCAGGCGCGCCGTCGGTGTCGACGCCGCCCGGAAAGACCACCGTCACGGCGACGCCGGTCGACCGCAGCTCGGCATACAGCCCCTCGGTGAACAGCTTGACGGCGGCCATGCCGGCCCCGAACATCGTCTGCCCCGGCACCGGCGCGAGCGCACCCATGCTCGAGACGTTGACGATGCACGCCTCGCGTCGTGCGACGAGGTGGGGCAGGAACGCCTTGCAGGTGTGCACGGCGCCCCACAGGTTGACCGCGAACACCTGCTCCATCTGCGGGTACTCCAGGTCGGCGAACGGCACGAACGGCTGGCTGGCAGCCGACACGTTGACCAGCCCGTCGACGTGGCCGTGGGCCCGCCGTACCGCCTGCGGGAGCGCCTCGACGGCTGCGCGGTCGGTGAGGTCGACCAGGTGGGTGCTGAGCCGGTCGGTGGATGCCGTGGTGGCCAGTGCGGCCGTCCCGTCCAGACCCGCCCGGCTCAGGTCGACGGCGGCGACCCGGCCGCCGCGGGCGAGCAGCGCCAGCACGACCTCGCGACCGGTCCCGGCCCCCGCGCCGGTGACCACGAACACGTTCTCGGGGATCTGCACGGGTGCTCCATCACAGGCGACGAGGCCCGACCGGTGTCGCCCTCAGGCTCAGGCTATTGCGGTGGTCCGGAACCGAAACCCGGTTCGTGGTGCAGGCGACAGCGCTCCCGCGCACCGCACGGCGCCGGCCCACCCGGCGGCGCCGCTGTCAGGCGGCGACCGCCGCCCTGGCGTCGTGGGTACCGAGGGCCTCCGCGCGGCGGTCGTACGCCCAGCCGGGGCCGCGCAGCAGGAACGACCAACGCTCCCGCCAGGTGGCGGCGCCGGCGACGTCACGGGCGATGTCGCGCCACTCGTGGGTGGCGATGGTGAGCGGGTTGTACGTGTCGATGTTGCTCGTCAGGCCGTAGACCACCCGCTCGCCCTCGGGCTCGAAGGTGCCGAACAGGCGGTCCCAGAGGATGAGGATGCTGCCGTGGTTGCGGTCGAGGTACTGCCGGTTCACCCCGTGGTGAACCCGGTGGTGCGAGGGCGTGTTCAGCACGCTCTCGAGCCGGCCGATCGACTGCACGGCCTCGGTGTGGATCCAGAACTGGTAGATCAGATTCAGCGCCCGGGCGTTCTCGATGACGCTCGGCCGCACCCCGGCGAGCGCCAGCAGGCCGTAGGGCACGCTCATCGTCAGGCCCTCGGCCACCGGCTGGCGCAACGCCGTCGAGAGGTTGTAGCGCTCGCTGCTGTGGTGCACGACGTGCATCGCCCACAGCCAGCGGCTCTCGTGGTTGAAGCGGTGGTTCCAGTAGTAGATGGCGTCCCAGCCCACGATCGCCACGGCGTTGGCCGCCAGGCCGGTGCCCAGGTCGCGCTTCGTGAGGCCGAACAGCCGCGTGCCGCTCGTCTGCGCCGACCAGGTCGTCGCAACGGTGAGGGCGGTGGAGGCGACCGCCGCGACCGTGGTGGCACCGGTGACGCGCCGGGCCAACGGGGCGTCGCGAAGGTGCGGCACGGCATCCGGGCCGGTGCGCGGGGCGCTGCGGTCGGCGGCCGGGAGGGTGCCCGCCTCCGGAAGGGCGCCCTCGGCCCGGCGACGGCGCACCACGTCGGCGACCGTCGTGGCGGCGGACGCGCCGACGGCCACGCCCATCAGCACCTTGGCCCACCGGCCGCGGCCGGGGGTGACCGGGTCGAGCAGGCGGGCCGACACGAACGGGGCCACCAGGCTGCCGACGCCCATGGTGAGGCTGGCGAGGGTGTCGGCCAGCTCGTAGTCACCGGCCCGGGTCGTTCCGGGGGGCGCCGGGTGACGGCGCTGCCACAGCAGCTCGGCCGCCATGGCGCCGACGAAAGCCGGGATGGCGAGCACGGTCAGGTCCGGTCGGCGCATTGCTCAGGGGTCCCCTTCGGCGGGTGAGGTGGCGCGCCCATCGCGGCGACCGCCACGTCCGGCCCGCAGACTAGCCCGGCCCGCGCGCCCGGTGAGGGTACCCGGTGGTGACGCGCACCACCCTGCTCCGGGTGTGCGGCGCCGCCCGGGGGACAATCGGGACAGGGTCCGGGGCCGCCGCCACCGCCCCGGCATCCGCGTGGCACGGTGACGACGCGTGTGAGGAGCAGCCATGAGGGCGACCCCTGGAGACCACATCATCCTGGCCGGCGAGCTGGTCGACCAGCCCACCCGGGCCGGGGAGGTGATCGAGGCCCGCGGCACCGACGGTGGGCCGCCCTACGTGGTGCGCTGGGAGGACGGGCACACCAGCACGATGTTCCCCGGCCCCGGCGCCGTGCTGCGGGTCACCGAGTCGTCAGCCGCGACCGCCGACGAGGAGGCCGACCGGCCGGGAACGGGCACGCTGCGCGAGTGGTCGGTGCGGGTCACCATCTTCGAGCAGGGTGACGACACCACCGCGACCGTCGCGCTGCTCGCCGACAGCCCTGAGGCGCTCACCGCGCGCGGCGCCAGCAGGCGCGGCAGCCACGACGCCGAGGTCGCACAGATCGGCGATGAGGTGGCGGTAGCCCGGGCGCTGCGCCGGCTCGCCGACCACCTGCTCACCCGGGCCGAGCACGACATCGAGGACGTGACCGGTGAGCGCGACGTGATGGTGCGCGCCCGCTAGCCCCGAATCAGGGCTGTGGCAGGCCCGTCAGCCAGTCGGCGACCGGCGCTGCCGCGACGTCGGCAGAGTAGACCTGACCGTGGTTGACCCCGGGGATGACGTCGAGGGTCACCTGGTGCCCGCCGGCGCGCAGGGCGTCGGCGAAGTCCGTGCTGAACTGTGGTGCCACCAGCTCGTCCGCCCCGCCGTGCAGCAGCAGCACCGGCACCTCGGGGCGGCGCCCGGCGAGCAGCACCGGGTTGGCGCCGTCCCACGTCGCGTCGTCGGCGTCCGGGGCGAAGAGGTTCGAGGCGGCATCGGAGAAGTTGCGGATGTCGTAGGGCCCGGCCAGCCCCACGAGCGCGTCCGCCTGCACCACCGGGTCGGTGCACGTCGGGGTGTAGCGCCCGGGGTCGAGCGTCGCGACGGCGGACAGGTGGGCGCCGGAGGAGTGCCCGAGCAGCACGGTGCGGGTCGGCTCGATGCCGGCCTCACGAGCCGTGGCGACCCCGTCGGCCAGCGCGCAGACGACGTCCTCCACCGGCACCGGGTAGGCCACGCCGTCAGCACCCGCGCGGATGACGACCGGCATCGCGACGACCCCTCGGCTGGCGAGCGCGGCGGCGAGCGGCTCGAGCCCGGTCGGGTCGGCGGTCCGCCAGCCACCACCGGGGATGATGACGACCACGGGGGCCTCGCTCACGCCCTCTGGCAGGTGCGGGAAGGCAGCAAGGCCGGGGCGGTAGTCGTGCGAGACCGGGCCGGCGCTGTAGGTGCGGGGCGGCGCGGTGCCGGCGTCGTCGCCGGGGGCGCACCCGGCGAGCAACGCCGGCAGCGCCACGAGCGCGACGACGGCGCGGGCCCGCATGATCCGTCGCGTGCGCCACCTCACCCCTCCAGTATCACCGCACGTTCGACGGCCGCTTGCAGCTGCTCGACGACGTGCCCGAGGTGCTCGGCGGGCCACCCGTCGCCCGCGTGGGACAGTGGGCCCATGTCCCTGCGCCGCGTCGACCGAGCCGTGGCGGACTACACGGCCCTGCGGCCACGGCTGCTCCCGGCCACCGACGAGTTCGTCGCGCTGGTCACGGGCACCATCGACGACGCCGGCATCAACTACCTCAGCGTCACCGGGCGCACCAAGGAGATCGGGTCGTTCGCCGCGAAGGCCCGCGGTGTGCTCGCCGAGAACGGCGCGGCCGACCCCCTGCGGGCGGTGACCGACCAGGTCGGGGTGCGGGTGATCACCTACGTGCAGCGCGACATCGACGCCGTGGCGGGTCTGCTCGCCGAGCAGTTCACCGTGCTCGACGACCGCGACCTGGGTGAGGAGACCGCGCGCGCCGGACGCTTCGGCTACGCCAGCAGGCACCTGCTGGTCTCGCGGGCGCCCGGTGCGCCGACGGCATACGACCCCTTGTTCTGCGCCTCCATCCAGCTGCGCACCGTGCTGCAGCACGCCTGGGCCGAGTTCGAGCACGACATCCGCTACAAGGGCACCGTGCCGCCGGAGCAGGTGCCCGACCTCGACCGGCGGTTCACCCTGGCGGCGGGGCTGCTGGAGCTGGCCGACAGGGAGTTCGAGGCGATCCGCGACCGGCTGCAGGCCGGGCTGGGCGTCAGCGCCGTCGACAGTGGCGACGAGCACGACCCGCGGATCAGCGCTCAAGAGCTCGCGACCTTCCTGGCCGGGCGCTACTCGAGCGCCGGCTGGTCGCGCACCGAGCACTACGAGTGGATCTCGGGCCTGCTGCTCGAGCTCGGCATCGCCTCGCTCGACGAGCTGGGTGCGACGCTGCGCGACGTCGACAGTGCGGCGGTGACCGCGGCGATGGACTACCGCTACCCGCCCGGCGCCGTGCGCCGGCTCGACGACGACCTGCTCTCGACGTTCGGCGACGCCTACGTCGCCCTGCACGGCAACGCCCACCGCCGCGAGTCGCTGGAGTCCCGCCGCTCGCACCTGCCCGGCTGACCGGGGGCGAGCGGCGGGACGGCCGGCGACGGCATCCGGCTCAGGTCACTTGACCTCGGCCCGGCGCACGATGACCAGCCCGATGGCCAGCGGCAGCAGGAACCAGATGGTGCCGGACACCGCGAGGTGCTGCCACTGCTCGCCGGTGACGCTGCCGTTGAAGAGCACGTTGCGGGCGTCGGCGTAGTCGACCCACGGCTGCACGTCGGCGAACCACCTCGCGTTGGCGGCGAGCAGCTGCACCAGCGGGGGCAGCACGAGGCTGTAGACGAAGTACGCGACGATCGCGCCGGCGGAGTTGCGGATCAGCACGCCGAGCATGAAGCCGAAGAGCATGCCGAGCACGCTGCCGAGCACGATGAGCGAGAACTCCGTCACGCTCACGTTCCAGACCGGGTCGAGCCCGGTGACGAGGCTGCCGACCAGGGTGCCGAGCGCACCGACCACCAGCGCCACGAACATGGCCGCGACACCGACGCCGACGGCAGCGATGAACTTGGCCCAGAGCACCCGGCCGCGGTGCGGCACGAGCGTGAAGGTGGTCAGGCCGCTGCGTTGGCTCCACTCGCTGGTGACCGCGAGGATGCCGATGATCGGCAGGATCACGGTCATCGGGATGCCGACGGCGGCGGCGAAGTTGTCGTAGGTCTGCTGGTCGTCCGGAGCGAACACGATGATGGCCGCGGTCGCGAGCACGCTGGTGATGAGGATGCTCGCCATCAGCCAGAAGCCGGAGCGGGTGTCGAACATCTTGCGCAGCTCGACGCCGACCAGGCGGGAGAGGGGGATCCGCGCGGATGCCGTGCGCGTACGTTCGCGGTGCCTCGCGGCACCCGTCGTGGCGGGGTCGAGAACTGTCGTGGTGCTCATGCTGCTGCTCCTTCGCGCTGGGTGTCTGCGGTGAGCTCGAGGAACATCTCCTCGAGCCCGGCGCCGTCGGCGGCGCGGAGCTCGAGCAGGGCCACCCCTGCACCGAGGGCGACCTCTCCGACCTGCTCCGGGGTGGCGTCGGTGTGCACGCTGCCGTCGGCGTGCGTGACCACGAGGCCGGCGCGCTCCATGGCCGCCACGAGCGCGGCGATGTCGCGGGACCGGGCGATGGTGCCGGCCGACGCGAGCAGCTCGGCCTTGGTGCCCTGGGCGACGATGCGGCCGTTGCCGATGACGACGAGGTCGTCGGCGATGACCTCGATCTCGTGCAGCAGGTGCGAGCTGAGCAGCACGGTGCCGCCGCGGTTGGCGTAGCCGCGCAGCAGGTCGCGCATCCAGCGGATGCCCGCCGGGTCGAGGCCGTTGGCCGGCTCGTCGAGGATCAGCACGTGCGGGTCCCCGAGCAGGGCGGCCCCGATGCCGAGGCGCTGGCGCATGCCGAGGGAGTAGTTGCGCACCCGGCGGTCGGCCTCGTCGTCGGTGAGGCTGACCAGCTCGAGCATCTCGGGCACCCGAGCCCTGGGCAGGCCCATGGTGCGCTGCACGAGGGTGAGGATCTCGCGGCCGGTGCGGCCGGCGTGCTGGGCCGAGGCGTCAAGGAGCACCCCGACGTCGGTGCCCGGGTTGGGCAGGTCGACGAACCGGCGGCCGTCGATGGTGGCGGAGCCCGAGGTGGCGGGGGTGAGGCCGACCATGATCCGCATGGTGGTGGACTTGCCCGCCCCGTTGGGGCCGAGGAAGCCGGTGACCCGGCCGGTGGCAGCGGTGAAGGAGACGTCGTCGACGGCGGTCAGCCCGCGGCCGTAGGTCTTGGTGAGGTGTTCGACGGTGATCATGCGGAGAACACTGTCGGTCGGGGCGGGTGGGGCACATCGGGGGAACACCTGACAACGACCCTGACCCGACCCTGAGGCTCCCTCGGGTCGGGGGGGCTGTCACCGGTGGGCTCTCAGGGTTGCCGCGCGCCCGGGTGGTCGCACGTCGTCGGGCGTGCCACCCCACCGGTCCCCGAGCGCGGGTCCCTGGTGTGGCCGTCCGGCGGGCTGCCGGGAACCGAACGGTACCCTCGGCGGCGACTGCGGTGTCGGCGGCGAGGGGACGGCTCGAGATGCGAACGACGCTCGACCTCGCCTACCCCTTCCGGGGTCGCTGGCTGACGCAGAACAGCCCCAGCGACCGGGTGCCCAGCCACGGCACCACCGTGTTCGCCACCACGTTCGCCATCGACTTCGTGCCGGTCGACGATGCCGGGCGGTCTGCACGCATCACGCTGCGCTCCCTGCTGCGCCCGGAGCCGCCCGAGCGCTTCGTGGGCTTCGGGCGGGCGCTGCTGGCGCCCGTCGCCGGCGTGGTCGTGGCCGCGCACGACGGGGAGCCGGACCACGCGGCCTTCCGTGGCCTGCCCTCCGTTGGCTACGCCGTCACCCAGCGGGGCCGCGTGGCGAGCGGCTGGGCCCACCTGGCCGGCAACCACGTCATGGTGCAGGTGCCCCAGGGGCCGGTGGTGGCGGCGTGCCACCTCCAGCAGGGCAGCGTCGTGGTGCGCGTCGGCCAGGAGGTCGGGGTCGGCGAGGTGCTCGGGCGGTGCGGCAACACGGGCAACAGCACCGAGCCGCACGTGCACCTACAGGCGATGGACAGGGCGGATGCCGGGCAGGCGGCCCCGGTGCCCGTCACCTTCGGCGGCCAGCTGCCGCGCAACGGTCAGGTCGTGGAGGTGGCGTAGCCGGGAGTCGGGGTACGGGAGGAAGGTCTGCACCCATCCGTCCTACCCGAGGGCGGGCGGCGGCGGCCGTGCTGTCGAACATGGCGGAGGCCACTCGACTCGCACGCAACCTGGCCGGGGTGGCGGTGACGCTTCCACCGGGCGGGTGCTCGGGTCCATGGATCGCGCGCTGATCGGTTGCTTGCATCGCAACCCTCTACTAGGTTGCGTGGCATGGTTCCGGGTGAGGAGACGATCCTGACGAACCTGCGACGGGGCGCCTTGGAGTTCTGCGTCCTCGCCATGCTCACCGACGAGGAGCTCTACGGCCTGGACATCGCCCGGCGCCTCACGGCCGACGGGCTGCTGATGTCCAGCGAAGGAACGCTCTACCCGCTGCTGACGCGCTTGCGAACGGCCGGACTGGTCACGACCACGTGGCGACAGTCCGTGGAGGGCCCCCCACGCCGTTACTACGCCCTCACCCCCGACGGCCGAGACTCCTTGGCCGCCTTCACTCGCACCTGGCCCGCGTTCCGAGACGCGGTCGACCACGCACTCGACCGAAGGGACCCGCCATGACCCCAGGCACGACCCACCCGCTCGTCGCGGCATACCTGGCAGAGCTCGACCGGCTCCTTGCCGGCATAGAGCCGCGCGAGCGCGCCGACGTGATGCTCGGTGTACGCGAACACCTCGACAGCGCCCTGGGAGCCACCGGCGGTGACGACCAGACGGTCCGCGATGCCCTGGCTGAGCTCGGCCCGCCCCAACTGGTCGCGGACGAGGCATACGCCGGCCGCCAGCCCACTACCGCAGCCTCGCCGAGGCCTGCCCCCGTCATGGCTCGCTCCTGGGTGCCGGTCGTGGTGGCCGTCGTCACCGCTGTCGCCTTGCTCATGACCATCCTCATCGTCACCGCGATGGCAAGCGTCGTCAGCAGCTCCACGTCGTCAGGCGATGCCAACGGAGTCACCACGCAGGTCCAAACCAGCGAGGAGCTGGCCGGCTCGCCGCTGGTCGGCTCGCTCGCCGCCCTCCTGACCACCCTTCCCCTGTGGGCCACCGTCGCCGTCCTCGTCGGGGTCTCGCCGCTGTGGGTACGCCGGGAGAAGGTCGTCGCGATGCTGTTGATCCCCGCCGCAGCCCTACTCCTGGGAGTCCTGCCGCAGCTCGGCTGGTGGCTGATCGGCGCCAACGGTGTCTACGGCGGGGCCTGGGTCGGACTCATCCTGGTTCTCCTCGCAGGCGGCGCGATTCTGACCCGAAGCACCCGGAAGGCCGCCGCACGCGTGCACCACGTGGCCGCCTGAATCGACCGACGGCACGGTGACTGCCACAACTGAGCGCGGTGGGCTGGGCCGACCAGCTCGTCACTGAGGCCGATCAGGTCAGCGGAGCACTCGCACATCGCCTCCCTCGGGGGCTGGCCGATGTCTGCGAGCACCGCACTGACGGCCTCTCGCCTGTTCTCTCGCGACCGCACGATCCTCCGCCACGGACACCTACCAACCCGCGGCGCCGCCGACGTCGTGCCCAAGGGGAAGTCGTGGAGTCGAGGCCCTCGTAGCATGTGGGCGTGGCCTACGACGCGTTCGCCGAGAGCGTCCGGTTGATCCAGTCCACTCACCTGGATCCGGTGTTTCGGCTGAGCCGACGGCGTCGGTTTGCTCCGATGGCCGTTGACGTCGCGGGCGACGTGGCGGTCACCCTGTTCGCCCGACGAGGTGTCGGTTGCGTCCTGTCCGAGACGTGGGTCCTGGCCAAGCGGGGCGCGAGCTGGCACCTGCTCGGCGGCGGCAGTGGCTCTGCTGAGGAGGACCTGCTCGCCCCACGCCCCAGCCCGGCTGCCGGACCACCTTGGCGGGCCACGGACCGCGGGTACCGGCGTTGACCCCGGGCTGATCGTGATCGAGGGCAGCGGCGGGGTCCGTGACAGCCGGGGCGGAGCGGATAGGTGGCCGTGGAGCGGTCGCTGGATACGCCACGTCGGCCTGCGGTCCAGCACGGACGTGGAGTCCGTCACCATCGATGGCCGGACGGTCCTGGTGCCTTGGCACGGCCGGGTCATCCTCGCCTCGAGCAAGCGTCGATCAGCACCAGTGCTCGTCAATGGCAGGCATGGGGCCGTGCTCGGCGTCATGCGTCCCTTCGAGCTCGCGAAGTGAGCCCGTCGCCCCCGCGAAGACAACAGGAGCGGGGACCGTGGCCGGAGGGTGCGCTGACGAGCAGCCCCCGGGCGCGCCAGAGGGGAGGGCGGGTCAGGCAACACCCAGCGGTTGACGAGTAGGACCACCTCTTGCTCGTGGTCGGCCACTGCGTCGAGGCTGGGCAGGTCGACGACGGCTCGGTCCGGAGCCAGCCACTTCATGAGGCCCGACGGGTCATCGAACACGAAGCCTTCAGTGTCATCCATCCCTCGCGCCAGCGAAACATCCTGTCGCGCGCACCGCGGCAGGACCGGGCGTTCGTCAGTGACGTTCGTAGATGTCCCCGATGGCCACCGCCGACCACCAGGACGACCAGCACGTCGTCGTGGACTTCGTGGACGACTCGGTGGTCGCCACTAGGTACGCGCCATTAGCCCCCATGGCCAACCAGCTTCTTGGTCCCGCTCGGCCGGGGCTGCTCGGCGAGCAGCTCCATGGCCGCTTGGACGCGCCGTCCGGCGGGGGGTCGAGCCCTCCCCGTCGACGCCGGCCTCGTCACAGGCCCAGGGTCAGAGCGAGCATCTGCCCGGCAGGGGCCGTGATGTGATTCGGTGCATGACTTCCCAGGAGACGCCACTCCACAGCGGACTGCTCGATGTCGGCGGCGGCCAGAACGTCTATTGGCAGGAGTGGGGCAGGGAGGAAGGCGTCCCCGCCGTATATGTCCACGGTGGCCCGGGTGGAACCCTCAGCGCCAGCACCTACCGTCATCGGTTTGACCTCAACCGCGCCCGCGTCATCGGGTTCGAACAACGCGGATGTGGCCGCTCCACACCACATGCCAGCGAGCCGGCCACCTCGCTGGCGAACAATGACACCGCACACCTCATCGCAGACATGGAAGCGCTGCGCGCGCACCTTGGCGTCGACCACCCTCGCCTGGCTGATCGGACGCCTGCCGTCGGGAGCCCTGGCCAAGATCGCCGGCGTCGCCGGCACGATCGCCGCGGTAGGGCTCGCGATCGAAGTGGTCATCATCGACGGGTTCGCCCTGGTCGGGCAGAGCAGTCACTTCAACCTGAGCACCCCGTTCCATGCGGCGATGTGGCATGTGATGGCCGCGTCGATCTCGCTGGTGTGGGTGATGACCTTCGTCGTGGCCGCGTTGCTGTTCCGGGCTCCGCTGGGGGATGCGGCCCGCACTCTCGCCATCCGGGCCGGTGCCCTCCTCGCCCTGGGCGGGATGGCGCTCGCCTTCCTGATGACCGGTCCGAAGGCCGACCAGTCCAGCGACTCTGTGGGTCTCGTCGGAGCGCACACCGTCGGGCTCGCGGACGGTGGCCCCGGGCTACCGCTGCTCGGGTGGAGCACAGTCGCAGGAGACCTGCGCATCCCGCACTTCTTCGGCATGCACGCCCTCCAGGCGCTACCTCTCTTCGTGCTCCTGCTCGAACTGCTTGCCTGGAAGCTACCGGCACTACAGGACGACCGTCGGCGTCTGCGGCTCGTTGTGCTGGCTTCGGTCACTTTCGCTTCGACACTCGTCCTGCTGACCGCGCAGGCACTCATCGGCCAGTCGATCGTTGCACCCTCCGGGAACATCCTGACCGGAGGAATCATCCTGGCCGCCGCTACCGTCACCGCCACAGTCGTGATCATGAAAACGGCGCCCGTCTCGCGACGCGAACCGCCTCAGCCCGATCGCATCGACCGCGCACCGAAGACAGCGACATGACCACCCCCAGGTCCACTCTCACCATCACCCACCGGAGGAATCACATGAAGACGTACAAGGTAGTCACCGTGCGCGGTGGCAGGTTCAAAGAGACAGCTTCCGCGAACTTGGAAGCGACGCTGAACAAGTATGCGAGCGAGGGATGGCGAGTCGTCAATTCCCTCTGGCTCACGGGCAGCAGCTCCATCACTACAGTCCTGGAACGCGACGCGGACTGAAACAGCATCAGCCCCATGCCGAGATTGCTCGGGATCGGGGCCTTGAGCTTGTGAGCGGTCATGGTGCTCGCTCGGCACGAATGGGCGGGACACAATCCACACGCGCGCAGACGACCTCAGAAGGGCTGAGACCGTGCGGCAGCTTCTAGCAGTCCTTGCTCTTGGCCTCGTTTCGGTCGTGCCGGGAAGCGCAACCGACGGATCGATCGAGGACTTCATCGACCACGAGATGCCTGCTTCAGGCGTGCCCGGCTTGGCGTACGCCGTGGTGGCCGACGGCGAGATCACCTCGGCCGGAGAGCGCGGCGTGGTCAGGATCGGCGGTGACACCGAGGTCACGCCGGACACGCAATTCGAGATCGGCTCGACCTCCAAGAGCTTCACGGCGCTGGCAGTCATGCAGCTCGTCGAGGCCGGCGAGATCGGCCTCGAGGCCGAGATCTCGCAGTACCTCGACGGCTTCTCGGGCAGGCCCGCCGGCGCCATCACGATCCGGCAGCTGCTCAGCCACACCAGCGGCTTCTCCACGCTGCAAGGCAACACCAGTGCCGCTGCATCCCTTGGGGGCGACACGAACGCGAAGGACGTGCCCGAGCGCTCGGTCGACGCACGTGCCGACGTGACCCCTGCGTACGGACCTGGCGAGCGGTGGGAGTACTCCAACCTCAACTACCAGATTCTTGGCCGCCTGATCGAAGTCGTGAGCAGGCAGGAGCTCCAGGCCTACGTGACGGCCAACATTCTCGTGCCGGTAGGCATGGAGCACAGCTTCGTCACCGACGGTGCAATCCATGACGCGATGGCGACCGGGCACAACTCATGGTTCACCACCAAGAGAGCACTGGCCCAGACCCCGACCGACCGCGCAACGGCCCCCCAGGGCGGAATCATCGCGACCGCCGGCGACATGGCGCGCTACATGCAGATGATGCTGAACGGCCAGGACGACGTGCTCAGCACCGCAGGCAAGGCGCAGATGATGCGCCCGCACAGCGCAGCATCGCCGGCCTAAGGATTCGGCTGGTACGTGGAACAGAGCAACGGGACCGTGTGGCACACCGGGATGACCCCCGGTTTCGAGTCACTGGCGTGGATGCTCCCCGCTCAGAAGAAGGGGGCGGTCGTGCTCGTCAACGGGGGAGGTGGAATCGGCTTCGCGGAGACGACCGAGTTGCGCACCGGCATCGCCGCCAGAGGGATCGGCATCGACTACGCCGGCGAAGGCTCCAGCCTGCCCCAGAAGGCCCTGTTCATCGGTCTGGTGTTCCTGCCGATCGTCTACCTGATGTCCATGACCTGGGCGTGGCGCCACCGCGCCGCGATACGCGCCAAGTCGGGCATCGCCGGCCGGTTCAGCCTGTGGTTCCCCTTGCTCACCACACTCGTCGCGGCATGGGTCATCCTTGGCCTGGTGCCACGTCTGTTCGGCTCACCGCTCGCCAACCTCAACCAGTTCGTGCCCGACTTCGTCCTCGCGCTCATCGCGACCGCGGTAACGGGCGTGCTGTGGGCCGTGTTCAGGCTTGGGGTGGCCTACACCGGTCGATCCGGCACCGCTTGATCGCCAGCGAACGTACGCACTGCCGGAACGCGCTCACCGCCGCGAGCGCCGACCGCGGCAAGAGCAGACGGTTCGGCAGCGCATACACATGGGACGACATAGCCTCCATTCGTGGCTTCAGTCGAGCTCGGTCCTCCCGATGACGTCCCGCAGCACCTGCCCGCGCTGTGCGTCAAGACAGGTGTCCCGACGGGGGAGTCGGTCCGGCTCAGCGGCGCAGCGGCTCCGGGGTGGACCGGCGCGATGATCCTGTTCGGACTCTTCGCGTGGTTCTTCGCCTCGTCCATGGCCAGTCGGCGGTACGTGCTCGTGCTGCCTTGGCGACTAGAGCTGGTTCGCCAGTACCGCAGCTGGCGTCGGGGCGGGTGGGTGTTGGTGGCTGCTGGCCCGGTGCTCGCCGTGGCCGCCTCCGCCTGGGGGATCTCGGCCGGAGCCCTCCTCCTGTGCGTCTCGGTGATCGGCGTCGTGGTCATCGTCAGTAACGAATGGCGCAGCAGCGTTGGAGTGCGACTGTCACCGGAGGCGCATCTCGTCCTGACCCGGGTCCATCCTGACTTCGCCCATGCTTGCCGCGAGCGGCTCGGCCTGCGGACAGGCTGAAACCTCTGACCCACCTCGCGGCATGGCAGGACAGATCCTGCCAAGCGGCACCGGCGCGGCTGAGTGCGCAGGCAAGGTCCTTGGTTACTGCGCTCGCCGCAAGACGTACAGGCAATCGGCGGTCGTGGGGAGAAGAACCCAGCCGTCCTTCTCCAGCACTTCGAGACACAGGGCCAAGCGAACCCCCTTCACACCTGGACCCATCGACTTCTCGTTGAGGAGTTCGGCCTCAGTCACGACCCGGTACCCCATCGAGGGGATTCCCTTCGCGTGCGCGCTACCCCCGACGAAGGTCGAGATTGACAGTGTTGCCCCTGAAGGCCAGACGTCAACGGAACAGCCGGCTATCGCCGTCCTTGGTCCTGGATGACCTCGACGCGGCAGGCGCGGCCCACGGGGCGATCGCCGACGTGTGCGTCGGCCTGGATCCTAGAGTTCGAGCACGATTCGCAGGGCGGCGTCAACGTGTCGCAGTTCGTCGAAGCCGAGGTGGGCGACGCGGTCACCAAGACGAGTGGGGTCTACCGCGGCAGCCTGTTCAACCAACACGCGCGTCGTCTGTCCCGCAAAGGTCACCTCGGGGCGGAAACTCGCCCTTCGCGATGACGTCGACGTGGGGGCCACGATCAGGGTCGACAGCGGAAGCGAGTCCGACTGAACGATGACGGCGAAACGTGGACCGGATTGCTCGTGACCGCGACTGCCGCGCGGCGCTTTGAGCCGGTGGACGTCACCACGCACGCAGGGTCTCCATGTCCCGCAGCACCTGAGCAGCTTCGGCCCGGTCGGTGGGATCCGCGGCGAGGGCTTCGGCCTCGGCACGCAGGCGTTCTTGTGCCCGGCCGCGCGCAGCGTCGATCAAGGCAGCGCGGACAGCGGCTGAGACTGCAGTGCCGTCAGCCGTGAGGACTGCCAGGGCGCGCTCGGCGTCTTCGTCGGGGCGGAACGTGATCGTCTGAGACATGGCACGAATGTAACACCATTTGTAAGACATCACGGCCAAGGGCACTAGCGGTCCGTGCCTTGACAACGCTCACAGACACGGCGACATCCGATGCTGCGCGTCCTCGTCGAACCTGCCATCCGCGGCAATGTGCGCGGGCATCCCATTACGGGACGCATCGTGGTTGCATGAGTACGCAGATCACAGTCCGCCTTCCCGACGAGATGGTCGAGCGGCCGGCGGCGGGTCGGTTGCCCTTCTCTGCGGGCGGCCGTGTCGAGAGGCCTTTGACTATGAACGGGCCGGGCTGCTGGCCGATGTCGCAATCCTCGAGTCGGCGCTGTCCGCCGGTGGCGGGCCGCATGCCCAGCGACGCGCGGTCACGGTCGAGCTGTCCACCCGCAGCCGGTGTCTACATCGGTACCTGGTGGCGGCCGAGGGCGGCCGCGCCGAGAGCAACGACGTGGCAGGCGCCGAATAGCACCCCCGCGACCCGATCAGGTGCCGGTCCGGGGAGGCCGGGCAGAACGAGCGGAATGCGGCTGATGTCCGCGTGGCGTTCGTTGGCCGAACCATGGCGTTACATGTAACATGGAGTCATGGCCGTGCGAGAGCGGGTGAGCGCGTACCGGGCCCGGATGCGGGCCCAGGGCCTTCGGCCTGTCCAGATCTGGGTTCCCGACGTGCGCTCACCCGACTTCGCTGCCGAGGCACACCGCCAGTCCACGCTCGTGGCGGCCGCCGACCGCGTGAGTGACGACATGGAGTTCGTCGAGGCCGTCTCCGACGACTGGGCGGAATGAGACGCGGCGACATCGTCACCGTCGCGGGCGGGGTTTATGCGAGCAAGCCGCGGCCGGCGCTGGTCGTCCAGGACGACCGGTTCGACGCGACCGAGTCGTTGACTGTCTGTCCCTTCACGAGCAGCGACGTCGACGCGCCTCTCCTGCGGCTGCCGGTCACCGCTGACGAAGGGAACGGCTTGGGCCAGGACAGCCTCCTGATGGTCGACAAGATCAGCACCGTCCGACGAAGCAACGCTCACGCGGTGATCGGACGGCTCGAGGCAACGGCCCTGGTGGAGTTCGAGAGGCGGCTCTTGGTCTTCCTCGGGTTCGGCGGCTGAACGCGCCTGCAGCGGCAGGTGAGGACGTTAGGCGTCACCGAGGTCCCCGCGGCTCAGGCGCCGCTTCTTGCCGATCTGCCGCAGCACGGCCCATGGTTCACGCGCGGCACGACCAAGACGACGGTTCTTGTGCGGCTTACAGAGCTGGCAACCCTTGTGCTGCCGGTGAGGTGAGTGAGCCAAGGTGGCTCCGATCCGTGACCAACACCCGCCACGGAGGGCGGGGTGGGCACGATCGAGCAATCATGGAGCCAACCGTACTCGCGCGCCGAGCGGCGCGACAGGACGTCTTCAGATCGGCAGCTCCCGGGACCGGGCAAGACCAACGCATCCACCAACCGATCCGCGGCGATAGCGGATGGATCTCGCCGGTGCGCGGCTGCACGCGCTAGGGCAGGAGGTCCAGGTACTTCTTGCGCGCCGGCATGGCGTGGATGAGTAGTTCCTCGCCGCTCGGCAGCACTAGGACGACGGTCTCCAGCAGCAGGGCTCGGGTGTCGAAGCCAAGGCGCAGCTCCCGTTGAGTCCGGCCGTCCTCGCACAGTGGTTCAATCCACGCCGACCATTCAGCGGCTTGGATCGCATCCTCGGCAGACGCCGTGCTTGAGTGCGCTCGGGTGGACCCTCACGCAGCGAAGTGGGCCAGCGCAGCGCGGATGGCTTCGGACCTGCTCATGTCATTCTGCGCGGCGACCGCGTCGAGGGCATCGAGCTCTTCAGCGGTCAGGCGGACCGCCACGACCTGCATCGGCTGAGCCCCACGACCGGGACGTCCACGGCCCCGTCGCTTGAGCTCTTCGACGTCGTAGCCCTGTTCGGCTTCATCGGCCCACTGCTGGATCTGCTCTTCACTCACCACTCGTAAATCGTATAACGAAAGCCGGATGTATGATCAGATACCTCGTTGCAGCCCGCAGCGGTGCGGCGCAACATCGGTGCGGGCTGCCGCATTCGCGGTCAGGAGAGCCACCCAGCACCATGACTCATGTTCCCGAGGCCATGTAGGCGGCCAGGATGTAGTTGGGGTGGCGGTCCAGGTTCTTGCGGGCCCGGTGGTAGCGCATGGTGGTGCGCGGGTCGGCGTGACGGGCCGCGATTTGTACGTCGCGCAGGTCGACGCCGGCGTCGAGCATGGTGGTCACGAAGGTGTGCGGCAGCATGTGTGGGTGCATCCGTGCGGCGTGCACGCCGGCGACCTGGGCGAGGCGGTGCAGTCGGCGGGTGGCGCAGTGCCGGTCCATCCGGGTGCCGCTTCGGGTGCGCAGGATCGGCCCGCCCTCGCGGTCGGCGACGGCGCGCTCGATGGCCCGCGACACCGCCGGTGGTAACGGGGTGAGCACGACCTTGCCGCCCTTGCCGCGGACCTTGAGCACGCGGTGGCCGTGCTCCTCGCCCAGGTCTTCGATGTTCGCACCACAGGCCTCGAAGATCCGCGGCCCGAGCAGGCCCAGCATTGCCACCAGCGCGAAGTCGTTGATGTTCGGTGAGGTCCGGGCGGTGGCGAGCATGGCCTCGAACTGCAGGTGGGTCAGGCCCAGGGTGGGTGACTCGGGCGGCACGTTGGGCCGGCGCATGTACTCCGCCGGGGAGTGCGCCAGGACCTCGTCGATCACGCAGGTGCGGTAGAACCCGGCCACGACCGCGACCCGGCGGCTGATCGTGGACGGCTTGCGCCGGCGCACTTCCTGCATCCACCGCACGTACAGCTCGACGTGGGCCCGCTGAGCAGCCAACGGGTCCAGGCCGCGCTCTTCGCACCAGGTGACGAAGGCGCGCAGGTCGGACTCGGTGTGGACGCGGGACTGGCCCTTGAAGCGGGCGAGGTAGGCAGCCACTGCGTGGCGGAGACGGTCCGAGACCGGAGGCAGGACGACGGGAACCAGAATCTGTGAAGTAGCCATTCCGCAGCGTCCGCCCGACGCCGGCAACGGTCAAGGAATCGCGCCACGTGCGGCAGGACTCCCAGCGATCTCATGGCCAAAGTGCTCCGGTCGTCACCGACCCGGCACGACATCCCAGCAGCGGTCACTGCCCTCCTCACGACTGGCGGGCGCACGGTCTGCCGCAAGACCTCACGGATCAGATTCGGAAAGTGCTGACCCGCCAGCCGCTACCGGAACCGAGCCTCCCAGCAACACCAGGCACCCGGCTAGAACTCATGAGATCCGGATGTTTCGAAGGCGAGTCTTACCAGGATGTGACGCATCCACGACGTCACGGATCGACCATCACGGCGTCGCAACTGGCGCCGGGCCCACTACCCTCGCGGTGTGCCCGAGTTCAGATGGCGACCGGCCAACGACGCGACGAGCCAGGACGTCGAGGCCGTGTTCGACGCGGGCGGCACCCGAAAGTGCCGCTGCCAGGCGCTCAAGGTCCCGGGCTGGATCTGGCGCGACACGACCCAGGAGGAGCGCGACGCCGCGCTCCTGGAGCAGGCCGGCTGCGGCACCAGCGGCCCCACCTCCGGCCTGATCGGGTACCTCGACGGCGAGCCGGCCGGCTGGGTCGCCATCGAGCCGCGGGAGAACTACCCGAGGATCTGGGCCCGGCAGAAGTCCTGGATGCGGATGGACCCCGACCTCGAGGGCGTCTGGTCGGTCACGTGCTTCGTCGTGCGCAAGGGCCTTCGTCGACAGGGACTGATGTACGAGCTTGCCGCCGCCACCGTCGAGTACGGCAGACAGGTCGGCGCTCGTGTCCTGGAGGGCTATCCCACCGAGCCGCCGCCGGGGAAGACCGTGATCTGGGACGAGGCGTCGGTCGGGCTGCTCCAGGTCTTCCTCGACGCCGGCTACGAGGTCGAGGCATCGCCCACCCTGCGCCGCAGGGTGGTGCGCCACCGACTCGGCGCGTCGTCCTGACGGTCGGTTGTTCGGCCAATCCGAGACATGCGCGTACCCCCGGGCAGGAACGTACAGCGCGCGATCCGCGGCATTTGCGGACGTTTGAACACGAAGGTGTCGACCTGTGAATGGGTGCAAGCCAGGTCTGCCCACCTCCGTAGGGAGGATTGCCCTCTCACCCTCTCCTGACATTCCGACGTAGCTACGCCTGCCGTGCCCCTTGTAGGAGGATGTCCTATGCAACGTTGGAGGGAGCCGTGATGCCTGTCGAGGAGAAGCCTCGCCAACACGACGAGGCTGCGCCGCTTTCGGACCTTGCCACCGCCCCACGCCACGCGCTTATTGCGGACCCCTCGGAGGTGACCCACTTCGTGTGCTGCCGCACAGAGCCGTGGGATGTTGCAATGTGCGGCTACGACATCAGCCCAGGCGAATCTCAACTTCGTCGGTGACACCTGCGCCATGTGCATCGAGGTAGTGCTGGAGCAATGGCGCTCGAGGGGCGGCGACCCCCTCGACGAACACTGTCCCTACGACACCACGCCCTGCCCAAGCGACCAGTGGCTCTTCAACCGCGTGGCACGCGAAACGAGCTAGCCAGCAAACAGGCAACCGCTACATGTCCTGCGACTGCGCGGCGGAGGAGCGACGACTCGGAGCCGCCCGTCCGGAGTTGCCGCGCGCGTCACTCTGCGCGGCGGCCCGTGCGGGCGGTTCCAAGGACGGGCCAACGACCCTCCGGCCGCTACGGCAGGTCGCAGTGGAGCTGCTCGAGCAGCACCTTGTCCTTATCGGTGTTGGGTGAGACCCACGCCCTGTCATACAGCACGGTCAGCTTCACGTCCTCGGGCCCGCCCACGGTCACGATGTACGCCTTCTGCGGCCCGCTGGTCAGCTCCGCGTCCGTGCCGCGCTCCACGTCCCCGGCAACGGTTTCGGCATCGACCTCGTACCCGGCCGCGGCCAAGCACCGACCCAGCGACTGCCCGGTCATCCGCTCCGCCGCCAGGGCCATGCCAGCTGCCCGCTGCTCCTCCTGGGTGGGCGGGCTCGAGCATGCCCCCACGGCCAGGACTGACACGGTGGTAGCGGCCAGGGCCAACAAGGTGCGCACCGGGTG
Source organism: uncultured Actinomycetota bacterium (assembly GCA_963747405.1). Taxonomy (GTDB): domain Bacteria; phylum Actinomycetota; class Actinomycetes; order Actinomycetales; family Dermatophilaceae; genus Fodinibacter. The sequence continues at coordinate 219,874 of CAVVFG010000025.1, forward strand.
AACCTAGGAGCGTGGGTCAGTAACACGCCAGCTGGGGTACCCGGTCGCGGCGCTGGCTCGGGTGAGAATCTGGTGTGCGAGGCGATGAGAACCCTGAGGGCTTGTTCGAGGTAGGTCTCCAGGAGGCGGGGACGCGGCGGGCGGTGGCCAAGGGCGCAGTGGATAAGACGTTCCGGGCCTTCGACCCGGACCAGGGCCTGTTGTTGCCGCCGTCGTTGGATGAGTGGTTGCCAGCTGATCACCTGGCCCGGTTCATCGCCGACCTGGTCGATGAGCATCTGGACCTATCCCGGATCCAGTTGGCTTACACCGAGGGTCGTGGTGCGCCACCGTTCGATCCGCGGTTGATGGTGCGGATCCTGCTGTACGGCTACACCACCGGGGTGCGCTCCTCGCGCAAGCTGGAGGCCGCTTGTGTCGACGTGGTCGCGTTCCGTTGGCTCGCGGGCGGTGCGGCACCGGACTACCGCTCGATCGCCCGGTTCCGCAAACGTCACCTGTCCGCGTTGGGACACCTGTTCGTGCAGGCGTTGGCGTTGTGTCAGGCGGCGGGGATGGTCACGCTGGGCCGGGTCGCGTTGGATGGCACGAAGCTGCGCGCGAACGCCTCACGCCGTAAGGCGATGAGCTATGCGCGGATGAGTGAGAAGGAGAAGATCCTGGCCCAGGAGGTTTCCGACCTGCTCGCGCAGGCTGAGGCGATCGACAGGGCTGAGGACGCCCGGTACGGCAAGAACCGTCGCGGCGACGAGCTGCCCGAGGAGCTGCGCCGCCGCGAGAGCCGGCTCGCGGCGATCCGTGAGGCCAAGGCGGCCCTTGAGGACGAGGCCCGTGAACGCGCCGAAGCCGACGCCGAGGCCAAGGCCCGCGAGCGGGGCGAGGACGACGACACTGTCGCCGAGCGGGTCGCCGCGGCCGGGCGGAGGGCGGTGCCAAGACCGAAGGCGCAGCGTAACTTCACCGACCCGCAGTCGAAGATCATGAAGACCTCCGACGGGTCGTTCCACCAGTGCTTCAACGCCCAAGCCGTCGTCGATGAACAGCACCAGGTGATCGTCGCCGCCGACGTCACTGACTGCGCCGCCGACCTGGGCAACCTGATCCCGATGACCGAGCAGGCCACCACCAACACCGGCCGAGCACCCAAGGAGGTGCTCGCCGACGCTGGTTACTGCTCGGCGCACAACCTCACCTAAGAGCGATCGAGCGAATAGGTTCAGGTTCAGACGTCGGATAGTAGGTCGTGTGTCCCATCGTAGCGTGGTACAGGCGATGCTGATGAGGCGTCGGGTGACGGTGATCACGGCGGCCAGTAAGAGGAAGAACTCGACGATGATGCGTCGTTTGTCGGTGCTTCGGCGCAACTTGCCGAACCCGTTCATCCAGGAGTGGGTGCGCTCTACCACCCATCGTTTGCCGACCTGGATGGGTGAGGGTATGCCCTTACGGCGATGAGCTGTTGGTAGCCCAAGAGCTCGAGAAGGTCTCGGGTCTTGGTCCAGTCATAGCCGGCGTCCAGGTGCACGCCCGTCTCGTGCGGTGAGAGCCCACCCGCGTCGGGGACGCCAGCCAGGGTGGGTGCCAGCAGCGGTGAGTCGTGGGCGTTGGCCGGAGGCGGTAACGAAGACCAGCGGGATCCCGAAAGCATGTCGAGTCGACCCAGCGAGCGTTGATCGTAGCCGAGATTACCCGCTGATCGACTCCGGGAGATACGAAAATCACCGAAGGTAACTCTCCAGCAGTAGATAACCGTGCCTTCGACGATCCGGCCCAAGCCCTTCCAGGTCAAAGCCATGATATGGGGTCGTGCGGGGCCCATAACGAGAGATATGTCTTCTATGATACCTACCCCCAGCCAGACCAGTTTGACTGCGGCCCCGTCGAAGCGGAGGTGGCTCGGTACCAGAGGAAAGTCCAAAACAACAGTATAGCGATTCGCCGTAGTGGCTGCGGTAGCTGAGCATAAGCAGTGGGGGCCCGAAAAATTAGGTACGGCGCGAACGGTACGCAGCCTTCTCCCACATCGCGACCGCTCTCAGATTTCATGCGGTGGGTGGTGTCGCTGAGAGCGGTTTACGTGGTCAGCGAGGCCAGTATCGTCTATTGTAGCTCGGCCACAGCATCGCTGCGACACCCTTGCGATCGTGGTACAACACGAACCTCAGCGAGGCTCGGGGCAGGTACAATTCGCGGGTTTGGTCCACGGTGCGTTCCTAGTGGGCAGCGATGTACTCGGGGAACCAGGATAAGAAGATGGCAGAGCACGATCAGAACGTTCTGGAGACGTTGACTTGACACCACGTCTGCTACTGGGGTCCGTGCCTGTACCTTTATATACATTCGCTACAGCAGCCACACCCGCACCTATTGCCGTTTCTCTAAGCCGCTGATATGAGCGCCGCCACAGGCACCGAGTTCTTCATCGCCACCGGCCGAACCAAGCACGACGACCCGCTGCCGGCATCGCCCCGTGGCCGGATCCCGACCGACGCGACCCCCAGGCAGCGGATGGCCAGGAAGCTCAAGACGAACAAGGGCCAGGCGGCGTACGCCAGACGCAAGGTCATCGTCGAACCCGTCTTCGGGCAGATGGCTACCCTGCAGAACGCCAAGCAGCTGCTCCTGCGAGGACTGCACGGCGCGAGAGGTGAATGGCTGCTCCTGGCTGCCTGCCACAACCTGCGCAAACTCCACGGCCACCTCGGAACAGGTGGCCTGGGGACCCTGGCCACCGGCTGAGCCGGCCCCCGGGACCGGGCTGCACCGGGCGCCGCACCTCGATACCCCTCCCACCACCCCGGATAGCTCCCCCAACCCCAGCAAAGCCACAACCCGCACGTCCCAGAGAGTCAACTCACCGCCGACCGACTCGACCGATACCGACCCACGCTCCTAGCAACGCGCCGGCCTCCGCGCCCGAAGAATCACGACGCCGAGGGCAAACGCTCATCGGCAGCAGCCCTCGCCCCATCCGCGGCAAATGAGTGCGAGAAGGACTTCGTGATATCCTGCGATATCTAGGAGGTGCACCATGCCTGACGTCCTGATCCGCAACTTCCCCGCCGAAGACCTCAACCTGCTCGATGAGCAGGCCGCCCGACTCGGTATCTCGCGAACCGAGTACCTGCGCCGGCACCTTCACCGTGAGGCCCGCCGCACGGCGGGATCGGTGACCGCGGGTGACCTTCGGGCGGTGGCCGAACTACTGCCCGACCTTGCCGACGACACGATCATGTCCGACGCCTGGTCGTGAGCACCTCCTGGCTGATCGACAAGTCCGCCCTGGTTCGGCTCGGTTCAAGCCCCGACGCTGACCAGTGGGCGAACCGGATCGAGCGCGGCCTGGTCGCCATCAGCACCGTCACCCTGCTCGAGGCCGGTTTCTCCGCACGCTCGTTCGTCGAGCTATCCCAAGCCATGCAGTCACCGCCCTTGGCGGTCATGCCGGTGGAGTACTTGACCCCCGCTGCCGAGGACCGAGCGGTCGAGGTGCAACGCCTGCTGGCACAGCGTGGCCAGCATCGCGCGCCGTCCGTCCCCGACCTGCTGATCGCCGCCGCAGCCGAGTTGAACCAGCGCACCGTCCTACACCTGGACAAGGACTTCGACCTCATCGCCGAACTCACCACGCAACCCGTCGAACGCCTCCGCATCGACTAACGCCACTCCGCAAGAGCCCGGACGGCGGCAAGAGCGTGCGGATCCTCCCGGCGCTGCGGCGCTGGAGGATCCCTGTGGGCGTTGGTCGTGCGGAGAGCCGGTTCAGTCTGCGGCGGTCGTGCCGTAGAGCAGACGCCTGACCGCCGCCCGCGACACCAGCAGAGCGAGGACGAGCACCGTCACGGGTACGAACCCACCCAAGCTCACGGAACCACCGAACACGATGTCGATCAGCCAGAGAACGACGAGTTTGCTCCCGGCCGCCACCACCCAGAGCATCAGCGCGGAGGTCGTCTTGGCCAGCTGAGTGGTGGCGCTTCGAAGCCGACCCAGAACGGCTCCCTTGAGGACGAGAACGATCTCCAAGGTGACCTTGAGCAGGGCGGCCGTCAGCAGCGACAGGGTGAAAGTCTCACTGATCACCGCGGGGAGGTACTGAATGGCGACGTTGAGAACGACCACATAGACGAACAGATCCATCACGTCGGCCGGGTGTCCGACCACCCAGGCTCGCAGCCGTCGCCGCCGCGAACGGCCATCGTCAACAGCGTCGGGCCGGGGTCGTGTCACAGCGCTGAATCCTGCCCGACGGCCCGGTCCGGCGCACAACCGGTTCTCGGCAGGAGCGCCAGCATCAACGTGCGTGACTACGCCGCCGGCCGGCGCCTCCCGGATCGCGGCAGAAGCGGACGTTTCCATTCCGGTGCAGCGTGTTCGCTCGAAGAGGCCCATCGGCCAGTGCGTGTGTCATGGCCTGATCGATACTAGGTAGGTGAACGACCCGCCCACCCGGCACCTGTGGTTGCTGCCTCACGAGAAGCTTCTGCTGACTTGGCTCAACCCGTTAGAGCAGCGCAAGCACTCCGACAACCCGAGCCGACTGAAGATGCTTCGTGAGCACGGGCCTGCGGGGCTCCTGTTGTTCACCGCCACGGCACTCGCCAACGCCATCGCCGCCTTCACGGTTGTGGCCGGTGCCGCGCTGCTAGTGGCCGGTGCCGAGACCGCCGGCTACCTCTTCATTCTTGTGGGCGTAGCGCATGCTCTCCTGTCGATGCCCCGCCTACTCCAGATCCGGGCCTGCAGGCCCGACGAGCTCCCTTCTTGGACCCCACGGCTACGACAGCCCCCGTGACCAGATCCATGAACCCTGTCCGGCGCGGCTGCTCAGCAAGCCACCGCGGGCTTGCACCAGACGACACCTCGCGTCCAGCGACGCACTGCGCGGCACTTGCGGACGCTGGTGCGCGTGCGCCAAGGCGGTTCTTAGCCGTCCATCGGCATGCCCATATGGCCACCGCCGATGTCGTCGACTTCGTTCGGGCCGGTGAGGAAGCGCTGGCCCCGTCGGTGCTCGCGGAACTCGTCGTGCGCGTACGGGGTGTCGTTCGTCGTGTCCCAGTTGTCGCGGCGTCGGATTGGGCGGATCGGGACCTCGTAGCAGTGCTCCAGAGAGACCCGAGCGCATTGGTCGAGGTTGCCGTTGGTCCACCAGGGCTGGGCCCTGGTGGTCGGCCAAACGATGATGGTGATTTCCTGCGTTAGGGCTATTCATTTGACCGGACTAAACTCGATCCTGTGGAGCAGAGGCGACCGCGAGCTGGCGTGGACTATCCCGGGTCGGTGGGTGAGTTGCGGTCATGGTTCCCCACCGACGCGGAGTGTCTGGACTATCTGGACTGGCTGCGTTGGCCGGACGGGTTTGTCTGTCCGGAGTGTGGCCACGCCGGCGGCTGGTGGGTCGCGGACGGTCGGTACAAGTGCTCAGGTTGCGCAGCGCGCACGTCGGTGACCGCCGGCACGTTGTTCGACCGGCGCCGTACTCCGCTGACGGTGTGGTTCGAGGTGTGCTGGGCATTCACGTCGGGCAAGGACGGGGTCTCGGCGTTGGGTCTGCAGCGCACGCTGGAGATCGGCTCCTACGTCACAGCGTGGGCGATGCTGCACCGGCTGCGAGCCGTGCTCGTGCGGCCCGGCCGTGAGCGGCTGAGCGGGACCGTGGAGGTCGACGAGACCTACATCGGTGGGGAGGAGCCCGGCCTGCGAGGTGGACGCGCCAGGGGAAAGAAGGTGTTGGTGTGCATCGCGATTGAGGTGCTCGAGCCGAGTGGTTTCGGCCGCTGCCGGATGCAGACCCTCACGGATGCGTCCGCGAGGAGCCTGCACGCGTTCATCACCGACAGCATCGAGCCGGGTGCTCATGTGATCACCGACGGCTGGAACGGCTACCTGGGCATCGAGGCACTCGGTTACACCCATGAGCGACGCAGTCAGCGCGCAGCCAAGGCGATCGGCGAGGACCCGGGCAAGCTGCTTCCGGGCGTGCATCGGGTCGCGGCGCTGGTCAAGCGGTGGCTGCTCGGCACGCATCAGTCCTCGGTCGACCCCGCGCACCTGCAGAGCTACCTGAACGAGTTCGTCTTCCGGTTCAACCGACGCCGCTCTCGCGCCCGCGGCATGCTCTTCTACCGCGTGCTGCAGCTCGCCGTCGCACACGAGCCGGTGCGCTACCGCGACCTGGTCGCCAAGCCGAAGCCCAAGCGCATCACGCCACGGCCACCGACCCGGCGAGGCCACCCACCCAGCCTGGACCGGCCACTCGCCGAACGCCCTTGGCGCGAGATCCCACGCACGGAAGTCCGGTCAGATGAATAGCCCTATCCTGCGTTTCGGGCCCGGGGTACACGTACTCATCACGGCCCCGCGCTGCGACGACGACCCGGCACCGGTCGGCGCCTGGCCACTCGTGCTCTTCCACCAGATCGTGGTAGTACCCGATCAGCGCCAGGCGTCCATCGGGGATCCCGACATCACAGGCACTGACGAAGCCTTCTTGGTCGTAGACGCCCTCCGGCTGCGAGTCGGCCCACCACAGGTCAACGGCGGTGTCACCCATGTCGTGCGGACCGGTGTGGATCCTCAGGTTGTGCTTGGAGCGGGAGATGAGCCCATCGAAGCGCAGCGGGGAGCCGAAACCGGCGGACATGCGCTCCTCGTCGTCAGGGACCGGGGCGAACCAGGGAGGGTTGGCCGTGACGCTGAACAGGTTGTAGTCGCGGTACACCAAGACGCGATGGGTCGGAAACTCCAGCGGCTCCCAAGGAAGGACTCAACTGCACGGGTCCGTCATTGTCACCTGTGTCGATCGCCTTCCGCCCCCCGCGAGGAAAGTCCAAGATCCGACAACGCCACTTCGCACCCTGCGGCACAAGAGGATGCGTGTGGGCAGCCATGTCCCGGGCCCTTGCCTGTGGAGCGGCTCGCAAGTTATCTTGGATTGGTGCGCGAGGAGCCGATCATTGCACCGTCGGCCCTCAAGCACGGTCTGGGCACGGAGGACATCCTCCACGCCTACCGCAACCCCATCCGAGTGTGGGATCTCGGTGACGGGTTCACGATGATGCTCGGCCCGAACGCGGCCGCCATCATCCTTGAAGTCGGTTACGTCGAGGGCGACACCGCCGTGGTGATCATCCACGCAATGCGCGCCCGGAAGAGATTCCTCCAGTGATGCCACATGCCTAGAACTGTCGAAGAGATCCTCAAGCACGCTGACGAGCTCGCCGCTCGCTTTGAGGACTACGAGCCCGCACCCGGTGACGAACAGGACGCCCAAGCCGTGGCCCTGCTGCGCGGCGCTGTCCAGGAACGCTCCGCAGCTGAACAGCACGTCATCGACGCCATCCGAGCAGCCCGCACCGCAGGCATGTCCTGGTCAGCCATCGGGGCATTCGTCGGCACCAGTGGCGAAGCCGCCCGCCAGCGGTACGCCGACAAGGTGGCCTGACTCGCTACACGGAACGCCCCAGAAGCGGCAGAAGCGGATCGAATGGGACCGTCAACCTTGGGTTGACTACTCCCCGTCGTCAGCCTAGGGTTGACGCGTGCGGGTGACGGACTCAGCGTTCAAGCACGGCATCGCCGAAGCCGACATCCTGCACGCCTACGCCAACGCCGTGCGACTAGTGGAAGTCGAGCAGTACGGCGAGGACCGGCTCATCGTCATTGGTCCCGACCGGTCAGGCAACTGGTTGGAACTGGTGGCCATGCCCGCCGACGCCGCCGACCGGATCATCCACGCCGACCGGCTCCGACCGACGTTCTACGAGTTCCTCAAGTTAGGTGAGCTGACATGGCAACCACGAACATCAACGAAGTCGAGAAGATGCTCGACGAACTCGACCCGGCGACGGTCAAGGCCCGCGACGCGGTGCACTTCCGGCGGATCATCGCGGCCCAAGACGGTGTCGCTCGCGCCGATCGTGAGCTTCACGACGCAGTGCGTGCCGCCCGCGAGGCCGGCGACTCCTGGCTGATCATTGGAATGGCCCTAGGTGTCACCAAGCAGGCAGCCCAGAAGCGGTTCGGACGTTGACCGACGGCGCACCCTAGGCAGCCGGCGCTCCAACCCCGTGTGGCAGTCGCCTCATCTCGCACCATCTGCGGCATGAGAGTGCGACTCGTCCTCGCGTGTGGGTGACCCCGGCTCGCATACCTGTTGTCAACGGACGGAAGTCGGATCGCCGTGCTTTCGCTCGGAGCATTCAATGCCTCAGCTTTGGCGCGATGGCTCTTGAATCCACGCCCCGACGGCGCGTTGGACGTAGGTCGATACGGTGGCCGCGACGTCGGTCGACGGGTCAAGCAGCCACTGCAACCCGATCCCGTCCAGCGTGGCGGTCACCAGCTGCACTTCGATCTGGATCCTGGCGTCGGTCATGGGGGCGATGTCGCCCTTGTTCACGGCCTCGCGAAGGTGACCGGCGAGAGTGGCGAGGTTTGCGGCATAGCGCTGCACGATGAACGCGTGCGCGGGGTGCGTCGGGCTGGACGCCTCGGCTGCGATCGTGGTGAACAGCTCGAGCAGACCCCGGTTGTTTTGGTGAGCGGCCATGACCTCGGGCAGGCGTCGGAAGTAGTCCAACCCGCTGACGTCGGCGAGGCCATCGGCGACGGTCCGCCGGTCCCACTCCTGCAGCACCGCTGTGAGCAGACCTTCCTTGCTCCCGAAGTGCTGGATCAGGGTCGCGTGAGAGACGCCGGCCTTGTCGGCGATGGCGCGGATCGAACCCCCGGTGTAGCCATGCTCAGCGAAGACGTCCACTGCCACGGCGATGAGCTGCTCGCGACGACGGATCCCGGTCTTGTAGGGGCCTCGCGGGCGCTTTGTGGGCGCGGTCGCGCTCGTCGCGGGCTCGGGCATGCTCACCATCCTGTCAGGCTTTGACCAATACTAACCGGTCGGTTATATTTGGCAGCGGAGACGGTACCGCCGATCCGCCCTCGTCCAAAGCCTGCAAAGGGAACCCCAGATGAAGTACTCCGTCCTCGGCCCGACCGGGATCCGCGTGTCGAGGATCTGCTTGGGCAGCGCCACCTTCGGCGTCGCTCCGAGCTCCCAGGACGCCGACGCCGTCGTGGGCGCGGCGCTGGACGTCGGCGTCAATTTTGGGCTCTCCTGACACACCTGTGGGTTCATGTCCGCCCGGGCAGCTCGGGTCGGTGGCCGCCAGGGAGAGTAGGGCGAGGGCGATCAGGGCCTGGGGGGACTTGAACCCGAATGCGATCCTGGTGATCAGTCGGATCTTGGTGTTGGTGGACTCGATGAGCGCGTTGGACAGGTTGTGCTCGATCGCGGCGAGGATCCGGGATCGGTGTTTGACGATGCTCTTCTGCAGGTGCACGAACGCCGGGATGCGGCAGCGGCGGGCCCAGCTGATCCACCGGTCGAGCGCTTCGACGGCGGCGTCGTAGGGCAACGTGAACACCACCCGCAGGCCCTCCTTGAGCAGGTAGGCCCGGTGCAGCGTGGGGTCGGTGGTCGCGATCCAGGCGAGCTTGACCTGCTGGTTGTCGGTGAGGTTCTGCGGGTTCTTCCACAACGCGTACCGGGCCCCTTTGAGCGCCTTGGCGCGCTCGTGTCCCGGCCGTGGTGGCGCGTCGTTTCGGGGGCGCCCACTGGGGCGTTTCGGCTCGGTGCGGGCTTGGGCTCGGGCCTCGTTCCACGCCGCGCGACGCACCTCGTCCAAGGCGTCGGTGGCCCAACGCACAATGTGAAACGGGTCAGCTACCCGCACTGCGCCCGGACACCGGTCGGCCACGATGGTGTCGATGAAGTCGGCCCCATCAGCGGAAACATGGGTGATCTGGGCGCACCGGTCGGGGCCGAGCAGGTCGAAGAACTCTCCCACGGTGGCGCTGGTGCGTCCCGGCGCAGCCCACACCAGGGCGCGCCGGTCGTGGTCGACCACGACCATCAAGAACTTGAACCCGCGCTTGTAGCTGATCTCGTCGATCCCGATCCGCGTCAGCCCGGCCAGGCGGTCGTGGCGGGCGTCGACGTCAGCCCAGACCCGGGCGATGATCGACCCCACGGTGCGCCACGCGACCCGCATCAGCGCCGTCACCGTGGACTTCGAAGACTGCGTGGCCAACCACGCCACCGTGTCATCGAACGCGTAGGTGTGCCCGGCGTCGTGACGCGCCCACGGCACCGACGCCACAACCACACCGTGCTCGCGGCAGAGCACCCGCGGCGCGTCAGCCTCAACGACCGCGCGCACCGTGCCCAGATCCAGCGTCCGCCACCGCCGCCGACCAGCGCCCCCGTCGTAGCCCGGGCTGGGTCGCCGGCACACCCCACACCGGCCCCGCTCGCGCTTCGTGGGCCGCACCCGGGCGACCAGCACCTCCTCGTCCTCGTCGAACTCGACCCGCTCGATCACGGTCTTCTCGACGCTCAACATCTCGCGCCATAGGCTGACATCACGCACGCCGTTCTCCTGACCACAGTTCCTGTGCCTTCGACAGCTCAGAAACCTACTCAGAGAACGGCGTGCGCCACTCAGCCCTGCTCGAGCACCCACAGGTGTGTGGGAGAGGCCAATTTTGTCGACACCGCGAACGTGTACGGATCGACCCCGACCTTCGACCGGCCGGGTTTCCCGCCGGCGTCGCAGCGCGATTCCGCCGAGGAGATCCTCGGCCGCGTCCTTCAGGGCCGCCGTGACGAGGTGGTGCTGGCGACGAAGTCGGGCGAGCGGCGCTTCGATCCCGACGCCGGCCTGTCGCGGCGGTACATCATCGAGCAGGTCGAGCAGAGCCTGCGCCGCCTGCGCACCGACTGGGTCGACGTCTACTACGGCCACTTCCCGGACCCGGACACCCCCTTGGAGCAGACCCTCGCGGTGTACGACGACCTGATCCGGCAGGGCAAGATCCGCTACGCGGCGCTGTCGAACCATCCGGCGTGGCAGATGACCGAGGCGGTGTGGATCGCTGACGACCGCCGACTGGTCTCCGCTCCGGTTGCCGCGCAGGTGATGTACAGCGTGCTGGACCGCACTGCGGAGCGGGAGCTCGCGCCCGCGTGCACCCGTTTCGGGCTGTCGATTGTGGCGTACGCCCCCCTGCACGGCGGTCTGCTCGCGGACCTGTCTGTCCTGGACCGAGAAGTCGCTGGCAACAAGCGGTACGGCGGGCAGGGATTCTCCGAGGACGAGATCGCCGTGGCGCGCGAGCTGGACCGCCTGGCCCGGCAGTGGGGCCTGGGGATGCAGCAGGTATCACTGGCCTGGTTGCTGTCCCGCCCGGTGGTTGCCTCGGTGATCGTGGGGGCCGAGACCGCTCAGGAGATCGTCGCAAACGCCTCTGCCGCCGACGTGGAGCTCACACCGGAGCAGCTGGACACCGTGTCTGCCCTGACCGCGTCGCGCACGGCCGCCTGACCGGGAGCAGTGCAGGCACCACTCCGCACCCCGGGGGACCCGCATGCCCGTTTGAGGGTCTGCTCCGGCACGTGCGGCCTCGCCCCCGCGCCGGAGGGAGGGCGGCGGCGGAACAGGCGCCCCTTCGCGTCGATCTGGGGCCTGACCGAACACACCAACACCTGCGGCACTGCTACAGAAAGGACTTACCCATGAGCGCGAACGAGGCTCCGGCGACGCTGCCGACGGGCACGACGTCGGCGCGCGTGACCGCGGCGCGACGGTCCACCACCGTGGCGTTCCTAGGAACCGGTGTCGTGTTCGCCAGCTGGGTGAGCCGCCTGCCGCAGATCCGCAGCGAGCTGCAGCTGAGCGCCTCCGACCTGGGGTTCGTGCTGCTGGCGCTGGCCGTCGGGTCCCTGTTGGCACTGCCTGCCGTCGCGGTGCTGATCCCCCGGTTCGGCACCGGCCTGGTGGTCTCGGCGATGGCCGTGGTCACCGGCGGCGCCCTGACCCTCATCGCGGTGGGCTACCGGTTCGGGACCGCGCCGGTCGTCGCCGGGCTGTTCCTCATGGGGTTCGGCCTGGCCGCGTGGAACGTGGCCATGAACGTGCAGGGGGCCTTGGTGGAAAGACACGCCCGGAGAGCGATCATGTCGCGCTTCCACGCCGGCTTCAGCGTCGCCACGGTGGGCGGTGCCCTCCTGGGCGCCGGGCTGATCGCCGTCGGTGCGTCCGTGACGGTCCACCTCCTGGCCATCGCCGTCGTCGTCGTGGTCACCGTCGCGCTCGCGTCCCGGTCCTTCCTCGCCGACGACGAGCATCCCGCCGCCGAACCCGCCGCGCCCGCCCGCGACAGCTCCGGCCGCCGGCTGGACCGCAGGACCGTCACCATCGGCATCGTGGTCCTGGCCTTCGCGTTCGCCGAGGGCACCGGCAACGACTGGATCGCCGTCACCCTCGTCGAGGACCACCGGACCTCGGCCGCCCTGGCATCGCTGGGGTACGCGGCGTTCCTGGCCGCCATGACCATCGGGCGATGGACCGGCCCACGGCTGCTCGCCCGCTACGGGCGGGTGGCCGCCATCCGCGCGCTGGCCGCGGTCGCCCTGGTCGGGCTGCTGCTGTTCGTCCTCAGCCCGTGGCCGGCCCTAGCCTTCGCCGGCGTGCTGCTCTGGGGACTCGGCGCGTGCATGGGATATCCCGTGGCCCTGAGCGCCGCCGCCGACGACTCCCGGTACGCCGCCCAGCGGGTCAGCACGGTCTCCGGCATCGGCCAGCTCGCGTTCCTCGGTGGCCCACCCCTGATCGGCCTACTCGGCTCCGTGTGGACCATCCAGCACGCCCTCATCGTCGTGCCCCTCCTCATCACCCTTGCGCTCCCAGCCATCGGCTCCCTGGCCAGCCCCGGCACACGTTCAGGTCGCGGCGAAACTCAGGAACCGACACCGGCGTCAAGAGTCGCATGCA